>JAUNVG010000027.1 GCA_030537735.1 Actinomycetaceae bacterium
TGCAACAACTACTCACCACCTAACAGGTGTTGCAACGACAGCCAGAATCCGCCGGGCACCCACCATATACCTCCCCGCCCCTGCTCCCTGCCCTACATCCACCGTGAGCAGTTAAGCCAAATCCAGACCCGAAACTGGCCTAAACCCTCACAGTCGCGAACCCACACCCCACCCCGCACGCACCACCACCCCACTCGGGTCCCACCGAACATCCACCTCATGCCCTGCCCCACATCCACCGTGAGCAGTTAGACCAAAATCCGGCCCAAAAACGGCCTAAACACTCACAGTGGCGAAACCACACCCCAACCCGCACACACCACCACCCCACCCGGACCCCGCGGAACATTCACCGTGAGCAGTTAGACCAAATCCAGACCCGAAACTGGCCTAAACCCTCACAGTGGCGAAACCACCACCTCAACCAGCACACACCACCACCCCACCCGGGCCCGCCCAGACCCCGCCGCACATCCACCGTGAGCAGTTAGACCAAATCCAGACCCGAAACTGGCCTAAACCCTCACGGTGGCGAAACCACCCGCTTGTTCCCGAAGTTCCAAGGTTTATGCGAAACTAAACAAGTAGTGTTTTTTCACAGGAGGTAACACGTGGCCGAATCTGATTGGCAACAATCGAGCGGTACCTTGGTGATCGGTCTGGGCCGCTTCGGTTCCGCGGTCGCCGCCACTCTGGACCGGCTGGGCCGCGAGATCATGGCGGTTGAAAAAGACCCGGTGAAGGTCCAGCAGTTCGCTGGGCGCGTTCCACTGGTGGAAGCCGACGCCGCGAACGTGGAGGCCTTAGAGCAGCTGGGGGCGCGTGATTTTTCTTCCGCCGTGGTTGGCGTGGGCTCGTCACTGGAGGCGTCGGTGTTGATTACCGCGAACCTGGTGGACTTGGAGATGCCTTCCATTTGGGCGAAGGCGACCTCCCGTGAACATGGTCGTATCCTGCGTCGTATCGGCGCTCACCACGTGGTTTACCCCGAGTTCGACGCCGGCCAGCGTACCGCCCACTTGGTTTCGGGGCGCATGTTGGACTACATCGAGATGGACAAGCAGGGGTTCGCAATCATGAAGATGCGCCCGCCGAAGGAGGTCCAGGGCTTCACTTTGGCGGAGTCCGATATTCGCGCTAAATACGGTGTTAACGTCCTCGGAATCCTGGAGCCTGGCCGTGGTTTCGAGTATGCGGGTGCGGATACTCGCATCGACCGTGAGGACATCATCATCGTTTCGGGCGATGGCACTTTGTTGGAGCATTTCGCGAACCGCCCGTAAATCCCCGTTGCTTTCCCGTTGTCTCGGCCGCCCCTGCCGGTGGCGTTACGAGGACGTGCCCACCCTCGCCTTGTAATGCAGCGTTATTCGGTGGTGCTGTCGAGGGTGCGGAACGGCTGGGCTTGCCGCCAACGCCACGGCCAGTTCGACGGTGCGACGAAGAGTTTTTCTTGGTGCATCCGCACCAGCATCCAGCTGGCGACTGCCAGGCAACTTACCAACGCGAGCACAGCCCCTTCGATCCCCATGGCGCCGCCGGTTAGCCAGTCAGGTCCGTCGAAGCTAGCCACCAGCAGTCCTTGTCGCTGCCCGGTGCCGGAAACCGCCGAGGACCACAGGCCTCCTTGTACCGCGTTCCAGGCGGCGTGGATTCCGATTGCCAACCACAGGCGCCGAGTAAGCAGGTAGGCAGCTCCAAGGAGGATTCCTGCTTCCACTCCGATGGCGATCGCTCCCCACACTGTCACGTCTGTGTTCCCGATGTGTCCTAGGCCGAAGATGAGGCTGGAAAATAGTAGGGCTGCGATGGTTCCCATGGAGCGTTCGGTTAGGCGTAGCACGAAGCCTCTGAGGAAGATTTCCTCAGTGAAGCCGGCGCCGATCCCGATGGCTAGGGACATTATGATGTCGAAGTTCAAGCGCACACCGGTTACGTGGTACATGCCGAGCGCCCACAGCACCAGTATGGGAGCGCTGACGGCGAGCGCGCCGATTAACAGTCCGATAGATAGTTCCCGCAGGGCACCGTTAGTGGATAGTTCCCAGGCGGGGCGTTTTGCGCGCCAGCGGATGATGCCTATGAACCCCAGGTAGCTGACAATGGCACCTATTAGTAGACCGACCACCAAGGAACTGTCTGCTAGCAGGGCGGGTGCGCCTTGGTCGCGGTAGATGGTGGTGATGATGTCGTGTGGGGCGAAGCTGAGTGCTTCGGCTCCTATTAGGAGCAGCAGGCTGAGGAAGAACTGCTGCCAGGGGTTTATTTCCCTCCAACGCAGGTGTTGTTGAATCTGGGTTTGGGTGAGGTTATGACTGGGAGTGAGCCTTCGCATGCCCGCCATTATAGTGCCCCGCAAGCACGTCATCGGTGCGTTTGCCCCTTCCCCCGAGACCCAAAACCTCGCCGTTGACGTGCTTGGGGATGGGGGTGTCTGTGGGGCGTGAGAGGATGTAGGTAATTGCAAGATTTCACCTAACGTTGCCGTTGCGGCACTGAAAGGAGTGGGCGTGGCGAAGAAACCTCAGGTGACTTTCCTGTGTTCGGAGTGTGGTTGGTCGGCCCCGAAGTGGATGGGTCAGTGCCGCGAGTGCGGGCAGTGGGGCACCATGTCGGAGTTCTCGGTCCCCTCGTCCTCGTCTGGTCGGATCGCTCCGATTGCGCCGTCGGTGCAGTCGGATGCGAAGCCGATTTCGCAAGTTAGCGCCGAGGTCGCCCGCGCTCGTCCCACGGGTGTGGGTGAGCTCGACCGGGTGCTGGGTGGTGGTTTGGTGCCGGGCGCGGTGATCTTGTTAGCGGGAGAACCCGGGGTCGGTAAGTCGACGTTGCTATTGGATGTGGCGGCGAAGGCGGCGGCGGATTCGCGTTCTCGCGAGGACGGTCCGGTGCTTTACGTTTCGGGTGAGGAATCTACGTCGCAGATTAAGTTACGCGCTGAACGTATCGGTGCGATCGATGATGCTTTGTTGTTGGCGGCGCAGCCGCAGTGGGAGGCGGTGGCTTCCCTGGTTTCTACCCATCAGCCGAGTTTGTTGATTGTTGATTCTATCCAGACGATTGCTGCCGGTGACGTTGATGGTAGTGCTGGTGGTGTCACGCAGGTGCGGGCGGTGGCGGCGCGGCTTATCGCTTTGGCGAAAGAACTAAATTTGCCGGTGATTTTAGTTGGCCACGTGACTAAGGATGGCAATATTGCTGGTCCGCGGGTGCTGGAGCATTTGGTGGACGTGGTGTGCCAGTTTGAGGGTGAGCGCCACGCGCGGTTGCGTTTATTGCGGGCGGTGAAGAACCGCTACGGGGCGACCGATGAAGTGGGTTGTTTTGACCTTACTGACACGGGGATTGTGGGGTTGGCGGACCCTTCTGGTTTGTTCCTTTCCGAGTCCAGTGAACCTACTCCCGGTACTTGCGTGACGGTGACTTTGGAGGGGCGCCGCCCCATGCCGACAGAGGTGCAGGCACTGGTGGCTCGCACTAATGCGGGTAGCCCGCGTCGGACGACTTCGGGTGTGGATCATTCGCGGGTGGCGATGATGCTGGCGGTGATTCAGGCGCGTTTGGGTGTGGATGTGTCCAGTTCGGATGTGTATGTTTCGACTGTGGGTGGGGCTCGCACGGGGGAGCCTGCGGCAGATCTGGCGGTGGCTTTGGCGTTGCTTTCAGCTCAGGCGAATCGGCCGCTGCGTGATGGTTTAGTGGCGTGCGGGGAAGTTGGTTTAACTGGGGAGCTACGCGCTACCACCGGGGTGCAGCGCCGTTTGGTGGAGGCCGCTCGGCTGGGTTTCACTGCTGCGGTGATTCCGGCGGCTGGTTCTCAGCAGGTGAAAGCTGTGGATGGGTTGCAGATTTTCCCGGTGTCGAACTTAGCGAGCGCGGTGCGGGTGGCGCAGGCTCCCGCCGCAAGTTAGCCAACGCGCCTCGCCCCGGCAGAGTACTCGACGCGCCCCGCCCCAGCCGAGTACCCAACGCGCCCTGCCCCGGCAAGTTAGCCAACGTGCCTCGCTCGCCAATAGCCGTGAACCCTTGTTAATATCACCCCGCTGCCACTGACAAAACGTGCAGTTATTGAGACAATAGAAGAAATGATTATCTAAGGCAGAAAGAACCTAATCATGAGTGCAGATGCTCAGAATATGCGCCGCGCGTTGAAAGCCCTTGCCCCCGGCAGTGAGCTGCGTGATGGGCTCAAACGCATCCACCATGGGCACACCGGTGCCCTGATTGTGCTTGGCTATGACGACAGCGTTAAAGACTTGTGTTCGGGTGGGTTCGAACTTGATGTCGAGTTCACCGGTGCGCGGCTGCGCGAGTTAGCGAAGATGGATGGCGCGGTAATCATTTCTTCCGACCTCACTCGTATTCGCCGCGCTAACGTGCAGTTGATTCCCGATTCGGCGGTTGCCACTTCTGAATCCGGTATGCGTCACCGCACTGCCGAACGCATGGCGCGCCAAACGGGCACTCCGGTTATTTCCCTTTCCGCTTCGATGCGAGTTATCCGCGTTTTCGTCGGCGGTCTACGCAAGACTCTGGATGAGCCGGAAACCCTGCTTTCACGCGCGAACTTGGCGCTCGATACGCTAGATCGCTACTCTCAGCGCTTGGAAGAGGACCTGTCTACCCTGACTATTTTGGAACAGCGAGAGAACGTGACTTTGCGTGATGTTGCCACGGTTTTGCAACGCATGGAGATGATCCGGCGCATCCATTCGGAGATCGCGGGATACTTGGAGGAACTCGGCACCGAGGGTCGCTTGCTGGCGTTGCAGCTTGATGACTTGGTGCGTGGTTCAGCCTCGGAGCGTTCCCTTGTCATCCATGATTACATTCGTTCCTTGGAGCGGATTGAGCAGGCTGAGGAAGCCTTGTGCAACCTGGACGGGGAGTCTTTGGTTAACTTGGCTACGATCGCTACGGTGGTTGGCCACACGGCGGTGGATACTTCCGATTTGGATCGGATTGTCGCCCCGCGCGGGGTGCGGGCGCTGACGATGGTGCCGCGCCTGCCGTGGTCGATTATTGAAGAGCTTTCCCGCAAGTGGACGACGTTGGCCGCCTTGCGCCAGGCCAGTACCGAGGATCTGCAGGCGGTCGAGGGCGTGGGCCCCTACCGTGCGGCCTTGATCCGCGAGTCGTTGAAGCGTCAGCAGCGCGCGGCTTCCCCCGAAAGTGTCGGCTGGTAGCATCCGACTTCGCGCTTGCTTCGCGAGAGTTTGGGTTCGAACCTTCCCTCCCCTGTTCCTCTAGATTACGAGGACGTTACCGCGGTTGGCAGTACTCACTCGGTTGTGGGGGCGGGGTTTGTTCCAGGCTGGCAAGCGTCATGCTGGTTCGGGCAGTGCTCACTCGGTTGTGGGGGCGGGCGTGGGGGTAGGTGTCGGAGTGTCGTCCACGACGGTAAGCACCACACTGGTCTCCGTGGGTTCCCCGTTCGCCATGAGTGTTATCACGTAGGTCCCTGGTTCGGCATATTTACCTGAAGTGCAGTCAGAAGTGTGCGTGCCGTTCCACCCCAAGGTGGTTTCCCATTTTTGCCCGGGCGAAAAAAGCAGAGGCAAGTCCTCAGTCTCGGCGTAGCACCCGTCCAAAGTGGCGGTAGGCACGTCACCGCTCTTTACGTTGACATACAGGCTCTTTAACGACCCGTCGTAGGTGCAGTGGGCGTTACCTTGATTGGTGACACGCAGCGTCGAGCTCCACGGCGTATTAGGTTTAATACTGGTCGGTGGGCCGACGAATTCGAGGTTCAAGTCTTTCAGGTTACATGCGACGATCGGCGGCGCGACACCACCTACACCAACGTGTGCGGGTTTGGTCCGCAGTGACACCAGCGCGGAGTTAAACGCGCGGTATATGTTGTAGCCACCGGCAATAACCACAACTATCGCCAGTGTTACGAGCACGCCTTTAATGAAAGTTCGCGACAGTACTATCGCCCAGATCCCGGGGCGCGCATCGGGGGTTTGCTTGAGTGAGGCCGCCGCTGCAGTCGGTCCTTTACGAGGGACGGCCGCTCCTTTTCGAGGCGCAGCCCCCGCTCCACCCGTTCCTTTACGAATAGAGGCCGCCGCTCCACCCGCTCCCTTTCGAGCTGCAGCCACCCCATTACGAATGCCTCCCCCTCCTTTACGAGGTCTGGGCGCAGCGGTCTTCCCAACCGCCGCAGGGTTGGCGGTAGTTTCGCGTTTCTTACCTTGCCCTCGCCCAATGGGTGACCATTTACTCTTCTTCTGCTCCCGCCCCGCTACCGGCGTCGGCGCGCTTGGTTTACGTGCTTTACCTTCGCTCTTTCGACCGCCGCGCTTGGGGGTTTCGCGTTTGCCTTGAGGCGCACTGGGGGTGGGCAGTCCGGGCCGTCGTGGGCGCTGCCCCGCTTGGTTATGATCGTTGCGTGGTGTCATTTCAACTAGCTTCCGGCTCCAGTCCCTCCCGCTGAGGGGTTTCGTCGTCTTCATCTCGGCGGCACCAGCGTTCAACGATCACCGCGACCACAGTCATCGTCAGAGCCGCGAGCGCTGATAATCCAGCCTTCCAGACAGCTTGCTGAACGTAGACGGACTCTAAGGTGGTCAACATGGGGATAATTAGCCCGCTCAACGCCCCGGTGAAGATAGCTCCTGTCCACGCCGCCGAGTACGCCAGGTAAGCAACGTTAACCGCACTCGTCAGGTCCAGGTGCGTTCGTTTTTCCTTATACGCCACGATCTTGCGCCCCCACACCCACAGCAGCAGCGAGATACTCAAAAAGAGCACTCCCATAAGTGGCGTGATTTGCGGATAGGTTCCGGCTCGCAGTTTCACCGCGTAGGTCGCAATCGCTGCCAACACCCCACTGCAGGCTGCCACCAGGGCGAGGGTGCGAATAGACAGTGTCTTCATCGTTTCCCTTGGTGTTCGCTGCGCTTGCGCACGGCGGGGATGGCGCCGGTAGCAGTGGGCCGCATAACTTGGTCCCGTCGCACCACGGTTTCGTCGTGTTCGCCCACAGGTAGTAGCCCCACGGGGGTGTCGTCGGGTAGGTCTACTTTCATCACCGGTTTCAGGCGAGGGCGTGGGGTTTCTTGGTTGTTTTCACCGCGGTTCGGGTTTTGGCTGCCTCGAGCTGGGTTCCCAGCGTTGTTTGCCTGGGTGGTTTTCGCGGGGTTGGCGAAGATGTTGTCTTCGGCGTCGTCAATGATCCTTGGTATTGCCGGCTGCACAGCTCGTTTCCACGCCGGGGCTGATGCCGGAGTCTTTGGGGCGGGAGCCGCCGGAGCTGCAGCCGGAGTCGGGCTTACTTTCGGTGCGCTCGGGGCAGGGGCTTGCGCGGGCTTAGCTTGCGTCTTCGCCGCCGGTGTTGCGGCCGGAGCCTTTGGGGCGGGAGCCGGTCGGGCCAACGGGGTCGCTGCCGGAGCTTGCGCGGGCTTAGCTGCAGGCCGCTTTTTTGGCGGTGCTTGTTCTACAGGTGCTTCGGTCGTGGTAGCGGCGGACTCGGAATCGGATATGCGGAAATCTTCACCTTCTAAAGCTTCAATCACCCAGCTCGTTGCCACGCAGGCTAAGTCTTGGTCTTCAACGAGCACTGCCAGATCGCTCACCGAGGTCCCTAAAAGCTTGGCTTCCGGGTCGATTTGCAGCCAGGGTTGGAGCACAAATGCACGCTTATGGGCTCTGGGGTGCGGCAGTATGAGGTGATCTTCCACTACCCGATCTTGGTTGAAGTTAATCAGGTCAATGTCGAGTGTGCGCGATCCCCAGCGTTCTTTTCGCTCACGCCCGTTCAGGTTCTCCACATACTGGATTGCAGCCAGCAGTTCGTGGGCGGTGAGTTCGGTTTCAACTTCAATAACCGCGTTGTAATAATCGGGTTGGGGTGCTTGCCCTTCAGCCAACAGCGGGGCACTTATGAATAGGCCCGATACTGCACGCACGTTGATTTCGCTTGAGCTATCTAACTCCTGAATGGCTTTAGCCATAGTTAGTGCCGGGTTACCCAGGTTCGCTCCCAGGGCGAGTACCGCAATGTTACGTAGGGTGGACTGCTGTTTTGTGCGGCTGCGGGTCCTCGCTGCGGGTTTCAGCTGGGTCGCGCTCCCCGTTGCCGCGGTTGCCTCCGCGGACCGTACCACGCTACCACCTGAAGCGGTTGCCTCCGCGGACCGTACCGCACTACCACCTGCCGCGGTCACACGTTGCTTTGCCTTGCGTGGCGGCTTTGGAGCCGGCTTTTGAAATGCTGGCTGCCCCAGCCGCGGATCCGCTGCCTTTTCCGCCTTCGCCCCGGCAACGGTTTTCGCACTGTTTTTGACGTCCTTACGTTCACGACGAATCGTCATGGTGACGTCAGAGAACTCACATTCCAGCGGAGCATAGGGCTTATGCACTTCCACTTCCGCTATTTCCACCCCGGGGAAAGCCAGTACCGCGTCGGCGACTTTCTGCGCCAGGGTTTCAATCAGGTTCACAGGCGGCCCGGAAAGTATCTCCGCCACAGTCTGGGCGACTTTGGAGTAATCAACAGTGTGGACAAGCTCGTCGGCATCCGCGGCGCGGCGAGTGTCAACGTACATGGTCACGTCCACGCGGAATGGCTGCCCGTTTTCTCGCTCCGTGGGGTACACCCCGTGCCTGCCATGCGCGGAGAGTCCAACTATTCGAATCATGTCGTATTGAGAGCTTCTCGGCATGTTTCGTCTCCTCCCCGCTACCTGCTTTTTACTCCAACGTCACTATCTTTGCATTTTCCACGCCCGAACTGCTTGCATAGCCAGGGCGTGGCTCAAAGCCTCGTGCACTCTCACCGCCCACACCCCTTCGTTTGCGCACATAACGGAGATCCCGGTGGCGATTCCATCTAGTTGCGCGATGCTGGCTTGCGGACCGGCGACGGCGCGCACCATGCGTTTACGGGAGGCGCCAATAAGTATCGGCCAGGGCAGTTCGGCGCGGATGCGTCCCAACCCGGCGAGGATCTCCCAGCTTGCGTCAGCATCTTTCCCGAACCCGAGTCCAGGGTCGATAATGATGCGTTCTGGTTTCACTCCGGCGTCGAGGACGTGGCTGACTTGGCCCCGTAGTTCTTCGATTAAGGTGGGTACCACCCGCTGGGTGAGTGGTTGTTCACTGTCACTTCCGGGCATGCCTCGCCAGTGCTGGATTATCACTGCGGCACCGCTTTGCGCCATGGTTCGCGCCATCTGTCGGTCCCATTGCGCGCCGGATATGTCGTTAATTATGTGCGCTCCCGCTTCCACGCTGGCGGCCGCGGTGGTGGCGTTAATGGTGTCCACGCTAACTACGTGGCCTTCTTTCACCAGTTCGCTAACTACGGTTCCGAGCCGTTGTTGTTCTTCAGTGGGGCTAATCCGCTCCGATCCGGGGCGGGTGGATTCGGCCCCCACGTCAATGAGGTCGGCTCCTTCGGCACGTAGTTGTTCTGCCCGCGCGAGGGCGCGGTCACGATCGTTCCATTTCCCACCGTCGGAAAACGAGTCCGGCGTGAGGTTAACTATCCCCATGACCAGGGTGCGGTCCGTGGGTAGGTTGGCGCGTGGGATTTCGAGGACGGTCGGGGAAGTTTCCAGGCCGCGCCCGTTTGCGTTGGCGTTTGGTCGAGGCTGTTGGCCGTCCGTTTTCGCCCTCATTATCGGCGCCCACCCATAACAAGTGTCATCATTTCTTGCCGAGTGGCGGGATTATTCATAATGCCTCGCAGCGCGGAGGTGACGGTGAAGGCCCCGGGCTTGCGAATCCCGCGCATGGTCATACACATGTGCTCAGCTTCAATAATGACGGTGGCTCCTTGCGGACGCAGTTTTTCCACCAGGGCGTCAGCCACTTGCGCAGTTAACCGCTCTTGCACCTGGGGGCGGCGCGCGTACTCTTCCACTACTCGCGCCAGTTTCGACAATCCGGTGACTTTCCCTCCGGCGGGGATATAGGCCACGTGAGCGCGACCGTAAAAGGGTAGCAGGTGGTGTTCGCAGACGGAGTGGAACTCGATGTCGCGCACCATCACCATTTCTTCAGTGTCAACGTCAAACAGCGTATCCAGGTGGCGCGTGGGGTCTACTTCCAGTCCGCTTACGAGTTCTTTCCAGGCTCGCCCCATGCGTTCAGGAGTCTCACGCAGACCTTCCCGGTCGGGGTCCTCCCCAATGGCGACCAGTAGGTCACGTACGCACCGTTGTACGGCTTCAGCGTCGTAAGCCATGGTGTTTCCTCCTTTTATTCTTTCTTCACCTGTAGTTAGCCACTAAGCCCAGACCCAGCAGGCCCGGCCGCGAGCCTGCTGCTGGAATCAGTTGCCAACGGGGCGCAGCCGGTTACCGGTTCACTCCCCCACGTTCTGGTTCGCCTCCCCGGTCTGGATAGGTGCGGGCTGCACCGGAGTCTGCGCTTCACTCGGCCCCACGGGCTCACCCCACTTGGTGCCTTCAACCGCGGCGTCGGCCTGGTAGTTCCAAACTGGGCGTTCGTCCTGCTTGACGATGTCGGTGAAAACCTCCGCCAGTTCCTTTTCGTTTAGGGTTTCTTCTTCCAGTAGCCGCGCCGCGAGCTTATCGAGCACATGCCGGTTACGACTGAGGATCTGCCAGGCTTCACGCATCGCAGTATCCATCAGCGCGCGCACTTCCTGATCCACGATGGCGGTGGTGGCATCGGAGTTGGAACGGCTTGCGCGCCCCATCTCCCGCCCCAGGAACGGGTCGGTTTCTTCCGACCCCAGTTTCATAATGCCAACCCGCTCTGACATCCCGTAGTCAGTGACCATGGCTCGCGCAGTAGATGTGGCCTTTTCAATGTCGTTAGACGCCCCGGTGGATGGGTCGCGGAACACTAGTTCTTCCGCCACTCTGCCCCCGAGGGCGTACACCAAGTCGTCAAGTAACTGATTGCGGGTCTTAGAGTAACGATCCTCGGTGGGCATCACCATGGTGTACCCCAGGGCTCGCCCGCGAGGCAAGATAGTCACTTTGGTAACTGGCGCCGTGTAACGCAACGCAGCCGCGCAAACGGCGTGACCGCCCTCGTGATAGGCAGTAACGCTCTTATCGTGGTCATTCATCACCCGGGTACGTTTTTGCGGACCGGCAATAACCCTATCAATGGCTTCATCCAGCGCTCGGTTATCAATCAAATCCGCGTTCGAACGCGCCGTAAGCAGCGCCGCCTCGTTCAACACGTTCGCCAGGTCCGCTCCCGTGAACCCGGGAGTGCGTTTGGCAATCATCTTCAGATCCACATCGGAAGTGAGCGGCTTGCCACGCGCGTGCACCCGCAAGATCGCTTCGCGCCCCTTCATGTCGGGCGCGTCCACGGAGATTTGCCGGTCGAAACGTCCCGGACGCAACAGCGCGGGGTCAAGAATATCGGGGCGGTTGGTGGCGGCAATAACGATCACGTTAGTGCTGGCATCAAACCCGTCCATCTCCACCAGCATCTGGTTCAGGGTCTGTTCACGCTCATCGCTCCCCCCGCCGATGCCGGAGCCACGGTGTCGGCCAGTGGCGTCGATCTCGTCAATGAAAATAATGGCGGGTGCAGCCTTCTTCGCCTTTTCGAACAGGTCGCGCACGCGAGAGGCACCCACACCGACGTAGAGTTCCATGAACTCAGAGCCGGAGATAGAAAAGAACGGCACATTCGCTTCCCCGGCGACGGCTTTCGCCAGCAGGGTCTTACCGGTTCCGGGAGGGCCGTAGAGCAGCACGCCGCGCGGTATCTTCGCTCCCACTGCGGTGAACTTGGTGGCGTCGGCCAGGAACTCGCGGATTTCTTCCAGTTCTTCGACGGCTTCATCCACGCCGGCAACGTCAGCGAAACTGATCTGCGGGTCTTCCCGGTTGAACTCCTTGGCCCGTGACTGCCCGAACTTCCCTACCATTCCGCCGGCGTTTACGCGGGTGGCCAGGTAGTAGAACCCTCCCAGAAGTAGGGCGATGGGGACGATGAGTTGCAGCAGGCTACCCAGGAAAGTGGGTTGCGGGTTAAGTACGTTGTATCCGGCTTTGGGTTCGGCCTTATCAATGGCTTCGAACAGGGTTTGTCCCTGGGCGCGCGAATACGTGAAAGCCACGCTCTTTCCGTGGTTCTTTTCCCGTTCCTTCGGCAGCTTCGCTTCGGAGGTGTAATCCTCGCTAAGTTCCAACAACACGGTTTGGGTGGCGTCGTTAACCGTGGCGCGCTCCACGGTTTTACCCTTGAGCAGTTCCATACCTTCATCGGTGCGGATCTCGCTAGGTTGGAAAACTTGCCACAGCATCCAGCCGACCAGGGTGAACACCATAATAGGTATGAAAATACCCAGCCAACTGCGCTTAGTCCGTTTCGGTTTCTTCTCTTCGCTCACCTGACGGCCTTTCCAGAACTTTTCTTCTTAGCTGCCATTTAGCATAACCCGAGGGGCTGACAAACTGCTGAGTGCGATACCCCACGGACCTCACCGCTACCTGCCGGCGGGTATCGTTACCGACCCTTCACCACCCGACGCGCCACGCGACAAAACCCGCCACGCGCCGACCGATGTGGCCATCGACCCAGCCCACCGGCCTCGACCATCCGACCCGATCGCTCGACCGTGGCCATCGACCCAGCCCACCGGCCTCGTCCACTCACTGGTACACGTGCGGCGCCAACGTCCCCACAAAGGGCAGGTTGCGGTATTTTTCGGCGTAATCCAGCCCGTAGCCGATCACGAACTCGTTGGGAATATCAAACCCAATGTATTTAACGTCCACTTCCACCTTCGCCACTCCCGGTTTACGCAACAGGGTGGCGATCTCCACCGACGCCGGCCCTCGCGAAGCCAGGTTGGTCTTAAGCCAAGACAGCGTCAGCCCGGAGTCAATAATGTCTTCCACAATAAGCACGTGCTTACCGGTCAGATCCGAATCCAAGTCCTTCAAGATCCGCACCACCCCGGAGGACTTAGTCCCCGACCCGTAGGAGGACACCGCCATCCAATCCATCTCCAGCGGGGTGGAGATAGCGCGCGCCAGGTCAGCCATGACCATTACGGCTCCGCGTAGCACTCCCACCAGGAGGATTTCTTTTCCGGCGTAGTCGGCGTCAATTTCTGCCGCCATTTCACGCAGTCGAGTTTGGATTTCTTCTTCGCTGATAAGGATCCGTTCCAGGTCTTTACCCATGTCCTCAGCTTGCATTTATTTTCTCCTCCTAGCTGCAAGGGGCGCTGTCTTCAGTTTGTCACAGTTGCCGGCGCGGATACTACTTTGACCAGTACTGTCTCGCCCTTGTGCACGCGCTGGGCGCTGGTTGCTCCCGCCAGCCACACCGGCCCTTGTCCGCGGTAGTTAATCACCAGGTTCTCCAGGTCTTCGATTTGGCGGTGGTGGATGCGCTTGTTCGTGTGGTGTTGAGCCAGTTGAACGAGGGCGCGCCGGCGCACTGCGGTAGTGGTGTCGGCCAGCGTTTGCACCCGATAGTAGTGGGCTTGCTTCCCAGCGTCACTGGCGTCAGCGCGGGGCTGGTAGCGAGCTTGTTCCAATACTTGCCTGGCGCGCGTATCCAGGTCCGCGTTATCTACCTGCAGGTGGCTGGCGGTGCGAGCCAAGGCGGGCACCGGGTCACGCCCCAACGCTTCGGCCAATGCGGGCAGGACCCGGTGTCGAACTGCGATGCGCGCCAACGGCTGCCCGTTGGCTTGCCGCCAGGGACCGTCCTCGGCGTTGGTGGGATCTTCCACCACGTTGGCGCCAAGTTGTTTCACCGCTGCGCTGGTGTCGGCGCGCCGCACTCCCAGCAGGGGCCGCACCCACATCAGGTCATCGCGAACGCTCACTGCCTCCATACCCGCGAGCGCGCGGGCGCCGGCTCCGTGCGCTAACCCTAGTAGCACGGTTTCAGCCTGGTCGTCCATGGTGTGTCCCAGTAGCATTGCGACTGGTCGTTGTGTTTGCTGGCGCCACTGGTGGGCGAAGTCAGTTAACGCCCGGTAGCGTAGTTCCCTGGCGTGAGCTTCGATCCCTCCGCTGTTTTCGCTACGCCCTCGGTCGGCTACCACGATGGTTGCCTCTACTTCCCACTTCGCGAGTTCTTCTTTAGCGGCTTGGGCTTCAGCGGCTGATTGGGGGCGCAGCGCGTGGTCAATCACCACCGCGTGCAGGGGGATTTCCCACCGGGTTGCTAACTCCGCGGCCGCTAACGTCAGGGCCAGGGAGTCAGCGCCCCCCGAGCATGCGCACATCCAGGCGTATTCACGCAGTGGCTGTAGGGCTTGTTTGCAGGCGAGCGACACTTCCCGCAAGCTGGCTCGCGGGGTGGATCCGAAAGCTGCCAGTAGGTTTCGCCTCATTCTTGCTCCGTCAAAGCGGTGGCGAACCGATCCAGTGCCGCTCGGTATATCCAGGCGTCTTCCTTAGAGGAGTCCACTTGGGCTTGGAATATGAGCACCCTCCCGCTTCGCGTGGTCGCCAGTCCAGCTAGCGAGGACGAATGGTCCAGTGTCCCGGTTTTAGCCACCACCCAGGGCGCGGCGCTTGACTGCGCGAAGCGGGAGTTCAAGGTGCCACTGAACCAGGCGTAGGGCATGTCTCGCAGTAGGTCTCTTTGCCTACCGTTTCCTTTCCACGCTTGCCGGATTATTTCGGCGGTGGTGCGCGGGGCGATGAGGTTGTTTTCGTTCAACCCCGAGCAGTTTTTCAAGTCGATTCCTTCGGTGTAAATACCGGTCTTGGACACGGTTTCTTCAACGAGCGCCGCGCTTTGTTCGATGCTTGTTTCTTTCCCGGCTGCGTGGGCGCTGAGTCGACATAGTTGTTCGGCCAGGGTATTGTCCGAGGCCCGCATCATCAGTCGCGTGATTTCTCCGATGGTGGCGGACTGCACCTGTGCCAGCGCGGTGGCGTTCGCGGTGTCGAAGGGCGTGTCACTGCGTTCGATTTGCACTTCGATCCCGTTCTCAGCCAGCCGATTCGCCAGGGTTTGCGCCGCTAGCTCTGCGGGATTGTCGTAGTAGGGCGGGTATTGTCCTTCGGGCTTTTCCCCGCGGTCTATGGCAAAGGCGGTGTTGTGCCCAACCCAGTTATAGAGTTCTTCTTCCAGTCCGACTTCGCGCGTGGGGCCGGTGAAGATCTGGTCGTGGTAGATGACTTTGCTGGGTGTGGGCGAGGTCGTGGCTGGGTTTGCCTCCGGCGTGCCCGTCTCCGCTGGGTTCGCACCCGGTGTCCCCTGCCCAGCCCCGGCGCTGTCCCGCTCCTTTAACGCTTCCGCTGTGGCTTTGGCCAGGTCCGCCAACCCGGCGCGCCCGTTGACCGCGGTTTCGCTTCCTTCCTGCGCCGCCAGCATGAGGTCACCTTCTCCTACCAGGTGGATGGCGCCGTCCTCCCCCAGGAACGTTCGCGTCGCCAGTCGCTGCTGTGAATCCAGGTAGGTCCCCACGGTGAATGCTGTTAGCACTTTGGTGGTGGATGCTGGCTGCATCGGGGTGTGCCCGTTACCATTTAGCAACACGTTCCCTGTTACCGCGTCCAGCACATAAGCCCCAGCCCTAGCACCCTTGGTGTCTGCCACCAGTTGTTTCCACAGCGGCGCGAACTGGGCGCTAGTTATAGGCGCGAAGTTCGTATCCATGTGGTCGGGGAAGGTTTTCCCGGTTTCGAAAGTGGCCGCTTGTGGTACGGGGGCGGGACTTTCGGGCGCTTCCAGGGTGAAGAATCCTGGTACTTGGTCATATAAGTCTGCAATCGCGTATCCACTTATGCCCGCACACAGCGCTAGAACACTTAGAATCGCGGTAACAGATCTTTTCGGCATGTGGTCTCCAGGTCACGGCAGGAGCGGTTAGTGGGGCTCTCCCCCATTGTAGTGCTCACTTCGGTCTTTGCTCAGGTAGCCTGGTGGTAGCAGCCTAGTTGAAGGGAATGAAGCAGTGGAATTCGACGTAACTATCGAAATCCCTAAGGGGAACCGCAATAAGTACGAAGTTGATCACGAAACCGGACGTATCCGTTTGGATCGGATGTTGTTCACCTCTACGCGGTATCCCGATGATTACGGGTTCATTGACGACACTTTGGGTGAGGACGGCGACCCCCTTGACGCGCTGGTGCTGTTGGAGGAGCCAACTTTCCCCGGTTGTGTGATTCGTTGTCGCGCGTTAGGTATGTTCCGTATGCGCGATGAGATGGGCGGCGACGACAAGGTCGTATGCGTTCCAGCGGCGGATCAGCGTGCTTCTTGGCGTACTGAGATTGATGATGTCTCGGAGTTCCACCGCCTGGAAATCCAGCACTTCTTCGAAGTGTATAAGGACTTGGAACCAGGTAAGTCGGTCGAGGGCGCCCACTGGGTTGGCCGGGAGGAAGCCGAAGCGGAGATCCGCCGTTCTTACCAGCGTTTCGAGGAAGCTGAGGGGCAACACTGAAGTTGTCTTACACTCTATTAGCCGGGTGAGTTTTTCACTTAGCTGGTCCTTCCCGCGGCGTTCGCGGGAAGGACTTTCCTTTTCCCCTGTTTTCCAACCGGGTGTTTCCCTCTAACGAGGTCGACTCCCACGTGTGATGGTTCACGTGGGAGTCGTTTCGCACTGCGTTAAGTTGTAGTTGGTTCTATACCCGTCCGCCGTAGGGAACCAGGTTGTAGTACCTGAGCGGGTTGTATTGGACGGCGTTTTCGGGCCAGGTGGTGGATTCCAGTACCTGCCCGTTGCCGGCGTATATGGCGACGTGGTAGATGGCGTTGGGGGATCCTCCTTCACCGCGGAACACTAGGTCCCCGGGTTGGAGATTTTCGATACTTACCCGCTTGGTTGCCCAGTATTGGTCGTCTGCGGTTCGTGGCAGGCTGACCCCGGCGCTGGCAAATGCCATGTATACGAGGCCGGAGCAGTCGTATCCAGGTCCGGTGCCGCCCCACACGTAGGGTGCTCCTAGTCGCCCTTTGGCCCAGTTGAGTGCAGCTAGGCCGGCTCCGGAGGCTGCGGCGTTGGCGGCGGCTTCTTGTCGGGCTGCTTCTTCAGCGGCTTTGCGTGCGGCGTCGGCGGCAGCTTGCCTTTCTGCTTCTGCTGCTTCGGCGGCTGCGCGTTCTGCGGCTTCTTGCTGGCGGCGTTCTTCTTCCCGGCTGGCAGCGTTTTCGCGCGCTGCCAGTTCGGCTTGCCGTTGCGATTCTGCAGTGTTGACGTTGCTACCCGAAGCTGCGATGCGAGCGCGTTCAGCGGCTTCTCTGCGGGCGGTGGCTTCAGCTTCTAGTCGGGCTTGCCGGGCTTCTTCTTCGGCTTCAGTTACTCGGCGTCGCTGCGCGAGCTGCGCGATCAGGGCGCTTCGGCGTTCTTGTGCGGCGTTTACTTCATTTCGCGCCGCCTCTAATGCTTCTTTCGCAGTTGCAGCTTGCTGTTCTACTTCTTTAGCTGCAGCTTCTACTTCCTTTTCCGCGTTCTGTGCTTGTTCTTCCAGTGCGTTTGCAGCGTGGTCGAGGGCGGACACTTCCTGCATTTTCTGGTCAGCTTCGCGGGAGAATTTCTCCACGATGCGGGCGCGACGGTCAACGTCTTCGATTCCTTGGCTTTGCAGGAAGGGTGCGAAGTTATCTAACGCTGATCCTCCTCCCCGGTAAATGGTTTGCGCCAGGGAGGATAATTTTTCTCGCGCTGCTTCGTAGTTTTGTCGGGATTTCTTCGCCGCTTCAGTCGCCACTCGGGAGGTCTCTTGCGCTTCTTGTAGTTTGTCGTGTGCTCGCGCTACGTCCTCACCGATTTTGCGCATGTTGATTTCTGCTTCATCGCTGGCTGAGCGTACACGGGCAAGTTCAACTTCGATTTGCGCCATGGACATGCGTTCGTAGTCGTCTCGGGGTTGGAACGTGTCCTCTCCGGGAGTGGCAAGCGCCGCGATGGGGGTGCACAGAGCCAGACAAACAACGGTGACTGCCCAGCGGGTGCGTCGCATCCGCGGTGAACTAATCGCATGGTTTCTTATCACGTTTTTGCCTCGCAGTGTATGGGACTCGCCGGGTAGTGCCTGCCCGACGCGTTACAGCACCTAAATGTATCGCAACATTCGCCACATTGGCAACAACTTTCACACTAATAACAGCGACACGCCGTTTGTGGTGCTTGACCTTTAAAATTGGTTCTCGCTCTTAAAGCGAGCTAACGCCCGGTGTTTGTCTTAAAGCAAACACCGGGCGTTATGTGTGTTTTCGCAGCTACCTAAGGCGACCCCGACAGAGGGCGGACCTCAGGCAGGCAGAACTAGCTCCACACTGATTTACGAAGCCGAGAACCAACCACCAAGGCCATCCCCAGCAACGAGAAGCCACCAATGAGCGGCAACGCTACCGCAGCGCTAGTACCGGTCTTAGCCAACTCAGCAGCACCAGGATCGGCAGGCTTACCCGGATCAGCAGGCTTCGGCTT
>JAUNVG010000028.1 GCA_030537735.1 Actinomycetaceae bacterium
CGGGCGTGCCGGCGGTGCCTACTTGCGGCGTAAGAAGTACGTCACCTTCCAGCGCGCATCCCCACTCTTAGCACGCCAAGTCGAATCCGAACGCTGGCTGTCAACAGCCCACACGTCCTCGTCAATCTTCGGGGCATACACCCACTGGCCACCGGCCGGTAGCTCCAAGTCCAAACTCGTCACCACCAGTTCATCAGCAAGGGCCATACCCTGTTGGTAGACCTTGCCGCCACCGGCGATCCACACCTGGTCACTGGCCCACTTCGCCTGCGCCAACGCATCTTCTAAGGAAGTGCACACAATCGCCCCGGCAGCGCAGTAATCAGCTTGGGAGGTAAGCACGAAGTTACGTCGCCCCGGCAGTGGCTTCGCACCCAAAGCCTCCCACGAGGCGCGCCCCATAATCACCGGAGCACCCATGGTGGAGCGCTTGAAGAACTTGAAATCATCCGGCACATGCCACGCCATGCCACTGCCGGTGCCAAGTACTCGGTTGCGGTCTTGTGCCCAAATCATCGACACCGTCATCACTACACCGCCACCTGGGCTTTTATCGTCGGATGGTGCTGGTAGTTCTCCACCGCGATGTCGTCGAAATCGTAGGTGAAAAGCGAATCCGCGCGCCGCAACGACAACGTTGGGAACGGATAGGGCTCGCGCGCCAGTTGAGTATCCACCTGCTCTAAATGATTCGCATACAAGTGACAGTCCCCACCGGTCCATACCAAGTCACCGACTTGCAAATCACACTGCTGGGCAATCATGTGAGTAAGTAGCGCGTAGGAAGCAATGTTGAACGGCACGCCCAAGAACAGGTCCGCACTGCGCTGGTAGATCTGCAAAGACAACTTGCCATCACACACATACAGTTGGAAGAAAGCGTGGCAGGGAGCTAGCGCCATTGATTCCAACTCACCCACGTTCCACGCCGAGACCAACATGCGGCGTGAATCAGGATTATTACGCACCGTTTCCAGCACTTGGGAAAGCTGATCTATGTGGCGGCCATCGGCGGTAGGCCACGAACGCCACTGCACGCCGTAGACCGGACCGAGGTCACCGTCCTCGTTAGCCCACTCGTTCCAAATGCGGATGCCGTTTTCTTGTAGCCAACGCACGTTTGAATCCCCGCGTAGGAACCACAGGAGTTCACCTACCACGGACTTTAGGTGTACTCGTTTGGTGGTGATTAGGGGGAAACCCTGGGAGAGGTCGTAGCGTAGTTGGCGGCCAAAAACGGAGTAGGTGCCGGTGCCGGTACGGTCGGATTTGAAAGCGCCGTGGGCGCGTACGTCACGTAATAAATCTTCGTAAGCGGTGTTAATCGGCGAATCGGTCAAAGCACACCTCCAACGCTAAGTGGGTTGCCCCTATTTTAAACACGCACGCAGCCTCGTTGCGCATGTGTCCAAGTGTGCCGCGACAAGCCGTGTGGGGTGGGGCGTGTGACGATGCCGTGTGGGGCGGAGCGCCCGACACGAGCCCCGACCCGAGCCCCGACGCCTGCGGGGCGGCCTGCTGGTGATCTACCACATCACATTCAACTTCCACCGGGAAGGCGAACTCCGCGGGCGCATCGCCCAGGGCGTAGGTCACGCCCTCAACCACGTTAGAAGCCATCGAGCGCCCAATCATCCAACCCAAAGCAGCGCCGATACCAAACGGCATCAGACGCCCGGCGGTAGCGGTCAGACCCTTGCCCGCAGCCTGTTTCGACGCCTGCTTCGCCAAGGTGCGGTTCACGCGCTTAATCGTCTGCCGCTGCATGTCGGAAGCGTAGCCTTTCAGCGCCGTCAAAGTGGAAAAACCGAACTGGGAAGAAGCGATCTCCGCCCCCTGCTCACCCATTAGGGAAGAGAGCACCAGCAGACGACGCTTATCAATGTCGTCAGTAGGAATCCCATAAATCGAAGCCATCGTCAGCACGTAGTAGCCAGCTTGCGCCACGAAACCAACCAGTTGGGCGGAAGACAACCCCAGGCCCGCCACCGTGCCAAGACCGGGAGCAGCCGCAGCGGTGCCCGCTAAACCGGAAGTGTTGGCTGCCAGGCGACGAAAATCCTTAGTCACAATCGCCGCCAGCTGCGCCGGGGAGGCATCCGGGTGCTTAATGCGAAGCTCGTTTACGCGCTCCAAGATTGACTCGTTGGGCACGTCAATCATCACGTCAACCGCTTCAGTAATCGACCCCGCCTTCATCAGGGCCTTCACCGCGCTGCCGGCACTCAAAGTGCCGCGCACCACCGTGCCGGGAAGATGCTTAATCTCGCTAATGATTCCCATGTCTTTCCTCAGTATTCGGAAGAGATCTGCAAACCGTGGGTAACACCCTCATCCAGGGTGTGAGAAATCGTGCAGTTGCGGTCAATCGCGCCTTCCGCGCGGCGGCGAAGCTGAGACTGCTCGTCCTCACTCAACCCCGAAAGGTCCGCCACGATCTCCACATCAAAGTGAGTGAAACGGTCGTTTTCCTTATCGTATTTGGAGCTAACGCCCACCGTGGAGCGGTAGTCCTCACCTAGGGCGGCGGCGAAACGAGCATCCGAGGACGTGGCGTGGCACCCGGCGAAAGCCAGCTTCAACAAGTCCCCCGGAGTGAACTCGCCCTCCCCGTGACCGATCTTGACCTCCACTCCGTTAGAAGTACGCCCCACGAAAGAACCCGGGCCGGTACGCTCCAACCAGATGGCCTTTTCACCGCTGCTAGAAGTCTTCTTCTCACTCATTTTCTTGCCCTTCCTGGCTCCAATACTCCTGGGCGCACTCGCCCTCGAACTCTTTCACGCGATAAATATAACCCAAAGCCTGCTTCTCAATGGCGCCGCCAACCAGGGGGATGCGGACCTTCACTTCGCCTTCTAAAACGCGCTCGCAACCTTGGGTGGCGGGCAGCAGGCGGGAGGTGAAATGTAATGACACCGGAGCCCCGCTAACCTCGGCGGTAGTGGTGGCGGTAGCGGCAGTGGTGTCCCACTCCTCGACTACTTGGACGCCCAGGTTTGACCCCTTGACCAGTTTGCGAACCGCCGCTGGAGCCTGCTGCAAATCCACATCCGAAGAAGTTGTGAACTTGAAACCGCCGCTGGTGTTTTGCACCGGGGAAGTCGAGGCCGAAAGTTTGCGGTCACGAATAGAGTGGAAACGCTGGTCTTGCAGCATCGCCAACGTGTCCTCCACCGCGCGCGGGTAAGGTATCGTTACCTTGAACTTCACCGGAAAACTCCTTGAAATCGACTTCCTACTGCTTCTACCTTAAAGGCTTAATGGGAAAACGGCGCGGGTAAAAGTAGCATAGGGGGTATGCAAAGCCTCACGGATATTGCCCGCGCCGCAGCCGGGTCGGACCTAACCGATGCTGACCTTGATTGGCTGCACCTAGTCCTAGCGGACTGGCAGGTCATGTCGGACCTGGCGGCAGCCGACCTCATTATGTGGATACCAACCCAAGACGGGCAGTTCCTCTCCGTCGCCCACGCCCGCCCCGCTTCCGCCGCCACCGTGCACCTGGACGACGTGGTGGGAATGAATATCCAGCACACCCGCTCCGACCTGCTGCGCGAAGCCATGGAAACCAAGCAGGTGGCGCGCCCCGCCGCCGCCCGCTGGGTGGGGTCATACTCCATGACCGAAGTCGCTATCCCGGTGGTGCGCGACAACCACGCCATTGCGGTGATCACCTGCGAATCGAATCTTTCCTCCCCCTCCTTCCTATCGGGAGCGGAGAACTGGACTTCGGACGCCGCCGACGTCCTCGCCCAGATGATGAGCCGTGGAGAATACCCCTACGACGCCACCCCGACCTCGGTGTCACACGGCCAGCCGCGCGTCATGGACGGGGCACTACTACTGGACTCCAACGGGGTCGTTCAAGAAGCCACCCCCAACGCGGTTTCCTGCCTGCGCCGGCTCGGGATACGGCACCACCCGGTGGGGCAGTCACTGATCGAAGACATCACCGACATTGTTAAACCCGAGCAGCAAATCGACGAGACACTCGCGGTAGTGGTGATGGGGAAAGCCTCCTGGCGGGCGGAAATCGAATCAGCGCGCGCCACCGTCACCATGCGGGCAGTGCCTCTGACAGATCACGGAACCCGGTTGGGGGCGGTGCTGCTGACCCGGGACGTGTCTGAGACCCGGCGGCGAGAACTGGAACTAATGACCAAAGACGCCACTATCCGCGAAATCCACCACCGGGTGAAGAACAACCTGCAAACCGTCTCCGCCCTGCTGCGACTGCAGGCGCGTCGGTCGGATTCGAAGAAAGTTAAAATCGCGCTGGAAGAAGCTGAACGCCGCGTTTCTACCATTGCCACTGTGCATGCCGCGCTTTCGCAGAACGTGGATGCGCGCGTGGACTTCGATGAGGTCGCCAAACAAGTGCTGCGGCTGGCAGCGGTGGTGGCGAAAACCGATAACCCGGTGCATGTTGATGTGAACGGGCAGTTCGGGTCGGTGGGAGCCGACGACGCGCAGGCGCTTGCAACTGTGCTGAATGAGTTGGTGACTAACAGTGTTGAACACGGCTTCGCTAAGCACGGCGGCACCGT
Organism: Actinomycetaceae bacterium; assembly: GCA_030537735.1. GTDB lineage: Bacteria > Actinomycetota > Actinomycetes > Actinomycetales > Actinomycetaceae > Gleimia. The sequence goes on from JAUNVG010000028.1 coordinate 4,551, forward strand.
GGTGGTGGAAGCCAAACGCGACGGTAACCGCCTGGAGGTGACGGTTACCGACGACGGGGAAGGGATTGAGCCGGGGCGGGCCCGCACCGGGTTGGGGACGCAGATTGTCTCCACCGTGGTGGTGGGGGAGCTGCGTGGGTCTATCACTTGGGAAGCACGCACCGACGCGCCTGGAACCCGGGTGCGGATCGAAGCGGAGCTGGATTAGTCGGTAAAATCTTCGCGAGGGCGTGGGCGCGGTTGGTGCGGTCGGGCGTGGGCGCGGTTGGTACCGCCGGGCGCGTGAGCGTAGGTGGCGCGTAAGCAACTCGTGTAGGTGGCTCCGTTTCGCGGGCCGCTAGTTCGCGGCTGCGCTTCACCGGACGCTAGTTCGTGGCCCCGTTTCGCGAGCCGCTAGTTCGTGGTCCCGCTTAGCCAGCCCTAGTTTGCGGCTGCGCTTCGCCGGCCCCTAGTCCGCGCCCTGGCTCAGGGTCGCCTCTAACCCGTTCTTCAGCAGCGAGTCAAACTGGTCAGCTTCCAACACCGGAACCCCCAGCGCCTCCGCCTTCGTGGCTTTCGAACCCGCGCCCGGACCGGCCACCACCACCGAGGTTTTCTTCGAAACCGACCCCGCAGCTTTCGCTCCGCGCGCCACAATCGCCGCTTTCGCACCCTCACGGTCATAGCCAGGCATGGAACCGGACACCACCACGGTCAGCCCCTCCAGAGTCTGAGGCAGTTCCTCTTGCGCTTCATCCTCCATCCGCACCCCGGCCTGCGCCCAAGCCTGGATAATCTGCTGGTGCCACGGCACTTCGAACCACTCGCGCAAGGACTGGGCAATGATCTCACCCACACCCTCGACCTGAGAAAGTTCCTCCACGCTGGCTGCCTGCAACGCCGGAATCGACTTGTACTGCGCTGCAAGAGCCTGCGCCGCAGTGGGGCCGACGTGGCGGATAGAAAGCGCCACCAACACCCGCCAAAGCGGCTGCGACTTCGCTTTTTCCAACTCCTCTAACATCAGCTCCAGCCCCTTCGTGGGGCCGGGTTCCTGGCCTTTCAACCAGCCTGAACCATCCTTACGGGCACGCCCGGCGCGCCAAAAGTACCGCACCTGACGCCACGCCTGCGCCTCAGAAACCGACTCCGGCACCGCCCCGAAACGCCACACCGTCACATCTTTAACCGCGTCTTGGTCGAGGGTGAATAAATCTGCACTCGAACGCACCACCGGACTTTGCGGGGCAGGAAGCAGCGACTCAGCGGCCTCGAACTGCTTCGCGTGTGCCAGGTTCTGCACCTGTTCGCGATCCAAGGACACGACCTCGCCATCAGCCAACAGCACCGGTTCACCAGCCACCAACGCTGCCACCACGTCCTCGCGCCGCCACTCCGGCTGGGTCAGGGCCTGCGCCGCCTCATCCCCCAACCCCTCAATGTCAAGCGCCCCGCGCCCGGCAATGAACGCCAGCCGCTCAGTCATCTGCGCCGGGCACTTTTCCTCATTCGGGCAACGCAAATCCACGTCCCCTACTTTTGCCGGTGCCAGCGGAGCACCACAGGACGGGCAGTGCGTGGGCATCACGAAAGGCACCTCACTGCCATCGCGCGCCGACTCCACCGGCGCCACAATCTCGGGGATAACGTCACCGGCTTTACGCAGCACCACCACGTCACCAATCAGCACCCCCTTCCGCGCAACTTCCTGCGCGTTATGCAGCGTCGCGCGCGACACGTGGGAGCCAGCCACCAGGATCTTTTCCATCACCCCATAAGGAGTCACCCGCCCGGTGCGACCCACCTGCGTGCGAATGTCCAGCAGGCGAGTGTGCACTTCTTCCGGCGGGTACTTATACGCCGCCGCCCACCGCGGAGCGCGCGACGTCGAACCCAAGGCCTGCTGGAAACTGCGGTCATCGACCTTGAAAACCATGCCGTCGATTTCGTGTTCCAAATCGTGGCGGTGGTCGCGGTAGTAGGCAATAACCTCATCAATCTGCCGGTGGTCGCTGACGGTGCGCGTGTAGGGGGACACCGGCAAACCCCAATCCTGGAGCTGCTGATACCACTGTGACTGGGAGGACGGGGCGCCCTCGTCCTCAACCTGGCCGATACCGTGCAGCACGATCGCCAGCGGACGTTTCGCGGTTTCCGCCGGGTCCTTTTGCCGCAGGGAACCAGCCGCCGCGTTGCGTGGGTTCACGAACTGTTTCAAACCGGCTTCGCGGCGGGAGTCGTTGAACTCGGTGAACGCCGCCACCGGGAAATACACTTCCCCGCGCACCTCCACCCGGTGGGGCAGGTCTTTACCGACGAGGCGGTGGGGCAGGTTCGCGATGGTCGCGACGTTCGCGGTCACGTCCTCACCCACGCGCCCGTCCCCGCGCGTAGCTGCCTGGCGGTACTGCCCGTCTACGTACAGCACCGACACCGCTAAGCCGTCAACTTTCACTTCCGCCGTCAAACGCAGGTCCTTTACCCCCAGGTCCTGGCGGCAGCGGTCAAACCACTGGTGGACTTCCTCCACCGAGAACAAATCGTCAAGGGACAGCATGGGGATGGCGTGAGGCACCGGGGTGAACGCGGTTGAAACCTGACCGCCGACACTGGCGGTGGGGGAGTCAATGGTAGCTAACTGCGGGTAGGTGGCCTCCAGGTCCTGGAGTTCTTGGAAGTACTGGTCATACTGGGCATCAGACAGGGTGGGAGCGTCTTGTTGGTAGTATTCCTCGCGCGCTTGTTCGATAATGCTCGCCAGTTCCTGCCAGCGTTTTTGCGCCTGCTCTGCCGACAGGGGGTCGTGCGTTGCGACCTGGGGAGCCTGCTCGGTCGATGCCTGCTCTGCCGACGGGTCAGCGGCGCCGGAGCCGTCGGGCTTCGTGGCGGGTTCGGAAGTAGCGGCGGCCACAGTCTCAGAGGCCGCTTCGTCGGAGGGAACATAATCGAAAAGCGAGGACGTCATGGAACTATTGTGACGGTTAAAAGTCGTTTTATCCACGCCACCACCTACCCCCTTGTGGGTGAGAGGCAATCAATAACGCCTCGCACACCCAAACGCGAGCCCACTTACCTCTAGGGCGCAAAAGCAGCAATCCACAACTAAATCCAATCCACAGGTAGCAAGGACAGGACTACCTCTGGCCTCGGCGTAGAAACAAGCTGTAGGCATGATTGGAACAATGCACTTAGCTGCCATCGCAGGCCCGGACAGCGGGCAAGTAGTGGAGTTAGATGGGACTTGGAAAACCGTGGGGCGCGCAGGTGAGCACGCCTGTATCGACAAGCAAACTTCGCGCGCTCACTTCCAAATACGACTGCGCCGAAGCGCCAACGCCGACTCTGCGCGCCCGCCCAGCACCGGTATGCGTAAGCGGCATGAAACCGGAATCAGCCTCACCGGGAAGAAGCGAGGAGGGGAGTCAGCCGGGTGGATAGAACCCGCCACCGCCTCGTTAATCGCACAAATACAAGACTTGGATTCAGCCAACGGCACTTACCGGCTGCGCCCCTTGCGGATACTGCCGAAAGCCGGATACCGACTGTGGTGGGCCAGGCGCACGCGGGAAGTTCACCTGCGGGTGGGTGAGTGCATGTGGGCGGGAGCCAACGTTTGGCAACTGCGTCGCGCCCCCACTTCGCTCGCCTTAACTGATCTAATACCTGCCGAAGCCAGCACCAAACGCGCCCGTAACTGGCGCTGGCTCTACCTACTGCTGCCGGCGCTGTCGCTCTCCTGGTTACTGGGGCGCTGGCTGGCCGGGCAAGCAGTGCTCCTTGCGCTCACGGCGGTTGCGGCAGCAGTGGGGTATGGGGTGTGGCGGCACCACACTCGCCGGCTACTAGAGCGTTTAGATGCGGCAAGAATAGTTTTTGGTTTCCTCCAGCTTATGGGCGAGGCTGGTTCCTTCCGCGGGGAGGGCGAGGCTGATTCCTTCTCAACTGAGCGCGTGCCTAATACTCACCGCCCGTGGACGATAGATCTCACTGCCAGCACGCAGGTAGTGGCGAGGACACTGCAGGTGCCCTGGCGCAAGCGCGATCCCCACAGTCCGTTGGCAAAATTGGCGATAGTGCGCCTGAAAGTCTCACCAACGCGCAGTGAAAGCGTGGGAGTGGGGGACACTTTGCGGGTGCTAGCAACTCACGAAGGGTGGGAAACGTGGGTGGCGACCCAAGTAATACTGCAAGCCCGCGCCCGGGGACTGGATCCCCGCTTTAGACTCGCGGCGCAAACGTGGAGCGTATATGCAGCCGGTGGGCAGCAACTGATTACACTGACGTCTTCACGTGCCCAAACGCAAACTCGTGCAGGTACGCCACCGCGGATCCCGCAAGACGCGCCTGCGTGGGAGCGGCAAAGACACACTGATCACCTGCTCAATATTGGAGGGCGCGCCCCGCACTTCGACCTGGGTAGCACCCAATGGGCACAGCCGGAAACCCAACGCCCCAACGCTCGCTCTCACCTGCCCACAGCGGTGCAAACCAGTGCCCTACCAGGCATTTACCCGCCTCTGTCGCAAGGGCAGGGTGAACGCGGCCTGAAAGCCACCATCGGAATCGGCAACGCCGGGCCGGTGACGATTGACTTAGCGCGCGAAGGCCCCCACGTCCTCGTCGCGGGCACAACCGGCTCAGGTAAATCCGAAGCCCTTCGCACTTGGCTGTGGCAGTTAGTGCGCCGCTACCACCCCGACGCTTTGCGACTGGTTTTAATCGACTACAAGGGCGGGGCTGGGTTGGGGGAGTTCAGCGAGCTTCCTCACTGTGAGGGCGTTTTCACCGACTTGGACGAGGCCCGCACCACCCGAGTTTTCCACGCTCTGCGCCGAGAGTTGAAACGCCGCGAACAGGAGCTGGCCGCACGTCGGCTGCGTGACATTGCGCAGTGGGAGGAACAAGACCGCGCGAACGCTCCCGCCCGCCTACTTTGCGTGATCGATGAGTTCCGCGCCCTGGTGCAAACCCACCCGCACCTTATGGAACAGTGCATAGACCTGGCGGCGCGAGGACGTTCCCTGGGTATGCATTTAATCGCCGCCACCCAAAGCCCCGCGGGAGTGGTGTCACCGCAGATACGCGCGAACCTGACCATGCGTGTCTGCCTGCGAGTGGCTCAGGTGGGGGACTCAATGGACGTTTTGGGATCTGACCTGGCGGTGAAACTTCCCCCGGTCGCGGGCCGGGCACTATTAGACAGCGGCAGCGGGGTGCGGGAAGTGCAGTGGGCGCTAACCAGTGGAGAAACAGCGCACAAGATTGCCGCCTCCGCCGCCACCGCAGCTAGCGGGCGCAAAGAGGTGACCCGGTTATGGCAACCGCCGATGACTGCTCGCCAGGCCGCCACTTGGCTACAAGCACACTACTTAGAATCAGCCGGTGTCACCGGGGCAGCCGAAGTGGTGAACGCCGAAAACTCACCCCGCGCGGCCGGTGGGAGCACCGGCCCAGCTGCGTCCCTAGCCGGCAGTGATGCCGGGGCTCCGCTTGCGGGTAGTGCGTTTGCAGTTGCAGAAGACCCCGTCAGCGGACAGTTGAGCAGCCTGGACCTCTCTCAACCAGTGGTGGCGTTGGCTAATGATCGAAGTCGGCGCGCGCTATTTGATCAGGTGCAAGCCTGCCTGCCCAGCAGCGTCCGCATCGGCCACGCAGGCCCTGCGCACCGCAGTGGACATTGGTTTATCCCGGTGCAGGAAGTGAACACGGCGGCCCCTGCGCTTAGAGTCGCAGCGGAAAACGCTGTTCCCATTTTGATTGAAGACCTCGCTACTTGGTGGGCGCACTGCGACTACCAGTGGGGGACAGGAATGGGAGAAAAGCTGTGGCAGACGCTGCAACGCCACCGGCGTGCTCAACTGTTGGTGGGAGCTGCGGTGGAAGACATAACTCGCATGCGCACGTTCACGCGGCAACTGCTTTGTGCCCCACCTAACCTTGCTACCAGCCTGGGGCTGGGGCGCGAAGTCGGTAGCGCCCTGACTGACGCGGCGGCATTTAGCGACCAGGCGCAGCAAATGACGTGGGTGACAACTAAGTGGGATGACCTGCCTGTTAGTCGCGTAGTGCCAGCCGACCCGCAAGGGGGCATGACGGAACTAAACGCGCCCGCCGGTGGTAGCTATCTGGCGACGCACTGCGCACCCTTGCAAGGTGGCATGGCGGAAATTAACGCGCCCGCCGGTGGCGGCCCAAGTGGGAAACCAGTGGGACACTCGCGACGCCACTTGTCTGACCACACCGGCAGAGAGCGGGGCAGTTCACCTGCGGGCGCAGCCACGCCTGGGCCCCATTTCGAGTTGCAAATGGCGTTGCAAAGCCACCTGCTTACCGGCAGTTTCTTACAGATGGTGCGCCACCAACGCCAGCTACCAACGAAAGAGGTTATTGTCTTCCCCGGCGCCGAATCCGACCCCAGTGAACGAGAAGAAGTTGCCTCTGCTTGCGCCGCCGCCGGATGGGAGTGTGTCTTCGTCGAGGACGCCACCGTCCTCGCGCAGCCAAATAAGTACCGTCGTCTGATGAGGGAGAACCTGACGCTGTGGTTCCTGCCCTCAGCCATGCTGTGTCGCATATTGCAGCTGCCTTGTGAAGTAGCTGGAGGGTGGGGTGGGACACACTTGTGGGCAGTTTGTTCGGATTTGACGTGGCGTGTGCATCTTAGTGCGCGCTGACGTGAGCATTTACACAGGGGTTTTCGGTGTGAAACAGCCTCAAAACCCTTGTGGAAGCGGGCGGGGTGGTGAACACTAATAGTTAGATTTTGACATTTTCGAACAAATAAGCTTCGCGAGTGAGCTGAAAGCGAGGAACCCCCATCATGGATTGGCGTAGCCGTGCCGCCTGTTTGAGCGTAGACCCTGAACTTTTCTTCCCCATCGGTAACACCGGCCCCGCGATTGCGCAGGCCGCGGAAGCTAAACTGGTGTGCGCTACTTGCGAGGTACAAAAGACCTGCCTGCAGTGGGCGCTAGATAACAACCAGGACTCCGGTGTGTGGGGTGGAATGAGCGAGGACGAGCGCCGCGCCCTCAAGCGCCGGACCGCCCGCGCTCGCCGCGCCTAGGTAAGCGCAACTAGATTCTCTGTGTAGATACCCAAACTTGATCCCCCGAGTGAAAAACCTCGGGGGATCAAGTGTTTCTCGGGGGTATAGGGGTATAGGGCTATAGGGTTGTAGGGCCTTTAGTGCTTAGGGTTATCGGCCAAAATGTAGCTCTTCGGATTTTGGTGGGGCGTAGGCTTGTCGTTTGGACTTTAGTTTCTGAGTTTGTACGCCTGCCAGGCGTACAAACTTGCAACACAACATTGGCCTATAGGCCGCCGCTTCCCGCGCTTGCCTGCGTCATCGCGGGGTTCGTCAGGATATTGGTCGCGCCCGCCCGGGTTGGCCCGCCCTGCGCAGCCGCGTCACGTTAATGGTCCCGCCAGCCCGCGCAGCCGCCCGCGCAGCCGGCAGAGGCCCTCGCCCCTAAATCAGCGGCGACAGGGGGCGCAATAGCCGTTCGGTAGCGCGCTGAATCAGTGGGCGGCGCGCCCATTCCTCCGGCTCCAGCCGCACCGACGTGGTTAGGTCGTTGAAGAAAACCTTCTCCATTTGCAGCGCGAAATCCTGGGAGTGGAACTGCAAGTTAATCTCGTGGTTACCGAACATGGAAAGCCGGTCAATATTGGCAGTGCCAACCGTGGACCAGCGTTCATCAATGGTGGCGGTCTTAGCGTGAATCATGGCGTGCTCGTAAAGCCAGATCTCAATGCCCGCTTCAAGTAGTTCGTCAAAGAACGCCGAGGAAACCCAGTCGGCAATCACATGGTTGGAGTTCTTCGGCACCAGCACCTTCACTTCCACCCCGCGGTTGGAGGCATCTTTCAACGCTGCCAAAATCTCCGCGTCGGGAATGAAGTAGGCCGAAGTCAGATACGCATGGTGGTTGGCGCGTTCCAGGGCGTCAATATACATTCCGCGCACCGGGAAAAGCATCTGCGATGGTTTATTCAGCGCCGCCACCACTTTCGTGTCCCACTGCCTGGCGCCGCGCTGGGGGAGTTTCGGGTGGCGCCGCAGGCGGAAGGAGTTCCACAGGTCTATGAACCCGTTTTCTAACTCCCACACCGCGTCCCCTTCAATCCGCACATGCGTATCGCGCCATTCTTCTTCGTAGAGTTTCCCGATGTTGTATCCCCCGACGAACCCAATATTGGAATCCACCACCATGACTTTGCGGTGGTCGCGCCCGGTGTTGCGCAGGTTCAGGGTGAACAGTCCCGATCGCACTTCGGGGACCTTGCGCACGAAAAGGTTGGGGTGGGAGGGGAAGAACTTAAACCTGGGGTCGACCACCAGGTTGGCGAAACCGTCGTAGATGCAGTACACCTGCACGCCGCGGTCGGCCGCGCGGTAGAGGGCGGTTTTGAACTCTTTACCGACCTCGTCCGACTTCCAAATGTAGGTTTCGAAGTAGATGGATGATTGCGCCTGGTCAATGGCGGTGAGCATGTCATCGTACAGGGAGCGCCCCTCCGTGTACGTGGTCACTTGGTTGTCTCCCACCTGCGTGTTTTGGGGTTCGAGGGCGGGGAATCCCCCTCCACCGGGAGCGCGGCGTTTACGGATTTCGTCGACGGTAACGAGGACGGCAATGGCGGTTGCCTGCAAAGCTACAGCGGTCAGTGCCACGGTTTTAACTACTTGCCACGAGCGTCGTCGTGGCGGTAACAGTCGACGCATATTCCTCATACCGTTACTTTAGTTCACGCGGTCATTTCGTGGGCAGACTAAACGCGGTGGCGGGGAAACTTCTATACTGGCGCCATGTCTACAATTTCAGCTGAAGAAGTCGCCAGGGTCGCAGCCTTGGCGCGCATTGCCGTAACCGATGAAGAGGTGGAGCGTTTCGCCCGCGAACTGGGGGTGATAGCGGACTCGGTGGCGAAGGTTTCCGAAGTTGCCACTCCCGACGTTCCCGCTACTTCCCACCCGATTGCGCTGGTCAATGTCATGCGCGAGGACGTGGTGGGCCCAACCTTGGATCGCGACGAAGTTCTAGCGGCGGCTCCGGCCCATGAAGATGGGCAGTTCCTGGTGCCGCAGATCCTGGAGGAGGACTGACGTGGAGAACCTGGTTTTCAAAGACGCCACCGAACTGGCCCGGCTTTTAGCTGAAGGCGCGGTCACCTCAGTAGAGGTCACCACCGCTTACTTAGATCGCATCGAAGCACTCAACCCCCGCCTCAACGCTTTCCTACTGGTGGATCGCGAAGGGGCCTTGGCCACTGCCCGGGAAGCTGACGAGGCTCGCGCTCGCGGCGAGCAGATGCACCCGCTAGCGGGCATGCCGATTGCGATTAAAGACAATATCGTCACTCGCGGCATGGACACCACGTGTGCGTCGAAGATGCTCACTGGTTGGAAGCCGCCTTATGACGCCACCGTGATTGAACGCATTAAAGCCGCGAAGCTACCGATTTTGGGCAAGACGAATATGGATGAGTTCGCGATGGGCTCTTCCACTGAGCATTCCGCTTTCGGCCCGACACAGAACCCGTGGGGTGAGAACCGTATTCCCGGTGGTTCCGGTGGTGGTTCGGCGGCCGCGGTGGCCGCGTACTTAGCGCCGCTGGCTTTGGGCTCGGATACGGGCGGTTCGATCCGCCAGCCCGGTGCGGTTACGGGCACGGTTGGTGTCAAACCCACCTATGGTGCGGTTTCCCGCTACGGCCTGATCGCGATGGCTTCTTCGCTGGACCAGATCGGCCCGGTGACCCGCACGGTGGCCGACGCAGCCGCCTTGCAGGACCTGATCGGCGGGCACGACCCGTTGGATTCGACTTCTTTGCCCGAGGGCGTGGGGCAGATGACTCCGAGCGCCACCCTGGCTGAGGGTGAGGACCTGTCGGGTGTGCGTGTAGGCGTAGTGAAGCAGCTTCAAGGCGAAGGCTACGAACCGGGCGTGCAGGCCGCTTTCGACCACACTGTGACCAAGCTGAAGGAAGCTGGCGCCCAGGTGGTGGAAGTGGACTGCCCCCACTTCGACTACGCTTTGGCGGCGTACTACCTGATTATGCCGGCGGAGGTTTCTTCTAACCTGGCGCGTTTCGACGGGATCCGCTACGGACTTCGGGTGGAACCGCAAGACGGTCCGGTAACCGCGGAGCGCGTCATGGCTGCTACTCGCGGCGCCGGTTTCGGCGACGAGGTCAAACGCCGTATCATTCTTGGCACCCACGTGCTTTCGGCGGGGTATTTCGACGCTTACTACGGTAGTGCGCAAAAGGTACGTACCTTGGTGCAACGCGATTTCGACGCTGCTTTCGAGCAAGTGGATGTGCTGATCTCTCCCACTGCCCCCACGGTGGCGTTCGAGTTCGGTTCCAAGACCGACGACGTCCTCGCCATGTATCTAAACGACATTGCCACCATTCCAGCGAACCTGGCAGGTGTCCCGGCCATGTCGGTGCCGTGCGGTCTAAGTGAGGGATTACCGGTCGGTTTCCAGGTGATCGCCCCGGCGCGTGAGGATGGACGCATGTACCGGGTGGCGAAGTTTGTGGAGGCCGAGGCGCAAGTGGCATCGCAGTGCCCGGCTCGTAACTGGGGAGAGGAAGCGTAATGACGAAGCTAATGGATTATGACAAGGCGGTTGCTAAGTTCGACCCGGTTCTAGGCATGGAAGTGCACGTGGAGTTGGGCACTGACACCAAGATGTTCGACGCTGCTCCGAATGCTTTCGGCGGTGACCCAAATACCTATGTCACGCCGGTGTCCCTGGGTCTTCCCGGTTCCTTACCGGTGGTGAACGCCAAGGCAGTGGAGTACGCCATCAAGATCGGTTTGGCGCTTAACTGCTCCATCGCCCCGCATTGCCGCTTCGCCCGCAAGAACTACTTCTACCCGGATTTGACGAAGGCCTTCCAAACTTCCCAGTACGATGAGCCGATCGCTTTCGACGGCTGGGTTGACGTGGAGCTGGATGACGGGGAGGTTTTCCGCGTCCAGATTGAGCGTGCTCACATGGAGGAGGACGCGGGCAAGAACACTCACATCGGGGGTGCGGAGGGCCGCATCCACGGTGCGGAGTACTCCTTGGTTGACTACAACCGCGCGGGCGTGCCGCTGGTGGAGATCGTTACCCGCCCGATCGAGGGTGCGGGCGATCGCGTGGCGGAGGTGGCGGCGAAGTACGTCCAGACGCTGCGTGATATTTTCCGCGCCCTGGGCGTGTCGGAGGCACGCATGGAGCGAGGCAACGTGCGCGCTGACGTGAACGTGTCGCTGCGCCCGGACCCGCAGTCGCCGTTCGGCACCCGCACGGAGACGAAGAACGTGAACTCTTTCCGCGCGATTGAAAAGGCAGTGCGTTACGAGGTTTCCCGCCAGGCTGCGATTCTAGATGCCGGTGGCTCGATCGTGCAGGAAACTCGCCACTTCCATTCCGAGGACGGGTCGACCTCCTCCGGTAGGGAGAAGTCGGACGCGGAGGACTACCGTTATTTCCCCGAACCTGACTTGGTGCCGGTGGCTGCCGACCCGCAGTGGGTGGAGCAGCTGCGCGCGCAGTTGCCGGAGCTTCCCACTCAGCGTCGTCGTCGTTTGCGCCAGGAGTGGGGCTTTACCGACTTGGAGATGCGCGACGTGGTGAACGCTGACGCGGTGGACTTGATTGAGGACACGGTGTCGGCGGGGGCTTCGCCGGCGGCGGCTCGTAAGTGGTGGATGGGCGAGTTATCACGCACCGCGAAGGAACAGGAGCTGTCGCTGCCGCAGATGCCGGTCACTGCCAAGCAGATCGCGCAGCTGCAGGCGCTGGTGGACGCGGGACGCATTAACGACAAGTTGGCGCGCCAAGTGCTGGAAGGCGTGTTAGCTGGTGAGGGTGATCCCGAGGACGTGGTGCAAGCTCGCGGGCTGGAGATCATCTCTGACGACTCGGCGTTGATCGCGGCGGTGGATGAGGCGATTGCCGGTAATCCGGCGGTGGTGGAGTCCATTCGCGGCGGGAAGATGGCGGCTGTTGGTGCCCTCATCGGTCCGGTGATGAAGGCTACCCGCGGGCAGGCTGACGCCGGTCGCGTGCGTGAGCTGATCGTGGAGCGCCTGGGTCTGTAGCCGTTAGCTGTCTGATCCTACTGTTGGGGGTGTGGCGCCGCGGGGGTAGCCCCTGGCGCCACACTTTCATTTTGGACCAGCCCGGCCCACCGCCCTCGGACGCGGAGTCGGTTTCTTTTAACAGGAGGACGCTTTGATAGCGAAGGAAAATAGCTCAACCGCAGACGCCGTGGTGCTTATTACCGGCAACTACCCCTATGGCGTGGGGGAGGACTTCATCTGTGCGGAGCTGCCCTTCCTTAAAGAGGTGTTCTCCCGAGTAATCGTGGTGCCGGTGAACCAAACCTCCGGCGCCGCCCGGCCCCTACCTGAAGGAGTGGAACTGCTGTCGTGGCAGGCCCCTTCAAAGCTTGCTAGCACTGTTCCTGCTCTGTGGCAGGCACTGGTCGCGGGCGTGGCCGAGGCCGGTCGCGGCAAGCTAGCAGCGATCCCTTACACCGCGGCGTGGGCGGCTTCCACGAAGGCGCAAGCTCTGGGGATTGACCAAGCGTTGCGCGCCGTTCTTGACGGTCAAACCCGCGTGGTCTTTTACGGCTACTGGCTGTCGCGTTTCGCCGCGATCGCGACGCAGCTTTCCAAGCGTTGGCCCGGGCGCAGCGTAAGTGTTTCCCGCGCACACGGCGGCGATGTCTTCGAACACCGCTCCCCCCGAGGGTTCTTACCCGGCAGGCGCTACCTATCCCAGCGCCTAGACAAGGTATATTCGGTTTCCTCCGCCGGCGCTGAGAGTTTGCACGCCTGCGGTTTCCCCGCGCACAAGGTGCAGGTCTCCCGCCTGGGGGTGGCCCCTGTCCAGCCGGCGCCGGCGCGCATCGCTAAACCAGCCAAGGGGCAGGATTGGCAGCTTACTACTTGTTCTGCCGCGGTAGCGGTTAAGCGTTTAGATTTCATTGCCGAGGTTGTTGCCACCTTGATCAGTAGGGGACGCCAGGTGCATTGGAACCACATTGGTGACAGTGTTTCCCCAGCGGTGTCCCTTCCTCAGGTGGTTGACAAGCTCGGCATCAGTGACCGTGTGTCGTTGCTTGGGCGAGTTCCCACCCAGCAGGTGCGCTCCACCATGCAGGAAGCGGATTCGCACATCTTCATCAACCTGTCCTCGTCCGAGGGCGTGCCGGTGACCATTATGGAGGCGCTTTCCCTGGGCCTTCCAGTGGTAGCGACCAATGTGGGTGGCACCGGTGAGCTAGTGCGAGGCGGCGAAGAAGGCACCCTGGTGGAACTACAGTCCAACGCGGAGCGGGTAGCTGACGCGCTGGAAGCGATCTTTGAAATGCCGCAGCAGGATTTCCAGGCTCTGTCGGCCCGTGCCTTTGACCGTTGGCTAAGTTTTGCTAACTCACAGGTCAACTACGCTGATTTCGCCCGTAACTTGCGCGCCCTCTTATAGCGCGCTGGCCCCCGGGGGAGGCCTGACTTGGGGCTGCGGTGGGCTTTTTTTGGCGAGCAGATTCCTATGTGATCCAACGCTCACCGAAGCGGTTTGACATCGGTGGGCAACCTGGGTAGATTTATATCTCGGTTCCGCGACGTAGCAAAGACTCGAAACGGGACTTTTTCAATACCTGAGGCCGAAAATCTCAAGCAGATCGGAAGCTTCTGTGTGGGTGTTGTTTGTGAACTCGATAGTGTGTTTGTTTTTGTTTGTTTTGTCC
>JAUNVG010000029.1:0-7998 GCA_030537735.1 Actinomycetaceae bacterium
AGAGCAGACGCCGGCAGAGCAGGTAGATAGGACAAGAAAATGATTTCGTACCTGAATATATTCCAGGTCGCACTTGTCCTACTGTGCGCTATCGGCTGGGCGGTGGGGCAGCGAAACAGGGTTGCCGCAGCCTACGGCATCGTGCACGGAGTTTTCATCAGCTCCCTCAGCCTCGCCCTCGTTGGCATCACCCTGCCTGCCGCCGGGGAAGACCACCTGGTAACCACAGAAGCATTCCTCAAGCTCTACCTGCTGTGGGTAGTGGTGATAGCCCTGGTGAGCACGCTTTGGATCGGATGGGCCACAGACCGCGGTCACTTCGCCCGCAGTGAAAGAACCCGCCCAACTTGGCGGATCGTCCTCACGTCACTGCTCTACGGCCTCGTTGGGCTACTGACTGCCGCCATTTTCTACCTTTCAAACTGGGTGGCAAGCACTTTCGCCAACGTCCAAGCCGACCAGCTACTGTTCTTCCTGCTCGGCGGCAGCCCCGGCACCACCCCAGAACAAGCAGCCGACCTCACCCTTCGAGTAACCCTGCCCACCATTGGCCTCACCGCCGCGTTCCTGGTGCTGCCCGTGCTTTTAACCGGAGCGACAAAACGCCCCGAAAACCAGGACGTACCCGCCACCTTCCTTTCCATCCCGACCCTGCCGCGCCGCCGAGTTCGCCGCCTCACCTCCGGGGTAGTGGCCACCTGCCTGCTGGCCTCCATCGTCTTTTCCTTCACCGCGCTACCCATCTACGGGGCGGCGCGCGCCTACTTCGTGCGTTCAAACTTCATTGCAGAAAACTACGTAGCCCCCAGCGCGCAGATACTGAAGTTCCCAGACAAGCCAAAGAACTTCATCCACATCTACCTGGAGTCGATGGAAAACTCCTACTACTCCCAAGAACAAGGTGGCTACCTGGAACAAGACCTGATGCCGGAGCTGGCGAAACTGACGGATGAGAACACCACCTTCTCCCACACCGATAAGTACGGCGGGCCGCGGCAAACCTACGGAGCCAACCACTCCCTTGCGGGAATGATGAACTTCCAAGCGGGAGTGCCCATGATTCCCTACTTCAACTCCACCGTCGGAGGGCGTATCTCCTACGCTGACTTCACCACCATCGGTGACATCCTGCATGAACAGGGGTACGCCAACTCCTTCATGCTGGGGACCTGGGCGGGGTGGTACGACATGGGAGACTACTTCCGCAAACACGGTGACTTCCAGATCTTCGACCTGCAAACCGCGCGCGAGCGTAAACTCGTCCCCTCCGACTACATGGTGTGGTGGGGGATTGAAGATGACAAACTGTATGAGTACGCCAAAGATGAGATGACTCGCCTAGGCGAAGGAAACCAGCCGTTTTATTTCATCTTAGAAAACGCCGACACCCACCCCAATGGGGGCTACGTTTCTCCCCGCATGACGCAGACCCCGTCCTCGAAACAATACGGAAACGTCATCCACTATTCGCAAGGGGAAGTGGTCGAACTCGTGCGTTGGATCCAAGCCCAACCCTGGTACAAAGACACTGTGATCGTCGTGACCGGGGACCACAAATCCATGGATAATGAGTTCTTCGTCGGTTGGGACCCGTCCTACGAACGAACCGTGGTGAATATGATTGTCAACGCGGCGGTGCCGGATCCGGGGCGAGGACGTACCCACCAACGCGATTTCGCGCCGTTTGATTTCTTCCCCACTATCCTGGCATCGCTGGGAGTGAAGATCGAGGGCGATCGACTTGGGCTGGGGACGAATCTGTATTCCGATAAACCCACGTTGTTGGAAGAACACGGTTTTGAATACGTCGATAGAGAGCTGCGTAAACGCAGTGATTTCTACGAACAGCATCGCGACGACGATCCGAATAGGAATCTGAAATAAAGGTTCAGTGTCACCGTATTTCCGGTGCGGATCGGGGATAAAACAAGGGCGATTATTCTGACGCAAATGACACAAAACATCACGTGTTATGTTAATTTCCGCACACTGTACGATATTTGTGTTTAGGTAATGCTAACCTTATCTAGGCTGCGTTCGTTACCACGAGCACGCCACAGCAAACTCCAATCAAGAGTTCGTCGTCAAAAGGAATAACATGAACAACCGCCGTCGATTTCTCGCGAGCCTAGTAGTAGGTGCCCTGACTACAGTTTCACTGGCAGCCTGCTCCTCTTCCCAGCCTGCAGCGGAAGAAGGCAGCAACACCCCCAGCGCCGATACCGGAGCGCAAGAACTAGTCATTACCGACATTGAAGGTCGCGAAGTAAAGCTACCTAAACAACCAGAACGCATCGTACTAGGTGAAGGACGCGGATTGTTCGTCACCTCCTTGCTGGATAAAGAAAACCCGCTCGACAAAGTTGTCGCAATGGGAAGCGACCTAAAATCCAACGTGCCCGATTTCTACAGCCGACTCGAAGAAAAAGTCCCAGCTGTAAAAGACGTACAAGACATTGGCAGCATTAAGAAAGGTGATGTGCTGGCAGAAACCATCACCTCGCTCAACCCCGACGTGCTAATCATGTCGCTAGACCAATACAAAGCGGCAGAAGCCTCCGGAATGCTACAGCAGCTCGATGGAGCCAACATCCCCTACCTGGTGACAGATTTCCGTGTTAAACCACTAGAAAACACCACCAAGTCGGTCGAACTATACGGAAAAGTCTTCGGCAAAGAAGACCAGGCAAAAGCCTTCAACGAAACCTGGCAAACCACGGTTGACCGCGTAAAAGCCACAACCGAAAAAGTCTCCGAACGTCCCACCGTGCTGGTGTGGCGCGCCGCGGGCCTGCTGGATTGCTGCGCTACCTGGAATGATGCCAACATCTCCGAGCTGGTGAACTTCGCCGGTGGTAAGAACATCGGTGACGACGTCATCGAAGGTGAAGCTGGAGACCTCACTGCCGAAAAAGTCATTGAAGTTGACCCGCAGGTAATCATCGCCACCGGTGGCGACTGGTCCACGAAGAAAACCAAGGCAGGAGACCCCGCCCAGTTCGCCGCAGCCGGCTACGGCATAGACGAAGCCACCGCCAAAGATACGCTGAATAAGCTGGTAGAGAACCAAGCTGGCTTTGACCTGCTCCAAGCCCCCAAGAACGGCGATCTGCACAACATTTGGCACCAGTTCTACAACTCGCCCCTGAACTACGTGGCCTTGGCACAAATCGCCAAGTGGATCCACCCTGACCAGTACGAAGATGTAGACATTGACCAGATGTGGAAAGAAGCGCACGACAAGTTCATGCCTATCTCTTCCGACGGAATCTTCTTCGTCACCAATAAGTAAGCATGACCCAGGTTGTGAAAACCGCAGCTGACGCCGGTGACCTGGCCGATGCCGGTGACGTGGCTGGACTGGCGACCGAGCCCGGGACTGAGGCCGGGGCTGAGGCTGGGGCTGTCGTGGCCGACGCCGGTGACGTGGCTGAAACCGCAGCTGCACTGGTGGCGCACCACCGCAAAGTGGTGCGCCGCCGGTGGGCAATCATCACCGGCCTTACGGTCCTAGCGCTAGTTTTCTTCATCATATCCACCATGGTGGGGGCAATCACCATCCCCTTCACCACGGTGGTGCGCGCAATCCTCAGCCCCTCCAGCGTAGATGCACAAACCAGCACCGTAATCTACTCCCTACGCCTACCAATGGCAGTAATGGCGCTACTAGTAGGAATGCTCCTTTCCATGGCCGGTGCCCAAATGCAGACAATACTGTCTAACCCACTAGCAGAACCATTCACCCTGGGAGTCTCCGCCGCCGCCGCATTCGGAGGAGCAAGCTCCATCGTTTTAGGCTGGACCCTAATAGAACAACCCCAGTTCAACCTCGCCCTAGTAGCGTGGATGGCCTCCATGATCGCAGCAGCCATCATCATCGTGTTCTCCCTCTGGCGAGGAGCCAGCGCAGAAACAATGATCCTCCTAGGAATAGGACTAGTATTCCTATTCCAAGCCCTACTGGCATTAATCCAATACCGAGCTTCAGCCGAAGCACTAAGCCAGATTGTCTTCTGGTCAATGGGATCCCTCACGCGCGCCAACTGGATAGGCAACTCCATACTGGCAACAGTACTAATCCTCGCCGTACCCATATTCATAGCCCTCTCCTGGCAGATGAGCGCCCTGCGACTAGGAGAAGCCCGAGCCGCCGCCATGGGAGTGAACGTAAAACGACTGCGCATAATAGTACTACTAATCGTCTCACTACTTGCCGCAACCACAGTCGCATTCGCCGGAATCATCGGCTTCGTCGGCCTAGTCGGACCACACGTCGCCCGCATGCTCGTAGGCGAAGACCAACGATACTTCCTACCCGCCTCAATGGCCTGCGGAGCAGTAATGATGAGTGGCTCCCACGCTATAAGCCTGCTAGTGCGACCAGGACTGGCCATACCCATCGGAATCGTCACAGCCCTAGTGGGCGTGCCATTCTTCCTATCCATCATCATCACCCGACGGAGAGCACATTGGTAGACGTCAAACTACAAATCGACAACGCCACCATCGGGTACGGCAGCCACCTAGTCCTAGAAAACCTCAACATACCAGCCCTAAACGGTGGCAACGTCGTAGGACTCCTCGGGCCCAACGCAAGCGGCAAATCCACACTAATTAAAACCATCGCCGGAATACA
The DNA here is from genome assembly GCA_030537735.1 of Actinomycetaceae bacterium. Taxonomy (GTDB): domain Bacteria; phylum Actinomycetota; class Actinomycetes; order Actinomycetales; family Actinomycetaceae; genus Gleimia. The sequence continues at coordinate 4,637 of JAUNVG010000029.1, forward strand.
CCCCCTCACCAAAGGGAAAATTCGAATCTGGGTAAACAACCAAAAAGTGCCACTGGCGCAACGACGCAACACCTGCGGCTACGTACCCCAAGACCTACCCACCACAGTCAGTCTCACCGCCTTCGAAACCGCCCTCATCGCAGCTAGAAGACAATGCGAAAACCCCGTAGACCGAACCGCAGAAATATTCACAGACCTAAATATCGGCCATATCGCACACCGATACCTAGGTGAACTATCAGGCGGCCAACGACAACTCGTGGGCGTAGCACAAATGATGGTAGGAAACCCCGCAGTAATGCTGCTAGACGAACCGACCTCCGCCCTCGACCTACACCACCAACTATTCCTACTAGAAAAACTAAGACAGCGAGCAAAAAGCACCAACGCCCTGGTGCTTGTCGCCCTACACGACATCAACCTAGCGGCACGCTATTGCGACCAACTGGTAGTCCTGCACTCAAAAACCATGCACTGCGCAGGCACACCAACACAAGTAATCACCACCGAAATGATCACAGACGTATACCAAGTACACGCCGACATCATCAACTACCACGACACCCCACTCATGACACCAGCACGAAAAGAATAAAAATCGTAACCAACGCAATAAAAACCAAAAACAAACGCAGAAACAAAGGCAACACAAAACGCAAATGCATAACAAACACAGAAATTACAAAACTGTGACTATTGCGAAGGCGTATACCCATCTGTGATAATTACAAAGATGGGTCAAAGCTACACACGCAGACAGTTGCTACGCATAGGCGCGGCAGCCACAGTCGCCGTGCCCGCAGCCGTAGTCTCCGTCTCACGCATGAACACCGGTGTTGAACCACACCGACCCTCCCCGCCACCGCTGGCAATCGTGCGCTACGACGCCGAACCCATCCCCGCCGCCGTAGACGCCTCCTGGCGCACATACCCCGCCGGATCCACCCGCGTCTACCTCGCCAACCCCGGCGACCTCAGCGCCGTAATACCCATCGCCGCCGCCGCAGGATCCCCACTCGCAGGGCCAGTACTATTTACCAACACCGACGGCAGCCTCCCCGAAGCAACCATGGCGGAAATCGGGCGACTACAAGCAACCGCCGTCACCGCCCTCGGCAACGAACTACTAATCAGCGCCACCGCCCTCGAACAAGCCGTCGAAGCTGCTCGCACCGCCGCCAAAGCCGGAGGATACGCGCACGAGGACGACGTCACAGTCGAAACCTGGCAAGGCGAAGGACTAATCGGCACCTCCACCAAAATCGCGCAATCCCTCTTCCCCGAAGGTGCCGAACGCATCTACCTGGTGCCCGCGCGCACCCCCGGAACCATAGCGCTTGCCGCCCTCGCCGGATCCGCCCGCCGCGGACCCGTGCTGCTCGTGGACCCCAACGACCTCGCACCCACGCAAGCAGCCATCGCGCAACTCGACCCCGAATACGTCGTCAGCGTAGGCGAACTAGAACCCGCGATCAGCGACAAACTAGCGAAAAACCGCAAGAAAACCGCGCTCACCGCAGGCAGCATGAACGCCCTCGCGCTCAACATCGCATCGACCAGGCGACTAGACGAAGCCGCACTCGCCGTCGCCGCGAGCGTCGACGACCCCGTATCACTACTACTAGCAGCGCAACTAGCGACCGGGCCGATGGTGACAGTAGGGCCCGAAATCACCGTCGAAGAAGCCACCAAAATCGTACGCAGCGCCAACGAACTATCCCACGCCAAAGGCAGCCGATTCATCGCCGTTGGCCGTAAAGGAACCGAAAATCACCTGTTCCAACCGCGTCCGCCGCAAACCCTCACCGGAGCACTCACCTCCGCCGACGTAATCGGCACCGGAAAAGGAACATTCACCACCGTACCCGTGCCGTCCGGCCTCGCCGTCGGGAAAGGCCCAGTATTTAGGTACAAACTAAAGATCGAAGACGGACTGCCCGTAGATCACGCCGCGTTCGCCGTGCTGCTGTCGCAAATACTCAACGACCCGCGCGGCTGGGGACGCAACTTCGTACAAGTCGAATCCGGGCCCGTCGACACCAACGTCATGCTGTCATCGCCGCCGCAAGTCGACGTCCTATGCGCGCCGCTGGACACGCTGGGCGAAACCTCGTGCAACATCGACGACCGCACGGTGCTGAACATCAAACGCTGGGCATACGGGGCGACCCCATTCCTACAGGCCGGTGGGAACCTAGAACAATACCGGCAATACGTCGTCAACCACGAAATCGGGCACGCCCAAGGATTCGGGCACGAACCACCCGGGCGGGTCGGTTCGCCTGCGCCGGTAATGCTACAGCAAACCCTCGACATGCAAGGGTGCGCGCCCAACGGGTGGCCGAACCCGTGAAGCCTTCCCCGGGGGTGAGCCGGGGGTTGGGGTGGTTTTGGGTTTCGGTTTCGGTTCGCGGTGGTTTCGCAACTGTATCTATGCCGGCGTAGCCAGGGCGGCTGTTTATAACGAATCCCGGCGGGCGGACACATGTGGAGCAGAATTATTGCCGCTGGCATTACTATCTGGAAACAGTTTCGCTAAGCTGAAAAGCAACCACATAAGAAAGGTGACCAGCCCATGACGACCAATGAAGTTATGCAAACCCTGCAGGACTGGCATGACCTGTCCGAACAATACCCCGATATCTCCGAAGCTGCCGTGGTAGGTGGCGCTGTAGCAGCCTGGTACGCCATGCCGGACTTCGTTGAATCTTCCGCCGTGAGGTTCGTTGGCAAGACCAGCATTCTTGCTGGAGTGGCAGCCTACTACTACCATCTTCCCGGAGTGCCCGACGCTGTGGGTGAAACTGGGAAACAGCTTTCCAAGCAGTGGGAAAAGTCGTACTTCGGGCAGCAAAGCAACGGCGTGCAAATCGCGGTGCTTGGCGGCGCTGTAGTTGCGGGGTTGATGCTGAACTCAGCCATCGAACGGTACCTTTTGCACCGCGGGGAGCGGCGACGCGCCAAAGGTAAAACTCTGCCGCACTTGAGGCAAGGACTGTTCCTGGGAACGCTCGCCGGAGGAGTGACGTACCTGTCGGCTCGCAATAAATAAGCCTCGCAAGGCGGGTGTTCCTCCGGTGGCTTAGGGAATCTGCTTAGGTACTTTGGAGCGCACCATTCGAAAATGACCCACCCATTGCGGTGGGTCATTTTATGTCTTTACACCTGGCCGTCCCGGGTCGGCTCTGGTTGTTCCTGTTCGGCTCGGCCCTGCCGGTCTCGGCTCGGCCCGTTCCAGTCCTGGCCGTCCCGGCCTGCCCCTGGTCGTCCTGGCGCGGCCCGCAACCCCGCTACAGTCCCCACCTCCAAGGCACGTCAACGGTGAAGTTTGGGGTCTGGGAAGAGGGTGTTTTGCGTCGATG
>JAUNVG010000029.1:8098-16974 GCA_030537735.1 Actinomycetaceae bacterium
TGGGTTAGTGGTGGGAGGGCTCAAAGGCTAAGGCACGTCAACGGTGAAGTTTGGGGTCTGGGAAGAGGGTGTTTTGCGTCGATGACGTGCCTGGGGGAAGTGAACCGGTTTGCGAGGTTGGTGGGGTTGAACAGGTGTTGGCTGGCCTTGGGTTAGTGGTGGGAGGGCTCAAAGGCTAAGGCACGTCAACGGTGAAGTTTGGGCTCTGGGAAGGGGGTGTTTTGCGTCGATGATGTGCCTGGGGGATGGGGGGAAACCACCTCAAGAACTGACGCGCACCGCTTAAGTCTGTACCGTCCTCGCCAAGCATGAGATGATGGGCAGCAGGAAAACAAACAACGGGAGGAAACGTGGAACATAACGGAATCTTCGAAGCCATCAACTGGAACAAGCTAGAAGATGAAAAAGACCTAGAAGTATGGGACCGGCTCACCGGTAACTTCTGGCTACCGGAAAAAATCCCGTTGTCAAACGACATCCCCTCGTGGAAAACCCTCACCCCCGCCGAGCAGGACATGACCAACAAGGTGTTCACCAACCTCACACTGCTCGACACCTTGCAAGGCACCGTAGGCGCTGTCTCGCTCATCCCCGACGCGCGCACCCCGCACGAAGAAGCCGTCTACACCAACATCGCGTTCATGGAGTCCGTGCACGCGAAATCCTACTCGTCGATCTTCTCCACCCTGCTTTCGACCGACGAAATCAACGAAGTCTTCCGCTGGTCGCGCGAAAACGAAGAACTACAAAACAAAGCTCGCATCGTTAACTCCTACTACGTGGCCGACGACCCCGAAAAGAAGAAGGTCGCATCCACCATGCTGGAGTCCTTCCTCTTCTACTCCGGGTTCTACGCACCCATGTACTGGTCGGCCCACGCCAAACTAACCAACACCGCTGACCTGATCCGCCTCATCATCCGCGACGAGGCCGTACACGGGTACTACATCGGCTACAAGTACCAAGTTGCGGTGCGTGAATCCTCGCCGCAGCGTCAAGCTGAACTGAAGGAATACACCTTCGACCTGCTCGACGAGCTTTACGACAACGAAGAACAATTCACCGAAGACCTCTACGATCCGTTGGGACTGACCGAGGACGTGAAGAAGTTCCTGCGTTACAACGCCAACAAGGCGCTGATGAACCTGGGCTACGAAGCGCTCTTCCCCGCCGAGGCGTGCGACGTGAACCCCGCTATCTTGGCAGCGCTGTCGCCGAACGCGGACGAGAATCACGACTTCTTCTCCGGGTCCGGATCTTCCTACGTTATCGGCGATATTGAAGATACCGAGGACGAAGACTGGGACTTCTAAGACCTCGCGCTAGGTAGCGTTAACCTTTCCAGAAAATCCCCGGCTGGCCGTTGAGGCTGGTCGGGGATTTGTCGTGTCTGAAAGGTGTTAGGCCGGGGTGGCGGGGCTTGGCGTGGGGCGGCGGGCTCAAAAGCTAAGGCACGTCAACGGTGAAGTTTGGGCTCCAGTGGAGGGTGTTTTGCGTCGATGACGTGCCTGAGGGAGGCGGGGGCGGGCGGGCGGTGAAACGAAGCTAAACCCAGCAGAGCCGTCAAGAGAAAACAACACTACGAGCATTAAATTTCGGCTCCACTTCGCGGCGACGCACGTTTGACCGAAACCCCCTGAAAAAGTGTGTCTGAGGTCATAAGTCCCACGGATTCTAGCCGAATAAACCTAGAATTTTTACTAAATTCACCAACACAACGCCCTGGCTCCAAGTGCCCCGAGCACAGCGCAAAACCCCAGCGAAACGCCCAACCGGAAGACACTACGGCAGCTACCGGAAAACACTCCAGCAGCTGAACGCCCCGGCGAAAGCAACAACGCACAGGGACCAGTCGACAGCACCTGCCGACACCAACGAAACGCCCAGCCGGCACTGAGAGCAAGAGCGCAAACCAATCAAGGCGGTGCAAATTGTCAACCGGATTCCTCTGGGAAATCGGCCCCACCCGGGTCTACCTCATCTGGATAGTCGTCTTCGCAGCACAAATCCTCGTAGCGGAAATAAACTGCCGCTGGAACTGGACCATCTTCGTACTGTGGACAGGCGTAGGAATCGCGCTCATGCCCTACGCGTGGATCGTCGGTGAACCAATCTTCGGATGGTTCCCCTTCGGCAAATACGTCCTCATGGTCGCCACCGCCACCATGACCGGCGCACTCCTGGTCTACGGTAAACGTAACCCCATCAAAGCCCACCGCTACGCCTTCTGGTTCGGCGTCCTCCTATGGATCGGCCTCGTCGCCAACATCATGGAAGCCAACATCCGAGACATCACCATCTACTTCCAAGCCGACACCTACTACGCGTGCGCAGCAAACTGGGAATGCCTCAAAGAAATCAACGACACCCACGCCGCCGACATGATCGCCGGCCTCCCCGAAGCCCGCGGAATCACCGAAACCCTCCACTCCCAAGCCTGGTATGAAGCCGTGGCAGAAAACTTCCGCGCCCGCCACATCGGCATTGACCCCGCCACCGGGTTCCGCACCATCGGTGGATACTGGAACCTCATGTCCGCCCTCGCCGGACTACTGAACTGCATCACCGTCACCGGCCTGGGGCGCATCATCGTCACCTCCAAAGGGAAAAAGAAAACCCGCGGACTACTGTGGGTCGACCAAGTCTGGCCGTGGATCATCGCCTACGACCTGTGGAACCACGCCTTCCTCTACAACGCGCTAGCCGACTACACCTGGTACTGCACCCTCGCCCTACTACTGGCATGCACCATACCCGCATTCACCTGGGCAAAAGGACAATGGATCTGGTTCCGCTGCTTCACACTCATGTTCTGGATCGCGTTCTACAACTGGTTCCCCGCCCTGTCCACCCCACCCGGCGCGATGCATAACTTCGCCACCATGAACCCCGTCGCCAACATCGTGTGCGCCGGCGTCGCCCTCGCCTGGAACCTGGCACTATTCGGATACTGGCTGTATAAGATCATCCACCACCGTCGTAACCCGCTCACCAACGCACTATTCTTCGAACTGAAAGAATTCCGCACCATCGTGCGCGAACACTGCGACGACAAAGACAAGTACTTCCTCACCGACTCCATCCCCGAAACCCCCGCGGAACTAGGGTTCGAACCCGACAGCGACCAGCCTCCCGCAGACGGCTACGTCACCCACCTACCGTGGTGGGGCAAAGACGACCGGCGCTACCCCAAGCCACGCACCCCCATCAGCGCCGACCCCGGGCTGGTAGAAAAAGGCGTGGTAGGCGACCCCGCATGGGAGGTTCATTGACACTTACCTGACGAGGACGTAACCCACCTTCCGAAAGAGGGGTAACCCACTTTACGTGAGTTGAGTTGCGTAACGTGTGGCACCGAAGCCACAAACACTGAACTAAACGAATCTGAAACCAAGGAGAACAAAATGAGCCCAAGCACCAAAACCTGGTTAAGCATCGCCGGAGGAATCGGCGCCAGCACCCTCGCCGGAATGTACGCCTTCAGCCAACTCAGCGGCAAAGCCACCCCCGAAGAACAAGCGTGGGTATACCCCGGAGACGACCTCATCGACGCCAACTACAACAACGGGCGTTCCTCCACCTACGCCATCACCATTGACGCCCCCGCCTACGCGGTGTGGCGCATATTTAGGCAAATCGGGTGTGAAAAATCCGGCTCATTCTCCTCCGAGTTCCTGGAAAGAACCTTCGCGCGCCTGCCCTTCTTCAACTCCTACGAGATCCAAGAAGAATTCCAACAACCCGACTCCATGGTGCCCGGAGACATCGCTGGCTTCGACTTCAACGGCATGTCCATGGAATGGGCCGACGTAGTACCCGGAAAATACATGGTGCAATGGGTAGACACCAAGAACCCACCCAAAGCCCCCGGTTCCTACGCCTTCCGCTACCCCTTCATGAAACACTACGCCGCCGCCTGGTGCTTCTACATGGTGCCCCTCGAAGGAGGACGCACCCGCCTAATCAACCACTGGCGCGTCGCCTTCGAACCCGACACCAAACTCGCCGCCGCCATCAACTGGATCAACATTGAATACATCGGCGGATGCATGGCACACATGCAAAACCTCTACGTCAAACGAGTCGCCGAATTCCGCAAGAAACAACAATGGCAAGGCAGAATGAAACGAGCCGTACTCGGCGGAAAAGTCTTCGGCTACGACACCCCCTCCGGACGCCACGACGGCACCCCACTATTCGACGACACCTACACCCAGTGGTTCCGCTACTCCCGGCAAGACCCCACCGTAAGTGAAATCCGCCCGCCCGTCACTGACAACCCCGAATGGCCACCACTAGGACCCAACACCCCCTGGTCCAGTGAAATCGACGCCCAATACTTCGAAGACTGGGAAGAACCCGAATTCTCCTGGGAAGAACAAATCCGCCAAAAAATGGAGAAAACCTACCTGCCCGACTGGGGAAAGAAAGGTAAATCGAAATGACACCCGACTATCCCACTAACTTCTTCTTCGAAGCCGGCACCTGGGCGCCATACGTCATGGTCGTCCTCGTCACCATCGGCCTAGCCACCGCCGCCTGGATCACCATCAGGTACAAGTGGGCAGTGTGGCTACTACTGGTGATCGTCCCCGTGCTGCTGACGTTCTTCTGGTGGCCCTACTCCACCGAAGGCACCGCCTCCGCCGGGTGGTTCCCCATCGTCAAACAATACTCGGCGCTGGCAGGATCCCTGTCTCTAGTGGCCCTGCAATACGTGCCGAAACTACGCAGCAAACGCTGGTACCTGGCGATCCCCGCACTGATCCTGGCAGTGAACATCCTCGAAGCCGTGGTCCGAGACATCCAGTGCTACTTCATCCACGGAGTCGACCCCAGCCAAGGCATGGTCACCTGGGGAGGATCATGGAACCTCATGAACGCCGCCGCCGGGATCCTGAACCTGCTGATGATCTCCGGCTGGGTGGGGATCCGCGTGGCCACCAGCGCCGACAAACGCATCATCTGGGCAGACCTAACGATCCCCTGGATCATCGCCTACGACCTGTGGAACTTCGCGTACGTGTATAACTGCCTCGCCGACCGCGCCTGGTACTCCGGGGTGGCGCTGCTACTTTCATGCACCATCCCCGTGTTCTTCGCCTTCGGGCGAGGAGCGTGGATCCAATACCGCGCATACACCCTCACCTTCTGGTCCGGGGTGGTGCTGACGTTCCCGCACTTCTCGCAAGACTCCATGTTCTCGCTACGTTCGGCGCATAACCCAACCGCCATGTTCTGGGTATCGTTTGTCGCGTTAGCGTTCAACCTGGTGGTGTTCGTCTACCACGTCATGCGGATTGTGCGTACTCGCCGCAACCCCTGCACTCAGGAGCTTTACGGCGATGACGTGGTTGTCGCCGCGCAGGTATCTAAGGCTGCGTGAGGTCGCGCAGAGTGGCGCGGCGGTTAGGCTGGTTAGGTTGGTTAGGCTGCTTTTCTGCGGCTGCGTGAGGTCGCCTAGCTTGGCGAGGCAGTCCGTCTGGTTACGTCGCTGCAGGAAAACAATACGCTGCGTCTAAAGCGCGATAAATCCCTTCGGGCCCGGTAGTTACAGCTGCCGGGCCCGAAGTGTTGCTTGCGGTGAGAAATCCTTGAGATCGCGCGGGTTTTGTGCCCTTGTTTCAGGCACGTCAACGGTGAGGTTTGGGGGTGTTGGGAGGGGTGTTTTGCGGCGTTGACGTGCTTCAGGGGTGCGGGCGCCGATGGGCGCGGGTGGGCGCGGGAAACCGCCCACCCGTCACTGCGGTGATAAGGTCACAAACATGACGTATCGAGTGCTCATGGTCTGTACCGGAAACATCTGCCGCTCGGCAATGGCCGAAATCGTCCTCAACGAAAAACTGCGTGCCCTCGGACTGGACGCGGAAGTGGACTCCGCTGGCATCTCCGACGAAGAACACGGAGGCCCCATCGACCGGCGCGCCGCCCGCACCCTACGCAACGCCGGCTACCAAGTCCCCAGCCACCGCGCACACCAAGTGCAACCACACGAGCTACACGACTACGACCTGGTGCTCGCCATGACCTCACACCACTACAGCGTGCTTGAAAACCTCGCGCGCCGAGCCAACATCACCACCACCACCCACCGCGAACCCGGCGACCCAAACACCATCGACCTGCGCATGTTCCGCGCCTTCGAACCGGGAGCCGAAAACAGTCCTCGCCGCCGCGCCCTCGACGTGCCCGACCCGTGGTACGGCACGCAGGAGGACTTCGAACACACCCTGGAAACCATCGAAGCCGCAGCGCCCGGAATCACGAACCATGTGGCGACCCAGACCAAGTAACGACCACTCCCACGAGGACGTACCCGCGCAGTCGCAAGGGGAAAGGCAGTTCCCCGAGGGGAGACTCACGGGCGAGGACGTACCCGCGCAGTCGCAGAGGGAAAGGCAGTTCCCCGGGGGCCGGGAAAACCCACCTCGCCGACGAGGACTTCCCACCCCCCAACAAACCCAAGCACAGCAACCACCTGCAGACCCCCGCACACAGCAGGCGCCGCAACCACAACAACGAAGAGCAACCCCAGTAGACCCTCGTAAAACCCCCGTCCCCAAAGGACTACGACGAAAACTCGCGCGCCAACAACAACCAAACACAAACCAAACCCACCCCACCCAACCACCCGCAAACCATGCCATAAAACACCAACACCCCCAACGCCCTCGTCACAACAACAACCAACCACTGCTACGCGGGAACGAAGTCGACCCGCCCACCGCGTTCGCGTTGGGAGTGGGGTTCACCGTCCTGGTAGTGATCATCGCGCTCGCAATCATCTGGTTCATACCGCGCAAACACCCAGCCGCCCCCGTTGCCACACCACCTCCAAACGGCGGAGCAGAACCCATCGCACCCGCACCCAAACTCGACGGATTCAGGATCGGGAACCTCATCAGCGACGACGAATTCTTCGACTCCACCAGCATGGACGAAACCGAAATCGCCGAGTTCATATCCAGCTGGAACGCCGGATGCATAGCCGGCGAAGACGGCACACCCTGCCTCGCCGACTACCGCGAAGACACCCCCACCTGGAAACGCGACAACTACTGCCGGCGCACCTTCAAAGGCGCCGAAGACGACAGCGCCGCCGCCATCATCGCTAAAACCGCGCGAGCGTGCGGCATCAACCCCAAAGTCATACTCACCACCTTGCAAAAAGAACAAGGACTCATCACCGCGTCAGGGAAGAAACTCAACGAAGAGCGCTACGCCATCGCCATGGGGTACGCCTGCCCCGACGGCAGTCACTGCGACCCCAAATACTACGGATTCGCCAAACAGGTCTACCACGCCGCCAACCAATTCCAACGCTACCGGCGCGACCCCGAACTATACGGAATCAAAGCCGGGGAAGTGAACGACATTGCCTACCACGTCGACGCTGACTGCGGCAGCGCCCCGGTCTACGTCGAAAACCAAGCCACCGCCGGGCTCTACAACTACACCCCCTACCAGCCGACGCCGGGGACACTCGCAGGGCACAATGACGAGTGCTCAACGTGGGGGAATATGAACTTCTACGGCTTCTACAACGCTTGGTTCGGACCGCCCAGGATAGAGGACAGGGTAGAGGACGGCGCAGAGGAATAGATTGCCGCGACCGGTGGCTTAGCGGCGGCCAGTCAGCGGCGGCGCCGTGCGGTGCGGTGCCGCAGGCCGCTGGGAACATAGGCACGGTTGTGCGCTTTGTTCAGGCACGTCAACGGTGAAGTTTGGGGTCTGCGGGAGGGGTGTTTTGCGGCGATGACGTGCTTTAGTGCGGGGCGGGACGCGCGACCGGCAGACGGCGACCAGTAGACGGCGACTGGGAACCGACAGGCGACAACCGGCGGGCCGAAACGCCACCCCGAGCCAGAAACCTACCGGGAAACTCAACCTCCCACCGAGAGGCGACAGACAACGAAACTGGCCGGCCACCTCCCGCAGAAGGCAACCGGCCAGAAAGGAAACCTCGCCGACGAAACTCAGCAACCGTCCTCGGCCTGTACCACCGGCAAAGTCGACCACGGGAAATTAATCCACAAATCCGTGTGCTTCCACACGAAATCAGGCTTAATGATGGAACGCGACTTTTCGTAAATCACCGCGCACTTCGCGTCCACGCGCACAGTGGTCTCACCATCGAGGGACAGACCTCGTTCGCGGATCAGATCCATAACCATCTTCAAGGTCTTACCGGAATCCGCCACGTCATCAACCACCAGGACGCGCTTCCCATCGAGGGCGGAAACATCCATCAGCGGAGGCAACAACACGGGTTCGGGGAGGGTCTCAGCGATATCGGTGTAGAACTCCACGTTCATGGTGCCGATCGCCTTCACCCCCATCGCGTACGAGATCGCGCCCGCGGGTAGAAGCCCGCCACGCGCCACCGCCACGATCAGGTCAGGCATCCAACCTGAGTTCACCACCTGCTGAGCCAGGTCTCGCATGGACTGGCCGAAAGTGGGCCAATCGAGGACCTCTCGTTCGGGAGCTTTGTCGCTGGTGGCACCGTCATCAAAAACCATTCGTGATCCTCTTGCGTCCGTGGGCTCGGATTGCCCTTGAGTGGAAAACCGCCGTGTCAGGGCGGCAGCACGCGAGTACGTGGCGCGAGATTGCGCCCGCTTAGTGAAGCGTGTTGCTAAGGATTCTAGGCACGTTAACTATGCGAGGACAAACACCGCTCAGTGGGTGGCTGTGTACGCTCCCGGCTGCTGAGACACCGGCGACGCTTTGGTGAGCCGAGGGCGTGGGGTGCTGCTCTGGGTTTCGCCTGAGGTTCCGGCGGTTTCATGCGCTCAACAAAGGCACGTCATCGGTGAAGTTTTAGGGTCGGACGAGGGCTGTTTTGCGGCGTTGACGTGCTTTAGGTGGGCGGG
>JAUNVG010000008.1:0-16359 GCA_030537735.1 Actinomycetaceae bacterium
AAGCACAACGCGGGACCCGGCGGAAGCACAACGCGGGGCGCAACGCAGCCCACAACGCGGGCGAGAATCGGGTGGAACCAGCCCGGTAACCGGTGAAACCCATGTGAGAGTTGAGATGAATATGGGTACAAACCCGCCAACGCGGTAGGCTAAAGACATGATCGACCTCAAAGCCCTGCGTGAAAACCCAGAACCAGCGCGACAGTCTCAAATCGCGCGCGGAGCCGACCCCGCCCTCGTAGATGAAATCCTCAACGCGGACGAAGCACGCCGCCAAGCACTACGCGACTTCGAAACCAAACGCGCCGAGCAAAAAGCGGTATCCCGCTCGATCGGGAAAGCCTCCCCCGAAGAACGCCAGCAGGTCCTCGCCCACGCCCAGGAACTCGCCAAAGAAGTAAAAGAACTGGAAGCGCGCTCCAACCAACTCGCCGAAGAGGCCGACGCCCTCGCCAAAGCCATCCCTAACATTGTGCTCGAAGGCGTACCAGCAGGTGGAGAGGAATCCTTCAACGTGCTACGCCACGAAGGTGGGCAGCCACGCAACTTCGAAGCCGAAGGAATCACCCCCAAAGACCACCTCGAACTAGGTGAAGCCCTCGGCGCCATCGACATGAAACGCGGCGCGAAAGTATCCGGATCCCGCTTCTACTACCTCACCGGGATCGGAGCGCGACTCGAACTAGCGTTACTGACCATGGCGCTCGACCAAGGCCTGGAAAACGGGTTCATCCCCATGATGACCCCCACCCTCGTCACGCCCGCGATCATGGGAGGAACCGGGTTCCTCAACGAGCACTCCGACGAAATCTACTACCTACCCACCGACGACCTCTACCTCACAGGAACGTCCGAGGTCGCCCTCGCCGGCTACCACCGCGACGAAATCATCGACCTCGACAATGGTCCGAAACGCTACCTCGGGTGGTCCACTTGCTACCGGCGAGAAGCCGGGTCCGCCGGGAAAGACACGCGCGGCATCATCCGAGTCCACCAGTTCAACAAGGTGGAAATGTTCTCCTACTGCCGCGTAGAGGACGCCACCACTGAACACGAACGGTTCCTCGCCTGGGAAGAAGAAATGCTCGCCAAAGTGGAGCTACCTTACCGCGTGATCGACACCGCCGCCGGCGACCTTGGCACCTCCGCCGCCCGCAAATACGACTGCGAAGCGTGGCTACCCACCCAGGAACGTTGGATGGAAGTTACCTCCACCTCCAACTGCACAACCTTCCAGGCCCGCCGCCTCAACATTCGTGAACGCGGCGAAGCCGGCACCCGCACCGTCGCCACCCTCAACGGCACCCTCGCCACCACCCGCTGGCTCGTGGCGCTGCTGGAAAACCACCAGCAGGCTGACGGTTCCGTCTACGTCCCACAAGCACTACGCCCCTACCTTGGGGGTAAAGAAACCTTGGAGCCGCTTGCATGAGTAACTCCCTGCTGACCCCGCCACCCACCACGCTTCCTCCGATCCCGTTTCCCCAGCTGGTATCGGAAGCCAAGCAGGCGCTGCCAGCAGATTTCGTTACCGACCCCGCCCACGTCCTCGTCGCACTGGACCTGGACGGCACGTTACTGACTGAAACCGGCGCCTCGGATCGCACCCGCGAAGCAATCCGCGCCCTGGAAGCGGCGGGCAGCCACGTGGTGATCGCCACCGGGCGAGGTTTGGAAGCCACGCGCCCAGTCATGGGGGAGCTGGATTTCACCGACGGGTGGATGGTTTGCTCCAATGGGGCGCTGCTGATCCGGGTCGAGGACGGTGCCTGCCAGGTGGTGCGCAACGAGCAGTTCGACCCTCGCCCGGTGGTGGAAAAAGTGTGGTCACGTTACCCGCAGGCGTTAGTCGCGGTCGAGGACGCAGACGGTGGTTACCGTATTTCCAAGCCGTTCCCGCCGCGGGAGTTGATCGAGTCGTGGACGGTGGCGCCCGCCGAGGACCTGGTCAGCCGCCCGGTCACCAAGTTAGTGGTGCGGATCCCCGGCATGGACCGGGACGAGTTCGAACAGCGCATGTTCGCCCTGCAGCTACCTGACGTGGAGGTCGCGGTCGGGTGGACGTCGTGGATGGATGTTTCCGCCACGGGGGTGACGAAGGCTTCCGGGTTGGAGCGTTTGCGTGCGGACTTGGGAGTGGACGCGCGAGGTACGGTCTCGATCGGTGATGGTACGAACGACATCGCTATGCTGCAGTGGGCCCAACACGGGGTTGCCATGGCGGGTGCGACGCAGGCGGTTCGCGCTCATGCTGATGCGGTGACCGGCCCGGTGGAGTATGACGGTGCAGCTGCGGTGATGCAGGCGGTGCTTTCGTCGGTGCGTGACTGACTTCCTTCGCGGACTGCCAGCCGGGTGCTGGGGTCTCGCGGCGGGATGGTCGTGTAGTTTCCGCTTGGTTTTTCGTTGGCGAGGGCGTGTGGTGCGTTTTGGTGGTTTGCCGCGGTTTGCCTGGGTTTTTAAAGCACGTCATCGGTGAGTTTTAGGGTGCCGGGGGCGTGCGAATTGCGGCGTTGACGTGCCTTAGTGGTGGGTAGGTGTTGTGGTTTGCCGCTTGGTTTTTCGTTGGCGAGGGCGTGTGGTGCGTTTGTGAGGTTTTCCGCGGTTTGCCTGGATTTTCAAAGCACGTCATCGGTGCGTTTTAGGGCTCCTGGAGGGGGTGAATTGCGTCGTTGACGTGCTTTAGCGGTGGGCAGGTGTTGTGGCTGAGTCGGCATTATTCCTTAAGCACGTCATCGGTGAGTTTTAGCGCTCCTGGAGGGGGTGAATTGCGTCGTTGACGTGCTTTAGTAGGGGGATGGAGGGCAAAGTTCGGGCCCGGCAGCGTGCTGTTAGTAAAAACAGTCACTGCCGGGCCCGTTTGCTTACTTGGGCGGGCGGGGAGCCAGCCGGTCAGGCGGCCGCAGCCAACCCAACCGGCCAGCCAGCTTTAGCTGGGCTCTACTGGCGGGCGCGCACCAAAGTGGACAGTCCCAGGCCAGCTAGCCCCAGAGCCAGCGCTACCAGCAGGGTTAGTCCCGCGGCGCTACCGGTCACGGCCAGACCCTCACCGGTTTGCGTGCCACCAGCAGCGGCAGCCGGATCGGTCGGCTTCGCAGTACCCGAACCAGCACCCGGATCACCGGGCTGCTCAGGACCCACAACCCCCGGATCACCGGGCTGCACCGGGTCCGCAACTCCCGGCTCACCGGGCTGCACCGGCTCCGGCTCAGGCGTCACCGGAGTGAGAACCTTCAACCCAAACAACTCGGGGTTGTGATCGGAAGAACGGTAAGGATCCGCGGCATACAGGTCGGTGACGTTCCCGTTGTAACGCGAGTACTCCAACGCCACCGGCTCGAAAGCGTTGATCTCCCAGGTGGTTAGCCCAGTCAGCAGGTCCACGCCTTCTTGGTTAGCTACCACGTGATCCAAGGAGCCGACCCGTCCCGAATACATGTAGGAGTACTCACCCGGAGTTTCCTGCGTGAAGTACCCAGCATCGCTGAGCGCCACCATCGGGTCTTCCCTAGTGTAGGAGTTAAAATCACCTACCAGGAACGTCGGAACACCAGCGAAGTTGTCCTTCGCGAACGCCGCCAACGCCTTCGCCTGCGCCACGCGAGCAGCATTGTTGCGTCCCTGACCGTCGAACGCGTCCTCGTTACCCTCACCCGCAAGCTGAGACCCCTTCGACTTGAAGTGGTTCACGATCACCACGAACTCGGTGCCTGCGTGGTCCTCACCAGCCACCGGAGCGAAACGCTGCGCCAACGGCGAACGCGCCACGCCCTCGAACGCGGGATCAGCGGAAATCAAGGACTCACCAACAGTCATTACCGTGGCCGGTTTGTAAATGAAACCGGTGCGGATGGCGTCCTCGTTATTGGGAACCTCGGTGGGGGAGGGAACGTAGGCCCACACGCCCTCGCCAGCGTCCGCGTTCAGTGCCTTCACCAAAGCGGCGAGGGCGGTGTCGCGTTCCTTACCGTAGCGGGACGAGTTCTCGATCTCCTCCAAGGAAACGATGTCGGCATCCATGGCGTTAATCGCGGCTACGATCTTGGCTTCCTGGCGGGCGAAATCCTCCGCCCGGTAAGCTCCACGCACGTTGCAACGGTTCGTGCTAATCGGGTTGCCATCGCGGTCAGGGTAGCCCTTACAGCCGTCCTCGTCCTCACCCAGGGAAGTGAAGTAGTTAAGAACGTTGAAAGTTGCCACCTTCAAGTCAGCCTCACCCACGGAAGCAGGTGCGCTCGTGCGAGTGTTGGCAAACGTTGCGGGAGCTCCTTCCAAACCAACAACCTGCCCTTGTGGCTGGAAGTTCCAAGTCTCGAAGCGGTATTCGAAAATCACCGGGGCAGTGAAGCTCACCGGCGCACCCACGCGCACCGGAGTATCCAAAGTCAGGTACGGCAGCGGCGAGTTCTGGGCTTCCTTCTTCTTGGAGAAATTCCAGTTCGAACCATCATCCAAAGTCACCGACCGCATGAGGTTATCAGCCTCATAAGCCACAGCTTCCTCGCCGGGGTGAAGCACGTCAGTGGGTTGGATCAAGGCTGACTCACCGAAGGCCAACCCAACCGAACCGTAACGGTTAAGGGAGTAGTTGTCCGTGACCGTGTACGCTCCCTGCGGGGCAACTAGCATCCCATCAATCGCGTCGCGTTCCGCGTCAGTGCGGGGCAGAGCCTCCAAATTTAAGGGCGTCACCGGAGCGCAATCAACTTCATCCACAGTGGTCGTAACCTTAGAAACCTGCTTCAGGCCGTTGTACTCGCCGGGAACACCAGTGATGGTGACGCACTCCCCAACCTCGGGGATACGCTGCTTCTTACCGGGGTAAACGAAAATACCCTCCGACGGGGATTCAAGATTCACGTCCCCACCTGTGCCCGGGGTTTGCAGGTAGTAACCGAAGAACCCGCCGGTGGGGTAGGAAGCGGTAACCACACCACGAGTAGTGACGGGATCTTCCGCACCCGCGGCTGCAAGTTCACGCACCTGCGGAATGGGAGTCAGACTAGGTTCAGCACTACTGGTGCTAGGAATAACGAGTGGCGTAAAGGCAAGGGCGAACGCGGAGGTAACCGCGAAAGCCCGCACTCTGGGCAGATAAGCCATGATCCTCCTTTGGAAAAGGCAATTTAAGACGAGGGGAAGTAAGTCACGCAAGGACCCCTACGTCCTCCTAAATTTTGCGTACATTCCACCATGCCACATGATTCAACCGCGGGGAGGGACTTCCGCGCCGCGGGAGGTAACTTTCACGCAAAACTGTCTAAATATCGTCACCTAGCACAAAGAGAACGTAAAAACCGATAGCCTAATTTAGGTATAAGTTCTACACGCCCTCGCCATGGTGTGATTACGGCAAGGAGGCCCAAGTGGGTTGGCTTAACTCGATTGAACACAACCGGTGGCTCAGCCGCCAAATGCAGGCGCTCGTTTTCGCGGAACGACGAGCCATGGTGGAAACCGGGTTCGGATACGTCCTGCCTGACGGTAGCGTCGATACTTCGCGACCGGTTGACCTGGCCACCACGGGGCGCATCACTCACGCGTTCTGCCTCGCCACCCTCATGGGGATCCCCGGGTCGCGTAAGTACGCTGACCACGGGTTGCGTTGCCTGCGTACCTACTTCATGGATCCTGAACACGGCGGGTGGTTCACCGCTATCGAACACGCTCCTGACGAGGACGGAAACGGAGTTCCCGCGGGAGAGCGCGGTGGGGAAAAATGGCAGTACGCGACCTCGTTCGTGGTGTTAGCAGCCGCGTCCGGTACCGCAGCGAACCGGTCGGGAGCGCACGAACTGCTGCAGGAGGTCATTCACGACCAGGAACGCCACTGGTGGGATGAAAAGGTTGACCGCGTGCGCGACAGGTACTCGCGGGACTACTCCCAATGTGAGCCGTACCGAGGTATGAACTCGAATATGCACACCACTGAGGCCTACCTGGCGGTGGCGGAAGTGATGAACGACCCGATTTGGATCGACCGTGCCACTTCGATTTTGAAGTTCGTCTACGACGAAGCCAGCAAACGAAACTGGCGTCTAGGCGAGCACTATGACGAGAACTGGCAACTCATGACAGACCACTACCAGCGTTCGCGCGATGACAACCACTACCCGTTCGGGGTTGTGATCGGCCACCAGATGGAGTGGGCGCGCCTGGCGTTACATGCGCGCGCTGCGAACCGGTCACTGGGGCGCACCAGCCCGGACTGGATGCTGGAGATGGCGCAGGAAATGTTCGAACGCGCCCGCGTTGACGGGTGGCGTCGCAGCGGCAACCCCGGGTTTGTTTACACCGTTGACTTCGACGGTAACCCGGTGGCCACCAAGCACATGCAGTGGGTCGCTGCTGAAGCGGTAGCGGCAGCCGTGGCGTTGCGGCGCGCCGGACTCGACGACGGTGGCAGCCCCGGGGATGTGGAGCATTACGACCACTGCTACCGGTCCTGGATTGATTTCATCGAGGAATACATCATTGCCGAGCCTGGGGCGTGGAACCGTTCCCTGGATGAGAACAACCAGCTGGTGGAGTCCTCCCTGCCGGGCTTGCAGGACTACTACCACGCGTTGCAAGCGTTGATTATGCCGCGCTTGCCGTTGTGGCCGCCGTTTGCCTCCGCCCTGTCGCGCGGGCTGTTGGATAAGCCGGAGGAACCTCCCGCCGACCGTAAGGGCTTCCGTCTGTTCCGCGGGCACAAGGCGGAGTAGCGGCGTCGGTCGGGTTCCGTAGGTAAGGACGCGGGGTCTGGGTCTCACCACCCAGCCCCGCGTTTCCCTATGCTCTCCGAGGGTTTCCGAGCTCCTCGCAGCTTCCGGTGGGTCTACCCCGTTTTGGCGCGGGTTTTTCAGGCACGTCATCGATGCGTTTTCAGGTGTTTTCGGGGGGTGTTTTGCGGCGTTGACGTGCTTGTGCTGCGGGTGGGGTTTGCCCCGTATTCTTGCGGTTACTAAGGCCTGCCTAGAGTCGGGTCGCGGTCGAAAATTACTTCACCGCATCACAGGCGCCGCCCAGCCCGCCGCCACGCACGCTTCGGCCGCTCAGCCCTCCGGCTCCCAGTCCTCCCGCAGCACGGTCTTCCCAAACGGGCGCGAGCCATCCCCCCTGCGATCCACGCCGACACTGTCATGCGCGTTACGCAGGCTCCCCACCTTGCCAATCACTTCACGAACCCGCCCTTGCGCGAAAAGCGGCCACACGTCCTCGGCCAGGTGCCGACACAGCTGCGCCTTCTCCTGCGCCGACTGCGACCTCACCGTGCGAGCCGCGATCGTAGCGTTCTTCCCAATCAGCAGCCCCAAGTTCAACTCCGCCTTCGCGCCCTTAATCATGCCGAGCACCGCCAACGTGCCTCCTCGCGCCAGAGCCTTAACGTTACTTCCCAACCCCGCTGCCCCGATCACGTCGAGCGTGAAATCCGCCCCGCCTTCACTACGAACCGGGCAAACCCAGTCCTCGTGGTAGTCGAAGCAACGCGCCGCCCCCAGACTATCAACCTTGCGGGCGCGGTCCGCGTCGCCGGCCGTGGCCAGCACTCGGTGCCCCCACGCGGAGGCTAGTTGCACGGCAATGGAACCAACCGCACCGGAAGCACCATGAACGAGGACGGTTCGCCCAGTAGGCGCATCACCCGCGGTCGCGGCCACGTCGGAACCGCGAGGCGAGGAGGTGGGCGATGCGTCAATCGGATACGCGGAGTTTGCAGAGTCTGTAGTGGGCGTGTTGGCCTCGCCCCTGTCAGCGCTAGGAGCCAGCCCACCCACGTCAGCGAGCATCATCCAACTGGCGGCGCACGCCTCCACCACTGCGGCGGCGCGGTCGAAGTCAGCTTGAGTTGGGGCGGTGCCGTCCTCACCCCGATGGCTAGATACGCCACCGCCATTTGCGGTTTCGGTCCCTCGGGTTTGTTCCGCTTCAGGTTTAGGAGGCAGGGGGAGGACGTGGCGTGCATCGACGCACACGAACTGCGCGTACCCGCCGCCAGCTAGGAGCGCACACACCGGGGCACCGACACTGAGGTCCGTCAGGGTCCCACCTTGCGCAACCAGGGTGGGTACGTCCTCGCCAACTAGGTCAATGGTTCCGGCACATTCCAACCCGAGCACGTCAGTGACGCCGCGCGGGGGAGGGTAGTGGCCGCGGGCTTGCAGCAGGTCGGCGGCGTTCACTCCGGCGGAACGGATGCGGATGCGGACCTCGTGAGGCGCGGGAACAGGGGTGGGGATTTCCACTTCCGTCAGCAGGTCCGACAGCGGTCTAGTGACGGCCGCGGCGACGGGTGTGGTCTCGCCTTGAGCCGTCCCAGTTCCGGCAGGGACAGCGGTCGCGGGTGCCTGGGTGCCGGCAGGGACAGCGGTCGCGGGTGACTGGGTGGACGCCGGTGCGGGTCCGGGTGCGGCAGCAGGCACGGCCGTGGGCTGTGCGGTCTCGGTAACGCCGGGAGCGTCTGTTGCCACGGCGGCGGAAGGAACTATAGCGCGCATACTCCCATCATGCCCCGCCCCCACCCCTCAGGCACGTCATCGACGCAATTACCCCTCTCTCCACCCCTCAAAACGCACCGTTGACGTGCTTTAGTTTTCCGCACCAAACGAGCACCAATGTTTTCTCACCCGCTCAACGCGCACGCCCGGTTTCACCCTGTATCGCGCGGTTTCCTCTCGCCCCCTCAGGCACGTCATCGACGTATTTTAGGGTGCTTGCAGGGTGTGTTTTGCGCCGTTGACGTGCCTGAGGTTGGGTGACTGACGCCCGGGTGGTGCCGTAACCTGAAGACATGACTTCTCAGCTTGATCGCGCCCACCAGAACCTGCTCGACACCATCCACCACCGCATGAAATGCGCCGCCGGCCTGTGGCTCGAGGGTGAAGGCTGGTGCATTTACGACCTGGGTGCGGGCACTTCGGATTCGCACTTGGCGGGCGCTTCCATTGACCCGGACGGGGACGCGGCCACCTTGCTGCAGACGTTGCAGAACACGCCGCTGCAGTCGCGGGATAAAACCGCTATCCGCGTCCACCCGCAGGCGCGCGCCCACGCTGCTCCCGTCCTCGAACGCGCGGGGTTCCAGTGCGAGGAGGACGCCGGCTACCCGATTATGTCGATCGACCACCCGGTGGTCAGGGAGGTCACCCACCGCGTGGAGCTGATCCCCCTCACCTCTGACGGCGAGCAGCTGGTCGCGCAGGCAGAACCTGTTTTCCGCAGTGGTTTCACCACGTTGACGCCGGCTGAGACGGGGAAGATGCTCGCCCGCGGGGTGTGGACATCGGATCCGCATTGGCGTATTGGTGTGGCTCGTGATGAATCGGGGCGAGTGGTGGCGACGGGGATGCTCACGCGCGCTCCCGGTTCACGCACCGCCGGCCTTTACTACATTGCGACCGACGCGCAGTTCCGCGGGCGAGGTTACGCGAAGGATTTGTGTACGTTGCTTACTAACCAGGCGTTCGAGGACGGGGCGGACTTGGTTATTTTGCAGGCCTCCACGTTGGGCGAGTTTGTGTACCGGCATTTGGGGTATGTGGAGATCGGCAGGTATTTCCCGTACTCGCGTTGAGTTTCGGGGGTTTTTTGGGGGAGTAGTTGGTGGCCTAGGCGCGGATACCTAGGCCACCGGGTTTGTCTCACCCTAGTTGGATGCTTGTCCCATCCCCGCAGTGGCGGGGACGATCCGAGTCCCACTAGCGGTTGCGGTGCTGCACCCTGCGTGTTCGCCGCCCATGCGGGGATGATCTGGGGTTAGGGTAGAAATATGGAGTCTGCACAGTTTAAGACAATGAGAGAAACCCTTGGATACACGAGCCAGGACGTAGCAGATGCTATGAGCGTGAACGAACGTACCGCGCGTAGGTGGGAAATCACGGTACAGCCACCCGCTGACGCGGTTGCCTGGATGCAAGATCAGTGGGATAGGACAGTGCAGGAGGTGGCGTCAGCGGTAGAATACAATACTCGTAAAATGGCTGTGTCCGACGAATCGTCCACACGGGTTCAGTTATCACGCTATATTTCACAGGGACATGCGGCGCGCGCAGGAGAGGGGTACTCAGTTCGTCGTCACGCCGCTATAGTCGGGTTAATCGCCTTTGCGTTATCGTTAGAGGGGCGAGACTGGGAAATTGCCTACAAGCCTCGTGAGAGTGCATAAACCATTAGGCATTCCAGGTGTGCGGGTGTTAAGCGCTTCCAAAGTACCGGTATTTTCACCGTTATAGATCGGATCCATCATAAAAATTCTTGCTCTAGTTACCTTTATCTTCGGCATGATCGATCTTTTCGTGAACACAGGCAGATATACCGTAGCATGGGTCAGAAAAACAATTACGAATATCCTATTTCGAAAGAAACAAATATCGTTTCCTGCTTGTTGTCGTCTGCTTGCTGGGAGACTGTCCCTGCGCACGCCATTCACGCACGAAAATTAGTCATAGGTGAGGTAGTCTTTTCTCGTCGATTACCGGGACCTTCTTGGACTTCCGGTGAGTTTAGGCTATCCCTAGGTGTTCGGCGACGTCTGCCGTCGACATGAATCGTTCAGTCATTTCCTGCGCTCCATCCATTGGCTAACAGTCACTGCGAGTAGCGCGCCCCATCCTGCCCACGCAAAAGCGATTAGCAACCAATGCAGGCGGGGTGAGGTTGCCAGCAGTACGGCAAATACGCCTAGCGTTAGTGTCAGATTGATGTTGCGAGTTGGAATTGTTTTCATTTTCAGGCTCCTTATCCGTCGTATAATGAGGGGAGCCGGGCGGCTCCGAAGGTAACTTGCATACTTTCGAGGTCGCCCGGCGTCTTTGCTGCGCTACTTGCCTTTACCGCGTGGCTTGTGGCTGCAAATGCTCCATATCGCTATGGTCATTGTGCCGATACCAGCGAGCAGCGTTCCCACAGCTGAGACAAGTTAAACCACTTTGTCCATACAGCGACATTTGCTTGTAGCGCAGTTAGATATCTTTAGAAACTCACTTCGCGCCGATTAACATGCGGTTAGCAAAAGGTACGTATACCAGCTAGTACTCCCACTCTCTATCTTAGTCCATGTCGATAGTGACAGGAACCCGAGCTAGGTTGCTAGGGAAATGTGCAAGTGCCTTGCGCCGCTTATCTGTATCAGCTGGGTGAAAGCAATGTCATCTGCTTCTTTCTACACCGTGCAATTCCAATTCCTCAGTAACTACTGTGGTAGCGAAAGCGCACACATGTCTTCTCTAAGTTTTTCTATAACCTGATTCAGCGCTACACTAGTTGGCGTTGGAGAGTTGACCGAGTGGCCGAAGGTGACGGTCTTGAAAACCGTTGTGTCAGCAATGGCACCAAGGGTTCGAATCCCTTACTCTCCGCGAGTTGATTTCTTTTGGAAATTTTGGCTCAGCCATATAGGCTTGTGCCTACTGGAGATGTCGCATAGTGGCCTAGTGCGCCTCCCTGCTAAGGAGGTTGGGGCGTTCGCCCCTCGCGGGTTCAAATCCCGCCATCTCCGCAAACGCCCTCTCACAGAATCGTGGGAGGGCTTGCTTTGTGCGGTGAACAGGGGGAGCTTGTATGCATTCTGCTGCGGGTGTTGGGGTAATCGCATAGTGGCTTTTCTCCGAATTCAGATGAAAGCTTGTGTTCATGATGATAAACTTTAGCTGGTAACAGATAACCAATAACGGTCGCCTCGTTAGCGAACCGGATTTCTCCATCGGGCTCACAACGTGAGCCCGATTCGTTTTCGGTGTCCTATGCCTGTGGTATTTCTATATGTATGAGAAATGAAACAAAGAAGTTTACCGTAGGGATTGATGTTGGAACGGCCTCTGTGGGCTTTTGCGCCTTAGAGCTTTCTGCTGATGGGGCTCCTAAACGCTTGTTGAACTCAAGTGTTTTGCTCCATGATAGTGGCGTTGACCCGGATGCTGCGAAAACTGCCGAGACCAGACTAGCAGTATCTGGCGTCGCCAGGCGCGCAAGGAGGCGTATACGTAATCGCAGGGCACGCCTAAGGAACTTGGAAAGCTTGATGCGCGACTTAGGGTGGGACCCTGATGTCGTTGCGAAATGTTCTTCTCAGTACGAGGAGTGGGAAGCGCGCGCTAGGCTATCTACGCAGCTGGTATCTGATGAGGCAGAGCGGCGAAAAATGCTAGTCATGGCAATGCGGCACATTGCCCGTCATCGCGGTTGGCGCTCCCCCTGGCAACGTAGTGAATCTTTATTGGGGGTTCAAGAGGAATCTGAAAGCTTCGAACTTTTGCGGCAGATAGTTGAAGAGCGTGTCGGTAAAAAAGTTGCGGCGGGCGCGACGGTGGGGCAGCTGGTTTGGCTTTTGGAGTTGTCTGAAAGAGTAAACCTTCGTCGAACGGGAAACACTAAGAAGCCTAAGAGTCCGACTTTACCGTTAAGAATGATGCAAAGCGATCACGCACATGAAGTGCAAGTGATTGCAGAACGTCAGGGTTTAGGTGAAGACGTTGCGCGGCGCCTGATTCTGACAATTTTTGACATGAAGAGTCCCCGGAAAGCTGCTACTAAGCGAGCGGGGGATGATCCGTTGCCAGGGCAGAAAGATAAGCGAAGAGCCCAACGGGCTCATCCAGATTTTCAACGGTTCCGCATCATTAGCACGGTGATGAATTTAAGAATCGTGGATGAAAACGGGGAAATATCTCCCATTGGTGAACAGCAGGTATTAGATGTTGTCGACCTTCTGTCGACATGGAAAGGTAAAGACCGACCTACATGGAGTGATGTCGCAAAGAGGTTGAATGTTCCTAGACAACGTCTACATGGGGCTGGAGTGTTGACTGATGTTGGTGAGTTAGTTTCGGGGCTGCCACCAATCGACACAACTGAAGCGCTGATGCGTTCTTGCCCTATTAAAAAGGTCAGAACTTGGTGGAAAAATGCAACGCATGAATATAAATGTAGCTTCATTAATGCGCTAACTGGCAACGAAGAGGAGGAGGAAGACAGCTATGCAGATGTGATAGAGCAGTTTCTCGCAACTCTGTCGGACGAGGAACTCGCTAAACTTGATAACTTGAAATTCCCAGCGGGTAGGGCAGCCTATTCAGCGGACTCTTTGCGCCGTCTAAATGAATACATGCTGGAGAACGTTTGTGATCTTAGTGAAGCGCGTATGGGCGAGTTTGGTGTTGACAAAACGTGGCGGCCGCCAGCGGACCCCATTCACACTCCTACCGGGAACCCTGCGGTTGACCGAGTCCTCAAGGCGGTAAATCGCTGGCTGCTAATGGTCGAGTATCGTTGGGGAACCCCTGAATCTGTAAATATTGAGCATGTGCGCTCGGGGTTCACTTCAGAACGTCTCTCACGTGAATACCAAAGAGATACGAACCGGCATGCTGAGGCCAATGAAAAAGCCAAGAAGCTCCTGGAGGAAGCAGAAGGAAAGCAAAACGCGCGACTTTTTGATGTCCGTAGGTACCAAGCACTTCAACGGCAAAACGGTACTTGTTTATATTGTGACAGTGCTATAACTTTTACAAGCTGCCAAATGGATCATATTATCCCGCGCAAGGGTGTCGGGTCTTCAAATGTTCGTGCGAACTTGGTGGCAGTTTGTACAGAATGCAATAAAGAAAAGAGCAATATACCTTTCGCCAAATGGGCAGCTGAATCAGCTCGATCCGGAGTTAGCGTGGAGGAAGCCGTTGGCCGTCTAGAATTTTGGACAGCTGATCCCGGCATGTCACAGAAAGAATTTAGAGATTTAAAGCGTGATATTGCTGCCCGGCTCACTCGTACCGATAACGATCCCGAGTTTGATGGTAGATCCATGGAATCTGTTGCGTGGATGGCCCGCGAGCTTGCTCACAGGATCGAGGCGCATTTCCATGCGGATGGAGAAGGATGTCAAGTACGGGTTTATCGCGGGGCTTTGACTGCGGAGGCGCGTAAAGCTGGGGGATTTGAAAAACAGGTCCGCATGATTGGTGGTACAGGAAAGACCCGTCTGGATCGACGGCACCATGCGATTGATGCGGCAGTTATAGCACTTATGCGGCCATCAGTGGCGCATACGCTTGGAAGTCGGCGTGAACTACGTGTGAGCCAGAGAAATACGAATCAACCAGAGACTTGGCGTGAATATGAGGGGCGCACAATCGCGGATAAAGCTATATTCCAAAAGTGGCGGCAACACATGCGAATCCTGGCTGACCTATGTCAAACGGCGATAGATCAAGATGAGATACCTGTGCATCGTAATCTTCGCTTGGGGCTGTCCAGAGGTGAGGCACACGATGCCCAGCCCACCGCTGTGAACAACAAATGTATAGGTGAAAGCTGGACAATGGATGAGATTGATCGAGTGTCCTCACCTGCTGCATGGTGCGCTCTCACACGTGAGCCGGACTTTGAATGGAAGAAGGGGCTGCCCGCTAATGATTCGAGGAACATTCTCGTCAATGGTAGGGAGTACAGCGGTTCTGACCTAATTCCAATCTTTAATTCTAGTAAAGCTCAGATTCACGTTCGTGGCGGCGCGGTAGGGGTAGGGGACGCGATCCATCATGTTCGCCTCTACCGCGTAACAAAAGGCAAGAAATCGTCGGTATTCATGCTTAGGGTGTTTGCGCATGATTTACTCCGATTCCGAGATAAGGATCTGTTCGCTGTCGAGTTGCCTCCGCAGTCGTTATCGCACCGGTATGCGGCTCCAAAGCTTCGCGATGCCTTATGGGAAGGCAACGCTGAGTATATGGGATGGCTAGTAAAAAGTGATGAGTTGAAGATTGACTTAAAGGAGAAACTAGGTGGGGATATCGGAGCTTATTTTGACGTATTCCCGGAAACTAAATCGTGGAGCATAACTGGGTTTGAGAGTAATTCAATTATCAACCTAAAGCCTACTTTGATCTCGCAAGAAGGCTTAAATGATGACATCTCGACCAAATCCGTGGTAACGGTTGTGGCAGGTAAGGGGTGGAGAGCAACCGTAAACACATTGTTTAGCAAGCACGCTGTCACAGTCATCCGAAGGAACGCTTTAGGTGAGGAGCGTTGGCGGGCTTCAGGTCGCTTACCGATTAGTTGGGAAGTGAATTCGTGAAATGGCAGATCTCTGGAGAGTACTAGATCTGTCTGCCGCTGAATGCTCATTGGAGAGTAAGCGCGGCGGAATAATAATACGGAGAGGTGGAGAAGAAGCAGTCACGGTTTCAGTTGCAGATTTAGCCTGTGTGGTTCTTGGGCCGCATGTTGCAATGAAAAGCGGAATTCTTCACCACTTGACGGAGGCTGGTACAGCTGTCTTATTCTGCGACTGGAAGGGAGTTCCAGAGGGTGCTGCCTTTGCCTGGCGTGAGCACACACGGATAGGTGCACGGCGGCGAGCCCAGGCGGCTTTAACAGTCCCCAAGCAAAAGAATGCTTGGAAGCAGATAGTCAGAGGGAAGATCAAGAATCAGGCATACACTCTAGACGGATTAGGTAAATCCGGTGATTTCTTGATCAGCTTGGCTAATTCTGTCCGTTCTGGAGACCCAAGCAACGTGGAAGGACAAGCAGCGCGGTACTACTGGCAACGATTATTCGGTTCTGACTTCAACCGTGAACAACATACATGTGAAGGCGTGAACTCGATGCTTGACTACGCATATACGGTAGCAAGAGGGCATGCGGTCCGCGGTGTTTTATCTGCTGGTCTCGAGCCTAGCCTAGGGGTGTTTCATCGACATAGAGAGAATATGTTTAGCTTAGCCGATGACATTCTGGAGGTAGTAAGACCAGCGATTGACTACGAGGTGTATCGTCTGAAGTCGGAAGGCTACACGGCAGTGAGTGAGTGCCGTGCAGAACTCGTGGCCGCAGCGAGCCGCAAGTTTTCTAAAGATGGTTACACAATACCGACAATCCTAAGCGAACTAGCTAGGGACTTAGGAAGGTATTTCGAAGGCGATATTTCCCAAATTGAAATACCTGCGTGGTTTCCTAGCGAGGTTTAACGTATGGCGGATGACCCCGTGTGGACGATGGTAATGTTTGACGTTCCGGTTAAGACTAAGGAACAGCGTCGTCATGCCACTAGATTCCGTAATCTTTTGATGGATATGGGTTTTGGGAGAGTTCAATACAGCGTTTATGTAAGGTATAAGCCTGCGGGAGGAAGCAGTGTTCGTGCACTGCGAATTATTCGCTCAAATATTCCCCCAGGGGGAAAAGTGCGCATACTTTTTCTCACAGATCAGCAGTGGGCGTCTTCGAAGCGTTTTCAAGGAGTAGAGCAGGAAACACGCGATGAAACTCCTGAGCAGCTAGTGTTTTTCTAACGTATAGATGCGAATTATCAGCGGTATAGCAGGCACAATTGGCTCCCCTGAAGTCTATCAGGGGGATAGGTAACAGATCCCCAAC
>JAUNVG010000008.1:16459-40187 GCA_030537735.1 Actinomycetaceae bacterium
GAAGTCTATCAGGGGGATAGGTAACAGATCCCCAACCGCTTCACCGCCGCGTTTTCGTCTCCCGGAAGTCTATCAGGGGGATAGGTAACAGATCCCCAACTCATAGCCGAGCATGGTGAACCTTATGGAAGTCTATCAGGGGGATAGGTAACAGATCCCCAACGCCAAGCGGGGTTGCGGTAATCCACCAGGAAGTCTATCAGGGGGATAGGTAACAGATCCCCAACAGGTTGCGCAGTGGTGAAAGCAGTATCCGAAGTCTATCAGGGGGATAGGTAACAGATCCCCAACCTTCGAGGGCGCGGCGTGAGGGCGTGAAGAAGTCTATCAGGGGGATAGGTAACAGATCCCCAACACCATGGGAACCAGTGGATTACGACGGTGAAGTCTATCAGGGGGATAGGTAACAGATCCCCAACACCGAAACTTTCGCGCAACCAAGTATCGGAAGTTTATCAGGGGGAAAGGTAACAGCCCCCCAACACTTCGATGGTTTGTGGATAAGTCTAGGGGCATCTATCAAAGAAGAAAGCCGACCAATCCAAGCTTATCTGGTGGGATGACCCCTGGTGGAGTGGCCCAGGTGGGAGAGTGGCATCTGATTGCCCCCGAAACCCGACCCGCCCCCCAAAACACCACCCCCACCCCGCCCCAAAACCCACCCCCCAAAAACACTTCTTGTGACCTTCCCCCTATTTATGCGTTTGCTTTACCGGGCTGTGAGACAGTCCTGACCTAAACCCGATAAATCGTTAGGCTGAGCGCAAACAACGCTACAGGAGTTTCAGATGCTTGAGTCCTACCCCGTGCTGACGATCGTCCCCCCACTAATCGCTATCATCCTAGCTATTGTGACCCGTCGGGTCCTGCTCAGCCTGGGCCTTGGCATTGTGGCAGCGGGCGCGCTGATTAACGAATTCGGTATTCTCGGTACCCTCGCTAGTATTTGGAACGCTTTCGCCGCTAACTTCTACGACGACGGCGCGGTGAACACAGGTTCCATTTACATTATGGTGTTCCTCCTCCTGCTCGGCGTGATCACCGCCCTCATCCTAATGAGCGGTGGTTCGGCAGCGTTTTCTAACTGGGCGGCGGAGAAAATCAAGGGCCGCCGCGGCGCGCAAACCCTCGCCCTGGTGCTGGGGATCGTGATTTTCATTGACGACTACTTCAACGCCCTCGCCGTGGGTCAGATCGCGAAGCCGGTAACCGACAAGTATCGGGTGGCACGCGCCAAACTCGCCTACGTCATTGACTCCACCTCCGCGCCCGTCGCGGTACTGGCCCCGTTCTCCTCCTGGGGAGCATCTATTATCGGCCTGCTCGCCCCGGTGGTCGTTGCCTCCGCGTACACCGGTAGCCCGATGCAGGCGTTCTTGGGTGCGGCGGCTGCGAACTATTACGCGATCGGCGCGGTCGTCCTCGTCCTGCTGGTGGTGGTGTTCCGCATCGACCTTGGCCCCATGCGTAAGGAGGAAGCGCGCGCCATCCAACTGAACCAGCCGTACTCGTCCGAGGACGAAATCCCCGGTGAGCTTTCCGAGGAACTTCCCGTGCATGATCCTGGGAAAATCCGCGCCATGGTTATCCCGTTCGTGACCTTGGTGATCGGCGTGGTTGGTTCCATGATGATTACCGGCGGCCTGGAGGGCGGGTCCTGGAACTTGCTGGACATGTTCGCCAACACGAAGGTTAATGAGTCGTTGATTATTGGTGGCACGCTCGGGTTCCTGGCGGCCTTGTGGTGCTACTGGCGAGTCACCTCGAAGAACCCTGATTTCAGTGCTTCGGTGCTGTTTAACGGCGTCACTTCGGGCGCGAGGTCGATGCTTCCGGCGATTGCGATCTTGCTGCTGGCGTGGACGCTGGGGTCCCTCGTTGGTGACTTGGGGACCGGCGGCTACCTGGCTTCCTTGATTGAGGGAGCGAATGTTTCGGTGAACTGGCTCCCGTCGCTACTGTTCATTGCGGCTGGGTTCATGGCGTTCGCCACCGGCACTTCGTGGGGTTCTTTCGGCCTGCTGATCCCGATTGCGGGAGACATCATGGTGTCCCTGAACGCTCCCGAGCACCTGGTTCCCGCTATTGGCGCGGTCCTAGCGGGCGCGGTGTTGGGCGATCACTGTTCGCCGATTTCGGACACCACGATTCTTTCCTCCACGGGTGCGGGTTGTTCCCACATTGTGCACGTTGCTACCCAGCTTCCGTACGCCGCGATCGGTGGGGGAGCTGCCCTGATTGGTTACATGATCCTCGCTTTGACGGGTTCAACCCTGGTTGGTTTGGTGGCGACGTTGCTGGCGCTGCTGGCGTTCGCGTTCGTGGCGAACGCTATGACCACGTCCTTGGAGCTGTCGGAGCTGGACGAGGGAGCGGCTGCTTAACTTAGCCGTTGGACGAGGGCGCGGCTGCGTAACCTGACCGCGTGACGAGGACGTGTCCGCCGTTGGCAGGGCGCGTTCCGTCCGCATCCGTGGGTGGGGGCGTAAACCCCCGCCCAGCGCGCACCCGCATACCCGTGCCACCGCAGCCCGTGGCCTCGTCACCTAGCGAACCGCGCGCACCCGTGCCACCGCAGCCCGCCCCCCGCGGCCGCGTTGGTGGATAAGCATGGGGAGGAGTTCTAACCACCCCCGCCCCCCGCGTTACTTAACCGGCCCCACCAGCGCCGGATCTAGCGCGAAGTAGGTCAGCACCATGTCGGCTCCGGCTCGTACGATTCCGGTGACGGATTCGCGGATCACTCGCTCGCGCTCCACCCACCCGTTAGCCGCCGCAGCCTCCACCATGGCGTACTCTCCCGACACCTGGTAGGCGGCAACCGGCACCGGAGAAACCGCCGCCACGTCCGCCACCACGTCCAGGTAGTAGCCGGCGGGTTTCACCATTACCATGTCCGCTCCTTCCTCGACGTCGAGCAGCGCTTCGCGCACCCCTTCACGCCGGTTCGCGGGGTCTTGCTGATAGGTTTTGCGGTCTCCTTGCAGCGAGCACCCCACCGCGTCACGGAACGGCCCGAAGAACGCGGAGGCGTACTTCGCCGAGTACGCCAAAATCGCCACCTCGTGGAACCCTGCTTCATCGAGTGCTTGGCGAATCACTCGCACTTGCCCGTCCATCATTCCTGACGGTGAAACCACGTGCGCACCGGCGCGTGCTTGCGCCACCGCCATGTCGGCATACAGTGGCAAGGTGGCGTCGTTGTCGACGCGGCCGTCCTCGGTGAGGACACCGCAGTGACCGTGGGAAGTGAACTCATCTAGGCAGGTATCGGCCATCACCACCAGCTCGTCACCGACTTCGCGGCGCACCGCTTCCACTGCGCGGTTCAAGATCCCGTCCTCATCCCACGCCACGGATCCGCTTGCGTCCTTGTCTTCATCGCGTGGCACTCCGAACAGGTCGATCCCCCCGATGCCGGCGGTTGCGCACTGGTGGGCGAGGGCGCGTATCGAGTCCAGGGTGTGCTGGTACTGCCCGGGCATGGAGGTGATGGGGGTGGGTTCGCTGATCCCGTCGCGCACGAACGCTGGCAGGATCAGTTGCCGCGCATCGAGTCGGGTTTGCGCCACCATTTCACGCATGGCGGCGGTGGTGCGCAGGCGGCGGGGTCGCACAGTGGGGGAGGTGGTCATGGTGGTTCCTTTCCTTACCGTCACAGTCTCATTTTCCGCGGTTGCGGGCGGCGCGCTGATCCTAGTTCGACTCCAGTGCTTGCCGCACTGCCGCTATCAGGCCGGCCGCGGTTTGTTCCTGGGCGAGGGCGTTCACCTGGTACCCGCATTCACCGGCGACCTTGGCGCTGGGTGGGCCGAAGGTGACGATCTTCGTGGTGGGTGGGGCGGGTCCGAGTAGCTGGGAGGCGGCTCGCGCATTGGATCCGGCGGTGAAAATCGCGGCTTCCACCAGGCCGTGTTCCCACGCGGTGCGCAGGGTGCGTGCGACTTCTTCCACCGCGATGGTGGTGTAAACGTCGGTGCGGTCCACCATCCAACCAGCGTCGGCCAGTTCCGCCGCCAGCACGTTGCGTCCCAACTGCGACACGGGGATCCAGGCGCGCGCATAGTACTGGCAGGCGGGTGCCCCGTCGCGGTGGAGGAACTGTTGCGCCAGTTCCTCCGCGGTGGCTTTTCCGGCCGCCACCAGCGCCACGTTGGCTCCTAACTCCCGCAGGAGCTGGGCGGTCTTTTCCCCTAAAACAGCGAACTGCGTGCCCGCTTCGGTGGCGGCGGCAATGGCTTCACGCAAGGCGTCGGTGTCTGCGTCCTCGCTGTAGGGAAGGTTCGCGGCGTGCGCGGCCAGTGCTTTCACCGTCCGCATGGAGGTGACGAAAACCCACGAGTACGCGCCTTTTTCGAACTCACGCAGAGCCGCCCGCGCGTGGTTAATCCCTTCCCCAGGGGCGGGCACCAGTCGCGTGGTGGTCAGCGGGTGGGCGAGGACGCGCGCGCCGGCTTGCTCTAATGCTTGCGTCAAATGGTCCTGTGGGGGGCGAGGTAGGAACACCGTTCGCCCCAGAAGCGGGCGTTGGTCGTCGGCCACTTCCGGCCCGCCATCTCCCCACCGCTGGTCGCGTTCGCGTGCAGGTTTGGCGGCCTGTAGGTTGGTGATTTCGCCGGCACCTCCGGCTAGGAGTTCACCGGCAAGCTGCAGTCCCAGGTCGGTGGCTACCCGGTCCAGCTGGTCGAGCTGAGCCAGTCGGTCCGCGCGGTCTTCGTCCCCGCTCGCGGGTGAGGGCGCGGGATGAGCGTGCACCCCATCGCCCCCTTGCGTGCCCTCAGCCAGCGCCAACTCCGCTGCGGCTTCACGCAGTACTTGCCTGGCGCCATCGGTGCTCATCACCTGCCCGCGCAGGCGAAGCTGCCCGGCGCGGTAGGAAGCAATCGCCCCCACGGGAGCGGCGCAACCGGCCTGCAAGCCAGCCAGGACAGCTCTTTCCGCCTGCACGCAAACCCGGGTGGCGGGGTCATCTAGTTTCGCCACTAAACTCGCCAGTTCACTGTCGTTGCGGCGACATTCAATCGCCAGGGCTCCTTGCGCCGGTGCCGGCAGTGCCGGCAGCGTCGGTGCCATCGCCCATCTCGATTCCAAGCGTTGCAGTCCGGCGCGAGCCAGTACCACGGCGTCTAAATCTCCAGTCCCGCGCCGCGATCCGCCGCCGCGTAAAGGTTCATCCTCCAGGCCCCGCACCCGCCCTAAGCGAGTGGCGACATTGCCGCGAATATCAACCACTTCCAGGTCCGGGCGAAGCGCCAGCACGGCGGCGGCTCGGCGGGGTGAACCGGTGCCGACTTTCGCCCCGGCAGGAAGCGAGTTCAAGTCCAGTTGGTCACGGCACACCAGCACGTCCGCGTAGTCGGCGCGCGTGGGAACCGCCGCTATCCGCAGGCCGGGTACGCTCGTGGTCGGTAGATCTTTGAAACTGTGGACCGCCAGGTCACATTCGCCTGCCAGTAACGCCAGGCGCAAGGCGGCGGCGAAGACCCCGACTCCTCCCAGTTGCGCTAAGGACGCGGGGTCAACGTCACCTTGGGTGTGGACCTTAACGATCTCCACCTGCACGCCTAGTTCCTCTAACGCCGAGGCCACCATCTTCGTTTGCGTCAGCGCCAACGCTGAACCGCGGGTGCCGATACGCACCACCTGGCCAGTGGCATCCGTACTTGATTTGCGCAAACTGTTTTCCGTCCTCGTCATAGCAGTTCTTTCACCGCGCCACGCGCATGCGGAACGACGGAGGCGAAACCGGAACCCGCCACCCACGCTCCGGTGATCGCCAGTCCCGGGTACTTTTGTGCCGCCGCCAGCAGCTGCGCCACCTGGCTGCGGTGCTGAGGGGTGGGCGGGGCAAGCTGACCATCCCAACGCACCAGCATGGACGCCACTACATCCTGCGGTGACAGGGACACGCCCAGCGCAGTATTCACATCGGCAATGGCGTCAGCCACCGTCGGATGCGGGTATGGTTCCCCGCTGCGCCCGTAGGAAACACGCAGCAGGTGGCGGTTGACGGGAAGGACCTGGCGCATCCACCCCCATTTATACGACAGGTGGGAGACCGCTTTGGCACGCACGTGACCGGCGTGAGCGGGGGCGGTGACGAGGACGCCACTGCCTCGCGGACCACTGTTGAGTTGGTCAGAATCCACCATCAGCACCTGGTGGGCGATGGGCGCTCCCAACGGCAGTTCCCAGGTGGGCAGATCCAAGTGCTCCGATAACAGTTTTTGCGCCGCCGGTCCGGGCAGGGCGACCACTACTCGCTCGGTCACCCAGGTTTGCGGGTCCCCGCACGGTTGCGGGTCTGCCGCCGGGTCGGCGGGGCGCTGGGTGGGGTGGATCTGAACCTGCCAGCTACCGTCGGCCTCCGGCTTCAGCCCGGTGGCGGCGTGTCGGACGAGAACGGTCCCGCCGTTTGCGACAATGCGTTCTTCTAGGGTTTCAATCAGTCGGAACATGCCGCCTTCGGTTTGGGCGACTTTCGGCCCGGGGTTGCGGCTGGCGATCTCATTAGCGGCGCGCAGGAGCGAGCCGTGCTGGTAGGTGAGTTCGCGCAACCCGGGGGCGATGGTGTCAGCGTCTAGCAGTTTCGGGTCGGCGGTGTGGATCCCCCCGGCCACTGGGCGCACCAGGTGGTCCAGTACCGCTTTGCCTAGGCGTTCTTCCACTAGCGTCCCGAAGTCGGCGGGTAGTTGCCCCACGGGTTCAGTGAGGTCTTGGCGGGCGCGTTCGACTCCTTCTGTCCCGATGGCGGCTTGCACTTCGGGTGCTTCCAGGTCGGCGGGCAGTCCCAGCACGCCGTTGGGAATGGGGTAGGCGCGGGCGATGTCTTGATTCCACACCCATGACCGGCCGGTGGGGATGGTGGTCTCTAAACCCAGTTCTTCCACCAGCGCGGTTACCGGTTTGGCGCGAGTTGCCCACGATTCTGCGCCGATGTCGAAGGGCACTCCTCCAAGGCGAGCGGAGGCTATCAGCCCGCCGGGGCGTCCGCGGGTTTCCACCACCACTGCTCGCAGGCCGCGCTGGGTGGCTTCGTATGCGGCGCACATTCCCGCCAGCCCCCCGCCTATGACTACCAGGTCAGCGGTTTTCATTGCGCGCGTTGAAGTCATGTTTACTTCTCCTGCTTGGGGTTGAGGGCGTGAATGTAGGCGACGAGTTCAGTGAGCACTCCCGGGTCGGCGTGCGGTGGCACCCCGTGCCCCAGGTTCACGATGTGTGCGGGTGCGGCCTGCCCGGCGGCAACCACCTCGCGCACGTGCCGGTAGAGCGCCTCGGGCCCGGCGAACAGTCGCGCGGGGTCGATATTTCCCTGCAGTGGCAGGTCGGGCACGATGCTGGCGGCGGTGCGCAAGTCGGTGCGGTGGTCGATCCCGAGGGCATCAACTTCCAACGCCGCCATCAGATCCAACAGGTGCTCGGTCTGGGTTCCGAAATGTATCACCGGCACTTCCAACCCGGCGATGGTCTGCCCCGAGTAGGGCGCGACTTTTTCCTGGTAGTCGCGCCGCGCCAGCGACCCCGCCCAGGAGTCAAACAGTTGCACCGCGTCCACTCCCGCGTCGATCTGCACCTGCAGGAAGGCGCGGGAAACTTCGGCGCACCAAGACAGCAGCCGATCCCAGGTCTGCGGATCTGAATGCATGAGGGCGCGCGCACGCAAGTGGTCTTTGGAGGGGCGTCCTTCCACCATGTAGGCCGCCAGCGTGAAGGGGGCTCCAGCGAACCCGAGGAAGGCCGTCTCCCGCGGTAGTTCTTCGCGGATGAGACGCACCGCTTCAGCAATGGGGGCGGGGTCGTTCAGCTGCGCGGCGGGTAGTTTCGCGGCGTCGGCTTTGGTGCGCACGGGGTGGTCGAGGACGGGGCCGACGCCAGGTTCAATCTCCACCGCGATTCCCGCCAGCTTCAGTGGGACCATGATGTCGGAGTAGAAAATGGCGGCGTCCACGTCGTGGCGTCGTACTGGTTGCATGGTGATTTCGGCGGTGAGTTCGGGCCGTAGACACGATTCCAGCATGGGGATCCCGGCGCGCACCTTGCGATATTCGGGTAGCGACCGTCCGGCCTGCCTCATAAACCACACGGGTAGTTTTTCGGGTCGTTTTCCGGCGAGGGCGGTCAGCAGGTTCGGTCTCAACGTTTCACTACCTCACGTGGTTGGGTTCGTCGTGGCGCTCAGGTGTGAGCGCGACGTGCATTTTGGTGGCGTGAATCACTTCAGTTCCACTGGTGATTATGCCGTACCTGCTGCTTCGTTACCATTAACTAACCTTTTATTCGACCCCCTTCCCCCTCGGTTAAAACTGATTTTTGTGCAAGGATGCGGGTTTTTCAGCTTTTCAAAGGAAGTGACGTGCTGTCACGAAACCCTTCAAATTCCGGGTATTACGATACCCCCGCGTGCCCTATTGTTTCCTGACGAAATGTCCGCAAAAAATCTCGCCAGAAAGCGGAAAATACCCCCTGAAAGTGATTGGATATGGTGATTGTGGGGCTGAAACTTTTTTCTATCAATCACCGCGACCACGGGTTCGCGGTAATTGAGCTGCTCAGCCCCTGGGCTCAAGCCGACTTAGAGCTTCGCCTAGTCGAGGCCGGAGCCATCGACGGCTGCATCGTTCTGGCAACTTGCAACCGCCTAGAAATCCTCATCGACACCCCCGACCCAGAAACCGCCACCCGCAACCTCTACCAACTCCTTCCCGCCCCCGCCGCTCCTGGCGCCGACTTCGTAGCCCCACGCGAA
Organism: Actinomycetaceae bacterium; assembly: GCA_030537735.1. Taxonomy (GTDB): domain Bacteria; phylum Actinomycetota; class Actinomycetes; order Actinomycetales; family Actinomycetaceae; genus Gleimia. Next base: position 25,209 of record JAUNVG010000008.1, read on the forward strand.
ATCAGCGGCGCCGAGGTCATCAGCCACCTGTGCGAACTAGCCTGCGGACTGGACTCCATGGTGGTGGGCGAGCGCGAAATCACCGGCCAACTGCGCTACGCGGCGCGGCGCGCCTCGCGGTTGAAAACCATCACCGCCCCACTGGCGGACGCTGTGGACACCGCTTTGAAAGCGGCACGCATCGTGGAAAAAGAAACCGGACTCTCCGGCATGGGGCGTTCGGTGGCGGCGGTGGCGTTGAATCACGTGGAAGACATCATCGGTGACTACCGCACCGCCACCGTCATGCTGTTCGGGACCGGCTCCTACGCCGGGGCGGTGGTGACTCACCTGCAGGCGCGTGGTTGTAAGAATATTTACGTCCACTCCAACTCCGGGCGCGCCCAGGCGTTCGCGCAGGGACGCGGATTGAAACCGGTGGATAATCGCGAACTTGGCCGCGTCCTCGGCGCCTGCGACCTGGTGGTGTCTTGTCGCGGTATCGGCGCCCCCACGGTCACTTTCGACCACGTCAGCACCCACGTGGCGCGCCGGCCTGAAACCCACCCCCTAGCGATCCTTGACCTGGCGGTGGTACGCGACGTGGACCCGCGGGTGGGGGAACTACCCGGAGTGCGCCTGGTGGATTTAGAAACCGTGCGTCACCTGGTGCCCGAACTTGAACCCGCACTGACGCAGCGCGCCCGTGAACTGGCGGCGCAGGTTGCCGCTGAACACCAGCAACGCCAGGCGGCGCGCCAAATCGACCCGGTGATCGTATCTATGCGAAGCGCCGCCGAGCAGCTAGTGGCAGAAGAACTCCAACACCTACCGAACCGCCAGTTGAGCGCAGCCGACTGTGAACGCGCCCTCAGGCGGTTAGCGAACCGCATTTTGCACACCCCCACCACGGTGGCGAAAACTGCTGGCGCCCAAGGGCAAGCCGAGCAGTTCATCGCCGCTTTAGAACTTGTAACCGGTATTGAAGCCCCCAGTGAAACTAAGGAGCCTATGTGACAGCGCCTCACTCTCAACCTGACGCCGGCGTCAACGCCGACCCGCTGGCCCCCTACGACGCGGTTTTACTTTGCAACTACGGCGGCCCCGACGGTCCGGGCGCAGTGCTGCCGTTCATGCGTAACGCCACCAACGGTCGCGGCATCCCCGATGAGCGTCTAATGGAAGTTGCCACCCACTACGAAAACTACGGCGGGGTCAGCCCCATTATTGCCCGCACCAATGAGCTGATGGGGGCCTTGCAAAACCAGCTGCGCACCCTCGGGTCGCAGGTTCCGATCTACCTGGGTAACCGCAACTGGCACCCGTTCTTCGCCGACACTTTGCGGGCGTTGGTGCACGCCGGTCACCGCCGCATCCTCATGCTCCCCACCGCCGCTTACGCTAGTTATTCCGGTTGCCGGCAGTATCGCGAGGACGTGTGGGCGGCGCGGCAAAAACTCATCGACGAAGGGGTGGTGGGTGCCGAGGAGTTGACGGTGGAGCGCGCCCCGCTTTACTACGACGATCCCGGTTTCATCGCCGCTAACGCCCAGGCAGTTGAGCGAGCCATCGACGAACTCAAGCAGCAGGGGCACAAAAAGCCGCACCTGCTGTTCGTAACGCATTCCATCCCGATGGGGATGCAGGCTGCCACTGAAAACGTGGGGCGCGACTACGCCAGCCAGCATTTGGAGCACATCGAGGCGCTGCTGAATCAACTTGGCGGCGCACAAGACTTGGAATGGGAGCTTTCCTACTGTTCGCGTTCGGGTCCGCCGCAAGCGAAGTGGCTGGAGCCTGACGTTAATGATTCCATTGAGCGCTTGGCTTCCGAGGGCGTGAAGTCCGTGGTGGTGGCGCCCATCGGTTTCATTCAAGACCACATGGAAGTGGTACACGACTTGGATACTGAGGCGGCAGAAACCGCCGCCGAATGTGGCATCGGTTTCGCCCGCGCCGCTACTGCCGGAGTGGATGAGAAGTTCATTTCCGGCTTGGCCGCCCTGCTCGTGGGACGTGCGGCGCGCGCTCGCGCTGGCGCCGACCCGGACCTGACCGGGCATGCTTGGCATGATGAGCCAACTAAGTGCTGTTTGCCGCGCCCGGGAGCGACCCCTCAGCCCGCTATCTCTCAAGCTGACCTCGGTCAGCCGCAATCCCCTAAATCCACTGAGTCCACCGTTAGCCACAGCGCTTCGAAGGAGAATGCAATGACTACTGAATCCGCCCACCCCCACGCACACGGCGGCCACCCCGGTCACCCCGGCCACGGAGGCGGTCACCCCGGCCACGGAGGCGGACACCCCGGTCACCCCGGCCACGGCGCGCATCCCACCGGACACGAGGACGGCCCCGCCGATCCGCGCGACCATGAAGTTGACTACCAGGAAGTAAACGCCAAGGAACACTTCTTCTTGCACGCGGTATTTACTGATACTCGCGACCTGCAAACCCAGCGCGAACAACGCGAGGGCGCATCCGACCTCGCGAAGGAAATCGAAGAGGCGATCGCTGCCACTGGCACCCAGGTGCGCGGCTTCTACAATGTGGAAGGCTTCAAGGCCGGTGCCGACTTCATGGTGTGGTTCTACGCTGACAGTGCCGATAAGGTGCAGGCTGCTTACCGCGCGCTTCGTACCAGTAAGCTGGGCCAGTACCTCAAACCCGTGTGGAACGCCATGAGCGCACACATTCCGGCCGAGTTCGACGCCAGCCACCTGCCTGCCTGCCTGGCTGGGGCGGCGCCGCGCCGCTGGCTGGCGGTTTACCCGTTCGTGCGGACCTTGGACTGGTACTACCTCAACCCCAACCGTCGCCGCGCAATGCTGCGCGAGCACGGTATGAACGGGCGCGACTACCTGGATGTGAAGGTCTCGACCCTGGCGGCCTTCGCCCTGGGCGACTATGAGTGGACCCTGTCTTTGGAGGCGGACACCCTCGACCGGGTGATGGGTGTGCTGCGTAAACAGCGCGCGGTGGAAGCTCGCGTTTACACCCGCATTGACACCCCGTTCTACACCGGTGAACGCATGGAGCTGGAGGACTGGCTACGCCGGTAAGCCCCACCCCAGCGGGATAGGATCGCTGCGGGTGCGGGTGCGGGCGCAACGCGCCCGGTGCCAGCAACCCTGCGGCAGCTGCCTGGACTAGGCACGGGTTCTGGACTAGGCACGGGTTTCCGTCCCGGTTTCACCGCTGCGAAGGTTTTACACGCTGGCGCCGCCACCATTGGCGCCGATTGCCGCTTGCACTTGCGGGTGGTGGCGCAGCGTGTGGATTCCGGCGCGCGCAGTAGATTCCACCATGTTCGGCAAGGTGGAGGGAATGACTTCCACATTGCGCCCAATGAGCGGCAGGGCTCGCTCGGTCAGGTGGGAGCGAACCTGGGCAATGAAACCGGGCAGTTTCGCCACCCCCGTGTCGTTAATTATGATCGCCTGCGGGTCGAGGATGTGGGTGACGTTAACTAGGGTGCGAGCGCAAACCACGGCGGCGTCCTCGGACAGTTCGGTGGCGATGGGGTCACCAGCGTGAGCGCGCTTTACAAACTCACTCCAGGTCACGTCCTCGCCACTGTGTTGGCGGTAGTCGCGTAGCAGGGCGGGCACGGACATGTATTCCATCGCGCACCCGCGGTTTCCGCACGCACACAGCGGTCCGTCCCAGCGGTAAACCAGGTGGCCGAGTTCGCCGGCGCCGCCGTGGGCGCCTGAAGCGATCGCGCGGTCGCGCACGTGACTGCAGGTTGCGCCTATCTTGATCCGCACGTAAAGCACGTCGCGGTACTTTTCACCTGCTCCCCACAGGGCTTCGGCCAGGCCCGCCAGGCGCACGGAGTTTTCTAAAACCACGGGGACGTCGAAATCTTGGTGCAGCGCCTGCAGGGGATTGACTCCGTACCAGCGGGCGGAGGCTTGTTCGGCGTGAATGTCACCGGTTTCGGTGTTCACCTGCGTGTCTAATGCCAGGTGGATTCCGCGAATCGCCTGCAGATCTAGGTCGAGTTCGCGGTAGGAGTCTTTCAAAATCTCCAAGGCGGTTTCCAACCGCTTCGCTGGTGGGAGGGAATCGTCTACTTCGCAGGTGGACTCATGCAGGTAGCGGACGTCGATGGTGGTGATGGATTGGGCGCAGACCTCGCCGAAGAAAACGATCGACACCAAGGTCCCCAGGTGCGCGGTGGTAGCTAGGGGGCGTTTGAGCAAGCTGGCTTCGGGGTTAATCACTTCCACCAGCTGATCCTTTTGTAGGCCGGTGGTGAGGTTGGTGATGGTGGTGCGGGAAACGTCGAGGGCGCGTGCCAGGTCAGCTCGGTGCGTGGGCCCGTTTTCCATTAGGTGGAGCAGTAGTCGCCTGGCGTTTGGAGGGAGGGCGGCGAGGTCGATGGCCGGGTTCATGGGAGTGCCTTCCTCGTGGTGGAGTGGGGGAGGGAGAATCCTGGTCGTGCGTTAGTTCTATCACAATAGAATATCACTATTGTGTAAAGATACTTGACGGTATGGATTGGTTTGTCCATAATCGAAGCAAGAGCGGAGCACTATATCCTCCCTCTGTCCAAATTCGACTGCAAGGAAGCACTCATGAAGAAAAAGATGTTCAGCGCCGCCGCCGTGGTGGCATCTGGAGCTTTAGTGCTGGCCGGATGTGGTGGAGGATCCTCCGCCCCCGAGGCCGGTGAAACCTCCGGTGAACAAACCGGCACTGTACGTATGTGGGTAATGGAAGGGTCTTTCTCTGACGAAAGCCGCCAGTTCCTCATCGACGAATTCGCCAAAGAAAACCCCGGATCCGAACTGAAGATCGAAGTACAGCAGTGGGACGGCATCGTATCGAAGCTGCAGACCTCGCTGGCATCGAATAACGAAAGCCCCGACCTGGTGGAAATCGGCAACACCCAAACCACCACTTTCACCACCGTTGGCGCCTTCGCGGACGTATCCGACATCTACCCCGACCTGGGTGGTGAAGACCTGATTCAATCCTTCGTGGATGCCTCCACCGTGGATGGAAAGATCTTCGCCCTGCCGATCTACGCAGGCGCTCGCGGCGTTTTCTACCGCACCGACCTGTTCGAACAAGCCGGCATCAAGGTACCCGAAATCATCGATGACTTCACCAAGGCAGTAATCGAACTGCAAAGCAAGAACCCCGAAGGAACCGACAACTTCTCCGGCATGTACATGGCCGCGGTGGACGTACACGGCATCCACTCCTACCTATTCGCCAAGGGCTTCGACTACGCCCAGCTAGAAGGCGACAAGTGGGTAGGTAAAGTGAACACCCCCGAATCCATCAAGGCCCTTGAAGGCCTGAAGGAAATCTTCGACGGAGGCACCAAGTACGCCCTCGACTCCCAAGCCGCGCAGAAGGCGTTCGAAAAGTACTTCAACGAAGGTGAAACCGCTGTGCTCATCGGCACCGGCAACGTCGGCAAGAAGATCGACCAGAAGTACTGGGACGAAAACAAGGTAGGCGTATTCGCGATTCCTTCCGACACCCCCGGTGAACCCGGCAAGACTTTCGCGGGTGGCTCTAACATCGCTCTGGCCGCGAAGGCTCCCAACCCGGAACTGGCTAAGAAAGCCCTGAAGACCGTGTTCGGTGAAGGCTTCCAAAAGAAGATGGCTGAAGTTGACGGCTGGGTACCGGGTAACACCACTTACGGTGAAGGCGCTTCCGGCCCCTTCGGAGATATCGCGTCGAAGATTGTTTCCAACTCCAAGCTGACTCCGAACAGCCCCGAATGGGGAGTTAACTTCGGTGGCGGGGAACTTTCTGAGTTCTACGGCAAGATCGCCAAGGGCGAAGACATTAAGAAACTCGCCGACGAACTCAACGCACTGATTGAAGAAAAACTCAACGCCGGTAAGTAACGGCAGGTAGGGCGGCAGGATCGTGAAAGTAGCAAAGCAGGCAGCTGCGGGAGCCAGTGGCGCTCCCAAAGCGGCAGGCGCGAACGCCACCGCGCCGCAGTCGCGACGCAAGCTGAGGCACAAAGTAGCACCTTGGCTACTGTTGCTCCCCATGGTGGCGATGGTGATGCTGGCACTGGGGTACCCACTGGTGCGGCAAACCATTATGTCATTCCAAGAATTTGGGCTGGCCCAACAGTTCGGCGCTCCCGCTGAATGGGTTGGTTTTGACAACTACAAAACGATCCTGACCGACTCCTACTTCTGGGTTGTCTTCGTAAAATCCGTCCTCTTTTGCATCTGGACCGCCGGGCTAACCATGCTCCTCGGCGTTGGCCTGGCGGTCCTCATGCTGAGGCTAACGAAAGCGGTACGCACTTTCGTAAACACCGTCCTCATTATCGTTTGGGCGATGCCCGCCCTTGCGACCCTAACCGTGTGGCAGTGGCTGGTAGAACCACGCTCCGGACTGTTGAACTACTTCCTATCAGTAATCGGACTGAAGAGTTTCGAAGGGTTCCACTGGCTGGGACACAACTTCTGGTACTTCTACCTGATAGCCTCCGCCATCATTATCTGGCAGTCACTGCCGCTAGTGACCATCACTATCTACGCCGCCCTGGCGCAAGTATCGCCCGAGCTGCTTGAAGCTGCGCAAATCGACGGGGCCTCTGACGCCCAGCAGGTGGTGCGCATTATGCTGCCGATCATTACGCCCGTGATTGCGTTGATTGGAGTGCTGCAAATCATCTGGGACCTGCGGGTGTTTACCCAGATCTATGTCCTGCAGCAAGCGGGCACCATCGCCAGTGAAACCAACCTGCTTGGCACCTACGTGTATAAAACCGGTATCGCCGAAGGTAACTACGGGGTGGCTTCTGCCCTGGCAATGGTGATCCTACTGCTCACCCTGCTTCTGACTGGACGCTACCTGCAGATGCTCTACCGTCAAGGAGGGGTGGAATAATGTCGCACGCAACTGCGAAAAACCAGATCGCACCCGCTAACGCCAGCGGGGGAAGCGACGTTAAAACCGCGCCACGTCAACGTAACCGGCGATTTAAGCATCCGGTTGCGAACGTCCTCGCCATCCTCATCGCCCTACTGTGGCTGGTGCCGGTGTACTGGATGGTGAACTCCGCCTTCCAACCCGACCGCGACCTGCTTTCTTGGCCGCCCAACCTCATTCCGAAGAACTTCACGTTTGATAACTTCTTCACCGCCATCACCAACCCGAACTTCTTCCCTGCCCTGCGGGCCTCCCTCACTGCCGGAGCCCTCACCGTGGCGTTCGGAGCCACCGGAGCCCTACTAGCCTCCTTCGCCCTGTCGCGTTTCCGGTTCCGCGGCCGCACCATCATGATTATCGCCATCTTGGTGGTGCAAATGATCCCCGCCGAAGCGCTGTTCATCTCCCAGTACCGCATGCTCGATGAGTTCGGACAGTACTCGTCCATATTCGGCTTGAACTCCGTGGTCGGCCTATCCCTGCTTTACATCGGCACCATCGTGCCGTTCATTACCTGGATGATGCGTGGCTTCGTAGACGGCATCCCCATCGAGCTAGAGGAAGCGGCGAAAGTTGACGGCTGCTCCGCGGTGGGTGCATTCATGCGCGTAACCTTGCCGCTGCTGGCCCCCGGCATCGTCGCCACCTCCGTTTTCGGATTCCTCTTCGCCTGGAACGAATACACCCTGGCGCTCATCGTGCTGTCGAAGGATTCGTCCGTGACCCTACCGATCTGGCTGCAATCCTTCCAGCAGGGACTGAAATCCACCGACTGGGGCGCCGTCATGGCAGGTGCGACGCTGATCGCCATTCCGGTGATTATTATCTTCCTAATTGTGCAAAACAAAATCTCACAAGGCATGGTTGCAGGAGCAGTTAAAGGATGAGTTTTTCCAACCTTCCCGCCCCGCTAGTTGGTCCGGGCGGCGGACGCAAGAGCCCCTACCCCTGGCGCGGCTTGATGCTGGATTCTGCCCGCACTTGCCACCGCGTGGAATCCGTTAAGAAAGTCCTGCAGCTGGCAGCCAGGTACGGGTTTAACCGTTTCCACTGGCACCTCACCGACGACCAGGGGTGGCGTTTCGAAGTACCCGGGTACGAAAAACTCACCACCCAGGCCGCGTACCTGGAGCGCGCCGAGTTCCGCAACTACGACTCCCTGTGGGACGACACCCTGGAGCGCGCCATCGCGCAAGCCCCTGGGCGGTGGACGAACGGGTACTACACGGATGAGGAGATAAAAGAAGTGGTCGCCCTCGCCGCCGAACTGGGAATCGAAATCATCCCCGAAGTTGACTTCCCTGGACACATGGCGGCCGCCATCGAATGTTACCCGCAGATCGGGCGCCCCGCCGACCTGCCACTGCCTACCGGGTCGATGCGTGAACACATGCACTGGCCGGCCGCGAACGACCTGCTGTGGCCGAACGAGGACGCCTTCGCCCTCGTCAAAGCCGCGTTGGTGCGCGTGATGGAACTGTTCCCCGGACGTTACGTGCATATCGGCGGTGACGAATGTGCCTACCAGCAGTGGGAATCCGACCCGAAGATGGTGGAGCTGATGCGCGAACGCGGGTGGGACCACCCCAACCAGATCCAAAAGTGGTTTATGGAAATCGGTATCGAGATTATTCGCGGCGAGGGGAAAATCCCCGTGGTGTGGGACGATATTTGCCCGCAGCTCGATGCCGATGTCCTGGTCACCGCGTGGGGGCAAGACGCCGGGCTAACTGACCTAGATAGCTACCGGCAGGACTATATTTTCACTGACGCCCAGACCCTGTACCTTAACCGCGTGGACCCTGACGGTGACCCGAACCAAAAGGGTATGGTCCCGGGAGTGAGCGTAGACGGGATCTTGCGGGCGACTTGGAATCAACCGGACGACCCGCATTGCGCGGGGGTGGAGACCTGCCTGTGGTCGGAGTTCGTACTCGACCACGACGACGTCATGCAGATGCTGATGCCGCGCCTGTTGGCGGTGGCGGCTCGCATGTGGCGTAGTGGGAATGTCGAGGGCGAGGGCGGCGCTGGCAGTTCCGGCGCAGCTGGCAGAGTCGGCGCTGGCGCGTCGGGAAGTTTCGGCGCTGGTGTAGACGGTCGCCCGCCGATGCCTCCGGCCACCTTGAGTGAAGCGGAAGTTAGCGAACTGAAAGATAGAATCGCAGCGGAATACGAAGTGGTCAGGGAGCACTTGGGACTGTGAAAGGCGGCGGCGCGGCGCGGGTAGGGGCCGCGCAGTGCCTTCCCACGCCGGCAGAGATCCCTTCCCACGCGGGCAGTAGACTGCTCCCACCCCGGCAGAGATCCCTTTCCGCGCGGGCAGAAAGACGGGAAGTTGTGCAGGGGTGAATGCCACCCAACAACTGGTGTGAGGTGGATCACTTTTGCCTTAATGTCTTGGCTAACTGACAAAACTCGCTCGCGGTACGGTGGAAGAGTAACGAAAAAACGTGACTTCAATGCGCGCATACGAATACAAGAAGCGAAGCAAGAACCCGTTAAAAACTCGCAGTAAGACCACGGAAACGAAGGAAGTAAAGTGACGCCCGCAAGCACCCCCAGCGGCGAAACCAAACGCCGTGACATACCTGATAATGTGCGTAACGTCCTCGTCATTATGACGGACCAGCACCGCATCGACACCATTGGATGCCTGGGAAACCCCCACGCGCAGACCCCGAACCTTGACGAAATGGGGAAGAACGGATTCGCGTTCACCAACGCCTACACCCCCACCGCCATCTGCACCCCGGCGCGTGCCTCGCTGCTGACGGGCAAACGCCCCGGCAAACACCAGGTACTGGCTAACCCCGAATGGAATATCGCCTACCGCACTGAAATCCCCCTCGATGAGTGGACCTACACCCAGGAACTACGCGACCACGGCTACAACGTGGGGTTGGTAGGTAAATACCACTGCGGACCGAACCTGCCTGACTGTTTCGGCATGGACGATGACTCCTACTGGGGCGCGGAAAACCCGGTGGGTAACGAAAAGTACCAAGCGTGGCTGAAAGAAAACAACCTTCCGCCGGTGCGGGCGCACGACGTGCGACGCGGAAAGCTGCCGGGAGGTCGCGACGGACACATTATCGCCGCGCGGCTGAAACAACCCGAGGAAGCCACCTTCGAACGTTTCCTCGCCGACCGCGCCATCGAAAAGCTCACCGAATACGCCAAGGACTGGAAGGAAACCGGCAAACCCTTCAGCCTGGACGTACACTTCTTCGGCCCGCACCTGCCGTACTTCCTGCCCGACGAGTGGTTCGACCTCATCGACCCCGACCTGGTGGAACTGCCGGAGAACTTCGGTGACTCCTTGGTTGGGAAACCACCGATCCAGGAAAACTACGCCACCTACTGGTCGACTTCCTCCTTCAGTAACGAAGAATGGAAGAAACTCATCGCCGTCTACTGGGGTTACGTGGCGATGATTGACTTCGAAATCGGGCGCATTATGGATGCCGCCCGCGAACTCGGAGTCCTTGACGACACCGCCGTGTTCTTCACTGCCGACCACGGGGAGTTCACCGGCTCCCACCGCATGAATGACAAGGGCCCAGCCATGTATGACGACATCTACAAGGTGCCGTTCATCGCCCACATTCCCGGCGTGTCCAAGGTCGGTGAATCTGACGCTTTCGTTTCCATCCTGGACCTGCCGGCCACCGTGTTGGACATCGCCGGGTTAGATACTTCCCTGGTGGAAGATGGCCGCTCCATTGTGGATCTCACTCGCGGCGAGGACATGCCCGACTGGCGTGAAAACATCGTCTGTGAGTTCCACGGACACCACTTCCCCCTCCAGCAGCGCATGATTCGTACCCGCGAGTTCAAACTGATTGTTTCCCATGAGTCTTTCAACGAACTTTACGACCTGCGTTACGATCCGGCGGAGATGAATAACGTCTACAACGTGCCGGTGTATGACGAGATCCGCAAGGAACTGGCGAAAGAGCTCTACCTGCAGCTGCGTGAACGCGGCGACCACTCGTTCGCTAAGTGGATGGCGGCGGTAACTGATTTCGACGTGCCGCTTGTTAATACCGCGCGTTCAGACCTTGATGAGGTTCAGTTCGACGACTAAAACAGCATCTGACGTTGACCCCCACCTTTTACTCGGTGGGGGTCAAGTGTTGGCTGGGGCAGCACCAACAGCAGTGGGGTGGATACCATAGGAACGTGAGTGAAGTGCCCCCAGCCCCGATTGCTCCGGTGTCACCGGAGCTTGCTGGGAACCCTGATGGGACGCCCCCCGCCTCTCCCGGCCACGCCACACCTTCGCTCACTGAGCCAGGCCGCATCGGCATGCTCCAGCGGTATGTCTCAACCCGGGGTCGTGATTCACGTTCCGCCACCGACCTGGGCGGACACTCAACTTCGGTACGCGAACTAGCTTTGGGACGCTACCTAGCTAGCCTAGTTCCGCCTTCCACCACCGGCTTGGTAATAGCGTTCTTCGCCTACCTGATTTCCGTGCAACCATCCCTACTGCCGCGCTACTGGTACTGGCAAGCAGTGGTTTCCGGCCTGCTAATGACCGCCGGATACGCCCTCGGCGCGGTGCTGGGAGCATCCGCCGCCTGGGTGTGGGAACAAGCTGAAGTGAAGTTAAGCGCCAACTCCAACTGGGTGAAGTGGCTCTCCCGCCTGGGGATCCTAGCGGCCACACTGATAGCTGTTTCCCTGGTGCTTCGCGCCTACCGCATGAACCTTCTTACCTCGGCGCTGGTGGGCCTACCTGCGTTGGGGCCGCAAGGATACCTGGCGGCCACTTTCGCCGCCCTCGTAATATTTGCCTGCCTCATGGGACTGTGGCACCTGCTGGTAGTGATCTGGCGTTTCATTGCCAGCAAGATCCGCCGGTTCGTGCCGCGCTGGGTGGCGACACTAACCGCCACAGTGGTCGTCATCGCCCTGGTTATACCGCTGTCTTCGGACGTGATCTTTCGCGGCATCATGGAATACATGTACCACTGGGGAGCGAACCTAAACCGCTCCGACCCGGGGGTTTCCGCCCCGTTAGAGCCACAACGGTCAGGATCAACTGGGTCCTTCATGGACTGGGACACCATGGGGCACTACGGTAAGAAATTCGTCTCCTTCGGTCCGCGCGCCAACGACATCACCAACGTCACCGGACGCGAAGCTCAAGAACCCATCCGCATCTACGCGAGCTTACCTGACAACCGCAAACTACAAGACGCCGCCGACCAAGTGGTGCGCGAAATGGTGCGTACCGGCGCTTTGGACCGGCCCGTCCTCGTCATCGCCACCACCACCGGAACCGGCTGGCTGGAAGAATGGAGCATCCAGTCACTGGAGTACCTAACCGACGGTAACTGCGCCACGGTGTCAATGCAGTACTCCTACGTGCCCTCGATTGTGGCGTTCTTGTGGGAATTTAACCGCGCCTCTGAAGCTGGGCAAATACTGTTCGACACGGTAATGGAAGCAGTCAACGCCCGCCCGCCGCAGGCTCGCCCCGCGGTTTACGTAACCGGAGTGTCCCTGGGGGCAGCCGGCTCGCAAGCCGCCTTCACCGACGGGGAGGACCTCAACTCCAAGGTAGATGGCGCCATCTGGGCGGGCACCCCCAACTACTCACCGCTGTGGCAACTACTTACCACGCAGCGCCACCGCGGCACCCCGCAAGTGGCGCCGGTGGTGGAAAACGGCCGTCACATACGTTTCGCCAACGACCCTTCCCAACTGCGAGTAGATATCAACGGGCGTACCCTGCCGACCTGGGAGTACCCGCGCAGTGTTTTCCTCCAACACGCCTCCGACCCGGTGGTGTGGTGGTCACCGGAACTGTTCGGACAAGAACCGGACTGGTTGCGCGAACGAGCCGGCGCTGACGTCCACCCCGACATGCGCTGGGTGCGAGGGGTCACCGGCTTGCAAGTGCTGGGGGATTTACCGGTTTCGGGGGACACTCCCGACCGGCACGGGCATAACTATCACCGCGAGTTCATTGACGCTTGGATCGCGGTGCTGGGGTTGGACGGGTCCGCGGCCCCTGCTAACCCCTACCGGGAAGCCGACGGCAGTTGGATTACCGACCAGGTCCGCCAAGATATGACTGAAGACATTTTCAACCGGCTCTACGGGCCACAAAGCCCCGGGTACTAGGGGCCAGCTACTTCGGTGGCCTGGATACTAGGGGCCAGCTACTTCGCTTACACCGCACTCCGGGGGTAGTTTCACACCAGGACGAAGAATGCGGTTATCAGCAGGAAGTGGGCAAAAATCGGCGCCCACAAGGTGGTGAACATGCGGCGTAAAGCGAACAGCGGGACCGCCAGGATGGGGCCGGCTAAGAGCAGCAGTAGGGTGCGGGTAGGGGTGTTCGCGGTGACTGCGAAGGGGATTATCCACAGCGCCGAAAGGGTGGCGGAAACCAGTAGAGGCACACGGTCACGGCGAGTGAAGCGCCGCACCCGCGCTACCAGTAGGCCGCGCAGCAGGTACTCGTGGGCGAATGCCCACATAAATGCTGCGAACATTCCGATTGCCAGGCTCCAGCCGGTTACGTGGGCGTGGGCGATACCGTAAATGATTGCCAGTCCCGCACCCAGGACGATTAACATGCCCAGCAGCCACCATAGGCGTGAGATCTGCGGCTGCACGTGCAGGTCGTAGAATGGTTCCGGTTCGGTGGAAAGGGCCGACCCTAAAAGTAGGTCATCGCCGGTGTCGATCGGGGGAGCGTAGGTGGGGGCTTTGCCTCCCAGTTCGGGGGAGACGTACTCCGGTTCGCGCCACACCAGTGGTCGCAGGTGGGAGGTGCGCACGAAAATAGCGGTCACTACCACTGCCACCACCATGGGGATAATGATTTCAGCTACCGCCACGTGTGGGTCGCGCAGTTTCAGTAAGGCAGGTACCGGTTGGGAGAAGTTGCGTTCGGTAAGCATCCAGCCGACGACGCCGGTAAGGGACACCGCTAGGAACACGGTTGCGAACTGCAGTAGGACGTAAAACAGTCCCCAGCGTTGCTTCACGGTTATCACATCTACCCCCCTTTCTTACCTTTCCTCTACTGGCAGTTTACTGCTGTTAGTGGCGATCCTTGGGGCCTTGGCGTTCTTTCACCCACACCACGACCAGCCCCACTAGCACCACTGCCAGCAGGATCACCACGATGCTGGGTACGGAGTTAGTTAGGTGGATGATGCGGGTCTCTAAGTTGATCTGCGCATCGGCGCTAAGCAGGGACGGTAGGTTGGTATTGCCCCCGAACGCCACCAGGATTACCCCTAAGACGATGAAAATGATCCCCGAGATGAGGTTTTGCCAGGTGCTCCACCGTCCTAGTACTTTCACGGGGGAAGGACGCAGCCAGCTGCGTTCGCTGATGCGCAGACCTTCCCACACCAGTGCCAGTAGCCCCACGGGTAGTGCCATTCCCAGGGCGAAAGCTGCCATTAGTAGACCGCCTTGCCAGGCGGAGCCGGTCAGGGCCGCCGCCGACAGGGCCGCGCCCAGGATGGGGCCGGAGCACCCTACCCCGGCAAGGGCGTAACCCGCGCCCAGTGCGAACACCGCCAGCGCGGTGGGTTTGCGGTCTTCAACGCCACCGGCTCCCACTGTTTGCGGCCCGCCTGTGGAGGTGCCTTTCGTCATTAGCTGGTTAGCGACTTTCGGCGTGGGTAGGGACAGGGAAAACACTTGTGCCACCCCCAGTGCGATCACCACCAGTCCGGCGATTAGGGTGATGGTGGTGGTGTGAGCGCGGATCAGGTGGCCGAGGGTGGCGGCGAATGCTCCCAGGGGGACGAGGACGGTTACCACTGCCAGGGTGAATACCGCGGTTCGCGCCAGCAGAGTGGAGCGGGAGACGAAGGCGTAAGCGAAAAAGGACGGCAGTAGCATGGCGGCGCAGGGGGCGAATAGGGTTAGTACGCCTCCGAGGAATGCCGCTAGGGCGGTGATAGTCATTTCCTGTTACTCACATTCGAAAAATTCCCAGGGGGCAAGTTCCCCTGCTGCCAGTGTTCTTCCGGCGTGGTCACCTGGTGTTCGCAGCCACGCGTCCGCGTAGGCACCTGGTGTTGGCGGCCACGCGTCCGA
>JAUNVG010000008.1:40197-82240 GCA_030537735.1 Actinomycetaceae bacterium
AGGCACTTGTCCGCGCAGGCACCTATCCACCCGGCCACCTGTCTGCGCGTGCCTGCCCTTCGCTGGGGGCAGGCCCCCATTTTAGAAGGCGGTTCTACTTCCCGGACTGGACTTCTTGTAGCTGGTTGAGGAAGGTCTTAACCATGAAGTCCGCGGGGTAGGCGCCGTTTACCACGGTCTTGTTGAACGCAAGGAACGGGGTTCCACCTACGCCCATCTCTATTTGCGCAGCCGCGGTTTCTTCCTGCACAGCTTGCTGGATTTCTTCGGAGTTAAGGTCGGCGCGGAACTTGTCCACGTCACCAATACCGATTTCGTTAGCCAGTGCCACCACGGATTCTTCATTGTAGGACGGGTGGTTCCCCGCTCCCGCCGCAGCGTAAGCGGCTTCCACGAACTCCCAGAACTTGCCCTGGTTAGCGGCCGCCCGCGAAGCTCGCGCCGCTATGTCGGAACCGTAGTTGGGGAATATGACCATGTCGTGGAATTCGATTCGCAGCTTACCTTCGTCCACGTATTTCTTTAACTGCGGATGCACGTCCGTGAAGTAGCGGGTACACATCGGGCAGGAGAAATCCTCATACGCAACCATCACCACGGGGGCGTTGATGTCTCCCAGGGCGCGCGGGTCCCCGTCCTCGTTGCGGGGAGCTTTCTTCAGCAGTTCCAGCGCCTTAGGGTTGTCGATGGACTCAGCGAACTCCGGTTCAGTGTTGTTCTGCGCCGCTTCGGGGGCTTCTTCGGAAGCTGAAGCACTGGTTTCGGTGGCTTCAGTTTCGGTTTGCGTTGCCTCAGGAGCGGGAACGCTGGCGCGACCGAGGAAGAACACAATCACCATCACCAGCACTAGCGCGATGGCTGCCAGGATGCTTTTAACTTTTGACGGGGAGGAAGTTTTCATAGCATCAGCATCACATACGAAACCAAAGTTGGGAAATGGTGAAGCCAGAGATGTTTATAACAAGCCGCGCTTAGTCATGATTCGCAGCCCTATCCAACCCAGTGGAGTGCGACCGTAAAAAGTAACCAGGCGGTAGATCAAAGCAGCGGAAATAGCGATACCCGATGGCACTCCCGCCACCGTCAAACCACCGGTGAGGGCCGCTTCCACCGGGCCGATACCACCGGGGGAGGGGATCACCGATCCCAAGGTGTTTGACGCTAAGTAGGTAACCGTCAGCGTGGTGGGGTCCAGGAAGTACCCGAACGCCGCCAGGGAACACATGAACGTGAGGATGAAACACACGGTCATGAAGAAGTTTCCGAACACTCCTAGTGCCAGGCGGCGAGGTTGCCCCACCACCCAAACCAGGCGTTCCCACACTTGCGACCAGGATGGCTCCAAGTGCCGCCACACCCAGTGCCGCACCCAAGGCACCGCTAAAATCACGCCCACCACCACAGTTACTCCACCGACGGCGTAGAGCACGGTGGTGGAGGGAAGTTCCAACTGGGATGAACGCCCGGTGATGAAAACAACCCCCAGCAGGGTGAGTATGGTGACAATGAACTGAGAAACCTGGATGAACGCCACGGTTGCGACCGCCACTGGGGTTTTAACTCCCACCCGGTTCAAGAACCGCAAGTTCACCGCTGCCGGCCCCACTCCAGCGGGCGCCACCAAGGTAACAATGGAGGCCGCCACCTGCGTCAAGGTAGCGTCCCACAACCGCACCTTTTCGGGGGTGTAAGCCACCACCGGTATCGCCGCCCCCAGGTAGGTGAGCAAACTAAACCCGAACGCCGCCACAATCCACCACCCGTGCGCGGAGGTCAGCGCCGCCTTCACGGTAGCGAAGTTGAGCGAGCCCAAAACCACCCACAGCGCTACACCACCCAGGACCGCCATCACCACGGTACGCAGGGAGAACCGCGTAAGCCCCACTTCAGGCACGTCATGGGAAGGAATGTCTCCCATAATGGCTTCACGCAACTGCGCCAACACGTCCTCGCGCCGCGCATCCTTGCGCACGCTTTGGGGGAGCACTGCCTTTTGCAGCACCGGTGCCGCCATCATCACCGGAGTCGGTCCGTAGACTTCCCGCACCGCTGCCAGGGCGCGTTCGGACCCCACTTTCAGGGCGAGGACGGTCAGCAACTGCGCTACGTCAATGCTGCGCGTGAGCGTGGTGGAGGCTACCTGCCCGCGATCCCAGTTCAGTATCCAAGCGCGGTCACCGGTGTCGATCGCGATCGCATTCATATCCAGGTCGCGGTGGGCGATTGCGTTCTTGTGCGCAATGTGCAGTTGCGTGACGATGCGGTGAAGGACTTCATCGGTAAGTCTTTCCACCGGAATCTCAGCCAGCAGCGTGGCATCGGGCACGGGGTCTTGCACGGTGAAAACGGACGAGCCGGCCGCCGTTATACCTGCCACGCTGGGGGTGGTTAAGCCAGCGTTGTGTACCGCCATTTTCACCAGTGCTGCGCGTTCGGCGTTGGCGTGCAGGGAGGGAGTGAGCCAGCGGGAGAGGCCGCGTAGGCGAATGTTATTCCACAGGTCGTGAATGAACCCGGTGATCTGCGTATCGGGGTCCAGTACCGCCAGGTCGTATTGTTTACCGTGGGTGTCCCAGCATACGTAGTGGCGGTCGGTGCTGGAAGGAGCCGGGGGCACGGTATTGAGGTGGTATTCGATTTCGGTTTCTGCCGGGCGGGCCGCGCCCGTCGCCTCCGAACCGGCCGTCGCACCCCCTGTCGCCTTGGGGTTGGCTACTGCGCCCCCCACTTCATCGTCCCGAGCCTGCCTGGGCTCAAGGTAAATCAAAGGCCGGTACAGTCCCGTCCAAGTGAAAGTGTCTTCCCCTTCTCCCACGAAAACGGTCTGCAGCGGGTGGTGCTCGGTTGGCAGGTCAGCGCGCACAATCCGCGCCGGCGTGATTCCCACCTGCAGCAACCCATTGACCAAGTCGATGGCGTCCCCGCGGTCGTCACTGAAACCGAACAGGTACCTGGCGGCGGTGCCGATGGCTCGCCCCAGCAAGATAGAGATTATCGCTGCCGGTAGGGTCAAGGTCACGCGCAGTACGTACAGTACGGACAGGATCAGGACGAACGCCCACCCGTACCGTATGGACCGCTGCTGGCTGGCTTCCCCCGCGGCCGATAGGAACGCGGCAAACGTGGTGAGCAGCAGGTCAATCACCATGCCAGCCCCGGCGGCGGAAGTGACCGTCAGACTCGAGGTAACGGAGGCAGGCAGGTAGGTCGCTACCCGCACGAACAGGGCGGCAATAAGGGCAGCGGCAGTCCCAGTGAGGATAGTTTCGATAATGGTACGCCAACGTTTTTGCCACGCCAGGGTGAGTACCACCGCCACCGGAACCACGATTACGAAGATCGATTCCAACACCGTCACGGGCAGCAGCAGGATCTGGCGCAGTACGTCGGCGAGGGCGGTGCGTACGTCCTCGGTGACACCGGTAGTGGTGCCGCGCGCGTAGGCTCCCAACACCAGTACCAGCGCGATCCCCAGTATGGAGGTGGTGAGGGAAAACAGGTCTCCGGTGCGGTGTATTCGCGATTGTTGCCGGTCACTTACCTGCACGGGCGCGGGTAGTCTACTAGCCAGCGGTGTGCTTTCGGCCGGGGTCTCGCTTTTGCGAGTGGGCGGAAACGGTATGGCTGGCATAGTTTCAGCTTACGCAAAGACCTCGTCAAAGGGTGTTATCCATGCTGGGTGAATCGGGCTACAGTGCCAAGATTTCGCGGAGGGATGGTCCCCTGGGCTGGTGGCTGGGGCGTGGTGAATCCGGCTACAGTGCGGGGTTGGTTAGGTAAAATTGCCCGGGCTTTCAGTAGGCTAGGGGAGTTATCAGGTTAAAACCAGGAAGGCCCTAAGCATGATTGACTACTTGCTGAGCTTGCTCACCACGGCGAACATGCATGTCTTAACTGCCGAATTCGCAGCCAACGCGGGCAGCCTTACCTCCTCCCTTTCCGCCACCAGCGCGGACGTAACCGGTGCCTTCCAGCCGCTTGCTGCCGACCCCGATCAGATGGCCTGGTGGCAGGTTTTAATCGAGTGGTTCAAGAATCCCGAGGAACTCCTGCTGGCTTTGGGGCGCTGGGTGCTGGCGGGCGTGGCACTGATCGTGTTCATCGAATCCGGGGTGCTGTTCCCCGTGCTCCCAGGTGATTCCCTGGTGTTTTCTGCCGGTTTGCTGCATTCGCAGTTGGGTCTGAGCCTGTGGGTCCTGGTCTTGACCATCACGGTGTGTGCGCTGGCGGGCTCCCAGGTTGGTTACTGGCTGGGTAAACGTTTCGGGCGCGGGCTGTTCAGCCCCGAAGCACGAGTGTTGAAGACGGAGTACTTGGTTCAGGCCGAGGACTTCTTCACTCGCTACGGGGGCCGCTCCTTGGTGATTGGGCGTTTCGTTCCGTTCGTGCGCACATTCGTCCCGATTGCGGCGGGTATCGCCGGCTACCGCCACGGGCGTTTCCTGCTGTGGAACTTGGTGGGAGCTCTACTGTGGGGCACCGGCCTCACGCTGCTAGGTGCCGCCCTCGGTGGCGTTGCCTTCATCCACGACAACTTAACGATGATTATTTTAATTATCGTGGCGGTGTCCTTGCTGCCAATGGTGGTGGAGTTCGTCCTTCACCGTCGCCGCGCGGCTCGCGAAGCCTTGGATAATAAGCAGTAGCGACGAGGACGTGGCGCGCGGTTCGGCGACGTCGTTTCCGTCCTCGCCATCAGGGGGACTAGGGCTCTGGGATTAGGGTTCTTCAGGAGTGAAAGACCGCAGTCGCAGCGAGTTACTTACCACTATCACCGAAGACATAGCCATCGCCGCCCCCGCAATCATGGGGTTGAGAACTCCAGCTACCGCCAGCGGTATGGCCGCGACGTTGTAGGCAAAAGCCCAGAACAAGTTCTGTTTGATGATCCGCAAGGTGCGTCGCGACAGGGCAATGGCGGTGGGGACAGTGGTCACTGACTTCCCCATTAAGGTGATATCGGCAGCTTCAATCGCGACATCTGTCCCCGATCCCATCGCCATACCCAGTCCCTGCTGTCCGGCTTGCGCCAGAGCTGCCGCATCGTTGACACCATCACCAATCATGGCAACTGTGCGCCCCTGGGCTTGCAGCTGAGCCACTACTTCTTGCTTGTCGGCGGGTAGCACTTCAGCGTGGACTTCTTCGATCCCCAGCTGGCCGGCCACTGCCTGCGCGGCGGCGGCGTTATCCCCGGTGAGGAGCACCGGCTTAATGTCCAACTCCTTTAACCGAGCTAGCGCTTTGGCGGCATCGTCCTTAACTTGGTCCGCCACCCACAGGCAGCCAATCGCGGTTATCGGTCCGGTCGTGGTTGTGACTTCTTCGGCTTGGGTTGGGCGTGAAGTTAAGTTTTCGTCTCCACTTGCGGGCCCGCTGCGGGCCTGCCCCAACACGCTCGCCCCATACCCGAGCTTCTGCACGGTTTCCACCAGCTGCTGGTCACTGACGTCACCGCTCACGGTCACTTGCGCGGACTCGGTGGCCAGGTTAACGCTGGCTTCCACTCCTGGTAGTTTGCTGAGTTTTCGTTCCACTCGCCGCACGCACGCCGCGCAAGTCATCCCGGTAACCCCCAGGTCAATGACACGCACAGGGTCAGTGTCGAGGGCGTGCGCATCGTCAGTCGACTCGCTCGGGGCTGATACGCCTGGTTGCGAAACGTGTTCGCCCTGGGCGTTTTCTTCCGCGCCCGCGGCTGACGCGTGCGGTTCAGCGACGGGGACAACCGCCTCGGGAGCGGGTCCACCCGCGGCTGATCCGTGCGGTTCAGCGCCGCGCCCACCCGCCTCGGAAGCGTGCCCACCCACAGCTGACGCGCTGGCAACCGGGGCAGTACCAACCACGGTAACGGTTGCGCCGCAGCGGTAACCGTCCTCGATCGCTTCACGCAACCGGCTAAGGTCCGCGCCTTGCTGCTCAATCCACGACGGAGAGCCCACGTACACCATCTGCTTACCCACCAGCGCGCTCACCCCGCGCCCGGCGTGGTTAGTGAACGCCGAAGCCGCGGGCGCGCTCTCGGCCGCCTCCGTGATGGCGTGGGCAACGGGGTGGGAGGACGACCCTTCCACCGCCGCAGCCAAAGCCAGCACTTGCCGGGCAGAGTCGTCAAAGTCCCCGGTTCCCGAATCCCCTGAGGCAAACGTGGGTGGTTCTTCGCTCGCGGACTTACTCGCCACCACTTTGGTGACTTTCATTTTCGCTTGCGTCAAAGTCCCCGTCTTATCAAACACCGCGGTATCTACCACCCGAGTGGCTTCCAGGATTTCCGGCCCTTTTATGACGATCCCCAACTGGGCGGCGCGCCCCGACCCCACCAGTAGCGCGGTGGGGGTGGCCAACCCCAGTGCACAGGGGCAGGCGATAACCAGCACCGCCACCGCCGCGGTGAACGCCGCCTGAACACTGCCGCCCAGCAGCAGCCAGCCAACCAGAGTTAGCGTCGCAATCGCCAGAACCACGGGGACAAAAACACTAGCTACGCGGTCGGCAAGGCGTTGGACCGGGGCTTTACCTGCTTGCGCCTGCGTCACCAGGCGCCCGATTTGCGCCAGGGTGGTTTCCTCTCCAACGCGAGTAAGACGCACTCGTAAAGCCCCATCGGTATTGATGGTGGCGCCGGTGACTTCGCTTCCTGGCCCCACGTGTACGGGCACGGATTCGCCGGTAATCAGCGCCGTGTCCAAGGCGGCTTGACCTGATTCCACCACTCCGTCGGCGGGGATCTTCTCCCCCGGGCGGACTAACACCACGTCCCCGACATTCAAGTCGGAAGTAGGTACTTCCCGGGTGGAACCGTCAGCGGCCACTAGGCGCGCGGTTTTCGCTCCCAGTTCCAGTAGGGAACGCAAGGCGTCACCGGCTCGGTAGCGGGCGCGGGCTTCTGCGAAGCGACCGGCCAGCAGGAACGTCGTGACCATGGTGGCGGCTTCGAAGTACACGTGCGGGTGGGCGGATGCCTGCGTGCGAGGCAGTAAAGACATGTCCATGGTCATGCCGAGTTTGCCGGCTCCGCCGAAGAATAGTGCCCACAGTGACCACAGGTAGGCGGCGCTAACCCCCAGGGAAACCAGGGTGTCCATGGTGGAGGTGCCGTGTCGCCCCGCGCGTATCGCCGCACTGTGGAATGGCCAAGCCACCCACGTCACCACCGGGGTTGCGAGGGCGGCGCACACCCATTGCCAGCCACTGAACTGCCAGGCCGGCACCATGGACAGCACCATCACCGGGGTGGACAAGATGGCGGCGACGATTAGGCGCACACGTAAAGTTGCGGCTCGTCGTAACAGGTTCTCACCCAGCCTCGGCGTGGGAGCAGGGGCCAGGGTAGTGGGGACGGAGTTAGGACCAGACATATTTCTAGCCTATCTCTCTACCTATCTAAATGCTCACGGCCAATACTTGCCCAGGGACCGGGGCGCGCGGCGGCAGGGCCCGGGACACGCCAGGGCTCGGGGTAGTAACAGCGCGGCGACGTCAGGACCGCGACGGCGCCGTGATGCGGGACGGCCTCGGGGCGGCGCGCAGTCGCAGACCACGCCGAGTTCGTGGTTTAGCGTTCGATGCTGGTTAGCTCGTAGCCTGCTTCGGCAATGGCGTCACGTAAAGCGTCGTCACTGACTTCACCGCTGGTGGTCACTTCAACCGTGGAAGTCGCGTTCTCACCGGGGTTGAGGTCGACCTGCACGGACTCCACGCCGGCAAGATCAGTTAATTCGTCGGTCACCGCGTTTACGCAGTGCCCGCAGGTTAGTCCGGTAACTTTCAAGGTAATCATTTCCAAGCCTCCGAAAGATGCTGAATCTACTTACCGCCACTTTACCGCGCTAAAGCCTCACTGGCACCAGCATCCCCACCTTCGCGACGGTGTTTTGCTCCCACCGGGGTGGCCGGCCTCGCCCCGCCGCCGCGCACCAGACCCGCCGACCGCGCCGACCGAACACCGGCGTCAGGCGTAGCGTTGGCGCACGTAGACTTCAATCTCCTCCATGGACTTCCCGCGGGTTTCAGGCATGATCCGGTACAAGACCACCGCAATCAAAAGGTTCAGAACCCCGAAAATGGTGTACGTTAAAGCCCCGCCCAGGGACTGCATCATAATCGGGAAAATCGCGGTGATAATGGCGTTGGCTATCCACATGCTGAAAACCGCGGCGCCGTTCATAACCCCGCGCGCTGAGGCGGGGAAGATCTCACCCAGCATGGTCCATACCACGGTGCCGTTGGAGGACTGCACGATCAGCATGAACAAACCCATTAGCAGCAAAATTGTGTACGGCGCCCACGCCGGCGGGTGGTGGCCGCCGTCAATGGCGGGGGCAATGGTGAAGTGGAAAACCGCGGCGATAGCCAGCAGGCAAAACCCCACCCCCAAAACGTCGGCGATTAGTAGTTGGCGGCGGCTAAAACGCACAATCAACCACAGTCCCAAGGCCCCGCCGATTACCGACATCACGCCGTTACCAACTTGGGCGTAGATGGCGGCGGAAGTTTCCATCCCTGCGTAGCCTAAAACTTTGGGGGCGTAGTACATCACCGTGTTCACCCCGGTGGTTTGGTTCACCACCGCGAGGAAAATCCCCACCAGCATGAGTTTGCGTAGCCACGGGGTCGCTAGGACTTCACGCAGGTTGAGCCGCTGGGTGCGGGTCTTTTCCCGCTGGCTCGCCAGCATTTCTTGCAGTTCCGCCCCCACGTGCTCATCGCTGCGCACACGCTTCAACGCCCCAATGGCCTCGTAGAAGCGGCCCTGCGCCACGTACCAGCGCGCGGACTCCGGCATCAGGCGCATACCGATCCACAGTCCGATGGCGGGCAGGGTGCAAAGTAAAAGCATGTAACGCCAGGCGGCGGCGTTGCCTCCAGCTACCACCAGTTGCTGGGTGAAGTCGTAAAACGCTTGCGTGTCACCGGCGAAGTGGGAAGCCTCCAGGGCATGCACCTGATCCCAGGTGTATTGCGCGGGCGACAGTATCCCAGCAGGGTCGGAAACCACCTGCAGGTGGGGTGGGCCTTGCAAAGCGGCGATCGCCGAGTTCATGGTGAACGCCAGTAGCTGGCCGGTAACAATCATCAGTTGGTCTACCGCCACCACCGTGCCGCGGATACTCTTGGGCGCGGTTTCGGCCAAGAACACCGGGACGGTAGCGGAAGCCCCACCCACGGCGAAACCAAGGACGAAACGGAAGGGGTAGAGCACCCAAATGTTGGGTGACATGGCGTTACCCAAAGCCCCCACTGCGAACAGCAAAGCCAATAGCAGTAGGTTATGGCGGCGCCCGTAACGGTCCGACAGGCGTCCCCCGATGAGGGCGCCAAACGCCGCCCCGAAGGTGAGGATCCCCCCGATCATGCCTTCTTCCAAGGCCGTCAAATGCAACCCGCCAGCACCATTAGGCATGTACATGTACGGCAGTGCCCCGGAAATAACTCCGGTGTCATAGCCGAACAGCAGAGAACCTAAAGTGGCGACCGCGGCAACAGCGAACATGGACCGTCGCTTACCGCTGGGTTCGACTTCACCCACGAACTGCGATAGTTGCCTGTCGTCAAACTCTAGGATCTGGTGTTCATCCACCGGCGGGTTGCCCCCGCCTGGTGAGGGTTTTCGGTTAGCTGCTTGGGAATCATTACTTGCGGTGGCCATCGTTGGTGCCCTCCTCGCATCAGCCCGCAGCCGCGTTCACTAAGAGCCCGGTCGCCAGCTATGAAAAATAGGTGTGTTACTTCGGCCGCAAGAGCGGCTAAAACTTGGGTTTGGTTCTCACTTCCCTAAATGCTGGACCAGTTCGGGGGCGATCCCGATGTAGGTTGCCGGTGAAAGCTTCAGCAATCGTTCTTCCACTTGCGATGGTAACCCCAGGGAGGAAATGAAAGCAGCAGTAGCGCCGGCATCCACCTCATGTCCGCGGGTGAGTTCTTTCAACCGTTCGTAGGGGTCTTCCATTCCCTCCGCTCCCGCAATCGCAGCTACCCGCATGGTTTGCTGCACGGCCTCACCCACGACCTCCCAGTGGGAATCCAAGTCAGCGGCCATCGCCTGGGCGTTCATGTCGATCCCAGCCAGGCCGCGGCGCAAGTTATCCAACGCCAGCAGGGAATGTCCCAAGGCGGTGCCAATATTGCGTTGGGTGGAAGAATCGGTCAGGTCTCGTTGCAGGCGGGAGGTCACCAAGGTGGCGGAAAGCACGTCCAGTAGCGCGCAGGAAATTTCCAGGTTCGCTTCGGCGTTTTCGAAACGAATGGGGTTTACCTTGTGTGGCATGGTGGAGGACCCGGTGGAGCCTTGGGCGGCGAGGTTTTGGTGGAAGTACCCCAAGGAAATGTAAGTCCAAGCGTCGGTGGCGAAGTTGTGGGCAATGCGGTTAAAACGCGCCACGTCGGCGTATAGCTCGCTTTGCCAGTCGTGGGATTCAATCTGGGTGGTAAGCGGGTTCCACTGCAGGCCCAGTTTAGTTACGAAACTGCGCGCCACTTCTTGCCAGTCAACTTCGGGTACGGCGCACACATGGGCGGCGTAGGTGCCGGTGGCGCCGTTGATTTTCCCGAGGAACTCGGTGTTTTCAACTCGTTTGATCTGGCGTGAGAGGCGGTGGGCAAACACCGCCATCTCCTTACCCATGGTCGATGGGGTGGCGGGCTGCCCGTGGGTGCGGCACAGCATCGGCAAGTCGGCGTGTTCTTCGGCGAGGACGGTCACGTCCTCACGTAGGCCACGCGCGGTTGGCAGCCACACGTCCTCGATCGCACCTTTTATAACTAGGGCGTAGGCGAGGTTATTGATGTCTTCGGAAGTGCAGAAAATATGCACCACTTCGTGAACTTGGCTGAGCGCGGTTTCCCCAAGGGGGTCCACCGCCGCGTCCAGGCGACGCTTGAGGTAGTATTCCACGGCTTTAACATCGTGGCGGGTTTCGGCTTCAATCTCGGCCAGTTCCGCCACCGCGTCGGCACCGAACTCGGCCACTTGCGTGCGCAGGTAGTGCCGGTCTCGGTCGGTGAGTTCGGGAGCTCCGGGCAGCACCTGGCTGTCAAGCAGGTGGATGAGCCATTCGACTTCGACGAACATCCGGGCGCGGTTCAGCCCGGCTTCGGAAAGGTAATCCACCAGGGGAGCGACCACGGGGCGGTAGCGTCCGTCCAGGGATCCCAAGGCGATGGGGGAGTCAGCTAGGTGTTGCATGGCGGTGAGGTCAAAAGCAGCTTCCATATTTTATATGGTGGCACATTCGCGCGTTTGCGGAAACAGCAGTTTCACCCCTCGGCTGCTCACCGCTCCGTTGTTCACCGCGGGCAGGGCGGTTTTCCACAGGCGGGTTCTATCCACTGATCTTCCTGGGGGCGAGGTCGGTCGCCGGGATGGGCGTTTTAACTTCGTCCCATGGACTTCGATACTTTTCTTCCTCTGTCCCACGCTTGCGAACTCCTAACGCAGGTGGCAAGGACCGTTAACGAAATTTCCTTCCAGTGGGAAGGCCCAGCCTCCACTCAGGCGCAGCTTCGCCTGGGGGAGGTAGCAGTGGTGAGCGCTGAATTAGCTGGCTGTCTGCGGGATTTAGAAACCGAGCTGTGGCGGGCACTGGCCCAAGCTAACAGTGAACTTGCCGGAGCCTTGGTGGGTGCCCCGTGAGTGACTACGTGCTGATTGACTCCGGTGCGCTGTGCGTGGACACTTCCTCCTTGCGCCTGGCCGCGACCAAGGTGCGAGGCAGTGCCACCCAGGCGGTGGAGGCGCTAGTTATTTTGCGGGCAATGCAAGAGCTGTGGCAGGCCGGGCAGTTCCTAGCTTTCCCACCGACTGTCGTGGGGTTCGCCGGCAGTCCCGCCATGCAGAAACTGCAGGCACTTCTTGACCACTCCTACACCCTGTGTGCTCGGATTGATTCGGAAGTGGTAACGCAACTGCGTAAGTTAGGTATGGATTTGGAGTTCGTCGCTGACGTTTACGAAGCCACCGAGGCCTCCACGTGCGCAAGTTTTGATGCTTCCTTGTTGACTGCTTTCGCGCGCTGGGTGCAGCGCAAGGGGCATGCGCGTTTTTCGACCCGCCAGTTCGGCAAGCAAAACGCGGTGATGTTCTCGGCGAAAGTCTACGACCTGACGGTGGCGAAACCGAACGTGGTTCGCACTTGGGAGCTGCTCCTTGCCACCGCCACCATCAAGGACCTTAAACATGGGGAAATGGACTTGCGCAAACTAAAGGTACGTAGCGCGGCGATGTTGCAGTTGGCGTTCGCCCTGGATCGCCACAGGTGGCCACGCCCGCCGCTGGCCCGGCAGGTGGGGCAGGTGGAGACCGCCGCCATGGATGCGCTCACCTGCAACGAGTCCGTGGGGCAAGCCTTGGCGGGGGCGCGACCAAACCTGTTGGTAGGCCGGTCGGCGAAACCAACGGCAGATGGGGTGCCAGGCGGGGACAACAACTTAACTGACAAGGCGAATGACTGGGTGCCAAGCGCGGCAACGGTAGCGAGGAGCGCGGGAGTAATGACGGTGGTTAACCGCTCCAAACTGCGTCGGCAAGGTTTCAAGGTCGAACGCAGCCACGTCCTCGTCCGACCTTCACAGGGGCGAGGGCCGGTGTGGGAGCCGAAGCCGGTGGCGATTCCTGACGTGTTGTCTGGGCGAAGCGGTGGCGGCGAGGCGGTGCAGCACGTGGAAGCGGTCGACACCCCCCGAAGTGCGTCGGAGTTACTTGAGCGCGTCAAGCACGTGTGCGACCAGCCTTGGGACAGGGCTGCGGTGAGTACCACGGGGAGGGGGCCTGTACCGGCGGCTGCGGAGTTTGAGATCTTACGCCACGATACTCCCGGCCGGGAGCGCCCCAGTTGGAGCGTCGTTATGCGCGGCACGCAAGAAACCATTCCGGGGGCGGCGAACCCGAAGAATATGACTGCGAATTTCGCTACCGTCGCGGGTGCTTACAGTGATGAGCACGTGGCGGTGCAGATAGCATTGGCTGATGCGGGTGCTGAGCCGGCGGACGCAGTGGAGTTCGTGGGGCACTCCCAAGGTGGTCTGACAGCTGCGGCCTTGGCGGCGGACCCGCAGGTGAACAGCCGCTACCAGGTGGCGGCAGTGGTGACGGCTGGGTCTCCCATCGGTAACCTCGACATTCCCCCGTCCACTCCGCTGATGGCGTTTGAAAATACCGCTGACATTATCCCCGGTCTGGAAGGGCGTTTTAACCGCACTAGCGCTAATCACATCACGGTCTACAGCGGGTCGGAAGACATCGACGGTTTCTTTGGCCCGCACAGTTTGGATGGCTACATCTCGGATGCGGAAGTTGCCGGCGAACAGGGGAATTCGCAGGTGGAAAGCTGGCATGAAAAACGTGCCCGCACCCTGGGGTTAGAAGGGGCGACTGTGACTTCGGCGCGTCGATACACCATCACCACCGCGCGCTAGGTCACGCCGGCCGGGCGGCGACACTCGTGGGGAGTTGAGTGTCGCGGGCAGTGGCTAGAGGCTTATTTTGCGTAGGACGGCGCTGACCAGGGCCGCCACGATCGCGGTGATAATGGCACCGAGGAAGGCCGCGCCGAAGCCGGAAACCGCCAGGCCGTAACCGATTTGAGTAGTTAGCCAGCCGGTGAGCATGAACATCAGGGCGTTCACCACCAGGGCGAATAATCCCAGGGTGAGGATGTAGATGGGGAAGGTCAGCACTTTCACCAGGGGGCGAACCACCATGTTGATGGCGGTGAATACCGCGCCGATGATCAGTAGCGTTAAGAAGTTTGTCCAGCTGGAGGTGCTTTCGGGCAGTGCGATGCCCGAAACTAGAGTGTCCGCCAGCCAGATCCCAGCCATATTTGCGAGTAAACGAATTACAAAGTCCATACCCCTATTATCTCAACTACGGCGGCAGATGCCACCGGGAGAGCAAAACGTCTCCGTAATGTGAGGGCACCGCCCGCCCCCGCCACGTCCTCGCTGCCGCCCCCGTCGGTCGGCCTCTGCCAAGTTCTCACCACCCCGCCCCGCCGCCTGGCTTCGTCATCTTCCCCACTCAGCATTGCTGTGCCCTGGTATTGGGCGCTGGCGGGGTTAGGCTAGTAACCATGAATACCGACAACCCCAGTTGCGTGAATATCCGCGAGGACGTCCTCGCCTTCCCTAAAATCGTCACACCTCCCGCCCCCCAAGGTGAAAACCCGGCGTTCCTGGCCGCGAACGAACACCCGGTGGCTCCTCCCTTGGCGGTGAGGCAAGCGGCGGGAGCGGCCCTGGCTAACTGCAACCGCTACCCGGACATGGCGACCACCGACTTGATTACGCAAGTCGCGGCCTTCCACCAAGTGGATCCCACTTGGGTGGCAACCGGAGCCGGTTCTTCGGCGCTTTTAGTGCACGCACTTTCCCTGGTGGCGAATCCCGGTGCGAACGTGGTTTTCGCTTGGCGTTCCTTCGAGGCCTACCCATTCGTCACCCAGGTGGTGGGGTCGAAGCCGAAACTCGTGCCTTTGAACCAGGACCAAACCCATGACTTGGATGCGATGGCGCAGGCGGTGGATGAAACCACCAGCGCGGTGATTATTTGCAACCCGAACAACCCAACCGGCACGGTCGTAACCACCGCGCAGATTCGTCGCTTCCTAGAACAAGTCGACCCCCGCGTGCTGGTGATCGTCGATGAAGCCTACATTGACTACGTGAACGACCCCCAGGTCGGAACCGCCTTGTCCCTGGTGGCGGAGTTCGAGAATCTACTGGTGGCGAGGACGTTCTCCAAGGCTTACGGGTTGGCAGGAGTTCGCGTGGGGTACATGGTGGGTCAACCCCAGTTGATCCAGTACCTGCGGTCGGTGACACTGCCGTTTTCGGTATCGGCGGTGGCCCAGGAAGCGGCGATTGCGATGCTATTGCAACCGCAGGCGGTGGCGGAGGGAGTTTCCCGCACCGTGGCGGAGCGCTCGCGGATGCTAACTGCACTACGTGAGCTGGGCTTGCCGGTTCCGAGGTCGCAAACTAATTTCTTCTGGCTGCCGGGGTCTTCTTGCCTGGGTATGGAACCGGCGCAGGCGGCGCAGGTTTTCGCGCAGGCCGGCATTGCGGTGCGGGCGTTCCCCGACGGGGTGCGCATAGCTTTGGGCACGGCGCAGGACAATGACAGGGTGCTGGAACTGTTGCGCTCAGCCGCCAGCTGACCGCCCCCTCAGAGTCTTTGGTGAAACGCCTTAAGATCTAGATTCCGCATTGGTTGAGAGATCGGATTTCTTCAAGGGCTCTTATGGCGGAGCTGGATGTTTTCTGCAGTGACACAGGGATTATGACATTGTCGCCCATAGTTGCCGTTATCGCTTTGATGTGAAAGCCGAAAACCTGAAACGCTGCGACGCCCGGATGTGAGAAACAGGCGAGGGCGGGAGAATCCAAGCCCCGGTTGTGAGAAACCACAGCTCATCCGGCAGAAATAAAGAAAGCCGCTGACTCTCAGTTTTGCTTGAGAATCAGCGGTTTTCCACTGGTCGGGGTGGCGGGATTTGAACCCACGACCTCTTCGTCCCGAACGAAGCGCGCTACCAAGCTGCGCCACACCCCGTGCTTTATCAGCTTACCCAGTATAACGTTCGTCAACGTCAGGTACCAATTCGCGACGGTACTCACATATAGAGTCCGCGTGATGGGGAGCCGTAACTCACGTATCTTCGCCGGGAAGTGTTTTGGGTGACGTGATATCAGCAACCCACAAGCGGTTAGGTGCCGGTGCGGTCGAGCGTCAGCCGGGTTATATTTCCTGGCTGGCAGCTGACACCACTTACGCCTTATCGGCGGCCATAAATGGATTCGTTTTATCTATATTGGTCCTCACTCGTAGTGGTTCTGCAACTCATGCCGGCATAGTCACCTCGATTGCTCTAGTTACAGCCGGTATCCTCAACATTTTTGGAGGTTGGGTTCAAGACGTGTGGGATCGCCGTAAGCTGGCTCGCTGGAATGGCGCCACAGGGGTTGTCATATATGGGGCGGCTGTCGCTCTGCTCCTTACCGGCACTTTCAACTTCGCTACGGCTTCTGCTCTGGCCGTTGCATTAGGTATACGCGCCGGACTTTGCGCAAACGTTACCAACGTTATGCTAAGAGCTTTTTTGCCGGGGAGCGTGCTACCTAAAGCTATTTCGGTTAATCAAGCACGAGATGCGCTGATCGAGTTCGGTACCGCTCCTTTCGCTGGAGCTCTTCTTCAGCTTGGAGCTGCTTTCCCGTACACCTTCAACATCATCACCAATTTCCTTGGATACGTCGCCAGCTTATTCCTGCCAGCTTCTATCTCTGCAGCTGGCGTGGATCAGCCG
Source organism: Actinomycetaceae bacterium (assembly GCA_030537735.1). GTDB lineage: Bacteria > Actinomycetota > Actinomycetes > Actinomycetales > Actinomycetaceae > Gleimia. The sequence goes on from JAUNVG010000008.1 coordinate 56,502, forward strand.
GGCAACGCCCGCAAAACAATTTCGATCCGGAGCCTATTCGCGGGATTCGACATTCTCTTCTCGATTCGACTCCTGAGAGTGGTCACGACTTCCGGAAATATCGCGTTCACGGTTTTTAATGCTGTCATTACGGCAACGATATGGCACATGCTAAAAACTACTGGAAACGCTGCGATTGCCGGGCTCACAAGCAGCGTTGTTGCCATCGGAGTGTTTATCGGAGCTTCCGTGGCCTCTCGGATAACAAAGGCCCTACCCGGTGGAGTAATTGTCCTACTGGCTTACCTCTTGCCGCTGGCATCTACAGCTCTGCTTCTGGTTTTTCATTCATCACCGGCTCATCTGCTGCTACTTGCACCGGCTTTGTTCCTACTTCCCGCAGGAAGCGCTGTACTAGGGTCCCTGCAGTTACTTGTAGTGCCCGACAAAAAGCTTGGTCGCACATTTGCGGCTACTGGAATTTTGGAGCTCATCTTCGGTGCTTCGATTGCTGCAGCTACAGGCTATCTTAACGAGCACATCGGCTACACAAGTACTCTACTTGTGGGTGTGGTAATCATGGGGCTATGCCTAATCCACCTTGCTTTAGTTTCTGAAATTCGAGCAGTGCCAGTGTCCACTGAGCTGGAGGCATACGCTGAGACAATTGCATGTTCTAATCGCCACGAGGCAGAAAGAAAATAGCTCTCTAGCCACTGGTATTGCTGTTTTACGCTCTCCGTCTTTGGCCTATAGGTCTAGGTTTTGGGTTTGCGACGAGACTCGTCATGGACGGTCTCTGCTGACTGGCAGGGCTTCTTGCAGGTTGGTCTCGTCGTGACTACCTCCGTGTAGCTAAACATAACCAAGCGTCCATCTGTCGCGCCCCGCCTGTCGTATTTCCGGCAGCCCTGCCACCGAGCGAACTCGCCCCGCAGACCAGGCGTAAACGGCAACGAACTCACTTTGCGAACTGGGCTAAATCCCCGTTAACGCCGACCGGCTCGACGAATCCAACGAACCCACCGCGCCAACGGGGTAAACCTCATGCCGGAGTCAAAGTTAGTAGCGAAGCTTCCGGCCGGCAAGAAAAACGCACCGGAGCATACATGGCGGTACCCAGGCCAGCACTAATATGCACTGTGCAGCTGTCCCCACCGAAGCCCCACTGGTGCAGTCCCTTGGCGTAGCGGCGAGGCACATCGCAGTTGGTCACTAAAGCACCGTAGCCGGGTACACAGAGCTGGCCTCCGTGAGTGTGACCGGCAAAGGCCACGTGCACACCCAATGTGGTGAACTCATTAAGCACCCTTTGGTAGGGCGCGTGCGTCAACCCCAGACGCAGCACCTCAGGGTTGTCCCACCCGTCAGGCAACGCCGGCATACGGTCGCGTTTAATGTGCGGGTCATCGACCCCCACCAGGGCCAGGGCAGCGCTATGCCCGGAGCTGGTAGTGATCGAAGTGGTTTCACCTTGGTTAGATAAGTCGATCCACCCACTGTCGATCCACTCCGACACCATCTCGAACCACGGCAGGTCAGGCACATTACGTTTAGGCTGACGCTTCTGCAGGCGCTTAGAAAGGTAGGAAATCCAAGGCTTAGCGCGCGGCGAATAATAGTCATTCGACCCCAGCACGAACGCTCCGGGGTAGTCCAACAGGGGCTGGTAGGCTTCCCGCAGCATCGGCAGGGCAGCTTGCGCGCCGAAGTTATCCCCGGTGGAAACCACGAAGTCGAAATCTTCCTGCGCCAAGTCCCGCACCCACTGAACTAGCCATTCTTGTCCGGGAAATAAATGCAGGTCCGAAATGTGCAGGATTCGTACCGTGGGGGTCGAGGGCGGCACTGGCACCGGAACGTGGAAGCGACGCAACACGGGGCTGCGGCGTTCAACTTGCGTCCAAGCCGCGGTGGCGAGGCCAGCTCCTAAAGTGGTGGCCCCTATCCCGGCGGCTACTTTGACAGCTTTACCCACCATTGTTGGTCTTCTTCGACTTATTCTCCTTCTTCGGCCTATCTACCTGCCGCGGTGGCGGTGGCGGGGCACCCAAGTCGCCTTCTTGGAACTCTTGGACTTCCATGCTCTCAACAGCTTGTTGCATGTATTCCTGCCACAGGGGGGCAGCCAGGGTACCGCCGTAAACGTAGCTACGGTAGATGCCGTTAATCTCCTGGTGGTTCATGGACTTAGAGGAGTTCTTCGCGTATCCAGTCCACACCGCGGTCACCATCTGCGGGGTTCCACCCACCAGCCAGGCGTTGGCACTGTCATCGCTGGTACCGGTCTTGGCGATGATGGGCCGACCAATGTGGCTGCTGTAGTAGTTGCCCGAAGAAGCACTGCGGCGCAGTACGGCGGTGACCTTACTGGCAGCTTCAGTGTCAACCGCGTTAGAGCACTGCGGTTCGAAAGTGGCCAGGGGGTTGCCGTCGCGATCTAGAACTTCGGTTACAGCCATGGGGGCGCAAACCTTACCGGGCTGAGCGAATGCTCCGTAGGCTCCCGCCATCGCCAGGGGAGTGGCTTCGGCGGAGATAATGTTTGCCGGGATCGGGTCAATGGCTTCCCCGTCGGGTTTAGTTATCCCCATGGCTTTCATGCCGTCAAAAATGGAGCACAGTTCCAGTTTGGTTCCCATGTGGGCGAAGGCGCGGTTAACTGAAAGTTCGGTAGCTTGCAGCGCATTATAGGTGCCGCGTTTACCGCCGACGTCGGTGACGTCCCAAACGCGAGTGTTGTACTCGGGGGCGCAAGTGTTCCACTCTTCCGGGTAGAACTGGGTGGAGTGGTTCGCCACCCGCTCCCAGGCGGTGTGCCCTTCGCGGAACCATTCAAGCAAGGTGAAAGGCTTCAAAGTGGATCCGGCGGGGAACCCGTTGCCACCACCATGAGCGGTGTCGGCAGCGTAGGAGTTCTGGGTGTCGTTAGGAGTATCCTCCGTCGGTAGCCCGTAGTTGGTGTTTTGCGCCATCGCCAGGATGTGACCGTTATTCGGGTCGCGCGATACCACGACCGCGTTCACCCCGGACGGGTCGTTGATCGGAATGTGGTTTTGAATCGCGGCAACCGCCTTGTTCTGCTTATCCCAATCCAAAGTGGTGTTAATGGTCAGCCCTCCGCGCAGCAGTTTTTGCTGGCGTTCTGTACGGTCCTTGCCGAAGGCTTCCGAAGAGAGCAGCTCTTCGCGCACGTAGTCGCAAAAATAGGCGGCACTACCTGCCCCCGCGCACCCTTGGGTGGCGTTGGAGGGGCTGAGTGAGTCAGCGATCGGAACTTCCAGGGCTTGGTCGTATTCTTCCTGCGTGATGCGTTCTTCCGCGAGCATGGTTTGAAGCACCGTGTCACGCCGATTCTGAGCTTCCTCGGGGGCGGTGAGGGGGTCGTATTCCGTGGGGGACTTAACGATGCCGGCCAGTAACGCAGCTTGCGGCAGGTCTAGGTCTTTGGCGTGTTTGGAAAAGTACTTCAAAGAGGCAGCTTCCGCCCCGTAAACGTTGGGTCCGAAAGGTGCGATATTTAAGTAGCCGGCAAGGATGTCTTCCTTGGACATTTTTTGTTCCAGGGCGAGGGCGAAACGCGCCTCCCGTAGTTTACGCGGGACGGTTTGTTCGACGGCTGAGTCGATAATGTCCTGGTCGCCCTTTTGGATGCCGGATTCCAAAATAGTGTTCTTAATGAACTGCTGGGTCAGGGTTGAAGCACCTTGGGTGGAGCGTCCAGCTAAGTTGTTAATGGCGGCCCGCCCCATGCCTTCGGGGTCGATCCCCTTGTGTTCGTAAAAGCGTCGGTCCTCGATGGAGACGATGGCGTCACGCAAAAACGGTGACATGTCGTCCAAGGAAACGATGATGCGGTTTTCGGCGTAGAACTGGGCTATGTTCTTTCCGTTAACGTCCTTAATGACGGACACTTCTGACGGTGGCAGGATGTCGAACTCGGTGGGGAGTGTCTCGAATACACGCGGGCCGGCTTTGGCGATGATTCCAGCGCCCCCGGCAGCTGGGATCGCTAGGCCGGCAAGGAGAACTCCAAGCAGCATAGACGAAAGGAGGAAAGTTCCCATGAGGGTGAAGAACTGCCCCTTGCGTACGTAGCGGTATTTAGGACTCGGCATGGTACCAGCCTACGCTGTAAGGGTGGGTTTTTGCACCCACGGCTCGGTGTTAAAATAAATATCTGTCAGGGAGGCTAAATGGTGATTTGCTCTTTAGCTGAAACTGTGTGTATGGTCACATTAGAACGGGTTGATGTTCAACTCGCTTAAACAATGGGGTGAAAATGACCTACGAATATGCCGACGAAGACCAAAGTTGGGCCGCTAAGGCGCTGTGCGCTTCAGAGCCAGCGGATGCGCTTTTCGTACAAGGTGCCGCCCAACGGCAGGTTCGTTCCCGATGCCTAGCCTGCGAGGTGCGACTGGAGTGCCTAGCAGACGCCTTACAGTCCGAAGCTAACTTCGGTGTTTGGGGTGGCTTGACGGAACGGGAAAGACGCGCCATGCTCCGCCACTACACGAATATTACGGACTGGCTCACGTGGCTGCGTGAATCAGACGACCCACTGGCGGAAGAACTGCGAACCCCGAAGGTTCCGCGCGTCCTCGCCCGGGTGCGTGCCTGACACTCAACCCCCAACCCACTGCGCTGGGAGTGGAGAGTCAGCGCGACACCACCCAAAGATAAGTAGGCCGGCCAGGTTAAAACTGGTCGGCCTTAAGGTTTCCAAGTTAGGATCGTAACCATGCAGAAATGGGAATACGCAACCGTACCGTTGTTGATTCACGCCACCAAGGCGATTCTTGACCAGTGGGGAGCAGACGGCTGGGAACTGGTGCAGGTGATCCCCGCACCTAATAACGCGGAGAGCCTAGTCGCCTACATGAAACGCCCCCTACAGTAGCCTCACGCAGGTGAACTAAACCGGGGTTCCGACTGAATCGGAACCCCGGATATTGTGGACCAAAATTACTGACCGCTCGGGGTGGTCAGTGGCCGCCAGTGAACTAGCGGGCGCGACGGGCCAGGCGATCCAAGTCCAGTAGCGTCACCGCGCGACCTTCCAACTGGATCCAACCGCGAGAGACGAAATCGGCCAGTGACTTATTCACCGTTTCACGCGAAGCGCCAACTAGCTGCGCCAGTTCCTCCTGGGTTAGGTCGTGTGGGACGTGAACGCCCTCGTCGGTGACGGAACCGAAACGATCCGCCAGATCCAACAGGGCCTTAGCCACGCGGCCGGGAACGTCGGAGAACACCAGGTCAGCTAGCGACTCATTGGTGCGACGCAGGCGGCGAGCCAGCGCCCGCAGCATGTGCTTACTCATGGTCGGGTTGGTGTCTAGAATACCCACCAGGTCGGCGTGGTCGAGGTGTAGCAAAGTCACCGGAGAAACCGCGGTAGCGGTGGTGGAGCGCGGACCCGGATCGAACAGGGTCAGTTCCCCGATGATTTCGCCAGGACCAAGCACAGCCAGCAGGTTTTCACGCCCGTCTAAAGAAGCGTGCCCAAGCTTGACCTTGCCTTCAGTGATGATGAAAAGCCGGTTACCCGGGTCGCCCTCGTTGAAGAGTACTTCACCGCGACGCAAAGTAGTCTGCCCCATCTTTGCCCGCAGTGAACGCTGTTGTTCCTCATCCAAGCCCTCGAACAGGGGCACTTGGCTTATGTAGTTGCCTTCCACGGTCACCTTCTATCTCCGCTCGCACGAGCGGCTTACTGTTTCCGATCGTGTGAAATGAACTGTTCAACTATAGCCTAGTCACAAGCGATGCGTGTGACCACTCTCACCAGCTTATAGGTTTTCGGGCGCTCGCGTGCCGTGCGCGCGCAAAACTTAGTAAATTGCGACATAGAATCGCGTGAAGGAGGAACAGTGGCAACCCGGAGTGGTGCGTGTGGGAGTGAAGTTGGGGAGCGGGGAGTGTCTGAAGCGGAAAAAGTCGCTAAAAGGCTAGCGAAACTCTACCCTGATGCCCACTGCGCGTTGGATTACTCCAACGCCTTTGAGCTACTCGTAGCCACGGTTTTGTCCGCACAAACCACTGATGAGCGGGTAAATACCATTACCCCCACACTATTTTCCAAGTGCCCCACCCCCGAGGCACTAGCTGAAACCAGCCCCGATGAACTAAGTGAAATCGTCAAACCACTCGGCTTCCACCGCCGCCGCGGAAAACAACTGCAAGCCCTGGGGGAACAACTTGAAACTAGCTTCCGCGGACAAGTGCCAAGTCGGCGCGAAGACCTGGAGCAGTTACCCGGCGTGGGACGCAAAACCGCGCACGTCGTCCTCGGCAATGCCTTTGGAAAACGCGCCATCACCGTAGATACCCACGTTGGGCGCTTAGCTAGGCGACTGGGGTGGAGCCGGGAAACTAAACCACTGGCGGTGGAAAAAGACATCGCAGCGCTGCTGCCCGATGAGGACTGGACACTGCTGTGCCACCGTTTGATTGAACACGGGCGGAAAGTTTGCCACAGCAAACGCCCCCAATGCGGCAGCTGCCAGCTAGCTGAACTCTGCCCCAGCGCCGGAACCCTTACCTAGAAGATAGTTGTTTAACCTGCCCAACTGCGGGAGGTGAAGACTGGCTCGCTGCCCTGAAAGGACGCGGCGGCAAATACGTAAAAAGGTGCCCCGACCGTTTTCAGTCGGGGCACCAACCAGGAAGGTATAGGGTCGGAGTCCGCGTGGCGACACCAAGGTGTCGGCCGTGCCTACTCCTGAGTTAGGGAACTAGCGGCGCTTACGCTTAGAAGTGAAAGTACCCGGCGCCAGGCGTTCAATCTGGGCGCGCACCTCCGCCTCACGGCGGCCGTCACGGCGCGCCAAAATCGCTAGTATGCCCAAAGTGAACAGCGCGATCCCAGCGAGCAGCAGGACACCGGTGGAGCCAGTCCACTCCACGTGGTGATCCACGTTGCCGCCAAACGCGTTCCAAGAAGTCAACCAATCCTGGGCGGGTGCGATGAAGTCCTTAACCATGTTCGGAACCGCTAAGAACACCGCGCCACCAGCCATTAGCACGAATCCCCAAACCAAAGCACCCAGGGAAGAACGCACCAAGAACGCCAAAATCACGATGAGCAAAACCGCTCCGCCGGCAAACTCAAGCAAAGCCGCAGGATTAATGACACCGGTCTGCCACGGGTTGTTCGCAGCTAAAGTCAAACGCGCTGCCGCATCCGCCAGCAGATACCAAGTCACAGGGACCAAAAGTAAAGTCAAGAAGAAAGACCACAGGCGCGCTCCCGCACGCGAAGGCAGGTCCGGAATCACACTGGATTCTTCAAACAACGCCTGGTCCGCATCGGAGTGGATTCCCGCCTGGGGATCTTCCAACGGCTTCCACACGCTACCAGCAGCCGGAGCCACAGTCGTTTCATCTTCTACCGGTTCGGAAGCAAACAAAGACTGCCGCTGAACCACAGTGGGCTCATCTTCCTCTTCCTCTGGTTGCCGTGGCTGCAAACGAGTCAGGTCATACTCGGGACGTTCTGGACGTTCCTGCTCGGGAAGCTGGCGACGCGCCAACACGTCCACCGGGGCATCCGGATCGCTCTCTACCGCATCGTCAGTCAACATCGGGTAGGCAACCGGTACGTCCTCGTCATCATCGTCACTATCAGCGGACGAAGCGCTATCGGCAAACACCTGGAAGGCAAACTCATCCTCAGGCATTTCGTGGGGAATAGCCGAAGGGTCAAGGTCGACCGACGGTTCTGGCTCCGTGCCAACAATGTCAGCGGAATCATCACTGTAGTTCCCCGCCGGCTCAATGCGCAAAGCACTATCAGTACCCGCAGGTTCGGGCACGTCCACAGGTGAATCCGGCGTGGGGTCTAACAAGTCAGGGTGAACCTCAGACCGCTCACGGTCGTTATGCAAAAGCCATTCAGGTTCGTTGGTAGTGGGCTCGTCTTGCGAGCGTGAAGTAGGGTCAGACATGAAAACCTCCTGGTTAGAACAACTCCACGCTATCGGTAATGGCGAAGAATGTGTTTAAGGCGTGCCGTTTGCCAGACGAATTTTACCGGCTTAAACACCATATAACCGCGCCCACGCCGCTGCCACCGAAGTTAAAAGGCGCCGGAATCGTCCTCATGTTTCGACAGAACTAACAGCACGTGGGTGGTGGCCGCCACCACCGCGCCCACCGCGCCCACCACCGGCAACGCGAAAGACAAAGCCACTAAAGGCTCGTTCTCAGGGGTGGGCATCAACTCCGCAGAGGTCACGATTAAAGGAATCACAACCAGGCCCGGAAGCAGCAGCACAGCCCACGCACCCACCTGCACCGACACCACTGAAAAACCAGCCAACCAAGTTAGGACGAACAGCGCTGCCGCCGCAAGCAACACCACCAAAGTGGACTCGGTACTGGTGTTTAGATACAAGTCGGGGCGATGCAGGATAAGAGGCTCAGACGTCCTCGGCGCGATAGAAAGAATCAAAGCCGCAATGACGGAGGCGATTAAAACACACAGGATGGTCAGCGGCCAAGCGCGTTTTTCGGTGCTGATCTGCGACGAATGCGGGTCTTGGTCTGCGCTGGGGGTGGGCGCTACGGGGGGTTCTTGTGAAGCTAGGCGGCGGACTCGGCGGGTGGCGATTCCCGCGCCCAAGGCGATCACGAATACCAAAAGGGGCAGTCGGCACCAGAACAGTAACTCGTCCCCTTCAGCTAGGGGAGGCAGGGGGATGGCTGTGAAACGAACCGTGAGGAACAGGTAGAACGCCCCGCTCCAACCGGCCAGCGTGAAGAAGCCGGTACTTGACCACCGCGCTGTTTGGGAAATGATCAGTAGCCCCACTGTTGCCAGGAGCATCCCTAACTGTCCGCCGGGGGAGCCCAGGGGGAGCCCGGTGGCGGCCACACTCTGTTGGCTGATTACTGAAACGAATAGTAGCCACAGGGTTATAGGCGACAGCACGAACGCCAGGATGAAGGCGGTGCGTCTGCCGACCACGTCTGTTTCAGAGGTGGTCGAGGGCGGGACATTGCGGGCGCCAGGAGGGGGAAGTGCCATGAATACTACTGTACGCGCACCCGCCCTCCCCCAGGCACGTCAACGGTGAGGTTCGCTGTGTTCGCGGGGGCTGTTTTGCGTCGTTGACGTGCCTGGGTGATTGGGGGTAGGGGGCATTAAAGTGAGGGTATGAAGATCGCGTATCCCCCAGCTCAAAGTGGTGGCTCCACCTGGCAGCAGATCTTGCGTCCCAGCGCGGATCTAACTGGAGCGTTGGAGGAACTGGGGGAGTTGACGGCGAAAACTCGTTTCGCGGAAGCGTTGCGGCGCGGGTGGGAAACTTGCCGCGCTGAAGCTGCCATAACCAGTGCGGCGGCGGGGGCTAATATCGACGGGATACGTGTAGACACCGGGTACTTGCGGCAGTTAGTGACCGCCAACGACCCCGATAGTGCGTCTTTAAGAGGCATGGGTGCGCTGGGCGTGACGGGTACCGCGGGTGTGACGGGTGCCGCGGGTGCGAACCCCGACGGCGGTTCCCCCGAGCCCTCACCTGCGCAGTCAGCCGATGCAGCCGACCAGGCCGGCTGGGCGTATTGGCGCGCACACGTGTGGGTGACGCAACTGTGGGAGCCATTGAACGTGCGTGGTCCGCGCCTAAGACAGGCTCGCCCTGCGCGCCCACCCTTGCCGCAGCGGGCAGCGAAAATCCACGCCCTACTCACCCCTTCCGACGTCACTCGCTCCCTGGGGGCTTCCGAGGTGCGAGGGCGGGTGGGGCGCAATCAGGCGTCTGCGGGTCCCGTGGAGGGAACGCGCGTGGCGGATATCGCGGCGGATCCTGCGGCGGCAGACACCGCAGCGGGAACGCACCCGGCAGGCATCGCGGCGGGTACGAACCCGGCAGACACCGCGGCGGGTACGAACCCGGCACCCGACCTCGTAAGCCGGTGGCAAGTGGGGATCCCCTCCGACCCGCAAGCTTGGCAGGTTTTCAGCCAACTACTGCAGCTGAAAGCACCCGCCCCCGTGCGCACGGGACTGGCTCTGGCCCACGCCAGTCAAAACCCGTTCTTCACCCACCAAACCATGGAAGTCACTCGAGTGTTAGTTCGTGATGAACTCACCAGCTGTGGTTTCGACCCAACCGGAACCTGGCAGTGGGAGCCGGTGTGGGCAGATAATCAAATGCCGGTGACGGCGGCTTTAGCGAACGTGAATCTGCGGCAGGGGAGCGGGATAGAAAACTGGTTACAAACCTGGGTGCAGCTACTGATTGACGCCCACGCACCCACGCGCGAGTTACTGCGCCGCGTTCAAGCCGGCGTACTGTAAAACCCCGGTGGGCGGGGAGGTTACCTCCCCGGCGCCAACCACTTACGTAACTGCCACCCGCCGATCGCGCCCGCCGCGAACGCCGCTGACACTCCCACCACCGGCGCCGCCACTCGCGAGGGCCGCAGCCGCACAGTTTTAGAAAACTCCCGAATCGGCCAGCGTCGCTCGCGGGCGATGGTACGCAAACTGCGATCAGGATTAACCGTCACCGGGTGCCCCACCAACTCCAGAAGCGGCAAGTCCGAAATCGAGTCCGAATACGCCCAGCATTGCTCCAGATTCCACCCTTGACTTTGCGCTAGGCGCGCCACTGCGGCGGCTTTAAGTTTGCCGTGGTTGAAACTATCTATCCCACCAGTTAGCCGCCCCTGGTCCACCTCCACCTGGGTGGCGAGGATGAAATCGGCTTCCAACAGTTCCCCCAGCGGTTCCACCAGCGGCTGCGGGGAAGCCGAGGCAATGACAATGGAGTGCCCCGAAGCGCGATGCAAAGCGATCGCATCGAGCGCATCCACGTAGCAGTATGGTTTCACCGCGGTTGAGACGGCGGCGGTGACGACCTCGTTGAGTGACTTCAGTGACCAGCCGTGACTGATCCTTCCCATCTCCATGCGGATGCGGTCGTTACGAGCTTCCGCTTCCCCCCACAGCAAGTAGGGGATTTGGGTAATGACGCTACGCACGGCGTCGGAGCGGCTGAGCATCCCCGCCCGCCGCAGTGGCGCTTGCATCGCCAGTGCCGAAGAAGTGGCAATGATGGTTTTATCCAGGTCGAAAATCGCGGCCCGCGGTGAGTACGTTTCCATTACTTATCCCCAATTTCCTTATCTGAATACATTGTCCACAATTGCTCTCACCCTTGGCTGAGTCTTGGCTGAGAATCTGATGAAATCACCGTCATGTTCATTGCGATTGATTGTAGGGACGAGGACGTGGCGGCAGATATCGAAGCTGCCCTCCTCGCCGCTGGGTTGGGGAATTTGCTTCGCCCTGTTCCTGAAGCGCAGCTGGTAGTTACCGACCGGTCGAGCGGGGGTGGCGCCCTGGCGCCCACTGAGACTGGCGGGTCTGGGGGTGGCGGCCTGGCGCCGGCGGGGCTGGCGAGTGGTTCGCGCGGCTCGGTGCGTTATTTGCGGTTGGGGGTGGATTTCCTCTGGCCGCAGCAGCGTTTAGAACTGGTACGCGCCCTTACCGAGTGGTCTAACTCTGCCGGCAACAATCCTGTGGTAGTGGTTGGCAGGGTCGGCGCTGGGGTAAAGAGTCGGGCAGATACCGAGTTAGTGTGGCACCTAGCGCGCGAAGTTCCCGGATTGGTGGTGCTGGATCTGTCAGACGAAACCTTCGGATGGGAACACGCTGAACTTGCCGAAACTGCGCGCCCGGAACTGGCAGGTCGCGAACCCGCGAACTTCGAAACTGCGCGCCCCGCAACCGCCCCATTGCGTTTGTCAAGGCGAGGAAACGCTGCTGCCGAAACCACGCGCCCCGCAACCGCGCCAATGCCCCTGCCAGGGCTCGGACACGTCCTCGCCACCGATTGGTCGCAGGTCGATACCACCGGATTCCCCGCCCTCGCCCGCCTACCACAAACCAGTTTGGCGGTTCTTTCCACCCGCCAGCACCCGCCACCGCCGTGGGATGGTGAACTCACCCACTGGATCCAGCAACTGCGGCGATCTCGACCGGTGTTGGTCAACTACGGCACGGTCACCCCCGCACTGGTAGCGCAAGCCGTTGCGCTCCAGACACCCTGGCCTGCCGCCCCAACCGCTGCCCACTGGGCACTGTGCGCCGGAAATGACGCGGTTACCGGCCAGATCCTCACCGCGGTTTTAGCGCGCCTGTTGGATACGAACTGCCAAAGCGTGCTGGTGCAAGCCCGCCGCAGACACTACTTCCCAACCGCCCCATCCCTCAGCTACCACCGACGCGGATCCCTCCACACCCATCTGCGTCACCTGCTCACCCAGAAACGAGGCTGACATGAACCGTTGGCAACAACTCCGCCACGCCCTCGCCCAAGGCGCCAACCCCGCACAAGCGGTAGATTCCAGCGCCCCACCCCTGGGGTCCATCAGCCAGGCGCTAACCGACTTAGAGGATGCGCGCGCCGCGCAGGCGGGGTCAGACCGCGACCTCCTGCAGCTACTAGCCACCCCGGGAGTCAGTGACGTACTTGTTAACGACACGCAGGTGTGGGTGGACCGCGGGCGCGGGGTGGAACCGGTGGAGTGGGGGTTTGCTTCCTCCCAGCAGGTGCGCGACCTGGCGGTACGGATGGCAGCTGCGGCGGGAGCTCGCCTGGATGAGGCTGCCCCGATGGTGGATGCCACGCTGCCCGACGGTACCCGCCTGCACGCGGCCCTGAGCCCGCCGGCACTGCACGGCCCGGTGATTTCCTTGCGCACCGCTCGCCGCCAGGTGTTCACAGTGGCGCAGCTGCGGGCCAACGGGTGTTTAGATGAGCGCAGCGAAGAACTCATCCGCGCCTTGGTGCGGGCGCGGGCGAATGTGGTTATTTCCGGAGCCACGGGCAGCGGAAAAACCACGGTGCTGTCCGCGATTTTGTCGCTGTGTGACCCGAGTCAGCGCCTGCTTTGCCTGGAGGACGTACCCGAGCTGCGCCCCCAGCACCCGCACGTGGTTACTTTGACGACGCGAGCGGCGAATGTGCAGGGGCAGGGGCAGATTACGTTGGTGGACTTGCTGCGCGCCGCTATGCGGATGCGTCCCGATCGCATTGTGTTGGGGGAGTGCCGCGGGGCGGAGGTGCGGGAGGTATTGTCGGCTTTCAACACTGGGCACGAGGGCGGGTGGGTGACTTTGCATGCCAATAGTGCGGTTGACGTGCCGGCGCGGCTGGTGGCGTTGGGGGCGTTGGCGGGGATGAGCGAGTCCACGGTGCACGCGCAGGCGCTGTCGGCTTTGGATGCGGTGATTCACTTACACCGCGACGCTGCCGGCAGGCGCCAGGTGGCGCAGATCGCGGTGTTTGATAACGGGTTGCCGCTGCAAGTGGTGCCGGCGTGGGAACGTGGTCGCCCAGGGGCGGGGGCGTCGCAGTTGGAGTCTTTCTTAAAGGAGCGTGGCGCCAGTGTGGTTTGAGCTCTCGCGCCTGGCGGTGATGGTAGGAGTGGTGGGCGCGGCGTTCCTAATGGCAGATGGGTGGCAGCGGCGCCAGCGCGCACGAGCCGCGTGGCTGCGCGCTGACTCGCTCCAGGTTTTAAAACCCTCGCACTCCCAGTCAGAGGATGTGTCAGCGGCGTTGCTACTAGCGCAGGTAAGTGCTCGCCTGCGGGCGGGGGCAAGCGTGGCAGCAGCGTGGGATGACGCTTTGGAACCTTTAGCTCCCCGCAGCCCGGCAGGCTTGGACGAACAAGGGGTTCCCCGCCGCCTAGCTCTGATCCCCGCGTTGGAGCCGGTGGCGGCGTCAGTGGCCGCGGCTTGTCGCCTCACAGGTGAGCTCGGTATCGCCCTGGCTCAGATTCTAGATTCCCTGCTGGTGGGGGTGGAGGCAGCGGAAGCTGCTTCCCACGAACGCGCGGTGGCGCAAGCTGGCCCGCAGATGACGGCGCGGCTTCTGACCTGGCTACCGGCGGTGGGGGTGGGGGCGGGCCTGCTGCTGGGCACCCCGGTGTGGTCTTTCGCCGCGGACCGTTCCATCGGTTCTTTCGTCACCATCGTGGGCGTGGGGTTTTGGGTTGCCGGTCACGCCTGGTCGCGTTCCTTGCTGCGGCAAACTCACGCCGGCAACCAGGTTGATCGCGTGATCTTGGTGGAACTGACTTCCGCGGCGGTGGCGGCGGGAGCATCCCTGCCGCGCGCATTAGTGGCGGTGGCGCGTGCCGGTCAGGTCGAGGGTTTGGAGCGCTGCGCATCCTTGCTGCAGTTAGGTGCGTCTTTGGACGAGGCTTGCGCGCACCTGTCTCCCACTGCGCGGCAGTTGGTTTCCACTTTGGCGCCGGCGTGGTTCTTCGGGGCGGCGCCGCTGCCGTTGTTGGGGTTGTTGTCAGCGCGCTGGCAGCGGGAGCGTTCCGCGGCGGCGCGCGAGGAAGCGGGGCGTTTAGCGGTGAAACTGGTTCTTCCCCTGGGTTTGTGCCTGCTGCCTGCGTTCGTGTGCCTGGGGGTGGTGCCGTTGGTGGTGACTTTCTTACTGTGAGTTTCCCGCGGCATTAGTTCGCGGCGTTTTGCAGTCGCGTTTCACCGGCGTGTCCCGCCCGGCCCCGCCGCGGTCCCGGCGCGTTTCACCTGAACAGACCCGCCGCCTTAGTTCCCCCAGTTTTCCACAGCACGTTTCCGTCCACACCTGCCGGCCTGCCCCTCGGCACGCGCGAGGGAGTTCTTGTCAAAGTTTTCTCACCGGTTGCGTCCGCACCGGTTCGTTTGGAAGGAGTTATTCATGTTGTTCTTAGACAAGGTCCGCGCTGGCTTCGTGCATTTGCTATTGAAAGTGGCGGGCGTTCGAAGCGCCGCAGAGCGGGAGGAGGACGGTTACGTCACCGCCGAATACGCCGTCGGCATTATCGCCGCGGTGGCTTTCGCGGGGCTGCTGCTTGCGGTCATAAAATCCGGTTCGGTGCAGTCGATGTTGACCAGCATCATTGAAACGGCTCTGCGGGTGTGAGGTGAAACCTCGCTCAGACAAGGAAGCGGGGATGGTGACGGCGGAGTTCGCTGTCGCCCTCCCCGCGGTGGTGGCGGTTCTATTGCTGATACTCCTAGGAGTGAATGCGGTGGCCTTGAAGTCTCAAGCCTGCCACTTCGCCGGCCAGCAGGCGCGTGCCTTCGCAGTGGGGGAGTCCCCTCCCGCAGCGCCGGCGAATGCGGTAGTGGTTTTCCACGAGGACGCACGCACAGTGACTGCAAAGGTGACGATCCCGTCGGGCTGGGTAACTGCGGTGGGTTGTCAGGTGACGACTCGTAAGGAGGCGTGGGGTGAAAGATGAGTCCGGTTACGGCACCGTTGCCGCCCTGGCGCTACTGCTAGCGTGTGTCCTTCTAGGGGTGGCAGCGTCGGTGGGGGCAACTGCCTTGGTGGTGAAACATCAGCTTCAGCAGGCAGCGGACATGAGTGCGCTCGCGGGCGCGCAGGGTTTAGCGGTGTCTCTAACTGAGGTTTCCTCGGTTTCTGCGTGCGAGGAAGCCGCTTCTTTGGCGGCTGATAACGGCGCCCAGCTGTTGGACTGTCAGGTGGGAACTTGGGACGTGCGAGTGCGGGTGGGTAGGCAGGTGCAGTTGCCTTTAGTGGGAGGCCTGGAACTGGAGGCGAAGGCACGAGCCGGCTTTGACGATCTGGGGCTTTGAGTGTGTTTGGATTCTAATGGGCGGTGGGTCGTGCCCTTGGACATTAAATTCTTAGTTTGTACGCCTGGGAGGCGTACAAAGTCTCAACACATTATTGGCCCGCGTACCCCGCCACGTTCAGAACAGGCGGATTCGACTCCCACAGTGAGGTAGTGCGACCGTGCCAACGCGCCCGGCAGGACGGTACGGCAAAAACAGTTGAGGCCAAGCCCGTAGGCTTGGCCTCAACTGCATCCCATCAACACAGTGCGAGTTTTCCCAGTAGCTCTTCGCAGTAACCAACTGCTTCGCATTGAAACTTGAAAACTCTCTCCCACCAGGTCCCCCTGGAGAAGATATTTAAACTCTAAACACTCAGTCTGTGTACCCAGTGAAACGAACCTTAGAGTTTCCTGGGAAATTCTCAGTTTGTGGGGGGAGTTCGCTGCAATAACATCTCCAACACCGCAGTTGCACCCGCTTTAGACAACGGTTCGTTGCGGTTTCCGCACTTGGGCGACTGTACACAACCGGGGCAACCGTCCTCGCAAGGGCATGACTGCACTGCTTCTAAAGTCAGCTCCACCCAGCGTCGCGCATGGTCGAAACCGTGCTTGGCGAACCCCGCCCCACCGGGATACCCATCGTGCACGAACACGGTTGGCTTCAGCGTGTCCGGGTGGTCGGCACTGGACAGGCCCCCTAGATCCCAGCGATCACAGGTGGCAAGCAGCGGCAGCATGGCTATGGAGGCGTGCTCGGCGGCATGCAGGGCGCCGGGAATTTCATCCGCGCTAAGGCCTCGCTCCAGCAGGGCGGCTTCGCTCACTTCCCACCACACCGCCACGGTCTGCAACTGGTGCCGCGGCATTGCAAGTGCGGTGTTGGCGACGAAAACCATGCCCGGCAGGCGCAGCGTGTCGAAGTCAGTAACCTGTGACTCCACGTGTACTTGCCCCACCCGCCAAGTGACTACGCCGTCGTCGCTGGCCCAGGAATCTTGTTCCGCCAAGATACGCACCGTGGATTGGATAGTGGGGCGAGTGCGTAGCCGCGTAGTTATGCGCTCCACCACCGCGATCTGGGCGCCACCTTGCCCGCCGCTGCGCCCACCGGCCCGGGGTGAGGATACGTCTGCGCCCGCGTGACCCGCCGCCGCGTTACCAGCGCCTGCCCCCGCGCCCACGCCCGCGTGACCTGCCCCCGCGCCAGCACCATCGGCGGGTTCGCGGGTTAGTTCCATCACCTGGTAGGTGCGTCCCTGATGCAAATAAATTGCTCCGGGGAAAACCTGGGCGTCAGCGTCGGAAGCCCCCACCGTGCCAATCACTGTCCCGGTGGAGCCCTCCACGATCTGCACCTGCCCGGACGAGCCTCGTAAGTTCGTTAAGTCCGAAGCCCGCATCGGCAGGGTCACGTTCCAATACCAGCCCGAGGGGCGCGCCCGCAGATATCCCATTTCCACCAGTGCGTCAACGAAACTGCGGTCGATATTGAAAAGCGGGAAATCCGCAGTGGTTAAGGCTGTTTCCGCCGCTGCCGCACACAGGTGCGGGCTCAGCACGTACGGGTTGGTGGGGTCGAAAGTGTTTTCCTCAACCTGACTGAAGATCTGCTCCGGGTGGTGCACCAGATACTGGTCCATGGGGTTGTCGGAAGCCACCAGGATAGAGACCCCTTCGGCTCCGGCGCGCCCCGCGCGCCCGACCTGCTGCCAGAAAGA
Organism: Actinomycetaceae bacterium; assembly: GCA_030537735.1. Classification (GTDB taxonomy): domain Bacteria; phylum Actinomycetota; class Actinomycetes; order Actinomycetales; family Actinomycetaceae; genus Gleimia. Next base: position 73,799 of record JAUNVG010000008.1, read on the forward strand.
AGCGCGCGTACCCGGCCACCCGGCGGTGATGGTCACATCCAAACCGGAAATATCCACGCCCAGCTCCAGAGCGTTGGTGGTGGCCAACGCCCGTAAATCCCCCGAGCGCATAGCTGCCTCCAAGGCGCGCCGCTCCTCCGGTAGGTAGCCACCGCGATAGGCGTAAACCCCCGCCGAATAGGGGCTGTAGTCACGTGAAAGCTGGTCGCGCGCATACCCCGCTACCGCTTCGGCAGCGGCGCGAGAACGCACAAAAGTCAGTGCCCGCGCCCCCGTTTGCACCACTTGCGCAGTCAGCGCCGCAGCTTCAGAAGTCGCCGCCCGCCGCTCCAACGCGGTGGTCACCACCTTGGTGCCTTCAGCTTCTAAAGCTTGTAAGAACTCGTGGACGTCAACTTCTTCCGGCGCCGCATACGCCGGCTGCCACAGCACCAGGGTGCGCGGACCCGCCGGGGAGGTATCGGCGCCCACTTCCACCACGTCCTCGTCATCGACCCCGATCAGACGCGCCGCCACTTTCGCGGGATCTTTCACGGTCGCGGATAAACACACCACCGTCGGTTCGGCGCCGTATTTTCGAGCCAGCCGCAGCAGGCGCCGCACCACCAGCGCCACGTGCGCGCCCATCACTCCGCGCCAATAGTGCATTTCGTCGATCACTAAGAAACGCAAGGAACCAAGCAGGCGCGTCCAGCGTTCGTTGCCAGGCAACAGTACGTGATGGAGGTAGTCAGGGTTAGTGAGGATAATGTCGGCACTGGCACGCGCCCAGTCTTTTGCCTCCCGCGGCGTGTCACCATCGACGGTGCCGATGCGGATCCCCAGTTCGTCCCCGGTTTCCAGCAGGTGGGTGAGGGCGTGGTACTGGTCCGCCGCCAGCGCCTTGGTGGGGGAAAGATAGATAGCGGTGGGGCGGTTACGCACTGCCGCTAAACTCCGATCGCGGTGGGCGGCGACCGCACTTAGGATCGGTAGCCACGCCGCCAGCGACTTCCCCGACCCGGTTCCGGTGGCGAGGACGGTGTGCCAGTTTTCGTAAATAGCGGTGGCGGCCTCAACCTGGTGCTTCCAGGGTTGTTCCACTCCTTGGGTGCGGTAGCATTCCACGACCTGCGGGTGCGCCCAACTGGGCCAGGGCGCGCACTCACCTTCCCTTCCCGGCAGGGTGAGGGTGTTAATCAGCCGGTCACTGCCGCGGGCGGCGCTTTTTAGGGCGCGCAGCGCGGCGTCAGCTACTTGCGGGGAGCGACAATCGCGAGCCTGGCTCATCGCGCTCCTCCTTTATTTCACTGCTTGGTCTTTTATTTACTTACTTCCACCACTCGCTGCATGAAACTCAACGCATCCACCCCGGTGGAAACCGCGGCGGAGACGTTATCGAGCAACTGGTCGTCGTTTAGCCCGCTACTGACATCGACGATGTAGTCAGCAACGATGAACACGCCCTCGCTGGTGATATCAGTGTAAACGGTGGGGAAGTAGCGTTCGCGGTTCCAAGTATCGGCACTGGAAAAGAGCGTCGCCACCGCTTCGTCGCCCGGTTTTAGTCCGCTTGGCCAGCGGGTGCGCACGGACAGGAACCGGTCGGAGGAAGTGAAAGAGAACATGAACGAAACGGTGTCGAACTTCGCCACCGCCGTGGTGTCATTAACGGTTTTAAGTTCGGTGCCGAGGAACTTCACCACTTTGCCGATGCGGGTGAAGTCCACGGGGGTGGGGCAGGAGGGGTCATCCGGTACGCAGTACAGGCTCACGGTTGTTCCTCCCAGGTAACTAGCTGTGGCATGGCGTTTGCGACGTCGTTGAAGAAACCGAAGATCATGGTGAGGGTGACTTCGTAAAAGTTTTGCAACTGGGCGTCGCTGGCGCCGTGGTTGACCACCAGGTTGGTTTCCGCCCCCAGGCCGTAGCGCAGTCCGTCTCCCAGGGGGAGCAGGTAGGCTTTGGGGCCGGAGCGGTAGACGTTGCAGTTGTGGACTTGCTGTACCAGTTCACTGAAGTCCTCGTCGTCTTCCACGATGCCTCGCCATTGTCCGCGGATTTGCAAGATGGAGGGGTTGTGTAGATTTATGAATACCGCGGCGGTGGAGGTGGGGAAAACCAGTTCAGTTTCGGTTTCCTGCATCTGCAGGCGCAGAGGGATGTCCTCCATGCCGGCGAGGATGTGTTTCATTCGCGCCAGGTCCACTGGGGCAGGCACATCCATAAGTCACGCTCCTTGGTTGAAATGTTACGACGTTACCGTTAGCTGTTTAAATACTTTATTCCAGGCTAATGGAAGAGCCTAAATTGTGCTCGCTGAGATGAAGTAGCATGCTCGGCGCGCCGTGGCTGGCAGGTGAGAAATAAGGGAGCTTGGCGCTAAGTTAGAAACTGCTTGAACATCGCTCTACTATTGGATACTTGACACCTGCCAGTGGCTAGACCAGTTACCGACCGAAAACTATTGCCTCAGGAGATTTCTTCGATGTCCTCAGCCCCTTCCACACCGCCTGCGGTACCTGCTCGCCGCTGGGTGCGTATCTTCCTAGCGTTGGCGAACCTAGGGGCATTCATCGCACTGGCATTGATGAGTTTGTACCGGGCTTTTGGGCAGACCCTGGACCAGTTCGCGTTCGACGTCATCGCTAGCCACACTCGCATAGCGGCACTGACGGACTGGGTGGGGGTCGAGCGTCACTCCATGTTGGTACTAGTGGCGGGCACGCTGGTGGCGATGGCGGTGGCTGCCGCGCGTAAACGTTTCGCCCTGGCAGCTCGCGTGGGCGTGATGGTGGTAGGTGCGAACATAACGACGCAAATTTTGAAGAACTGGGTCTTGCACCGTCCCTACCTTGGGGTGGGCTATGACCTGCCGAACTCTTTCCCTTCCGGTCACGGCACCGTGCTGCTCAGTTTGGCGTTTGCCTTCACGGTGGTCACTACCCAACGTCACCGTAGCTGGGTGGCGGTGGTGCTGGCCCTGGTGGCAGCGCTGGGATCAATACTGATTGTGGCTTCCGGATGGCATCGCCCCAGTGACCTGCTGGGGTCGCTAATGGTAGTTATGGTCTGGGTTCTAACGCTTTGTCCCCAAGAAGTCCCCACCCGCCCTCGCGATAACTGGCAGACCTTCTCCCTCAGCATCAGCGCGGCGGTCGTTTTACTGCTAGCGGCTTTGGCGTGGGGTGCCCTCCCGTCCCTGGATATGGTCAGTGTGTCGTACTTGCAGGGCAATTCCTACCCCGCGGTGGCAGGGCGCTACCCTAGGCTCGTGACTGCCACAGCCGTGATCGTCCCCATCTTCCTCACCGCCATCTACCTTTTGTGTTTACAAATAGTTGCGACTTTGCAATCCGGGTGGCGAGGACGCAGGTAGCCCCCGCCGCGCACTGTTATCCGCCGCGCCCACCCGCAGTGTACGGCCGCCACTGCCCGCGACCGCCGCGCCAACTAGCAATGCACAGCCGCCGTACCCACCCGCGATCTCCGCGCCGCCGCGCCAACTAGCAATGCACAGCCACCGCACCCACCCGCGACCCTATATTTCCACCCCGCTGGCTTGGCAGGCCGCGTCGATAAGGGCCAGTTCGTCCTCGTCGAAATCCGTATTCTGCGTAGCCGCCAGGTTCGCTTCCAACTGCGCTACCGACGACGCCCCAATCAGGGCGCTATCCACGCTGCACTTCCCCTGGTCGCGCAGCACCCACGCCAACGCCATCTGCGCCAAGGTCTGCCCGCGTTCGGCGGCGATCTGGTTCAAGGCGCGCAACTGGGTCACCAACGCATCGGTTACAGTGTTTGGATCCAAGGACTTGCCGGCAGCGGCGCGCGAATCGGCGGGAATCCCCTCTAAGTAGCGGTCGGTAAGCAACCCCTGCGACAGGGGAGAGAACACGATGGTTCCCAAGGAGTTATCCTCGCACGCCTGTAGCAGTGAAGGCTCGCCGCGTTCCACCCAACGGTTCAGCATGGAGTAGGACGGCTGGTGCACCACCAGGGGCGTACCCAGCTGGCGCATAATCTCTTGCGCGCGCGCAGTGTCGGCGGCGTTGTATGACGATATCCCCACGTATATCGCTTTGCCGCTGACCACCGCCTGGTGCAGCGCCTGCATGGTTTCTTCCAAATCGGTGTCGGCGTCGGGGCGGTGAGAGTAGAAGATATCCACGTAATCAAGCCCCATGCGGGTGAGGGACTGCTCCAGGGATCGCAGCAAGTACTTGCGAGACCCGCCGAAACCGTGCGGGCCGGGCCACATATCCCACCCGGCTTTGGTGGAGATCACCAGTTCGTCACGCCAAGGTTTTAGGTCCTCTTGGTAGATGCGCCCAAAGTTCTTTTCCGCACTGCCGTAGGGCGGGCCGTAGTTATTAGCCAGGTCGAAGTGAATCATCCCCAGGTCGAAGGCGCGCCGGATAATCTCGCGCTGAGTTTGCAGGGGTTTGTCGTCGCCGAAGTTATGCCACAGCCCCAAACTAATCGGCGGCAGGTGCAATCCGCTTTGGCGCAATCTGCGGTAGGGTGCGCCGCGGTAGCGCTCGGGGTCGGGGCAGTAGTGGTCGAGTGCGGTGGTGGAGTATGGCATGGGTTTCCTCACGTGGTGGTGTCTTGCCAGGTGCGTATGTGCGGCTCACTTCTGCGCAGTCACCTGTTCTTCTCGGCGGGTTTTGCTGACGGCGGTTCTCGCTGACGGCGTGCGTCGCGGTTCTCGCTGACGGCGTGCGTCGCGCTGGCGAGGCCGTGGCTTGTCCCCCATTTTAGGTGCCTTATCTGCGCGGCGGGGTGGGTGCGCCCGGTTGTGCCTGGGGGTGGATTGGGTGTTCCTGACCGTCCGCGACGGGGTGGGGCGGCGGGATTTCCGCCACCTGACAAGGCCTTGGGACTATCGTCCTGAAAAAAGATATCAAATACGATTGACCACAATATCTAGTGCTTACCCGCGTGTCGCACCACCAGATATAGTGGTTGTAGTTTTAGTGTTAAGACCGCTGCCGCAAAATTTCAAGCGGCAAGAACGAACGAAAAACCAATGGTAAGCAGTGAGGAAACCATGTCCGCCAATATCAACACCCCCTCGCCCGTCGGGGCCGCCAACCACGAAACACCGGCCTCGCCACGCACCAGCACCACTGCCGGGCGCGCCCGCACCGCCACCTACCCGGTCGACGCCATCTCCACCATCGAAGAGTACCTAGACCGCTCCGACTGGCGGGTAAACGCCAACGCCAACCAGGACTACTCCCTAGGCGGACTGATCCTTAACACCAGTGGCAAAATGGTCGCCAACTACTGGCTCGAGCGTGTCTACAGCCCCGAAGCCGGAGCCGCCCACCGCGAAGGCGCCATTCATATCCACGACCTTGACATGTTCGCCGGTTACTGCGCTGGCTGGTCACTGAAACAACTCCTGCAAGAAGGCTTCAACGGCGTGCCCGGAGCCATCGCTTCCGCACCGCCGCGCCACTTCTCCTCCGCCTGCGGACAAATCGTGAACTTCCTGGGCACCTTGCAAAACGAGTGGGCCGGAGCGCAAGCATTTTCCTCCTTCGACACCTACATGGCGCCCTTCGTGCGACTGGATAATATGACTCAAGACCAGGTCACCCAATGCATGCAAGAGCTCATCTACAACCTCAACGTCCCCTCCCGCTGGGGGTCACAGTGCCCCTTCACCAACCTCACTTTTGATTGGACCTGCCCCACCGACCTCGCCGACGAAAACCCCCTTATTGGGGACGAACTGTGCGACTTCACCTACGGTGAACTACAGGCAGAAATGGATATGATTAACCGCGCATTCATTGAAGTTATGACTGCCGGTGACGCCGAAGGGCGCGTATTCACCTTCCCCATCCCCACCTACAACATCACCCCCGAGTTCGACTGGGAAGGCCCCAACGTCGACGCCCTTTTCGAAATGACCGCGAAGTACGGGCTGCCCTACTTCCAGAACTTCCTTAACTCGGACCTGGATCCGGGCATGATTCGTTCCATGTGTTGCCGCCTGCAACTGGACTTGCGTGAACTACTAAAACGCGGAAACGGACTGTTTGGGTCTGCGGAGCAAACCGGGTCCCTTGGGGTGGTAACCATTAACCTCGCGCGCCTGGGGTACTTGCATAAGGGCAACGAAAAGGCGCTCATGGCGGCCTTGGACGTGCTTGTGCAGGTTGCTTCCGACACCTTGGAGATAAAACGCGAAGTCATCCAACACCACATGGATGCCGGACTGTTCCCCTACACGCGCCGCTACCTGGGGACTTTGGATAACCACTTCTCCACCCTGGGGATTAACGGCATGAATGAAATGATCGCGAACTTCACCGGTGGGAAACTGGACATCACCGACCACGAAGGGCACGCCCTCGCGGTTCGAGTATTGGACCACCTGCGTGAATCTATGGTGCAGCTGCAGGAAAAGACCGGGCACCTGTACAACTTGGAGGCCACTCCGGCAGAGGGAACCACCTACCGTTTCGCCAAGGAGGACGCCAAACGCTACCCCGACATTATCCAGGCTGGAACCCCGGATGCCCCCTACTACACTAACTCCTCGCAACTGCCGGTGGGCTACACCGATGACCCCTTCACCGCGCTGGAAATGCAAGAGGAACTGCAGGGCAAGTACACCGGCGGCACCGTGCTGCACCTGTACATGGGTGAGCGTATTTGCAACGCCGATGCCTGCCGCAACCTGATTCGCCGCAGCCTGGAAGTGTTCAAGGTTCCCTACCTGACGATCACCCCCACGTTCTCCATCTGCCCCCACCACGGGTACTTGGTGGGTGAATGCCCGCAGTGCCCGCAGTGCGCAGCCATGGGGCGGGAGGTCGAATGTGAGGTCTGGACCCGCGTAATGGGATACTTCCGCCCGGTGCGCTCGTTTAACACCGGGAAGAAGTCCGAATACGCCGAGAGGCAAATGTTCACCGAGGACGCTGCCGCCGCGCACGGGCAGTTCACTTCCTCCATGACCGGGCGGGTGGGATCTTTAGCGTGAGCTCCCCTGGCTCCCGCGTGGCGTGTGCGGCCGCTGACTTGGTGATCGCGGGCTGGTCGAAACTTTCAACTGTCGACTGGCCCGGACACCTAGCCAGCGTGCTGTTCACCCAAGGATGCCCGTGGCGGTGCCAGTACTGCCACAATGCTTCCATACTGGATCCGCGCGCCCCCGGCCAGGTGGAGTGGGAAGAGGTTGAATCCTTCCTGCTGCGCCGCCAAGGCCTACTTGACGCGGTCGTGTTTTCCGGTGGCGAACCCACTCGGCAAGCTGCCCTGGCTCCAGCCATGGAACGCACCCGACAGTTGGGGTTCTGCGTCGGCATGCACACGGGGGGAGCCTACCCCAAGCGTGTGCAGCAACTGTTGGACGCGAACTTGGTGGACTGGGTGGGGCTGGATATCAAGGCTCTTCCGGGGTGTTACGGCGAGGTCGTGGGGGTTTCCAACGCGGGCGAACGAGCCTGGCAAACCCTGCGCGCCGTCCTCGAACACTCCCGCACGCGCGCGCACTTCACCTACGAAGTGCGACTGACCACGTACCCGGCTTTCCCGGGGGAGGAAGCTGAGGTGGCGCGCCAGCTGGCAAAGCTTGGGGTGGAGGAATTCGTTTTGCAGCGCGCTCGCGGTTTTGGGCAGATCGCTCAGGAGGACTACGACACCACCAGTTGGGAACAGGAGTTTTCCCGCAGGGTGAAGCAGGTGAAAGCCGGTTTGGAGGGCGTGGCGCCCTTGGGAGTCGAAGCGCAGCCGTGCAGGCCGGCGGAAGTGAGTGCTGGTGGTTCTTTCGCGCCGATGAGTTTCGAGGTGCGGTAGAACTAGGGTGCGTCGTTGCCTGGTTTGGTTGATTTCACACGAGGACGGCTGGCGAAATGCGCTTGCATGAGTCGGCTTCTGGTGGTGCGAAACATGAGATAATTTGGGAAATATCCATTCCTCATCACTTCGCGGTAGGTAAGCAATGTCTCCAGATAATAATTCTCCTTGGTCTCAACCGGACTTAGCGGCGTTAGCGGCGGATCCGAATACACCGTTAGAGACATTACGTGACTTAGCGGTACAGTATCCGCAGTTGCAGGCAACCATCGCTTTGAACCCGTCTACTTACCCGGATCTGCTTACCTGGTTGAAACAAGTTGGCGATGACGGGGTGCAAGCTGCGCTTCAGCACCGCGACTATTACGGGCCGGTCTATCCGCAGGTGAATGTTCCTGGTGATGGCTGGAACCAGCCGGCAGAAGCCACCGCGGCGGCGTCCGTGGTGCCCACCCCGGAGCCTGCTGCCGAACCACCGACTCCGGCGGCGACCGTGGTTCCCACCCCGGAACCCGCTGCGCAGCCATCTGCTTCCCCGGCATCCGAGGAACCGCCCGTTTCAGCGTCGGACACCGAACCACCCACGTCGTCGGCCACCGAACCACCCGCTGAGTACGCACCCGTCCCTTTGCCGACCGTGGTTCC
>JAUNVG010000009.1 GCA_030537735.1 Actinomycetaceae bacterium
GCCCGGGGGAAGAAGCGCGCCTCGCCGCGGGGGCGAGGCGCTTAACTGGCTTAGAGATTAAGGCTGAGAAGTAGGCGCCTGATTACGCCACGCGGCAGCTCGCTGCCCCGCAACCCAAGCCGCCACCTGCGTGCGACGCTGCAACCCCATCTTCGAAAGCAACGAAGTAATGTGGTTCTTCACGGTTTTTTCCGCCACACCCAACTTATCGCCAATCTCGCGGTTAGAAAGCCCATCCCCGATCAGCTCCAACACGCGACGCTCCGAAGGCGTCAAATCCGCCGTCGGATCACCGTGGTCAGCTCGGCGCCGAGTCACTGTGCGCTCATCAAGCAGCACGCGACCATCAGCCACTGCCTTGATCACATCGGTAATCTCCGCTCCCCGCACGGTTTTAAGCACGTAAGCTAACGCCCCGGCCTCCAAAGCCTCCGAAAGCGCGGAATCATCGTCAAACGAAGTCAGCACAATGGGGCGGATCTGCGGTTTCGTCTCCCGCAGCCGGCGCATAATGTCAATGCCCGTGCCGTCAGGTAACTGCAAATCCACCAAAATCACGTCCGGGACCACCAGTTCGGCGCGACGAATCGCATCAGTCACCGAACCAGCTTCAGCCACCACTTCCAAAGTGTCGGCGCGGTCAACAATTTCAGCAATGCCCCGGCGGACAATCTCATGATCGTCAACGATCATAACCCGCGTCAGGGGGTTCTTATTCTCTGCGTTGGCTACCACAGTTGCATTCTATCCCAATGCCGGTAAAGACGGACAATGCCCAACCGGTCGCGGCTTAGAACGCGGCTGACACACCGGGCAAAACACGTGCGAACGCCCAGCCACCACCGTGGTTTGCAGCTGCTGACCGCACCCCAAACAAGGTTCCCCGCCGCGCCCGTAAGCCACCAGGGAATGAGCGAAATACCCCGGCTCACCACTGACATCAACATAAAGCGCGTCAAAGGAAGTGCCACCTTCACTAATGGCCTTACGCATCACCTTCTGCGCAGTTTCCAAAAGCGACAGGCACTCCCACACACGCAAGTTACGTCCTCGTCGCGCCCCATGCACCCCACAACGATGCAGCGACTCATCTGCATAAATGTTGCCAATGCCAGAAACCAGCCCCTGATTCAACAACCCCGCCTTAATCGGGGCCTGCGAGGCCCGCCAACGCGCAGCCACCGCCTCCGGGGTGAACGCCTCCTCCAGCGGGTCAGGAGCAATATGGGTCAAACTACGCGGAATCGGGATCGGACCACCCCACGGGTCAGCAATCGTAGGGACCACCTGCAAATGCCCGAAGGTGCGCTGATCAACGAACGAAACCACGCTGCCGCCCTCCAGCAGCAAACGCACGTGCTCGTGGGGACGCCGCCCCAGCCTCGCGTCCTCCTCACCCGCGTTTGAAACGTAGATCTGCCCGCTCATACCCAGGTGAATCACCAAGGCTAAATCCTCGCTAGCACCCGGGCGGTCCAGTTCGAACCACATGAACTTACCGCGCCGGCGCACCTGGGTAAAACGCGAAGCCGAAAGCAGCTGCATGAAAGTTTCCGCCCCACCGCTTTGGCGCCGGGTGGAACGCGGATGCCAAGTGCGAACCTCACGCACCTTTTCCCCAAGGACGTGGGCGGCTAAGCCACGGGCAATCGTCTCAACTTCAGGAAGTTCAGGCATCGTCTTCGGCTGGCGCCGGATCTTCTAAGAACTGGGCGTTAGCCGCCACCGGGTCAGCGTCATTAGCTTGCAAAGCGGCGTAAGCCACCCCCGCAGCTAGTGACTTCGCCTGCTTCTTTGACGAGGCACGCCCCGCCCCCACGACCAGGTCACCAACCGAGACCGTGGCTACGAAAACCCGCTCATGGTCCGGGCCGAAACCTTCATCAGTGTAAACCGGCTCCCCCAGCTCGTACTGGGAACAATACTCTTGCAAAGTCGTCTTGTAATCCGCGGACAGTTCCAGTTCCTGGGCGTTCAGCAACGGTTCATTCAAGTGGTGTTCGACAATCGAACGCGTCGTTTCCAACCCGAAACTCAAGTAGGTAGCGCCGATTAAAGCTTCGAAAGTATCGCACAGGATCGAATCGCGCTCCCTACCGCCGGTGAGGTTCTCCCCCCGACCCAGCAAAATGAAGCTACCCAAATCCAAGTTCCGAGCCGCCTGCGCTAAAGTACGCTCCGACACAATCGCCCCGCGCATACGTGAAAGACTGGCTTCGCTCACATGCGGATAAGTGCGGAACAGCTTTTCCGTCACAATAATGGAAAGCACCGAGTCCCCCAGGAACTCCAAGCGCTCATTGTGGGGCAACCCGCCGTTTTCAAACGCAAAAGACCGATGCGTTAAAGCAGTAACCGCCAGTTCCGGGTCCAAACTAATGCGCCAACGTCCCCACAGCTGGTTGACATCACTTTGCGGCGCGGCCGGCTCCTGCTTGCGACGTTTACGCCGCGCCATTACTCCTCACCTTCCGACTGCCCCGGCTGCGGGTCCAACAAAGCCGCCAGTTTCGCTAGGCGCGGGTCGATTTCTTCATGCTGGTGATCGGCTGGAAGCTGCGACCAAGGTTGACCGCAACGGTCACACAGCCCCTGGCAATCCTCACTGCACACCGGAGCATACGGCATGGCAGTTACCAAGGAATCACGCAGCATCTCCTCCAACGGCAGCTCATCACTGTCCAACACCCGCAAGTCCGCCACCGCTTCTTCACCGGACTCCTTACGGATCCGAGCAATCGCCTCCGGAGTGAAGAACATTTCATGCAGATTCAGATTCAACGGAACCTGCACCGGCTCCAAACAGCGCGAACACTCCGCTTCCCCGCGGGCGTTAACCTGGGCGCTAAACATCACACCATCAGCTAGTGAAGTAACACTAGCCTCCACCGCGATACGCTGACCCGCAGGGATCTGCACCACCGCGGTGCCCAGATCCTGGGGAGCAATCAACTCCAGATCATAGGTGCGGATGTGATTCGGCCCAGTAGGCAGGTCCAGGATAGAGAGCACTGCCCCTTCAAAATCACGTACTTCGCTCATTTTATTTAACTGAAAAACCTCCGGGGAAACCCCATAAAAACCACGAACTAACTAGTCAGTGCCATAACGCTGCGACTTGCGCTGAGCAATGCTGTCATACCCAGCCTTCGTCTGGTGCGCGATACGCTCCAGGGACTTTTGTAAAGTCTGCAGCGAATCCATGCAATACTGGTCAGCTCCATCAGCCAGTTCAATCGCATCGTTTTCAGCCTCAGTGACAATGCGACGAGCCTCTTCCTTCGCCCGCACCGTGACTTCTTCCTGGCTGATCAAACGCTGCGCCTCCAAACGGGCAGCCTCCACAGTTTCCTCAGCTTCCTGGCGGGCCTGCGCCACGATCTGAGCTGCTTCCTCCCCCGCCTGGTCGCGGCGAGCCTCAGCTTCCTCCCGCGCCCGCGAAGTCATCTGCTCCGCCTGGGAACGGGCATCTTCCAACAGAGCCTCCGCCCGCGCATTAGCTTCATTCATCGTGTTCTCAGCGACATCGTCAGCGCGCCCAATCAAAGCATCAGCATCCGCGACCACCGCATCCGCCGCTACCAAGTCCTGCGGTAACGCCTCCCGCGCCTGATCCAACAGGTCAAGAATCTCAGCCTTATTAATCAAAACCGACGCACTCATCGGTAAGGCGCGTGCCGCCTCCACCAAGTCATCAATCTGATCAAGGGCAGCAATCACCGTGGAAGGACCGTACACGTCCTCGACCGGAGCCTGCGGAGCCGGCATATACGCCTCATCTTCCCCGTCGGCATAAAACTCATCATATTCAGGGTTGTCAGGAGTATGGCTCATGACTATTCCTTTCCCTCAGCAGGTGACACCAACTGCCACACAGCGTGAGCAACCGGGTCGGTAACCAGTGACGAAATATCGCCGCCGTAGCGGGCAACTTCCTTAACCATAGTGGACGAAACGTGGGCAAACACCGGCGCAGACGGCAACCACACCGTCTGCACCCCCGTCAGTTCACGATTCATCGTTGCTTGGGTGAGTTCATAGTCGAAATCCGCCGCCGAACGCACCCCTTTCACAATCACATCAACACCTTCATCCGCGCACCAAGACGCCACCAAACCATCAATCTGCACCACTTTAACGTTACTTAAATGGCTAACGCATTCGCCTAGTAAACGCATCCGCTCAGCGCGCGAAAACCAATAGTTCTTAGCGGAGTTATCCGCCACCGCGACCAGAACTTCAGAAAACAGGGCGCTACAACGATCTATTACCTCAAGATGGCCGCGCGTAGGTGGGTCAAAGGAGCCCGGAATCAGTGCGCGTGTCATGCCTCTACGCTACCCTCAATTGGGTTAAAACCCACGAACCACACTCGTGTTTGCCCCCATTTACGTTCACTTTCCAACTCAAAACCAGCCGGAAGAGTGGGAAGCTGACTTTTACCTTCCACTTCCCACACCAAAAGCGCCTGCGGAGCCAAACTGGCAGATAAGAACTCCAAGTCGTCAGCCACCTGCTGAGGGTCGTCAGCATAAGGGGGATCTAAGAACACCAACGAAAACGGTACCGGCCACTGGCGGCGGCAAAAACTACCCGCCTTTGCGCGCACCACCTGCACCGCGCTTGTATCTAGGCGCGCCGCGTTCGCCCGGCACACCCGCACCGCGCCAGGAGCGTGGTCAACTAAAACAACGCTGGCAGCGCCGCGTGAAAGCGCCTCCAGCCCCAAAGCACCAGACCCCGCATACAGGTCCAGCACCACCGCATCTTCCAGCTCCCCCCAAGAATCTAAACGCGAAAACAAAGCCTCACGTACCTTCCCGGAAGTCGGACGCGTCCCCTTATCGGGAACGTCCAAATGGTGCCCGCGGAAACGACCGGCAACGATTCTTGTCATGACACTACCCTAAAGGAATCACGTGCGAGACAGCCACTGCACCTGCTCACCCAAACGCTCCGCGCGACGGGCCAACTGCGGGTGAGAACGCAGATGCGGATCGTCAGCCAACAACGCCCGCACCTCCTTACGGGCCTGCTCAATCACCCGCCGGTCACGCAGCACCCGCAGCGCCTTCAAAGAAGTCGCCTTCCCCGACTGGCTCTGGCCCAACACGTCACCTTCACGACGCAACTCCAAATCCGCCTCCGCCAGTTCAAACCCGTCGCTCGAGGACGCAAACGCCTGCAAACGACGAATCGAATCCTCCCCCACGTCGTGACGATGGATCGCCATGCAAACCGCAGGTTTGTCGCCACGCCCCACACGCCCTCGTAACTGATGCAACTGCGACAAACCAAACTGCTGGGCATCTAAAATCACCATCATCGAAGCCTGGCGGATATCCACCCCCACTTCAATCACCGTGGTAGTAACCAGCAAACTCACCTGGCCGGAGTTGAAAGCCGCGATCGTAGTGGCCTTCTGCTCACTGCTCATACGCCCATGCAAAGCCGCTATCTCCGCCCCCTGCAGCGCAGGGCACTCACGCAGCTGCGTCAACGTATCTTCCACCGACGCCAGCTCTTTTTCCTCCCCGGCCGTGGAATCAATGCGGGAAGTCACCACAAACACGCGCCCACCCGCGTCAATCTCCTCCCGCGCCCGCACCCACACGCGATCCACCCACGTGCGGCGCGCATCATCAACTAAGAACGTCTGCACCGGCTTACGCCCCGCAGGCAGCTCACCTACCACAGTCACATCCAGGTCACCAAACACCGTCATCGCCACCGTACGCGGAATCGGAGTGGCCGTCATCGCCAGCAGGTGCGGGGTCTTACTGCCACCAGCCAACAAAGCATCACGCTGCGCCACCCCGAAACGATGCTGCTCATCAACCACCACCAACGCCAAATGCGCCAGCTTTAAAGAATCCTCCAACAGGGCGTGCGTGCCCACGAAAATCGTCGGCTGGGCATTCGCCGCCAACTGATGCACCCGCGTGCGCACCGCCGCCGAACTAGAACCCGTCAGCAACTCCACCGGCACCGGAAGCAACGCCGACAAGCTACGCACGTGCTGCTCGGCCAACACCTCCGTAGGAGCCAACAAGGCACCTTGAAAACCAGCTTCCACCGCTGCCGTCAAAGCCAGCGCCGCCACCACTGTCTTACCGGCCCCCACATCAGCTTGTAACAACCGCTGCATCGGGTGAGCACAAGCCATATCAGACAAGATCTGCTCCAACGCCGCCTGCTGACCACCGGTTAACTCAAACGGCAACGCCTGGCGAGCCTGATCCAACCAGCCACCCGGCTCAGTTTCCACCACCGGCGCCTGCAAAGAATCCGCCACCAACCGGCGCTGACCCAACGCGGTCTGCAGGTCCAACGCCTCCACCCAACGCACCGTGCGCAGAGCGCGTTGAAGCTCATCGTCACTAGTAGGCGTATGCACCTGCACTAGCGCCTCATGTAAAGGCAACAGGTCATACTTCGAGCGCATGCCATCAGTGAGGGGGTCGTCAACGTCCTGCGCCCGCAGCATCTGCGCCACCAATGCGGTGGCGCGCGCAATCAGCCACGTCGGAACCGCCGAGGTAGCCGGGTAGATCGGAATCGGACGCGAAGCCCGCTCCTTCACCCCCGAAGCATCGTCGAACTGTTCAAACTGCGGGTGAGTCAGTTGCAAGGACGAACGATACCGGCTGACTTTGCCCGCAAAAAGATGCTCACTGCCCGGCACCAACAACCGTTGGTGGACCGCTAACTTCCCCGGATGCTGAGCGAAAAACGTCGCGTCAATACTGCCCTGCCCGTCAGTTAGCTCCACCACCAGACGCACCCCGCGGCTACGATTACGCACCAACTTCGCCTGCCGCACGCGGGCTAGGAGGGTTACGTCCTCGCCCTCCGACACCGAAACCAACGGGGTTAGACGCCCCCAATGAGCGTAGCGGCGCGGGAAATAACCCAGCAGGTCAGCGGTGGTTTCCAACCCCAACGACTTGAGCTTGCGGGCAGCATAGGAACCCACCACCCGGTCAAGAGCAGAATCCAACAGTTGCGGAGCCGCCATGCTAGTCTCCTTGCGCTTTCAAAAGATCCACCCCAAAGCGCTTAGAGACCATGAACTGCGCGCTCGCACGCCAGGAGCTGGCTGCCACCGCCGCAAACACTCGCTGGGCGAAACTGTGGTCGCGGTGGGGAGCATAAACCACCACGCGCTCCAAGTGTTCCGACTCCAGGGCCGCGCCTAAAGCCTGCAAACACTCCTCCGCCTCCGCGCTGGTATCAGCCGGCAGGTACAGCACCGTTAGCGCCGCCTCAGCTGCGCGGGAACTCAGCATCTGAGCGGCGAACTTCTGATTACGGTGCGCCAGCGCAGGCATGAAAATACGGGCGCACTCCCCCGCCGCCATAATGGTAGCCAAAGTCGAAACCGTGGGGACTTCCACCACTTCCACCTCTACCCCGCTTTCCGCAAGCAGGCTCTGGGCGCGCCGAGCCACCTCGAAATCACGTGGCCGATGCGCCACCACCACGCTCACTCCCGCGGGGGCAGACATCAGTAACTCCGCCACCACCGTGGCACTGCGCGAAGAAGGGTTGAACAAGACATGGGCGCCTGTGGCCACTGCTTCCGGCAGCCAGGAGGACTCATCTGTGAAGGCAATGACTCGCGCGGTGGCGGCGCGCTGCGTGGTGGGGCGAGTGAGGAAAACCACCCCGGAGGCGGCTTCACGTAAAGCCAGCTCGTCGAACCCAATGGAATCAGTGCCACGCGAATCCTTCAACACGCAGGTGTGCAGCGATCCGCAGGTGGGAAGCACCGACTCCGGCTGCTCCGTGTCGATGTGGAAGCGCCAAGTCTGCATACCAAAAGCGTCGGAGGTGCCCAGGTGGGAAAAACGCTTCGCCGCTGCCGCCGCGTTCTTGCCCGCGTCGGTTAGCTGCGTGAGGAACGATTCGACCTCGTCGCTAAAACCCTCAAGGACCAGGTCCACAGAAATGAAACTCGCGTCAGTGACGGTGGCGACGCTGGAGTGGGTAAGAGCCGAGCCGCCTTCTTCCCATAGAGAGCGCATCATATCTATGGTGGGGGGAAGCGAAGCCACTGTCCCTTCATATGCTGCGTGCATGGCTGCCACTGTAACTACCAGTAGGCAGGTACCAGGGTCCGGTGGGGAGTCGAAGTCCGCCAACTCTGAGAGCATCTCCATTGCCACCGCGCCGATCATAAGATGCGGGTGTTCTATCGGTTCAGCTACCTCCTGGGCAGCCTTCGCCATCGCGGCAAGTATGCGTTCCAAGCCAGCACTGAGGCTTGCTACTTCTGCCTCTGTCACAAGCGGTGAAGTATCTTCCGGAGCTGGTAGCGGCGAGGATGGCGGCGGGTCAGGTACAAGGCTAAGGCCTTCAAACAGATCACCGCTTTCCCCCTGCCTGCCACCGGGTAGAAGCTGCATCCAAGAAGGGCCGCCGCCGTCCTCATGATCCTCACCAGAGTCTTCAGGGATGTTTGTGTCTGCACCGGGGGTGGCCAAGTCCGTGGCTGTCTTGGCAGATGTATCAGCGGCAAGCAGCGTATCGGGAGCCTGCTCAAGCGAAGTCACCACCTGGAAGGCAGCTTGTAGCTCATTACCGAGCTCTAAGCAGAATCTGCGTAACTCCACCGGTCGCACCACCCCGGCGTGGGTGAACTTCGCAAGCGAACTAATCACCGAGGCAAGTAGCATTCCTGCGTGACCGATCGCCACCGTCCTCGCCGCCGACGCCCAAGTATCC
This sequence comes from Actinomycetaceae bacterium, assembly GCA_030537735.1. Lineage (GTDB taxonomy): Bacteria > Actinomycetota > Actinomycetes > Actinomycetales > Actinomycetaceae > Gleimia. Next base: position 8,728 of record JAUNVG010000009.1, read on the forward strand.
AAATCCGGTTCCACCCCGGATCCACTCGCGCGCCGAACCACGGCTCGGATAGCGGTGATTGACCGCAACGCGTTGGAACCGGTATCGCCGTCGCCTCCATAGAGTTCATCGAGTTCGTCAAGTAGCGGAACAACACCCGTTATGTGGTCAATGAGCAGGTCGAACATCCGCGCCATCTGCGCGGGAGTGAACACCGTGCATTCACCGCTACTAAGCTGGCTCGACATTGCTAGTCTCCGAAATTCTCACCCCGATTATCTGGTTCCTCACCTTCGGAGCTAAAAATGTCCTCAAGCTGCTTGATCTCTTCACGAATGTGTTTGAACATGCGCGAACCAGAATGTAAGTACGATATTAGCGTCTCTTCCAACTGGCTGTTACTTAGCCCCTCACCAATCAACGCGGTGCAGCTGCCCGCAATCAGCAAACTGCCGTCTTCGTCTTCGATGCTATAGCAAGTTGGCCAGAACTCGTTTGAGTTCCAGCCGTTGGCGGCAATGTCTAAAATCAAGCGATCCATGGTCGGCGCCGGGGTAAACATAATCACCCGTAAAGCCATCGCGTCCGGTTCAAGATGAATGCTGACCGTGATGGGAGGGAACTGGTGAGCTTGGTCGCGGAAGCTCATCTCGAACTTGGAATAGTCCCTTTCAGGGTCATCCCAACGCCCGTAACTCAGCTGGTGGTCCTCCAGCCAAGTTTGAATCCTCTGGGCGGTCACCTGCCTAACCAGGTGTCGATCTAAGAAAGACTCCTGCTGCGGTTGAAAATCTTCCATGTCTTTGCCTTCCTCATTGGGATCGCTACCACCAGCATCTTCATCGCGTTTTTTGTCCCACACCGTCACGCTTTTTCTCCTCCGGACGAAAGCGGATAAAACTGCAAGGGCAACTCTTGTTCGAAGATATCCAGCATCTGAGAGATAATCGCCTCAATCATTGCCTCCATTATCTTCACCTGTGGACGGGTCACAGCCGGAGCCGTTGGAAACGCTACTCGAAACTCAGCTATGGCGGTCCCGTCGTCTTCAAAATCCAGGGTGCACTGAGCAATATTTAAAGAATTCACCTTGTTCACCGCTCTTCCCGCTGCGTTCACCAAAGTCCTCGGGATCTTAAACGGATACGATGCGTAGGCCATAAGAACAGCGTGATCACTACGACTAGCGGGGAAAGTTGCAAACACTATTGGGATCAAGTTAGTTAGAACTAGAATCCGCCCGTTAGCACTTGAAGAAAAAGGAGCCTGTGCCTCCACCAGTATTTCTTCCAGCAAGTCCAGGACTGGTGGCTGACTTCCCGGGTCGGCTATTAAATCATCAGCTTCAGGCATCTTCCCCCCAAATTAAATGCGAGTTGAAAACTGCTTCGAGGGCGGATGCGACCTTGTCTATTCCCTCCCGCAGCCAAAGTTCCAGTTGACTATCGGTGGCGGTAGTGGCGGGAAAAGATACTTCGCTACATACCATTACTCGCCCATCATCTAGACGGACTAAGAATAGGGCTACGTCATTTTCCAGGCGCGCCTTGCGCAAGAGGGCCTCTTCCGCTTGCACTAGATCACAGCCACGACTTAGCAGCATTTGTCCGCCGATATTTAAACACTTATAAGCGCCGTCGTCAGCTAGCCACACTTTCAGGCAAGAGTTGAGTTTCTTTGAGGCGTACAAGAACTGGAAGGTACCTGTACTGCCTTCAACTGTGAACACGTCAAAAGCTGCCTGCTCTTTTAACTTAAGTAGTACCCTCAACGGGGTTAGCTCTTCAGCGATTCTTGCTTCGTTACTGTCCATTATGATCCTGCCCATTTTGGTCAGAAGGACGAAGATGGTCCCAACCACCGGCACCGACTGCTACTCCGTCCAGCCGCAGCGGTTGGCTCGGCACCTTAGAAGTCACCCTGCCGATTGGGACAAAACCCGGCGGGAGCGTGGCTTGCGGTGGGAAAGTGGCAAGCATAGAGTGATCCTCCCCGCCATCTAGGATCCACTTCCACGCATCTGCTTTACACGCCATCGCCGGAGCGTTTAAGGCCGAAGCGAAACTATTTAGAAGCGTGTGATCTAAATCGATAGTCACGCCACTGGCTTTCGCCATGCGGGTAGCGTCAGTAGTTAGGCCATCGGATAAATCCATCATTGCGCTGGCTTTAGCTTTAGCCGCTTGCGGACCTGCTTCATAAGGTGGGTGAGGAGTGCGGAAAACCTCCACGAAAGGTTCCAGCTCCCCCAACGCGGAAGCAGCGTGAGGGTCGGTGGGAACGTGGCCGCCAGCAAGCAGCGCGTAACCGGCTGCGGAATATCCCAACGTCCCCGCTACCGTCACCGTGTCCCCGGGGCGAGCCCCACTACGTAAAACACCACCGTAGGGGCAATAGCCCAAAGCCGTCACTGCGATGGTTAGCTGCTGACCGCCACTGAGGTCACCACCCACTACTCCGGCGCCGGTGGGAGCAACTTCCCCAGCGAAACCGCGCACCATCTGTAAAATCCACTGCAGGTCGAAGCCTTTAGGGATCGTGATAGAAACCACCAGCGCAGTAGGAAGACCCCCCTGGGAGGCGATATCAGCTAAGTTCTGAGCCGCAGCGCGCGCCCCCACCTGCGTTGCATCTGACCAGTCGCGACGAAAATGATAACCGTCAACGAGCACATCAGTAGTGATAATAGTGTGTCCTTCGGGAGTGGCGATCTGCGCGCAGTCATCACCGGACCACACTTCGGTTCGCTCCCCCACGGGTAGCACCTGTCGCATCTGGGCGATTAGTTCGTCCTCGTTCATATTCCCAGTCTACCCACTGGGTAGGACACTACTTTCGGAGCACTGTTTTATCTGCCCGCCTCGCCACTGCTGCGACGAGCTTTACTGGTAAGCATCAACGCCACCGCCGCCGCTGCCGCTACGTTCAGCGACTCCGCGTGGCCGGAAAGTGGAATGGAAACCAGATCGTCAATACCTTCGGTACCCAACTGGTTGAAACCATGCGCCTCATTACCGAACACCCAGGCAATCGGGGCCGCCAGATCCAGCGGCTCCAACCCGTCTGCGGCAGCGAAAAGATCGATGGCGCCGTTCCCGTCCGCTCCCACGATCCGCATGCCCCGCGCACGCGCCCACTGGTAGGCATCCTCCGCACTCATCCCCACCACCGTTGGCAGGTGGAAAACTGAACCCGCGGAAGCTCGCACCACTTTCGGCGAGGTCGGATCGGCAGTGCCCGCGCACAGCAACAGGGCATCTGCTCCGGCAGCGTCAGCAATACGAATCAGTGTCCCCAAGTTACCGGGATCTTGAATCTGCGGGGCTATCACCACGAAGTTCCAGTCGATGCGCGGCAGCTCCAGGGTGCGGAAATCCTTCACCACCGCCGCTACCCCCTGGCTGTCGGGGGAAATCGCGCGCGCTACTTCCGCGGTGACAGGATGCACCCAATGGGTGGCTTCCCGCGCCAGTTCCACCAGCTGCGGGTCACGTTCGAACACGTCCTCACTGAGGAAGACATCCACCAGGTCCGAGCCGCAGAACTTCAAGGCTTCACGGACCGCTTGGGGACCTTCAATCAGGACTAAACCAGTGCGCCGACGAACGCGACGCCCGGCCAGTGCGGCGACGTTGCGAATGCGATCAGCATTCGGGTTCGTCAGCACTGCCGGGCGCCGGCGCGGCGGATGCTTTTCCGCCATTTAAGCTCACTTCTCGACGGGAGCGTTTACGTCCTCGGGAAGCGCCTTGCGGGCGGTTTCCACCAGGGCAGCAAACGCGGCACCATCATTCACAGCGAGTTCAGCTAGCATACGGCGGTCAACCTCAACGCCAGCGGCCTGCAGGCCCTGGATGAAACGGTTGTAGGTCATGCCGTTAGCGCGCGCCGCAGCGTTAATACGCTGGATCCACAGGCGACGGAACTCGCGCTTACGGACCCGGCGGTCGCGGTAGGAGTACACCATTGAGTGGGTGACTTGCTCTTTCGCCTTGCGGTATAGGCGCGAACGCTGACCCCGGTATCCGGAGGCGCGTTCAAGTACTACGCGGCGCTTCTTCTGGGCGTTTACAGCCCTCTTGACACGTGCCATGAAAGTATCCTCTTAACTTAGATCAGGTGGGTTTACTTACCCAGCAGGCGACGGACGTTCTTGCTGTCGGCAGGAGCCACCACCGTGTCGCGAGAGAGGCGACGAGTACGGGTGGAGGGCTTGTGCTCCAACAGGTGGCGCTTATTCGCCTTTTCCCTCATGAGCTTGCCGCTTCCGGTAACACGGAAACGCTTCTTGGCACCAGAGTGCGTCTTGTTCTTCGGCATTTTTCGATCCTTATATCTCGTGATCAGTCAAACCCGGCGAGGACGGTCAGTCCCCTTGCCGGCGGTTTTCCTTCGCTGATCGTTCGGCTTTGCGATCTCGCTTCGCCGCACGCTCGGCCTCACGGCGTTTGCGTTGTTCATTCCTTGCATCGGACTTCTTCCGCACGGGAGCAAGCACCATGGTCATATTGCGACCATCCTGACGGGGAACGGACTCCACCGTACCCAGTTCGATCACGTCCTCGGCCAGTCGCTGCAACAGGCGGATCCCCATTTCGGGGCGGGACTGTTCGCGACCACGGAACATAATCATGACCTTGACCTTGTCGCCACCGCTGAGGAAACGTTCCACTCCACGTTTCTTAGTGTCGTAGTCGTGGTCATCAATCTTCAGGCGGAAACGCATCTCTTTCATATCCACGTTCGCCTGCTTGCGGCGCGCCTCACGGGCCTTTTGAGCGGCTTCGTACTTGTACTTGCCGTAGTCCATGAGTTTCGCCACCGGGGGGCGGGCGTTGGGAGCTACCTCAACGAGGTCGAGGCCGGCCTCCTCCGCCAAGCGCAGGGCGTCTTCGACACGTACCACTCCAGCTTGTTCCCCATCGGGGCCTACCAGGCGTACCTCGGGGACTCGGATGCGGTCATTAACACGGGGCTCGCTGATGAGCTGCTCCTCACTCTCGTAACGGTCCTCTTACAAAGAAAACCTCCGCTGTGCGAAGCGGAGGCAACCATCATCAGGTCACTGCCGATTGGCAGCGCCTGAAGTAACAACCCGATTCCGGTGGGCCACTAAGGCTTTCCCTCCCCGTTTTACGAGGCGGTGGGAATACTAGGTGGGATTAAATCCGCTTCCCTGAACACTCGGTGTGTTCAATTCGCACCAAGTCGGCGCGAACACGTACCGTTCAACTATAGCAAAAGCATTACTACTGCTTCCACTTCCCCAGGCACGCCAGCTATGCTATCGGACACATCTGAGGTCACTACCACCACCGCACTATCCCGCGCCACGCCCTTTTCCTGGCAATAGTGCGCGCGCCGCCAGTGGCACCGTCAAGCCACGCCAGTGGCTAGGCCAAGTTAGCGACCACCGGCTGCAGTTCTATCTTCTCCCCTGCCTGCGTGAGCTGAGGGTCGGCAGCAAGCTTAGCTAGGGCTGACTCTACCTGCAGGCGGGTGCTACCGGCAGCTACCCCCACCCTCACTACCTGCACGCTGGAAGCAGTTGGCAATAAACGCAGGTACGCCACTGCCTCTCCGGCAACCGTGCATAGATGGTTAACTAACTGTTTATCTTTCCAAGGGGGCACCCAGGTTAGGCCCTGCGCTAAAGCCACCACCGCGGCGCGCGGCAGGCGCACCAACCCGGGAGGGTCCAAACACATTCTGCCACCGGTGGTGAGTAAAGCGATCTGTGCCGCTTCAGCGGCTGAAACTGGCACCGGACGAGCGGTTTTGTCAAACCCTGCCAAGGTATCTGTACAGGTGAAAGCGGCGCTAACTGCCTCGCCGTCGGATTCAACCTGCGTAAGCCGATGGCAGGGTTGTCCCTGCTGCTGCGTGTCAGCCACCTGCGCTGCCACCAGTACTCGTTCACTTCCCAGCGCTGTCACTAGCGCCTCCAAACGAGCTACCGTGTCAGTTAGTTCCAGCGCCGCGCGGGTAGCTGGTAGCTGCTGCCCGCGGTCGCTGGTATCGACCCGCCGCTGCAGGCGGGCTTGGATGGTGTCGAAAGAATGCGGCTCACTCACCGCTGGCCACCGCCAGGGCCTGTTCCAAAGTGAACTGACCGGCATAGAGGGCTTTACCTACAATCACGCCTTCAACCCCGACACCAACTAGGGAGGCAACTGCGGCAATGTCATCTAGGGACGAAATCCCCCCGGAGGCCACCACCGGGCGGTCGGTGTGCTGGCAAACTTGCCGCAACAGCTCCAGGTTTGGCCCTTCCAAAGTCCCATCGCGCTTAACGTCAGTAACCACGTAGCGCGCGCACCCCACCGCGTCCAGGTGAGCAATCATGTCGAAGAGGTCTCCACCTTCACTGGTCCACCCGCGCCCGGCGAGGGTGTGGCCACGTACATCCAGACCAACGGCAATTCTGTCCCCGAAACGTTCAATCACTTGCGCGCACCAAGCGGGGTTCTCGATGGCAGCGGTGCCGATATTAACCCTAGCTGCCCCCGCGTCCAAGACCCGCTCTAAGCTGGCGTCGTCGCGCAGGCCTCCACTGGCTTCAACTTGAATATCTACTTCACGCACAATGCGTTGGACCAGTTCAGCGTTGGATCCGCGTGAAAACGCTGCATCCAAATCCACCAGGTGTATCCATTTCGCTCCCCCTTCAGCGAAGGAATGCGCGATCTGCAGCGGGTCACCGTAAGCAGTTTCGGTTCCCGCTTCCCCCTGGTGTAGGCGCACCGCGCGCCCTCCAACTACGTCGATAGCGGGAAGTAGTTCAAGCATGGTTTCACTTTCTTGTAGTCGTTGCGCAAGCTGGAAGGAAGCAACCTGTCAGCTGAGCATGTGTTTCCAGTTAGACAGTAGCTCCATGCCGGCATCACCGGACTTTTCCGGATGGAACTGGGTGGCACTCAAGGCCCCATTTTCATACGCCGCAACGAAGTCACCTTGGTAGTTCGCCCAGGAAGCGATCGGGGCCGGCAGCGGCCCAGCTTCCCATTCGGCTGGCTCCAACAGGGCGTAGGAGTGCACGAAGTAGAATCGCTGCCCATCCAAACCCTGCAGCAGCTGACTGTTTTCCCCAGCATGCACTTGGCTCCACCCAATGTGGGGAACCACTTTCGCAGGTAGACGACGCACATGTCCGGGCCACTGCCCCAGGCCGGGAGTGAGTTCGTGTTCGTCGGAGTCGGTGAACATTATCTGCATTCCCACGCAGATACCCAGCACCGCTCGTCCCCCAGCTAAACGCTGGTCGATCAGCTGTGGTGCTCCCACGGCTTCAAGCTGTGACATAACCGCGGCGAAAGCCCCTACCCCGGGCACTACCAGTCCGTCGGCGTTGAGTACTTGCTGGGGATCTGCGCTTAACTGCGCATCCAGGCCCACCCGCTGGCAGGCACGTAGTGCCGAACGCACGTTACCGGAGCCGTAGTCCAGTACGACCACACTTTTTGTCATAAATGTTTACTTTCCGAATCTGAAAGGACGCCCGAATCGGTTTTGCGGCTCGGGTCGTTCGGTGGGGTGAACCGCATCAGGGTAGTCAGCTGGGCTGGTGCGCCCAAGCAGTAAGTCTTCTACCCGCTGAACGGAGCCATTTAATATTAGCCCCGCGGGCACATTGTCCTGGGGCTCCCCCGCCAGGTACCGCCTACCCATGACGTTACCGTTGGTGGAGTTTTCGTCCTCTTGTAGTTGGGACACCAGCGCTACTGCCCCGTGTTTAGTTAGGCGCGATAGCGTGCGGGCGAAGCGGTCACATTCTTCCGGCATGGGCCGGTCTTCCCCCAGCAGTATGTCGAAGTCGTCTTCTTCACTGCCATCTAGTTCCAGCCACACTCCGCTGGGCCCGCCAACGGGTACCACCCATCTTGATATGCCGTAGAACCCAAGCATTTTTGACAGTTCCACCGCGGGCGCTACCGGCACTAGGATTAGTGCGATATGCCGGCTACGTGCGGGCGCGTGGGTGGCGGGCATCGTACTATCATCCGAGGACGTGGCGGGCTCGGCGTTGTCACCGCCGCCCGCGGGCGTCGTGGTTTCGAGTGTTTCGTCTTCCCCCTGGTCGCGGTCTGCGCGCTCTTGCGGCGCAGTCTTTTGCGCGGGGTCTTTTCCTTCGGGCGCCGAGTTATAGGGCACGTGCGGGCTTTTCAGCCCGGCGATAATCTCTTCGAATTCGTCGTCAATGGAACTCACAGCGCACCCTTCGTGGAGGGGATGCCGTCAACACGCGGGTCTATTTCCAGCGCTACTCGAAGTGCCCGCGCTAAGGCTTTGAACTGCGCTTCTACGATGTGGTGGGGGTCGCGCCCGCGGATGACATCCACGTGCAGGCAGATCCCGGCATTGAGGGCGAAGGATTCAAAAACGTGCCGAGTCATGGAGCCGGTAAAGTGGCCACCGATCAGGTGGTACTGCTGTCCTTCGGGCTCGCCTTCGTGTACTACGTAGGGCCTTCCCGCTAGGTCCACTACGGCGCGCGCCAGGGCTTCATCCAGTGGCACGGTGGCGTCGGCGTAACGGGTGAGTCCGCGTTTATCCCCCATCGCTTTAGCCAGGGCTTGCCCCAGGCAGATGGCGGTGTCTTCCACCGTGTGGTGTACGTCGATGTCTATGTCTCCGCGTGCCTTGACGGTGATGTCCATTAGGGAGTGCTTGGCGAGGGCGTTGAGCATGTGATCGTAGAACGGCACCGAAGTATCAATGTCGGCTTGGCCACTTCCATCTAGGTTGATGGTCACGGTGATGGTGGATTCACTGGTTGTGCGTTCCACTTTGGCGGTGCGGTCTCCACTCATCGGGTGATCTCCTTTAACGCTGCACGCAGGCGTGCGTCTTCACTTTCAGTACCAACACTAGCGCGTAGCCAGCCTTCTGGCCCCACTACACGTATGAGGATACCTTTAGCCAGTAGTTGTTGGAACACGTCCTCGCGATTGGCGAAGGGGCCGAAGAGGACGAAGTTGGCGTCGGATTCAGCTACCGTGAAGCCTTCTTCGCGTAGCCACTGCACCAGGTCGTCACGTCGTTGCCGCAGCTGATCCACTGCTGCCAGCAGCTGGTCACTGTGCGCCAGGGCGGCACGCGCGCACGCCTGGGTAACTGCCGACAGGTGGTAGGGCAGGCGCACGGTTTGCAGGTGCCGAATAATGGTCGGGTCGCCAGCGCAGTATCCCAGGCGCAGTCCCGCTAGGGAGAACGCTTTGGACATGGTGCGTGAGACCACGAGGTGCGGGTGGTCCGCCAGCAGGGTGAGGGCGCTGGGCACGTTGGGGCGTCGAAATTCTGCGTACGCTTCGTCTATCACCACGACGGTGGCGGTGTCTGCGCCATCTATTTGCGGGCCGGTGGTTGCGCACATCCTTAGGATCTGGCGCACTTGCGTAAGTGGCAGGGCGGTTCCGGTGGGGTTGTTGGGAGAGGCCAGCAGCAGCAGCGAGGGGCGGTGCTGGTGGAGGGCTTGTTCTAGTTTTCCCAGGTCTAAGGTGAAGTCATCGGTGCGTTCGACGGTGGCCCAGGCGGTTCCGGTGTCGCGCGCGTACTCGTGGTACATGGAGTAGGTTGGGATAGCTGATAACGCTACTCTTCCGGCTCCCCCGTAGGCTTGGAAGAGGTGGAGCATGACTTCGTTGGACCCGTTCGCCGCCCATATTTGGTCAGGTTCTAGGGTGACGCTGCTTTCCTTTTTCAGGTAGGCCGCCAGGTCGGCACGCAGTTCGCTGGCGTCGCGGTCCGCATACCGGTTCAGTCCCGGCGCTATTTCTTCCAGTGCCTTCACCATGGTCTGCACTACCTGGTCAGGTACCGGATAGGGGTTTTCGTTGACGTTCAGCCGCACGGGCACCGGGTCTTGGGGCGCGCCGTAGGGTTCGGCGCCGCGCAGTTCTTCACGTAGGGGAAGATTCACCATTACTGCCCCACCTCCGTTTCCGTTGCGCGGTTAGAGCTCTGCCCTGTTCCCTCTAGGTTTGTTTCCGCTGCTAGTTCCCCACTGTCACTGGCGCGGGCGTTAACGGCGTCGGCGTGTGCCGGTAGGTCCTCGGCTCGGGCCAGGTCACTTAGTGGCTGTGCCAGCTGCGCTAGGGCTTGGCGCGTATAGTTGACCTCTTGCACAGATTTTATGAAGGCATGCACGTTTAGCCCAGAGGCGTAGCGGGCGGTCCCCCCGGTGGGGAGCACGTGATTGGAACCCCCCAGGTAATCCCCCAGCGGCACCGGTGAATACGGTCCGAGGAAAATAGCGCCCGCATTGTAAATCTGCTCACTGACTTCTTCCGGGTTGCGGGTTTGAATCTCTAGGTGTTCAGCCCCGTAAGTGTTTGCCACTTCCACACTGTGCTGCAGGTCGCGGGTGAGGATGATTCCGGACTGCGGTCCGCTCAGCGCGGTTCGCACTCGCTGCGCGTGGGTGGTTTGCGCAGCAAACTGAGTGATTCTTTCGTTCACTTTTGCCGCCAGCTCCTCACTGTCGGTGATCAGTACCGAAGCAGCTGCCGGGTCGTGCTCGGCTTGGGAGATGAGGTCGCGCGCCAGGTAGGCGGGATTAGCTTCACCGTCGGCAATAATGGCGATTTCGGTGGTGCCGGCTTCGGCGTCGATTCCGCAAACCGCCTGCACTGCGCGTTTAGCGGCAGCCACGTAAATATTCCCCGGCCCGGTTACCACGTCCACGGGAGCGCAGCTTTCACCTTCGGAAGTGGTGAATCCGTAGGCGAAGGCGCCGATGGCTTGGGCTCCTCCCATGGCGTAGATTTCATTTACGCCCAGCAGTTCACAGGCAGCCAAGATGGTGGGGTGTACTTGCCCGTCGAAGGCGGCTTGCGGCGGGGATGCCACGGCGATGCTTTCGACTCCAGCAACTTGCGCTGCTACTACGTTCATCACCACGGAGGACGGGTAGACCGCAAGCCCGCCGGGGACGTAGAGCCCAACTCTTTTAACTGGTATCCAGCGTTGTTTCACGATTCCACCGGGGATGATGGTGGTGGTCGCCGGTTGCGGCAGTTGCGCGCGGTGTCCGGCGCGAGCGTTGGTAATGGCGATTTCCAGTGCGCGGCGCACCTTGGGGTCTAGTTGCGCAAGTGCTTCTTCCCGGGCGGCTTGACTTACCCGCAGCCTGGGTGGGCGGCAGCGGTCGAATTTCTCGCTCCACTCGATTATGGCCTGTTCTCCGCGGGTGGCGACGTCAGCGAGCACTGGTTCAACGGCTTTCAGTGCGGCTTCAACGTCGATTTCGGCGCGTGGGAGCAGGGTGTTTAGTTCCCGGGCAGTTAGTTCGCGGGCGCGTAGGTCAAGCAGGTTCAGCATAGTTTCAAGGATATTAGCCTATTGCCGAGGGCGGGGGGTGTCTCTCACTGTGGACGTTCCTTTCCCAGTGGGGCGGTGGGTTTGCACTTTTTGTGGCGGGCGCGATCGTCTTTTCCCTGCCCCGCTTACTGCGGTTGGGGGCTCTTGGGTGGCTGCCCCTTGGGGGTTAGGTAAATCGGTGCAGTTGGGAGTTAGATTACTTTTTTATCTGCCGTGGGTGGCGACTATTGTTTGATGGCTGACCTGGCAAAATAGTTCCCATGATGCATTCTTCTTCGCCGCGCCGGGCCCTACCTTCACATTTTTGGTCTTGGCGTTGGTTACTGGTGGCGGGCGTGATTTTCCTGCTGCAACTTTGGATGCTGTATTCGCCGGCCTCGTCTTCTTCGGTGGGGTCGGTTTCAGCCACCTTAGATGCTTTACTGCGCCCTTTGCCTGGCCCTTCTTCTCCTTCTGAACCGGGTTTCGACAAGATAGTGCATCTGTCGAGTTTCGCACTGGTGTGCGCGGCCCTGTTGGCCGCTCGCCTTCCCGCAGTCTGGGCGGTTGGTTTAAACGTGCTACACGCAGGGGTTTCTGAACTAGTGCAGTGGCTTTGGATTCCTGGGCGCTCTGGTGATTGGCGCGATTTCTTGGCGGACTGTTTCGGAGTGTTGATAGCGTGGTTGGTGTTCGCGGTTTTCTTCTCTACCGGGAGGCTAGACGACAATGAGTGATTCTTGGCTGAAACGCATCCCTGAACCTGTTGCGGTCGCGGTTCGCGCGCCGATCAAACTGGGCCAGTTCTTGAAACTGGCGAATGTGGTCATGGACGGGGTGCACGCGCGCGAAGTGATCGCCTCCGGTTTGGTTACCGTAGATGGCGAGTTGGAAACCCGCCGTGGCCGCCAGCTGCAAGCCGGCTCGGTAGTGTTAGTCACTCCCGGCGAGCCCTACCACGGGATCGAAGCCCCGGTTGCGCTTCGCGTTACTTCCCGCGACTAACTACCCCCGCTTCTTTTCTGGGCGCGGTCGCGCCTTTCCTCGGGGCGCGATGGCACCTTTCCTCGGGGGCGCGGTCGCGCCGATCCCCGGTCACACCACGCTAGCTCCCAGTGCGGCTTTGATGTCGGAGTAGAACGCGGAGGTGGCGTTCACTTGGTACTTCGGCCCCAGGTCAACTTCCCAGAGTTTTTCTTGCGCGCTACTGACATGCAGCAGCACCGGGGACGGACCGGGGTGGCTGAGCAAGATCGAACGCAGCTGTTCCATGTTTTCTTCCGTGCACCGATGGTGCGCCAAACGAAGCACGATCGGCACCGACCCGTCGTCGCGCAGGTCGAGGACGGTCAGTGATTGACCTGCCACCATCAGTTCCCCATCGCGTTGCTTTATCCGGCCTTGCACCTGCACTACCGAGTCGGTAGTGAGTATGTGGGAGATAGATTCATACGTCCGCGGGAAGAACAGGATATCGATGGAGGCTGTGAGGTCTTCCAGGGTAACAATCGCCCACAGCTCACCTTTCTTAGTGGTCTTCATGGCGATGCCAGTGACCAGTCCGGCAAGTTTGACGCTGGCTTCCGAAGGCGGGTTCTCCGCTCCGATAAGGGATGCTACCGACTGTTCCTGGTAGCGTTCCAGGGCGTGCCCGATTCCAGACAGTGGGTGGTCAGATACGTACAGTCCCAGCATGTCGCGTTCAAAGGCTAGCTTTTCCCGCTTCGGCCATTCGGGGATGGAGGGAATGTCTACCGCCATCGCTTCAGTATCTGAAGAGAACACTTCACCAAACAGGTCGTATTGACCTTCAGCTTCGTTACGTTTAACTTTCACCACGGAGTTAACGGCCTCTTCGTGCACCGCTACCAGGGCGCGTCGGCACGAGTGCATGGTGTCGAAAGCTCCCGCTTTCATGAGGGATTCTATGGTGCGTTTATTACATACATGCACCGGGACTTTACTGAGGAAGTCGTGCAAAGAGGTGAACTTGCCTTTTTCTTCGCGCGCCTGGCAAATACCTTCAACCACGTTAACCCCGACGTTACGGATAGCAGCCAACCCGAAACGTATGTCGTTACCGGCGGCGGTGAAGTTCGCGACCGACACGTTAACATCCGGTGGCAGCACCGTGATCCCTAGGCGCCGGCACTCTGCTAAGTACAGCGAGAGCTTATCCTTATTGTCTTTTTGGGACGTCAGTAGTGCCGCCATGTATTCCGCTGGATAGTTAGCTTTCAGCCAAGCGGTCCAGTAGGACACTAGCCCGTAGGCAGCGGAGTGGGACTTGTTGAAGGCGTAGTCGGAGAAAGGAACCAGGATGTCCCACAGGGTTTTCACCGCGTGTTCAGAGTACCCGTTAGCTACCATTCCGTCACGGAACGGGCCGTATTCGTTGTCGAGGATTTCTTTCTTCTTCTTCCCCATGGCGCGGCGCAGCATGTCTGCTTTACCCAGGGTGTATCCGGCTAGTTTTTGGGCGATCGCCATTACCTGCTCCTGGTAGACGATAAGCCCATAAGTACCGCCGAGGATGTCCTCTAATGGTTCTGCTAGTTCGGGGTGGATGGGTTCAATGGTGGCGCGACCGTTTTTGCGGTCGGCGTACTTGTTGTGTGAATCCGCGCCCATCGGTCCGGGCCGGTAGAGCGCACCCACCGCGGAGATGTCTTCGAAGTTATCGGGGTGCATGCGTTTTAGTAGTTTTTGCATGCCTGAACCATCAAGCTGGAATACGCCCAGGGTTTCCCCGGCGGAGAGCATTTCGTAGGTCTTGGGGTCATCGAGCCCAATATTGTCCAGGTCGGGGCGTTCTTTACCGTTGCGTTCGATATTGTCCAACGCATCCGAAATCACGGTGAGGTTACGCAACCCCAGGAAGTCCATTTTCAACAGTCCCAAGGTTTCACAGGTGGGATAGTCGAATTGGGTGATGATAGCCCCGTCCTGGGGGCGTTTCATCACGGGGATAATCTCTTGCAACGGGTGGGAGGACATGATCACAGCGCAGGCGTGTACGCCCCACTGTCGGGTAATATCTTCTAACCCCTTAGCCATTTCCACAACCGGGTGCAGGTCGGGTTCTTCGTCGTAGAGGCGGCGGAACTCGGTGGCTTCGGCGTAGCGTTTGTGTTTGGGGTCGAAGATCCCCGAAACCGGGATGTCTTTGCCCATCACCGTGGGAGGCATGGCTTTAGTTAGCTTCTCCCCCACCGCGTAGGGTTTGCCCAGCACTCGACTGGAGTCTTTAAGGGCTTGCTTGGCTTTGATCTTGCCGTAGGTAACTACCTGCGCCACCCGGTCGTCACCGTATTTGTCCACCACGTAGTCGATCACTTCCCCACGCCGGCGTTCGTCGAAGTCAACGTCGAAGTCCGGCATGGAAACACGCTCAGGGTTGAGGAAGCGTTCGAATAGTAGCCCGTGCTCCATGGGGTTGAGGTCGGTGATGTGCATGGCGTAGGCAACCATGGAGCCGGCGCCAGAGCCACGCCCGGGACCTACCCGGATGCCGCGGTCTTTGGCCCAGCGGATGAAGTCCGACACCACCAGGAAGTATCCGGGGAAGCCCATTCCGGTGATGACTTCAACTTCGTATTCTGCTTGTTTACGCACCGCGTCGGGTACGCCTTGGGGGAAGCGCTCGCTAAGCCCGCGTTCTACTTCACGTACGAACCAGGACGTTTCGTCCTCGCCCGCTGGCACGGGGAAGCGCGGCATGTAGTTAGCGCCTTCTTTGGTGGTGCGGAACTCTACGTTGCACCGTTCCGCGATGGCGAGGGTGTTGTCGCAGGCGCCGGGTAGGTCCTCCCAGTCGGCGCGCATAGATTCAGCGGAGCGAATGTAGTACCCGGTGCCATCGAATTTGAACCGTCCGGGGGTGTCCAGGGTGACTCCGGAGTTAATGCACAGCAGCGCATCTTGGATGGGAGCGTCTTCGGCGCGCACGTAGTGGGCATCGTTGGTAACTACCAGGGGCGCGCCCATGTGTTTAGCGAGTTTCACCAGGTCGGCGCGCGTGCGTTTTTCGATTTCGATCCCGTGGTCCATAAGTTCCACGTAGAAGTTTTCTTTACCGAAAATATCTTGCAAACGCCCGGCGGCGGCAACCGCTTCGTCCCACTGCCCCAGGCGTAGGCGTACTTGGATTTCCGAGGACGGGCACCCGGTTAGCACGATCATACCTTCGTGATAGCGCTGCAGCAGTTCCATGTCTGCGCGCGGCCACTTCCCTAGTTGCCCTTCCAAGGAAGCTAGTGACCCGAGGCGGAAGAGGTTGTGCATTCCGGTGGTGTTTTCCGCCAGTAGCGTCAGGTGGGTGTATGCGCCGCGCGCTGACACGTCGTCGCTGGCTTGCCAGTCTTCCCCCCAGCGGACGCGGTTTTGGTCAAAACGCGAGGTTCCCGGCGTCATGTAGGCTTCCAACCCGATGATGGGTTTGACTCCGTGTTTCTTGGCGGCGGCGTAGAACTCGTAGGCGCCGAAAAGATACCCGTGGTCGGTTATGGAGATGGCGGGTTGGTTTAATCTGGCGGCTTCTTCCACCATGGGCACGATTTTGGATGCCCCATCCAGCATGGAGTATTCGGTGTGGTTGTGCAGGTGTACAAATTGATCCGTCAGCGCCATGGTTCCTAGTCTAGCTTCCCCCACGGACTATTCCGACTTTGCGTGCGGCCAGCTACCTACACTCACGTAGTATTTCCAGCGCTGTTTCCAGGTCCTGACTGTAGGGGGCTTTAACGGTGGTGGGAATGCCGGTGCGGGGGTGTTGGAACCGCAGTTCAGTGGCGTGCAGCCATTGGCGCTGTAGCCCGAGCCGCTGCGCTTGGTCACTGTCTGCTCCGTAGAACACGTCCCCTACGCAGGGCATCGCCAGGTGGGCGAAATGCACGCGGATTTGGTGGGTGCGACCGGTTTCCAACTCCACTTCCACTAACGCTGCCCCCGGGAGTAGTTCCAGGGTGCGGTAGTGGGTGATGGCGCGCCTACCGGAGGCCAGTACGCTCATGCGCCATTCCTTCGAGGGGTGGCGCCCGATGGGGGCGTCGATGGTGCCGCGCGCCGGGTCAGGGTGGGCACTCACCACCGCGTGGTAGGTTTTACCCACTTGCCGGTGTTTGAATGCGTATTTGAGTTTGGTGTATGCCAGTTCCGATTTCGCTACCGCCATGGCGCCGGAGGTGCCCACATCCAGGCGGTGGACGATCCCTTGGCGTTCGGGGGGTCCGGAAGTAGAAATGCGGTACCCGCCGGCTTCTAAGGATCCGAGGACGGTTGGCCCGTCCCACCCCGGACCGGTGTGCGCGGCGACTCCTACGGGTTTGTTCACCACCACCACGTCCTCGTCGTCATAGAGGATATCCATACCAACGATGGGTGCGGGTGCGGTTTCTATTTCGGGTGTTTCTACTTCAATAATGTCGCTAAGGCTTAGTTTGTCGCTCTTTTGGCAAGGGATCCCATTTATCCGCACGTGTCCTTCACCGATGAGGGTCGCAGCTGCGGTCCGCGACAGACCCAGCATCCGGGTAAGTGCCAGGTCGATGCGTTCGCCTTCGAGGGCGTCTGGTACGGGCAGGTATCGGCTAGTCATGTTTGGTTTTGGGTTCGGTGGCGGAGATGTTGAATGCGGTCAGCAGGAATATAGCTGCGGCTCCCCCCACGATCCAGATGTCGGCGATGTTGCCGATGAACCACCCGTTCCAGTTGAGGAAGTCAACTACGTGTCCTTGCCCCACTGCGGGAGGACGGATGAGGCGGTCGATCAGGTTACCGACGGCTCCACCGAGGATTAACCCTAGGACAATGCCCCACAGCCAGGAGCGTACGCGCGGCAGGTACCACAGTATGGCAATCGTAATGATGATGGAAATGGCTGTGAAGATCCAGGTTGAGTGCGCCAGGAAGGAGAATGCAGCTCCGGGGTTGAACACCAGTTGCAGGCTAATGAAGTTGCCTATCAGGGGGCGCACTTGGCCGGGTTGTAATGCGTGCAACGCCCACATTTTAGTGCCTTGGTCGGTGATTAAGGCCAAGATCGCGGTCAGTAGCGCTAGTGTTAGGTAGCCGCGGTGGGTGGTTGCTTTAGGGGACACTAAGCCTCCTTGTGGAAGGTGTTTATACGGTGCGGGGGCGGCACCTGTTGGTACCGCCCCTTTGAGTCACCGGTTCTAACTACCGTTAGGCAGTTAACGAATCAGTTGGCGTCGTTGCTGACTTCGTGCAGAAGTCCTTGCAGGTGCTCGCGGATCTTGCCGCGGTAGTCAGCTTCGAAGGTCTTGAGTTCGTTGATCTTGTTTTCCAGTAGGGAGCGCTCCGACTCCATCTGGCTGAGGATGGAATCGTGCTTGTTACGCGCTTCGGAGATAATGGCTTCGCCTTCTTGGCGGGCTTCCCCGATAATGCGTTCGGCTTCTTCGCGTCCGTCGCGCACGTATTCGTCGTGTACGCGCTGGGCCAGAGCCAGCATGGAGGTTGCGTCTTCGGGAGCGCTGCTTGCCGGCACCGCGGCCACTGCCTGCGGTTGGGGTTCGGGTTCGGGCTCTGGTTCCGGCTCGGGCTGGGGTTCTTCCACAGGTACTGGCGCGCTGGTAGCGGGCACTCCTGTTTGCAGCTCTTCCACCCGGCGTTCTGAGGCTTCCAACTTCTGCTTGAGCTCAGTGTTCTCAACTTGCAGGGCGTAGATGGTTTCCACCACCTTGTCGAGGAACTCATCAACCTCGAGTTGTTCGTAGCCCTCGCGGAACTTAACAGTGTTGAAGGTCTTATTTAAGACATCCTCGGTTGTTAGCAGTGCCATTTGTTCACCTCAGTATCTAGGTTGAAGTTGCCGCCACTTTCTTCCACAGGCAGAGACGTCAACTTCCTTGCATCGGTAGTCAGAACAATTTCATCTTAGTCACTAAATAGCGATTTATCACTTCAGTTTGCAACCTACATGAGGTAAGTCGCAAATTTACCCACCATCAAAACTGCGATGAATAGGATCATGAAGCCCACATCTAGGGAAACCGCCCCCAAGTTTAGGGGTTTGATACGGGCCCGCAGCCAACGCAAGGGAGGCTCGGTTAACGCCCACACCAGGTTGGCTATAACCAGGAAAGGACCACGCGGATTCCACTGCGGCACAAAGAATTCTATGTACGACAATGCTAGGCGCGCCAGTAACACCAACGTGTACAAGAATGCCAGTAACTGCAGGGAGTACCCCAGGTAGTACATGGGTTAGTTTTTCCTATCGCTGATTGCTCACAACGGGGCGTTTTCGGACAGGGAAGTAGTTTTGCCTCCCTGCACCTTCACGCTGCGCGGGGACAGAAGGAGTACTTGATCAGTTACGTACTCGATCTCCCCTTCGAGGCCGAAGGTCAGTCCCACACAGAAATCAACGATGCGGAAAGCGATTTTGTTGTCAAGATGAGTCAGGTTGACGATTACCGGCACGCCCTCGCGGAAGGCCTCCCCTATCTGCCGGGTGTCTGACTTGCCCCGCGGATGTACCGTGACAATGCGCGATAGATCGTAGGGTTCGTTGCGGCTGACAATTTTTGGCTGGTCAATGCGCGCTATTGCCGCCAGCGGAGCGGGTTCGACCTCGTTCTGATAATCATCGAAGTAGCTATCCTCGAAGGCATCTTCCTGGTCTTGTCTGGCGTTGAATTTAGACCAGCCCAGCTTTTCAATGAAGGCAGACATTTGTGGCGATCCTCTCCGGAAAATATAGGTTGCGTCTACAACGGTAGTGGAAACACTTTTGTTGTACTTGTCTCCTTCACGGCGTGTCGATATTACCGCCTCGGAAGCTAGCTATCAGGGGATAATCCAGGCAGCATTTCGCCCACTTGTGTTCCCTTGCCTCCGGTACGAATGCAGGTTGGGGGTTTCGTAGGTGCACGCTAGGTCTTTGACCGCCACCTTCACCCCCGCTTCCTGCAGTTGCTTCAAGGCTGCTCGCGTTTGGTCTAAGGCCAGTGTCCCCCAGGAGGTTTTCCCCGCCATCACCGGATGCTTACTTACGCAGCGCGCATAGGTAGTTTCGTCCACTTCATAGCAACGGCCACAAATATGCGGCCCCACTGCCGCTTGTAGCTGGT
This sequence comes from Actinomycetaceae bacterium, assembly GCA_030537735.1. GTDB lineage: Bacteria > Actinomycetota > Actinomycetes > Actinomycetales > Actinomycetaceae > Gleimia. The sequence continues at coordinate 28,101 of JAUNVG010000009.1, forward strand.
GCGGGCCGACCCCAAGTCCTTGGAAGCGTTCCACGGTGGCGCCGATGATTCCAGCTTCGAGTCCGGCTCTTCCAGCGTGGATCCCGCAGCGCCAGTGCCCGCTTTCTTCTGCGATGAGGACGGGAACGCAGTCCGCTACTTGAATCGCCACCCCCACCTGTGCGCTGACGATGAGGGCGTCTGCGCGCAAAGCGTTTCGCCCCTGTTCAATATCGGTGCGCAAGGTGGTTTGGGTCAGTTCCTTGCCAGTTAGCACCTCAACCTGCCGGGAGTGGTACTGTTCGAGCCAGATCAGTGGCTTCCCAACGCGCTGGGATAGGTCTTTGCGGTCTTGTTGTACGGCGCTGATTTCATCCCCGGTGGCAAGCCCGAAGTTGGGTCTTTGGTAGGCGCCCGCGGGGTGGGGCTGGCTGCGGGTGAATCCTATGCGCGCTGGCCCTAGGTGCATGGTTTCAAGTGTCATTTGGCGCTCCAACTGAAAATGCCCGCACCGGGTTGGTTCCTCGATGCGGGCATATCAGGCTAGGTGTGTTTTACAGGAGGAAGTCAGGCAGGTCTAACTTCTCTGGTTCTTCCTCGTCGTAGACGCGAGGTACTTCGAAGGAACGATCTTTTTCGCGTTTGAAGTCGCTGTCGTTGCTTCCTTGGGCAGACAAAGCGGAGGGGAAGCCACTTTGTCGGCGCGGGGTGGGGGCAGTGGCGCGGTTGGAGCGTCGCCCTCCCGGTAGGGTGCCTAGCGGGCGAGGACGTTCCTCATAGTAGCGTTCGCTGCTTGCCACGCTGGTTTCTTCCTGGTAACTGGGACGCACCGGTTCCGGCTTGTTTTCCGCCAGTGTTTCCCTGGTCAGTTCCTGGGGGCAATCTTCTTCTACGTTGTTGGCGTCCATCCCGGCGGCGATCACCGTGATTCGGCATTCGTCACCGAATTCTTCGGAAGCATCGAAACCGAAGATGATATTGGCATCGGGGTGTACGGACTCGCGCACCATCTGCGCAGCTTCGGTGACTTCGTGCAGGCCGATGTCTGTCCCACCTTGGACGAATATGAGCACCCCGTGGGCTCCTTCGATGGTGGCTTCCAGCAAGGGGGAGGCGATGGCGGCTTCAGCGGCTTGGACGGCGCGGCCTTCACCACTGGCAGAACCGATTCCCATCAGGGCAGAGCCAGCATTTTCCATAACGGAACGCACGTCTTCGAAGTCGACGTTTTGAATGGCGGGGGTGGTAATCAAGTCGGTGATACCTTGCACGCCAGAACGCAGCACGTCATCGGCCATCTCGAAGGCATTGAGGTAGGAGATCTTCTTATCGGCGATCGCTAGTAGCCGGTCGTTGGGGATCACGATCAGGGTGTCTACTTCTTTGCGTAGCTCTTCCACCCCGATCTCAGCTTGGTTGCGTCGCAGGTTGCCTTCGAAGCTGAAGGGACGGGTCACAACCCCCACGGTTAGCGCACCGAGTTCGCGTGCTACACGTGCCACTACCGGCGCTGCACCGGTACCGGTTCCACCACCTTCACCGGCGGTGACGAACACCATTTGAGCCCCTTCGAGGGCTTCACGGATGGTTTCGATGCAGTGCTCGGCCGCTTCTTTTCCGACGTTGGGGTCGGCGCCAGCCCCCAGTCCGGAGCGATTTTCGGTATTTAGGTCGATCTTGGTTTCGGCGTCGTTCTTCACCAGTGCTTGGCTGTCTGTGTTCATGGCGATGAACTCCACGCCCCGCAGACCAGCTGCAATCATTCGGTTTACGGCGTTGCTACCACCGCCGCCTACGCCCACGACTTTAATCATCGCTTGCTCTGGCTGAATGTCCATGTTTCCCCCGAAGCGGTTAGAAACCCTCAACCTAAAGTCGAAGGTTTAGGATTTTGCTGTCCGTTGCGTGCTGAAGCTACGTGTGAACGTAACTAAGTTCAACCATTTCGTGGGCGTGTCGGAACACTAAGAAATTTTAATCCCAGGCCGGCCCGGAGCCCTACGAGGTAACTGGTCGAGTGGGGGTAGAAACGTCGTAAACCTGAGCGGGACGCTGCTGCATCAAAATCAAAGCCACTTCCGACTTGAACTGCGATTCTTCGGGGCTGCCCCACTTAACCACCGGCCCATTAACGGTGCGGATCTGCACTGTCACTCCGTCAGAAACAACCGTGTCGATCAGTTCCTTAAACTCCGGTTGCACGTGGTCAATGACCTTCACAATCATTTCCACCCCGCGTTTACGGTTTTCATCTTCAGCGTTGTTCAGATCCGCTTTCATAACACCTGGCGGTACTTGCGCTGCTGTTTCAAGCTCTACTGCCTCTGCGTCCAGTAGCTTCCACTGGTCACCTTCGGGGACCGCCAACGCGGGTTGACGCACCGTGATAGCGACCTCGATGCCGCGCGGCCACTGCCGGGTGACGTTGGCACTTTTAACCTGGGTTATTTTCTCCACTTGCCCGCGCACCGAAGCTATATCTAACCGCGGCAGCGGAACCTGGTGGTAGGGAGTCAGCGCCGCCAGCACTTGTTCTTGGGAAACCTTCTGCCCAGTTCCCGAAACCCGAATTTTGGAAGCATCGAGGGCAAATAAGGGCGATAGGAAAGCCACTGCCACTAGCGACACCATAGTTGCAATCACCGCCAGTGAGATGCCAACGTAGCGAGCGATTCTCCACCGGTTAGCGCGTTTTATCTGCTGGCGTTTCAAGTCCAGTTCGTTGGCGGAGTTCTTCCTCTTGTGCTTGCGCCACCGGGATTTGGGTGAGGTATCCTCAACTTCCCCCACCTGCAGCTGCCGCTCAGGCTGCGCAGCTGGTTGCGCGCCCCGGTTTCGCGGTCGAGTCCGGTATCGGCTGGCAACTACGTCTTTACCTTCGGCTTCGCGCGCGCTGGAGCCGAAAACTTCACTGGCCCGCGTGGAGGGATAGTAGCGTTTTTCGTTTCCGTCTTCCCTGCTGGCGGCGGGCCGATGCTGGTAGCTTTGGCCCGCCGCTTGAGAGCGCTCCACTGGAGTCGACTGCCGTGGTGGCGTCGACTTAGGTCCAGGAAGGTTGCGGGTCTGCGGGCGGGGTGGACGTTTCATGGTTGAGCGTGCCACACCTTTTCAAACTCACTGCTGCATTCGGTGACGTTGCCCGCTCCCATGGTTACGCACACGTCGTGGGACTGGGCACTTTCAGCCAGTGCACGCGCGGCGCGGTAGCGGTCGGCAATCACCGTTGCTCCGGGCAGCTGGGCGGCGATTAGTTCACTGCTAACCCCGGCAATGGGGTCTTCTCTGGCGCCGTAGATGTCGGTGAGTATTACTTGGTCGGCACCGCTCAGAGCCTGCGCGAAACGTCCCGCAAAGTTGCGGGTGCGCGAATATAGGTGCGGTTGGAAAAGGATGCGCACTTTCCCTGCACCGGCCACTAACCGGGCTTGGGCCACGGCGGCTTCCACTTCTGAGGGGTGGTGAGCATAGTCGTCGAAAAGACGCTTATTTTCGTGTTCTAGTCGCAGCTCGAAGCGCCTTCCGGTGCCGGTGAACTTCCCCAGCGAGGTCGCCATTTGCTCACTTTCCACCTGCAGTTCTCGTCCTGCTAGGTAGGCGGCGGTGGCGTTGAGTAGGTTGTGTACGCCCGTTACCCCTAACTTCAGTGGTTGCGTTTGCCCACCTGTTTCCTCCCCCACCTGCAAGGTCGCTTCGATACCTTCGGCTCTGGCGTTGGGGGTGAGTATTTGCGTGTGGGTCAGTGGCGGCACCTGTGCTTGCTGCGCGCTTTCCAGCCCGTAGGTCCACACCCGAAGGCGACCTTGACAGGCCAGTGCCAGGCGCCTGGCTCCGGGGTCATCACTGCAGGCAATCAATAGTCCGCCATCCTTGATACGGTCAGCGAACTTTGCGAAGGCTTCCTCGAAGGCTTCCACGCTGCCGTAGTGATCCAGGTGGTCGGGTTCGACATTGGTCACAATGGCGATACGTGGCTGGTAGTTGAGGAAAGAACCATCCGATTCATCTGCTTCCGCCACGAATGCACTCCCCTGCCCCAGGTGGGCTCCGGTGGCGAACCCCAGGACCACTCCCCCTACGGCGAAGGATGGATCTAACCCGGCGTCAGTCAAAGCGCTCGCAAGCATTCCACTGGTGGTGGTTTTACCGTGGGCTCCCGCTACTGCAATGAAGTCTTTGCCTTCTGCCGCGTAGGCTAACGCTTGGGAGCGGTGCCACACTTGTTGGCTTCGCTGCCGCGCTATTTTCAGCTCCGGGTTAGTCTCCCGCACCGCGGAAGAAACCACCACAATCGCGTCGGCGGGAACATTGTTGTCTTGATGACCGCTCACCGCGTTTATGCCTTTGCCTCGCAGTGCGGCAAGGGTCTTCGAATCGCTTTGGTCAGAGCCACTAACCTGATGCCCCGAGGAAGCTAGAAGCTGAGCCACCACCGACATCCCGGCACCGCCGATACCAATAAGGTGGAACTTCTTAGTGCCATTGGTATTTACGCTCATCGCTTATGCCCCCTTACCTGCGGCTTCCATGCACAGTTTTGCGAACTCCTCGCTAGCATTCGACCCCCCTAGTTTGGCACTTTCTTGCCGCATAGATTCCAGCCGATGCGGATTTGCAATAATTCCGCAAATGGTTTCACCAGCTGTGGCGGCGTCAAAGTCACTGTTAGCAATCAGCGCCGCTCCCCCGCTGTCAACATGGCTGGCAGCATTGCGATGCTGCTCTCCGTTACCAATAGCCAAGGGCACGTACACTGCCGGTAGTCCAAGGGCACTGAGTTCAGCTACCGTGCCGGCACCGGCGCGGCAGATCACCAGGTCGGCGGCAGCGTAGGCACTTACCATGTCGTGACAGTACTCACGCACCACCCAGGGGTGGTCAAGTTCAACTTTGGAAAGCGCATCTTCCACAGCGGCGCTTTTGCCTTTCCCGGTTAAATGCAGCACTTGGGCGTGCGCGGTGATTTCACTGGCTGCGGCCGCCACGGATTCGTTTATGCGCTGCGCCCCCAGCGACCCTCCGGTTATCACCACCGTGGGCACGTGCGGGTCCAGTCCGAACTGCGCACGGGCCTGGGTTTGGCGTTCTTGGCGAACTGCCCGATCAGCCAACGCGAATTCTTCGATTTCTTCCCGCAGAGGTAACCCGGTGGTGCAGGCGCGTCCTCGTTTGGCTTTAAGTGGCGTACCGGGGAAGGTAACGGCCACAGTCTGCGCCCAAAGCGCTCCCAGTTTGTTGGCCACCCCCGGGCGAGCATTTTGCTCATGTATCACTACCGGCAGTTGGTTTTGGCGTCCCACTAGGTATGCCGGGGCCGATACGTATCCCCCGAACCCTACAATCACATCCGGCTGCAGCTCATCAACTATCTTCTTGGTCTGGGAAACCACGGTTTGCAGCCGCGCCGGGAACGTCAGCGCCTGTTTATTCAACTTCCGCGGCGCGCTAACTCTATCGATGGCGCGAAGCGGCAGGCCGGCTGCCGGCACTAGCTCATTTTCTAGCCCTTCGTGCGCCCCCAGCACGCTCACGCGCCCACCCAGGTCTTGCAGTTTCTTCGCGGTGGCTAGCAGGGGGTTTACGTGTCCGGCAGTGCCGCCACCTGCCAGTAGGAAGTGCGGTGATTGTGAGCTCATAGACTTTCCTTCAGTTGACGTGGGCGGGTCTGCGAAACTCGCGCCATTACTGCGCGCATCCCAAAGGCTTTTTCCATCCCCTCATCATGGCGGGCGATGGACAACACCACAGCAAACGCCATGCAGGTAATGATGAAAGCAGTACCACCGGTAGATACCAGCGGTAGGGGCACTCCGATGACCGGGGTGAGGTCCACTACCATCCCCATATTCACTATTGCCTGTGACAGGATCCAGCCGCCGATGCCTGCGGAAACCACCCTCCCATACACGGAATGGTGGTAGACCGTTAAGCGGTAGAAACCGAAAGCTAACGCGGTGAAGCAGGCAACTACGAACAAGGTTCCAATTAGTCCCAGTTCTTCACCCAAAATGGCGAAAATGAAATCGGTGGAGGCCGCGCTGAGGTAGTTCCATTTTTCGCGTGACGCTCCCGGCCCCAGCCCGGTGAGACCGCCAGCCCCTAAAGCCCACTTCGAGTGGTCGATTTGTTCCGGGGCGGAGATGGAAGATGGCAGGCCGAAGCCGAGGGAATCAAGGATGCGCTCCATACGCGATGTTTTTGACACGGCGTAGTAGGCAAGGAACGCCCCGGCAAATAGTCCCAGCACCCAATACCAGCGTCCGGGAATGTCTATCGCCAGCAGCACCGCGGTCGCTAAAGCCACGAAGATAAGGGCCGTTCCCAGGTCGTGTCCAAGCATCACCAGCCCCAAGCTACCAGCTACCGGCAGCCCTATATTCACTATTATGTGAATCGGATTAGTGCGATCAATACTGGCTTTAACCACTACCCAGCCCAGGAATAGTATTAGCGCCAGTTTTAAGATTTCAGCGGGTTGGAATGGTGGCAGACCGGGTAGTTTTAGCCAGTTACGGTTACCGCCGATCTCTATACCGAGCGAGGTCGGGACCAGCATTTGCAATCCAGCTGAGATAGCAAGCACCGGAACCGCTATGCGCTGCCAGAAAATCGGTGGCAGGAGCATCCCTATGCTCATGCCCACTACTCCCACCGACATAATAGCCAGGTTCCGAAGGTAGGCCTTGTAGGGGTTCAGGCCGCGGGCAATGTCGGTGACAACGGAGGCGGAGAAAACCATTATCAGCCCCACCAGGATCAGGCACACTACCGGCACCAAGATCAGGTAGTAGGTGGTTACAGCCGAAGGCTTACGCGCCTGTCTACCGTCGTTTTCCCAAACGAAAGCAGGTAGCCGAGGGATCCGCAGGCGCATTAGGACTCCTTAGTTTGTGGCTCTCCAGTATCTTTGCTTTCGAGCGTACCCGCCTGCGCCCAGGCTTCTTTGAGGCGCGCCACTGCTTCCTTAAACACTTCCCCACGCTCGGCGTAGCTGTTGAATTGATCCCAGGAAGCACACGCGGGCGCAAGCACCACGTGGTCCCCTGGACGCGAAAGCGCAACTGCCTCATTAACCACTGAATACATGAAGTCTTCGTGCCCATCCACTACCACGTAAGGGACGGTGGCGGCGTGTGCTTCCAAGGCTTTCACCATCGGGGTGGGGTCGGCTCCGATCACCACAACGCCACGTAGCTGGGACTGTACTTTTTGCACTAGTTCACTGAAATCTTGCCCCTTGGTGTCGCCGCCAGCTATCCAGATCACGGAGCCAGATGGGAACCCGCGCAGTGACGCCATGGCGGCGTGAGCGTTGGTGGCTTTAGAATCATCTATCCACGTCATATCCGCAGCTTCGCCTACGATTTCGCGTCGGTGCGGGGCAGGTCGGAAATTCTGCAACCCAGCTCTAATAGCTTCCGGGCTTAGCTCTTTGGCTCGCACCAACGCGATCGCTGCTAAAACGTCGCTAAGTACCGCCGGTGAAGGGGTTTTCCCAGCGAAGGTCTGCACGTCTTCAAGGGTGGCTACGGCGGTGGCTTCTTCCCAGTATTTTTCCCCGTAGGCGCGATCAACCAGGTAGTTTTCCACGATTCCGATTTCACCACGAGCGGGTATGTCCGCCCGGTACCCAATCGCCCTCGCACCTTCAATCACGTCCGCCTCAGCGACCATTTTGATTATCTGCGCATCCAACGCATCGTACACGCAGGCGATTTCGGTGTTGGAGTAGACCCTGGCTTTGTCTGCGGCGTAGGCCTCACTGGTGCCGTGCCAGTCCAAGTGGTCGGCGTCTACGTTCAAGCACACCGAGGCCACCGGCTGCACGCTGTAGGTGTTGTGCAGTTGGAAGCTGGACATTTCCACCGCTAGGGCTTTGACGTCCTGGTGGGCGATTACCTCTACAATGGAGCGCCCCACGTTGCCCACTACCGCATTGGGAATGCCGGCGGCGGTGAGCATGGCTCCCACCAGTGACACGGTGGTGGTTTTCCCGTTCGTGCCGGTGACGGTGTACCAGTCGATGTCCTTGCCGAGGTGTTCAGCCAGGTGCCACGCCAGTTCCATTTCGCTCCACAGCGGTCCGATACCGTGGTCTTCGGCGTAGGTGGCGCCAGCTTGGTACAGGGGGTTACTGGGACTGATTCCGGGGGAGGTGATGATCACCTGGTATTGATTTTCCTGCAGGTGGGCGAGGACGTATTCGATTTGCCCGTTTATCACCGTTTCCCCGTGGCGGCTTTCTTCCCCGGTTTGGGTGGGCTGGGTTTGGTCGTTTTCGGGCTTGCCGTCGGTGTTGGGAGTCGTGGTGTAGATAGTTACTGAAGCACCGAGTTCACGCAGCACTGAGCTTACTGCGCGTCCGGTGACTCCATGGCCCAGTACGGCGACGTTTTGTAAGAATTTCGGCGTTGTCATGGTCGGTACCTAGTTGTTTGGCGTGTAACTTGGTTTAGTTCGGTTCAAGGCAGCTGCGTGGCTGTTGCCTTAGAGTTTGGCTACCCATTCGGCGTAGAACAGCGCCAGGCCCATAATGGCGCACAGGCCGGCGATGATCCAGAAGCGCACGACGATGGTGATTTCTTTCCAGCCGAGTAGTTCGAAGTGGTGGTGAAGCGGGGCCATGCGGAAGACGCGTTTGCGGGTGAGTTTGAAAACTCCGATTTGAATCAGGTCAGAAAAGACGATGATTACGAACAGGCCACCGAGTATCACAGCCAGGAATTCGGTGCGCGTGAGTATTGACAGTCCGGCCACTGCCCCACCCAGGGCGAGGGAGCCGGTGTCCCCCATGAAGATCTGTGCGGGGGCGGCGTTCCACCACAGGAACCCGAAGCAGGCTCCCACTATGGCGGAGGCTACTATGGCTAGCCCCAGGGAGTCGCGTGTTTCGTAGCAGACGCTGACGTTTATTACCTGCACGGCGCAGGATTGGTAGTGTTGCCATACGGCGATAATGGTGTAGGCACCGAATACGAACATTGAGGCGCCGGTGGCTAGCCCGTCCAGGCCGTCAGTTAGGTTCACCGCATTGGACCAGGCGGTGACCAGGAAGTTAGCCCACAGTATGAATAGGATTACTCCTACCGCGATCCCGGCGCGCGCCAGGTTTAGCTGGGGGATGTCACGCACGATCGACAGGTTTAAGGATGCGGGTGTGACGCCGCGTTCGTTGGGGAAAGATAGGGCTACGGCGGCGAATACGGTTCCGATGATTAGCTGGCCTAAGATTTTCGCTGCCGGGTTTAACCCTAGTGAACGCTGTCGGGAGATTTTGATGTAGTCGTCGGCGAAGCCCACGGCTCCCAGCCCTACGAAGAGGAATATAAGCAGGGTGGAAGACAGGTCGGGGAATCGTTGGATGGAGATGTTTCCAACCAGCCATCCGATGAGGGCGGAGAAGATGATCACTACCCCACCCATGGTGGGGGTGCCGCGTTTGGTGAAGTGCGCGGTGGGGCCGTCTTGGCGTATGAACTGGCCGTATTCACGTCTGATGAGGAAACGAATGAATACTTTCGTTCCCAGCAGCGCGATCGTTAGTGATACTGCGCAGGCTACGACGATGGCTACCACGTGTAGTGTTCCTCTCCCGTTTTATTCTCGCCCAATGAGGGTGTCAGCGATCTTCCATACCCCAGACCCGTTTGAGCCCTTGAGGAATACTACGTCTCCTTCGCGTAGATTTTCTTCTAGCCAGGCGCTGGCATCCTCGTATTGGTCGAAGTGTTCACATTGGGCGCGCCCGAGTATCGGCGGGGTGATTGCTTTGGCTCCTTCACCCACGCTCACCAGTAGGTTTACGTCCACGTCAGCGGCTTGCTGGCCGGCTTCGCGGTGCAGGGCGTCACTGCTGGGGCCCAGTTCGAGCATTTCTCCCAGGACCGCTACCCGTCGCGGTGCGCGTTCCCCGATTCTTCCCAGCACTTCCAGACCGGCACGCATGGAGTCGGGGTTGGCGTTGTAGGAGTCGTCTATGTAGGTCACTCCCGCGCGGGTTACCACATGCATGCGGTGGGGGCTGGTGGCGCTCACACCGTTGATGGCGGTAACGATGGTTTCGGGGTTGAGTCCGGCGCGCAGGCTGGCTGCGATGGCTGCTAGCGCGTTGCTGACCTGGTGTCGACCCACCAGCCCTAGCCGTACGCGTTTGAGGACGTCGCCGGCTTCCAAGTCGAAGTGCGGGCAGGAGTTTTCGTCTAGTTTGACGTGGGTGGCGCGGATTTGCGCGTTGTGGGAGCCTTTGGCGGAGTAGTAGACAACTTTTCCGCCCTTTACGAGTTCACTCATGGAAGCTACGTTGGCGTCGTCGCGGTTGAGGATCGCGCACCCGCCTTTAACCAGGCCTTCAACCAGTTCGGCTTTGGCGCGGGCGAGGGCGTCGACGTTGCCAAATCCGCCCAGGTGGGCTTTACCGACTGCTAGTTCTACCGCTATGTCCAGTGGTGCGATGCGCGTGAGGTACTGCAGGTGTCCGCGTCCGGAGGCTCCCATTTCGAGCACTAGATAGCGGGTGCTGTCGTCTGCCCGTAGCACTGTCAGTGGCATTCCGACTTCGTTGTTGTATGACTTTTCCGACCCCACGGTGGGGGCGGCGGTTGAAAGTATGGACACCAGTAGATCTTTGGTGGTGGTTTTACCGACCGACCCGGTTATCCCTATCACGGTGAGGTCGCCTTGTTCACGCAGGCGTTTTAGGTGGGCGGCGGCGATCTTACCTAGGGCTTCGGTGGTGTCGGCCACGATTATGCTTGATACCGCGTCGCGTTCGGGTTGTGGTTTGGATGCGAGGATGCATACAGCGCCGTTTTCAATGGCGGAGTCAATGTATTCGTGCCCGTCGGCGTTTTCCCCTATGCGCGCTACGTAGAGGCTTCCGGGGCGGCATTGCCGGGAGTCAGTGTGGATACCTCCGGTGATGGTTTGTTCCTCACCAACTAGGTGCGTTTGGAGTGCTTGCGCAATCCATTTAGCGCTGTAGGTCATGGTTTTTCCCTTTTTATCCTCACTCGCCCACTGAGTTGCAGGCTTTACCATCTTCCCATGTTTTCACTGCTAACTGTAACCGCATGGGTTAGTCCTTCAGCGTGGCATTGGGCACCATGTGGGTGAGTTTTCTACCTGGGCCTGGCTTGACTGCACGCCGCGGTATTTTAGTGATTTCCATTATGTTCCTTACGGCTGCGTGGGGAATAGCTTGGCTTTTTCGGCCGACGGCGCAATCCCCAGGTGGTGCACGGTGTGCAGTGCGACATCGTGAAATAGCGGGCCGGCGGAGGCGGCGGCGTAGGAGCCTTTACGAGGACGGTACAGCAGTACCGATATCGCCGCGGTGGGATTGTCGGCGGGGATGATACCGGCGATGGTGGCGCCGGTTCCGATTACGGTGGCGCCTTCGAACAGTTCGGCGGTACCGGTTTTAGATGCCACCCGGTAGCCTTCGACGGCGTAGCTGGTGCCGGTGCCTTCACTGTCGGCGGTGATGGATTCCATCATGGTGAGCAGGGTTTGGGATACTTCTTTGCTGATCGCCTGCACTGGTTGCGCCGGTGGTGCGGGTTCGTACCTGCCGTCTGGCTTAGTCCAGCCTTCGATTAGGCGCGGTGGCTGGTAGACCCCGCCGTTTCCGATGACACTTAACATCCCGGCTTGCTGCAGTTGGGTTACGGAGTAGCCTTGGCCGAACATGGTGGTGTATTTTTGCCTGCCGTCCCATTCTTCCGGGGTGGCCAGGAGGCCGGCCGATTCCCCGGGTAGGGGTATTCCGGTGAGGCTGCCTAAGCCTACTCTGCGAAACAGGTCGTAGCGGTCTTGGTCTTTGATTTTCTGCCCGATTTGCACGGTACCGGTGTTTGATGATTCGGCCAGTACACCGGTGACGGTGCGCACGTAGGTGGGGTGCCCGTGGGAGTCAAGGAAGTGCTGACCGTCCTCGGTGACGTATTCATCTGGCACTGTGATGGGCGTGAGCGGGGTGACTGCCCCGGTTTCTAAGGCTGAGGCTACGGTGAGGATTTTCCCCACGGATCCGGGTTCTACCGCGTATTGCACCGCCCGCACGGTTTGGGGGTTGTGGTCGATTTCGTGGTTGCCTGAATCAGCCATGGCAAGGATTTTGCCGGTGGAGATTTCTTGCACCACTACTGCTCCCCAGTCGGCGGCGTGGCGTTCCACGGCGGCGTTGAGTGTTTGTTCGATGGCGTATTGCAGGTCCAGACGCAAGGTGGTGTGCACGGTGGAGCCGTCGCGGGAGTTGGCTATCACTTCCCTACCGCCGGGAATCACTTCCCCGGTGGTGCCGATTTCGTAGGATTCTTCGCCGTCTTCCCCTGCGAGCACTTCGTCTTGGGTGGCTTCGAGGCCGGCCACGCCCTTTCCTTCGGCATCGAGCGTGCCCAGTACGGGGGCGGCGATGGAGCCGTTGGGGTAGGACCGTTTCGAGGCCGCTTCCCATTCCAGTCCGAAGATGTCGAGGGCGCGCACTTGCCTCCACACTTGGGGCGAGACGTTCTTTTTCAAGTACTGGTAGGTGGAGTCCCCCACCATGAGTCCGCCTAGTTCAACCGGGTCCATCTCTAGGATGGGGGCAAGTTTTTTGGCTGCCGCTGCCGGCCCTACCGAGCTGCAGTCGCGTTCGTCTTCGTCGTCGGCTTCGGGGTTTTCGCAGACGCGGGCGTTGGCGATGTGTTTTTGGTTCACCGCGATGTGGTAGGTGGCTATGGATTCGGCCAGCACTGCGCCGTTGGCGTCGACTATGGATCCGCGTTCGGCGGGGATGTTCACTGAGTAGGTTCGCACTAGCCGGCCTTGGGCGGCTAGTTCTGGTCCGCGAACTATTTGTAGCCACAGCAGCGATAGGCTGATGGCTACGAGCGCGCCCAGGATTACCATAAGTTGCACGCGCGGTCCGCGTGGTCGTCGAGGCGCCGATGCCTTCTTCATCGTGCCTCCTTCTATCGGTGAGCGGGGGTGCCGCCTTCTACGGTTCTTTCAGCTATGCTAATCAATCCGGTGGTCCCTGCAGGCACCATACCGTGGGCGTGTGCTGCTTCTCGCAAAGCGGTGGGGGCAGATACCTTTTGCAGGGCTTGTTCTAATCCTTGGGTTTCTTCCTGTAGGCGGATTAGTTCGATTTCGCTTTTGCGAATGTCGTAGGCGGTTTGCACCATTTGGGTGTTGAGGTACAAGTTGCCAGCGAGTATGCCCAGCAGTGTAATCACTATCAGGATCAGGTATTTCACTCCTGCCCGGTTGTTGGAGGCTGTTCCCACTACCCGTAGAGGAGCGGGCGCGTTGCGTGTGTGTAGTCGCGGGGTGGACAGTGGGCGGGTGTGAGATACCGCGGCGGAACTCATCGCTTCTTCCTCCTTACTGGGTAGTTATTTTCCGGTTCTGGCTGTGGGTAGGTTTTTTGTAGCTGCACGGCCCGCAGCCTGACTGACTGTGCTCGCGGGTTGGTGGCGATTTCCTCAGCGTCGGCTTTTATGGGTTTTCGCGTCAGCAGTTTCAGCGGGGGCGAGTCCTGCTCCAGTGGCACGGGTAGCCCCAGCGGGGTTTCGTCTTGGCTGCCGGCGACGAATAGTTGTTTCACTATCCGGTCTTCGAGGGAGTGGTAGGACTCAACCAGCAGGCGCCCGCCTATCTTTAGGCTTCCCAGCGCGGCGGGCAGGGCGCGTTCTAAGATGGTGAGTTCTTCGTTTACGGCTATGCGCAGTGCTTGGAAGGTGCGTTTGGCGGGGTGTCCTCCGTGGCGCCGGGTGGCTGCGGGGATGGCCTCGCGCACCAGTTCCGCTAGCTGTTGGGAGTTCTCGATCGGCTGGTGGGCGCGTTCACGCACGATGGCTTGGGCGATGCGGCGGGCGAATCGTTCTTCTCCCCACTGACGCAGGATGCGGGTTAGTTCGTCTTCGCTGGCTTGGTTTACCAGGTCGGCGGCGGTGGTGGTGGCGGTGGTGTCCATCCGCATGTCCAAGGCCGCGGGCCGGGAGTAGGAAAAGCCGCGTTCGTCCTCGTCTAGTTGCAGGGAGGACACCCCCAGGTCCATAAGGATTGCGTCTACTGGCTGATCGCTGACGGTGTCGATGCGGTCGTAGGTGGTGTGGACGCAGCGGAAGCGGTCGGCGAACGGGGCGAGGCGTTGGCTGGCTAGTTGCAGCGCCTGCGGGTCGCGGTCGATGCCGATTACCTGCGCGTTGGGGAAGGCACTTAGGATGGCGTGGCTGTGCCCGCCCATTCCTAAGGTGGCGTCGATGACGGTGGTGGGTTGTTCGCCTTCGAGGACGGGGCTGAGTAGCTGCAGGATTTGCGCGGTTAGTACCGGGGTGTGGAGGGTTGCGATGTGGTCGCTGGTGACTGCGGTGTGGTCGGTCATCGTCCCTCCTTCTTGTCGGTGTATTTTGTGCCTGTTTGTGGTGGTTTCGGTCCACTTGGACTCCCACCGTTGGTTCCGCCGCCGGGGAAGTGGCTTCGGAGGCTCGGTAAGAGACCACGTGGACCGGTTCTAGAACATGCCGGGAATGATTTCTTCTGCCGTTTGGGAGAACACTTCTTCTTGCTGGGTGAGGTAGTTTTCCCATTCGGTGGCGTTCCAGATTTCCACTCGCGTTCCCGCGCCGATGACGGCGAGGTCGCGCTCTAGTGATGCGTAGCTGCGGAGGTTCGCGGGGATAGTGATTCGTCCTTGCTTGTCGGGGATTTCGTCGCATGCCCCCGAGAGCATGACGCGCACGTAGTCGCGAGCTTGCTTCGAACTAAGTGGTGCTTGTCGCAGCTGGTTGAACATCTGTTGGAACTCTTGGCTGGGGAAAGCGTAGAGACAGCGGTCCTGGCCGCGGGTTATTACCACTCCGTTGGCGAGCTGATCACGGTACTTAGCGGGCAGGATGAGGCGTCCTTTGTCGTCGAGTTTTGGCTCGTACGTCCCTAGGAACACCGTTTTCACCCCCAGCTGATTCCGTCACCGGCATCACGTATCCCCCACTTTACTCCACTTCCCTCCACTTCGTCACTATTTTGCTTATTTTAGCTCCCGTGTGTCGCTGCCCAGCCTTGAAATATCAAGGATTTTTTCAAGTGGAGGGTTTTGCCACATTAACTGCCCTTGCATGGCCGCCTCAGCCCGCGTTATGCCCGCAGCCCACCCGGTTCGACCTCGCCCGGAAAGGGGCCGGAAATAGTCGCGCCACGGTCATTTAGAGCGCGGCAAATGACATAGCTGCATACAGTAAGTGCCCGGGAACCAAAAAGTTCCCGGGCACTTAGAAGCCGACAGTGGGGGTTAGTGGTTGACCACGTGCACGGCAGTTATTTCCACCGCTGGGTCTTGCCAGCCAGCTTGCTGCAGGCATGCTCGGCTACGTTGGCTTACCTCTTGCAAGACTTCTTTAACCAACCGATCGGGGTTAATTGCCAGGCGTATCTTGCATTCTGCGCGTTTGGCATCAAGTTTGATGTAGTCGCCTTCTTCTTTTTCTTGTCCGAACAGATTCGCCAAGGCACTGGCTTGGTAGAGTTTCACCACTCCTTCCACTGCCAACACCGCATCTGCTACTTCCTGGGCTAGGCCTTCAGGTACGGGCGCTACAGTGGCAGCGGGGTTTGCCTGGCTGAGTTCGACCTCGCCCTGGGGCTGGCCGGTTTCCGACGCCTCCGTAGCGGCGGCTTTCTTCCCCGCATCCTCACTGGGGGCAGGCGGTTTAGGTTCATGCTCTTCGGGACCGCGCTCCCCCACTTCCCCACTGGAAGTAGCCTCATCAGGGGCAATATGAGTGGGTAGCTCGTTTTCGTCTTGCGGTGTCGCTCCCGGCAAGTACAGGTGCATTCCAGGCTTGGGAATGGGCGCCTCACTGGCACCGGAGCCAGCATTAGTGTCAGATTTGCGCGGGTTCATGCTCATCCTTAAAAACGTCGATCACGTCAATATTGACCAGCGGAACTTCCACGCCAGTTTGTTCAAAAACTAAGTCGCACACACGCTCGCGCAACCCCTCCATTGCCGGAGGAATCTCACAACCGTACTTAACGGCGACTTCACAATCCAATTCCAGGGCAGAAGCCAATTCACCATCGGTATGCGCACTGTCCGTATCGAGGCTCGGACGTATCTTCGACCCCAGCACGAAAACCGCATCCGTGGAACAACGGTTACGGATCAAGGACCGCAAGAGCGCTTCGGTTACTCCCAAATGGTTGCCACCGTCCTCGGCAATAACCAAGGTCTTACCCTCGCGCACCGGCAAGGAAAGCCGGGAGAGGATCTCACTGGCCCAGTTCGGGTCTGCAGGAGTGTCATCGGTGTCTTGCCGCAAGGTACCGGCCCAGGCTCCCACCGCCTCCACACTCGCCAACACGTTTTGGCAGTGCTCGCACTTTTGCACGTGCCGATGCAGTGCAGGTTTTTCTTCTTCACGTTTTTCTGGCGGCACATCCGCGTAGGCAGATATCCGCGACAGGGGCGTGCCGCAGTTAAGGATATTCATCGCCACTCTCCCATCTTCTGTGCAATATTTTTTCGCGCTCGCGCCAGGCGTCCTCGCACCGTTGCTTCACTGATTCCGCAGTCGCGGGCAATTTCTTCGTAGTTCATTTGTCCGATTTCACGCAGCACCCACACTTGGCGCTGGTTGGAGGGGATTTCACGCAACACCCGCTGCAGCTGCTCCAGGGTCTGAGACTGGGCAACTTCTTCTTGCGGGGTAGGAAAACTGCCTGCGATTTGCAGGTCTTCTATGGGTTGGCTGGGGCGGCGCGCCCGCATTTGGTCTATCGCCTTACGGGCGGTTATGCGCATCAGCCAAGATCTCACCGCGTCGCGGTTACGCAGGGTTTCAATGGTTTGCCAGGCGGTTATCAAAGCTTCTTGAACAGCTTCGTCGGCATCGGTTTGCGAGGACGTTAAGTAGGTTGCGTATCGACTCATCGCGGGCGCGTGGCGGGCAACCAGCTCCGTGAAAGCTGCATCGTCCCCATCCACGGTGAGCGCAACTAAGGCTGCGTCACCGAGTTTGCTCGGCGCCATACCGGTTTGCATTTGCAACGCTTCCTTCTTTCCACCAAGGGGCGCGGCAGCGAATGCTACAGCGCCCCTATGGTTTCACCATAACTAGTGCCCGGAGGCGGCTTGGCTACGCCTCCGACGCAGGTACTTAGTTACGGAAGCTATCGATAATCTGGCTGGCTGCGTCTTTAACGTTGCCGGCGATCTCGCTGGCTTCTTCCTTGGCGCGTTCGCCCAGTTCGGAAGCCTTCTCCCCCAGGTCGCTACCAGCGGCCTTGAGCTTGTCAGACAGTTCCCCGCCCGACTTTTCCGCCTTGTCTTTGAGCTCGTTAAGTTTTTCGCTCACATCAGCTTTCACCTGCTGTGCTTTACCTTCGAGCTCAGTGGACTTGTCGTCGGTGGCGGCGCCACCCATTTCTTTTACCTTGCCTTCGACTTTATCGGCCAAGTTATCCATCTGCATGTTTTTCTTCTTTCTTGTTGAACTATCTGCGTCCACTCACGGGTGCCGAACCTGGCACCCGCGAGTATGGCGCGGAGGGTTTATTTAACGCGCTTGCGGTTAGCTATCGCCGTTTGCCAGTTGCTTCCGACGTGGACGTGGACGGGGATCTGACGTCCCAAGATGTTGTCCAGGTCGCTAACCATCTTGCGCACTAGTTGTGCCATTTCTTCTGGTGGCGCACCTTTGAAGGTCGCTACCGAAATGGACAGCTGCGGTTGCCCGCGGTGTTCAAAAGAGCGGGTGCTTAGGGAGTGGACCCACGGTGAGTCGCTGGCGTGGGTTGACAGCAGGTCGTTGATGAATCCAACTTCCGCCACCGTGTTCCCGTACTCGTCAGCGTGCGGGTCGTCCAGGTTCTTGGTGCGTCCCCCGCCTTGGGCTAGCAGCAGGGACAGCAGCAGTATGATTGCCAGTATTCCCACTGCCAGTACCGCTACTGTCAGCCAGGAAACGTCGGTTCCGATTACCACTGCTGAGCGCGATATGCGTGCCCATTGTGTTTGTAACCATGTCCCTTGGGTTTCCCATAGCTGTTGGACTTGGGGGGAGATCGCGGCGGCGAGGACGAATCCTCCTACCGCGGTCAACACCAGTCCCAGCACGGTGAGGAAGAAGCGGTTTAGTTTGCGCGGGTAGTGTTTCACTGCGCTACCTTTCCTTCCTTCGCTAGGTTCACACGGGTCTTCACCTGTGGCTCCAGGTGGTAGCTGTCTACCACTTTTTCCAAAGAGGCAGCTATCTGCGCCTGGTCCAGTTCAGCTCCCGAGGTGGGGGTAATGTGTACGTCTAAGTTGCGCGCCCCCACAGAGGTGGATACTTGCGAACTATCGAGTCCGCATCCGCGGCGCATGGCGGCGGAGGTTCCTGCCGCAATCACGGAGTCATCCATGACCATAGCGATGCGCTCATCGCGGATCGCGTGCCGACTGAGCCTGCCGGGGGCGAAGGCTTTAACCAGTAGGAACACTCCCACTAGTAGCGTGATCGCTCCCACGGGGGCGAGGATCTGCACCTGTTGGGTGCCTACCAGGGCGTAGTGCCACAGCTGGGAGGCGGGTACAAGCAGGTGTTTACCTGACATGGCGGCGATTATTTCAGCGCACAGGTATCCGATGCCGGCGACTACCAGCAGTATCACCACGGAGGTGATGGCGGCGCGGGAGGAGTGTGTTTCACGGCGGATGATGGCCGCGTTGGTGCGGGTTAGATCATTGCTCACCGCTACTTCACTCTCCTTTCGTCTTCTTTGGGGGTGGTGATCCCGGTGAGGATCAAGTTAACTCCGCTGACATTCATGCCGCTGAGCGCACTGAAGCGTTCGGTTACCCGTTGGCGAACTTGTTTCATTTCGGCGTAGACGGTGTTCGTTTCGCTGTTGCGGCAGCGTTCAATGGCTTTGGAGTTGATCGGGGTGCGAGCTTCTATTTCCAAGTCAGTTTCGCGATCGTGGAGGGCGGTTTGCACTTGTGTGTGTTGAATGTGCATTGCCTCGGCGGTCACCGCCTGCGCGAGAGTGTGGAGTGCTTGCCCCCGAATGCGGGTACGTCCACGGAATTCAGCTGTCACTGTTAATCCGAGGTGGTTGAGTTCTGCCCCATGATGGTCTTCCCGACTCCACGCAGGTCGAGTTTGCCTTCTGCAGCGCGACCGAGGACGGCTCCCACCAGCATGAACATGGCTGCTCCGAGGAAGCCGCTGAACCCGTGTTCAATGGCGAAGAACGCCAGTATCGCGGCGATTAAGATTCCTTGGGTGGTGCGGCTCATTTAACGCGACCTTCACTTTCGGAAGATTTGTTTTCTTTGCTTTCGAGTTCTTTTTCGGTAACTACGTGCACGTCGGTGATGTCGATGTTGACTTCCTTAACGTCCAGTCCAACTAGGCCTTCAACGGCTTCGAAGACGGCGTCGCGGACCTGGTCTGCGACCTCGTGCACCGGGTGCGGGTATTCGACGATGAGCTTGATATCAACTGCAGCTTCGATCTCCCCTACTTCTACGCTCACGCCCTGGGTGATGTCTTTGGAGGCACCCACAGCTTCACGCATGGAGCCAATGGCGCGAGACATGGTGCCACCGAGGGAGTAAACGCCGGGGATGTTCTCAATCGCGAGGCCCGCGATCTTCGCCACCACGGAATCCTGAATGGTGGTTACCCCGCGGCCCTGATCGGCACCAACGTTGGTTTCCGGCTTCGCGGGTACGGGCAGGTTTTCGTTGTTTACGTTCTTCTCAGCCATGGTTCATACCTTTCGTGTAGCTGTGATGACTGTCGATAGTAAGACGTTCCCAGCCGGGAATTCCTCACGCTCCAATGTTAGTGATTTAACTCACCCCTGTCCTGGGCAGGGGGAAATAGCAGGCGCGGGCTGGACAAACGCCAGCTAAAGGCCGCCGCGAGTGAGCACGCCGCGCGCTGCCCCAGCGCCAGCTAGCGGCGAGCGGGAGTGATAAGCGTATTCACCCACTGAGCCTGCCCCCAGTCATCCGCTCCCTCTTCGTCGGTGGGAACCGAAAACACGAAGGCCGTGGCAGTGGGGCAACCTTGGGAACTAACTTTTTCAGCCACCTGGGGGCTAATGCGACTAGCGCAGTCAATAGCAGCGTAGGCAATCACCGGGGCGTGCCCAACTACCACCACGTCACCGGCGCCGATGGTGGCAGCTATCACCTCGTCCTCGCCACCGACATATAACTCACTGCGCGATTCCACCTCACTGCCGATCTGCTGGGCGATCGCGTGGGCGGTTTCTTGGGTGCGGCGAGCGGAGGACGCAACCACGCGGGCGCCGGGGGTAAGGTAGGTCGCTAGTTTAGTGGCGGCCTCCTGGGCTTGGTCACGACCGGCGGTGGTGAGGGAGCGGGAGTGGTCGCGCAGCCCGGGGCCGGCTTGGGCGTGGCGGATGAAAACAATCGTTCGACTCATAGGGTTTAGCCTAGCGCGGGCGGGGTGGCTCGACACCCCGGACACAGCTGCGTTTACCGGTAGGGGCTGGGACAGTGGTGGGTTATGGCATAGGCTTTAGCTTGTGAGTGAAGAAAACATTGACACCACCGGCTTGTATGTATGCTCCGCACGCCAGTGCACTGAAGTGGCGCGCTGGGCGGTGGTGTGGTCGAATCCTAAGATCCACTTCGGGCGGGAAAAGACCTGGTTGGCTTGCGATGGGCACCGCGAGTTCTTAGAGCAGTTCGTGGCGCTTCGACAGTTCCCGCACCGAGTGATAGCGGTAGCGGACCTACCGGCTGCGCAAAGTCCTTCCCCCAAAGCTGTGGATCCGGCTTCACTCACCGCGGCCGAACGCGAACAGCGACGCCGCCCCAGTAACTAACGCCCGCGCCTGTCAGGTTAAGGTCACTAACTCCAGGTAGCTTTCGTCCCACAGGTCCTCATCCCCGTCGGGAAGTAGTAGCACCCTGTCTGGGTCCAGGGCCTGGACCGCACCCGGGTCGTGAGTTACTAAAACCACTGCCCCTTGGTAGCGGCGCAGCGCGCTCAAGACTTCTTCACGCGAAGCCGGGTCAAGGTTATTGGTCGGCTCATCTAGCAACAGCACGTTCGCCGCTGACACCACCAAGGTCGCCAACGCTAAGCGCGTGCGTTCGCCACCGGACAGGACGCGGGTAGGTTTGTGTACGTCCTCGCCAGTGAATAGGAACTGCCCCAACACGTTTCGCACGTGGGTGTCGTCAAGGGCGGGAGCGGCATCAACCATGTTCTCCAGCACGGTTTTTTCCCCGTCCAAAGTCTCATGCTCCTGGGCGTAGTAACCCAGGCGCGCCCCGTGCCCCAACTCCACCTTCCCGGTGTCGGGTGTCAGCTGCCCCGCCAAGATCTTCAATAGGGTGGTCTTCCCTGCCCCGTTAAGCCCTAGAACCACCACTTTGGCGCCGCGATCAATCGCCAGATCCACGCCGGAGAACACTTCTAAAGACCCGTAGAACTTAGACAGCTCGTGCCCCTCCAGAGGAACCTTCCCGCAGGGGGCCGGTTCGGGGAAACGCAGCCTCGCAACCTTTTCTTCCACTTTCGGGCCGGACACGGATGCTTCCAGTTCCTCGGCTCGTCGCAACATCTGCTGCGCCGCCACGGCTTTGGTGGCTTTCGCCCGCATCTTCTCCCCCTGGGCGCGCAGGGTCTGGGCTTTTTTCAAAGCGTTAGCGCGCTCTCGCCGCACCCGGGCTTCGTCGTCTGCCCGCTGCTTCAAATACCCATCCCACCCCAGGTGGTAGGTGTCGATCTGCGACCGATCCGCATCCAGGTGGTAAACGTAGTTCACGGTATCGCGCAGCAACGCCACGTCGTGAGAAATCACCATGAAACCACCCGAGTAGGAACGCAGGAAGTCACGCAGCCAAATCAAGGAGTCATGGTCAAGGTGGTTGGTGGGCTCATCCAGCAGTAGTACGTCAGCTTCAGAAAATAAGGTGCGAGCCAGTTCCACGCGCCGACGCTGCCCACCCGATAGGGTCGCCAGCGGCTGTTGCAATAGTTCGCCGTCAAGCCCCAACGCGGCCGCTATCTGGCTGGCGTGAGCGTTCGCCGCCCACCCTCCCTGCTGGGTGAACTCGTGATCTAGGCGCACGTAGCGCTCCATCGCTTTGGTTTGCCGCGCTCCCGTGGTGGTTCCCATTTCCAGCTCCGCCTTACGGATCCTGGCAATGGTTTTATCAATCCCCCGCACCGACACGATCCGCTGGTGGGCGCTCATCTGTGCCTCCCCCACCCGGGTTTCCTGGCTGAGGTACCCCACGCTGCCGCGGCGAGTGATCTGTCCTTGCAGCTGCGCCTGCCCGCGGTCGCTCTCTCCCGCTAGGAAGCGCATAAGAGTGGTTTTCCCAGCGCCGTTGCGCCCCACCATACCGATGCGCATTCCCTTATCGATACGAAAGTTCGCCCCTTGGAAAAGGCAGCGTCCACCGATATGCACGCCCAGGTCACTGACATTAATCACGCCCCACAGTTTAGCGCCTCTATCCCCGCCGCCGCCCACCGCGTCCGCCCGGCCCCGCCCGCTACGCCCCGCCAAATAGTGCGTTTATGAGGGCGTTTGGTAAGTTATCAGCTGTGACAGACACTCATCCGCAAAGCCGTAAACCAGCGCACTTCTACGACGTGATAGCAGTGGCGTTCGTGGCGTTCTTACTGATTTCCAATATCGCCGCCACCAAACTCATCGCCATTAACGTTGGTTTCACTTCCCTGATTTTCGACGGGGGCGCAATCCTATTCCCCCTCACCTACATCCTGGGAGACGTGCTGGCGGAAGTGTACGGTTTCCCCAAAGCCCGCCGCGCCATCTTAATGGGGTTCATCTTCTCCATCTTGGCCTCCCTCATTTTCCTCATAGTTGGCGCCGCCCCACCCGCCGCCGACTACCTCCACCAAGACGCCTTCGTTGCCGTGCTCGGCTTCGTTCCGCGCATCGTGGCGGCATCAGTGCTGGGATACCTGGCTGGGCAACTACTCAACGCTTGGATCCTGGTGCGGATCAAACAGCGTTTCGGCGCTGAACGCCTGTGGGTGCGCCTAATCGGATCCACCCTGGTGGGGGAACTAGCCGACACCTTAATCTTTTGCACCATCGCCTTCTACGGGGTGATAACGGGCGCGCAGTTCCTCAACTACGTGCTGGTTGGCTACTTCTACAAAGTAGCGGTGGAGGTCCTGGCGTTGCCGGTCACCTACCCCACCCTCGCCCTCGTCAAACGTCTTGAAGCCCGCGGCTCTTACCGGGAGGTAGCGTGAAAATGACCAGTGAAGTACCCGACCGCGGTTTCGAAGTTGCCGCCCAACTGCAGCATGTGACTTTCCCCGCCGACGTGAACGAGGACGGCTCCCCCGCTGGTTGTGAACGCATCCCCCTGGGGCGGGCCGGAACCATCCACACTGCGCACGGCGTGATCGAAACCCCCGCGTTCATCCCGGTGGGAACACTAGCGAACGTCAAAGGCGTAGTGCCGGAAATGATGGCGGACCTGGGGGCGCAAGCACTGCTAGCCAACGCCTATCACCTGTACCTACTGCCCGGACCGCAGATCGTGGAAACCGCCGGCGGCTTGGGAAAGTTCATGAACTGGCCAGGCCCGACGTTCACCGATTCAGGGGGATTCCAAGTCCTGTCCTTGGGGTCTAACTATAAGAAGGTGCTATCTCAACAGTTCGCCGGAACTGTCCCCACCGAGCAGCAGCAGGCCGCGGAAGCGGTGCGCCGCAACCGGGCAGCGGTGGATGAAGATGGAGTGGTTTTCCGCTCCCACATTGACGGCACTCAGCATCGTTTCAACCCCGAAATTTCCATTGGTATTCAACACCAGTTGGGCGCTGACATTATCTTCGCTTTCGACGAACTCACTTCCCTGCTGCATCCTTATGATTACCAGGTGGAATCCTTGGCGCGCACCCATCGGTGGGCGCAACGCAGTTTGGATGCGCACCGGCAGTTAACTAACGACCACCCCGACCGGCCCTACCAGCAGTTGTTCGGCGTGCTGCAGGGAGCGAACTACCCGGATTTGCGGCGCGAAGCTGCGATCACTTTGGCGAATATGGAAAGCGACGGTCACGGATTCGACGGTTTCGGCCTGGGTGGGGCGTTGGAAAAAGAAAATCTAGGCACCATTGTATCGTGGATGACTGCGCACCTGCCTCAAGATAAGCCTCGTCACCTACTGGGGATATCGGAGCCGGATGATTTCTTCCGCGCGGTTGAAGCCGGGGCAGATACGTTTGACTGCGTTAATCCCTCGCGAGTGGCGCGCAACAGTGCGATCTACACCCCCTACGGGCGGGTCAACCTCACTAATGCGCGTTTCAAACGGGACTTCCGGCCACTGGTGGAAGGCTGCGAGTGCTACACGTGCACTCACTACACTCGCGCCTACGTCCACCACCTGTATAAAGCCCATGAGATTTTAGCTGCCACCTTAGGTACCATTCACAATGAGTGGTTCACCGTTAACTTAGTTAAAGACATTCGCCGTTCCATACTTGATGGCACCTATCTTGAACTCAAGGAACAGACTCTGGGGCGCTTCTACGGTGATGCTGCGCTCCCCTAGTGAGCTTTCCCCTGCCCCGCCCATTTCGCCCCCCTGTCTTCACCCCGATAAAAAACTTAAGGATCGTAACTTCCAGTTTTAAGGAGCTAACGTGTTCTTCCTCCCCCACGCTCTACCGTCGCAACCAGCGGAGTACCACAAACTCGGCTCCGGCACCGATAAGCGCTGGTGGCGGGTGCTACTGGGGTTCTTAGCGCTGGTGGTAGCCAGCCTGATCCTGATGACCCTAGTTACCCTGGTGCCGTTCCTGCTCGACCCGATGGGGGCTCTTAAATCATTCGATGCCATTAGTTCAGGGCAGGTGGACTTAAACGACCTGTTCTTCTTCTCGGTGCTAATGCTTAGCCTCATCGTCCTCATTCCGGTGGCTTTCTTGGCAACTATCTTGGGGTTGCGTATCCGCCCCGGATACCTGCTGTCAGTGGCAGACAAAATGCGCTGGGGATGGTTAGCTCAATGCGTGCTACTGGCTTCGGTGGTGTTCGTTCCCTTCATGCTGCTATCGACGTTCGTGTTAGAAGAATCAACCATCAACCCGGTTAACAACCTTGGTCTTGCCCTGGTACTGGTAGTGGTATTAGTGCCTTTACAGTCAGCGGCTGAAGAACTGGTTTTCCGCGGCTACCTAGCCCAAACTGTGGGGGCGTTAATCCCCGGAAGAGTCGTATCTTTAGTGGTTGCCACGGTGGCTTCCACCCTGCTTTTCGCCGCCGCCCACGGTTCCTTCCATTTGACGACTTTCGCCGCCCTGGGGGCGATGGCGTTCTTCAGTATGCTACTAACCTGGTACACCGGTGGTTTGGAAGGAGCTATCGCCATCCACGCGGTAAATAACACCACCATTTTCGTGATGGCTGCATTAACTGGGCCGCTCGATGCGCTGGTGACGGAAGGCACTGACGTTGGCCCCGCTGCTTTCCTGGTAGCGATGGCCCTGGATGGGGGTTCGGCCGCCCTAATCGCCTGGTCCGCTAAACGTCGCGGCCTCGTTCGCCACCACGACCCGAAGCGCAATCCGCAGCCGAATCTGGCATATTTGGTAAAGGAATACGGCCGAGGACGGGTCTACCCCCAACACCGCGAGCTCTACCCACCGCAGTGGCAGGCCGCGCTTTGGGGTAGTGCGATCCGCGCGGAGGAAAACATCGAAAGTCAGGCAAGGTCCAATGAGTTTTAACGAAAACATTCGCACCAACCCGGGACGGGCCCGTTCCGGTGGTCGCGGCGCCGCCGTCGTCGGGGGCACCTCCGTCCTCGGGCTGCTACTGGCCTTCGCGGTCTACCAGTTCACCGGAGTGGACGTCACCCCACTGCTTGAGCAGCAACCTCAGCCGGCTTCCCAAAGCCAGCAGCAGGAAAACGCTTTCGCCCACTGCACGGACGGTAAAGCCGCGAACGAATACGACGACTGCCGCATGATTGCCACCATGGAATCCCTCGACGCCCTGTGGTCGCAACAGTTACCAGTCCAAGGCCAAGCCGAATACTCCCAACCTGGCTTAGTGCTATTCGAACAAGCCGTTAACACCGGTTGCGGGCAGGCAACCTCCGCGGTCGGGCCGTTCTACTGCCCGCAAGACGCCACCATTTACATGGACACCACTTTCTTTTCCCTGTTGCGCTCCCAGTTCGGTGCCTCCGCTGGGCCGCTAGCCCAGTCCTACGTCCTGGCTCACGAAACCGGTCACCACATTCAAAATATCCTCGGTGTTTTCCAGCGCCACAATACCCAGGAAAAAGGTGAACAAGGTGGGGGCGTGCGTTCGGAGTTGCAGGCTGACTGCTACGCCGGGGTGTGGATGCATTGCGCTTCTAAGACGGTGGACCCCGAGTCGGGGGAAACTTTCCTAAAGCCTCCCACCGATGCACAGATCCGTGATGCTTTGAATG
Organism: Actinomycetaceae bacterium; assembly: GCA_030537735.1. GTDB lineage: Bacteria > Actinomycetota > Actinomycetes > Actinomycetales > Actinomycetaceae > Gleimia. The sequence continues at coordinate 54,529 of JAUNVG010000009.1, forward strand.
CCGCTGAAGCTATTGGTGATGACCGCATTCAAGCCACGCAGGTAGGTCAGGTTCGTCCCGACACCTGGACCCACGGTTCCTCCGAGCAGCGCATGCACTGGTTGAAGCTAGGTTTTGAGTCAGGCTCGCTGGCTCAGTGTGACACTTTCGCTGCAGAGCGCGTATAACTGTAAGTAAGAGGTTTTCACCCCCTAGCGGTGAGCCCAACACTTCTAGCCCATGAAACCGGGGACTGTCCCCGCGTAGAAAGCCACGCCGATGTCGATAACCGCACAAGCCCATAAGCATTACGAACCAGGGATTCCCTGGGAGGTTGAACTCCCCACTAAGTCGGTGTACTTCAACCTGGTGGAAGCCTCCCGCTTCTACGGTGACCGGCCGGCCATTAACTTCCTGGGCACAACCCTCAACTACCGCCAGTTCCACGCGCTGGTTGACCAAGCTGCCACGGTGTTCTACCGCGCCGGAGTGCGCCGCGGCGACGTGGTGGCCCTGTGCCTACCTAACTGCCCCCAACACCTGATCGCGTTCTACGCCCTGGCCCGCATCGGAGCGGTAGCGGCCGAACACAACCCGCTCTCCCCGGCGGTGGAGATCGCCCAGCAGGTGCGTCGCCACGGCGGCCGAGTAGCGGTGGTGTGGGAAAAAACCGTGGATGCTTTCACGGGGGAAAACGACCTGGGGTTGGACATGGTTTTCACCGTGGACCTAACCCACCACATGCCGCGAGCGAAGAAAGCCCTGATGTCGCTGCCGGTGGCGAAGGCCCGCAAAATGCGCGAGCAGATGCGCGCCGAAGTACCTGCCTCCACCCGCTCATTCGATGAGGAAGTGGCTCGCGCTAGCCGTATTCGCGCCAATGTCGAGCACGCCCGGGTACAAGACATCGCGGTGATCCTGCACACCGGTGGCACTAACGGCATCCCCAAGTCGGTGCCGCTTTCCCACCTCAACATTGGAGCCAACGCCGCCCAGAACTTGGCGTGGGCACACCGGCTGCACGAAGGGGCGGAGACTTTCTTCTCCCTGCTTCCTTACTTCCACTCTTTTGGCCTGACCTTCTTCATGGTGTGTGCGGTGAAGATAGCTGCCCACCAGGTGGTGCTTCCGAAGTTCGACGTGAACCTGTGTTTGCAGATGCACCGCAAGGATCCGGTTACCTTCTTCGTGGGAGTGCCCGCGATGTTCTCCCGCATTGCGAAGGCAGCGCGCGAACAAAAAGTGGACATCACTTCCATTCGCTACGCCATTTCCGGAGCCATGTCGCTGCCCGATGAGGTGGCCGCCCAGTGGGAGGAACAAACCAAGGGCATTATTGTGGAGGGCTACGGCATGACGGAAACCTCCCCCACCATGACGGGTTCTCCGATTAACGCTTCGCGCCGCCACGGCACCTTGGGAGTGCCGTTCCCTTCAACTCTGATGCGTTTGGGAGATCTAGACGATCCCGACAAGGAGCCTCCTGCCGGTGAGATCGGGGAAATCCTGGTGAAGGGACCGCAGGTGTTCTCCGGCTACCTGGATGCGCCGGAAGAAACCGCGGCGGCGTTTACTTCCGATGGTTACTTCCGCACCGGTGACATTGGCCGGGTTGATGATGGTTTCATCATTTTGGCTGACCGGCGTAAAGAGTTGATTCTTTCGGGCGGGTTCAACGTCTACCCTTCGCAGGTGGAAGCCGCGATTCGTTCCATGCCGCAGGTGGAGGACGTGGCGGTAGTGGGCGTTCCCACTTCCGATAGCGAGGACGTGGTGGCAGCAGTGGTTTCAGCTGACCCCACGCGCCCGCCGACGTTGGAGCAGGTGCGGGCGTGGGCGCAAAAGGAGCTTCCCCACTACGCGTTGCCGCGCCGCCTGGAGATTATTGACCGCCTGCCTCATTCGCAGATCGGAAAAGTAATGCGCCGCGCGGTGCGCGAGCGCATTATGAAGTCGAAGTAGAGACGGCGTGTAACCACCCCGGCACCTGGCCGAGCCGGCTACACGCCGCGCGTTTACGTTTTACGATGACCAGTTTCACTGAGCGCTGACGCTTGCGTGTGATCCTGCCGGCAGCGCCACGCCAGTCAGCCTCGTCGCTAGACGTTAAAGCCGATGGCGCGCAACTGTTCGCGCCCGTCGTCAGTAATGCGATCCGGGCCCCACGGCGGCATCCACACCCAGTTAATGATTAGCCCCGCCGCCACGTCGGAAGTCATGGCTTGCGCTTGGCTTTCAATCACATCGGTGAGGGGGCAAGCAGCTGAAGTCAAAGTCATATCGACGTGGGCGATATTGTCTTCATCCACGGTAATGCCGTAAACCAGTCCCAGGTCAACGATATTGATCCCCAGTTCGGGGTCAATCACGTCTTTGAGGGCTTCTTCCACGTCCTCGGCACTGACGTCACCGCGCGATTCCAAGTCAACACCGGCCGGTGCCGGTTCTGGTGGTTGGTGGGCGCCGAAACGCTGCTCCACGGGTTCGGGGTTCGCCATCGGGTTATCCATCAGCGTTTCTCCTCCAGTTTGATTCCTGCTTGCGCCAGGGCGTCGCGCAGCGCGTACCACCCCAGCAGGGCGCATTTAATGCGGTTGGGGAACTTAGAGGTGCCCTCTAAGGCGGCACCGTCCTCGATCCGGTCAAGTAGTTCTTCATCCACGCCTTTGCCGCGCGAATGCATCATAGTTTCGAAATCATCATACAACTGCGCGATTTGCGACAGGTCTTTGCCGTCGATTAGCTCCGACATGATCGACAGTGAAGCCTGTGAAATGGAGCAGCCATCCCCGTCCCACATCACTTCCGTGAGGTTGCCGTCCTCGTCCACACGCACCCCCAGGGTGACTTCGTCCCCACACGTGGGGTTCACCTGGTAGGAGGATGCGGTTACGTCCGCAGGCACCGGTGCACTTCCGGTGCGCTGACGGGAGTGGTCAAGAATTACCTGCTGGTAGAGGGTATCTAGTTCGGACACGTAGTTAAGCCTTTCCGAAGAATGAGCGGACCTTATCTAAGGCTACCCCTAGTTGCTCGATTTCCGCTGGCGTGGTGGTCAGTGCCACTGACGCGCGGGTGGAAGATCGCACTTGGAAGAAGGTGTGCAGGGGAATCGCGCAGTGATGCCCCACTCGCACGGCGATGGAGTCCGCGTCCAAGATCTGCCCCACATCGTGCGGGTGTACACCGTCCACGGCGAAAGCCACCACTCCCAGGCGATCACTGTGGTCGGTGGGTCCGAGGACGCGCACGCCCTCGATGCTGGAAATGGTGTCCATCATGAGGGCGGTGAGTTCGCGTTCGTGGGCAGCGAAACGATCCATTCCCACTTCGGTGAGGAACTGCAGGGCCCGTGCCCACCCCACGGCTTGCGCTACCGGCTGGGAACCGGCCTCGAACCGCTGCGGCGAAGGCAGGTAGATAGCCTTTTCCATGGTCACATTCGCCACCATGGAACCGCCGGAGAGGAAGGCAGGCATGGCTTCCAACAGCTCGCGCCTACCCCACAGCGCCCCCACCCCGGTGGGCCCGCACATCTTATGGGAAGACATCACTAGGAAGTCCACATCCAGCTCACGCACGTCTATCGGCAGGTGCGCGGCCGACTGGCAGGTGTCAAGCAGCACCAGCGCCCCCACGGCGCGCGCGGCGGCGCGTATGGGTTCGACCGGTGAAATCGCCCCGGTGACGTTGGATACGTGGGTGAAAGCCACCAGCTTCGTGTTGGGGGTAATCACCGACAGGGTCTCTAGGTCGATGCGCCCATCGGCTGTTAAGTCCAGGTAGGCGAACTCCGCCCCGGTGCGGGCGCATAGTTCTTGCCAGGGAACAAGGTTGGCATGGTGTTCAGCGCGCGTGGCCACCACTTTATCTCCCGGTCCCAGGCGGAAGATGTCAGCGGCTTTGCCACCGCGGCCGGCAGTAGCATTCGACATGGCGAAAGCCACCAGGTTAATGGCTTCAGTGGCGTTCTTCGTCCACACGATTTCATCGGGGTGAGCGCCAATGAAGTCCGCCACCGTGGCGCGGGCATCGGCGAAGGCGGCGGTGGATTCATCCCCCAACTGGTGGGTTCCTCGGCTCACAGCCCCGTTGGAGTGGGCGTAGAAGTCGGCCTCGGCGTCAATCACGCACTGGGGTTTTTGCGAAGTGGCGGAGGCATCCAGGTAGACGATTGGTCCCCCGCCGCGCCCGGTGCGCCCCAGGATTGGGAACTGGGCGCGCAGCTGGCTAACTTCCTGCGCGGTGAACGGTTTAGCCACCGATGTTGCCATGGGCGAGTGCCTCCTAAAATTTAGCTGTCGCTTTATATGGTGGGCGCCGCGACCGTGTCCAAGGACGCGACCGCGGCGCCACACCTGCAGACGGTATTGGCCTAGCTAGAAACTCTAGGCGAAGTAGCGGTCGTAGCCTTCTTCTTCCAGGCGGTCGGCTAGTTCGCGGCCACCGGAGTCAGCTACGCGACCATCTACGAATACGTGTACGTAGTCGGGCTTAATGTAGCGCAGGATACGAGTGTAGTGGGTAATCAGCAGCACTCCCAGGCCGGTGGTTTCGTGAGCGCGGTTCACGCCCTCGGACACCACGCGCAGCGCGTCCACGTCCAACCCGGAGTCGGTTTCGTCCAGCACCGCCATCTTCGGCTTGAGCAGTTCCATCTGCAAGATCTCCAGGCGCTTCTTCTCCCCGCCGGAGAATCCCACGTTCACGTCGCGGTCGGCGAAGCTCGGATCCATGCGCAAGTTATCCATAGCTTGACGCACGTCCTTAACCCAGGTGCGCAGTTTCGGAGCTTCACCGTCGATCGCGGTCTTCGCGGTACGCAGGAAGTTGGACACCGTTACGCCTGCTACCTCCACCGGGTACTGCATCGCTAGGAACAGGCCGGCGTGAGCACGCTCATCGGGTGACATCTCCAAGATGTCCTCCCCATCGAGCAGTGCCTGCCCGGAGTCAATGGTGTACTTCGGGTGGCCCGCCAAAGCGTATGCCAGGGTGGATTTGCCGGAACCGTTGGGGCCCATAATGGCGTGAATTTCACCGGAGTTAATGGTCAGGTTAACGCCTTTGAGGATGTGCTTCATCCCTTCGGGGGTTTCCACACTCACGTGCAGGTCTTTGATTTCAAGGGTAGTCATAGTTTGTTCCTTTTACGCATCTACGTCGATAAGGACGTTGCCGTTTTCTAACTGCAGGGGGTAAGTTTTCACGGGTTTGGGGGCAGGCAGCGTACCTTCCCCGGTTTCGAGGTCGAACTCGGCGCTGTGAGCCCAGCATTCGACGCAGCCTTCCCCAATGTCGCCTTCAGAAAGTGGTACGTCAGCGTGGGTGCAGGTGTCGTCAATCGCGTACCACTGCCCCACCTGGTCGCAAATCACTGCCACCAGGTGTTCACTGCCACCACTGTCGGTAAGCGACACCGCCCGGGCACTGCCCGGTTCCAGGTCGGCTGCGCCAGCGTATTGCCAAGCCATTTACTGGCCTGCTTCCGTCTCGAGGCCTTCGGACAGGACTCCGCCCGCTTCCAGCTCTGCTTCGATCGCTTCCATTAGGTGATCTTGCACCTGGGGGATACCGATTTCTTGGATGAGTTCAGCGAAGAAACCTCGCACCACCAGGCGGCGCGCATCCATTTCGGAAACGCCGCGTGACATCAGGTAGAACAGTTGCTCATCGTCGAAACGCCCGGTGGCTGAAGCGTGTCCGGCACCTTCGATTTCACCGTTTTCAATCTCCAGGTTCGGCACTGAATCGGCTTTCGCCCCTTCGGTTAGAACCAGGTTGCGGTTCAGCTCGTAAGTGTCCGTCCCGTCCGCGTCGCGTCCAATCAGGCAGTCCCCCACCCACACGGAGTGGGCGCTCTTACCTTGGAGGGCTCCCTTATAAGTGACGCGGGAGTAGCAGTTCGGCTGAGTGTGGGCAATGTAGGGACGGTGCTCTAAGTGTTGGCCTTCGTCCACGAAGTACAGGCCCAGCATCTCAATGTGACCGCGCGGGGAGGCGAACTCGGTGTCCGCGCAGATACGCACCAGGTCCCCACCTAAAGTGACCACGATGTGGCGCAGCTGGGTGTTAGCCCCAGCGCGCATGCGGTGGTTGGAGGCGTGCGTGGCATCATCGTCCCATTCGTGGACGCTCACCACGGTTAGTCGCGCCTCGTCGGCAGCGTCAATCTCCACCGTCTGGTTAAGTTTCGCTTTCCCCCGGTGGTTGATTAGCACCACGGCTTCAGCGTTTTCACCACAGCGCACGTAGATGCGTTGGCTGGTTACGTCCTCGCTGTCGGACTCCACCTGCAACACGATCGGGTCGGCAACTTGCGCGCCGGCGGGAATGTCAACCAGGTGCACGCTGGTGGCGCGATCCCACGACACCACTGCGGTGCGGTCACCGGGGGCGAGGATCGGCTGGCAACGCTGGTCGTCCACGTCCACCACCTGGTAGGTGGCAGGCTGGGGTACTTCTGCCTTGACGGGTAGGTCTTGCCCACTGTAGTTCGCCGGGTCGAACAGGGCTTCGATCCGGCGCAGCGGGGTGAACCGCCAGTCCTCTTCCCGGCCGCCGGGGGTGGCAATCGCATTAACGTCGAAGGAAGTGGGTCGGTCCGCGCGTGAAGACAGGGTCTTTTGCGTGCCTGCGCCGTGTGAGTGGGCGCGGGACATGGTTTCGGTGACGCTCATCCCACCGATCCTTCCATTTGCAGCTCGATAAGTCGGTTAAGTTCCAGGGCGTATTCCATCGGCAGTTCGCGCGCGATGGGTTCAACGAAGCCGCGCACAATCATCGCCATTGCTTCGTTTTCTTCTAGCCCGCGTGACATCAGGTAGAACAGTTGGTCTTCGCTCACTTTCGAAACGGTGGCTTCGTGTCCCATTTCCACGTCATCGGTGCGCACATCCACGTACGGGTAGGTGTCGGTGCGGGAGATCTTATCTACCAGCAGCGCGTCACACAGCACGTTGGACTTAGAGTGGCGTGCCTTTTCGTCGATCTCCACCAGACCGCGGTAGGAGGCGCGCCCGCCGTTGCGGGAGACGGATTTGGACACGATGGACGAGGACGTGTGGGGCGCCATGTGCACCATCTTCGCCCCGGTGTCCTGGTGTTGTCCTTCACCGGCGAAACCGATGGAAAGGGTTTCACCGCGAGCGTGTTCACCCATCAGGTAGCAGGCGGGGTACTTCATGGTGACTGCGGAACCGATGTTGCCATCGATCCATTCCATGGTGGCGCCTTCTTCCACGATGGCGCGCTGGGTCACCAGGTTCAGTACGTTGTTAGACCAGTTCTGGATGGTGGTGTAGCGTACGCGCGCGTCTTTGAGGACGAAGATCTCCACGATTGCCGAGTGCAGGGAGTTGGTGTCGTAGATGGGTGCGGTGCATCCTTCCACGTAGTGCACGTAAGAGCCTTCGTCCGCCACGATGAGGGTGCGTTCGAACTGCCCCATGGCTTCGGTGTTAATACGGAAGTATGCCTGCAGGGGGATTTCTACGTGTACGCCCGGGGGGACGTAGACGAATGATCCACCCGACCAGGCGGCGGTGTTCAAGGCGGCGAACTTGTTGTCTCCTGCCGGTACGGCTTTGCCGAAGTATTTCTTGAAAATCTCCGGGTACTTCTTCAAGCCGGTGTCGGTGTCTAAGAACACTACGCCTTGGCGTTCTAGGTCTTCTTGGATCTGCTGGTAGACCACTTCGGACTCGTACTGGGCGGCCACGCCCGCCACCAGGCGGTTACGTTCGGCTTCGGGGATTCCCAGGCGGTCGTAGGTGTTCTTGATTTCTTCAGGCAGGTCATCCCAGGACTGTGCGACCCGGTCGGTGGGGCGAACGTAGTACTTGAAGGAATCAAAATCGATATCGTCTAGGTCCGCACCCCACTTGGGTAGGGGTTTGCGTTCCCAGGCTTTGAGTCCTTTGAGGCGCCGCTGCAGCATCCATTCGGGTTCTTCTTTCACCGAAGAGATGTAGCGCACGACGTCCTCGTTAAGTCCACGTTCTACATTCAGACCGTAGTCATCACTGTCACGCCATCCGTACTCGTAGGCGCCAATGGAGTCGATGATTTCTTCATCGGTGCGCGGCTTTTTCGCCTCGCTTTCCACTGGGGGTATTGTTGTCGACATTTAGTTCCTTCCTCATCAGGCGCGGTCTTGCGCCCGGATCGAGCTGCGTTGCCGGCGAATTTTCTTCGTCAGGGACGCCACCGGAATGTGTGTGGTGCACACGTGTTCACCTCCGGCGAGGGTGGCTAGACGCTGTACGTGTACGTCTAGCAGCCGCGAGAATGCTTGCGTTTCCGCTTCGCATAGTTGCGGGAAGTCTTCTGCTACTTCAAGGATGGGGCAGTGCCCTTGGCATAGCTGCACCGCGAAGTTTCCGCCCCCGATGTCGCGCACGCTAGCGGCGTACCCATCTTGGGTGAGGGCGTCCGCCAGGGCTTGGGCGCGAGCGCGCGGCTCGTTCCCGGCTGCCTGCACGATGGGAGCGTATTTGCGTTCGATTTCACGTGAACGCGAGGCGGCGAAACTTTCCACCGCGTCATCTCCTGCTACTTGCGCTAAGTAGGTCATGGCGCGGGTGGCGATTTCAGCGTAGGAGTCGTGTAGTCGGGCGTGTGCGGCGTCGGTAGCTACGTAGTGGCGGGCGGGGCGTCCGCGTCCGCGCGGCCCGGTTACCGCGATTTCGTGTTCGGTGATCTCCCCTTGTTCTTCCAAGGTGGTGATGTGGCGACGCACAGCGGCGGTAGTGAGTTTGAGGATACGGGCGATTACCGAGGCCGTGACCGGTCCTTTTTCCACCACCAGGTCGAGGACGAGTTGGCGGGTGCCGGGTTCATCTGCGGCTGCCATTTTCTTCCTCCCTTCACTACGACCATCCCTGAGTCTATAGTCCTAACGTATCCAATCTACTACCTTTAGGCAACACAGGCATTGCGTAATAGATTGTTGAGGTACTGCTCACGCTCTTTGCCTGCCGCTTGACCCGGTTTCTCCCCTTCCATAGGATACCCCTAGAGGTATTTTTGGGGCGTTCGCCCCAGGCTTTGACTATTTAGGAAGGACCACCCACATGTGCTACCCAGTACAGTGCCCCCGCTGCCACAAAGTCACTTGGCAAGGCTGCGGCCAACACGTAGACGCGGTGAAGGCTTCCGTCAGCCCCGACCAGTGGTGCACCTGCCCGCGCTAACCGCTCTAGCATAGAGTTCTATCCCGCTCCCGCGTCGCATAAGCGCGGGAGCGGTCTTTCCAGGCGCGGTAGGCGCGGACGCGGTCTTTCCAGGCACAGTAGGCGCAGGCACGGTAGGCGCGGCTTAACCGGTCTCTCACTCAGCTACCGTTCAGCGCGGTTCCAAGGCGAACGCATCCAAGCAGCGTCAGCCGGACGCAAAGGCTCCCACTGCTGAGCACGCGCACTGGCCGTTGCCAACACCCCCACTACCGCCGAAGGATTGTGCAGCTTCCCGGCGTGAATCGCTGCCACCGCCTCATCTAAATCCACCCACCTCAAAGTCATGGTGGCTTCTTCTCCGCGGCGGTCAAATGCGGCTTCTTCCGCCACTTCCGCCACCTCGCGCGCCAAGTAGATACGCAGCCCCTCGGTGGAACCACCCGGAGAAGTGAAGTAATCCACCAGCACCTGCCAGCTGGCGGCTTCTAAGTTAGCTTCCTCCCACAGTTCGCGTTTAGCGGCCTGCAGCGGGTCTTCACCCTCAATATCAAGCAATCCGGCAGGAATCTCCCACAGCTTGGCCTGCACCGGATGCCGGTACTGGTCAATCAAAGCTACTTCCAACCCACTAGGGGAAGACGACTCCCGCAGCGCCACCACCGCCACTGCCCCCGGGTGGGCAACGTAGTGTCGCGTTAACTTCGCTTCCTCCCCCGGAACGCTAATCACGTCCTCGTCCATGTCGAAAACCGCGCCCTCCCACACTCGGCGGTGGGTGTGGACTTCAGCGCTCATTGGCTGGTCAGCGATCATGGTTCCTCCTGGTCTTAGATTTTCCATATCTATCTTGCCATCTTGCTAACTGCCGCGCGTTAGTTGCCTGCGCCGGCCCCGCAATGAGCGCGGGCAGCGGGTGCGCGTGGCAAGGTCAGGGGGATTTCACCGGGGCGCAGCCGTGAAGTCAGCCCGCACCGACCGCCCACTTAAGACCACTGCGCCAGCTAGCAGTAGCAACGCCACCACTGCGGCTGCCACGCACTGGGCTATGCGTAACCACACACCGGCTTCACCACTGACCCACCAGTGGCTAAGGCCCCACCCGGCGACGGTGGCTGGGGTTAGAGTTAGCACCAGCCTCCAGGTGTTAGCGCCCAAGCCGCGCAGCCCCGCCGGACCCACTTGCCGGTAGATCGCCACCAGCACTCCCACTACTGCGACCATCAAGCCGACGGTGTGTCCCACTGCGATTCCAGCCAGGGCTTGTTCCCCAGCTGTCCAAGTCTGCGGGTTGAAATCCGCCCAAGATGCCCCCGGGTAGAGGGCGTGACCGTTACGGGCAAACCCCACGGTGGCGACGGTGGCGAAGCCGGCCACTGCTAGCCACGATAGGACTCCTACCTGCCAGGCGGAGCGGGTCGCCATCACCGCGTACAGTACGCGCTGACCGTGGTAGAGCATGGCGTAGCCAATCATTGCCGGGGCGATTAGGAAAAGGGATCTTCCCATGCCCGGCACTGGGGTGAGCAGTTCGAAAAACGCTTGCGCCACCGGGGCTAGGGCGGAGATCATGGCGCTGCCGACTAGGGCGGCTGTAACCACCCGGCGAGTGGCCCACGCGCAGGTGCGTTGGAAGTCCTCCCCTGCCCCGTCCTCGCCTAGCTGCGATAGTTTCGGGAAAGCGGCGGTTGCCAGCGGGTAGGCCAAGATCGCGTAGGGAAGCCAGTACACTGCCTGGACGTATTGGAAAACCGCTACCGTGCCGCCCTCACCCCAGCGGCGCATGAGCCACAGGGCGACCACTACTGACACTTGCTGGGCCAGTAGTGCCCCTAAGCCGGAGGCTCCCAGTTTCACGGCGCGGCGACGGTGGGTGGCTTCTAAGTGCAGGGTCGGGCGCAGTCGCACGCCGAGTTTCCAAACCGGGAACAGCAGCGGCACAGTCATTGCCGCCACCCCGGCGGTGGTGCCCCACGCCAAGATGGCTAGGGCGGTGTGTGACTGACCGCTGCGCAACGCGGCGGCGTAAGTGGCGAACGTGGCGATGACGACTACGGAGGCAAAAAGCGGCCCCAAGGCGGGCAGCAGGAAACGCTCGTGGGCTTGCAGGATGCCGGTTAGGACCAGGCACGCCCCGTAGAGGGGGATTTGCCAGGTGAAGATACGTAAAAACGTGGTGATGAGGGCGTGTTGGGTTTGCGGGTCAGCTCCCAGTGGAACCGGCAGGGCGTGCGCCACCGTGGGGGCGAGGAAGAAAACCACCATCGCCACGGTGGTCAAGATTAGTAGCACCCAGGTCAGCAGCGCTGAGGCAATGGAGTCTAGCTGGCGCCGATCACCGCGCCGTAAGGCCCCTGCCAGCAGGGGGACGGTGACGCCGGTGAGGGCGCCGCCGATGATGATTTCAAAAATGATATTGGGAATCTGGTTGGCCGAGGCGTAGGCTCCGGCGGTGGCGCCCGACCCCACGAAAGCACTCTGGGCCAGCCAGCGTCCGAACCCGAAAATACGTGAAGCCAACGTGGCTAACGCCAGTGTCCCCACGGCGCCGCCAACCCAGGCTCGCAGCCGCAAACCCACCCGCTTACGGACACCAACCGGCGCTACCTGCCCGGGGGTGGGAGCGTTGCAGGGGGTTTGTTTCGGCATTTTTATCGACTCGCCAGCGCCTTTACTTCCAAACTAACCTAAGTTTGTTTCCGGCCAGCTTGGTCAATGGCGTTAAGCAGCGGATTAGCTGCAATCACTTCGGTGAAACTAACCTTTTCCGAAGCCAGTATCAATCCCGTGGTCGCCGCCGCCAGGGCGGTTCGCAGGGCGCGGGAGTGAATACATGTGAGCATCATTCCGCACTGCAATCCCAAGGGGTTAGCGCCGGCGTCACCGAGCATGGTTTCGCCCCTGAGGTCACTGGGCGCAGCAGCCAGCGCAGTCACCGTGGTAGCCAGCGCCGCGGGACGAGCTTGGGACGATAGAGCCGCGGCGAAAACCACCGGCACCGCACTGGTTTTAAGGGCGCGGCCGGGGCGCAGGTCGAACAGGTTAGCTAAGTTAGCACTCCCCGCGACGAGGACGGTGTCCACCGCTAAGTCCACCAGGTTGCGTTCGCGTTCGCCTCGTTTCCCAGCGTTATAAATCAACGCCGCCGCCCCGATCCCAACCATTTTCACCATTCCGGTTGAGATTTTCCCGCGGCTAAGTGCCCGCAGGTGCCCTTTGAGTCCTTTGGCTGGCGCCTCCCCGTCGTGGCGGCCTTGATCTAAGTCATCAGCCATCCCCACCGCGGAGGTGATCCCCAAGGCCACTCCCCCAGCCCAGTTTTGGCGCGCCAAAGCCGAAGTAGTCAAACTGGTGGCAACAGCCGCCCCCTCCGACAGGCTCACGGCTTTACCTTGGTGGTTACGCAGCTTCAAAGAGGGAGCCGAACGCAGGAAAGTATTCACTGCGGTGGTGACAACGAAAGCGGAGGCCGCAGAAGTTAACGCCGCCGCCAACGGGGTGGGTTTATTCACTGGGAGTCTCTTCCGGTTGGGCAGTGGGGTTTGGCTTCACAAGTGGCGGGAGCACGTCACTGGCTCCCCCGGCGAAGCCGTAGGCACGTTGGGTGGCGTCAGCGCTAGGCAACGCCATTACCGCTGAGGCTATCCCCATGGAGGTATCGACACTGTCAACTGTAGTGACGGGGATTTGAGCGGCCCGCACTATCGCCACCAGGTCGTCTGCTTGTTTCGCTCCCCCCACCACTACTGCGGATTTGGGGGCTTGAGCGGCGAATCTAGCTAGCTCCAGCCACATATTCGGGTCTGGCTCCCCCACCGGAGTGGGGGTCGCTTCCGCGCTCGGCGTGGGGGTGGGGGTGGGGGTCGAGGCAGCGGGAGTCTCACTGGGGGCTCCCACTATCAGCACGGCTTCTGATTTCACCGGTTCTTGCCCGAAGGTGACCAGCGAATTACTTTCATCGCTTAGCATCTCGCGCACTACTTTCGCTTCCGCGTCATCGCGGGTAATGGCCTCCACTAAGCCTTGGGCCAGTATCGCCGCAGCGGAAGCATCATCAGCGGGTTTAGTAGCCAGGTGCGTGCCGATTGCACTCGACAAAGAGGAACGATACTGACTCATCTGCGCTTGCGTCCACGCGGAGGTCACAGTCAGTTTTTGGTTCACCTTCGCACCGGCACTGGTCAGCAAAGCGGTGGCGGCGTCCACGTCCTCGGCGCGAGTATCTTCGAAACTAACGATCGCCACGTTCACATCCTGCAAGGTTCCTTCCACCAGCTGCGAAGTGTTGGCGGTAATCCACTCGTTGCGTTGGGCGATGTCGTTGCGCGCGGTCTCCACTTGGGCGCTAATGGCGGCTTGTTCTTCACGCAAAGTAGCGACCTGCCCCGTCAGCCCACTAGCTATCGGGGTTTGCAGCGGTCCGGCGCCAAGTACTACTCCCAGGGCAAGGGCGATGAATACTGAAATCAAAGACACTAGGTGGTAACGAAAATCAACCATTATCTTCTCCCGTTAACTGGTGGGCATGGAGGGAGCAATACCCAACCATTCGCGGACGGTGTTAATAAAGTCATGCAGGTAAACACTGACTATCGACAAAAGCGCTTGCCCCGCGGGGGTAACTGCCACTCCCACCATGATTGCCAGTAGGCCGGCGGCAGAAAGCATGAACAGTTGCCAGGAGGATATGCGCGTTCGGTAAAGGTTGGAAACGCCTTTAGCATCCACCAGTTTAGGACCCACCACCAGGCGGGTGAAGAAGGTGGAAGCCATCCCGGCGCGGCCTTTGTCTAAGAACTCAACCAAGGTGGTGTGGGTTCCCAAAGTCACAATCAGGGCCGCGCCTTTAGCGTCACCCAGCAGCATGGCGGCGTCTTCAGAGGTGCCGGTGGCAGGGAAGACCACGTGTTCAACGCCGACGCGTTGGACTCGCTCCAGCCCGGGGGCACGCCCATCACGGTAGGCGTGTACCACGATTTCTGCCCCGCAGCTAAGAGCCAGGTCCGAAACCGAATCCATGTCTCCGATTATCATGTCGGGGGTGTAGCCAGCTTCTAAGATCGCGTCGGCGCCCCCGTCAACCCCCACCAGTACGGGGCGGTATTCACGAATGTATGGTTTAAGCGTAGCCAGGTCTTCTTTGTAGTGGTAGCCGCGCACCACCACCAGCATGTGGCGTCCGCGGAACTTAGTGCGCACCTGCGGGATCCCCACGGAGTTCAACAGCAGGTCGCGTTCGCGCGCTAAATACTCCATGGTGTTAGCGGCGAAGGATTCAATCTGGGCTGACATTCCCTCACGCGCGGCGTCCATGGCTTCAGCGTTACTTTCAACGCTTTGTTCCACGCCTTCAGCGATGAGTTTCTTCCCCCGGTAAACCTGCGCCCCTTCAATGCTGACGCTGTCGCCTTCACGCAGCGTCATAATATCTGGCCCCAGGTCGTCAATGAGGATGATACCGGCATCCAGTAAAATCCCCGGCCCCAGGTTCGGGTAGCGTCCGGTGGTGGATTTCGCGGCGTTTAAAACCGCCAGGGGTTTGCGCGCCACCAGGGATTCAGCGGCTACCCGATCCAGGTCGGCGTGGTCGATGACAGCGACCTCACCTGGCTCGAGGCGGAGGGCGAGTTTCTTGGTGCGTTCATCGACGCGCACCCGATGCTCACTGGCAGCGGGTTCACGTTTTTGTTTCCACGGGAAAATACTCACGCTTCTGATTGTGCCACCTTTATTTGCTGAAGTAACTCTGCCGCGTGGGCGCGTGCTGTCCTAGATTGTGGGCTTCCCGATAGCATACGCGCCAATTCTTCTTCGCGGCGGCTACCACTGACGGCCTCCACACTGGTGGTGGCCCCGGTTTTACTGATCACCAGGTGCCGGTCCGCCCACGCCGCCACTTGCGGCAGGTGGGTTACCACTATTACCTGTCGCCCTTTCGCCAGGCGCGCCAGTCGCTGCCCCACAGCAAGGGCGGTGGTGCCGCCAATGCCGGCGTCGATTTCGTCAAAAATATAGGTCGCCCCCGCCCCCGGGTCGGGGCGCGAATCAGCGTTTTGAGCCACCGTTACTTCCAGGGCGAGCATTACCCGCGATAGCTCTCCGCCGGAGGCTCCCGCCCCCAGTGGCACGGGAGCGGCATCAGCGTGGGGTTGGAGTGTCATGGTGACGGTATCTAACCCGTCTGGCCCGGGTTTAGGTTTGGCTTCTAGATCCACTTTGAACTGGGCGGTTTTCATTGCCAGTTCGCTAAGTTCACGGCTAACTGCCTGCCCCAGTTTGGCAGCGGCGCTTTGCCGGGCCCGTCGCAGTTCCTGCCCGATGCTAAGGACTTGTTGCTGGGCTTTAGTCAGGTCGAAGGACAGTTCGTCGTAGCGTTCATCGCTGGCTTCTAAGTCAGCTAGTTCAGCGCGTTTAGTTTCGGTCCATTCCAGCAGTCCGGCTACGTCCAGGGCGCGGCCGCGCAGGAGCGTGCGGATGGCTTGCAGGCGTTGGTTAATCCACTCCAGGCGGGCGGGGTCGGCGCTGAGGTTTTCTAACTGTTCGCGCACGTCCTCGGCCAGCGCTTGGGTTTCCACACTGATCTGGTTGGCGCGAGTGGCAAGGTTAGTTAACTCCCTGTCGGTTTCACTGGCGCGCCCGATCTCACGCGCCGCACTTCCCAATGCGTCGCAGGCGCCCTCCCCGTCCTGCGCAAGCAGTCGGTAGCTGGTGGCCAGCGCGGTGCGTAACTGTTCCACGTTCGTGATGCGTTCAGCTTCCTGCGCGAGGCTGTCTTCTTCGCCCGGTTCCAGCTGCAGTTCGTCGACACTGGCGATCACGGGGGCGAGGGCGTCGTAATGCATTTGCGCCTGGTCGCGGTTTTCTAAGAACTTATCTAGTTTCCGTTTCGCCGCCACCGCCTCCGCCCAGGCCTGCTGGTAGCGGCTTTTAATATCCGCCAGTGCCTGCCCGCCGTATTCGTCAAGGAACTGTAGCTGCCTAGCTGGTGATCGCAATGCCAACTGGTCAGCTTGACCGTGGATGGTGGCGAGGGCGGGTGCCAGGGTGTGCAGGGTGGTTACCGCTACCGGCCGGTGGTTTAGGTGTGCGCGTGAGCGCGTGGGGGTGAGGGTGCGCGATACCACGATTTCGTTTTCTTCCCCCAGCAGCTCCCCCAGTTGTTCTTCTTCTACGAGGTTGCGCCGCGCTTCGCGCTCAAGTGTGAACACCGCGTCAATGGTGGCTTGACTCTCTCCGGGGCGGATTTTCCCAGCATCTGCCCGCGCCCCCAGCAGCAGTTCCACGGCGGTTAGCACCATGGTTTTACCGGCTCCGGTTTCCCCGGTGAGGACGGTCAGCCCTCCGGCGAACTCCACACTGGTGTTTTCAATTACCCCCAGGGCGGAAATTGACAGTTCATTGATCATGCGGGCTGCTCCCGTTTTGGTGTCGCCACCCTGATACTGGCAGGTTGAACTTGGCTACCAACCGGGTGGAGAACGGGGTTTGACTAATGCGCGCCAGTTTGACTGGTTTGGCGCTGGGGCGGCAGTTGATGCGAGTTCCTGCGGGGGCTTGTTGGAAGCGGATACCGTCGCACCAGATTTCCAGTGGCGCCCACTGATCCGACAGCACCGACACTTCCAGTTGGGAGTGCGGCCCCACCAGCAGCGGGCGGGTGAAGAGCCCGTGGGCGGCTAGTGGCACCATGAGGACGGCTTCCGTGTCGGGCCACACCACCGGCCCGCCAGCGGAGAAGGAGTAGGCGGTGGACCCGGTGGGGGTGGCGAGGATAATGCCGTCCGCCCCGTAGGTCGACACCCCTTGCCCGTCTACCCCGACTCCCAGGTGGGCGGGGTGTGCCAGGTCGGTGCGCAGTATGGCGGCTTCGTTCATGGCCCAGTCGCGGGTGATTTCCCCATCGGGGTAGTGCACTTCCAGCTCTAGTGTCATGCGTTCTTCTACGGTGTAGCTTCCAGTCGCCACCGAGCTGATCACTTCATCTAGTGAACTGACGTCGGCTTCTGCTAGGAACCCCATGTGCCCTACGTTCACGCCCAACAGGGGCACGTCGTTTTCGCGGGCGAAGGGTGAGGACCACAAGATGGTTCCGTCCCCACCGAATACGAGGACGAGTTCGACCGGTTCGGTGTCGTCCTCGTGCAGGATCTCAAGTCCGTGCGCGCGCAACCCGTTTTCCACGTATCGTGCGGTAGATGCCGCGGAGGGCCGGTTTACGTTAACGATGGACATTACGCGGCGTGCCAAGGCGACTCCTGCTTCGGGTAACTAGGTTTTACGGTTTTCACTGCACCTTGATTTTACCGGCTCTTAGCTTCACTTGCCGGCCCGTTTTCAATGGCGTCCCAGATGGCTCGGTCGAGTTCCCCAGCTGGGATATGTTTTGGGTGTTCGCGTTTGAGGGCGATGAAGTACTCCACGTTCCCAGCCGGCCCAGGCAGGGGGCTAGCTGCCACCGCGTACGCGGGGCGGCCGAGGTCGGTGGCGGCGTCGATGACTTTCCGCACTGCCCGGTGGTGTTCTTTGGTCTCGCGCACTACCCCACCGGCTCCGAGGGCGTCTTTTCCGACTTCGAACTGGGGTTTTACCATGAGCAGGAAGTCAGCATCCGGGTGGGCTGCTTCCACCAGGGCGGGCAGCACCAGGGTGAGGGATATAAACGATAGGTCCGACACCACTACGTGCGGGGCGGGAGCTATGGTTTCAGGCTGTAAGTAGCGGATGTTGGTGCGGTCGTGCACTTCTACGCGCGGGTGGTTTTGTAGTCGCCAGATCAGTTGCCCGTATCCTACGTCCACGGCGACCACGCTGGCGGCTCCGCGGCGCAGGAGGACGTCGGTGAATCCCCCGGTGGAGGCGCCGGCGTCAAGGCAGCGTTTGCCTTCGATTGTGGGTGCGAGGGCGCCGAGGGCGTCGAGTGCGCCGGCAAGTTTGTGTGCCCCACGCGAGGCGTAGTCGTTTTGTGCTTCTGCTTTAACTTCGACTGCTTGGGCGGGGTCGAGTTGCCGGGCGGGTTTGGTTACGACTTGCCCGTCGAGGGTCACTAGCCCTGCTGTTATGAGTTCTTGGGCTTTGGTGCGCGAGGGGGCGAGTTTGCGCCGTACCAGTTCGGAGTCTAACCGCCGTAGCCTGCCCACGTCACTGCCCTGCCTGCTGTAGGGCTTGGGCTAGGCGCGCTTCGGTTTCTTGCAGGGCGCTTAGCCGCTGGGGCAGGTCGAGTTCTAGCAGCCTTTCAACCTCGGGGTCGTTGGCGGTGTGCCCCGCCAGGCCAGCTGTGGTTTCGTTGCTGGCCTGGGGGGTTTCGTCGGTGCCTGGAATGCTCATTGGTCTTCCAGGTGTTTGGTTTCTTCCAGTAGTTGCTGGAGGTCTTCTTCCCCGGGTAGGAAGGGGTCGATGTTATCGACATCTACCTGTGCCAGTTTGGCTTCCAGGTCGGCGTCGACGGGGAACTCGTCCTCTGCGGTTTCCGCCGCGTTGTCTTCTTCGGTCGCTTCCGCTGCCGCTTCCTCACTGGCGTCCGCGGCGCTGTCCTCTTCGGTCGCGGTCGCTTCCGCTGCCGCTTCCTCACTGGCATCCGCCGCGCTGTCTTCTGCGGTTTCCACCTCAGCCGGGGCAGCGTCAGCCTCAACCGTTTCCTCAGCCACGGCCTCCACCTCGGCCTCAGCCCCGTCGGTGTTTTCTTGCGCAGCTTCGACAGCCTCGTCCTCACCGTTTTCGGTGGTTTCCGGCTCGTCGGCGGGTTCAGGCGCGGTAACGATTCCTTCGGGATCGTCGTTGCCAACCACGGTCAGCAGCGGGCACACCACTTTGGGGTTGTCTGCTGCCCAGTCCCAGGCGGCGGCAATGAGCGCGCGGTATGAGTCCAAAGTGACGGTGGTGGGCTCGGTGAGCACCACTCCATCGAGGCTCAGGTGTCCGGCGATGACTTTCGCTACTTGGCTCACGCCGCATGTCCAGGTGCCATCCTTGTGGTGGTCCGGACGCGGGTGAGGTTCGTTCAGGCCGCGCATGTCGGTGTGTACGAACTGCGGGCGCAAACCGCGGTCTGCTAGCACTACGGCTTTGGCGTCGTGCACCCCGGTGAGTACGTGCAGGGCGGGCACTCCAGCGGCAATGGCTCCGGCAATGTCGGTTTCCAACCGGTCGCCCACGGCGATTGCTTTTTCACCTTCGACCATTTCAATGGCGCGGTGGAAGATCCCCGGCAGCGGTTTACCTGCAGCTTCAGGTTTGCGGCTGGTGCAGTACCGCACCGCCCGCACTAGTGCGCCATTGCCCAGGGCGTAGCCGCGCTCGACCGGCAGCGACGCATCCAGGTTAGTGGCGAAGTATTGCGCTCCCGCGGTAATGGCCAGCGCCCCTTCGGAGAGCATCGCCCAGTCCACGCTGGAGTCGAACCCTTGCACCACGGCTTCGGGCTGGTCGTCGGCGCTTTCCACCACTTGGTATCCGGCGTCGGCGAGTGCTTGGCGTAGCCCTTCCCCACCGATTACGAATACTTTCGCCCCGGCGGGCACTTTGTCTTCCATAATCCCAATGACATCCATCGCGGAGGTCATAATGTTCTCTGCCTGCGCGGGTATCCCGAGTTCTTGCAGTTGCTGGGCGATAGCTTCGGGGGTGCGCGAGGAGTTATTGGTGACAAACACCTGTTTCATTCCGGCTTCTACCGCGCTGGTGACTGCGGTGTCAGCGTGCTCAACGGGGTTCTTGCCCATGTAGCACACGCCGTCCAGGTCCAGCAGAAGGGTGTCGTATGTTTCCGCTGGTGCTTTGCCGCTGCCTTTGAGGTCGCTACGCCGGTTGTCAATGTCGGCGTCTGCGAATAGTTGCACGTCGATAATGTCGTTATCTTCT
Source organism: Actinomycetaceae bacterium (assembly GCA_030537735.1). GTDB lineage: Bacteria > Actinomycetota > Actinomycetes > Actinomycetales > Actinomycetaceae > Gleimia. Next base: position 74,538 of record JAUNVG010000009.1, read on the forward strand.
TCCTCCGCGGGAGTGCGTGCTTCTACTTCGGCGGCTTCCTCTTCGCGTCCGGCTTGGCGCAGGAAGTCTGCTTGCGCCACCATGAGTCGGCGGCGGGTTTGGTCGTCGGCGTGGTCACCTAGTTTGTGGAGTGCGTCTTCTATCAGCACTAGGGCGGTGTCGTGTTCTTCCATGTCGGCGCGCGCTCCGGCGGCGACGAGGACGAGTTCGACTTGTTCGCTCAAAGGTAGTGCGGACATGTCGGTTTGTTCCACGATTTCGAGGGCTTTGTCTGGTTTGTCAAGCCCGCGTTCGCAGTCGGCTTCGACTGCGCGTAGGGATTGGTCCCCGCGCATGCGTCGCACTGCTCGCACTTCGCGTAGTGCTTCCGCGTAACGTCCGGTGACGTAGGCGGTGAGTGCGGCGGCTTCGCGTACTACGTCAACGCGTCCGGCGCGTTTTACTGCGGCTTGGGCGTAGACGTATGCCTGTTCGGGGTCTAGGTCGATGAGTTGGCCTGCCATTACCAGGAGTTTGCCGACTCGTTCTTGGTTGTGTTCACCGAGGGTGCCGAGTGCACGGTAGGTGGCTTCGTCTAGCTCGCTGCCTTCCAGGCCGGGAGGGATGGGTAGGCCATCGATGGTGTAGACGTATTCTTCGAATTGGTTATCGAGGTTTTCCTGTAGTTGTTCAGGAGTTTGTGCTTCAGCGTTGTAGTCCTGGTGTTGGTTTTCGTTGAAGTTTTGGTCTTGGTAGCGATCTTCGCGGTCGCGGTACTGTTGGTCGTCACGGTTGAAGCCGCGGTCATCGCGGT
>JAUNVG010000030.1 GCA_030537735.1 Actinomycetaceae bacterium
GGGACTGCGTCTGGAACTGCCGCGGGCGACACGGCAGGTGCGTCCCTGGGGCAAACGCTGGCAGAAACAATGGCTGACGCAGCCCTGACTGCAGAGGTATCTACAGCTGCTGAGTTGGCAGGGGATCGGGTGTGGGAAGCCGTCACTGCCGCACTGCAAGAAGTCCTCGCCGCGGGGCAGCAAGCCGACGCTAAGGCGACCGAAGGCCCCACCGCCGACGGTCCAGCAACCACCACCGACGGCCCTGCAACCGCCGCTACCGCCGACGGCCCGCCCTCGACCACTGCCGGCACCGCCACCACTGCCGCCCCGTCCTCGACCGCTGACGGCTTGGCCACCACCACCGAGGGCCGGACACAGTTTTCCCTGGACTCGCCACTCGACCTGTACCCCCTGGCCCGCTATGCGGTGGTGGCGAAAGTGGAAAACGAGTTGAAAACCACCGTGCCTGATGCCTGCGTTGAAGCGGCTAAGACGGTGGGGGAGTTGGCGGACTGCTTCCGCCAGTAGCGAGTTTAAGAATTACTCGCGTCTCAGGACTTAAGACAAGTTCACTGTTTAAACAATGAGCCTATGGTGGAGGGTGCAAACCCCAAAAATATAGGCCTATGGTCGCATGTCCTTATAAAGCCCAGAAACTCAACGAAAACGCCGCCACCTAAAAACGCCAATCACGGATCGTATACCTTAATTTGCTTGTTTAGCGCTAAAAAAGGGGCAATATAACTACCCCCTATAGGTCGATAGAAATTAAGTATTAGCTTCAACTTTTAGGTTTTTCCACGCGCTCGTAGGCTAGAAGCAGGAAAGAAAGGAAGCTCATGGCACCTACCGCGCACACTCACCCCGCCAAACCCACAGTCAAGGGAAGCGGGATGACCATACTCAACGGGCTCGCCATAGGTGTCGTGGTGGCACTCATCCCCGGAGCACTACTGGGAGAACTCCTAAAAGCCATAATCCCCACCTTCCCCTCCCTCCAATCCCTCTACAACGTCACCTTACTGTGCAACTCCACTATGGGAGCAGTAGTGGGCATCATGATCGGGATCCTACACAAATTCACCCCCATCCAAACCGCCTCCCTCGGGCTGGCAGTAATGATCGGAGGAGGCGCCTTCCAGGGACTCGTCCCAGAAGGCAAAGGCCTAATACTGGCAGGAACCGGCGACATCATCAACATGGGGCTCGTCGCCACCATAGGGGTGTTCCTCATAGTGGCACTAGGGGATAAGTTCAAGGCATACACCATCCTCGTCATCCCGCTACTACTAGTGGCAGTAGCCGGAGGCATCGGGATCCTCACCCTGCCCTACGTCAAAATGATCACCAAAGCCGTAGGGATCGGCGTAGCCCAACTAACCGGACTACAACCACTACTCATGGCCACGCTCCTAGCCATAGTGTTCGCCGCCCTCATCGTCTCACCCATCACCACCGTGGGGATCGCACTAGCCATCTCCCTCGCCGGAATCGGGTCAGGCGCCGCCAACCTGGGGATCACCGCCTGCGGATTCGGATTCGCCATCGCCGGGTGGAAAGTGAACTCCCACGGAACCTCCCTAGCCCACTTCATCGGCTCGCCGAAAATATCCATGGCAAACGTCCTGGCCAAACCCAAGATCCTCCTACCCATACTGTGCGCCGCAGCGGTAAGCGGAGCCGCCGGGTCCGTCCTCGGTATCGAAGGCACCCCTATGTCAGCGGGCTTTGGGATCTCCGGGCTAATCGGCCCACTCAACCACCTCAACCTGGTCGCAGGTGGGTGGAACGCAACCAACCTCCTCATCACCGGGCTCGCTTTCATCGTCATCCCCGTCGCCAGCGCCTTCGTGTTCAACTGGCTATTCCAAAACGTGCTCGGCTTCGTCAAGCCCGAAGACTACTATGTGGACGTGCAGTGAGGAACCAGCCATGAAACGACTAATAGCATTCTCCGTGCGGCCAGACGAACTCGGCTTCATCCAAAACTGGGCGAAAACCCACCCCGAAATCGAAATCGACACCCACCGGCGCGCACTCACCGCCGACAACGCCGAAATGGTCAAAGGATACGACGGGGTCTCCATCCTCGGAGCACCCGCCGGACGCGACGTCCTCACCGCCCTAAAAGAAAACGGCATCCAATACGTCGCATCCCGATCCATCGGGTACGACAACATTGACATCGAAGCCGTCCAAGAACTCGGCCTGCACGTGTCCAACGTGGAATACTCACCCGGATCCGTCGCTGAATACACGCTCATGCTGATACTCATGAGCCTACGCAAAGCCAAAACCATCATGCGGCGCGCCGACATCCAAGACTTCTCCCTCATCGGCAGCCACGGACGCGAACTACGCAACCTCACCGTCGGGATCATCGGAACCGGGCGGATCGGGCTGCGACTCGCCCAATACCTAACCGGATTCGGATGCCGCGTCATCGGATACGACCCGTACCCGAACGAGGACGCCCACGACCTCGTCGAATACGTGACCTTCAACGAACTACTGGGACAAGCAGACGTAATCACCCTGCACACCCCCTCCACCGACGACAACTACCACCTACTAGACGCAGACGCCTTCGCACGCATGAAGGACGAAGTTGTCATCGTTAACTGCTCGCGCGGAGAACTAATCCACTCCGACGCCCTCATAGGTGCCCTGGAGGAAGGGAAAGTCAGCGCCGCCGCCCTCGACGTGGTCGAAGGAGACGAACCCATCTTCCACCGCGACTGGCGCAACCAGCCGGTAGTGAACAAGCAACTACAAATCCTACGATCCTTCCCCAACGTCACCGTCACCCCGCACATCGCGTTCTACACCCTGGACGTGGTGAACGAAATGGTCACCTGCGCGTTGGAGAGCATGACGCAGTTTTGGGAAACCGGAACCAGCGATCGCGAAATAACTAAATGACTTGCCGTAACGTGGGGTAGTGAAGGAAGAGGCGCAATCCCACGTTCCCCCGAGGGGACAATGCTTGGCTAGAACCTCGAGGATGCGGCGGCAACGGGCCATGTGGCGTATGCTAGTGCCGAAGCGCACGTAGTAAGGAGATACGCCACATGGCCCAACTTCCTCTTGGCGAAAACATCACCCTAAGGCAACTGCGTTACTTCATTGCCGTCGTAGACGCGCGAAGCATCTCCCGCGCAGCGCGGTCGCTGTTCGTATCCCAACCCACGCTCACCGTGGCCATGAAAAAACTCTCCCACGACCTCGGCACCAGGCTACTAACCGCCACCGACCAAGGATACGAACTAACCCAAACCGGGAGGATCCTCTACGACGAGGGCGTGCGAATCCTCGACGCAGTAGCCGAACTAGAAGAAACCATAGCTGCCCGCTCGCGGGAAGAAAACAAAACCCTAAAAGTCGGCCTAACCCACCTGTTCACCATGCAGTTCATGCCGCAAATCCTAGAGTTCATCAACACCCACCCCCACACCGAAGTCACCTTCGTGCAAGGCGGGTCACGCTACCTGCAAGCCAGGGTGGAAAACGGGGAACTGGACTTCGCGCTCGTGTCCTTCCCCCAGTTCTACCCCAGCCTAGCCATGGAGGAACTACGCACCACCGTGCGCAGCTACGAGGTGTGCGCAGTAATGCGGACCGACCACCCACTATCGCGGCAAAAACACATAACGTGGGCTGACCTTAACGGCCATAAGATCTCCTCCCTGGGGGAGGACTACGTGCTCTACCACGTGTTGCAAAACGAATGTAAACGCGAAGGGTTCACCCCCGAAATCGTGTTCACCAACGATTCCGAAACCGTGCTGCAAACATCCGTTAAGGAAATGAACTCCGTTACCCTGCTGCCACGAGCGTTCGGGCTCAGTGCCGGGCAAGAAGGGCTCGAATGGGTGCCGATGCGAGGGCGACACACCTCCTTCCCCATAGCGGTTGCCACCCGGCGGGGCGAGGACCTAACCCCCGACATGGCGGACTTCATTAGCTGCATCCAGCAGAACTAGGCGGGGCGGGGCGCGGGGGCCCGGGCCTGAGACGCGCCCGCGACGTCGCCAGCACCCCGTGCCCGTGGCGCGTTTCCCGAACCCGTGCCTGGGACCCCGAGACGTCGCCGGGCCCCGCGCCCGGGGCACCCCACGCCCGCGCCCGCTGCCGCAAGCGGGCCCCACGTCCCAAAACCAACCCCGCCACCAGCGCCCGCGCCAACCCCAGTGGCCAGCGGTACCCCGAGCCCGAGACGTCGCCGGCACCCCGTGCCCGGGGCACCCCACGCCCGCGCCCGCTGCCACAAGCGGGCCCCACGTCCCAAAACCAACCCCGCCACCAGCGCCCACACCAACCCCGGTCGCCACCGGCCACCCGAGGTCAACAAAACCCCAAAAACAAGCGCTAAAGTGAAAGTAAAGACACCAGCAAGGAGGGGGAAAATGATCGAAGGAGGAATCTGGACACCACCCGCCACCACGCGCCGCAAAATCAGCCACACCACACTCTCAGCCACCGCCTCCGTCAGCGGACTCATCATGGCGGCATTCGTCCTCGTGCACGCCCTGGGGAACCTAAAAATCTTCCAATCCCACGACGATTTCGACGCCTACGCGCACTGGCTGCGGCACGCCTTCGCCCCCGTCCTACCAGCCGGCACACTACTATGGGTATTCCGCCTCACCCTCACACTCACCGTGCTCGCACACCTATGGGCAGTGACCACCCTATGGGTACGAGGGCGCAGCGGAAACCACCCCAAAAAACGCTGGCGCCGCGCCCGCCCCGCCACCTGTATGATGCCCACCGGAATCATCATCGCCGCGTTCATCATCTTCCACCTATTCGACCTCACCATAGGGGCCAGTGGATCGCCCGCAGGCAACCTCACCCACAGCCTCGCCCAGCCATTGCGCCAAGGGATCTACATCCTCGCCCTCCTCGCCCTAGCGCCACACCTCGCGCACGGAATCAAAGCCGCCGCCAGCGGACTAGGCGTCACCAACCCCACCGCACTCAGATGGGCAGGACACATCGGAATCGCGGTCGCCGTCCTCGTTACCGGCATCAACCTCGCCGTCGCCACCCTAGGACAGTGACATGAAAATCCAACAAGGCCACAACCTCGACCCCCACCTACCGAACCAACCCTGGGGAAAACACGTCCAAACCCTGCGGCTAGTCTCACCTGCCAACCGACCCAAATTCCACATCATAGTAGTAGGAACCGGACTCGCCGGAGCCGGAGCAGCCGCATCCCTGGGCGAGCTAGGCTACCAAGTCACCGCCATCACCTACCACGACAGTGCTCGCCGCGCCCACTCAGTCGCCGCCCAAGGAGGCATTAATGCCGCCCGCGGAAAACGCGTCGACAACGACGGACTACAACGCTTCGTCACCGACACCATCAAAGGCGGCGACTACCGAGCCCGCGAAGCCGAAGCCTGGCGGCTGGCCGAAGAATCCAACCACGTCATCGACCACCTCGACGCCATAGGGGTACCATTCGCCCGCGAATACGCAGGAAGCCTAGCAAATCGGTCCTTCGGAGGAGTGCAAGTCTCACGCACCTTCTACTCACGCGGACAAACCGGGCAACAACTACAAATCGCCGCCCACCAAGCCCTCCTGCGACAAGTCCACGCCGGGCGCGTAAAACTACTCACCCGACACGAAATGCTCGACCTCATCGTCATCGCAGGACAAGCACGAGGCATCATCACCCGCCACCGCATAACCGGACAACTACGCATCATCACCGCAGACGCCGTAGTACTAGCCACCGGTGGATACGGAAACGTCTACCACCACTCCACCCTCGCCAAAATGTCCAACGCCACGGCCCTATGGAGAGCACACCGACGCGGCGCCGCCATCGCCAACCCCAGCTTCATACAATTCCACCCAACCGCCCTCCCAATCCAATACCCCTGGCAGTCAAAAACCACGCTCATGAGCGAATCCCTACGCAACGACGGGCGCATATGGGTACCTAAAAAACCCGGCGACACCAGGGAAGCCAACGACATCCCCGAAAACGAACGCGACTACTACCTCGAACGTCAATACCCCGCCTACGGTAACCTCACCCCGCGCGACGTAGCCTCCCGCGCCGCCCGCCACCAAATCGAAACCGGACACGGAGTAGGACCAGCCGCCAACGCCGTCAACCTCGACTTCACCCACGCCATGGAAACCGTCGGCGAACACGTCCTCAACGAACGCTACGGCAACCTCTTCGACATGTACCACTCCGCCACCGGCGACGACCCCCGACACACCCCTATGAGGATCGCGCCCGGCGCCCACTTCACCATGGGGGGCCTATGGGTGGACTACCACCTAATGAGCACCATAGAAGGCCTATTCGTCGCCGGAGAAGCCTCCTTCGCCTACCACGGAGCCAACCGCCTCGGAGCCAACTCCCTCCTGTCAGCGTGCGTTGACGGCTACGTCGTCATCCCCCGAGTAGTGCCGCACTACCTCGCCCAACACCTAGGGCGCACCCCCATAGGGGCTGACCACCCCGTCATAGGGGCCACCATCAGCGAAGTGAAACGACGCATCACCACCCTCCAGTGCGCACCCGGAAACACCCCCGCAAGCGAAACCCACCGCCAACTAGGGGAAATCATGTACCAACACTGCGGAGTCAGTCGCACCCGCACCGGACTGCGCCAAGGCATCGAAACCATCAACGAACTACGACAAAACTACCGCCAGCAACTACGAGTCACCGGCAAACCCGACCAACCCAACCCCGACCTCGAAACCGCGCTCAGAGTCGAAGACTACCTCGAACTGGCGCAAACCATGTGCGTAGACGCCTGGAACCGCGAAGAATCATGCGGCGCGCACTACCGCGAAGAATACTCCCAAAACGGGGAAGCCAAACGCCGCGACCACCGCTACCAACACGTCTCCGCCTGGCAAACCAACCACTGGGACAACGCCGAAACCCCCAGCTTCACCCACCACAAAGAACCACTCAGTTTCCAAACCGTGGCAGTCCAACAAAGGAGCTACCGGTGAAACTCAAACTACGCATCTGGCGGCAAGCCACCCCCAACAGCCCCGGCCAACTACACCCCTATGAGGTGGAAGCCGACCCGCGCATGTCCTGGCTCGAACTACTCGACCACCTAAACCAACAACTCCTAGCCCAAGGTAAACCCCCAGTCGCATTCGACTCCGACTGCCGCGAAGGAATCTGCGGAGCCTGCGGGCTACTCATAAACGGCCGGCCACACGGCACCGAAAACAACCAACCCGCCTGCCACCAGCGCGTCGGACACCACCGCGACGGTACCGAAATCACCATAGAACCTCTGCGGGCGCGCCAATTCCCAGTCATCGCTGACCTCAGCGTCGACCGCACCGCCCTCGACCACGTCCTCGCCGCCGGAGCATGGACCAGCCTCAACACCGGGACTGCCCCGGATGCTGACACCACCGGAACCACTCACGACCAAGCCGAACACGCCCTCGACATGGCAGCGTGCATAGGGTGCGGAGCCTGCGTCGCCGCCTGCCCCAACAACGCCGCCCACCTGTTCGCAGGAGCCAAACTCGCCCACCTCGCAACCACCCCCATACCCGCAAGGGAACGCACCCAGCGAGCCAAACAAATACAGAACGAACTCACTCAAATATTCGGCGGATGCACCCTGTCAGGTGACTGCACATTGGTCTGTCCAGCTAACATAGACCTAACTGCTGTAGCGTGGATAAATAAAGAAAAACTCTACGCCCGGTAACGGAAACGAACCGCGCCGCAGATAGAGAAAATCCACTCCGAGAAGAAAGGTCAAAAATGCAAACACGAAAAGAAGAAGACCTACTCGGCACCCGCGAAGTACCCGCCGACGTTTACTGGGGAATACATACCCTACGAGCTAAAGAAAATTTTAACATATCAGGCAGGCGCATCGACACTTACCCCACATTTGTACGCGGCATGGTGCAAGTTAAAAAAGCTAGCGCCCGAGCCAACCGCCGGCTAAAAACCCTCCCCACCGACATTGCCGACGCCATTGAAGCAGCATGCGACAAAATCCTCAACGAGGGCGCCTGCATGGACCAATTCCCCACAGACGTGTTCCAAGGAGGAGCAGGCACCTCGGTGAACATGAACACCAATGAAGTGATCGCCAACCTCGCCCTCGAAATAAGCGGATACAACAAAGGCGACTACCACCTCATCCACCCCAACGACCACGTCAACAAATCACAATCAACCAACGACGCTTACCCAACCGGGTTCCGGCTCGCCGTCTACGAAGAAATCAACATCCTCAAAGACCGCGCCCAAGAACTCATCGAAGCACTCCACCAAAAAGGCGAAGAGTTCGCACACGTCCTCAAGATGGGACGCACCCAGCTGCAAGACGCCGTGCCTATGACACTGGGGCAAGAATTCACCGGGTTCGCAGTAAACCTCAAAGAAGAAATCCGCATCCTCGAAGACGTCACCGAAAAACTACTGGAAGTAAACCTCGGCGCCACCGCCATAGGTACCCGGCTCAACACCCCCGAGAACTACTCCCAAGTGGCGTGCACCGAACTCGCGGATGTCACCGGGCTGCCCATAAAACCCGCTGACAACCTGGTGGAAGCCACCTCCGACACCGGAGTCCACGTCATAGTACATGCCGCGCTCACCCGTTTCGCCGTGAAACTGTCGAAAATCTGCAACGACCTGCGACTACTGTCCTCCGGGCCACGCGCCGGCCTAGGGGAAATCAACCTCCCCGCCAAACAAGCTGGCTCCTCCATCATGCCCGCCAAAATCAACCCCGTCATACCCGAAGTCGTAAACCAAGTCTGCTTCAAAGTCATGGGCAACGACGTGTGCGTCATCATGGCCTCCGAAGCCGGGCAACTACAACTCAACGTCATGGAACCCGTCATCGCCCAAGCCATGTTCGAATCCATGTCGCTACTAGAAAACGCAGTCACCACCTTGGCGCGTAACTGCATCACCGGCATCACCGCGAACGAGGACGTCTGCCGCCAGCAAGTACTCGGCTCCATAGGTATCGTCACCTACTTCAACGACATCATAGGGCACGACGCCGGCGACATGATCGGCCGCGAAGCAGCCCGCACCGGCCGCAACGTAGGAGAACTAATCGTCGAAAAAGGACTCATGACACGGCCGCAGGTGGACTCCATCCTATCCGTGGAAAACCTCGTCAACCCCGCCTACGCTGGGAAAATCTGGAACGAGGGCGAACGCGGGCTGCCCGAAAAACCCTAACCTCCCATAGGTGCGGGGGCGGGGCGGGGGTAGCTGGCCCTATGGTTCTACGCGCCGCCTGACGCATACTGAGAGCAGTCAGCGAGGGAGAGCCGAACGGCCCACAACGGTGATAGGTAACGCTTCGAACACGGGAGTGCGCCCTGAGCGTGGGGGAACGTCGGTAGGGGAGTGCACCTACCTCGGTTAGGAGCAGTGGTCTCTGCCCACGACCCCGTCCCCAACCCGGTCGCGACCTCGCCACCCAATCGCACGGTGAGCCCAACCAGTCCCGCCGGCCCCGCCGGCCTGCACGGAGACTGCCGCGCCCCAGGACACAGCACTCGGTCGGCCCCTATGGGGAGGCAAGCAGCGCCTTACCCTATGGAGCCGACAACAGCGTGCCCAAACACCCAACCCGCTCGCGCAATGACCAGCTAACCCGGCCCCGACCTCGTCGCCAAGCCACCTGACCAGCCCAGCCGAACCGCTGCGCTGGGCCTGCCCATTCGGCCCTGCCGGCCGAGATGACCTCACCAGTCCCGCCGGCCCGGCCAACAAACACTTAACCGGCCTGGTCCCCAGCAAACAAGCAAGGAACCAGGCCGGTTAAAGCCCCTATGGGTTAGGCGTCAGCAGCCACAGTGGAACCAGACGACCCCGCGTTCGGATTGAACAAATCGTACTTGCGAATCGCCTCACCCACCTTCGCGCGATCAACCTTGCCAGCGTCAGCCAAACTCTGCAAAGCACGCACCACCATAGACTCAGCGTCAATCTTGTAGTGGCGACGCGCCGCCGGACGAGTATCAGAGAAACCGAAACCATCCGCGCCCAGCGTGTAGTACTCGCCAGGGACCCAACGGCGAATCTGATCCTGCACCAGGTGGTCAAAATCAGAAGTAGCCACCGTCGGACCATCCAACTCGGACAGGATCTGCGTGAGGTAAGCCTCCTTAGGCTCCTCATCCGGATGCAAGAAGTTGTGCTCATCCGCAGCCAAACCATCACGGCGCAACTCCGACCAGGAAGTCACCGAGTAAACCGCAGCTGAAACACCCCAGTCCTCAGCGAGCAACCTGCGAGCCTCGCGCGCCCACGGTACACCCACACCAGAAGCCAACAGCTTCACAGTGGGGCCATCACCCTCAGGCGTATCAACCATGTAAATGCCGCGGATAATACCATCAACATCCACGCCCTCAGGCTCAGCGGGCTGCTTAATCGGCTCGTTGTAAACCGTCAGATAGTACATGACATCACGGTCACGACCCGAAGCATTCTCCCCATACATGCGTTCAATACCATCACGCACAATGTGGCGAATCTCGTAAGCATAAGCCGGATCGTAAATCACCATAGCGGCATTGGTGCCAGCCATAAGCGGGGAATGCCCATCCATGTGCTGCAAACCCTCACCAGCCAAAGTCGTACGACCCGCGGTGGCCCCTATGATGAAGCCGCGCGACAACTGGTCGCCCGCAGCCCAGAACTGGTCCGCCGTACGCTGGAAACCAAACATGGAGTAGAAAATGTAGAACGGTATCATAGGCAGGTTATGAGTGGCGTAAGACGTACCCACCACCTGCATAGCGGCAGCTGAACCCGCCTCGTTAATACCGGTGTGCATGATCTGCCCCTGCTGGGATTCCTTATACGACAGCATCATGTCAGCATCCACCGCAGTGTAATTCTGCCCGTGAGTGTTGAAAATCTTCGCCGTGGGGAACACCGCGTCCAAACCGAACGTACGCGCCTCATCAGGAATAATCGGCACAATATGCTTACCGATGTTCTTATCCTTCATCAGGTCCTTGAACAGGCGCACCAGTGCCATAGTGGTCGCGACCTCCTGGTGGCCAGACCCCTTCGCCAATGCGTCAAACGGCTTATCCGCAGGCGCCGGCAACGCCGGATCCTCCCTATGGCGAGAAGGTAGGAAACCACCGAGCTTCTGCCGCCGCTCCAACATGTACTTCAACGCCGGATCGTTAGCGTCGGGCTTAAAGTACGGAGGCAAGTACGGATCGGCTTCCAACTGCTCGTCAGTGATCGGAATACGCAGCTGGTCACGCAGCCCCTTGAGGTCATCCAAGTTAAGCTGCTTCATCTGGTGGGTAGCGTTACGGCCAGCGAAGTTGCGACCCAGCAGGTAGCCCTTAATGGTGTGCGCCAAAATCACAGTCGGCTGGCCAGTGTGCTCCATAGCGGCCTTGTAAGCGGCGTAAACCTTACGGTAGTCGTGGCCGCCACGACGAAGAGACCAGATCTCCTCATCAGTCCAGTTCTCCACCATGGCCTTAGTGCGCGGATCACGACCGAAGAAGTGCTCCCTCACATAGGCCCCATCGTTGGCCTTGAACGTCTGGTAGTCACCATCAAGAGTCTCATTCATGATGTTGACCAGGGCATTGTCCTTATCGGCCTCGAGCAGGCGGTCCCAGCCACGGCCCCAAACGACCTTAATCACGTTCCAGCCAGCGCCACGGAAGAACGACTCCAGCTCCTGGATGATCTTGCCGTTACCACGAACCGGGCCATCCAAACGCTGCAAGTTACAGTTCACAACAAAAGTAAGATTGTCCAGCCCCTGCTGCGCCGCATGCTGCAACATGCCACGAGACTCAGGCTCATCCATCTCACCATCACCCAGGAAAGCCCAAGTGTGCTGCTGAGAAGTGTCCTTCAGCCCGCGCATGTGCAAATACTTATCGAACCAGGCTTGGAAAATCGCTTCAGCAGGACCCAACCCCATCGAAACCGTCGGGTACTCCCAAAAATCAGGCAACTGACGCGGGTGCGGGTAGGAAGGCAACCCATTCTCGGAGGAAACCTGCTGGCGGAAACCATCCATGTCGTCCTCGTCCAAACGGCCCTCTAAAAACGCGCGAGCATACACACCCGGCGAAGCATGGCCCTGGAAGAAAATATGATCCCCGCCGCCAGGATGATCCTTACCGCGGAAGAAATGGTTAAAACCAACCTCATAGAGGGTAGAAACCGAAGCGTAGGAGGAAATATGTCCACCTACCTTCACCCCCGGACGCTGGGCGCGCGTAACCTGCACCGCCGCGTTCCAACGAATCCAACGACGGTACTGCCGCTCCATAGCCTCGTCGCCGGGGAAGTACGGTTCCTGATCCACCGGAATCGTATTCACATAGGGGGTCGTAAGCTCCAGAGGAATATGCACATCCTTACGGCGAGCCTCCGCCAACATGTGCAAGAGAATGTACCGGGCACGAGGACGGCCCTTCTCCTCAATCAGACCATCGAGAGATTCCAGCCACTCGTCAGTTTCTTGCGGATCATTATCAGGCACCTGACTCAAAACACCGTTGATAACTGGGCGCTTGCTCTTCTCTGCCACGAATCCTCTTTTCTCTCAGGCGACCACATAGGGGTCGCACAGCGTCGTGCGTACTCTTCTATCATCGTCTTTTACGACGAAATTTGCACCCCTGATGAAGACAAAAGTCCCACGCATGTTATAAAGTCCACACCCCCCACCCCATGCACTATGTTGCAAACCCGTTTTCTAGGTACACTACCTATGTGACATCACAGACAGAATCGCGAAAGGCGGACCCGAAGGTAACTGGCGACCTCGGATTCTCAAACGGCCAGATCGTCCAAGAATTCTACTGGGACGAGGACGTAGACGAACCCTTGCGGGAAAAAATCGAAACCACCACCGGAGAACCCATAGTAGATGGGGAAGACCGTGGCGCAGTCGACGGCGTCATAGTGTGGTGGCGAGCAGAAGACGCGGATGAAGAAGACCTCGCCGACGTCCTCATAGACGTAACTTCCAACCTGGATAACGGCGGGCTCGTGTGGGTGCTGACCCCCATTTCGGGCACCCCGAACCACGTTTCACCGCGGGACATCCAAGACGCAGCTGAAGTAGCTGGCCTACACGCAACATCAGCCACTAAAGTTGCGGAACAGTGGGCAGGCATGAGGCTCACCGCCCCCGCACGGCAGTAGCTTTCGTGCTGGACTTTTCCTTGCGATACCGCTCGATGTGCAATTCATAGGTGGTTCGCGCTAAACTATCTAAGGTTGCTTCACCAAGCAACCATAGGGCCTATAGCTCAGTTGGCTAGAGCGCCACGTTTACACCGTGGATGTCGGGGGT
>JAUNVG010000002.1 GCA_030537735.1 Actinomycetaceae bacterium
GGCCACGGACACTAATGCCCTGCCAGTTACCTAAGGTGGCCCACCTCGGGTAAGAAAACACATCCACAAGACCAACTGCCCTGCCGTCTCTGGGAGAGAGACGGCAGGGCAGTTCTGTGCCACTTGAAGACGAATGGGGAAATCACGAACCCCGCCCCGCCCTCGCAAGGTGAAAAACGTCAGGAAAAAAGCTGGAAACTACCCGCGAAGGGTGTTTTCCACACTACCGGCAGCAGGCCGCAATGATGCAGGCAGTAGAGAACCTCCAGTGCGCTGGGGCGTTAGCGTTTATGCGCACGGATAGCAGCTTCATAAATCTGGCGATGGTCTTGTACGAACTTCTTTGAACCGAAACGTTCCCAAGCTTGCTTACGCAATTTTTGCGCCGGGTAGGAATCGTTTGCATCCGTTACCATGCGGCGCATTGCGTCGATTAGGGCAACGCTGTCGTCAATGGGGACAACGATGCCGGAGTCCGCAGTGACCATGTAGGACCCGCCGGGCGTGTTCGAAGCGATACAAGGGATCCCCATGCTTTGGGCTTCAGCAAAAACCACGCCTGCTGACTCGGTTTGTGAAACCAGCACTAAACAGTCGGTATCTGCCAGGGCATCGGCTATCTGGCTGCGAGGAACAGGGCCGGTCATAGTTAACAGGTGGGTTAGGCCTCGCCGCTGAACATGGGTTTTCACGGCGGCTAACGTATCGGGTGTACCACCGACGATCTTCAAACGCGTGTGCGGGTGATCTGCTTGAATGAGGGCGAAAGCGTCAACTACTTCTTCGGCCCGTTTCAAACGTTCCAGATTGGAAATGTGAATGAAAGTGAAGTGATCGTGCGGCTTTCTCTTAGCGGTGAAGAAATGGTCAGGGACGGGATTAGTAACGGTACCAAATTCGCAGCCGTAGGCGTCTTCGAGCTGGCGTGCGAAAACATTGGATACAGCCAGGCGGAAGTCGGCATCTTTCAAAACTCGGCGTCGTAGCGAGTTACGTGGCCGCAACCGGGGGAGGTTTAAGACCGAGGGGCGATGCTCCGTGACCCCGTACGGAATATTCCAATATTTCGCGAGGGCGCGAGCGGTTACAGTGCCAGGGAAAGTCGAGTGCGCATGGATCACGTCGGGCACACCGTAGTTGTCCGCATAGAGCCTGGCAGCGCGGATGGCGGCGAAGCTAAGAGAATAGCGTTCAAAGGGGGCAAGTCCGAAAGGAATGGATGGGGCACTTTCGCGGATGGTCCATTCCGAGGCGTCAAGTTCAGGCTCATGGGGACGCCACTGTCGCCCTGGCTGCGTGGATACATTCAGCACGCCGACGTCCATGTGAGCGGCGCGGAGCATATTTATCTGTTCGAGGAAGAAACTACCGTTAAGGGGGGACTGCGCAGTGGGGTACCAGGAGGGAGTCCACAATACGTGTAGTTTTTCACTCATCGTCGCACCTCTCGTCTGCAGGGTTGGGCTGCCCCCAAGCGCACGCTTTCATCCGAGCTTGTCACCGCATACGCAATACCGTTAACTCTACCGAATTATCCCAGCCCCACTACGCAAAGTTTCCCCAGTAGTGACATTTGTCAGCGCTTCAGCGGTGCAATCCTCATGCCTCTTGTGTCGGTATGGCACTACCGCTGTACCTGGCGTGGGGAAAGAATCGACAGTATGAGACAAAACAATGCATACACCGGCGCGGGGAAACCGGTGATAACAGTAGACAAACTAGTGCGGCGCTACGGGAAAGACTTCACTGCCGTAGACAACGTCAGCTTCGACGTGAAAGCCGGAGAAATCTTCGCCGTACTCGGCACCAACGGGGCGGGGAAGACCTCCACCTTGGAAGTGCTTGAAGGGATAGCTAAGCCGCACTCGGGAAGCGTGCGCGTGTTCGGCATGGACCCCATAGCTGAACGTAAACGCATACGCCCCCACCAGGGAGTGATGATGCAAAGCGGAGGTTTCCCCACCGACCTCACCGTGCATGAAGCTTTGCAGATGTGGGCCGGGACCCTCACCCAGCCAGCGGGGGTGGTAGAAACCTTGCAAGCAGTGGACTTAGAACACCGCGCGGATACTCGGGTGAAAGCACTGTCGGGCGGAGAACTGCGCCGACTGGACCTGGGGTGCGCCATCCTTGGACAACCGCGACTGCTGTTCTTAGATGAGCCCACCACCGGCCTCGACCCGCAATCGAGGCTCACCTGTTGGAAACTTATTGAAGAACTAAACCAAGGCGGCACCACCATTGTGCTCACCACGCATTACCTGGAGGAAGCCGACCGCCTGTGTGACCGGCTCATTATTATGCACGAAGGGCAAGTAGCGCGCGCTGGCACGCACGCGCAGGTAGTGGCCGGTTACCCCTCCACCATTGAAGTCGCCAACGAAGAACAACTGTATCGGAAGCTGCCCGAGGCGCTGCGCCACGCCTGTCACGAAAGCGAGGGCAAACTCGTGTGGAAGACCCACGAACTGCAAAAGGACCTTGCTGCGCTATTGCAGTGGGCAAGTAGTGAAGGCATCCAGCTGCAACAGTTGAGCGCCGTTGAAGCGAATCTGGAGACAGTGTTTCTAGATATCGCTGGAGCCATTCATAGCTAGGAATACAGGAGAGAAGAATGAAAAACACCGCCAACGTTTCCACCTCGAAAAAGGTGGTGAAGGTCGCCGAGATGACTCCCATTAGCGCCAGTAAGCAGTGGCGCTCCCTGGTGAGGGGAGAAATCAAACTACTGCAACGCAACGTGACGCAACTGTTCTATGCGTTGATATTCCCAATACTGCTGCCGTTCATGTTCTTGTCTGTGGTACCGGCACAAGACCTGCCAGCTGACCAGAAGGCGCACCTTATGGGTACCCTGCTGGCGGGATCGATCATCGTGGGATCGACCATGGCTAGCTTCTACACCGCGGTTTCAGCGCTCGTTAACCGGCGCGAAGAAGGTGTACTGCAACGCATGCAGGCAGGGGAAGCCAGCGACGCAACTATTGTTATATCCATCTTCACCCCAGGAGCAGTCATGGCGCTGCTTACCTCCTGCCTGCTTTTTGGCATCTTGGAACGGGTTGTCGGGCTTCATATCAGCGTTAACCTATGGTTGGTAGCAGTCGGAACCATAGCCGCACTGTTAGTTTGTATCGCGTTTTCCCTCATTACCGCGAACTACACGCGCACCGCGGAATCGGCGCAAGTCACCGCTGTGCCGTTCATGCTTATTGCCATGGCAGGAACCATGGCAACGGTGGTGACAAAAGAAATGTCACAAGTGCTTTACTGGATAGTGAACGCACTACCTACAGCTCCCGTTGCCCACCTCATTGTGGAAGGAGTCAGCCTCAACGTGGATTGGACGATTGTGGCACGCTCCCTGGCCCTAGCCGCGGCGTGGATCGTACTAGCGGGAGCCTGGGGGTGGACCAACCTACGCTGGGTAAAACGCAGCTAACAGACTAAGAACCAAGAAATGGAAGCGCAGACGAAAACCACCAGATCCACCACTTTGACGTGGCGACGCCAGTCGTGGAGATTCACCCCCATGCGGGAGTTCCTCTCCACCTCCGACCGCTGGATGTACCGCTCCTTCGTGCTGAGTCCACTGGCAGTGGTGGTACTGCTACTGGTAAGCACCGGAATACTGTTAACAATCGCCACGGAAGAAGCCGCCACCACCTACGATCTGCTTACCTGGGCGCTAACCTGCGTGGTGACGCTAACGGTGGCAACTAAATGGATGCTGCGGGGGGTAGACCTACGCCAAGGCAGAGCCCGCGTGGAACTGGCGCTCATGTTAGCTTTGCTGACCCTGCAAGTGGTGGCAAGCTACAACCACCCCAGCCAAGTAGTGCGAGGAATCGTCATAATCTGCGCCGCAACCGTCCTCATGGTCTCGACCATGCTTGGCCCCATCTGGATGGTATTCGTCTTCCTGGGAATGCTGGGGGCAATAGCCTACCTACTGGAAGCAAATACGTTCCAGATTGTCCTCGTAGAGATGGGGATGGCGGTGTATTGGCTGTCCGTGAAACTCACGCTCTGGTACGTGGACGTCATGCATGACCTCAGCAACGCTCGCCACACCGAAAGGCGCCTGGCGGTGTCGGAAGAACGCCTGCGCTTCGCCGACGACCTACACGACGTCATCGGACGTAGCCTGTCAATAATCTCCATGCAGGCCGAACTGGCGGATCAACTAGTGGCGCGTGGGGACGAGCGCGCGCGTGAACACTTACAAAAAGTGCGGTCCGAAGCGGCGCAAACCATGACGCAGATGCGGTCCTTGGTGCGCGGATACCGAGAACCCAACTTGGACACAGAGCTGCAAGGAGCGCGCCAACTCCTGCAAGCGGCCGGTATGGACGTGACCATTCACGGTGAAGGTATAGCTTTAGAACCAAGAGCGGCAGCGCTGGCCGGGTACTTCGTGCGGGAAGCGGTTACGAATATTTTGCGCCACTCCCAAGCCAAGCACGTCACCATCACCCTGACTGAGAAGCGGATCAGCGTCAGTAACGACCACCCCCTGTGGGAGGAAAACGGCGAGGACGGTGGAGGCGTGGACCTCGCCACTGACCTGCTTGGGAAAGGCAGTGGGATCGAAACCCTGCGGCGGAAGTTGGAGGAATCCGGAATGGGTGGATACGAGGGCGTGCGGGTACAGGCCAGTGCGGAAAGGTTCCTGATCAGCATGGAACTAGAGCCAGTCGCGGCAGGAGAAAAAGCATGATTTCTGTGGTTTTGGTAGAAGATGAACACCTTATACGCTCCGCCATTGCCGGACTGATAGAACTTAATGAAGACATGGAAGTGGTGGGGCAGTTCGCGAGCGGGGAGGACGCCCTCGCCGGGTGCGGGGCGCTGGCACCGGACGTAGCGGTGATAGACCTGCAACTACCCGGGGTCGACGGGATTGAAACCGCAGTGGGGCTGCAACAACGGGTGCCGGGAGTGCGCACCATGATACTTACCTCCCACGGGCGGCCGGGATACTTGAAACGCGCCCTATCGCGCGGAGTTAGCGGATTTATGCCGAAAACCATTGCGGCTTCAGACCTGGCGCGCGCCATTCGCACCATTATGCAAGGCGGGCGAGCGGTGGATTCGGCGCTCGCGGCGGAGGCGATAACCAGTGGGGATTCGCCGCTTAGTGCCAGGGAGGCGGATGCCTTGGAGATGTCGATTGGGGGGACCGCGGTTAAGACTATTGCGCGGCGGATGCATTTGAGTGAGGGGACGGTGCGCAACTACCTGTCTTCGGCGCAGGCGAAGTTGGGGGCGCAGAATCGTTTCGAAGCCCTGGAGATTGCGCGTAAAAATGGGTGGATTGGGTGAGGTTGCCTTTCGGGGCGAGATAGCGCGGCGGGCGACGGGCCGGTGCGAGCGCAGCACTTGACGGTTTAAGAGAGTATGGAACAATCAAGCGCAAGGGGAGCAAACACTAGCAACGAATCGGGAGAATACACGTGATTTTAGGGAAAATACGGCAGTTAGCGTCCGATAAAGTATGGCTGGTTCCCCTACTTGCCTCCCTCCTGGCCGCGATCGCCGCCGTGGCGCTCAGCGCCGTTCGCATCGACCGGGAGCACTGGATTTCTAGCTACCTGTGGCCCGGAGACACCGCGGCGGCTGCCGACATGCTCAGCTTCATAGCTTCGTCCATGCTCACGGCCTTAACCACTGTCATATCGATGACGCTAATCGTGTTGCAGGTGGCGGCCGGACAGTTTTCCCGCCAACTATTGCGCGACTACATCCGGTCCAAAGCGGTCAAAGGGATCTTCTCCGTTTTCACCGCGGTGTTCGTCTACGCCCTCGTACTACTGCGGTCGGTGGAGGCAGAAGGAATAGACGAACCTCCCCAGCTGGCAATGACGCTGGCGATGATTTTGGTGCTGGTGTCGCTGGGAACATTCGTGTGGTACGTGGCGCGAGTGGTCGACATGGTGCGAGTGGACTCCATTATCGAAGCGGTGTCGACCCGGGTGGAGGAGCTTTACAAGCGTCACCGTAACGCTTGGGAGGAAACCGCGCAGGCACCTGAAGTTCCCGACCATGCGCGCCCGATTCGCGCCGGCGACAGCGGGTTCGTGCGGGAAGTGTTCACCAAGTACGCGGCGCGGTGGGCGAAGAATCACGATGCGGTGGTGGTGGCGACGGTAGCGCCGGGAGACCCGGTGGTGACCGGGCAGGTGGTGGCGTGGGTGTTTGGACGTGACCAGAGCCTGGAGGAGGAGGTGGAGCTTCCAAAGGACATGGTGGGGATTGATCCTGAACGCACGGCGGAGGCTGATATCCGCCTGGGAGTGCGGCAGCTGTCTGACATTGCGGTGCGAGCCATGTCGCCGGGAGTGAACGACCCGACCACTGCGGTGCACGCGGTGAACCAGGCGATTTCGTTGCTGCGGATGGCGGCGGAAGACCCCTTGGCGAATGAAGTTGTTAAAGCCGAGGACGATGGGCGGGTACTGGCGTTCGCACCTTCACCGAAAGCTATCGACTTCATTCATGAGATTGTCGGGCCGGTGCGCAGGTACTCGGGTGCGGAACCGGCGGTTTTAATCCAGTTACTGCGGCTGCTGGCTGTGGTGGAAGAAGGCGCGCAGGAAAGTGAAGTGGCGCAGGTGATCGCGAAGGAGCGACGCCGGATAGTGGAGACCGCGCGGAACCAAATGCCGCACCCGGACGATGCGCAGTGGGTGGAGAGTTTGGCGTCGGCAGATGCGGTGCGCGAAGCCAGCCGAGTGCGTGGGCCCCATGCTGACTTGGTGGAGTCTGACGAGGACGGGGACTAGCGGTCTTGCGGTTGAGGTTGGGCATGGCCTGGGGAAAGGTAATGTGATTGTTACCTTCGGTTCCTAGACCAGCTAGGTGGTGTGAGGTAGGATACTCAATATTGAAGAGCATTTTATAAAGGTACTTCGATAAAAGGTTTTTGGGAGCAGCCACCCGAAGCACACACCGTAGTGAGTAGGAAATGAGTACTCCAGATCGCACCTGTACAACCGAACGCCAAGAGAAACTGGCTAAAATCTGGGCAATACTGCGCGATCGCAGTATTGGTTCCAAGGGCGATAAGAACCCGGGGTGCTCAATTGGAGATTTGGTTGATAGCTCGGGGTTGTCTCGCCCCACAGTTATGTCCGTCATCGGTGACCTGACTGACTTGAAACTAGTTGAACAAATCGAACAAAGTAGTGAAACACGAGTTGGACGGCCCGCCACCACTTGGAGAATTTCTCCGCAAGCGGGGATCATAATCGCAGTCGACGCGCTGGTCTCAACCGCCCTGGTAACCGTGGTATCGCTTAGTGGGAAAGTCCTGGACGCACAAGCCCACGACCTCACCACCACTCCGCCGACGCGTATCACCGAGCTTGCCACCATCATTAAAGAAACCGCTACCGCGTATAAGCAGTACGGCAAACTGCACCACGTGGCTATCTCCACCACCGGAATTATCGATTCTGACGGCACCGTCATTCACGCTGACTTGCTGCGAGCTCTAGATGGCATAAACCTGGCAGCGGAGATCGGTAGCCGGGTAGGGTGCAACGTCACCATTGACAACGACATTAACTCCGCCGCATACGGGGAGTTCTGTCAACTACGCGACCAGGGGGAACTGGCTGCGGACGGGGACTTGCTCTTCGTTAACCTAGCGCGCGGGGTCAATACCGGGCTGATAATCGGAGGGAAAATTCGGCGCGGACAGAGTTTTACCGCGGGGGAAATCTCCGACGTACTTGACCTGCGACTGGATAAAGAAAAGCTCCCCGATCACAGTTGGGTGGAGCGCGCCTCTCAAATTGTGGCTTCGGTTGCCAGCGTTATCGATCCGGATCGGATTGTGGTGTCAACACCTACCGCCAGGCTCACCAAAACGATTGAGGACGTAATTACCCAGGTGCGAAAATCGGACGCCGCGACCCGCCCCTACGGTGGGGACGGGAAGCGCTTAAATATCGACATCGCCCAATTGGGGTGGGGGGCGTCTGTGACCGGGGTTGCGCACGTGGCTCTAAAGAAAGCTAACCAAAGTTTACTGGGAGTCAGTACTCAACCTGCGACGCAGCTGCAAGACCTTCACATAATCCAGGCAGCACTCAGGAAAGGACAACACACCACCTTGAAGAAGACCCAGAACCCATTAGAAACCCTGCGTATTGGGGTGGTGGGATGCGGCGCTCGCGCCCCCCTTGCGTTGGCGGCGGAGAGGCCGGAAAACGGCGGATTAATCACCGCGGTATGTGAACCTCACCCGGACGCGGTGAAACGCGTTGAAGCACAGTTGCAGCGCGACCCCAAGACGGTGACCATCACCCGGACTGTGAAGGAAATGATTGACGCCGGGGTGGATGCCGCCTTCGTCACCTCACCGGATGACACGCACACGGAAGTGACCTGCGAACTGCTGGAAGCGGGGGTGGCGGTCTACCTGGAAAAGCCGCTGGCCATAACCATGGAGGGCGCTAACGCCATACTTGAAACCGCCTACCGCACCGGTACGAAACTGTATGTCGGACACAATATGCGGCATATGAACGTGGTGCGCACGATGCGTGAACTCATACGGGAAGGGCGTATCGGGCAGGTAAAAGCGATTTGGTGCCGACACTTCGTGGGGTCCGGAGGTGACTTCTACTTCAAGGACTGGCACGCAGAACGCGCCCGCGGAACCGGATTGCTGCTGCAGAAGGCAGCACACGACATTGACGTCATGCACTGGTTAGCTGAAGCTCACACCGAAGAAGTCGTAGCCATGGGTGGGCTCACCCTATATGACCAGATTGAAGATCGAGCAGACCACTCCGAGGAACTCATGCGCGAGTGGTACAGCCTCGATAACTGGCCGCCACTGAGCCAAACAGGTCTAAACCACACCATTGATGTGGAGGATCTGTCGATGATGCTTATGCGGATGGATACCGGGGTGTTTGCCTCCTACCAGCAGTGTCACTACACCCCCGACTACTGGCGAAACTACACCGTTATCGGCACCGAAGGACGCATTGAAAACTTCGGTGACGGGGCCGGTGGGCACATCAAACTGTGGAATAAACGCACCCACTACAACCCCGATGGGGACGAAACTTTCCCCATTATCGGAGACGCGGAAGGACACGCAGACGCAGATGTCCTCACCGTCACCGAGTTCATGCGGTTCATACGGGAGGGAACCCCTACCGACACGAACCCGCTGGGAGCCTGGTACGCGGTAGCGGCCGGAATCCAAGCGACCGAATCACTAAGGGATGGAGCCACCCCGCGCACAGTGACCCCGCCGCGCGAAGACATCATCCAATACTTCAACAACAACCAAACCCCTACTAAGAAGTAAGCCGAAGCAGTATCGAAAACATCTAGTTAACTCATTGACACCAAAACCGAACCACGATTGCAAAGGAGCATCATGTTGAACCGACGTAACTTCCTAGCGGTGCTGGCCTTTGGGACGACCTCAGCCGCCCTCGCCGCCTGTTCGAAGGACTCAGGAACGTCTGCGGGCGCGGGGAGTGCGGAGACGCTCAGCCCCGACACCAAGGCGGAACTAACTTTGGCGTACTGGGATAAGAACCAGTCCCCGACCATTGAAGCTAACTTGGCGAGCTTCAAAGAAAAGTACCCCAACATCACGGTTACCACGAACCTGTCCGGATACGCCGACTACTGGAAGAAACTGCGTACCCAAGCAGAAGGTAAGAACCTGCCTGACGTGCTGTGGATGAACGGTCCCAATATCCAGCTATACGCTGGCAACGACATGTTGGAACCGCTTGATGTAGTTACCGACATGGGGATTAAGTGGGAAGACTACCCCAAGGCACTAGTTGACCTATATACCTTTGACGGCAAGCACTACGGAATCCCCAAGGACTTCGACACCGTGGGAGTGTTCTACAACAAGAAGATCTTTGCTGACGCTGGAGTAGAGCCGCCGCAGTCGGGGTGGACGTGGGAGGACTTCCACGAAAAGGCCAAGGCGATCTCTGATTGGGGTAAGGATAAGGGGATTTGGGGCGCGGCCTGCCCGGTGGCTTCGAACCAGAGTACCTACTACAACACCATTTACCAGGCGGGTGGCTACGTCATTAAGGATGGGAAGTCAGGGTATGACGATCCTAAGACCATTGAGGGCCTCAAGTGCTGGGTCGACTGGATTGCCGACGGCTCGGTAGCTCCACCGGACGTAGTTGCTGACGTCAAGCCCAACAATATGTTCACCGGGGAAAAGTCCGCGATGTTCTGGTCCGGTGACTGGATCGCAGCGGAAATCGCGGAAGCCTTTAAGGGGCGGGAAGAAGATATTGAGGTAATCGAACTACCCAAGAAGGAAAAGCAAGCCACTATTATTCACGGCCTGGGGTGGGCAGTATCGCAGCACTCCACTAACAAGGCGGCGGCGAAAGCCTTGGCAGCGCACATGGCGTGTAAGGAAAGCCAGGAGGTGGAAGCCGCGAACGGTACTGCTATTCCCGCGTTCAACGGCACCCAAGATCCTTGGCTGGCAACCTACCCGAAGTGGAACTGCAAGGTATTTATCGACGGCGCCGACCAGTACGCAGTGCCCTACCCGGTTTCTAAGAATACGGAAGCTTGGGCCAGCACAGAAGGCGACTACGTGATCCCCGCATTTAGTGGGACGAAACCCGTTGAAGAAGCAGCTAAGGAACTAGCTGCCGCGATGAACGAAGCCCTAGCTAAGGAGAAGTAATGAAAGCCGCCGCCGTGGCGGGCAAAACCGCCCGCCACCCCGGCGCGGCGGGGCCTGGAGGCAGGCCCCTTTCGAAGAAACGCCGGGGTAATCCCACCAGCGTCGGAGCTTGGCCGATCCTATTCTTAGGACCGATGATGCTGGGTGTCGCCATTTTCTACTACTGGCCGATGCTGAAGAACCTGATCGTCTCAGTCCAGCAAACCAATGCGTTTGGTGGGAACCCCGAATTCGTTGGACTGGATAACTACCGCGAGGTACTTTCCACGCCCGATCTGGGATCGGCGGTTAGTAATACCCTCCTTTACACGGTGATCGTACTGCTGGGGATCCCCTTATCGGTGCTGATAGCTTCCATGATTGAGTTACCCGGGCTGCGCGGTAAAAGTCTTTACCGCACTATGTACTTCATGCCGTACCTGGCAATGCCGATGGCGGTAGCGCAAGTGTGGAAACTGGTTTACAACGGCAACTTTGGTTTAATCAACCAAGGTCTACGGGCAGCAGGCGTGAGTGACCCACCATACTGGCTGGTCACCCCCGGGTGGGCACTACTGGCAGTGGCGCTGTTTGGAATCTGGGCGTCGATTGGATTTAACGTAATCATCCTTTCAGCGGGACTGAAGTCGATCCCGCGTGAACTATACGAAGCGGCCTCCATTGACGGAGCCTCCACTTGGAAACAGTTCCGCTCCATCACCATTCCGCTGCTCACGCCCTCGATATTCTTCCTCACCATCATGACCACGATCGCGGGATTCCAACTTTTTGACGCCCTCTACGCCATGATCGGGCGAGACAACCCGGCGGAGCCCTACTCGCGTTCCCTGGTCTACCTGTTCTACCGCGAAACCTTCGTCAACTCCAACCAAGGGGCGGGGGCCGCCATCGCCATGGTTATTTTCGCGCTGGTGGCGGTAGTTACCTTCATTCAGTTCTTAGGGCAAAAGAAGTGGGTGAACTATGTCTAGTCAAGTTATCCCAGCGAAACCAGAAAACCTCGCTGCTGTGCCGAAGGGTAAAACGAAGGAACGTAGCAAGAAATCAAACACTAGTTTCATTCGTGTCTTACGCGGGCAAGTGAGGTTCTTGCCGATCCACTTTTTCCTATTCCTGGGCGGGCTGATAATGGTCTTCCCATTCGTCTACCAGATCCTCATGAGTCTATCGACGAACGCGGAAATCCAATCCGTGCCCCCCACCTTCATCCCCGAACAGTTACGCTGGTCCAACTACGCCGAAGTATTCACGCGGCTACCCTTCCTGTCACAGTTTTGGACCTCGGTGCTAATCACCACCCTACGCACGGTGGCGCAACTGATCCTGTGCTCCATGGCTGGATACGCCTTCGCACGCATGGGGTTTAGAGGGCGTTCACTACTCTTCGGACTGCTACTAGCCATCCTCATGGTTCCCGGACAGTCATACCTAATCGGCCAGTACCAGTTGGTGCGCGATATGGGACTGCTGGAAACCCCGTGGGGAATCGTGCTGCCCGGATTCTTCTCCGCCTTCGGAGCTTTCCTGATGCGCCAATCCTTCATGGGGGTACCTCCGGCCCTAGAAGAAGCCGCGCGCCTGGACGGATGCAACCCGTGGCAAACATTTTGGAAAGTCATGTTCCCCGTGGTGCGTCCGGGACTATTCGCGGTCATGATTACAACCGTGCTGTGGTCGTGGAATGACCTGCTGTGGCCGTTGATCGTCACTACGCGGGAAGAAAACATGCCGCTGTCGGTGGGAATCGCGACCCTCGCGGGTCAGCACTCATCTGAATACGCCCTCATGATGGCAGCGTCAGTGATGGCTATGGCTCCGATCTTCCTGATCTTCTTCACCATGCAAAAACGGGTGATTGAAGGTTTGGCTGCTTCGGGTCTGAAGGGGTAGTGGGGAAGTCGAGTAAGTCCTCACCGACGGTTGAGGCAGCGTTAGAATAGCGTTTGCCTCAACCGCGTCGGTATGGGGTCCCATGAAGAAGAAAGAAGGCAGTGAAGATGAAAGCACTGGCGAAGACTAAACCCGGACCGGGACTGGAACTCATTGACGTGCCTGAACCGCAGGTGGGACCCAACGACGTGTTAATCCGGGTGATGCGGACCGGGATCTGCGGCACTGACGTACATATCGACCGGTGGGATCCGTGGGCGGTTAAGACCGTGCAGACGCCGCTGATTCTGGGGCATGAGTTCTGCGGGGAAATTGTCGAGGTCGGTTCCGAAGTTAGCGACCTAAAGACCGGGATGTTCGTGTCCGGAGAGGGTCACTTCGTGTGTGGGCGGTGCCGCGCTTGCCTGGCGGGGCGACGCCACCTGTGTCGCAATACTAAGGGGATCGGCTACCACGTTGATGGCGCGTTCGCGCAGTACTTCGCGATGCCGGCGGCGAACGTGTGGGTCCACCACGTGCCGAACCTGGACCCGGACGTAGCGGCGATTTTTGACCCCTTCGGAAACGCGGTGCACACGGCACTGCAGTTCCACACCCTGGCCGAGGACGTCCTCGTATCGGGTGCTGGGCCGATTGGGATTATGGCGGCCCTGGTGGCGCAGTTCCAAGGCGCGCGCCACGTGGTGCTCACTGACCTTTCAGATGAGCGACTCGAACTGGCTAGGTCCTTGGGGATCCAGCACACGGTGAACGTGGGGCGGGAGAACCTGGCGGAGGTGTTTTCGCGGTTCAATATGAAAGAAGGCTTCGACATTGGATTGGAAATGTCGGGAGCCGCCCCAGCCCTTAAGTCCATGATTGCGAATATGACGCACGGGGGACGCATCGCGTTGCTGGGAACACCCACCCACGAAATCGACTTGGACCTGTCCACCGTGATTTTCAATATGCTCACCATCCAAGGGGTGACGGGGAGGCAGATTTTCGAAACCTGGTACATGATGACGGCCCTGCTGCAGTCGGGGCTGGATATTTCCGGGGTGATCACTCACCGCCTTCCCTTCACCGAGTTTGAAGAAGCTTTCCAGGTCGCGGGTGATGGGCGCAGTGGGAAAGTGGTGATGAACTGGGAGGAGTGAGCCCCGCCGAAGCGGCGCGTTCTGGTGCTAACTTAAATCTTAAGCTGGCTCCTTCCTATTGGCTGCGCTAGTTTAATGATCAACCTAGCGTTAAGAGCAGTTTTGCGCTAACTTAGTTTCTAACTAGGGCAGGGCAGTTTGCGATTCGCTGGAGGTGAAAATGGGGCAATACAAAGAACACCTCTGGGAAGGTAATGAAAGCGCGCCTTTGAAGCGGGATCGCAGGTCGGGGCAGTACCGTTCTTTCACGCCTGGCACCCTGACTGACTTGGCACTGCCCATACCCACGCCCCTTGCACTTCGGGCAGCGAAACTAGAAAACCGCATCCAAGCTTTCCCCACCTACCCTGAAGCGGCGGGAGTGGAATCTCTCAGTCGTCTGCTTGTGCGTAGTGAGGCGATGGCTTCTTCTTACATAGAAGGCTTGCAAGTATCAGCAAGGAAAGTGGCAGAGGCGGAACTTCAACGAGAGTCGCAAGCGGTAGAAAAACTCTCGCACACGGCAGCGCAACAGGTTGCCGCTAATATCGCGATTATCGACCAAGCCATGGGGCAGCTTGCCACAGGTGAGGAAATCACGGTCGCAGACATCGAGGCTTTGCAATATCGTCTGCTGGCAGCGGAAGGTGCGGATCCGAAGAATCTTGGTTTACGGAAGTTTCAAAACTGGGTAGGCGGTAGCGGATACCACCCCTTGGAAGCCGAGTTCATTCCTCCACCACCACAGGAAGTGCCGCGGCTAGTGCAAGACTTAGCGCACTACGCTTCAGGTGCCACGCATGGAACACTGATTCAGTCCGCATTGGTACACGCACAGTTCGAAACCATCCACCCCTTCAGCGACGGAAACGGGCGTGTCGGAAGGGCCTTGATTCATACTATTTGGCGTCGCCGCGGCCTCGAATCCGCCGCCGTCATACCCGTCTCAGCGGCGCTGGCAACTCGTTCTAAGCAGTACGTGGCGGGCTTAACCGCTTTGCGCACGACTGCAGAGCCGTCCTCGCCGGAATGGAACGAGGACGTGGCGCGCTGGTTGGAAGTGTTTTTCGACGCCACCGAAACAGCTTTGATGATTGCCCAGCGCTTTGCCGAAGACATCGCTGACTTGAAGGAAAACTGGCGCGTACGACATGAAGAATATGGTCAAAAGCTAAGCGCGAGGGCGCTACGCGCGGACTCAACAGCCGTGCGCCTACGCGACGCTCTACCTGCGATGCCGATGTTCACCAGCTCCTTGGCGCAGGAGCGTCTAGCTGTCAGTTCGGCGGCCGCGAGGAACGCCTGCGGGACGCTGCAGGAGGCGGGAATCATTACACAGGTGTCGATCGGGCGGGGAGTGCGGGGCTGGTACGCACCTGAGATCTTCGAAGTGTTGAACATCTACGAGCGCCAACTTGCCTCCACCCAATGGGACACGCGGGCCGCGACCCCCAGCCGACCGACCCCAAACCGGATCGGCGGACACTGAAGGAGGGCGTTGGCCGGGCGGTGAAACATGCCTGCAAGGCGGCAGTTGGCGCGGTGAGATGGACGTAGGATTACAGGTAGAAGAATCGTTAGATCAGACCTGGGGAGGACACCATGGACGCCAAACTGCGGGAGCGTTTCACCGCCGAACTACAGCAGTTACGGGATGAGGGCTTGTATAAGGAAGAAGCCGCCCTCACTACCGCCCAAGCCGCGCACGTAGGTGTCGAGGACGGTCGCGAAGTTCTAAACCTGTGTGCCAATAACTACCTGGGGTTAGCTAACTCCCCGGTGCTGATTGAAGCGGCGAAGAAAGCCCTGGACGAGTGGGGTTTTGGGATGGCGTCGGTGCGTTTCATCTGTGGCACCCAGACCCTGCATACGCGGCTGGAGCGCACCCTGACGGAGTTCTTCCACCCCGAAGACGCAGACGAATGGGACACCATTTTGTACTCCTCCTGCTTCGACGCCAACGGTGGGCTGTTCGAAGTGCTCGCCGGGCCGGAGGACGCCATCATTTCCGATGAACTAAACCACGCCTCCATCATTGACGGGGTGCGCCTAACTAAAGCCCAACGCTTGCGCTACCGCAACCGCGACATGGCTGACCTGGAGGCGAAACTGATTGAAGCTAAGGACGCGCGCACCCGCATCATCGCCACCGATGGAGTGTTCTCCATGGACGGGTACGTCGCCCCGATTGATGAGATCTGTGAGTTGGCGGCCCGCTACGACGCGCTGGTGATGGTGGATGACTCCCACGCGGTGGGGTTCACTGGCGCCACCGGGGCGGGAACCCCGGAGTTGTTTGATCGACGCAGCGAGGTTGACGTCCTCACCGGTACGCTCGGCAAAGCCCTGGGCGGGGCCAGTGGTGGGTATACGTGTGCGCGGCGTGAGGTGGTGGAAATGCTGCGGCAACGCTCCCGCCCCTATTTGTTCTCTAACTCCCTGGCGCCCTCCATTGCGGCGGCGGCGTTGGCAACCGTGGAACTATTGCGCGACTCCAGTGACCTGCTGGAGAAGTTGCGGGAAAATACCGCGTATTTCCGCCGTCAGATGGTGGCCCGCGGGTTTGAGATCCCGGAATCTGACCATGCGATTGTGCCGGTGATGATTGGGGATGCGGTAAAGGCCGCGCAGATGGCGGATGCGATCTTGGCGCGCGGCGTTTACGTGCGGGCGTTTTCCTTCCCGGTAGTACCTAAAGGTAAGGCGCGTATTCGAACGCAAATGTCGGCCTCCCTAACTCGCGCTGACCTGGATAGGGCGATTGAAGCGTTTGAACAAGCCCGAAGCGAGTGGGAAAACAAGCACTCTAGGGAGATTTAGAGGACGGTCGCGGCAGTTCTCGCTCGTGCGCTCCCCAGTGCTTGAAATCTACTGGGAAACTGTCACCGGGGTGGCCAACTAACACTGCGACCCCATGGTGTGGATGACCGGCAGCTGTCTGGATTGCAGGCTCAGTCCAGTAACGCAAAATAGAGTAGAACAGGTATATTTCGCCATCATTAAATACGCATTTTTGACCACCGGCTTGGACGATTAGATCTTGGGGAAACATCGGTGCGGGCTGTTGTAATTTCCACAGAATAGGGAATTCGCGGCGCCGCGTAATTAGCTGGTCAAAATCTGCCGTTAGGTGCTGGGTTTGGTTCGATGCGAGCGTAAACTCCTGGGCCCTAATTCCGGTACCATCCCAGCTACCAGTTATCCGGTAACGGTTCGGGGTGGTCAAGTCAAGCGAAGTCTGAGGTGGTGCGTAGATCGGTACCGAACCCGGGTGGTTACGGCTGGCGTGAGGATCACAGTAGTTCACCCATCGGGCGTCGCCAGAGCTACAAATAAAGCCCTCTGTGCAACAAGTCTGGCCTTCTTTGAGTGCGTAAAGCTCAGATACGTTCATTGAACGAAGCAGTTAGTGGGCCATCAGGTCGCACGGGCGGGTAGGACAGTGTCAACCGGCCTGCCTGGTTGAATCGAAAATCGTAGGTAAACGCGATATTCATTCCCGTTAACGTTATGCCGCGACTTTCACAGCTTTGCTTGGACTTATACCAGGAACTTTCTTGTTTCCATTCAGCAGCTGCCGCAGAGGCAATAAATTCTGTGGTGGAAAGAGCAGATCCAGCGGGTGTAAAAGTGGCCAGAGGAAGCCACACCCCGCCGGTGATGGTAGTGGCTAAGAGTAAGGTGGTCAGGATTCGCATCGAAACACCTCTTCTGAAAGGAAACGAGGGAGGACTTAACGCCGGACCAGTCATTAAGATTCGTTGGAGTCATCCTATATGCAGCCGTGTAGGTCAGGGCGCGTGCCGATAGCGGGGCATGTCGATTAGTAGGATCCGGAATCGGGATCAACTGGAAAAAGTCCCGGGTGTGCAAGTTATAACCTGCACACCCGGGAGGGTTTGGTGAAGTCAGCGTTTAGTGATCAGCGGCAGCGCCCGCCTCGTGGCAGCCGCAAGCTGGCCAGCGGGACGGCTGAATCGCTCACTAGACGACTGGCTGAGCGGCTGCTTCTGCCGCTTCGGCGCGGCGGTTAATGACTACCAGTGCCACGGCGCAGACGGTGCCGACCGCAGCCACGATCAAGGTAATCAAGAACACGTAGCTGTAGCCAACGTAAGCGTCAGCCTTGTATCGCTCCACAATGTCGGAAGTGGTGTAGTTGCCCCACAGGATGGAGGCGTAAGCCAGGAAGGAGCCGACCGCCATAGCGGAGCCGTTGATTTCTTCAGGCAGGTGTAGCTCGGCAATGGGCGCCAAGATGACGGCCTTACCCATGAAGATACCGATGGCCATGACCATCAGCAGGATCATTGCCGGCCACAGCATGGACTCGTTGTGGGGGAGTAGGTAAACCAAGCCCACACCTACCGCGGTGACACCAAGGGAAACCGCCATCATCATGGTGGAGGACTTAAAGACGTAGTCCGCTACTAAGCCAGAAACCAGGCCGGCGATGATGCCGATGAAACCGGTGTTGAAGATACCGAAAGCGGCGGCAGCGCCGTCGGAGGCGTTGAAAACCATCTTGATGTAGGGGGCGGAGGAGTAGATCAGGTTCACGTAGGTCCAGTACACGCACATGGCGGCGATGCCGGCTAGCCACACGCGCGGGCGTGCCAGGACTTTACCTAGGCCGATGAGGGCGGCCAAGTTGTCGGACTTGCCTTCTTCCTTGGCGATGGCGTTCTTGGGTACGTATTTGAGTAGCGCCAGAATGAGAGGAATGAGCAGTAAGGAGTAGCCGATGGCGAAGCCCAGCATGATCGGCTTGGTTTGTGCCGGGTAGATCCAGATCAGTCCCACGATGATGATGTTCATGAGGAACTCGGCGGCGCGGCGGATGGTTTCCAGCAGGCCCATCGCCAGTCCGCGCCCCTTGGAGTCGGAGTCTTGCGCCACGAAGGAGACACCGTTGACTACCGCGGGCCAGCCGATGGCGTCCCACACTGCCCAGGTGAAAGCAATCACCATCATGGCGGTGAATGATAGCCCAGGGATTAAGTACAGGATTAGGAAGGTGACCAGGCGCCAAGCGGACCACGCCAGCAAGATGCTGCGCACGGTGAAACGGTTGTTGACCCAACCGGCGGGCACGTACATGAACATTGCCAGGCCCAGGATCGACATGAGTTTACCGAAGTCATCGATGCCGATGCCGAGGACTTCAGTTAGGGGGATCAGCAGTGATCCCTTGAAAGCTTCGAAAGCGGAGTAGGTAAGCTGACCGGCCATGACGATGGTCAGGAAGGCCCCCACGTTCCCGCGGCGCAGGAAGGAAGGCAGCCGGCTGGATTTGCCGGGGTTAACAACGGCGGACAATTTAGTTTCCTTTCGGTGGTTAAAGTGGGTCAGCGGACCCAGGGTTGATGGGGGGGGAGTGTCCAGGAGTGGACTGCCCATATAGAGTGTCGTTTTCTCGCGCACCTTTAACGTGCCAAGTAGCCTAAGGTCGTTGGGTAAGCGCGCGGCTTAGGTGAGGCTGTAACTAGCGGCGAATCTCGTGGGCGATGTCAGTGAACACGCCGGTTGCGCCCCAGTTAAAAAGCTCGTTGGCGCGCGCCGCACTGTTCACGGTCCACACGTTTACGCCGAAGCCGGCGTCGCGGAAAGCCTGTACTTTGGCGCGAGTCAGCCCCGTGTCTTCGGGGTGAATGTAGTCGGCCCCCACCAGTTCGAGGACGGATTTCCAGTCGTCGTACAGGGCGCAGGTTTCGTACAGGCAGCCGATGGGGAGTTTGGGGGCGCGCTGTTTGAAAACCGACAGTAGTACGTGGTTGAAAGAGGAGATGATTACTTCGCGTCCGGCATCGAGGCGTTCGAGTTCGGCAATGACGTTGTCGATCAGCGTCGAGGTCATGGCTTTGCCGGCTTCGTTCGATTTGATTTCGATGTTCGCGTTCATGCCGGTTTCGTTCATGAAGTCCACTAGCTCACGCAAGGTGGGGAGCTTTTCGCCCGCGAAGTCGGGGGAGAACCAGGAGCCTGCGTCGATGTCGGCGAGGTCGGCTTTGGTCAGTTCGTAGTAGCCACCGGATTTGTTGGTGGTGCGGTCCAAGGTGGTGTCGTGGCAGACGATGACGGTGCCGTCGCCGAGGACGTCCACGTCGGTTTCGAACCATTTGATACCTTTTTCGGCGGCGAGTTTGAATGCCGGCAAGGTGTTTTCGGGGGCGAGGGTGTTGAGCCCGCGGTGTGCAATAACTTCTTTGTTAAGCATGGTTTTCTTTCGTACTAGACGGTAGATATGGGTTTAAATTCTAGTCCAAAGAAGTTAGTGAGGCAATTATGTTTGGCTTGAAATATAGGTGCAAAGTGAGAGCGGGGAGGGTTGGCAAACGTTCAGAAACTGATTAAAAGGGCGGCTCGATTTGCCCTGTTTGCACAAATGTGCACCTGGTTGGTTGTTAGCTACCGCGGGGACCGGCTGGAAGAAGGGGGTGCGGCAACATAAACTGCCTCTGTGAAGCAAACCCCGCCCCCACCTGGCGCCGGCCTGCGCCAACCTTGGGACCCCGACGCTCCGCGCAACGCCTTCGAACGAGCCACAGACGAATACACGAAGGTGCGGCCCACCTACCCAGACGGCGCCATCGACACGATCATCGGCGACGCCGGAGGGCCAGCGGTGACCGTGGCCGACATTGGTGCGGGCACGGGCAAACTCACCGCCCAACTGCTGGGGCGAGGAGCCAAGGTGATTGCAGTGGAACCGGCGCCAGCGATGGTGAAACAACTGCGTCAAACACTGCGCAACGGCGGTATTGCGACTGCGGCTGTAGGCGGCGCCACTACTGCCCCCGGTGGCGGTGCGGCAGAAGCGGCCGGGACAGAGGACGAATCCCCCCACTCAGCCACGCAGTTCACGCAACTTTGCCAGCGAGGCGACGCGACCGTCCTCGTGCAGAACCGATGTCTGCTGGTAACAGCCAGCGCCGAGGCAACCACGCTGCCTGATAACTGCGCGGATGTGGCGGCATACGCGCAGTGCTGGCACTGGTTGGATCCGGAAAAAACCAGTGCGGAAGCGGCGCGGATCTTGCGCCGCGGAGGGCGGATAGCGATCGTGGCGAACCAAATGGATGTGGAAGTGCCGTGGGTGCACCGGCTGACGCGGATCATGCGGTCGGGGGATGTTTACCGGGCGGAAAAACCGCCGCGGCTGGGCTCGCAGTTCGGACCCGTGACGTTGCGCCAGGATGCGTTCACCACGCCACTGTTGCCGCGGGAGGTGATGGCGCTTGCCAGGACGCGCTCGTCGTATTTGCGGTCAAAGCCGCAGAATCAGGAAAAAATGCAAGCCAACTTAGCCTGGTACCTGCGTGACTACCTGGGGTACGGGGAAGAGGACGTGGTGGAAATCCCCTACCTCACGTTCACTTGGACCGCGCACCTGATTTGAAATCCAGCGCCAGACCCACCAGCAGCGCCACCAGGGCGGGAGCCACCCAGGGAAGATGCGAACTACCCAAAGGCAAGGCATCTAGCGGGGCTCGCAAGGGAGCGAAGACCGGCAACGTCGTGGACCACAGGGCCTCGCCTAACCCGATTACGGCGGCGGCAGCGGCAGGTAGGCGGTAGCTGTAGAAGAGCTGACGCGGAATCGGCATGTCTAAGAGCGTCACGAAAATCAAACTGATGGCGATGGGGTAGATCAGCTGATTCAAGGGGGCAACGATCGCTAGGATCGCCTCCAGCCCCAGGTTCGCGAGGGCGAATGAGACGACCACGTGGATCGCAACCATGTGGCGGCGCCGAATCTTGGGGAAGAGGGTTTGGAAATAAGACGAGGACGCTCCCAGCAGTCCCACCGCGGTGGTGAGGCAGGCCAGTAGGGCGATGAGGCCGAATACCGCTTGACCGCCGCGCCCGAACAGTTCGTTCGCAGCCATGGTGAGAGCTTCCGCGCCGTTGCTGGCCCCGCGCCCGTTTACGTGCACGCCGATTAATGCCAAG
Organism: Actinomycetaceae bacterium; assembly: GCA_030537735.1. Classification (GTDB taxonomy): domain Bacteria; phylum Actinomycetota; class Actinomycetes; order Actinomycetales; family Actinomycetaceae; genus Gleimia. Next base: position 21,667 of record JAUNVG010000002.1, read on the forward strand.
CCCGTGTAGATGGCGGCGAGGGCGGTGCCCGCCAGGGCGCCGGTGGCGACGGTGCCGAGGAAAACCGAGCGACCACTGGTGAAACCGCGCTGGCGTAGGGACTGGATGATTACCAGCCCGAACACCAGGGAGGCGATGGCGTCCATGGTGAAATACCCCAGGATTAGGCCGGTGCTTAACGGGCCGTCCTGGTAGGTCGGTGCCGCGGTGGGGGCGGTGTTTACTCCGCGCCAAAGGGTCGCGGCAATCATTGCGACCAGGAGGGTGAGCAAACTGGGGGTGAGCCATTTACCGATGCGGTCAATCATGCCTTTGGGATTAACTGCGATGGCGTAGGCAACGGGGAAGAAAACCGCGGTGTAAAGCAAAAGCGGCAGGGAGGAGGAAGAGCCCTCTTCCAGCATTGGTTTGACCGTCATTTCGTAACTGACGGTCGCCACTCGCGGAATCGCGTAGAGCATGCCGGTGGAGAGGAAAATGACGATTGTGAAAACGAGGCCGGGGATTTTTCCCAGCCGACTGGAAAGACCGTCGATTCCGCGCGAGGACGTGGCGACCGCGACCATGCCGAGGATCGGTAGTGCCACGCCGGTGAGGATGAAACCAATGAGTGCCGGACGCAGGTTGAGGCCGGCTTCGACGCCGATCATTACCGGGAAGATTAGGTTGCCGGCGCCGAAATACATGGCGAATAAGGCCATGCCTGCGATCAAGATGGCGCGTAGTTTAGAGCGATTCATAAAAGTTTGAATCCCGCTCATGCGGGCCGAGCCGGAGGTGTAGAGGACAGAAACTGTCCTTCATAATACGGGTTGTGGGTGGGATTTGGCTTCCTCGTCCGTCTTTTAAACGTTTATTGGGTCGATTTAACGTTTTAGGGGTTTTGTTGACCACTAACATGGGGTTATGACGAGCACACAACCACAGTCCACGCCCGCGGAGCCTGCGGGTGCCGCGCACACCGCAGCTGAGCCTGAAATTAATCGGATCAAAACGGCGCAGGCCGAGGGCGCGATCTTCGACCTGGGAGCGCTGGCGTGCCACTGGCAGCCAGCCGGGCAGGAGCCGGTGCTGTGGAACAGTGACCCGGTTACGCAGGGAGTGTATCCAACTCGCGGTGGGGTGCCGGTTTGCTTCCCGTGGTTTGCCGCGGGGCGCAGTGGGCAGCGCAAACCAAATCACGGTTTAGTGCGAACCGCTAAGTGGAAGCTAGTTAGTTGCGATGAGGACACGGGTAATGTCACCTACCGCATTAGCAGTGAGGAAGCTGACCGTGTTATCTCAGCGGAGCCCGCGTACTTGGAAAATACCAGCACTTGGGTGGCGCAACTGGAAGTGGAGTTCAAGGACTCGTTCAGTGTTTGCCTGGCAGTTACTAACACTGGGGAAACAGATTTCACGTTCGAAGCAGCGCTACATACGTATCTGGCGGTTAGCGACGTGCGTAACGTGATCGTGGCGGGGTTGGAAGCCGACCCGTATTTGGACACCACGCTCACGCCACCAAGGGTGGTTAAGCCCTCGGAAGGGGAACAAGCACCGGTGGCGTTTGGGCAAATGGTTGACCGGGTTTACGAATCGAGCGCCACTGTGAGGGTGGAAGATCCCGGGTGGGGGCGCGTTATTGAAGTGAGTAAAACCGGGTCAGCTAATACGGTGGTGTGGAATCCGGGCCCGGAAGCTGGAGCCACAACTAGCGGGGTGGGGTCGCAGCGGTGGCACGAGTTCGTGTGCGTGGAGGCCGCGAACTGTAAGGAAAACGAAATCACCGTGCCGGCCGGAGGAACCTGGGTGATGAGCCAGACGCTGCGAGTTCTCCCGTACGCCTAGGGTGTGTAACGGGTAAGGCCGTGTGCTGGGTCGTCCGCTAGGTCGCACGCTGGGGCGTTTACTAGGGCGTTTACTAGGTCGCGCGCGAATGCCAAAGACTGTCGTAGATAGAAATGTTTTCGAAGCCGTCATCACTATCTTCGTCGTCTTGTTCCCAGTTGGGTACGCGAATATTCAGGATGGCTGCGAGAAGACTATTAGGTTCCTGTAGGTCAAGAAATAGGTTCTCCCAATCTGAAGGTGGGAACATGGCAAATCTTGTTTCCAATATGTCGCGGCGTGCGGCAGGTATCAACACAGACATTATGTAGTCCGACACGTTAATTCCCTGCAGTTTTGCAGCCTCATGGATTAGCGCACGGATCTCCTTGCTCACACGTATACTAATCCGCTCTGTTTTAGGGTAAAGGTCTATGGGTCTCATGCTGGAACTCTAGAGTGCACAGCGGGGCGATTCCAGCAACCAACGACGACTGTGGATAACTTTCAAACCAGAGAGTGCCGGAGGATCGAGCGATACGGGAACGCAGCGATGCGCGAGCAGGCGGGGCGGGAATGTCGCGACGCAGGACCGCCGAGGCGGTTGGGGTCCCGGGCATTGCGGTGTGGGCGCGGGGGTCTGAGGTCCGATTTGATGTTGCAACTTTGTACGCCTGGTAGGCGTACAAACTCAGAAACAAAACCCCAAAGGGACAGGCAACGCAGGAACGCAGCGACGCGCGAGCAGGCGGAGCGGGAATGTCGCGATGCAGGATCACGAAAATGCCTCTCAAACATACTGATACCGGCCTGCATATACGCAGGCCGGTATCACATGACTCGTTCAGGCGAGGAGTCGAATCAGTGCAACTGGGTTACCCCGGTAATGGGGTTAGTTGAACTTGAATATCTTTGACTTCGCTCGAGCATGCTTGCTGTCGGAAGTGTTCCCGCCCATTACTTTACGAGTGGCGCCGAAGCCGACTAGTCCGACTAGAACTAACAGTGAAACTACTAGCCCTGCACGCCATCCGGGAGTCTGGTAGGAGCATTGGACCGGTCCGGGGCCCTTTGGTAGGACCTTGAGGAATCCAGCGCTTCCGTCGGTGCTAGCCGCACCGCAGTTCCAGTACGGTGAATAGGCGGTTGCTAGCAGCACGGGTTCGTCGGTTGCGTTCAAGGAGAAGGAAGCGCCGCTCAGTTTCACGCTTCGTTCCTCCATGTTTTCTGCAGCCGCTTTTGCCGCGGGGTAGGAAGTGCATACAAACTGGTTCGCTGAGACATCGTAATCAGTGTTCTTCACCAGGTAGAAAACGGCCTTATGGCTTCTGCCTGACAGAATCACGCCGCGGCGAACTTTATCAGCAGCGCGGTCATCGACCTGTGCACCGAACCCGGTATCGGGAACTAGGAACTGCGGATATGACCCTGGGTTACAGTTAGCGGCGATGCGGATGGTCTTGCTCTTTTCCATGTGGAAACCGCCATTGAGGTCTATATCCACCGGATCTTCCCCACGATTTGCCACCTGTAGAGACACCACCGGGGTAGAAAGCTTCGTACCCAAAAGAGCCTCACGTGCGGCAAATGGATCGCCGGCTGGGATAGCTAGATCTGCAGGAACGTTACGTGCAAACGGGACAGCCTGGATCGGAACAGCCTTAAAGTCGTCACCGTTTAGTTGAACGATAGTTGAGGCCGCGCTCAGCAAGCTGGCGATTGGGTCTTCACCCGTGCGGACCATTCGGCCACCCGCCGTAGTGGGGAAGCCGTACATTTCCGGCAGATCCACGCCCAGCGGTCGAGGTGTCAATGAGGATGAATATGAAGTGGAAGTAACCCCGTAGAGAGGTCCTTGGTTCCAGGGGATTTCAGCGTTGTCGAAGTAACCTACTCGTTCCAAGCCGGTGGAGTGACCCACTTCAGCGCGTAGCCGGTCAGCTAACTCGCCTCGGTAAGGGACAGAGGCTAAGAACTTCGTTTGGAACTCGGCAGTGGCCATGGACTGTACTGCTACCTCAGCGGTAAATGTGAGCAGAAGTAGGACAGTGGCGCCGGTAGCAAGGATCTGCTTGCTTTGGCGCAGCGCCGCCACCAACGTCATTCCTACAGCAATGCCAACAATGCCGATGATGATCGGGCTGATGGTGCCAAAGTTGAGACCCTTTTGCGCGATCGCAGCAGGAATCAGCAGGAGGGCAGGTACGGCCTCTGCCGCGAAGAGAGTGGTGAGGGGTTCTTCCTTAACGGTGCTAAAGCCTTTGGCAGCAATGATTACCAGGAAGAACACCAAAACGAACGATGCGCGGAACCAAGATCCGTTAGGCGTGTCAAACAACGACCAGATTAGAGCCAGTGGCCGCACGAACATGGTCAAGGACAGCAACACTATCGTTCCCAGCCACACGAGCTTGCTCTTGTAATGAACGCTCTTGGAGAAGAAGAAAATAGCAAGCGAAATTATTCCCAACGTTCCAAAGAATAAGTTGGGGGTGTCGTAAAGGACTGATGCCCCGGGGAAGAAAGTGCGAATAAGGGTGAGCGGATTAACGCCAGGCCAGGGGCGACCAGCACCGAACGGAATTGATTCAAGCTGCGCCAAGTAGGTCGGTATTAAAGTCCAAGCGGAAAGTAAACCACCGATAACTCCCACGGTAAGGAGTCGTAACAGTCCTTTGAAGTCCCATTCTTCTTTAGTTAATCCACGCTCCACAATCAGAGCTAGGCACAAAATGCCGGCGGCGAAAGACGCCATGAAAGCTGTGTAATAGTTGCCGGTCCAGGCGAAAGCTACTATGGCGATTGACAAGTAGAAGTGCCTACGTTGAAGCGACCATAGAACAACAAGTCCAAGCAGCGGCAGAGCAACAAGTCCCTGTAGCCACATGGTGCGGAAAATGGCGTAATCCCAGAACCATCCACCGCTAGCCCAGGCAACGCCCCAGAACCAGGCGAAACGTGTTTGCGGAACTAGCTTAGAGATGAATAGGGTCATGGCGGCTGCAGCGCAAACCAGGATTAACCAAGTAATTAATGTCAGCCCCAGAGCAAGCGCTTTGCGTGGGAAGAACCAAAGTAGCAGCAGGAATGGGGAGGCAGCGTAGTTAACCCAATCGGGGAAGAAAGGTGCACCCAGCCCGAAATCCCAGTTAAAGAAGACTGAAGACGGGCCTGCTCCGTGCAGAATGTCCCAGTAAGATCCATAGAAAGAAAGTAACTGCCACCCGGCATCCCCAAGTCCATAATTAACAGGACCGAAAGGATAGCGCCCAGCCCAACTGTAGGCGGCAATCAGTACGAATATCTCAACTATGACAGCGGCAACAATTTGATTTCTTGTGATGCCATCAAACTTATTGATCGACTTAGGAAGTTTGAATCGTGAAAAAGACATGAGGGACTAATACCGTTCTATGGGGCAAAGGGAACTCTATAATCACTAGTCAGAGGCTACCTCTGACGGTGAACCAGCGTAGTGAATAGGCCCTGGGATGTCAATCACGCAAGCAGCTATTGTGCAGCATCGCTCATTGCTTAAGTAGATGTGCTAACGCAAGCAAAAATCGCCGAGTTTGGGGGTGTCAAAGCTGCACGTGCGGGAGCTCCGGCGGGTTTGAAAAACCATCGCGAGGGTGCAGGCGGGGCGGGTGCGTAGCGGGGTGGCGGGGCGGGCGAGGCGGGTACAGGAAGGCAGAGCGCGCAGCGGCGGGTGAGCAGGCAACCCGGGCGCGGGTGGCGCGGGCGAGTAAATGCACCCAAAGGTGGGTGAACTAAACGCCCCGGATACCGTATCTACAGTATCCGGGGCGCCTAACAGACGTTCTGAGCCAGCAGGCCTCTAAACCAGCAGACCCGCTCCGACAGCAGGAGGGGCGAAAGGAAGCTACAGGGCCGCCAAAATGGCATCCACTGAGGCTTTCGCGTCACCGAACAACATGTGCGTGTTCTCCTTGAAGAACAACGGGTTCTGCACGCCCGCGTAGCCGGTTGCCATGGAACGCTTGAAAACAATCACGTCCTTGGCTTCCCACACCTTCAGCACCGGCATACCCGCAATGGGGGAACCCGGCTCCTCGGCTGCGGGGTTAACCGTGTCGTTCGCACCGATTACGAGGACGACGTCCACGTCCTCGAAATCATCGTTCACTTCATCCATTTCCATGACGATGTCGTAGGGGACCTTCGCTTCGGCCAGCAACACATTCATGTGGCCAGGCAGACGACCGGCAACCGGGTGGATACCGAACTGCACATCCACACCGGCATCGCGCAGGCGGCGAGTCAGATCAGCCACCGGGTACTGCGCCTGGGCAACTGCCATGCCGTAACCGGGAGTAATCATCACTCGTTTCGCGTCCGACAATAGCTGGGCAGTGTCCTCGGCGGAAATCTCCTGATGCTCACCTTCGACCTGCCCGCCAGCGGTGACCGCACCGTCAGAACCGAAACCACCCAAGATGACGGAAATGAAAGAACGGTTCATGGCAGCGCACATAATGTAGGACAGGTAAGCACCCGAAGAACCAACTAAAGCACCGGTGATAATCAGCAGGTCGTTGTTCAACATGAAGCCGGCAGCGGCCGCGGCCCAACCGGAATAGGAGTTCAACATCGACACCACTACCGGCATGTCGCCACCACCGATAGCGGCCACCAAATGCACACCCAAAGCCAAGGCGATAATGGTGATTAGCACCAGGGAAAGGATGGACAGCCACTGACCTTCGGGGGCTTTAATGAACACCGCGATCAATGCCACGGTGGCGACCAGGGCCGCCAGGTTAAGCCAGTTGCGTCCCGGCAGCATCAGAGGAACGCCCTTAATCTTGGCGGACAACTTCAAGTAGGCCACGATGGAGCCGGTGAAAGTCACCGCCCCAATGAAAATGCCGATGGCGATTTCACCCAGGTGGAACCCGCCCAGGGCATGCGCCAGCGGGTCGGGAGCAATGTAGGAGTTGAAACCGACCAGGACTGCCGCTAAACCAACGAAGGAGTGCAGCAGGGCAATCAGTTCCGGCATGCCCGTCATTTCTACCTTGCGGGCCTTCCAAATACCGATGACCGCGCCGATCAGCATCGCCACCGCAATCAGTAAAGCAGTGGTGAGGACCCCGCGCCCAGGATCAGAAGTCAGAGCCAAAGTGATGGTTGCGGCCAGCGCCAGCGCCATGCCGATTACGCCCGACCAGTTACCGCGCTGGGCGGTGTCGTGGCGCGACAGGCCAGACAGGGCGCGGATGAAGAAAATGGCGGCGACAATGTAAACGATTGCGACGATCTTACCCATGGTGGTGATGCCGGCGAGGGCGTCGCCCAGGTTCTCCAGGGGAAGTGCGGCCTCGTAGGTGGAGGCGGCGGTGGTTGCGCGGGCAGTGAAAGCAGCAGTGAAGGCGGAAGTGAGATTAACAGTTAACATCAGATCAGTCCTTCTTGAACATGGCGAGCATGCGGTGCGTTACCGTGAAGCCACCAAAAATGTTGATTGACGCCACCACGATGGCGAGGAACGACAGTACCGTAACTAGCAGGTTGTTGGACCCCACCTGTAAGATCGCGCCGACCAAGATAATGCCCGAAATCGCGTTCGTTACTGACATCAGCGGAGTGTGTAGTGAATGCGTCACCGCGGTGATCACGTAGAAGCCGACGATTACTGCTAACGCCAGCACCATGTAGTGGCCAATCACTACCGCCGGGGAGTACAGCATGAGGGTGCAGATGGCGACTGCTGCCGCAACCATCCACGCCAGTCGCACTCGTTTCGCTTTTGCTTCCGCCCGGGAAGCCTCGGCGGCGCGCGCCGCTTCCTGCGCTGGGTCGGGGCGCTTTGGTTCTGCAGGCGCTGCCTGGGCGGAGACCTTCACCGGTGGTGGAGGCCACAGGATCTCCCCCGCCTGGGTCAAAGTGATACCGCGGATGATTTCATCTTCCAAGTCGAGGATAAGCTCCCCATCCTTACCGGGGGTAGCTAGCTTCAACAGGTTCACGATGTTTTGCCCATACAGTTGGGAGGACTGGGCTGGTAGGCGACCGGCAAGGTCGGTGACACCAATAATGATGACCCCGTTATCGGTCATGATGGTTTTACCTGGCTCAGTCAGCTCACAGTTACCGCCATTAGCGGCCGCCATGTCTACAATCACCGACCCCGGCTTCATGCCGGCAACCGCTTGCGCGGTGAGCAAAATGGGGGCGCGTCGCCCGGGAATATTAGCGGTGGTGATAACAATGTCAGACTCGGCGGACTGGTCGGTGTAAAGCTTCAACGCCGCGTCACGCTGAGCGGTAGTCATCTCCTTGGCGTAGCCGTCAGAAGAAACTTCCTGCGCCGCGGGGATCGCCACGAAAGAAGCACCCATGGATTCAACTTGCTCACCCACTTCCGGGCGCACGTCCGTGGCGTAAACTTCCGCGCCCATCGCGTTCGCGGTTCCGATCGCCGCCAGGCCTGCCACACCCGCGCCAATGACGTAGATGCGAGCTGGGGGCATCTTCCCCGCAGCGGTTACCTGGCCGGTGAACAAACGCCCGAAAGCACTGGCGGCCTCCACCACCGCGCGGTAGCCGGCGACGTTCGCCATGGAGGAAAGCACGTCCATGGATTGGGCGCGGGAAATACGCGGCACCGTATCCATGGCGAGGGCGGTGATGCCCTTGTCCGCATACGTTTGCACACGTTCGGGGTTGTGTCCCGGGGCGAGCCGGGAGATCAGTGTGGCCTCTGGGCGCATGAGCGTCAACTGGGCGTCACTGGGAGGGTCGAGACAAAGAATGATGTCAGCATCCCACACCTGCTCGGAGCTAACGACCTGTGCGCCTGCAGCCTCGTACTGAGCGTTGAGGTAGCGCGCGGCGTTCCCGGCGCCAGCTTCCACACTGACGTCGTATCCGAGTTTTATGAGTTTTGTGACGGTGTCGGGGGTAGCTGCGACGAGAGGTTGGCCGTCTCGTTCTTTAGGCACACCAATGTGCACGGATGCTCCTTAAACGACAAGTGGTGGTGAAAAAATGGACACCACCAGCCTATCGCGATTAGGTCATCTATGGGTAAAGTGCCACAACCTGGAATGAAGACGCTCGCAGCAAAGCGCCCGGCCCGGGGCGACGCGGGGACGACGGTTCCATCCCGGCTCCGAAGCGGGGCAGACGGTGCGAACCCGGCTCTGAACCGGGGCGACGCAGCCGGTTCCACTGCCGCGGCACCCGGCCGGTTACAGCGCCGCTAACCCGGCCTCAACGGCAGCCGGCAACGCATCCAGAACGGTCGCCACGTCCTCGTCCGTGTGGGCAGAGGACACGAACCACGCCTCGAACGGGGAAGGAGGCAAGTACACGCCCGCCTCCAACATGGAATGGAAGAACGCGCGATACGCATCCTGGCTTTGCGTCTTCGCCTGCTCGTAATTTGCGACCCCCTGCGCACCCGGTTCAGCGCCGAAGAATACCGAGAACAAGTTGCCAGCGCGGTTAAGCGCAAACGGCATACCCTGCGCCTCGCAAGTCTGAGTGAGGCCGTCAACCAGCACTTGGGACAGTGAATCTAAACGCCCGTAAACCAAGTCATTAGCAAGGTTAAGAGTAGCCAGCCCGGCGGCGGTGGCAAGCGGATTACCCGAGAGCGTGCCCGCCTGGTAAACCGGGCCGAGGGGAGCTAGCAGGTCCATGACCTCGGCGCGACCACCAACCGCGGCCAGAGGCAAACCACCGCCGATCACCTTGCCGAAAGTCATCAGGTCCGGCTGGTAGGGGTCAGTGTCTTGCTCCAAACCCCAATAACCGGCGCGGGAAACACGGAAACCGGTGAGGACCTCATCGATAATCACCAACGCCCCATGCCGGTGCGCCAAATCAACCAACGCCGCGTTGAAACCCGCAGGAGGGGTGATAACCCCCATGTTCGCCGGCGCGGCCTCGGTGATAATCGCCGCGATCTTGTCGCCGCGGGCGTTGAATAACTCCTCCAACGCCGGTAAATCCCCATACGGCATCACTATGGTGTCGGCGCTGGTGGCGGCTGGAACGCCCGCGCTCCCGGGAATCCCCTGGGTCGCCACCCCGGAACCGGCCTGCGCCAGCAGGGAATCAGAATGACCGTGGTAGCAGCCCGCGAACTTCACCAGCAGGTCGCGCCCAGTTGTCCCGCGCGCCAAACGAATCGCCGTCATGGTGGCTTCGGTGCCGGTGGAGACGAAACGGATCTTCTGCACCGGCGACACGCGGTCAATCACCGCCTGCGCCAGCTCCACCTCCGCTTTGGTGGGGGCGCCGAAACTTAAACCGTGCTCAGCGGCTTCCTGCACTGCGCGCACCACTTCCGGGTGGGCGTGGCCAAGCAGTGCCGGGCCCCAAGAACCCACCAAATCCACGTAGCGTTTACCTTCCACGTCGCGCACAATCGACCCGCCCGCGGACTGGATGAACGGGGGAGTGCCGCCCACACTGCCGTAAGCACGCACCGGGGAATCAACCCCGCCGGGAATCACCTGGCCGGCGCGGGCGAATAACTCGGCATTCGTGTCCGCCGGAACGTGGGTTTGCGATTGGGTCGGGAGGGCGAGGTCGCCGTCGTCCGCGGGGGTGAAGGGATCGTATTGGGAGAAGGGGGAGGTGAGCTCGGCGTCGAGCTCGTCGTACATGGTTTCGTCGGTGACGCGGTTTTCGGAGCTGTTCATGGGGTCAGTTTATGTCACCGCGCGGGCGAGTGGGGGAGTGGGGTTTGGACAGTGCCAAGCTCCGACGTGTTCAATATGTGGACAGCTTAGGAAAATGGTCCCAAAAAGGCGAGATACCCGGTAGGGTATTTCCATCTACCGTTTAAGACCTCACAAAGAAGCGGGATCGACGCGGTAGCCAAGTAGTTCAACCATTTACAACCGTGAAAACCGGGGCGTCCAACCACGGACACCCCACCCCGCCCGAACTTTCAGCAGAACACGATTGGAAATCCTATGAGCACTCCCTCCATCCAAGAATCCTCCGCGCACGCGCAGGCCGAGGACGCACTCGCGCCCTCACAGGGAGCATGGATGCGGCAAGCCATCGGCCTCCTGGTCGGTATCGTCCTCGCCATCATCACCTACATGATCTTCCCCGCCAGCGCAGTGGAGGTGGTAAACGCCGCCAAACCAGACGCAGAAACCCCCTTCACCCTGGAGGCTCTGCGCATCACCGCCGCCGCCGCCGTCCTCATGGGAGCGTGGTGGATGACCGAAGCCATCCCCCTGGCCGCCACCGCGCTGGTACCACTAGTAATATTCCCCCTGTCTCAAGTCATCACCTTCAAGGAAATCGCCGCCCCCTACGCCGCTGACACCATCTTCCTATTCATGGGCGGATTCATCCTGGCCCTAGGCATGCAACGATGGAACCTGCACCGGCGCCTCGCGCTACTAGTAGTGCTAGCTGTTGGCACCAAACCCAAGCAACTAGTGGCCGGCTTCATGATCGCCACCGGCGTGCTCTCCATGTGGGTGTCCAACACCGCTACCGCCGTCGTCATGCTCCCCATTGGCCTGTCCGTACTGGTATTGACCGCCGACATCGTGGGCGGATTCAAGAACCAACGCAACTTCGCCACCGCACTCATGCTGGCGATTGCCTACTCCGCCTCCATCGGCTCCCTCGGCACCATTATCGGCACCCCGCCCAACGCCCTCCTGGTGGCCTACCTGTCCGAAAACCACGACATCCACATCGGATTCGGACAATGGATGCTGGTGGGTGTACCCCTGTCGGTAGTGTTCATGGCCATCGCCTGGTTCATCCTCACCACCGTGTTCAAACCGGAAATGAAAGACATCCCCGGCGGGCGCGAAGTTATCCGCAAAGAACTCGACAAGATGGGTGGCATCACTCGCGGTGAAACCATGGTCGGAATCGTCTTCCTCATCGCCGCGCTGTCATGGGTGTTCGTGCCCATCCTGCTGAAGATCTCCGGCTCCGAACTGAACATCACCGACGCCCTCATCGGAATGACCGCAGCCATGCTGCTGTTCCTGCTTCCCGTCGACGCCAAGAGCGGGGTGCGCCTGATGGACTGGGAAAGCGCCAAAGCCCTTCCCTGGGACGTGCTGCTGCTGTTCGGCGGTGGCCTGGCACTGTCGAAGATGTTCTCCGTTTCCGGCCTGTCCCTGTGGATTGGCGAGGTCGCACGCGGCCTTTCCGTGCTGCCGACGATTCTGATTGTGGCTGCCGTCGCCACCTTGGTCATCTTCCTTACCGAGCTGACCTCCAACACCGCTACCGCCGCCGCGTTCTTGCCCATTATTGGTGGTGTAGCGGTCGGAATCGGACTTACCGACGGAGCCCCGCAAAACGTCATGCTGCTGACCATTCCGGTGGCAATCGCCGCTACTTGCGCGTTCATGCTGCCGGTAGCGACCCCGCCCAACGCCATTGCCTTCGGCTCTGGCTACGTGAAGATCAACGAAATGGTCAAGGGCGGAGTGTTCCTCAACATCGTAGGCATCGTGCTCATTACCGCCGTGGTCTACCTGCTGGCAGTGCCGGTGTTCGGACTGGTGTTGTAGCCACGCGCCACCTGCCGCCAGTGGTAGGGCCGGTTTTAAGGCCTGCCCCAGGCGACGGATAAGGCGAACATAGAACCGGGCGGGCTCGGGAGTTGGAACTCCTGAGCCCGCCCGTTTTCGTGTGGAAAATTTCACAATCCGATAAAATGAGTTCGGATTCCCCAAATTTTAATTGCGTTGAGAACCATTATCGACTATCTTCCATTAGGTAAACCTAACCAATCCTAATTCTTCACAAGGGAGTTCACCAATGCGGAACCTCAAACGAGCCGCACTCGCCACCATCACCGCAACTGCGGTGGCAATGGGGCTAAGCGCATGCGCGACCGACGCAGACAAGCCTGCCGAAAACGAAACCAAAGCAGCAGGAAAGCTCAGCATCGTCGCCACCACCGGCTACCTCGGTGACGCCGCCGCCAACATTGCACCCGACGCCGACATCACCGTCCTCGTCGGCCCCGGTGGTGACCCCCACACCCAGCCGCTAACCACCCAAGACACCCAGAAGCTAAACGACGCTGACGTGGTGCTGTGGACCAGCCACGACATGGAACACCAAATGATGGACCAGCTCGACGGCCTCGGAGCCAAGCAGGTCCCCGCCGCGGAAGCCGTGCCCGAAGCTGACCTGCTGCCCTGGGAAGAAGACGGCAAAATCCAAGGCCACGACCCCCACGTGTGGAACTCCCCCGACGCCTGGAAGATCGTAGTTACCGCCGCCGCGGACAAGATCGCTGAAATCGACCCCGCCAACGCCGACACCTACAAAGCCAACGCCGAGGCCTACAACACGAAGATCGACGAAGCCAAAGTTGAAGCCGGCAAACTGCTCGACGGCATTCCCGCCGACCGACGCATCCTCATCACCGGTCACGACGCCTTCAACTACCTGGGCAAGACCTTCAACATGGAAATCATGGCGACCGACTTCGTTTCCTCCGAATCGGAAATGTCCGCCGCCCAGCTAGACGAACTAGCCCAAACCATTGCCGATAAGAAGGTGCCCGTCATCTTCCAAGACAACCTGGCCAACCCCGAAGCCATCAACCACCTGAAGCAAGCCGTTAAATCCAAGGGATGGGAAGTGGAAGTATCCGACAAGGAACTCTTCGCTGACTCCCTGGGAGAATCCGCCCCGGTAGACACCTACCTGGGAGTGTTCAAGTACAACGCTGAAGCCATCGCGGAGGCGCTAGCCACCAAGTGAGGTTTTCAGCCACATAAAACTATCGTCCGGCCCGCGGGGTTAACTCCATACCCGCAGGCCGGACATAGGCGTATATAACAATCCCAACCGACCGCAACGACCCAAGGAAGACAACCATGACTGACTCTCCCATGCCATGTGTTATCACCGACCTCACCGTCGCATACCATGACCGAATCGTCCTCGAACACGCCAATGTGAACCTCCCCGAAGGGGAAGTCATGGCGATCCTCGGGCCCAACGGAGCCGGGAAATCCACCCTCATAAAATCCGCACTAGGACTGGTACCACCACTGGGAGGGAAAACCGAATTCTTCGGTAAACCCCTGGACCAAGTGCGTAACCGCGTTGGGTACATGCCCCAAAGCGCCGAAGTTGACTGGGACTTCCCCACCACCGTCGCCGACGTGGTCAACATGGGCACCTACGGCAAACTCGGGTGGCTGCGCCGCGCCGGCGCCAAACAGCGGCAGCTCGTGGCAGAAGCCATGGAGATCGTGGGAATCACCGACCTGGCGGACCGGCAGATCTCGCAGCTGTCTGGCGGCCAAAAACAACGCACATTCATGGCGCGGATCTTGGCGCAAAACCCCGACCTCTACATCATGGATGAACCCTTCGCCGGGGTGGATGCAGCCTCCGAAAAAGCCATTGTGCGGGCGTTGGAAAAACTGCGTGAGGACGGCAAAACCATCCTCATCGTGCACCACGACCTGTCCACGGTGAAAGAATTCTGCACCTGGGTCACCCTTCTCAACGCCGGTAAAGTCGTCGCCACCGGCCCGCTCGAAACCGCGTTCACCCCGCACCTAGTGCACCGCGCCTACGGGTTCGACGACGCCGACCTCATGACTGGGGAGGGCTCCAAGTGACCCCCGAAACCACGCAGCTAGCGATAGACGCCGGGGTGCAAATACTGCCAACCATCGGGCTGGGCGACATCCTCGCCAACTACACTTTCCGCACCATGTTCATCGGAGCCACCCTCATCGGCGCCATCTCCGGCGCCCTCGGGTGCTTCCTCTACCTACGCAAACAATCACTCATCAGCGACGTCATCGGACACTCCGCAGTCGCCGGCGTGATGGTGTCTTTCATCTTCGCCACCGCCGTACTAGGGGTCAACGGACGCTCCATGCTGGTGCTAACCATCGGAGCGATAATCTCCTCCACCCTGGCGGTACTGGCTGCCAACTGGATCAGCCGCGACTCACGCATCGGCATTGACGCCGCCATGGCCATCTGCCTTTCCATCTTCTACGGGGCCGGCACCGTCCTCATGAGGATCATCACCCACTCCTCCCTGCCCGGGCGCGGGGGGATCGACAAGTACATGTTCGGAAACGCCGCCGCCCTCGTCACCGAAGACCTCTACACCATCGCCGGATTCGGAGGCGCCGCCGTACTGGTGATGCTGGTGATGTGGAAAGAGTTCAAAGTATTCACCTTCGACCCCGTCCTTGCCACCATGCAAGGATTCAGCCCGCGCATACTCATCCCCGTGATGATGGCCTCCGCCACCGTCGCCGTAGTAATCGGAGTCAAAGCCGTCGGACTCATCCTCATGATTGCTTTCGCCATTATGCCGGCCGCATCGGCACGGCAATGGACTAAACGCCTCTCCACCATGGTTGCCCTGGCTGCCGCCATGGGAGGATTCGCCGGCGCCATCGGCTCCATCATGGCAGTGAACGCTGGGCGCGTACCCACCGGGCCGGTAGTTGTGTTCGTACTGTTCACCATCTTCATTTTCTCCATGATCGCCGCCCCGCAACGCTCCGTGCTACGCCGCGCCATCGTGCGTCGCCGCAAATCCCGCGAACTAGCAGCCATGGCGGTGACCGGCTCACCCGGAGTAGACCATACCCAGAACGAGGGCGAAACTGCGCGTTTCGCAGAAATGGCGGGATCACGATGAGTTTCGTTGGAGCAGTTGCACTACTGGCAGTCGTAACCGCAGTGACCTGCGCGCTACCGGGAACCTTCCTGGTGCTGCGCCACCAATCCATGCTGGTGGACGCCATGTCACACGCAGTGCTACCTGGAATCGTTATTGGAGCGCTCATATCGGGGGAAACGTCCTCCCCCATCATGATTGTGATCGCTGCCGCCATGGGGATGGTAGTGGTGCTGGGAGCAGAGAAACTGCGAAACACCGGGCTTATTACCGGCGATGCCAACCAGGGGTTGATTTTCCCCGCACTCTTCGCCCTCGGTGTGATCTTGCTGTCCACCGTGCTGAAATCGGTGCACATCTGCCAAGACACCGTGCTAACCGGCGACATTAACCTCATGGCGCTGGAACCAGAACGCCTCATCGCCATGGGATTCGACTTCGGGCCGCGCACCATGTGGGTGCTGCTGGGAGTGATGGCGCTAAACGCCACCTACATCTGGTGGGCCTACCGCCCCTTGAAGCTGGCCACCTTCGACCCGCTTTTAGCTAAATCCATGGGGTTCCCCGTGCGGGCGGTCGAATACGGGCTGATGTTGCTAGTTTCCATCACCGTGGTGGTGGCCTTCCAAACCGCAGGCGCCATTTTGGTGGTTGCACTAATGGTGGTGCCACCGGCCACCGCGCTGCTACTGGCACGCAACCTACCGCAAATGATGGCGTTGAACCTGGTGCTGGCAGTGTTCTCTGCCCTCCTTGGGTTCTGGGTGGCGTTGAAGTTCGACCTGGCAACTTCCTCCATGATGGCAGTGGTCGACGGCCTGGTGTTCTTCGGGGTATTCCTCGCCACCCGCTGGTGGTCACGCCACCAAGGACGCATGGCGCTGCGTCGCCTCGATGCCGCTGAAGCCTCCGACCCGGCAGTACCCGCCGCCGGTGTGGTGAGTGCGACAGTGAAATGATTTGGAGATAATGGCTGGTCGCAACTAAACTATTAGGCAGGCAATCAGCCAACGCGCTCGTAGCTCAATGGATAGAGCATCTGACTACGGATCAGAAGGTTGGGGGTTCGAGTCCCTTCGAGCGCGCTGCACTCCCCGTTTGGTGAGACCCACCGGCCGGGGAGTTAGCCATATCTAGGCCACGTATTTGCGGCACACCGACACTGTCTCATGCCCGTACCCGCCGGCGAAAAGATAGGCGTGGACGATCAATATGTGCAGCTGGTGCAAACTGACCCGTTCCTCCCAGCCAGCAGCCAAAGATGAAACCTGCTGGTAACCACGGTAAATCAAATCCCAATGGCGCTGCCCGAAAACCCCCAGCGTCGCCAAGTCGGTTTCAGCGTGACCGCCCTGCGCGGCCGGGTCAATCAACACCCCCACCTGGTCGGCGAGTTCACCTCCCGGCCTGCCCGTGCCTGCCGCCTGGCAGCCCCAGTCCAAACTGGAACGCGCAGACCAAAGCACATTGCCGCTCCACAAATCACCGTGCAGACGCGCAGCCACAGCTGGGGTGGGGGAGGTGGCCTGCGCCTGCCGGCTAGCTGCCTGGGCCACCACCAGGGCCGGCTGGTCCGCGTCAAAGTCACCGTCGCGTAGCCGCTCACACAACCTGTGTACCGTTGATGCGCCCGCCTGAGAGATCGAACCGTTGTCAACGCAACGCGGCAAATAGGGAAGTAAGCGTTCAGTGGCGTAGAACTCACCCCAACTGGTGGGAGCTTGCGCGGCGGTGAGGTACGAAAGGGGAGCCATTCCCATCCACCCGGACTTGTCCCAGCCCAGAGGACCTTGACCGAGATAATCAGCACCTGCAGCATGCGTGCAGGCCAGGGAGCGGCCGAACTGCTCGGCTGCCTGCGGGGTGCAAGCGCCGCGAGAAATAGCGACAGTAGTGAGACTGCTGGTGGGAGGCCGCTTAGAACCGGTGGGGGAGTCCACCACTGGAACCACGTGCGCACCCCCGCTGGCTTGAGCTTGCGCCAACCACTTCAATCCCAAGTACTCAACCGTAATGGCATGTGGGTGGGAGGTGTCAGTCTTGGTGTAGGTGTTGCCGTCGCGGGAGATGCTCATACTGCGATTATGTCAGGGCGAGTCCCTGCCGGCTCAGCCAATCGGGAACCGGGGGAGACAGCGTGCAGGCAGATCCTGCTGAATGTTAGCGCAGCAATGCGTGCGCAGAGGCGGGATCGAGGAGTTGGGAACCGCGCCAATCGGGAACCGGGGGGCGGCGCGAACCGCCTCCACGTCCTCGCCACCAGGAAACCAAAAGCACGTCAACGATGCATTTTAGGTCTCCTGAGGAGGGAAAAGTGCGGCGTTGACGTGCCTGAGGTGAGGGGGCGACGGTTGTTGTTTCGGGTAGCCGAACTATAGACTGAGGGTATGAGAAAAAACAGGTTAATGGCGTTAGCTACCGCCACCACGCTGGCGGTGAGCGCCACATTCTTAGCTGGCTGCAACGCCCCCAGTGAAACCGACCCCGAAGCTAAACCGAAAGTACTCACCACTTTCACCATCCTGGCGGACATGGCGCAGAACGTAGCAGGTGAACACCTGGACGTGCAGTCGATTACCTCGCCGAACCAGGAAATCCACGAATACGCCCCCACCCCCAACGACATAAAACGCGCCGAAGGGGCGCAACTGGTGTTGAATAACGGGCTCGGACTGGAAAAGTGGTTCGAAAAATTCGTGGGACAAACCGGAGCGAAAACCGTGGTCGTCACCGAAGGAATCGAACCGATCCCAGTGGCGGAAGGTGACTACGAAGGAAAACCCAACCCGCACGCATGGATGTCACCCACGCGGGCACAAATCTACGTAGACAATATGGCCAAAGCGTTCGCCGAACTTGACCCCGAACACCAAGCTGACTACGAAAAGAACGCCGCCGACTACAAGCAGAAACTGCAAGAAGTAGACCAGTACCTGAAATCTGAAATCGCCACCGTACCGGAAAACCAGCGGGTACTTGTCAGCTGTGAAGGAGCGTTCTCCTACCTGGCGCAAGACACCGGACTGTTAGAAAAGTACCTGTGGGGAGTCAACGGAGAAGGGGCGCTAACGCCCAAACGAGTCGCGGACGTGGAAGCCTACGTGCGGGAAAACCAAGTGCCCGCAGTGTTTTGTGAATCCACCGTCACAGACAAGATGACACCCATTGTGCAGTCCACCGGAGCGAAGTTCGGAGGCACCCTCTACGTCGACTCCCTCTCGGACGAAGGCGGAGACGTCCCCACCTTCTTGGACCTGCTCAAATACGATGCGGAACTAATCGCCAAGGG
Source organism: Actinomycetaceae bacterium (assembly GCA_030537735.1). Lineage (GTDB taxonomy): Bacteria > Actinomycetota > Actinomycetes > Actinomycetales > Actinomycetaceae > Gleimia. The sequence continues at coordinate 40,401 of JAUNVG010000002.1, forward strand.
GCTCACAGGCAAATAGATAGAGTAGTTGATAGGTTGATGAAACACCCCGATGGGGAGTGGCGTGTGGGCGCTGCTCCCCATCGCTAGCACGAGGTAGGACGTGAATACGGTGACACAAGGCGGAAACGAACCACAGGTTAAAGCAAGCTCGGGTGAAGCCACCTTACAAGTGCGTGACGTGCACGTGGCGTACGGGCCGGTAAAAGCCCTCACCGGAATCAACTTCACGGCTTACCCGGAAAAGATCTACGCAGTACTGGGGATGAACGGGTCAGGTAAGTCCACGTTCTTCAAATCCATTATGGGGATTGTGCACACCTCCAGTGGCCAGATCACGGTGTGCGGAACCGACTCGCTGAAAGCGCGAAAAAGCGGGTTAGTGGGGTACGTGCCCCAAAGTGAGGAAATCGACCACCACTTTCCACTCAGCGTCGAAGATGTAGTGATGATGGGGCGGTACTGTTTCATGGGGCCGCTGCGGCGAGCCCGCCACGCCGACCGTGAAGCCGTAAACGAAGCCCTTGAAGTAGTGGGTTTACAAGACCTACGCAAACGACGCATCGGCGCGCTTTCAGGCGGGCAGCGAAAACGCGCGTTCGTGGCGCGCGCAGTGGCGCAAGGAGCGAAAGTCATGCTGCTAGATGAACCTTTCGCGGGAGTGGACTTCACCTCCCAAGCCGTCATTACCGACCTGCTCAAAGACCTGGCGAAAGCCGGTAAAACCCTGCTAGTGTCCACTCACGACATTGAATCATCCAAAGAATTCGCAGACGAAGCCATACTTCTAAACCGGAAAATAGTCGCCCAAGGACCACCCGCAGACATGGTGAAACCCCAGAACTTGGCGCGCGCCTTCACGCAGGTGGGTGAATAACAATGATAAACGCCATTACCGCTACCCTAATGAGCCTCACCACCAACTGGTGGTGGAACACCTTCATAGAAATGTGGACCCACCAGTTCATGGTGCGCGGCTACTTCGTCACCGTCCTCGCCGCCAGCGTGTGCGCCATCTTGTCCTGCTGGCTAGTGCTAGTGGGATGGTCACTAATGGGCGACGCGCTCTCCCACGCAGTCGTACCCGGGATCGTGCTCGCCTACCTGTTCGGAGCCCCATTCTCCCTCGGAGCCTTCGCCGCCGCCCTCGTGTGCGTAGGACTAATCGCCGTCATCAGATCCACCTCCCTCATTAAAGAAGACGCCGCCATCGGAGTGGTATTCACCTCCATGCTGGCAGTGGGTCTAGCGCTAATATCAGTATTCCCCTCCCACATCGACCTGCAGCACATTATCTTCGGAGACCTGCTGGGCATTACCAACGAGGACATGGTGCAGGTACTCATACTGGCGCCGTTGGCAGCGTTAATCGTGCTGCTGAAGAACCGCGACCTCACGCTGTTCGCATTCGACCCCTCCCACGCCAGCGCCATCGGACTGTCCACCCGCCGCCTGTCCGCCCTGCTACTAACCTGCCTAGCCATCACCGTGGTAGTGGCCATGCAAGCAGTCGGAGCCATCCTCATCGTGGCGCTACTAATCATCCCCGGCGCCACCGCGTTCCTAATCACCGAAGAATTCCAACGCATGCTGTGGGTGTCACCGCTGGTTTCGGCAGTGTCAGTCACCATCGGGATCTACGTGTCCTACTGGTGGAACACCGCTTCGGGCGCCACCGTAGTCGCCACCCACGGAGCAGTATTCGCCCTCATCTACATGGTCTCCCCGCGCGGACTGCAATCCCTGCGAGCCCCCCGGCAAAAGGCCGTGAAAGCGGTAACCACCCCGCGCGAGGACACCTCCAACCTTCCGGTGTGAACTACAGTAAATCCCTACGCAAGTCGGCCGGTGGCTGGGCGCAATACAGGGTCGGTGGAATGTCGAAAACCGTGTAGGCTCCCGCGAGGGCACGTAACTCACCACCGGCCGCCAAGCGAGCCACCGCCCGGCAAGTGGCGGTCACCATCGCACCCGTGAACTGCGGGTTCGACCCCAACGCAAGATTAAAGTGGATCGACTGGTGCGCCCCCTGCGCGGTGGTGCCAGCGCGAATCACATCCCCGCCGTGCGGCATCTGGGCGTGGTCGCGGGCAAGTTCCTCAGCGGAAATGAACTCCACGGTGGTGTCATACGGTTCAAAATAGTTAGGCATGGTGACGATCTGTTCGCGGATGCGATCGCGATCCGCGCCCTCAGCCGCCACCACGAAACACTCACGCCGATGCTTTTGTCGCGCCGACAAATCCCCCGCCTCGCCCTCTAAAGCGCGAGCCTTAGCGCTCTGGACTGGAACCGTGTACTGGATGGCGCCCTCCACCCCATCGATGCGGCGAATCGCATCCGAATGACCCTGGGAAACCCCGCGCCCCCAAAACGTCGTGGTCTGCCCCTGCGGAAGGACCGCCTGAGCGATTAAACGCTGCAGGGAAAACAACCCCGGATCCCATCCGGTGGAAATCACCGACACCGTGGAGTTTTGAGTACACACCTCGTTCATGGTTTCGAAATACTGCGGGATGAGGGCGTGGTTGTCGAAAGAATCAACCGTGTTGAAAAGCGCCGCGAACTGCGGGCCCTGAGTTTGTAAATCGGTGGCGGAACCACCACAAAGCGCGCACACATCAACCTTGCCGACATAATCCGCAGCCTGGTCCACGTGGACCGCGGGAGCGAAAAGGGTCTGCAAGGACTGCGGGTCGCGGCGGGTGAAGATCGCTACCAGTTCCAAGTCGGGGGCGGCGTGCACCGCGGCCTCCACCGCGCGCCCGAGGTTGCCGTAGCCGTTGATGGCCACACGGATGGGGGAGTTAGATTCTTGCATCGTTAGGTTCCTTCAAGAAAATAGATTTTCGATTCCCTGATTGTGTCACTACTACCACCGAAACCGACTAGTTTTGTTTCAAAATATGGGACGAGGACGTGGGGCGGGTTCGCCACCAAACCCACCAAGACAGGGCGAACCACACCCCCGAAACCCCCAAGATCGCGCCCGCAGTTACGTCAGTTAAGAAGTGCGCTCCCACGTAAATGCGGGAAAGAGCCACCAGCGACACCGCCACCGCTCCCACCACGAACCCCAGGCGCCGACGCGCTCGCGGCACCAGCACCAAGACTAACGCCGAAGCGAAAGCCGCTGCGAACGCCGTGTGACCCGAAGGGAAAGACAAGAACCCCACCTGGGGAGAGATCGGGTCCAATAGCACCGACGCATCCGGGCGCGGGCGGCCCACCAGCGGTTTAATCACCGCGGCGAAACCCCAGCCCGCGAAAGTTAGAGCCAGCAAACCCAAAGCCAAAGCAGCGGTGCGGCGCCACCACACCACAAGGGCCGCTAAGAGCGTAAGGATTGGGGCACCCACAGGAGACAACGCCACCGCGATCACGCCAAATAACCACGACCACGGCTGGGTCTGGTTACCGGTCAGCCAGATTGATAGCAAGATCTCCTGGTTCGCCAAGTCACCGAGGCGAATTAAAAGCCCCAGGACAGCCACCAGCACAAGCAGCAGCGGAGGAACCCACAAACCACGGCGCAACCACGACGACATCGAAAAGAACACCTGCCTTCACGCTGACGGAGGGGTGAAAACCCACGGTTCACGCGGCATCGTCGCCGGGTCGAAAACCGCGGCGAACCCCGCGGCGTCAGCCACGTCCTCGCCCGCACCCACCGATGCCGCCAATACCGACCACACTTTTTCCAACGACCAACCCGCGTCCAACAACTGCGGTAACGTCACCGCCCCATCGCGCTTGGCTAAACGCGCCCCCTCCGCGTTCAGCACCAGCGGAACATGAACGTAACTGGGGGCAGGTAAACCCAACAGCGAAGCCAAATACGCCTGGGTGGGAGCGGTGAAGAGCAAATCATCACCGCGCACCACCTGGTCAACACCTTGGAACGCGTCATCAACCACCACCGCCAGGTTGTAAGCCACCGCCCCGTCGCCGCGCTGCAACACCACGCAGTCGATCGGCTCCACCACCTCGCCGTGGAGATCGTCAACCACCGCCCAAGAATCCACGTCCGGAAGTAAACGCCACGCCGGAGCTCGACCCAAAGCCGCTAGGCGCGCCCGTGCCTGCGCGCGCTCAGAAGACGACAGGTCGCGGCACGTACCCGGGTAGAAACCCGCGGGAGTATGGGGCGCGCGAGTGGCCGCAGCGATCTCGCGGCGCGAACAAAAACACTCAAATAAGTGGCCCGACGCGCGCAGCTTAGACAGTGCCTGTAAATGCGCGAAACGGCGAGAAGACTGCATCAAAACCTCGCCGTCCCAATCCAGACCCAGTAACTTCAAGTGCTCCACCTGGCGGGCGGCCGCGCCCTCGCGCACGCGGTCGATGTCTTCAATGCGTAAAACAAAGCGCCGAGAAGAACGCCGCGCCCATACCCAGGCCAAAGCCGCGGTGCGTAAATTCCCGATATGCATGTCCCCCGACGGGCTAGGAGCAAAACGACCAGCACTCATGGGGAACCTTCCTAACTGAAAACGAACGCAACTACCATTGTGCCGTACTAGAGCAACCGGCTGCGCGAATCACCTGTGAGCACCTGGTCTTGGAGCGGTGCCAACCAGCGGTTCGCAACTAGAGAAGCCACCACCGTGACTGCGAAGACCACGAAGACTAAAAACAGCGGCTCCCACGACAGTTCGGTCACCGACGTGTCAGGGAGGACCACCGCGGCTGCGCAGACCACTGCCAGAGCGAATGCTGAGAACTGGGCGCACAGCAACTGCCACAAGCGCGCTCGGTGCAACAACGTCGGATCCACCCCCAGTAAAAACAGGGTTTGTGCCTGGTCGCGCCGGTAGATGATGCCACCGGCGTGATCTAAAGAAACCGACACCAGGGAAAGTAACACCACCGCCACGCACACCAGTAACAACCCCACCACTAAGTTGCGGCGAAGGAGCTCAGCGATGAAAACCGGAACCTGGGATTGCGGCAGGTCCACCCCGTCGGTTTGGGCGATTGCTGATAAGAACTCCTGCGGCTGCGCCCCCAACGACAAGGCCATGAACATTACCAGCGCAGCAGGGCTGGCGGTTACGAAAAGAGCGCGCGAACGCGACGACAAACTCGCGCCCGCCAGCGTCAGGTCTAAACGCGAAGAACGCAGCAGGAACCGGCCTAAAACGTAAAGTAGACCCGGGCCGACGAACACCACCACCGCGGTTACCGCCGCCACCAAGGCAGTTAGATCCCCAACGAAACCCTCCGCTGATAACACCGCCTCCACCAGGGCTGACAGCGCCACCACCAGGAGCGAAACCAGAAGAGGGAAGGGAGCGAAGAAACGGAACTCACCTGCGCCGCGGTTGCGAGAAGAATCTAAAGACGAAAACGAAAGCACCACTAGGGCTGCTCCTGCGGTTGCCACGGCCAATAAAAACACCGTGTTTAGCCACGAAGCAGACGAAATCATGACTTCCGTGGCGGAAACCACGGTTCCCTGGATCTCTAAGAGCTGCCACAGATAAAAGGAAGTGAAATACAGTAGCGTACCCGCGGCGACGCCTGCCGCGAACTGGGAAAACACCACCACTAAAACCAAAAGCCAGCCGCGAGCGCGACCCAGGCCGAATAAGCGCAGCAAACGCAGCTGCTCCAAACGCGAACGCGCCGCCGAAGAAGCCGCCGACGCCGCTAACGACAGCGCCGGAGGGATTGTTACTAAAAATGCGAATGCGAAAACCGCCTGGTAGGAAGAGAAGAACGCCGACCCCAGTTGCGGGGAATCTAGGGCCTGGACCACCGGAGGGGAAAGCACGCTACCAGCCTGGTCGGCGCGGCGGATAAAAAGCGAGGACGCCCCCGAAAGAAGAAGTAGGATCGCCGTCGCCACCGCGAAACCAAACACCGCAAGCACGTCTAGCCAGGACGTGCCTCGAGAAGAACTAAAACGCGACCGCTCCAGTAGCCACGCCAACCGCGCCACCGACCTCATCGCAACACACCGTCCTCCAGCAGCACCTGCTTAGAACACCACTGCGCCACGTTCGGATCGTGAGTCACCACCATTAGCGCCGCCCCCAACTGCGCGCAACGCTCCACCAGTAAACGAATCACGCTCTCACTAGTGGCCTGATCCAGCGCCCCCGTCGGTTCGTCAGCGAAAACCACTTTCGGAGAACCAACTAACGCGCGTGCCACCGTCGCCAACTGTGACTCCCCGCCAGAAAGCTGATAGCAGCGCGTCGTTGGATCGCTCTTGAAACCCACCAAGTCAAGCATTTCGCCCGCCCGGGAGTGAGCCTCAGCGCGCCGAACGCCACGCACCAACAAAGGCAGCGCCACGTTATCTAAAACCGAAAGCTCCGAAACCAGCTGGGAATCTTGGAAAACGAAACCACAATGATCCCGACGTAACTCAGCTCGCCCCGCATCTGAAAGCGAAGTTAAATCCACCCCGTTGAAACTCACCGAACCCTGGTCGGGGCGCACAATCCCCGCCAACGTCAACAACAACGTGGTCTTGCCCGCACCCGACGGGCCCATCACTGCCACCGACTCACCGGCGCGCAAGTGAAAATCCACACCCTTCAAAGCCGTCACCGCGCGGAACGTCTTAGAAACACGACGAGCAGTAATTAAAGCAGGAGCACTAAGAGTATCCATGCCGATATTTTCCAATATTTATAAAACTAAGTCGAACCTCACCCGCCGGTTTTCAGCGCAGCAGTAAGCCAAGCGTAAACTGGCACAGTGAACAACCCCAGCAAACACCTAGGACTCGCGCTCTTCCTCGGCGCCAGCGCCGGGGGAGCCATGCGGATCCTCGTCGACAGCCTCCTCACCGGACACACCCTGGGAGGCGTCAGCGTATCAACCATCGTGGTAAACGTAACCGGTGCGTTCCTACTTGGAGCACTAATCAGCACCTGGACCAACCGGCGCCAACAAAACCCCAAATGGAACAACTATAAGATCATCTTCGGCACCGGCACCCTCGGCGGGTACACCACTTATTCCGGATTCGCCCTGGCAATAGCGCGCGAATTCACGCTCGCAGCCTGGGGAAGCGGACTACTAACAGTACTACTAGGGCTACTAGCAGCCCGCCTCGGGTGGGTCGCAAGCACCGCGGTTATGAGAAGCAGAAGATAACGCCATGGAAATACTCGCAGCACTCGCCGTCGGCGGTGGCGCCTGGCTAAGATTCCACGCCGACCGCAAACTCGCCCCCTGGTGGAAACGCCGCCTGCAAAACGCGCCCGCCTGGATGCGACGCACCGGGCCAGGACTATCCATCCTCACCATCAACATCATTGGAAGCTTCATCGCCGGGCTCCTGTGGGGAAGTGGCGCCTTCAACCACCCCGCCGCCCCCATCATCACCACCGGGCTACTTGGAGGATGGACCACCTTTTCCTCCGCCATGACCGACGCCATTGGAGCACTAGCGCGCCACCAGCAAACCCAAATGGCGGCGGCCGTGGGCGCCGCGGCCGCGGGCACGGACCGGGCGGAACAGCCAGTGGCCGACCGGGCGGAACAGCCAGCGGCGCGAATAGTGGCGTTCCTAACACTCGCGCTCGGCGGATTCGCGCTATGCGTACTCGCCGCCGCCGCTGGAATCACGCTCACAAACTAAACCGGTTCGCCAAGTGGACACACACGCGCACACCACGCCAAACTACCTAAACTCACAACCAGAAACCGCAACACAGATCGCGAGGCACCCCACGCCCTCGCCACCAAAGAACCGGGGGAGGAGGACACCGTGACCGCAGACAACCACGCCAACCACGCCCCCGAAGCCAAAGTAATACTTAAAAACGTCACTAAAACCTACCCCCTGCGAGGCGGGAACGAAGTACACGCCCTCGAGCAAGTAAACCTGGAAATCACCGCCGGCTCCATCCACGGGATCGTGGGACAATCCGGAGCTGGGAAATCCACGCTCATTCGCTGCCTCACCGCGCTAGAGCGCGTCAGCGAAGGACAGGTGCTAGTCGACGGCGTCAACCTCACCGGACTGCGACACACCCAACTACGTCAAGCCAGGCGAAAAATGGGAATGGTGTTCCAATCCGCTAACCTACTCGATGCGCGCACCGCCATCGAGAACGTCGCCTACCCACTCACCCTTGCCGGAGTCGACAAGAAACAACGCCGCGCCACCGCACAACGCATGCTAGACATCGTCGGACTAGGGGACAGAGCGCACTCCTACCCCTCGCAACTATCAGGCGGACAACGCCAGCGCGTCGGGATCGCGCGCGCCCTCGCACACAACCCCGCCGTGCTGCTGTGCGACGAACCCACCTCCGCCCTCGACGCCGAATCCACCCGGCAGATCCTGTCCCTACTCAAACAAGTACGCGACGAACTAGGGGTAACCGTCATAATCATCACTCACGAAATGAGTGTGGTAAGAGAAATCTGCGACGCCGTCACCATGCTGGAAGCTGGAAAAGTAGTCGAAACCGGCGCCATCCGTGACATTGTGGCGAAACCGTCCTCCCGCCTGGCGCAAGAACTCGTACCCATGCCAGCGCTACCAGCTAACACCAACGAGGACGTGGTCATCCTCGACACCATGTTCACCTCCCGTCCCGGCATACCCACCGGCGCCACCGTCCTATCACTAGCCTCCCGCATGGGAGCAGACGTCGCCGCCGGCACCTTCGAAACCATTGCCGACGTGCAAGTTGGGCGCCTCGCGCTCGCCGTTCCCGCCTACCACGTTGACGCCATCGTGAAAACCCTGCGCGAAAACGACATAGAAACGCAGGTGAGGAAATGAACGCCATAATCCCCGCCCTCGCTGACCCCAACGCCGGACGCTGGTTCTCCAACCCGGTGATTGCGCAAACCTACTGGGAAGCCGTGTGGGAAACCCTGGCCATGACCGGCTTGTCATCACTAGTCACCGTGCTACTAGGCCTACCCCTGGGACTGCTGCTAGTTGCCACCAGGCGCGACGGGCTACTACCCAACCGCAGCCTCCACCACACCCTGGCACTCATCGTCAACATCGGGCGGTCCATACCATTCATCATCCTCATAATCGCCATCTTGCCCGTAACCCGATTCATCGCCGGATCCACCCTCGGGTGGAAAGCCGCCGTTGTGCCACTAACCATCGGAGCCATCCCATTCTTCGCCAGGCTGGTTGAAACCGCCATCCTCGGGGTAGACGCCGGCAAAATCGAAGCCGCCCACATGATGGGGGCGCGACGCTGGCAAATCATGGCCGGCGTGCAAGTACGCGAAGCCATGCCTGCGCTCATACAATCCATAACCGTGCTTGTCATCACCCTAGTTGGGTACTCCGCCATGGCAGGTGCCATCGGGGGCGGCGGACTAGGGCAGCTAGCCATGAACTACGGCTACCAACGCTACCAAGACGACGTCATGATACTTGCAGTAGTAGGCATACTGCTCATCGTGCAACTCATTCAAGTCATCGGCGATATGTGCAGCCGGCTGGTGGATCACCGCTAAGCCACCACCAGCCGGGTACAGCACCGCTAGCGAGACTTAAAAACACATTCTTGAAAGGACCAAAACCATGCGTATCTCACGCCTACTTACCGTTGCCACCGCCTCCGTGGCGGCACTTGCACTAACCGCCTGCGGATCTAGCGACGACGGCAGCCAAAGCAGCGAGGCCACCGGCGGAGCAGACACCGCCACCATAAAAGTTAGCGCCAGCCCCGTACCCCACGCCGATATACTGCGGTTCATCAACGAAAACCTCGCAGCTGACGCCGGGCTCACCATTGAAGTAATCGAATCCACCGACTACAACATCCCCAACGAAGCCCTGCAAGCCGGCGACGTAGACGCAAACTTCTACCAAACCGTGCCCTACCTGGAAGAAAAATCCGCCGAACGCGGATTTGAGTTCACCCCCGGCAAAGGTGTGCACTTAGAACCACTAGGGGTGTACTCATCCAAGATTAAAGACCTCAAGGAACTCAAAGACGGCGCCCAGATCGGCATTATCGCTGACACCCAAAACCAGGCGCGCGCCCTCAAACTGCTTGCCGCCAACAACATCGTCACCCTGCCTGAAAGTGGCGACATCACCATTCACACCGTTAAAACCAACGGCGACTACAAGTTCACCGAAGTGGAAGGCGCCCAACTCGTGCGCTCACTCGACGACGTAGATATCGCCGTCATCAACGGAAACTACGCCCAAGAAGGTGGCCTGTCCATCACCAAGGACGCCCTCGCCGCGGAAAGCCCAGAAAACAACCCCGCAGTGAACGTGCTCGTGTGGCGCAGTGCCGACAACGACAAAGAAGCCATTAAGAAGCTCGAAGAACTACTGCACTCACCTGAAGTTAAGAAGTTCATCGAACAAACCTGGCCAGACGGGTCGGTAATCCCCGCCTTCTAAAACCCCAACGTAGCCTCCCCGCTGGCGTCAGCCGGTGGGGAGGCGAACCAATTCAAAGGCACCACCCTAAGCACGTCGCCGCGCTCAAGCCGCGCGCCCGGCTCCACCCAGGCCAACGCATTCGCTGAGGCCGCTTGAGCCAATAAATGTGAAGAACCACCACCCAAAACCGACACCACCAAAGAACCGTGGTTGTCGGCGCGTAAAAACGCGCGGCGCAACTGCACGCGAGTGTCTGGTAAACCCTCCACCGGGCCGTCTAAAAACGCCGACACCGCGCCGAAAACCGGGTGGGAAAAACGCGGCGACAAATCACCCCACACCGGTGCCACAAATAAGCGGAAACTCACCAACGTGGAAATTGGGTTACCCGGCAGGCACACCACCGGGACCGAATCGAAAACCGCTAAACCCTGCGGGCCGCCCGGCTGCTGGGCCACGTGACCAAACCAAGCCACGTCCTCGCCCTCTAAAAGCTGGCGAACCACCTCGAAACGACCGTGACTAATCCCGCCGGAAGTCACCACCACGTCCGGGCGGTGAAGCCTGAGTGCCTGGCGCAAATCCGCGCGCAACCGCTCCACCCGGTCATCTGTGCGCACCCGCGCCACCACTTCAATGCCATGAGTGGCACACAAATCAGACAGCAGGGAACCATTCACCTCAGGTACCTGCGCCGGGCCCGAACCGCCAACCTCCGCGCCCCCGAAACAAACCACCGCGCGCCGCCGCTGCCACACCGGCACGCGCTCCACGCCCACACCGCGCAAAGCCGCCAGTGCCAACGCATCCAAACGCGCACCCGCCTCCAACACCAAATCGCCAGCCGCCACGTCACTGCCGCGCTCACGCACGAACAAGCCCTCAGCAACCGCAGGCACCCACACGCCCTCGCGATCAGCATCAGCGAAGGAACCCGGCACGCAACGCTCCACCGGGACCACCGCCACGCAGCCCACCGGCAAACGCGCACCCGTCATCACTGGAGCCACCGCGTCCAACAAGCCATTCGGGTACAAAGCATCCACGTCTGCGCCCGCAGCCACCGTCGGCCCCACCTTCAGGCGCGTGGGAAGCATCTGCAAATGCGCAGCGCTTAACGCGAAACCATCCATTTGCGAATTATTAAAAAGCGGCGACGGTTGGGGCGCCAACACCGGCTCCGCGCACACCCGACCAGCTGCCTGCGACAACGGCAACGAAACCACGCTTGGATCCGCGCCGCGAAGCTTCCACACCTCACGCAAATGCTGACGCGCATCACGCACCAAAACCACCACCCCGAAACGAGTAAGTTAACGACACGACAATTCTACGTGACCAAAAGACGGGAAAAGAACGCCCAACAGCTGAGAAAGCGTAGGGATGTCGATAGGGTGAAGAAAAGACACCAGCACACGGTGACAGCCCGCGACGCCCCAAAAGCGCCAGGGAAAGAAAAACCATGGCTAAATCAGACGAAATCGAAAACTTCCGTAAACAACATAAAACCGAACTGAAAGCCGACCGCGCAGCCCGGGCCGACACCTCCTTCTTCGGACACCCCCAAGGACTAGCAACACTATTCGGACTCGAACTGTGGGAACGGTTCTCCTACCTCGGATTCCAAGCCATCCTCGCCCTCTACTTCGCCGACGCCATCGCAAACGGCGGACTCGGATACGAAAAAACCACCGCCTCCTCCGTCTTCGCCGCCTACGGTGCACTCGTGTACCTACTCGCCATCGCCGGCGCCTGGATCGCAGACCGAATCAGCGGAACCTACCGCGCCGTACTATGGGGCGGAACAATCATCGCCGCCGGTCACATCTTCATGGGAATCCCCCGCGAATTCGCCACCTGGATCGGACTCGCCCTCATCATCATCGGAACCGGACTACTCAAACCCAACGTCTCCACCATGGTTGGAGAACTCTACGAAAAAGGAGACAACCGACGCGACGCCGGGTTCTCCATCTACTACTCCGGCATCAATATCGGAGCCTTCCTCGGCCCCATCGTAGCCGGATGGCTCGGACAAAAAATCGACTGGCACTGGGGATTCGCCGCCGCCGCCGTCGGAATGATACTAGGACTAATCCAATACGTCGCCGGACGCAAACACCTAGCCGGACGCATGCGCGCCGCCGCCGTGCAAGAAACCTTCACCCGCGACAAAAACTTCTACCTCACCATCGGCATCGTCACCGCCGGATTCGCCGTCGGCATAATATTCGCACTCACCGCACACAACGGACTAAACCAACTCATCAACATCATCACCGGCGTAACCGCCATCGTCCCCGCCGTCTTCCTCATCTACATGTACCGCTCCAAACGCGTAACAGACACCGAAAGACGCAACCTCGCCCCCTACTCACTCCTCCTCATCGCCCTCGTCGCCTACAACCTCATGTACTTCCAAACCGGAAACACCCTCAACTTCCTCGCCCTAGAACAAACCAACAACACCCTCCTAGGCTACGAATACCCATCCACCTGGTACATCGCCCTCACCGCCATCGTAGAAATCGCCATGGGGCCCGTCCTCGCCTGGCTATGGATCAAACTCGGCAGCCGCCAACCACATGTCGCCGCCAAAGTCGGCATCGGCACCGTACTAGGCGGCACCGCCTTCGTCATCATCGCCCTCGGCTCGTGGACCACCGGCACCGGCACGCTCATCCCCGCCCTGTGGGTAGTAGCCTGCTACATCTTCCTCGGACTAGGCGACCTAGTACTACAAACCTCAGGCATGTCCGCCACCACCAAACTCGCCCCCGCGCCTTCGCCTCCCAAACCATGGCACTATGGTTCGCCGCCATGGCACTAGCCCAAGGCATCCAAGCGCAAGTCGTGAAACTATCCACCCCCGACAACGCCGTCACATTCTTCGGAATCCAAGGACTCATCGTCATCGCCTACGGCACCTTCCTCATACTCCTCACCCCCTGGCTCAGCAAACGCATGCAAGCCGTCGCCTAACCAGCCAACCGCCCTCGAAAACAGGAAAAACCATGAAAATCATCAAAGAATTCCCCCACCAAGTACAAATCATCGAAGACTGGATACCACTGAGCGACGGCACCCGCCTATGGATGAAAGCCTGGCGCCCCATCACCGACGACCCAGTTCCCGCCATACTCGAATACCTCCCCTACCGCGCCGGAGACTGGACCGCACCGCGCGACCACGAACGACACCCCTACTACGCCGGACACGGATACGCCTCCATACGCGTCGACATCCGCGGACACGGAAACTCCGAAGGCATACCAGGAGACGAATACAGCCCCCAAGAACACGCCGACGGCATCGAAGTCATCAACTGGATCGCGAAACAACCATGGTGCACCGGCAAAATCGGCATGTTCGGGATCTCCTGGGGAGGATTCAACTCACTCCAACTAGCCGCACTCCAACCAGAACCACTCAAAGCCATCGTCACCACCTGCTCCACCGACGACCGCTACGACAACGACGTACACTACTTCGGCGGATCCATGCTCGCAGTCGACATGCACGCCTTCGAATCCCGACCCCTCGACAAACGCGTCTGGGGCGAACAATGGCGCGAAAAATGGTTACACCGACTCCAAAACATGGAACCATACATCGACACCTGGCTAAGCCACCAAACCCGCGACAAATACTGGCAACACGGATCAGTCTGTGAAGACTACTCGCGCCTCAACGCCGCCGGCATGGCAGTAGGAGGATGGAACGACCCCTACCGCGACACCGTGCTACGACTCGTCGAAAACCTCTCCAAACAAGGGAAAAACGTGCGCGGCCTCATTGGGCCCTGGTCCCACCAGTACCCCGACCGCGACCTCAAACCCGGACCGCACATCGACTTCCTCGGAGAAACCCTACGCTGGTGGGACCACTGGCTCAAAGACGAAGACAACGACGCCATGGACACCCCACTACTACGCACCTGGATCACAGACAGCGTCCCACCGGCCTCCGTCTACGACGAAATGCCAGGAAGATGGGTCGCCGAAACCCAATGGCCCTCACCACAAATCCAAAACCAAACCCACACCCTCGCCGACGGGCACCTAACACCCATCGCCGCCAAACAAAAACACACTATCGAAATCAACTCCCCTCAAAACACCGGAACCTGCGCCGGACGATACTTCCCATTCGGAAACGACGCCGACCTGCCCACCGACCAACGACCCGACGACGGACGATCAGTAACATTCGACTACCCAATCAGCGAAGACACCAACATACTCGGCAACGCCGCCATCCAGCTACGAGTAAAAGCCAACCACCCCAAGGCACAAATCTACGTACGACTATGCGACGTCGCCCCCAACGGAGCCTCCACCCTAATCACCCGAGGAAATCTCAACCTCACCTCCCGCGAAGGACGCCACCAAGTCAAACCAATGCCCACAAACCAATGGGAAGACGTCACCATCCCCATCACCGGCACCGGATACCGCATACCCGCCGGACACGCCCTCCGCGTCGCCATATCCACCGCCTACTGGCCCTGGATCTGGCCCCAACCACAACCAACCACCATACAAATCGACCCCCAACACAGCGCCCTACACCTACCAGTACGCAACCAAAACCCGCAGATCAAGGAACAAGACCAACAAGTCAGATTCGACCCCGCACAACAACCCGAACCACTACCCGTCCAATACCCCGAAACCGGGCGCGCCGGAGCCCAACGACCCGAACGACTCATAAGCGAAGACGTCGTCGCCCGCGAAACCTACCTACAAGTCGACCCCGCCTACGGAGGCACCCGCATCTACCCCGACGGACTACACTTCAACGAAGACTCCGTCGAACGCTACTGGATCCAATGGGACAACCCACTCAAAGCCCGCACCGAATCCGAATGGAAAATCTCACTCACCCGGCCCGACCTCAACTGGAAAGCCAGCCTAGAAGCCACCACCCGCATCCAATGCGACGAAAACAACTTCTACACCGAATCAATCGTCACCTGCTGGGAGGACGAAGAACAAATATTCCACCGCAGCTGGAAACAAACCATCCCCAGAGAAGCCAGCTAACAAAACCCAGCGGTACGCACCCATAGGAACAGGAAGTGGGCGCCCCTATCGAGGCGCCCACTGAGCGGAAAAACCACACCGAAGCAACTAAAAATCAACCCCAGGAGCAGACTGCGCCCCCGAATCAGCCACATACGAATCATGCGGCTCAAACTTAAACAAAGCCGCCACAACATTGCTAGGAAACACCTGCAAACGATTGTTATAAGCCATGACCGTATCGTTGAAACTCTGACGCATGTAGCTAATCTTGTCCTCAGTCTCCGCAAGCTGAGACTGCAACTGCTGGAAATTCGTGCTCGCCTTCAAATCCGGATAACGCTCCGACAACGCAAACAAAGAACGCAGAGCCGCAGTTAAACCACTATCAGCCTCAAGCTGGGCCCTCGTGTCGCCAGACTGTTGCGCCGCCACCATCCGCTGACGAGCCTCAACCACACTTTCCAAAGTCTGGCTCTCATGCTTCGCATAGCCCTTCACCGTCTCAACCAAATTAGGAACCAAATCCAAACGCCGCTGCAACTGCACCTCAACCTGGGCAAGGGCATTCGCAATCCGATTACGAAGAACCACTAACTTGTTGTGAGTAGACCAAACGAAAACGCCAACAGCCAGCAGTAGTACAACCACCGCAATCAACGACTTTCCAAGCATGATTCCCCCCTAAAAAAAAGCGACACACACCGATAAAAACACGGTTAAAGCCGCTTCCAGTTTACAACAGCGCGCAAGACTGGAGCGAAAAACGACGACTACTATTTTCGCGGAGCCAAACTACCTGGCGCCGCCTCCGCCGCCACCGAAGCCGCCTCCGCCTCCGGATGAAAAACCGCCACCAGAACCACTGCCACTAGACCGGGAACTAAAACCAGAAAAGGAAACGCGCTTGAAAGACCGACTTAGCAACGCACTCGGAGAAGAAGTAAACGAAGCCGCACCAGCACTTCGATAGCCAATAAACTGCGCAGAAGAAAGAACACGAGGATCCTGTAAAACATCAGAATCCAGCTTCTCCAAATTCGAAACGAACGTCTTTGAGACCCCGAACAACACGGCATACGTCACGTAAGTCCCCCACACCCGCACATCTGTAGGAGGACGCTCGTCCAACCTCGTGAAATCAAGTAGCCAACGTCGCAACGACTTAGAACGCGCATGCAACTCCAAACCCGCATCCGAACGGGTCTCAAAAGAACTCGAAAAATACGAAGCCAAAGCAGACACCACAATCGCCAAGGCCGGAGCGGCAGCTAAAAGAAAATCAAAATAAGAACGAGGAGCCAAGAAACTGAAAAACCTCGTGGTGTCTAAAAACACCCAAATCATAAAAATTATCGATATGGCAGCAGAACAAAGGTTTGCAACCAGGATGAATCTCGGGGTGGCGGAAAGCCGCTCGCTCGTCAAACCCGCCCACTCAGCCTCTTTCTTAATGAGTTTCTCTAAAACACGCAACTCCATGCTAAGAAGAGCCGGGTATTTCTTAGCGAACTTGCCAAACTCGCTAATCTTGACCGTGGGAGACCCGTCTGCCACCTGGTAAAAAATAATCCGGGAAACCTGTCTATCAATGGGATGTAACGACTCCGATACCGCCTCAACGTTAGAACGTAAAACCCAATCTTTCTTGAAATTGCTGCCACCTGAAACCGGAGTAAGCGAAACCCAACCCAGGTTAATCAAACGCAAAATACACGCATTGAAGATCGATTCCTTAAATTTCCCGCGCTCATAATTGAAACCAACCGCAGCAGGATGCAAATCAGGTGGCACCCCAAACTCACCATCCAACCCGGCCGCAGGTGAATCCCTCCAATACTTATCGGAGAACACCGGGCGCCTCAAAGCACCAGACAACCAAATAAAACCAGACACCAAAAAGACAAAAACCGAAAAAACCAGCGGCCCAACCAGCGCCGCCTTCATCAGGAAACGCTGCCGGTTAGCCTGATCAGCTGCCTCCTGCTCCTGCTTCAAAATGGAGTCAAGAACACTGAAAGCATGAGAATTTGCGCCACCAGGTTCAATCTCAGAAACCCACTGCGTCGGAAAAACCACGCGAACCTCAGCAAACTCGCCCGACACCACCCGCGAAACACTGGCCGAAACAGTCCGAGCCTGCGAATTCAAACGAACAAACCCATCCAAAGGGCCGTGAGCCCAAACACGAAAATCCCCTTCCGGAACCGGGCCATCCGCAGCGCCAGGGAAAGAAACCGTCAACTCAACGTTGCGGCTATCAACCTGCCAATCCGGGCCGACAAACTTCCAATAAAGCTCAGCCACGTCCTCATACTTCTGCACCGCATTCTCAACCGTGTAATCAATCGTCACAGGCACAGAACCGTTTCGATGAGGAAAGAAAACGTAAATCGTATTACGCTCCTTATCGAAAGAAAAATAACTACCATCAGGGCCGCCCGTCGCGCGCCACTTAGGGTCAAAATTAATCTCTTCAACAGGAGAATAATCAACCTCAGCGCCATTAGCCACTAAGACAGATCCACTATATAAATCAGGTATCTGCCACCAAACCGTGGAAAAAAGCCCATCAAAGACAAAAGTGCGAGTTTCGCGAACATGGAGACTGCCGTCAGGTAAAATCTCTGCCGCTATCTCAACGCCATCGAAACCATAATCGCGAGCACTAGCAGAAAACGGCGAAATCGTGGCCACACCCAAAAGAGCGCAAACCAAAAGCACCAAAAGAAGTGACCACTTACGCCACATTAGTATTCCCCTAATTTCTAATCAGCTGAACCGCCTCAACACAATCAGAACCCAACACTACCAAAATCACTGAACGATCCCGTACAACCTATCCCCAGCATCACCCAAACCAGGAACAATATAAGCATTCTCATTCAAACGCTCATCCACCGCAGCAGTCACAATCTGCACATCAGCACGATCACCAACCGCGTCCTCCACACACTTCAAACCCTCAGGCGCAGCCAACAAACACAAACACGTCACATCACGAGCACCACGCTGC
Source organism: Actinomycetaceae bacterium (assembly GCA_030537735.1). GTDB lineage: Bacteria > Actinomycetota > Actinomycetes > Actinomycetales > Actinomycetaceae > Gleimia. Next base: position 58,780 of record JAUNVG010000002.1, read on the forward strand.
GTCAAATAATCAATCGCAGCCACCATCGTGTGACCAGTAGCAAGCATCGGATCCAAAATGAAACACTGACGACCCGACAAATCCTCAGGCAACCGATTCGCATACGTCTCAATCGCCAACGTCTCCTCATCGCGCTTCATACCCAAGAAGCCAACCTCAGCCGTCGGGAGCAAACGAGTCATACCTTCCAACATGCCCAAACCAGCACGCAAAATCGGAATCACAATCGGACGCGGCTCACCAATACGCTTACCCGTAGTAGCAGCCACCGGAGTCTCAATAGCAACATCCTCAACCACCACATGGCGCGTCGCCTCATAAGCCAACAACGTCACCAACTCATCCGCCAACTGGCGGAACGTCGACGAATGCGTAACCCGATTACGCAAGACAGTAAGCTTATGGGCAACTAACGGATGATCAGCAACATGTAAACGCATAACTATACGGTACCGCGAAAACGCAAAACATCTAGCAAAATAGTCATATAAAGTGGAAACGTGGCAAAACAAACCTACCCCTTCCCCAAACGCGCCGACCGACACCAACAAACACCGCGCACACCCCAAACAACGCCACAAGAAACCCTAAAACGCGCCATGAACCGCGCCCTATTCCTCGCCAACCGCGCCCAACAAAACGGCGACGTCCCCGTCGGAGCAGTCATCATCGACAACCAAGGCAACGTCCTCGGCGAAGGATGGAACACCCGCGAAGCCAACTACGACCCCACCGGCCACGCCGAAATCATGGCGCTACGCCAAGCCGCAAAAAACCAATCCGACTGGCGCCTAGAAGACTGCACACTCGTCGTCACACTAGAACCCTGCACCATGTGCGCAGGCGCCATCGTCGCCGCCAGAATAAAACGCCTCGTCTTTGGAACCTGGGACGAAAAAGCCGGCGCCTGCGGATCAACCCGAGACGTCGTGCGCGACACCCGACTCAACCACCAAGTCGAAGTGAAAACCGGCATCCTACAAAAAGAATGCGAAATCCAACTGCGCGGATTCTTCCAAGCACAACGCCAAAAAAACCACAACCCCACGAAAAGGTAGCGACCGTGAGCCAAGCAGACCCCTGGTGGGAAGCAGACATCTACCAGTTAACACAATGGGCCAGCCAATACCCGCACCTGTGGCAAAACATCGCCGACCACCCCAACTGTAGCGCCGAACTCAAACAGTGGATCCAACAGCAAACCAATAGTGCAGGCAGTCAGGTTCCTGTCAGCTACGAAGCCGCAACAGGCCAGGCTCCCGCGAACCAGGCGGCTGTTCCGAACCAGGCTCCCGCGACACACCAAGCAATGCCAGGCCAGGCTCCCGCAAGTCACGTGGCAGTTCCGAACCAGGCTCCCGCCACACACCCCGCGCAAACACCCGGAAACCACCAACCCCCCCCCGCACGCGGGAACAGCACGCAAAAACGAAAAATCGTCCTCATCATCGTCATCTGCCTACTCGCCCTCGCAGCCACGCTCACCGGCCTCGCCTGGAAACAACAATGGTGGCAGCAAACCGAGCCCACCCCAACCACCCAACCAACATCAACCCCCACCCCCACGCCGACCACCGAACCCACCCCCACGCCCACACCCACACCAACCCCAAACCACCCCGCAGGGTGGGACGACATCAAAAACCACGACTTCCAAAACGCCACCTGGGAAATGGCCTGGGTATTCTTCCCCGACGAAACCAGAGCCACCAACATCAACTTCGTCAACGGCATCGGACAAGGCAAATACTCCACCCTCCGCGTAGTCGGACCACCCGTCTACGCAGACGCCAACTCAGACGGCTACCTCGACGCCTACGTCAGCCTCGAATCAAAATCGCCAAACCGAAGCGCAGAAACACGCTCATACATATTCACCTGGAACCCCCAAACCAAACAACCACAACAAATCCACTGGTACGTAGCAGAACAAGGCGACTGCCTCGGCACCCTCACCAGCGTCGAACCCGACGAACGAGGCTTCACCATAAAAGGCACAAAACCCGCCTACGGCGCCGGCTGCAGCCAAACACGCAACATCCCCTACACCCGCACCATCGCAGTCGACGGTAAATACCCCATACGCGTCGACAAACCCGGATGGGGCGGCATGTGCGCAGCCGACCCCGCCACGAACACCAACCTCCTCAGCAGCGGACAACCCATAGAAACCGTGCAGCTCGCACCCGAAGACGGTGCCCCACCAATCACCAACTACCTACCTGAAAACCAAAACGTAGGCGTATACGTAGCCGCCTGGCACGACGGAGAAATCATCTACATCGACGGCTACAAACAAGTAATCATCCAACAACCCGGACAACCACTAACAGGCGACGGCGACTACGGATGCGCCTTCATACCTGAATAAAAACCAGCCTGTTTGGTGCCAACCCACCCGTAAGGTACAATGGGACGGCAGCTTTTGTGGAAAAGACACAAAAGCAACCAGGTAGCGTGTCCGAGCGGCCGAAGGTGCAGCACTCGAAATGCTGTGTGGTGAATAGCCACCGTGGGTTCAAATCCCACCGCTACCGCCAAACAAAACCCCGGAAACTCACAACAAAGAGTCCCCGGGGTTTACTGCATCCAAAACAGGTGCGACCGATATCACCCCGTGAAAACCCCCAAAAACCAGCCCAATATTCGAGTCACCACGCAAAAACCCCTAGACTATATTCGGTTCAGTGCACGCAAACACAAAACAAGCGACACTACGAAAACATAACGTGGAGAAGGAAAAACGAATGACCGAAGAATTCCAGCGGGCAACTCAATCCCAGATCCGAGCCGTATCCGGACGGCCCCCACAGGCCGCCACCCGTATGGAACTATGGCAAGGCCTATCAGCCGCAGTAGTGGACCGCATCGCCAACAACTGGCACGCCACCACGCAAAAATACCAAGCCGGCCGACGCCAACACTACTTCTCCGCGGAATTCCTCATGGGCCGCGCCCTACTCAACAACCTACTCAACCTAAACCTCACCGAAGACGCCCAAAAAGCCGCGCAACAAGCCGGCGCCAACCTCAGTGACGTCCTCGAACAAGAACCAGACGCCGCCCTCGGCAACGGCGGACTCGGACGCCTAGCAGCATGCTTCCTCGACTCCTGCGCCACCCAAGACCTACCAGTCGTCGGATACGGCATCCTCTACCGATACGGACTATTCAAACAAGTCTTCGACAACGGATTCCAAACCGAACACCCAGACTCCTGGATGGAAGAAGGCTACCCCTTCGTAATCCGCCACGAAGAAGAACAACGCCACATCCACTACGCCGACCTCACCGTGCGCGCCGTCCCCTACGACATCGCCATCACCGGATACGGCACCAACAACGTCGGCACCCTACGCCTATGGAAAGCCGAACCCCAAGAAGAATTCGACTACGACGCCTTCAACTCCCAACGCTTCACCGACGCCATCGTCGACCGTGAACGCACCATGGACATCTCCCGCGTCCTCTACCCCAACGACACCACCTACGAAGGCAAAGTACTACGCGTCCGCCAACAATACTTCTTCGTATCCGCATCCCTACAAGAAATCGTCGAAAACCACGTCAAACAACACGGCAGCCTAGAAAACTTCGCCGAATACAACTGCGTGCAACTAAACGACACCCACCCCGTACTAGCCATCCCCGAACTCATGCGCCTGCTCCTCGACGAGCACAACCTCGGTTGGGAAGAAGCCTGGGAAATCGTGTCCCACACCTTCGCGTACACCAACCACACCGTCCTCGCTGAAGCCCTCGAAACCTGGGAAATCTCAATCTTCGACCGGCTATTCCCCCGCGTCATGGAAATCGTATGGGAAATCGACCGCCGATTCCGCGCCGAAATGGCAGAAAAAGGCCTCGACCAAGGACGCATCGACTACATGGCGCCAGTGTCCAACGGGCTCGTACACATGGCATGGATCGCCTGCTACGCCGCCTACTCCATTAACGGCGTAGCCGCCCTCCACACCGAAATCATCAAACGTGAAACCCTCGGTGAATGGCACGAAATCTGGCCCGAAAAATTCAACAACAAAACCAACGGCGTCACCCCCCGACGCTGGCTAAACCAATGCAACCCCCGCCTATCAGCGCTCCTAACCGAAGTAACCGGGTCAGACAACTGGGTTAAAGACCTCGACGTGCTCGCCCAATACGAAAACGCAGGCACCCCCGAAGTCTTCGACAAACTCAACGAAATCAAACACGCCAACAAAGTCGAATTCGCCAAATGGATCAAGAACCGGCAAGGAATCGACATTGACCCCGACGCCATCTTCGACGTCCAAATCAAACGCCTACACGAATACAAACGCCAGCTACTCAACATCATGTACGTGCTGGACCTGTACTTCAGGGTCAAAGAAAACCCCAAACTGGACGTGCCACCACGCGTCTTCATCTTCGGCGCCAAAGCCGCCCCCGGCTACGTGCGAGCCAAAGCCATCATCAAACTAATCAACGAAGTTGCCCGCATCGTCAACAACGACGAAAGCATCCGCGGACTACTCAAAGTCGTCTTCGTTGAAAACTACAACGTATCTCCCGCGGAGAAAATCATTCCCGCAGCCGACGTTTCCGAACAAATCTCCACCGCCGGAAAAGAAGCCTCAGGCACCTCCAACATGAAATTCATGATGAACGGAGCCCTCACACTAGGAACCCTAGACGGCGCCAACGTGGAAATCCTCGAAGCCGTGGGCGACGAAAACGCCTACATCTTCGGAGCCAAAGAAGAAGAACTCCCGCAACTACGGCAAGGCTACGACCCTCGCCACCAGTACGAGACCGTACCTGGCCTCAAACGCGTACTCGACGCCTTCATTGACGGCACCCTAGATGATAACGGTTCAGGCATGTTCCACGACCTACGTTGGTCGCTGCTGAACTCCAACGGCTACGAAGACGCCGACGTCTACTACCTGCTGGGAGACTTCGCGGCCTACCGCGAAGCCCGCGACCGCATGGCTGAAGACTACGCCAACCGGGAAGAGTGGGCTCGTAAATGCTGGATCAACATCGTCCGCTCTGGCCGCTTCTCTTCTGACCGCACGATCCGCGACTATGCGCTTGAAGTGTGGATGATCGAACCGCAGAGCATCTAAAACGCAGCACTCGGGGCGGAAGCCGGTTTCTACTGGCTCCCGCCGCTTTGTGTTTGTGGTCGCGGGAAGTACCAGCCCACATGGTGGCTGGCGCCCGCAGTGTTGCCTCGTTTGCGCAGCGGGCGCGCGGTCGCGCGGTCCCGCGGGAAAGCGGGCCTGCGGGAGTGGGAAAACTAAACCGCACAGTCACCTGCGCATGGGTTAGCGTCAACTATCTTCATCATCTTGGGATTCGCTGCTAGGTGGTAGTTTCGGCCAGCGCCTACGATGCTCCCAAGGCTCGTTCGCGCCGCGTGCGCCTTGGGTTGGGTGGTGGGTTGGTTTCTTGGTTTTCGAAGCTGAAGGTCTTGGGTTTTGGAGGGGCTCGGTGGTGGCGCCTGTATTCCCACTGTCGCGAGCCCGGCTTTCGCCAGTGGGTGGTTTTTGCGTGGGGCGTAGCGTTATTGTCTTGGAAACACCCGGTGTTTTGACCGCTACGCAGGGGCTTGTTTCCTGGTTTTGGGTAGCGGCAGCCCCGAATGGCAGCGGAGCATGGTAAGCAACACGCGTTGAGTGCGTGAAACGGTCGTTTTGTATTGGTTTGCGCTCCGGGTCAAGGTCGATAGGTGGCACGATCAGGGGGTAGCCGTCAGCGCTGAAAATAATGTTGTACTTGCGTGGGTCGGTGCCATCGTGGCTGAGCGCATGATGGTGGACTGGGCAGAGCGCAGCCAGGTTATTTAGGTTCGTGGCTCCACCGTCTCGCCATGGTGTTACGTGGTGTATTTCGCAGGTTGCGGCGTGCTCGTCGCAAGGTTGGAATACGCATCCTCCGTCGCGTGCAAGGACGATTTCGCGTAGCTGCGGGGAGGCGAGGCGCTGTTCGCGATACTGGTCGTACTGGCCTTTGTACGTGTTGAGTACGGCTTGGCGCATGGTGGCGGGCGCGGCGTCTGTGGGCAGGTTGTGTAGGGGCAGTAGGCGACGCACGTGGGGGAGGTTGGCGCAGTAGTTTCGACTGATGCGCGTGAGGGCGTCTGCGTTGCGTGCGGGCCGGCGCGTGGTGGGGGTGTGGTTGTTTATTTCTTCGGCTCGGATTCGGCGTGCTTGATGCGCAACGGCTTCGATTATGGGGTCGGCGAGTTCGTGGGGGAGCGATCCTTTGATGGTGACGCTGTATTTGTCGCGGATGAATATTAGGTAGCGTTTTTCGTAGGCTTCCTGTTTGGCGAGTTGGTGGGCGAGTTCGGTGTCTGCGGGCGCGATTCGGTCTTTTTCTTTCCGGATGGCGCGGTGCAGACCTGCGCCGGTGCCTTCGGCAGCTTTCGTTAGGCGTTGTGTGGCTTGGTTGAGTTCTTCGTCGTTGAGGTGGGGTGCGATGTCGTTGAGGGCGTGGCTGGCTTTGTTTAGCGACCGGTAGCTGATGTTTCCGGTGGCGTACGCGTGGTGGAGTTTCGGGTATTGGGTGTGGCGGTGGGCGGCGAGGACGTGGGCGTTGCATTCGCGAGCAGTGAGCCCTAGGTGTTGTGCGAGTAGTTCTGAGGTGCTGATTCCGAGGGGGCGGGTGGCTCGTTTCTTGTCGACGAGGGCGGTGGTTTTTTCGGTGATGGCGTGTGCGTAGCGTTCGATGGTGAGGGTTTGGCGTAGGAGTGTTGGTAGGTCGGTTTTGGGCGTGATGGCGGGCCCGTGGAGCTCTAGGCGTTGTAGTTGTCCAATGATTTGTTGGATTTCTGTTTCGCTTAGTGGTCCGCGGCTTTGGGTTTCTTCGTCGGTGAGGAGCCCGGGCACGTTGATCATGAGGCTTACTGTGCCATAGTTTGTTGCTGGCTGGGGCGGTGGGCTGTGGGGCTGTGGATAACTGTGTTTCCTGCGCCGCGGGAGCCGACGTTGGTTCGCGGGAGCCCGCCTCGGTCCGCGCCGATTTCTGGTTCGCGCGTGTTGTGGGGGCTCCCGCGAGGTTTCGGTGGGTTTTGTGCCTGGCTGCCTTTAGGTGTGGGCGAGGGCTTCCACGGGGGAGGCGTTAGCGGCCCGCCGCCCGGGCAGGATCGACGCTAGTATTGCGGCGATAGCTGTCACGGCGGTGACTCCAAGTAGTGGTAGCCATGGCACTATTAGCCGAATTGGTATGTCTGTGATGGCTAGGGAGATTGCTCCGAGCCAGCCGAAGCCGATTCCTAGTGCGAACCCTACGACCAGGGCAATCATGCTGATGAGTAGTGCTTCTACCACTAGCATTTGCCGCATACTGGCGCGGGTCATGCCGACGGCGCGTAGGAGTGCGTTTTCACGTTGTCGTTCGATTACCGATAGTGACAGTGTGTTGCTCACTCCCACGAGCGCCACGATGACGGATACGGCGAGCATGGCTACGGCTCCGATGAGGATGCCTTTGATCACTGCCAGCATGTTGAGTCGTTCCCAGCCTCCACCTTCGATGGTGGAGTCGGGGATTTTTTCTCCTACTTCGTTGAGTACTTTGGTGAGGTCGGAGGTGGTGGTGTCGTCGGTGTATGCGGCGAGGACGGCGCGGGTTTGACTGTTTGCGCCCGCGGTTTTGAGTTGTTGGTAGGTTTCGGCTGCGACGGTGTATCCGGGGGTGCGTGCTGGTATGGGTTTGAGTTCCCATTGTTGTTGTCCTACGCGCACGCTTATTCTCATGTTGTCTTCCCACAGGTAGCCGTTGACGGCGATCTGTCCGGGTTTGGGTTTGTCTACGTTGGCGTCGGTTAGGTTTTGGTAGTTGGTGTCTTGGTAGATGGTGGCGTCGGGGACGGTTTTGTTGTTGGGTCCGCTGATTTCGATTTCGGCGTTGAGTCCTTCGAGTGCCACGAGTGTTTTAATGTTTTTGTTGCTACTGATGGTTGCTTGTTCTTCTTCGCTTATTCCGCTGGGTTTTTCGACGATCAGGTCGAAGGGGCGTCTTTCGTTTAGTTCGCTCACCAGGGTGTGTTCCATGGTGGTTGCTCCGGTGAGCATCATGGTGACGAGGGTGATTCCGAGTACGAGGGCGGTGACGGTGGCTCCGGTTCGTCCGCGGTTTCGGTAGGTGTTTTCGGCTGCGAGTTCGCTGGTTATGGAGCGTTTTCCTATTAGCCTGCCGAGGCTTCCGGTGAGGTTGGCGGAGATGAAGCTTAGGAGGATTAGTGCGCCGAGGAATCCTAGTGCTCCGCCTGCGAAGGCGAGTAGGAATCCGCTGTCATATTTTTCTTCACTGATTTGGTATCGGCTGAGTGCGATGAGGATGGTGCTGGTGCCGATGAGGATGGTGGCGAGGCCGGCGCGCACCCAGTAGCGTTTGTGCTCGCTGGTGGTTTCGTTGTTGGCAAGCGCTTCCATGGGGCTGAGTTTGCTGGCACGCCTTGCGGGGGCGTATCCGGCGGCAATGGCGATGAGTATGCCGGCTGTGAATGCGATGGCCAGGTGGGTGGGGTGTATGGCGTGTATGGCTTCGTTGTTGTTGACGACGATGCCTGCGCTGAGGTTGACTGCGATGGCTCCCGCGATTCCGAGTAGGGTTCCGATGGCGGCGGCGATGAGGCCGACGCTGAGGGTTTCACGCGCGACGAGTTTGCGCACTTGTGTGCGGTCAGCTCCGATGGCCCGTAGTAGTGCTAGTTCGCGTTTGCGTTGGGTGAGCATGACTTGGAATGTGGTTGAGATGACGATGGCGGCGGTGATGGCTGCCAGCGCGGGGAATACCATGAGCACGGTGGTGATGGAGGCTTGGCCTTCGGTCATTTGTGCTAGGCGCTGGTTGAGGTCGTCGGTTTGGGTGGCTACTTTGAGGTTTTGGTTTCCGATTAGGTTTTCAACGTGCGCGGTGTCTGCATTGGTTTTTAGGTTTATTAGGTTGATGGGGAGCAGCAGTTGTTCCATGTCTTGCGGTAGCAGGTAGATGGTGTTGAAGCTGGCGGCCCCGCTTTTCGTGATCCCGGTGATGGTGATTTTTTGTTCTTGTCCGACGGGTTCTTCCTGGTATGTGGTTACGTCTGCTGTGAGGGTGCTGCCGAGTTTTAGCCCGTAGGCTTTGGCGGCGGTGTCTACGATTACTCCTTCCCCTGGTTTGGTGGGGTATTTTCCTTCTTTGAGCCCGGGTGGTGTGAATGTTCCGGTGGGGAGGGTTTTTAGTTCTCCGTATCCGTTTTGCCCGCTTGCGGTGAAGTTGATGTGGGTGGAGCGGTGGGCTTGTAGTTCGCTGATTTGTGGGTCGTTTTGTAGTTTGTTGTAGGCGGCTTCGATTTCTTCGTTGCTGCCTTCGTAGTTTCTGACGACGATGTCGGCTCCGCGGGTTTCTTCGGCGAGGTTGCGTTCGATGGAGGTTCGTAGTCCGCTGATGATTCCGAAGCATACGACGATGAATGCGGTGGCGAGGGCGATGGCGATGGTGGCGGCGGTGTATCGCTGCCAGTGGGTGCGTAGGTTGGCGGTTAGTAGTTGTCGCATGGTTAGGCTACCTGTCCGATTTCTTGTGCGGTGGGGTGTTTGAGATCGTGGGTGATTTTGCCGTCTTTTACGATGAGGACGCGGTCGGCGGTTTCGGCGGCGCGGGGGTCGTGTGTGACCATGATGACGGTTTGTCCGAGTTTGTCGACGGCTTGGCGTAGTAGGTTTAGTACTTCTTTGCTGGCGGCGGTGTCGAGGTTCCCGGTGGGTTCGTCGGCGACTAGGAGTGCGGGGCGGGTGACGAGGGCGCGTGCGACGGCGAGGCGTTGTTGTTGTCCGCCGGAGAGTTGGCTGGGTTTGTGGTTTAGTCGTTCGCGTAGGTTGAGTGCGTCGATGACTTGGTTGAGCCAGTTTTGGTCGGCGCGGCGTCCGGCGAGGCGTAGGGGTAGTTCGATGTTGGCGCGCGCGTCGAGGGTGGGGATTAGGTTGAAGGCTTGGAAGATGAATCCGATGTGGTCGCGGCGGAAGTGGGTGAGTGGTTTGTCTTCGAGCCCGGTGATGGTGGTGCCTTTGATGGTTACGTGTCCGCTGGTGGCGTTGTCGAGGCCGGCGAGGACGTGTAGGAGGGTTGATTTGCCGGATCCGGATGGCCCCATGATGGCGGTGAATTCGCCTTCGTTGAAGTGGATGCTGACGTTGTCGAGCGCGGTTACTTGGGTGTCTTTTTGCCCGTAGATTTTACTTACGTTGATTAGTGTGGCTATGGTGCTCGGTGTGGTTTCCACGGCTGCTCCTTTTTGTTTTGGTCTTTTATTTGGAGCTTATCGGCGTGGTTTTTGGGTTTCTATTGGGTGTTGCCCTGATTTTGACTTAGGGGGTTTACGGGTTTTTCAGGGTTTTTCCTGATGGTGTGTGGTGGGTTGTTTTTGTGATGATGGGGGTGTTGTAGTTGTTTCGACTTTAGGAGTTTGACTGTGTCTGTTCGTTTGCATCGCAGTGCTTCGGATCGGTTTTTAGGCGGCGTTTGTGGTGGGATCGCTGCTACTTATGGTTGGGATTCGGGTTTGGTTCGTTTAGTGGTGGTGTTGTTGGCGCTTTTACCTGGCCCGATGTGGCTTGCGTATTTGGTGTTGTGGGTGGTTTTGCCTCGCTCACTTTCACGGCAGTGAGCGGCGGCCCCACCTCCGTGCTGGAGGTGGGGCCGCGTTTTGTGGTTTGTCGTTATTTGGCGACGATTAGTCCGCCGAGTTTGGTGCGGGCGTTTTCGAAGCGTTGGGCGACGTCGTCCCAGTTCACTACGTTCCACCAGGCTTTGACGTAGTCACCTTTGACGTTTTGGTAGTCGAGGTAGAAGGCGTGTTCCCACATGTCGAGCATGAGTAGGGGTACTACGCCGACGGGGATGTTGCCTTGTTGGTCGAATAGTTGGAATAGGGTGAGTCTCTGCCCGATGGTGTCGTAGGCGAGGATGGCCCATCCGGAGCCTTGGATCCCGGTGGCTACGGCGGTGAATTGGGCTTGGAATTTTTCGAAGCTGGTGAAGTATTCGTCGATGGCGGCGGCGAGTTCACCTTCGGGTCGTCCTTGGCCGTCGGGGGTCATGTTGTTCCAGAAGACGCTGTGGTTGGAGTGTCCGCCAAGGTTGAACGCGAGGTTCTTCATGTGCAGGTTGATGGCGGCGTTGTCTTCTTTTTCGCTGGCTTCTTGTAGTTTTTCGAGGGCGGTGTTGGCGCCTGCGACGTAGGTGGCGTGGTGTTTGTCATGGTGTAGTTCCATGATTTTCGCGGAGATGTGGGGTTCTAGCGCAGCGTAGTCGTAGGGTAGGTCTGGCAGGGTGTATACAGCCATTTTTGCTCCTATTTTGGTTTGTCGTCGGCGGCCGTTGTGTTTGGCCTTTCATTAGCCAACATACCGCGTTTGTTTGGTTGGCGCGCGTTGGCTGGCGGGGTACTTTAGTGCCATGAGTGTTCCGGTTGTGGATGGGGTTTTGTTGGCGGCGTTGCGCGAGGATTTCGCGGGCTTGGATTTCTCGGTTGACGGGTTGGCGGATTTTTTGGGCGAGGACGGGGTGCTGGCTTGGCAGCAGGATCGCCGGGTGCCGCTGCTTCGTTGTTGCGCTGTGGCTGGCGGTTCGCTCCTGTCGTTGGCGGTGCGGTTTTTCTTGTTAGGTGTTTCCCTTCCCGCGGAGTCGGTGGGGGAGTTGTTGCCGCACTGCGGGGCGCGGGGTTTGGTGGCTTTGGGTTTGGCTGAGCCGGCGGGGGATTTGCTGCGCCCGTTGGTGCATTTGGCTCCTCATGCGGCGTCGATTTCTGGGGTTGACTACCACTGGTGGGTGGCGTCTGATTTGGGTGCGCTCGCGGGGGTGCGTCCGGCGGTGGATCACGTGTTGGGTGTGGGCGGTGCGACTCGCACGTTGGCGTTGGCGACGCCTCCTGGCCGGGTGGGTTCGGCGTTGGATCTAGGCACGGGTTGCGGGGTTTTGGCTTTGTATTTGGCGACTCATTCGCGCCGGGTGGTGGCGTCGGATATTTCGGCGAGGGCGTGTGCGTTCGCTGCTTTTAACGTGGCGTTGAATGGTTTTTCGGACCGGGTTGAGGTATGTCGGGGGGATTTGTGTGCTCCGGTGGACGGGGAGTTCTTTGATTTGATTGTGTCTAACCCGCCGTTCGTGATTACGGCGGATCGGGTGCGTGAGTCGGGGGTGTTTGAGTATCGCGATGGTGGCCGCGCGGGTGATGAGTTAACGGCTGAGGTGGTGGGTCAGGTGTGTGAGCATTTGGCGCCCGGTGGCCACGCGGTTTTGCTTGGTAATTGGGAGGTGCGTTCTGCGGGGCAGTGGATGGCTGGTCCGCAGCGTTGGTTGGAGGGCCGTGAGGTGGCGGCGTGGGTGGTGCAGCGGCGTTTGCTTTCGCCGGCCCAGTATGTGCGTTTGTGGTTGGAGGATGGTAGCGCCGGCCAGGGCACTGCGGGTTCGGAGTCGGTTGAGTTGGCGTGGTTGGAGGATTTCGCTTCCCGCGGCGTGGTTGGTATCGGTATGGGCCTGGTGGTGTTGGCGGCTCCGGGGTCGCGTGGTTTTGTTCCGGCGCGCCGTTTCGACGTGGTGGAGACTTCGTCTTCGGCTGCGGGGGAGTTTTTACAGGGGGCGGTGGATCTTTTAGCGTCGGGTTGGTCGCTTTCGCGGGCTGATAGGTTGGTGCGCGCTGCGGATGTGCGGGAGGAGCGTCATTATGTTCCGGGGCAGCCGGATCCGCAGTTGGTGTTCGCCACGCAGGGTGGTGGTTTTGGTCAGCGGGTGCAGCTTTCGTCTGACGTGGCGGGGTTTTTGGGTGCTTGCGACGGGGAGCTTTCGGTGGGTCAGATTGTGACGGCGATGGGGGTTTTGTCTGGTCGTTCTGGCGAGGACGTGTGGCGGGCTGTGCGGGAGCCGGTGGAGGTTTTATGCCGGGCGGGGATGCTTCAAATTTGTTGACTGGGTGGAAAATCTTGCTTTGTGTGTGGGAAGGTGTACCTTAGGCAAGGCACTTTTGTTTGTTGCTAGTAGGAAGAAGGAATCGTGGCTGGTTCGAAGCTTGTCATTGTGGAGTCTCCGGCGAAGGCGAAGACTATCGCTAGTTATTTGGGGTCGGATTTCACGGTGGAGGCTTCGGTTGGGCATATTCGGGATTTGCCTCAGCCTTCGGAGCTTCCGGCGGATAAGAAGAAGGGTCCGTTGGGTAAGTTCGCGGTGGATGTGGATAATGGTTTTGCTCCTTACTATGTGGTTAGTGCCGATAAGAAGAAGCGCGTAACTCAGCTTCGTAAGCTGCTGAAGGATGCTGACGAGCTTTATCTGGCAACTGATGAGGACCGTGAGGGGGAGGCGATCGCTTGGCATTTGTTGCAGGTGTTGAAGCCGAAGATCCCGGTTAAGCGCATGGTTTTCCATGAGATCACGAAGGAAGCGATTACGCGGGCGTTGGCGCAGACTCGTGAGATTGACGTGGATTTGGTTGACGCGCAGGAAACTCGCCGGATTTTGGATCGTTTGGTGGGTTATGAGGTGTCGCCGGTGTTGTGGCGCAAGGTGGCGCCGGGTTTGTCTGCGGGCCGGGTGCAGTCGGTGGCGACGCGCTTGGTGGTGGACCGTGAGCGCGAGCGCATGGCGCATGTGAGCGCTGATTATTGGGATATTGAGGTGGATCTTTCGGGTGAGGGGTCTGCTGAGTTTTCGGCTGCGGTGGCTTCGGTTGATGGTCGCCGAGTGGCGTCGGGTCGGGATTTTTCTGATGCTGGTGAGTTGAAGAAACCTGATTTGGTGCATTTGGATGAGGCTGGGGCGTTGGCTTTGGCGGGCGCCTTGGAGGCGTTGGATGCGTCTGCGGTGCGGGTGCAGTCGGTGGAGCAGAAGCCGTATAAGCGTCGTCCGGCGGCTCCGTTTACGACGTCTACTTTGCAGCAGGAGGCGGGTCGTAAGCTGCGTTGGAATGCGCGCGACACGATGCGCACGGCGCAGTCGTTGTATGAGAATGGTTTCATCACGTACATGCGTACGGATTCGACGGCGCTTAGTGAGGAGGCGACTGCGGCGGCGCGTGCCCAGGCGCGGGAGTTGTTTGGCGCGGGGAGTGTGCCGGATCGTCCTCGGGTGTATCAGAAGAAGGCGAAGGGTGCGCAGGAGGCGCATGAGGCGATTCGTCCGGCGGGGGATTATTTCCGCACTCCGGCGCAGGTGGCAGGTGAGCTTTCGAGTGCGCAGCGAGCGTTGTATGACTTGATTTGGAAGCGCACGGTGGCTTCGCAGATGACGGACGCGTTGGGTACTACTGACACGGTGAAGGTGGCGTTGTCGACTCCTGACCATGAGGTGGTGGCAACTGCGTCGGGTACGGTGATTTCGCATCGGGGGTTTTTAGCGGCCTATGAGGAGGGTCGTGATGCGGAGCGTTACGGTAAGGATGATGAGCGTGAGCAGCGTTTGCCGAAGCTGACTGTGGGTCAGTCTTTGGTGGTGGAGGCTGCCCGGGCGCAGGGTCATCAAACTACGCCGCCGCCGCGTTATACGGAGGCGTCTTTGGTGAAGGCGTTGGAGGAACGCGGTATTGGTCGTCCGTCTACTTATGCGGCGACGATTTCGGTGATTGTGGATCGTGGTTACGTGTGGCGTCGCGGCCAGGCGTTGGTGCCGAGCTGGTTGGCGTTTTCGGTGACGAATCTGCTGGAGGATAATCTTTCTAATCTGGTGGATTATGATTTCACGGCCACGATGGAAAGTGATTTGGACCGGATTGCCGCCGGTGAGCAGGATCGCACTGCGTGGTTGCGTTCGTTTTATTTAGGTGAGGGTGATGAGGCTCCGCAGGTTTCTACTTCTGGGCGGGGTTTGCGTGAGGAAGTTGAGTCTTTAGCTGATATTGATGCGCGCGCGGTGAATTCCATTGATATTGGTGAGGGGATGACTTTGCGGGTGGGTCGTTTTGGCCCGTATTTGGAGCGCGAGGACGGTAAGCGCGCGAATGTTCCCCAGGACGTGGCTCCGGATGAGTTGGATGTCGCGCGGGCGTTGGAGTTGTTTGAGCAGGCCGCTAATGATGGTCGTATTTTGGGTGTGAATCCGTCTTCGGGTCGTCAGATCCAGGTTTTGAATGGTCGTTTTGGCCCGTATGTGACGGAGGTGGTCGAGGGCGAGGACGACCTTCCGAAGTCGAAGCGCACCAAGCCGGCGACGGCGTCGTTATTTAAGTCGATGGATCCGGCGTCGGTGTCGTTGGAGCAGGCGTTGCAGTTGTTGAGTTTGCCGCGTGTGGTGGGTGAGGACCCGGGGTCGGGGGAGGCGATTACGACGCAGAATGGTCGTTTTGGTCCGTACCTGAAGAGGGGGTCGGATTCGCGTTCGCTGGAGTCGGAGGAGCAGATTTTTTCTTTGACTTTGGATGAGGCGCTGGCGATTTTAGCGCAGCCGAAGACTCGCGGGAGGCGGGCCGCGAAGCCGCCGTTGCGTGAGTTTGACGTGGATCCGGTTTCCGGTAAGAAGGTAACTGTTAAGGATGGTCGTTTCGGCCCGTACATTACTGATGGGACCACGAATGTGACGGTGCCTCGCAGTGAGACGGTGGAGGGGTTGACGCAGGAGCGGGCGTTTGAGTTGTTGGCTGAAAAACGCGCGAAGGGTCCGGCGAAACGCAGGGCTCCTGCGAAGAAGAAGAAGAAGTAGTAACGGGGTTTGTTGTATTCTTCTCGCATGAATGATGATGCGAATAATGTTCCTGTGACTACTTCCGGCCCGGTTTCTCCGGTGCCGTACGGTTATGCTCAGGCACCTGCGCGGGCGGTTGACCCGGCGGATTCCTTGGGTAGCTGGATGGTTGCCACGCTGGTGTCGGCGATTCCGCTGGTGGGTTTCATTTACCTACTGGTGGTGGCTTTCGGTGGCACTGCTTCGGTGTCGCGCCGCAACTGGGCGCGGGCGTTGTTTGCTTGGCAACTGATCTTCTTCGGGTTGGTTTTGCTGCTGATGCTCACGGGTGGTTTGACGGCGTTCTTCTCGTATAACTCGTAAAAACACTTGCCTAAGTGTGATCTACCGCATAGGTTGGGCGTAGTGCTTTCTTAAATCCGGAGGAGCTACGCGATGGAAACTGAGTTACAAGACCTCCCGGCGGTGGATTTACCTTCCGCGGATCTTCCGCAAGCGGTGCTTGAGATTGCTCCGAACTTCACTATCCCCGACCCGATGAGTGCTCCGGCTTTGAAGTGGGGCATCATCGGCACCGGGGGTATTGCAGCGGCTTTCGCGGAGCAGGTTCCTGCCTATTCCACTGGCAACATTGTGGCGGTGGGTTCGCGCAATCTGACTAGCGCGCGCGCTTTCGCGCAGCGTTTCAGCATCGACCAGGCTTTCGGGTCCTACCAGGAGCTAGTTGCCTGCCCGGATGTGGAAGCGGTTTACGTTGCGACTCCTCACGTTTTCCACCACGAGCATGCGTTATTGGCGGTGCGGGCCGGTAAGCCGGTGTTGGTGGAGAAGCCTTTCACTTTGAACCGGCGGGAGGCGGAGGAAGTGTTCATGGAGGCCCGCGTCCACGGCGTTTTCGCGATGGAGGCAATGTGGATGCGTTTCCTCCCTCACCAACTGGTGTTGCGTGAGACGTTGCGTCAGGGCGTGCTGGGTGACATCGTGCATATTCAAGCCGACCACGGGCAGCTCCTTGACGGTATTGCCCGCCTGGAGGACCCGCATTTGGGTGGGGGTGCGTTACTGGATTTAGGGGTTTATCCTCTTAGTTTCATCCAGTCCCTCCTGGGTGAGCCTGGCATGGTGGATGCGGTGGGCATGGTGAACCCTAATGGGGTGGATGATTCCGATGCGGTGACCTTAACTTACCCGGGAGCGTTGGCGGTGGCTACGTGTTCAATGCGGGCTCGTTCGGCGACGGCAGCCTCGGTGCACTGCCGGCGCGGTCGCATAGAGCTGCGCGATGACTTTTACCGCCCGTCCCGCATTAACGTGGTTTACGAGGCTGATTTCGCCGGCGACACCACTCCGGCGCAGTCGTGGAGTTGGGACGGTCACGTGCCCGGGGGCTTGCAGTACGAAGCGGCGGAGGTGGCGCGCTGCGTGAACGCCGGTTTAAGCCAGTCAGACGTAATGCCGTGGGACGACACTCTTGGGGTGATGGAGATTATGGACACGGTGCGTTCTCAGTTGGGGTTGCGTTACCCGGGGGAGTGAGGGCGTGTCCTGATTGTCCGCGTGGTGTGCGAAGATAGTTCTATGGCTTTGCATCACCAAGTGGACGTTGACCTTCCGGGTCTCTTCATCACCTTCGAAGGTGGTGATTCTTGCGGTAAGACCACGCAGATCTCTTTGGTGGCGGCGTGGCTGGAACAGCTAGGGGTTTCGGTGGTGCGCACCCGTGAACCGGGGGGCACGCAGCTGGGCCAGCAGTTGCGTCAACTGGTAATGCATGGGCCGAGCGATGTGGATCCTCGGTGCGAGGCCTTGCTTTACGCCGCTGACCGCGCTTACCACGTGGCGACGCTGGTGCGTCCGGCGTTGGCGGCGGGGAAAGTGGTGTTACAGGACCGGTATTTTGATTCTTCGATTGCCTACCAGGGGGCGGCTCGTAGTTTAGGTACGGAGGAAATCTCGCAGTTAAACCTGTGGGCCACCGGCGGCCTGGTTCCGGACGTGACGGTACTTTTGGATTTAGATCCGCAGGTGGCGCTTTCGCGTCACGCCGGTGATTTTGACCGTTTGGAGTCGGAGCCGTTGGACTTCCACCGCCGCGTGCGACAGCAATTTTTAGACTTAGCTGGCGCCGACCCGCAGCGTTTCAAGGTGGTGGACGCTTCCGCGCAGGTTCCAGCGGTGGAAGCTGAGATTCGTCGCCGCCTCACTCCGGTTGTGCAGGCTTTTTTGGAGGCGCAAAAGTGAGTGTTTGGGAAGCCGTCATAGGTCAGCCTCGCGCGGTAGATGCGATGCGCGAAGCTGCCACTCACGCTCGCCGCGGCGGCGGCGGTGGGGCGATGACGCATTCGTGGCTGGTGACGGGCCCTCCGGGGTCGGGGCGTTCGACGTTGGCACGCGCCTTCGCCGCGGCCTTGCAGTGTTCGGGTGAACCGGTCGGTTGCGGTGCGTGCGAGGGGTGCCGCACCACGCTAGCAGGCACGCACGGTGACGTGACGGACCTGGCTACAGATAAGGTCATCATCAGCATTGACGAGGTGCGCGCGTTGGTGCAGGCGGCGCAGACCGCTCCCACCCAGGGGCAGTGGCGGGTTATCGTGGTGGAGGATGCTGACCGCATGCAGGAACGCACTTCCAACGTGTTACTTAAAGCCATTGAGGAACCACCTGAACGCACGGTGTGGTTGCTGTGTGCTCCCAGCCCCGACGACATGATTACCACGATTCGGTCGCGTTGCCGCCAGGTGCGTTTGCAGACTCCACCGGTGGGGGAGGTCGCCGCGTATTTGCAGCGTAAGTTCGCGGTGGACGAGGACGTGGCGGTGCAGGTCGCGCAGATCAGCCAGTCCCACATCGGGGTGGCGTCGCGTTTGGCGCAAAACCAGCAAAAGCGTGAGAACCACAAGCAGATGCTGATGCAGATTATTTCGGCTTCTTCCGTCAGCGAAGCCATGTTCGCCGCCCAGGAGTTGATTGATTTTTCTCGTCGCGGCGACGAAAGCGCTGACGGTGAGTCGGGGGCGGCGGCCACTACCGCCCAGTTAGTGGACGAGGCAGTGGCGAAACTGGTGCGCCAGCTTGGCTACGAGTCTGAACGCGAGGTCCCTCGCCTCCTGAAACCTCAGGTGACGCGGGAGAGGGAGAACGCGAAGCGCCGTTTCGAACGCGCCGACCGCGACATTCTAGACATGGTCTTAGTCAATCTTCTAGGCTTTTACCGCGATGTTTTAGTGCGCCAACTGGGGGCGCAGGTGCCGATAATTAACGCAGACCTGGGTTCGGCCGTGGACTTAGCGGCGTCTCACACCACCGCGGCGATCACCCAGCGCCGCATCCGCGCAGTGGAGAAGGCACGCGAGAGAATCGCCCACGCGGTAACCCCGCTAGTGGCGGTGGAAGCCATGATGGTGGCGTTAGCTGGGTAAGATGAACCTCATGCGTCTTCGTGTGCTCGCGGTAGCTGCCGCCACGACCATAGTAATAGCGGCCTGCCAGCCTTTTTCCTCAACTCCCCAGCCGGCTCCTCCATCGGCGACAGTGGCTCCCCAGGCGCAGCTGCAAAAGTTCTACGACCAGTCCTTGGACTGGCAGCCATGCCGCGAGGACCCGCAGGTACTCAAACACACCGAGGGGCAGTTGCGAGATAAGTCGTATCGGTGCGCCCGCATGCAGGTCCCCCTAGATTACGCTAACCCCGAGGGTGAGACGATTACGTTACAGCTTGCTCGCTACAGCACCTCAGGCGGGGCGAAGACACCGTTACTTTTCAACCCGGGCGGCCCGGGTGGGGGAGCGGTTTCTTCCTTGAAGTACATGGCGCGCGACGTGTTTTCCCCCGAAGTCACTGGCGAGTATGACCTGGTGGCGGTGGACCCGCGCGGGGTGGGGTTGTCTTCCCCGGTGCAGTGTTTTTCGGCGGCTCAAACCGATCGTGAGCGTTCGCAAACCATGTCTACCTCGGTTGCGGAAGTACTGGCGGACGGCGCTCGCCTGGGGCAGCAGTGTGTGGAAGAAGCCGGGGAGCTAGTGAAGTTCGCTGACACCGACTCGGTGGTTAAGGATTTCGACGTGGTGCGGGCAGTGTTGGGTCAAGAAAAACTGAACTACGTCGGTTTTTCCTACGGCACTTTCATTGGGGCTCTCTACGCCGATGAGTTCCCCAGCCAGGTGGGAAGGTTCGTCCTCGACGGAGCGATGGACCCGTCCTCGTCCATTGGTGATATCGCACGCGGCCAGGCGGGCGGCTTCGAAGCCAGCGTGACGCACTGGTTGCAGACCGCGGCGGCGCAGGAATCCTCGGACTGGCCGCTGGCCTCCGATCCGGAGGCGGCCAAGCGTGAACTGCGCCAGTGGTTGGACGGGTTGGAAGAACACCCGCTACCGACCGCGTACC
Organism: Actinomycetaceae bacterium; assembly: GCA_030537735.1. Classification (GTDB taxonomy): domain Bacteria; phylum Actinomycetota; class Actinomycetes; order Actinomycetales; family Actinomycetaceae; genus Gleimia. The sequence continues at coordinate 78,812 of JAUNVG010000002.1, forward strand.
CGAAGCGGCCACTGACACGTTCACTGGCGTTCTCGGCGCTGCTGGCCTCAATGTATTCGCAAGCTACTTACGATTACGCTTCCGCGGGGTTGCGTCAAGCAATGAATGACGAGGACGGTTCCTTCCTCCTGCAAATAGCTGACACGTACGCTCGGCGCGCTCCCGATGGTACTTACCGCGATAACTCCTACGACGCTTTCTTAGTGGTTAACGCTTTAGACTACGAGGCCTCCGGTAGTGAGGATGAATGGGAGCAGCAGGCACGCCAACTGTCGGCAGATTTCCCGACCGTGGGCAGTGAGTTCGCTTTTTCTGAAGCTGGGATTCAAAGCTGGCCGGTGGAGTCGAAGAAGGTGCGACGCAACGTTACCGGGGCGGGAGCAGCCCCGATCTTGGTGGTTGGTACTCGCCACGATCCGGCCACCCCGTACGTGTGGGCGCAGGCGTTGGCGCAGCAGTTAGAGTCAGCTACGTTACTGACGTGGGAAGGTTGGGATCACTGCGCGTACTCCTCGGCGGAGTCGGGTTCATGCGTGCGTGAGGCAATCGATGACTATTTGCTTGACGGTGATCTTCCCGAGGATGGTTTCGTCTGTCAGTAGTGGGTTACTCGCTTTGGTGAATCTGCCTCGATTCGGTAAAGTAGTGGCGTGCCGCGTCGGCGTCGCCACCTTAGCTCAGTCGGCAGAGCGATTCACTCGTAATGAATAGGTCGCGGGTTCGATTCCCGCAGGTGGCTCCGAGACCCCCGCAAAAGCGGGGGTTTTGCATTAGGTTAAGGAGGCCGGCCGATGAATGAGCCAACTTGTCCTGTTACCGGGCGTGCCTTGCCGGATGGCTACTACCTGCACCCCGCAACGCGGGAGGATTTTGAGCGTGCGTTGGCTCGCCTATCCATCGTGTTCACAGCCCTCAAAGAATACCAGTTAGGACTGACCGCGCCATGGGAGAGCGAAGTCAAAACCCAGCCCAGTAACCAGATAATCCTACGTGAGGTTGAAACCATTGACGCCCTCATTAAACGAGTGGAGTCTGCAATGGACACTATTTCTGCCCTTTTCAAAGGTCGAAACGATTTTTTCAAACACTTAACTTACAAAACCAAGTACCCAGGCAAGCTCCCCTACTTAATATTTCCACTGCGTTTAGCCTACGACCACTTAGACGAACTCCTGCGCACCGACCACGCGCCTGGCCTCTACCACGACATTGTGGAGGCAACCAACGAAGCAGAACGAATCCTCGACAACCGCAACGCCCCCACACTACCCGCAGTGTGCTACATCTGCGCCGAGTTCACCCCCACCTCCCGCAAACAAGAAGAAACCAAGTGTTCGGGGTGCGGGGCAATGTTTGACACTGAAATAGGTTTGCAGGCCGCCCAACAACGCGCCCTCGGTGTCATAGGAATGGCGCACCTGGCCCGTAAATACCGTAGGTAGAACCACGTAGCTTGGCCAATCTGTAGCGCAGTAGCTGCGTTGGCTCCTTGCGTTTCGTGGGGTGAGAGTGAAGTTTCAGCACCCAACAATGGGGTGGGCTAAGTCACATCATTCGTGGTTGAGGCTGACACGATGTCAGGGCGCAGACTGGGAAACATGAATCAGAAAAGCACTTATAGCGTTGGTCAGGTCGCTGACCTAATGGGAGTTAGCGTGCGCCAGTTGCATCATTGGGACGCGCTCGGCTTGGCTCCGGCCTCTCAGCGTTCCCCCGCTGGTTACCGCCGCTACACTGAGGCCGATATTGAACGCCTGCAACAAGCCCTGGTCTATCGGGAAACCGGTATGGCTCTACAAACTATAAAAGACACGCTTGATTCTTCGCGTGGCCCGGCTGAGCATTTGGCTGCGCAACTAGAACTACTCACCGAAGCGCAGACGCAGCTTGCTCACAAGATTCGCGCGGTAAAGGAGCTGCTGGAAAAAACTATGAACAACATGTCTTTAACAAGTGAAGAAAAAGCCCGCATTCTGGGTGGGGATTGGGATCCTAGTTGGGATGATGAGGCTCGTGAGCGTTGGGGTGAGACCGCGCAGTGGCAAACCGCCGCTAAGATGGGGCGAGCCGATTGGGAGGGCTTCAAAGCCAGTAATGATGCAGTGGAGAAGAAAATGGTGGCCGCCATGCAAGCGGGCATCCGTGCTGATAGTGCGCAGGCAATGGCTCTGGCGGAAGAACACCGAGCGGCCTTGTCGCTCATGTACCCGGTGTCGCATTGCCAGCATGTGTTGTTGGGGCGCATGTATGAAGCAGATGAGCGTTTCTCCAGGCGCTACGAAAGCTACTGTGAGGGTCTGACTGCTTGGTTGGTGGCGGCCATCAACGCCAACGCTATCGCCCACGGCGCCGACCCCAGCACCGCTACCTGGGAGTGAGCGTCAACCTTTCAGGCAGCTGCCTAGTAGCCGACTTTTCCAGCGGTGAGCCCGCAAACTGGGAGCGTCACACACGTAGGTGGGTCGGCAACGCAGCCGTGCCACGGAAGCAGCTTCGCTGCCAGCCCCACTTAGGAGCGTTTCGAATTCCTCAGAACACTAACTACATTCTTTGCCGCGCTACCATCACCGTAGGGCGTGATGTCGGTGGGCTCCGGGGTTGGTCGCATAGCGGCGGTGACCAACTCATCCCCGGGCTCTACCAGCACGTTCCAACCGCATTCGACTGTTTCTACCCACTCGGTTTCGGGACGCACAGTGGTGCAAGGAACGCGTAGAAGGAACGCTTCCTTTTGCAGCCCACCGGAATCGGTGACGATGCCTTTAGCGTCCATTGCTGCGCGAATAAGATCGGGATACGAAAGCGGCTTATGAGCGCGCAGCTTACCTCGATCAATGGTTAGACCGTGCTTTTCACATGCAGCCACGAGGCGCGGATGCGCTAAAAGAGCCACCGGACGATCGCGTTCAGCCAGCTGCGCTAAAGCCGAAAGCACGGTGTCTAACTGCTTAGGATCGTCTGTGTTAGCTGGCCTGTGAATGGTTGCGAGGTAGTACTGTTGCGGCTGCCAACCGTAGAACTCACTGAATCGGGTTTGGCGAGCCAGATACGCGGTCCCTGGTGGCGAAAGCAACGTCAGTCATCACGTCCCCAACCACGACGGTGCGTTCAGCTAAACCTTCGTTCGCCAGGTGGCTGGCCGCCACCTGGGTGGGAGCCAAGAGCAGGTCTGAGCAGTGATCGGTAACGATGCGATTAATCTCTTCGGGCATGCGTCGGTTGAAAGAACGCAGCCCCGCCTCCAGGTGCGCTACCGGGACATGCATTTTAACGGCTGATAGTGATGCCGCCACAGTGGAGTTAGTATCCCCGTAAACCAGCACCCAGTCGGGTTGGTGACGTTCAATTATCGGGTCGAGCGCGGCCAGCATTTTACCTGTCTGCACTCCGTGGCTGCCCGAACCCACACCCAGGTATTCATCGGGTGCGGGAATGTTGAGGTCGCGGAAGAAAACCTCCGAAAGCATTGGGTCGTAATGTTGACCGGTGTGCACAACCACGTGTTCAACTCCGGTGCGCGCGCACTCGTGGGCGATAGGTGAAAGCTTGACGAACTGGGGCCTGGCACCCACCACAGACATAATCTTCATACGCTGATTATAGATGGGTTCGGTTGCGGTGGTTCCTCTCTGCTTATGTGTGCCCGTCATTCTCGGTGCTAGCTGCGCGCGGTGCGAGGCAGTTAGCTACCCCAGTTCCTGCGGGCGAGCGAAGTCCTTACCTAACACATGTGTATCCACGAACGCGAGGACAGTCTCGTACCAGATACGCGAGTTCTGTGGATTCAAGATCCAGTGGTTCTCGTTGGGGTAGTACAAGAACTTGTGTCCCTTGACTTGTGAGTCGCGCAGCAGTGCGTGCCACAGGGCGTGACTTTGTGAAACTGGCACCCGGTAGTCGCGGTCGCCGTGGATTACTAGCATCGGTACTTGGATTTGGTCGGCGAAGCGATGCGGGGAGTATTCGTGGGCTTGACTGGTGCTCATCCATTCGAACCAGGTGGCGTTATCGGTGGTGCGTGCCATCATGTCGATATTCCACAAGGAAGCGTGGGTGACAATGCACTTGAATCTTTTACCGGTGTGTCCGGCCATCCAGTTCGCCATGTAACCGCCGTAGGAGCCTCCCAGTAGCGCGGTGCGTTCACCGTCAATGTCGGCCCTCTCTACAGTGGCGTCTATTAGCGCCAAAATATCGGTGTAAGGTGCTGCTCCGATAGCGTCGCTCCCGCGGTTTATCATGGCTTGCCCGTAGCCGGTGGAGATCGCCGGGTCGGGCAGTAGCACTGCGTAGCCTCGCGCTACGAATGGCCAGGGGTTCCACCGCCAGGTCCACGAATTCCACGACCCCCACGGCCCGCCGTGGGCGAAAGTCAGCAGCGGGGCGCCCCCTACCGGTATGTGCGCGGGTAGGCACAGCCAGGCGCGAATCTGGGTTCCGTCCTCGCTCCGTGCACTCACTTCTTCCAACTTCCCCGGCACGGGCGTGGGCGCGTCCAAAGCCTGCAGTTCGCGTACCTGCCCGCGTACATCCACGAGGACGGGTGCGGCTGGCTGGTCAATACTGGCGCGGGAGGCGACGAAGCGGGTTTCATCCAGGGCGCAGACGTCGGCGTAAGTAAAGTCGTCTTCCACAAGTGGTTCCACTTGCCCGCGAGTGACCAGGTACAGGCCCCCGCGACCGAGCCGGTCTGCTGTCATTACGAAACGATCCGCGTCAAGCCAGGTGACTTGCCCGGGCCAGTTGTCGAAGTCCAGGCGCTGGCGTACCCCGGTTTGGATGTCAACGATTTCACCCCAGTTCTGCAGTGGTTGGCCTTGCCGGTTCCCGGTGCTGGCGTATATGAATACTCGCTGATCGTCGGGGCTTATGGGGCCGGCGCTGACGCTTAACAGCGGGTCAGCTTCTGCTGTTAAGTCGATGAGGGGCAGCGGCTTCCCAGTTAAATCCAGGTAGTAAACGCGGTTTCGCTCCTCCAGCCCGGTGTCGGCGCGCGACATGGTGACCAGCACGAAACTGCCGTCGGATGCCACTTGGAAACCGGCGAGTTTACCGGCAGGTAGTGCCAGGGGCCGCAGCTGAACCTGGTCACTTCCATCTAAGGATGGTACCTGCGCCCAGTACAGGGCTTCACGTGTGGGGCCGAGGTCGTGATCCCAGTACCGTACCGGGAAATCCTCATGCAAAATCGCGGTGATTCCGGCTTCCTTGCGGGTCTTTTGTAACTGCCGGTTAGCGTCCTCGTCTTTTGCGTTAGGCAGCACCGAGCCACTGCAGAACAGTTTGCCACCGGCTGCCACCACCTGCTTCACGCCGCCGGGGCGACGCAATACGACGCGGGCTTCCCCGCGCGGAGGCAGCATCCACAAGGCGGTGTCCACGTCCTCTTCCTCGCCCTCATCGGGGCGCAGGGAGGAAAAGTATATTTCGCCGCGCTGCCCAATAGCGGTGAGGGATTCACCCTTTTTTGACCGCGTCAGGGGCGTGGGCTGGCCACCTTCGGGATCGAGCTGCACCAGCGCACTGGCGTAAGCATCTGCCTTTTGGTTGAGGCGAGTAAGTGCCGCCACCACGGTGGCACCCTGTCCAGTCTGGGTGCGGCGTGCCACCAGGTTACTTAGGCGCGGCGCAGCCACGAACGCAGCTAAGTCAGTGAAGATGTCGGTTGAAGCCGACGTGCTTTCAGGACCCTGGTACTGGGAGTTGTCATCGGAATCGTTAACGCGCTTTGCAGACATAGCCTTTACTTTAACCTGTGCGCGCGGCCGATCGATTAGGGCACTACCGGTTCACCTCCGGTCCACTGGTTTTCTAAAAACAGTTTCGTCCACACCCCCATTTGCGTGCGTCCGCGCAACAGTTCAGTGGCAAGCTGCCGCTGGGAGTGTCCGGTGGCGAAGGCTTCGAAAGCCATCGGGTGGTTTAACTGGGAGCGAATCGAACGCGCCTTAGACAGGGTGCGGTCAGCGCCGGAAACCCGCATGAGGGACAGGGCGGCAGCTTTTACCCGCGGGTTCATGGCGGTGCTGGCAGGAGCGAAGTACTGCACTTGTTCACCGGTGTATTCTTCCCACATTTCATCGGTGAACTGCCGGTACCAGTGGCGTTCGGCAGTTAGCTGTTCACTGCCTTGCAACCAGGCGTTCCACACGTTGGAATCAAGCATCGGCATCGCCCAGTTCAGTTCGAAGTACTCGTATGGGCGCATGGAGTTATTAATGTATTTGGCTTGGCGATGCTTTAGGTTGACCCACTCCACCAGGTCCTGGGTTGAGCGCCTTGCCGCCACCGTGTCGTCGCCTTCTTCCACCGCCCACTTGGTTTCCTTCATGGCTTCGGCAAGGGCGCGGCGCACTAGCTCCCAATCGGCTTTGCTGCGCGGGCCTCGAGTGCGCAGACACCAGTGGTGCTCCGCCACTGCCCGCCCGATTTCACCCCTATCCCAAGGAGTGTCGAACACCTCGAAGTGGTGCATATTCCCCACAATGGTATGCCCGGGGAAAACCACGTCCCCGGGGCGCAGCACGCCCTTGGCGCGTAACTGACGCAGCGCCCACCAGTCCTGCACGTGCGGCAGCGCGAATCCCGACCAGGTGGCTCGCGCGAACTGGCCGCCTTCGGAACTGTTCCACGTCGCGCGCATCTGGTTCGTGGGCAGCTCCACCCCGTGCCAGGGGATACCTAGTTTTTCCGCCACCGCGCGGGAGGTCTCAACTTCGCGCGACCCGGGCTTACCGTAGGTGAAAGCAATGACGTTGGGGGCTTGAACTTTACGCAGGTAAAGCACCAGTAGCCGTGAATCTATGCCGCCCGACAGTGGCACTACGACCTGTTTCCCACCTAGGTTCTGAACCGCATCAGCGAAGGCCTTGGTGAGTTCACGATCGAACTCTTCGCCGAACTGGCGGGCATCGGTGGTACCCGCGGTGGCGTAGCGAGGTTGCCCCCAGCAGTGGCGGCTCACTCCGTCAGCAGTTAGTGTCACGCGGGTGCCTGCCTCCACCGCGTAAACCCCGTCGAAAAGCGTGTGGTGTGAAAGGGTGTGCGCGCAGTTCAAGAGCTCTCGGGCTGCGTTTTCGTTGCGCGTCTGCCGGTTCGCGGCCTGCGCCACCTGGTAGACATCGCCCCCAACTACCCACTGGTCGCCACTTCGCGCGTAGTAGAGGGGGAAGGACATGATGCGGTCGGTGTACAGACGCACCTGGCGATCATCGGCTTCGATGCGCGCCCAATGCCCGGATCGTTGACGCAGCTCCATGTCACTGGGATTGCCAGGCAGGGCAGACACGGGGGTGAGGGCGTGTAGCTCCCATACTTCCAACCCGTCCTCGTGCAACCGGTGGGAGGCAGTGCTGGGGGCAATTATTTTAATGTCCATGGGTTGATTATGACACCCTTAACGTAACTGGCGCAGTTTGCTGCCTCTGGGTTGTGCGATACTGAAACCGTGAAGGTACTGCACATTAACGATGTGGCGCGCATAGGGACTTTGCTGGTGCGTCAGGCACACCAGGAGGGTTTGGACTGGCAGCTTTACGACATAGCCCGCACGGATCCGAATTGGTCTGCCCGCACTCGCTTGCTGCGTAAGGCCGCGCGAGGCTTGGTGTGGGAGGCCGGGTTGGCTCGCCGCGCCGCCACCGCTGACTTACTTAACGTCCACGGTGGTAACGTGCCTCGTCACACTTCGTGGGTACCTAAACCATACGTGTTGCACCTGCATGGTTCGGATGTGCGCACGGTGCGGCTGCAACCGGAACAGGGCAAAATCATTGACCGTGCGATTGCGCGTGCTAAGCAGGTTTACTACACCACGCCGGATCTGGCTGAGCACGCGGTGCCGTTGCGTCCTGACGCGCAGTTGCAACCCATTGTTGTCGACGTGGATGCGGTGCCGTTTTCCGAGGACGTACCGCAGGTTACGAAAGTGATCTTCCCTTCCCGTTGGGGGCCGGAAAAAGGTGGGGAGCTGCAAATAGAAGTGGCGGTCGCGTTGCGGCGGGCCCTTGGTGCCGATGTGCGTTTGGAAGGCTTGGACTGGGGAAGCAACGCGGCGCGCGCGGCGCGCGAAGCGCAGGTAACTTTGCTTCCGAAGATGGGCTACGCGCAGTACTTGCAGTGGCTGTCCACCGCCACCGTCAGCATCGGGCAGAACACCGGGATTATGGGAGTTTCAGAGCTGGAAGCCATCGCTACCGGAGTGCCATTGGTGATGCCGCTCAACCCGCGCTGGTACGACGGTAGCCACCCCACTATGGTGGACATCCCGGTGCAGGTGGGAATCGCCGACCCAGACACTTGGGTGGATGCGATTGTGGAAACTACCCGCCACGTCCTCGCCAACCCGCAGCGAGTCGACTATCGTCAATGGTTGGATCAGATGCACGGGCCGCGGGTGGCAGTGCAGCGCCTGCAGAGTAGCTACCGGAAGTTAGAGGGGGCCTAATCTTGAAAAGGCTGATCGAAAAGGTCCGCACCCTAGCGGCTAAGTCCCCTGTTTTAGCTAATATCCTCACCCTCATGTCGGGTACAGCGGTGTCGCAGGTGGCGACGGTTATCCTCGCTATCTTCCTTGCCCGCATGTTCACTACCGCTGATTTCGGGCGGGTGGCGATTTATAACTCGGTCGTGGCGATGCTGGTGGCGATTGCGTCCTTGCGTTACGACATGACCATGATGTTGCCGAAGACGGATGTGGAAGCGCGCGTGTTAAAGAAACTGGCGACGCGCTCCATCATCACGGTTTCGATTATTTCTTCCGTAGCTGGGATTGCCTTGCAAGATTGGATCGTCGAACACTACGACGGTGACACGTTGCTGGGTGCTTTATTCCCCTTCCTGGGGATTTCCGTGTTCCTTATTTCCGAGGTCGCGGTACTGCAGTACTGGTATAACCGGCAGTCAAACTATAAGCGCATTGCCATTAACCGCGTGCAACAAACCGTGGGCACTTCGGTGGGGCAGTTAGCTTTGGGTGGTGTTGGTTTGAAAAGCGCCATGGGGCTGTTCTTGGGCACCATCTTGGGGCAGGGGTATGCCTGGGTGAACCTGGGGTTGCGGGCGAAGGAGCTGCGTGAGCCGTTACCTGCGGATGCTCCCCGCATTCGAGACATGGCGCGCCGCTACATAAAAATGCCACTGCTTAACGGGCCGAACGCGATTTTAGATGCGATTCGCCTCAGCGGTATTAACCTACTGATCGGGGAGGCCTCCCTGTCTTCGGTGGGGCAGTTCAACATGGCGTGGCGTATGCTGCTACTCCCGGTAGGGCTGATCCAAGGCGCTGTTTCGCAAGTGTTCTTCCAAAAGCTTTCCACCGTTGAGCGTGGGAATATGGAACGCATTGTGCGTTTCGTAGTTAAACGTGGCCTGTTGCTGGGGTTGATCCCCTTCGGGATCCTATTCGCCATCAGCCCGTGGATTTTCACACTGGTCTTTGGCGCGCAGTGGGCGGGTGCGGGGGACTTCGCCCGCGCCCTCACTCCGTGGCTGATGCTGATGCTGGTGACGTCACCTATCTCCACGGTTTTCGTCGTCACCGAACGCCAACTGGTGGTGTTGATTTTCGCCACGTTCTACTGCGCGGTGCCGCTTTCCATTCTTTACTTCTCCCCCTGGGAGCTACTTCCCACCATCTACCTAATGTCAGCGGCAATGGCTTCCCTGCTGGTGATCAATATCGTGCTTGCGATTTGGGTTGCCCACCAGTTCGACCAAGGTGTAGGTGAGAAGGCGCCTGTTATTATGGACTGACGTCACCTACGGATCCGGTGCGGTAGCTGACGTGGAGGGGCCTTGTAGCATGTTCGGAAGTGAGGGTATGGGGAAGCGTTGCTTAGTGATGCTCACTGATACTTACCCTTTCGCAGTGGGCGAGGAGTTCATCGAGCAGGAAATCAACCAGGTATGCGCCCAATTCGACAAGGTAGTAATCATTCCGGTGCGAGTACGTCAGGGCCAGGCGCAGCAAACCCGCACCCTACCTGCTAACGCGGTGGCTCGCCTGCTTCCCCCGGACCGGATTCGTAACTGGCGGGTCAAAACCGCCCTGTACTTGCCGAAGATTCTTCTTCGCACCCCTTCCCTTATTGCGAACGCGCCGATCTTCCAGCCGCGTCGCTTCCTAATGGATATTCGCTTCGCCGCGAACGTCCTCGCCCTGTACCGTAAAACTCGTAAAGTCGTTTCCCGCCGCCTGCTGTCGCAGTTCGATTCGGTGGTGTTCTACGCGTATTGGATGCACACCCCGGCCGTTTTGGGTTGCCTAATGCGCGAAGGCTTGCTGGTGGAGTCGGGGCGTTCCGCGGTGGTTGCGCGCGCCCACGCCTACGACGTGGATGAGTCCTATGCTCCCCACCATTACATTCCGGGCCGGCGCTTCCTGCTTGATCGCCTCTACCAGGTGTACCCGATTTCCAACTACGCGGCGCGCTTTTTGCATGCTCACGGTGAGCGCCACGCCGACCAGGTTGAGGTCCGCCGCCTAGGTGTGCCGTCAGTGCCGCCGGTGCAGCGCACCAACCAGGGGCAGTGGAAGCTACTGTCGTGTTCCCACATGACGCCGTATAAACGCATTGACCTAATGCTTGAAGCGGTAGCTGAACTGCAAGCGCGCGGCCACAGCGTGCATTGGACTCACGTTGGGGAAGCCAACCAGCAACGTTTGGATGACATGCGCCAGCTTGCTCGCCAGCGGTTACAGCCGGGAACCTTCGACTTTCTTGGTCACGTCCCTAATGAACAGGCGCGTAGCATTTACGCCGATCCTTCCTTCACCTTGTTTTTAAATACTTCGTTGCAAGAGGGCGTGCCGGTGTCGATTATGGAAGCACAGGCGGCGTCTCTTCCGGTGGTTGCCACCAACGCCGGCGGCACGGCGGAGGTCGTGTTGGACGGGGAAAATGGTTCCGTGGTGGCAGTTGATAGCAGTGCGAAACAGATTGCGGATGCTATCTGGACGGTACTGACGCTCGCGGAGGGCGACTACCGGAAGTTGGTGGCGGCGGCTCACGCCGGGTGGCAGGAGCGTTCAAATGGTCCATCACAGTACCGCAGTTTCGCAGCCCACTTAGGGAAGCTATCTAAAGCTTTGACGACGGTTCCGCGCGGAGGAGGCACGTGGGTGCCGGAAGTGAGTGGGGATGATGAGTGAGATTAAAACCGGCAGTGAGCAGCCGACAATGGTGTTCCACGCCCCCTACCCGATGGATCCGCATCCAACGAGTGCGTCCCGGCTTCGGCCACTGCGAATGCGGGAGGCGTTTTCGCAGTTAGGGTACCGGGTATTGGATGCGTCCGGGACAGTGAAGCAGCGGCGCGCGGTGTTGAAACGTTTACGGAAGTTCCTGCGCGGCGGTGGGAAAGTGGATTTCCTTTATTCGGAGAACTCCACTCAACCGAACCTGCTGGCGGGCTCCTTGAAAGAGGGCGTGGCGCCCTTAGTGGATTACCTGATTATGCGTGAGGTGGCGCGTTCTGGTGCGAAGGTAGGGGTCTTTTACCGCGATATTTACTGGAAGTTTGATTTAGCGGACTCTACCGGGCTGTATCAGCGGGTAAAACCGCTGCTGCATGGTTTGGACATGTTCGGGTACCGGCGAAACCACGTGCACCTATTCGTGCCTTCCATGAAGATGGCGTCCTTGCTGGATGCCCGTGGTCTTACCTGTACGGCTCTGCCTCCGGCGGGTGATCGCCAGCAGGTTGCGCCCCTTCCACAGGGGCCGCTGACAGCCGTGTATGTGGGTGGCTTGGGTGCGCACTACAATATTGAATCCTTCATGCAGGCTCTGGAACGAACGGCGAACGTGGAACTGGAGCTATGTACGCGCAAGGACCAGTGGGAGGAATACGTGCGCTCCCATCCGCAGCTGCCGCTGTCACGAATCCGGGTTTCCCATATTTCAGCCGGCCAGCTAGCTAACCTTTATGAGCGTTCGCATATTGGGGTTTTAGCTGTAGATCCCAGTCCTTACTGGGAGTTCGCAACGCCGGTAAAATTATTTGAATACCTTTCTTACGGCCGTCCGATTATTGCCACTAGGCCCACGCACGCAGCCGAGCTAGTGGAACAGATCGGGGCTGGCTGGGTGGTGGACCCCACCCCTGAAGCTATTGGCCAGATGCTGACTCACTTGCGTGACAACCCCCAGGAAGTTGCAGCCAAAGCGCAAGCAGTCTCCCGCGCAGCTAAGGATCACACTTGGCAGGCTAGGGCTTTGACGGCGGCAAATATTCTTACAGGTAAGGCGGATAATGACAGCTGAATGGCTGGGGACCATACCCCTGGTGCTCTACACCCTGGCGTTGGTGGTGCTTCCAGGTGCCGCGGTTTTACGCATCGCCGGTTTCAAGGGGTCTTTATCGGTGGCTGGCGCCCCGCCTATTTCTTTAGGCATTATTGCTGCCAGCGGGATCGCCGCCAGTTGGCTGCACTTGCGCTGGCACCTGTGGGTACTGCTGGCAGGCACCGCACTCGTCACTGGTTTAGCTTGGTTAGCGCGTTACTTGATTGTAGGTCGGCGCCCCGCCCCGAACACTCCGCAGGCTCTACGCCGCCCCCAGCTAGCCTCAACCATCACCTTGACTACCGTGGTGGTGGCTACGGCGTTCACCGCTTGGATGCTGATCCGCGCCCGCACCCCGGATCTACCGGTGCAGCAAATCGATTCCACTTTCCACCAGTCTTTACCCTGGCTAATCACCCAGTCGGGGGATGCTTCCCTATTAACCGCGGCTTCCTACGGTATGGGCATGCGCGCTATCCCCACCTACTACCCGGTGGTGTGGCACGTGCTGGTAGCTACGGTGGGTGGCCCGCAAAACGTCATCCCCGCCACCTACGCCCTGCTCATTGTCATGCCGGCGATCTGGTTCTTAGGCATTGCAGGGTTAGCATTAGAAGCCTTCCCGCGCTCGCGGTGGGCGCCATCGGCATCGGTGAGTGCCGCTTTGCTTTTCCCGGCCTACCCCTCTTACATGCTGGTGTACCTACCGATTTGGGCTAACGCCCTGGGCATCGCCTTAATCCCAGCTATTTTGGCGCTGCTACTTCGGTGCTTGCGCCTGCTGGAGGAACTAACCACGGTGGGGCGACGCCGCGCCCTGGTGGCTTTCTTAGGGTTCGTCCTGGCGTATTTGGGGGCGGTCGCCACCTATCCGATTACGCTATTGGCAACCTTGTTCCTAATCATCCCCTTGGCGGGTAATATTTTCTTCCGCATTCGCGATGCGATTTTACTCAAATACGGGCGCCGCCCCAGCCGCATCTACGTGTACGTAACTGTGGCTGTCTTGGTGTTAGCACCCCTGGTGCTGGTCTGGTTTAATCCGCGTATCATAGCTTTCTTGCAGCGTGATGGATACGCCAGCTTCGACCATGTTATTCCCAAGCTGAAAGCTATCGTGACGATGTGGCCGCTAGGGACCGGGGCTCCCTGGATGTGGGTGGCGTACATCCTCATTGGCCTGATTATCGTTTTCGGACTACTCACCACTTTGACGCGAGGTAAACAGCGTTGGATCGCCTGGTCGTGGATGATCGGCGTGCTGGTTTTATTGGCAGCCTACTTCCCGATCTGGGGTCTTTCGGGGTTGACCGGTCTTTGGTACAACTCCCCCTACCGCATTTTACCGGTGCTGATTCTACCGACCTGCCTGATGGCTGCTTCCATTTGGCAGAGATTGGAAACCTGGGTGAAGAACCGCTGGCAACGCTCCCATCGGGAGTGGACCGTGGTAGCGGCCGGCTTAAGCATACTGTTTGCGCTACTTGCCCACGGCCTAACTTTCACTGCTCGTATTCCGCTGATGGAAGTGGCTTATAACGATCCGCAGAACTCACCGGTGTACTTGGCGGATGAATCTGAGCTTGAAATGATCAAACGAGTCGGTCCGAAACTGGATGAGGGCTTAATGGTTCTAGGTGACCCCGCCAATGGCTCCACCTTCATTGAGCCGTTAGCCGGCAGGCGCGTGGTGTTTCCTCACCTCACTTTCCGCACCTTGGATACGGATGCGATTTTTCTAGCGAGGAACTTCCGTTTCATTGACACCGACTCCCGGGTCTGTCGGATCCTGCACCACTACGGGATTGGCTACTACTATCAGGACGAACCCGGCCTCATTACCGGTATTGACCCGCTGGAACGCTCACCCGGTCTTTACCGGGTGGACACTTCCCACGGTTTTGAGCTGATTGACAGCTCTGACACCGCACGCATTTATAAGATCACCGCGTGCGGCACCATCGTTCCTAAACCGGTGTCGTGGGAGTTGAATAAGGGGTTTGAACCGATCTACGACGAGTACGGTCGGTTGAATAGTTTCGATGAGGAAGGCAAGCTGATTTTGCCTGGGACGCAGAAGTAACTTCGCACCTCAACGACTAGTTAAGGTAGTAACGATGTCGGCGATGGTACGTGATTCCACTTCGAAGTTGATTTCGTGAGCGGCCCGGTCGGCGTGGTGCTTCCACTCTTTAACTTGCTCTTTGGTGATGCTTCGTAAGCATTCCACAATGGAGTCGATTTCGTAGTCGGTGGAAACGGTACCCATCTGGTAGTGGGTAACCAGTCGTTGCATTTCCACTGTGGGGCCCACAGCGATGCCGATGCGGGCTTGAATGTAGTCGAAGATCTTATTGGGCAAAGTCAGGCGCGCATTGGTGTTGAAAGGCGGTATCCAAAACACGCCGACGTCGTATTGGTTTAGGGTTTTCGGCAGGTCCGCTGGCGCTACCGGATCACATAGACGGATGCGCGGGCAGTCTTTGGTGGCGGCCTGCAGCTGGGCGTAGTATTTACCGCCGTCATTTCCTTTCACCAAGAACAGATCCAGGGTGTAGTTCTCCCCAGCTTGTTTTACGGCTTCAATGGTGGCTTCCAGGTTGCGCCCGTACACCGCGGCTCCGGAGTGCACTAGCCGGATGGGGCCACTGTCGGGTACCGGGGTGGGTTGCAGTTCCTGGTAGGAGGCAGTGTTGCGCAGTAAACGCGGTTTCACCTGGTAGTTAGCTTGGTAGAGTTTGGCGATTTCTTCCCCCACCGTGGTGGTGGCGGCGCAGCGCGGCAGGTACTGGCGGCACAGGTGATCCATCAGGGGCGCCACCAGCAGTTTCCAAACCTTAACGTGAGTGCGTTCTTCGGGGGCGTACTCGTGCAGGTCCGCCCACACCGGAGCATCACCGTTGACGGCGAAGGCACACGGCAGGGCGCGCGCATCGTTGGCGACCACCAGGTCAAACTTTCGTCCGCGCAGTTTTTCTATCGCCACCTTGGTGGCAGGGGCCGCTAACTCAGCGGCTTTCCAGCGCCTTAACCCAAGTTTCAAAACTCCACTGACGGTTTGCGGCAAGGAAGAAGCAGAACTAGGTATTTCAATGTGTTCAACTACTTCTGGTGGGGTTTGCCCATAGCCGATAGACGTGACGTCAGCTACCTTCGCGATCGCGGATATCTCTCTTAAAACGCGAGCATCGCGGTGTATGGGGGAGAAAGAAATTACCAGAACTGATGGGCGTTGCATGTGACCATGGTATAACACTAGGATTTTTGCTTTTACCGCAAGGGCTCGAACTCCTCCAGGGAGAAAATCGAATCGACAGGGACCTCGAAGTACTTGGCGATGCGTAGCGCCAGGGACAGGGAGGGGGAGTATTCTCCGCGTTCTAGGTAGCCGATGGTTTGGTAGTGCACACCCAGCGCGTCTGCCAGCTGGCGGCGACTGACTTTGCGGTCGGCGCGCAGCACGGCGATGCGGTTGTGTACTTGGTCCTCTGCCATCACAGTCCTACTTGCGCCCGTACTTTACCTTGAATCGATGCTAGTGCTCCGATGGATTCTTTGCGGAAGCTGCGTTTCACCGTGAAAGCGGTGAGTGCATACCCCACTATTATCCACCCCAGCAGGATCAGGCAAGCCAGTAGCGGATGGTAGCTTTGCCCCATTTCCCAGGAAGTGTCAGCAGACATGAATAGGTAGCGCGCCAGATGCCCACTCCAGTAGGTGGGGAAAACGGTGTGCACGTATTGCAGCAGTCTCGGCACGGCGGTGATGGGGAAGAAGACTCCGCTGGTGCCAAGTAGCGCGAGTGCGAATAGGTACACCAATAGATTCGCCACGGGGGAGCGGAACAGTGCTCCCAGGATGAATCCGATAGGAGTATGGGCGATAGCGGCAGCCACCATCACTACGATCAGGAGCGCTAGTTGTGTTGCAGTGTAGTTCGCCGGCGGGAATAGGAAGTAGGCACCCACCAGTATGAGCACTTGGGAGGCAAGGGTCACTAGCAGGGTGGAGATACTTTTACCGATGGACCAAGAAAGGGGACCGTGGGGTAGGGTGCGTACCCGCAGCAGGGTGCCGCTGAGGCGCTCAGTGTAGATCTCGGAGCAAATCTGTATGATCCCAAAGGCGGCCGCAGCTGCCACCAAACTCACCGTTAACGGTTTTACGATGTCAGCGTTTTGTCCCTGCAGGCTCACCTTGAGTAGTAGCAGCATGCCGATGGGCGCTAGTATCAGACCCAGTATGCCCATGCCGAGGAAGTTGGGGCGCATATCTGCCACCGCTTGAGTCCTGATGGCGCGTATAAATTCGCGAAGATTGAGGTTCTTCATTGTGTGCCTCCGGCCTGTCCGGCTTTTATCATCGCCACGTAGGCGTCTTCTAAAGTGGGGCGAGTAACGGTGAGCCCACTGATTCGCTCCAGATCCAAAGTGGTAAGGAACTGCTCCACCTGGTCGGTGGCGTGTACGTGTTCGACTCCGTCTTGGTGCCAGGTCACTTGCGCCTTACCGACCAGTTGGTTGCGCAGTTGGCGCGGGGAGCCGTCGGCGGCGATTTTCCCGCCGGCGAGGATGAGCACGCGGGAGGCAAGTTTTTCTGCTTCCGCCAGGTCGTGAGTGGTGAACAACACGGTGTTGCCGCGGTCGGCAATGGCGCTCACGAGGTCGTGTATTTCGCTTTTCGCCAACGGGTCGAGTCCGGTGGTGGGTTCGTCGAGCACCAGCAGCGCCGGGTCCGCCAGCAGCGAGCAAGCGAAGTCCACGCGCCGGCGTTGTCCGCCGGAGAGTTTGCCTAAGGTGGTGTTCTTCTTCTCTAACAATCCCACTTCTTGGAGTGCGTCGTCGACGTCTTTGGTGGGGCGCGAAGCGGTGGCGTAGCTGGCTTTGAGCCACTGGAGTTGGTCTTTGACCCGCCACTTGGGGTGGTCACTCCAGTGTTGCTGCACTAACCCCACCTGACACCAGAAGTCGCTATTGGCGTTCTTCGGGTTTTGCCCCAACACGCGGATGCGACCGCGGTTCGGGGCAAGTGAGCCAATGATGTTCTCCACCAGGGTGGTTTTCCCCGCCCCGTTGGAGCCAAGTAGGGCCACGATTTCACCGCGTTGGATTCGCAGCTCAAGCCCGTTTAGGACGTCGGTTTTACCGTACGCGAAGTGAACGCCCTCGATATCAATGACGTAGCTGCGTTTGCCGCAGACGACCTCAGATGTAGTCTTCATGCATATAAATATAGTAGAACTACTACATTTAATTCAATAAGTACAGCTAAGTTGTTTGGGAAGACCGCGGGAGGGGAGTGAAACCTAGTCGGGCATCGACATCCGCTTCACCTGCGCCGCCAAGTCAGCGACCGCGCAATCGTCGAACTGTGAGGCTAACTGGCTCTGGCTCAGGGGGCGGGGGCGACGCCAAAAACTGGCGTGATTACGTATGTCCATGTCGGCGAAAACCCGCGCCACCGCCTCGTGCGTGAGGGCGTGGAAGGAACCGTCGGACTGGCTGGTTCCAACCGCCTGCAACTCCAGGCGCAAATGCTGGTAGCGGGCGTAGATCGCCAGCCGTTCAGCGCGAAACACTCCCAACTGACTCAACCCCAGTAGGCGCCACGGAAGTGGAGGGGTCTCCAACAGCCAGTTCGTCACCGTCTCCGACAATCCGCCGCGCCCCGCCTGCTGGGCGATGTCGCGCATATTCGCTTTAGCCCAAAGCACTTTCCCGCAACTGACCACAGCGAAATAATCCGCCGCAGCCGAAGGAGCCAGCAACGCTCCCCACAAGTCCGCGGTGTACTCCTCAGCCCGCTGCGCCACGCGCGACAGGTAGGGGGTGACTTGGGTGATGGCGGAAAGGAACTGACTGGTGAACGTGCGCTCCCCGGTAGCTACCAGGCCGATCTCGCGGGCGAGGGCGAACTCCAAGGCGGCGCGGCGACCGTCCTCGCGATGGTTTTCCACCAAATCGGGATGCAGGGTGATGACGGCGTGCGCGAAACGAACCGAGGAACTCGCTAGGGAAGTGCTACCGCGACAGATCACCACCTTAGGTAACTGCTCTAACCCCACCAACTCGCAGTAGTGGCGGGTGAGGGCATGCACCTGCGGGAACTGGGTGGGGCTGACCACCGCGCCCGTTACTTTCGGGCGCGCGGTTTCAGTTGAGCGCGTGAACATTAATAGCGCGGGAACCACCACCACGATGGCGATCGCCAGCGCCACGATATTGTGCATCGTGGGGGAGAGGGAACCTAACTGTAAGTTCCTCGTTAGAATCAGCGCGATCGCCACCACTGCGATCACCACCAGGGCGATGGTGACGGTTGCGGAAATAACGATTATGCGGTCGTGCCAGGGGTGGCGTAGTTTTTTAGCTTGTTCAGCGCTAATGGGACTAGGCATAAAACCAATGATATCGGCACGGGCGGATAGTATTTAAGGCCTGCGCATATACTGGCGCAGTAAACTGACTGGAAGAAGTGGCAGTTTTGCCTACATGTTGGCACTAGGAGGTAGCTGGGGATGAGCGGTCCCGGTCTGTTCCGGTTCGTCGGCCTGGCCATTGCGGCGGTAATAGCATTGGCGATCCTACCTCTGGTTAAGGGCGATAAGTTGCCACGCAAGAAGAGGCGTCCACTGAACTTTGAAGCCCCGGTCGAACCGTTAACGGGCTCCCCCGTGGTGCGACAAGCAGCTATGGCGCAGCGCCAGGTACGCCCCCAGATCATTGCCTGGAACCTGGTGGTGGCAGCGGTAATTGTGATTTCGTTTGCGCTTGCAGATCTGCCGGTTCGTTCCCTGGCGGGGG
The DNA here is from genome assembly GCA_030537735.1 of Actinomycetaceae bacterium. GTDB lineage: Bacteria > Actinomycetota > Actinomycetes > Actinomycetales > Actinomycetaceae > Gleimia. The sequence goes on from JAUNVG010000002.1 coordinate 97,902, forward strand.
TGCCTTTTATCGTTCCCCTGATAGTGGTAGTTACCAGCCTGGTTTTGATGGTCTCTGCCTGGCATTTTTTCCGGGTAGCGAAGAATACTGCCGCCGTTGACGCTAAGTCTGCCACCATAGTGAAGAATGCCCAAGGACATGGCACGGTGGTCATACATGCTTATTTGACCTCGTGTAGTTTCCGGCGACAAAACCTTTTTAACGCCCACGGCAAGGTGCAACTAGGTTCGGCGCAACTGCCGAAACCGATTGTGATCTCGCTTCAAACCTGGCAGCTACCGAACCTGGTGAACGCGCTGGCGATCTTGGCTGCGGAAGGGCGTTTCGCCCCGGAAAAGGTAGTGGGAGGCAGTTTAGAAGCCCGCCGAGACTGGTTGGTTGACTTCTTCGCGGCATTGGAACTTGCTAGTGGCAAGCAGCTTTCCACGGCTTTGCGTGACCGCCTAATGCGCGGGCCGCTCATGCGTCCGGACCAGTTCAGTAGTTCACCTAACCTTCTGGGGCTGGCGGAGTACCACTACCGCGGAACGCGCGCATGGTGGGAAGCTAGCGACCTCGGGTAAGACCCGCGCATTCTGCGCCCCGCACTCCGGCGGCGCGTCTACCTGGCTGGCACAATCGTGACGGTAATGTGCCCGTGCCACCACCCCGCCCCGCCCGTCGGCGTCGCCCACGCCACCGCCTGTGCCGCGACCCCGCCCCGCCCGTCGGCGTCGCCCACGCCACCGCCCGGCGATCCCGTCCCGCCCACGCCCCGCCCGCCTTCGCTTGCAGTAGCGGGGCGAAAGCTAATCCCAACAGTTAAGCGCCGGTTGCGTGGGGGATACCCACACAACCGGCGCTTACTGCAGCTACTTGGCGTTAAAGGTTACTGACGGTGTGAACGCCGCCGAACCATTACCAAGCCAAGCCCGCCGGCTCCGAATACGGTGGCTAGAATCACCAGGATTCCAGCTTCCGTACCGGTCTTAGCCAGGGAGGAACCGGACTGGTTCACGCCTCCCGGAACCGTCGGCAGATCCGTGGGATCAGCCGGAGCCGGACGCACCGGGCCGGGTTCTACCGGGTCGGGCACTACCGGATCAGGATCACTGGGATCGGGCACCACCGGAGCGGGGGCCTGAACCGTGACCTGAACGGTCCGGGTGGTGACGTTACCGGCGGAGTCGGTAACGCTCAACACCAGTTCAACCGTTTCGCCTTCAACCAGGTCGGAGCTGTCAAATGCCAGTTCCAGGTCCTTATCCAAGTCGTCTACCACCTGGTAGGCGTCGCGGATCTGCTGGTCGATGTCCTTGTTCGGGTCAACGGTCAAAGCATCCGGACCAACGATGCTGGGAGCGTCATCGACGCGGAACGATACTGCCGTATCACTGCGGTTACCGGCCTTGTCGGTGGAGGTAGCCACCAGGTCGTGATCGCCAGCAGCGAGCGGGTTATCCAGCTTCAAGGTCAAGACAGTGTAGCCTTCACCGGAAGGAGCAGCAGGCGCGTCAGTTTCCTCCACATTGGAAACGTCAGCGGTGGCCTTATCCTCCAGTTGCGACTTCGAAAGCACAACTTCATCAGCGGAATCGTTAGCAGCAACAGTATTCGCCTGGCGGTTTGCACCCACGGTGGTGGGGAACCCGGGGTCGGGCTCACCATCAACGTAGATCTCCGCACCCGGAGCCGTCACGTAGTTGGTGATCACGGTATTAACCTCTTGACCATCCAGCATCACCTTCAGATCCTGCAAGTGCGGATCCTCAGTGCGCACCGTGATTTCCTGGGTGGAAGGAATGGTCTGGCCATTTTCCACACCGGAAATGTTCAGCTCTGGCGCAATCGCGTCGATAATCACGGGAATCAACTGCAAGTAGGCGTTGCCCGCTTGGTCGTAAAGGCCGAGCAAGATGTGATCACCGTCAGCGACCGGCACGTCGGATTCGAAGGACTTGCGGTTAGCAACCGGGGAAGGATCGTCAATGTCGAAGAAGTCTTCCACCACGTTACCGTTCAAAGTCAGGGAGTAGCCGAAGGCGTTATCCCACACTTCACCGGCGAACTTCACATCGGAAGTGTCCTGGCGGTAGAGCGCACCGTCTTCGTGAATGTTCGGGCTGGTTAGGTCGAAACCAGGAACCTTGGAGTCGAACAGGATCTTGAGTTTGGAATCAAAATCAACTCGACCGTCAACGTCCACGATCTTCACATTCACAGAAGTAATGCCCTGCTTCAACGGCACGGGAGTGGAGAAGCTACCATCGGGCGCTACCTCAACTGCCTTGCCATCTACTTCAAACAGGGAAGGTACCCGGTTGAAGGTGCCGTAGAAGTCGAGGACGTGACCGCCGTCCTCCACCGTGACATCTGCCGAATCCGGTTCAACGAAGTTGAAACGCTTCTTCGGATCGACGTTGGCATCCAACTTCAGTTCGCTGTTATCAGCAGTTGCCTCACGTGCCAGGGCGATGACCTGGTTGGTGACGTTTACCCCGTCACTGGCTACCACTGCGAAAGCGGAAACCGATTCGTCGGGGGTGACGTTGGCAGTGAACTTACCGTCGGTTACAGCAACGTCCTGGCCATCGACTCGTACCGAATCAATCTGAGCCAAGTTGTCACTTACCGTGCCCGTAACCGTCACGCTGCCGTTTTCTAGCTCCACCGGGGCGCTAGTGTCGGGGCTGGTGATGGTTAGTTCCGGAGCAGTGTTGTCCACCACCACAGTTACCGTGGTGGTCTGAGCAACCGTTCCGTCAGCCAGTTTGGCTTCCACGGTCACCTCATTGCTGCCTTCGCTGACGGCTACCCAGGTTGCGAAGCTACCGTCTTCCACGGCAGTTTCCTCACCGTTCACGCTCACGGTGGTTACGTCCGCGCGGACCTTACCGGCAACCAGGATCTGTCCATCTTGCAGGTAGGGGTCACCGGTGTATCCGGAGATAGAACGGTCGTTGATTGGGTCTACGTCGAGCCCAACTGGGGTGTCAATAATCAACGCGCTTTCGTTCAGGAATACCGTCTTTTCAGTGATATTCCCAGCCATGTCGATGGCGTTGATGGAGACATACCGCAGGGAGCTGGCGTTTTCTATGCGCAGGTCGAAGGTGCCTTCTTGGCCGGCAACCTTAGTGGCATCCATCTGCAGACCGTTGTTGGAATCGATCGCGATGAATCCGTTGCCACCTAGCAGTCCCACTTCGTCTGTAACTTTCAGGCGGATGGTGGCGACGTCGTCAGCATCGGGGTCACCAACGCTTTCTACCGTTACGGTGGGAGCCACGGTGTCGACCGTGAAGCCCATGTCGGTAACTTGCGGGTTCCAACCTTCAGCCAGCGTGGATTCAATCCGCATGGTGTAGTTGCCGTCCGGAACGACTTCGAAGGCAGCTAGCTGCGGGTTCCACACCTTCCCGTCGAAAGCGTGGGCAGTGAGTGTTTCAGAGAAGTTAATCTCTGGGTTCTCAATGTAGTGCGACAGCATGGGTCGCGAAAGGTTACGTTCCGTACCTAGCTTCCGCACGACCTCACCGGACTCGTTAAGGACACTAACCTCGGTCTTGCGGGCGTTACGCAGCATCGCGAGGGCGGGGAATACCTGGTCCTTCAGTCCATCACCGTTGGGTGAAATCACGGTCTGACCCGGGCGGAGCACAGCGTCCTTACCGTTTACGCGGCTCATCAAAGCCGTGTAGGTGATGTTGCCGCGGCCCAATACCTGGGACAGGAAAGGAATCTCATCGCCGTAGATCGAGCTGTCCACAATCGGTTCCGCATTCCAGTTTCCAGCGAAACCAAGGTAGGGAATCGACAGTGAAGGCTGCGCGGGGTTTTGGGATTCGAACTTCACCCAGCCGCTCACCCAGTGAGCCTGCCCGCTATCAGCGGTGACGGTGAAGTCAACGGTGGTTTGCCCACCGGCAGGAACGGTCACGGTGTCGGCAGCAACAGAGAGGCTATCAACTGCCGAGCAGGAAGTTTCAATGGCTTCGCCAGTACCGTTGGTTTCGTTAACCACGCAGGTGCCGCCGGTGTTGAAAGTCAAGCTCTCAACGCCGGTGTTGGTGAGGGTCACGGTGCGGGTTTGGCTGCCGTTAACCTCTTTCAGCTCCACCCAGGGGGAGTCGTCTACGGTGGCGAAAACCGAAGTGTCCATGGCGTCCTTAGTTTGCACCAAGCCCGCACCCATTTGGCGTGCGGAGTAGGGCACGGAATCACCGGTGGTGAGGATCTTAGCGGTGTTAGCCAAGGCCACGCGGATGCGTTCGTTCAGCTCGACAGCACTCAAAGTGGGGTACTTCTTCGCCATTTCTTCACGCATCAAAGCCGTCACACCGGCAACGTGCGGTGCCGCCATGGAAGTGCCGGACATCATGCCGTACTTGTCACCATTGAGGGTTGAGTAGACGTTGCCACCAATACCCGCTAGCTGCGGTTTGAAGGACAGGTCTGAGGTGGAGCCCCAAGAAGTGAACGAAGAAGGTTCCAAAGAGTTCGCGGTGGGGACGATCTTGCGATCATCGGTGAACTTAATGGTTACTTCTTTGCCGGCGTTAATGGCATCAGCTAGGCTCTGGCCGTCGCTGTGCCCCATGCCCGCTACCGGGATTTCGAAGGAGTTGATCCCACCCATGCCGGGGATTTCGTCCCCGCCGGCAGAGTGGTTGTAGATAACCACACCGACAGCGCCCTTCGCGAGGGCGTTGGAAACTTTATCGGCGAAGGTCAGTTCGCCACGTTCAATCAAGACGTAGTTGTCTTTGGCGGTGTCGGGAATCTGTTCGGGTTTACCTACCTGGCCGTAGACCAGTTTATGGGCGGCATCGTCACGGGTGCCATTTTGCAGGTCGTAGGCAACTTCCAGGGTGTCAGTCCCAGCGGTAGCCATCGCCACAGTTTGCACGGAAGCAGAGTTGTTTACTGAGGCCACGGAAATAGCGCCAGACCCGGTGGAGGGGCTACCAACAGAACCGTCGTCGAGCTTGTCGAAGAAGTCCACCGTGTTTCCTTGCACGGAGGAGGACAAACCTTCGTTACCGGCGGCCACGATGACTTCCACGCCCGCATTTACAGCGTTCATAATGGCGCGCTGCTCACCGGATTCGTCCGAGACCAAGCCGTTGGCGGAACCTAGAGACATATTAATAATGTCGGCGCCTTGCTTGACGGATTCCTCAATGGCGGCAATGATGTCATCGCCAGCTGCTCCCCGGCCCTTGGCTGGGTCGTTGGAAAACACCTTCATCGCCAGCAGCTGGGCATTAGGCGCAACACCTTTAATGCGCCCGTTTTGAGAAACGTTTGCCTCTTCGCCACCGTTGGCGGCTACGATACCGGCAACGTGCATGCCGTGCTGGGAAGCGGTGGTGTCAACGATGGTGGTGTTTTCGTCGGCGAAGTTATACCCGTAGGGGACCTTCGCGGTGAAACCAGCGGCGGCGTCAAGCTTGGTGGCGACGCCGTCATCCAGACGCATATCTTGGTGGCTTGGGTCAATACCGGTGTCGATAATGGACACTACGATTCCCGCGCCATCGACTTGGTTTTCGCTGCGCGCACTCACCGACTGGGTGAGTTCAGCAGCGGTTTCCATAATCGGATAGTAGGTTTTAACCGGCTGCACGGAGCGTACTCGCGGTTCTGCTTTCAGCTCGGCGATCTTTTCCGTTGGGATGGTGGCGGAAAAACCCTTGACTAGGTAACCGAAGCTACGGTCGGGCTGTAGCTGGTATTTGTCTTTCCACTTTGTAATGAGGTCTTCCACTTCGGCCAGGCGAGCTAGCTCGTTGCCTGGGGTTTTGGGTTGACCGGTAAGTAGCACCATAACTTTTTGGGTGCTTTCAGTTTCAGGTGCAACTGTGGTCACATCTGAATCGGATTTTTCCAGTAACTCAAAGACGTTACTGGGAAGCGCCGGAGGGGTTTCCGGACTGGGGTTCTTACTTTCATCGGGGGCAGCGAAAGCTGCTGCCGGGGTGAAAGCTAGGGCCAGTCCAGTAACGCCGGCGAGGATCCGTGAAGTTGCTTTCACTAGCTCACTCCATTTCGGCTGTATCTAACAGGACAATTCCAGGTTCCCAAAATATTTTCAGGAATGTGAACTATGTCCGAATAGTGTGAGCTTTTGCCTAGTTCAGTTTGAAATATTGCCCTACTTCTGCTCTAAGGAGGAACCCACCGGGGCAGTTAGGTGTATCAGCAGCGCCCCAATGAAGGTAGTCAGAGGAATCGCCGCAATCAGACCGATGGAGGCGATCAGGGTGCGCACGATTTCTTCCGCGATGTCGGAAGAGGTCACGATATCCCACCAGGGGCGATCCACCATCATTGCCAGCAGGAGGGCGGGTAGCGCAGTTCCCGCGTAGGCGAAAGCCAGGGTGTAAACAGTGGAGGCAATGTGGTCGCGTCCAATGCGCATGGCGCGGGCAAACAGGCGCGCCCGCCCCATCTGCGGGTTGGCTGCGTGTAGTTCCCAGATGGCTGAGGCCTGAGTGATAGTGACATCGTTGAGGGCACCCAGGCCGGCAATCACGATTCCGCAGATCAACAGTGAAGGTAGGGCCACTGTGGGGAGGGTGCCGAAAATGAACTGAGCGTCTTCGGAGGTAGCTCCCGATAGGTGCACTGAACGCACTTGCCACATGGCTAGCAGCACGGTTAGTAGCAGGCCACCGAAGGTTCCTAGCAGCGCGGTGGTGGTGCGGATGGAAACCCCGTGGGCGAAGTAAACGGAGGAAAACATCATGGCGCACACTCCCACCAGTGTCACCGCCAGTGGGGAGTTGCCCGCCATTAGAGACGGCATGACGAAGTACACCAAGATCAGGATTGAGGCCGCCAGGCCGGCGATGGCTGCCGCTCCTCGCCACCTGGCGACCACCACGACTAGCAGCAGGTAAATGGCTATCAGGATCACCATCGGGGTGGTGCGCTCCACGTCCCAGTAATGGTAGAGCCCAGGGCCGTCAGGAAATGGCTGGGAGTGCAGTACTTTCACCACTGTGCCAACTGTGAGGGAGGCATACACTTCGGGTGGGATCTGCAAGGCAACCGCATCGCCTTTCCCTTCCCCGTCGATGACGGTGGCGCACACGGCACTTGGCGCTAGGCGTCCCCCTTCGGCCGGTGGGGCGGGCGCATTCGGCGCTACGGGCTGCATCGGGTTGGATAGCTGCGCGCAGTCGCGTTCATCTAAAGACGTCACTTCGACTTTGCCTGCCGTGGTGTTCTCCGCGTAGGGGGCAAGCGATCCCACTGGGGATTGCGGCGATGAGGGCCACAGCCAAAACATCCCGACTACGGTGAGTACCGCCAGTGGGACAACTAGGGCCGCCAGCAGGATGCGTATGTGGTTTAGTCTGCTTTTGGGTAGCGCGAGTGGTTCGTGGCTGTGAGCATGCGAATGGCCATGAGTCATGGCACTACCCTAAGTGGCGCTCAGCCCGATGCCGTGTACGCGCGCCGCGCATCCTTAACATGCTGGCATTTTAGAAGTATCTAGGCAGTGTTTCTCTGCTAAAATGCGGTAGCTTACTTTAGTTCTTAGGAGCCAGAAATGACATTACTTTTAATCCAGGTCGCCATTGTGGCTTTGGGTCTTGTCGTGGGAGCACTATTGGGGCCGGCAGGCTTTTTGTGGGGAGCCGTGCGCGGGGCTCTTTACGCCATTGCTACCCAGCTGCTCACGGTTATGGTTATGGTGTTCATGTCCGGTGGGTTTATGGGATATAACCAAACTGGCTCCCGCGAAGTGTATGCCCACTACCTGCTGATTTCCTTGCTTCTTTTGACAGCTACTTCATTAATCGCAGTATTTGCGGCAGGGAAGTGGCAGATCGAATTTACTTCCCGCAAACTCGGGATCGGCTCGATCCTGGTCGACGTTGCCTGGGGGCTGTTTGGCTTGGTGGTTTTCGCCTTGCTTTTCACCTGCCTTTGGACGGTGCGGATATTTGGGCGAGTAACCCCCGATGCCTTGCGTTTCTTCCTTACCGGTAACGGTTTGGGTGATGCCCCCGCTGACATGATCCATTCGGTTTTCAACCAGATAGCACTGCCCGCCATTGCTGGTGCGTTGCTAGTTGGTTTTCTCAGCCACCTGCGTTTCGTGCTAGTGGTGTCGCGCAAGCAGAAGGAATACCGCCTGGGAGATAAAGCTAACAAGTGGATAATGCGCACCGTTTTGACCGGTGTTTTGGCGGTAGGAACAGCCTATTCGTTTGTGCTGCTCCCAATCTTGGGAGTGGTGAACACCTTCGTTGAGGTGTCTACCTTTATTGATGAGCACTATGTGGAGCCAACCGCTGAAATAATGCACTTCCCGCAAAAGCCTAAGAACTTAGTGCACATCTTCATGGAGTCGATTGAGAACTCCTACTACTCAAAGTCCGAGGGCGGTTACCTAGAAGAATCTTTAATGCCACAATTGGCTGAACTCACCCAAGAGGGTGTGTCATTTTCTAACACCGATAAGTTCGGTGGCCCTTACCAAACCAGTGGTGCCACTCACTCCATTGCCGGGATATTCAATATGCAGGCGGGTGTTCCCATGGCGCCTTTGGCTATTAGCCAACAGTGGGCTTTAACCTACACGGACCTACCTAACTTGGGTTCTATCTTGCATGATCAGGGCTACACTAACCGTTTCATGCTTGGGGGGAATCGTGGTTTCCACCAGATGGGTGACTATTTCAGTGAGTACGGTAAGTTCGAATTCTTCGATGGTGATACCGCCCGTGAACGTGGCTTAGTCCCACCCGATTACAGCGTGTGGTGGGGCATTGAAGATGACAAGCTCTACGAGTATGCGAAAACCGAACTAACTGAGTTGGCTGCGGAAGGTAACCCGTTCTATTTCATCTTGGAAAACGCTGATACTCACAGCCCCGGTGGCTACCTGTCGCCCAACATCACCGAGTTCCCGTCTGATTCCCAGTACGGCAATGTTGTTCACTACTCTCAAGCTGAAGTGGTTGAGTTAGTGCGCTGGATGCAGGCTCAACCTTGGTATGAAGACACCGTGATTGTCATAACCGGTGATCACCGGTCGAAAGACCCTGACTTCTTCAAGGGTTGGGATCCCGAATATGAGCGCACTATCGTGAACATCATCTTGAACTCTGACCGGCCTAAACCGGAACCGTATATCGCATTCAACCGCGCTTACATGCCGTTCGATTTCTTCCCCACCATTACTTACGCCCTGGGCATTGACATTGATGGTGAGCGACTCGGGCTTGGCACTAACCTTTATTCCGGTAAGCCTACGGTGGCTGAAGAGGAAGGTGTTGAACACGTGCGTAAAGAGGTTTCTGTGCGCAGTAAGTTCTACGAAGATCACCTGGTTCACGACTTAACTAAACGTGAGGTGCAAGAGAATAAGTAGCGATGATAGCTGAAAGGTGCTAACCCGTATTTGCGTGCAATACTTTTCTGCACTCCAAACATAGGTTGGGCAATTTCTCAGCTAAAATTCAGGTTCAAATAGTGTCTTTGGGTTGCAACCGTGTTAAGCTCAATGCGGAGTGAAAATAGCTCAAGAAGGGAGAGGAAATGGGGACAAGAACCCGTGTTATTTTAGTGGACGATATTTCCGGTGAAGACGCACAGGAAACCGTAGTCTTTGGATTGGATGGGGTTTCTTACTCCATTGATCTAACCACTGAGCATGCCGAAGAAATGCGTGAAGCCATGCACAAGTGGGTATCCCACGCTACCCGCACCGGCGGTCGCCGCAAAGTTGGCACCGGCGCTGTGGCTCAGGTATCTGAATCGCGCGCTATCCGCGAATGGGCCGCTCGGGAAGGCATCAAGGTAAACGCTCGCGGACGTATTCCCACTGAAATCCGCAACCAGTACCTGGCTGCCTGCAAGTAGCAATCAACAGCTTCACTACCGGAACTGCCCGCGGGCAGTTCCGGTAGTTTTATTTAAGTAGCTTTTTCAACTCCGCCCCAAGTCCTAGCCAGCAACAGTAGCAACATGAGAAGATGAAACCATGAGTTACAAACTGATTCTGCTCCGTCACGGGCAAAGCGAATGGAATGCGAAGAACCTCTTTACCGGCTGGGTTGATGTGCCGCTGTCGGAACTGGGGAAGGAAGAAGCCACTCACGGTGGTGAGCTTCTAAAGAAGGAAGGTGTCCTTCCTGACGTACTGTTCACCTCTCTGCTGCGCCGCGCCATCATGACCGCGAACCTGGCTCTGGATGCGTGCGACCGTCACTGGATTCCGGTGGAGCGCAACTGGCGTTTGAACGAACGTCACTACGGTGCGCTGCAAGGCAAGAACAAGAAGGAAATCCGCGACGAATACGGGGAGGACCAGTTCATGGAGTGGCGTCGTTCCTACGACACCCCGCCGCCCGCGATTGAAGCTGGTTCGGAATTCTCCCAGGACTCTGACCCGCGTTACGCAGGTGAGCCGATCCCCGCTACCGAGTGCCTCAAGGACGTGCTTGAGCGTATGCTGCCGTACTGGGAAGAAAGCATCGTCCCCGCGATTAAGACCGGCAAGACCGTGATGATCGCCGCTCACGGTAACTCCCTGCGCGCGATCGTTAAGCACCTGGATGAGATTTCCGATGAGGACATCGCCGGGTTGAATATCCCCACCGGCGTGCCGTTGCTGTACGAACTCGATGAGGACCTCAAACCCATCAAGAAGGGTGGCACCTACCTGGATCCGGATGCGCAGGCGAAGATCGACGCGGTAGCGAACCAGGGTAAGTGACCTTGTAGTTTCAGCTGGGTTTAACCACCAAGCTGAACAGTTTAGAAGTGGGGTGCAGCGGGAAAGCTGCGCCCCACTTTTGTGCTTGCATGCACGCGGCGTGTTCGGGTGATGAACTAGGCGCGTAAGTGTGAGGTGAAGCTGATAAAATAGAGGATGGTCCATCGAGTTGGGAGAATTTGCGCGATGACTTTTCATATTGGCGAAACCGTTGTTTACCCCCATCACGGGGCGGCGGTTATCGAAGAAATCACCACCCGGAAGTTCGGTGGGGAAGATAAAACGTACTTAACCTTGCGAGTAATTCAAGGTGACCTCACTATCCAGGTTCCGGCTGAGAACGTTGACCTGGTGGGGGTGCGTGACGTAGTGGACGAAGATGGCTTCCAAGAAGTCATGGACGTTTTGCGGGAAGAAAACGCTGAAGAACCTTCCAACTGGTCGCGCCGCTACAAGGCGAACCACGAAAAGATCGCCACCGGCAACATTATTCGCGTCGCCGAAGTAGTGCGCGACCTGTCGCGCCGCGACTCCTCCAAGGGGCTTTCCGCAGGGGAAAAACGCATGCTGGCTAAGGCCCGTCAGATCCTTACCTCGGAACTGGCTTTGGCAAGGGACGTGGATGAGGAAACCGCCACCGACCGACTCAACCAGATCCTCGGGGTGAACGAGGACGGGGAGCTAGTAGAGTCCGAGAGCGCGGCTTCTGCCGACTCCGCTGAATAAGACGGAGAGGTTCTAAACATGACCGCGCCTACCTCACCTGCTTACGGGCAGGACGCAGGGGGCGCGGTTTACTGCGTGGTGACCGCCGCGGGGGCAGGAACCCGCCTGGGGTTCGACCAACCTAAAGCCCTGGTACCCGTCGCCGGTGTACCCATGGTGGTGCGCGCGGTGGATGCCATGTTCGCCCACACCCGGGTGGTGGCGGTGGTGGTGACTGCCCCGGCGCAGTACGTGGGGCAGTTCCAGTCCCTGTTCGCCGACTACCCGCGAGTGCGAGTGGTGGCGGGAGGACGCGAACGTCAAGACAGCGTCAGCGCTGGACTGGTTGCGTTGGAGCAGTTCGCCACCCAGCTGCACCTTCCCATGCAAGCGTATTCGCCGGTGCTGATTCATGACGCTGCCCGTCCGCTCACTCCGGTCGCGGTGGTGGAGACGGTGGTGTCTAGTTTGGAGTCAGGGTTGGAAGCGGTGATTCCGGCGTTGCCGGTGACTGACACGATTAAAGTGGTGCCGCAAGAACCACCTCTGGCAGTGGGGGCCGATGGTGGCTACCCGGTGGAACCGGTGGTGGGTGCAGCCGATCGGCGCTGGTTGCGGGCGGTGCAGACCCCGCAGGGGTTCCATTGGCGCACCATCAGTGTGGCGCACGGGATTAACGTTGACGCTGCGGGTGAGGATGGGTTGGTGCCGGTGGGCAGTGGCGCTACCGATGATGCCGCGTTGGTGGAGGCACAGGGAAAGGAAGTTTACCTGTGTGAAGGTGCGCAGTTGTCTTTGAAAATAACGACGGCTTTTGACCTGGAAGTGGCTAACTCTTTAGCGTCACGGTGAATTGCTCAGTTTTAGGGGCTGAAAATCCTACACAACGTTCACTTGGGCACACGATTGGGAAGAAGTTCGCTAAAGTCAAAAAGGTGACTATCGATCCTCGCCACGAGCAACTAAATGAAGGCGCAATGAAGCCCGCCACGCCCTCGCGCCACGAAGTATTGAATAAAACCGTCCTGTCGTGGGCAGCGTGGGACTGGGGGTCGGCGGCTTTCAACGCGGTCGCCACCACCTTCGTCTTTTCTGTCTACCTCACTTCGGGACTGTTCACCAACTCCGACGAGGCCACCTCCGCCCTCGGCATCGGGCTGGCGATCGCCGGTTTCGTGATCGCTCTGCTTGCCCCCATCACCGGGCAGCGCGCCGACCGACGCGGCAAGGGAACCTTCTGGCTGGGGGTCAATACCTTCATTGTGGTGGCACTAACTGGCGCCATGTTCTTCGTCCGCCCCGAATCCCCTCTGGGACCCAGCGGCGCCCTGTGGCTGGGTATCGCCCTTTTGGGGTTGGGTAATATCTTCTTCGAGTTCGCCTCCGTGAACTACAACGCCATGCTTGGTCGCATCAGCGCCCCGCATAATATGGGTCGTATCTCCGGCCTGGGGTGGGGCGCAGGCTACGTCGGCGGCATCGTGTTGCTGCTTATCCTCTTCGTTGGTTTCATTTCCCCGGAAGTGGGATGGTTCGGTGTTACCGGCGAGGACGGGATGAACATCCGCGTCGCCATGCTGGTGTCGGCCGCGTGGTTCGGCCTATCCGCCATCCCGGTGCTATTCGCGGTCCGTGGACGGGCGGTGGAGGGCGCTGAACACGATAAACGCGAAAGCCTGGTTACCTCCTACAAACTGCTGTGGCGCACGGTGAAACGACTGTGGAAAGAATCGCCCAACATCATCCACTTCCTGATCGCTTCGGCGATCTTCCGCGACGGCCTGGCCGGGGTGTTCACTTTCGGTGCGGTAATCGCTGCCGGTACCTTCGGTTTTTCCAAGTCAGAAGTGCTGATCTTTGGGGTGGCGGCGAACGTGGTCGCAGGTATCGCCACCATCGCTTTCGGAGCCTTAGATGACAAGCTAGGCCCCAAAGCCGTAATCCTGATTTCCCTGGTTTCCATGGTGCTTGCAGGCGGTGCGGTATTCGTATTCCACGACGGAGGCTCCACCATTTTCTGGGTCTTCGGCCTAATCCTGTGTGTCTTCGTGGGGCCGGCGCAGTCCGCTTCGCGTTCCTTCCTGGCGCGCATCATTCCACCGGGGCGCGAAGGTGAAGTATTCGGCCTTTACGCCACCACGGGGCGCGCGGTTTCCTTCCTGGCTCCCGCCATGACCGCACTGTTCATTTGGATCGGTAAGGGAGTGGTCGGCCCGGATCAGTCCTCCCAGTATTGGGGGATCTTAGGGATCGCCCTGATCCTACTGGCTGGTTTGCTGCTGATGCTGAAGGTGAACAGCCACACCGAACAACTGACTTCTTTTGACGACCCCGATGAAGTGGAAGCCCGCTAGCCGGGTAGGTGAGAACAATCAGCAGCCACACCCCCGCGGAGCCGCCGGAACCCAGTTTTGAAGGGTACTTGGAGTCCTCATCCCAGTATCGTCGCATTTCGGTGAGCTTATTCCTAGCGGGCCTGGCGACCTTCGCGCTGCTGTACGACACCCAACCCATGCTGGTGTTAATCGGGGAGGAGTTCACCCTCAGCCCCGACCAAGCCGCCCTGTCAGTTTCGGCTGCCACTATCGGATTGGCAGTGGCGCTACTGTTTGCAGGGCCGATTTCCGAACGGCACGGACGCACTGGGGTGATTTTTATTTCCCTATTTGTCTCCGCCGCCATGGGAATCGTGGTGGGCCTGGCTCCGTCCTGGCCACTGCACCTGCTGGCACGCTTCACCTTGGGGATCACGGTTTCTGGCCTGCCGGCGGTCGCAATGGCGTACCTGGCGGAGGAAGTTCACCGCAGTGCGCAGGCACGCGCCGCCGGCCTATACGTGGCGGGCACCGCCTTAGGGGGTATGAGTGGTCGCCTAGTTACCGGTGTGATCGCGGAGTTCTTCGGCTGGCGCGGCGGCGTCATCGGCATGGGTTTATTGGCCTTAGCGTGCGCCCTCGCGGTGTGGAAACTACTGCCACGCTCACGCGGTTTCACCCCCTCCGAGCCGGGCTTGCGCCACCTGTGGGAGCAAACCGCAGCCATCATGCGTGACCCGGTGCTGGTGGGACTCTTCGTAGTGGCCGCCACCTCCATGGGGTCGTTCGTGGGGGTTTTCAACATTATGGGCTACCGCCTGGAGGCCCCTCCCTACGAACTGTCGGTCGGGGTAGCTGGCCTGGTGTTCTTGGTTTACGCCCTGGGCTCCTACGCTTCCGCTTACGCCGGCCGCCTAGCTGCGAAATGGGGCCAACGCCGGGTGGAGCCGTGGGCGGTAGCGGTAATGCTCGCGGGATTATTACTGACACTTTTAACCCCACTGTGGCTAGTGATATTGGGCCTGGCGGTCTTCACCTGCGGCTTCTTCGCAGTCCACGGCGTAGCCGCCGGTTGGGTGGCGGCGAGGGCGAAAGCCGGGGTTGGCGGCACCGGGCAGGCGTCCTCGGGATACATGGTTTTCTACTACGCTGGTTCCTCCGTTTTCGGCGCACTCGCGGGAACGTTCTGGGCTTGGCAGGGTTGGCTCGGCGTGGTGATTATGGCGGGCGTGGCGCTGCTGGTGGCACTAGCGATCGTGTGGAAACTGCGTTCCATTCCGCCCCTGGGTGCGCGCTGAAGTTTGAAAGCGAGCTAGGCGCCGTCGCCACCGGGGCGAGTGACTAGGGCTGAAGCGATGGCGGTTACCCCCTCGCCGCGGCCGGTGAACCCCAACCCGTCGGTGGTGGAAGCAGCCAAGTTCACGGGCGCCCCAATCACCTCGGTAAGTTTCGCTGCCGCTTGTGCTCGTCGTTTCCCCAACCGCGGACGGTTGCCGATAACTTGGACCGAAACGTTCACGACTTCCCACCCGTCGGCGTGAAGCAGCCTCAGGGTTTCGCGCAGTAGTTCCTCCCCCGATGCGCCCGCCCATTGGGGGCGAGAAGTGCCGAAATGAGTGCCCAAGTCACCCAGGCCGGCAGCGGCCAGAAGCGCGTCACAACAGGCGTGGGCGGCGGCGTCAGCGTCAGAGTGCCCCTCCAGGCCGACTTCGCCGGGCCAGTGCAGGCAGGCCAGCCACATGGGGCGGTCAGAATCCGCAGGGGCGAAAGCGTGAGTGTCGAAACCGATTCCGGTGCGTAAAGGGGGCAAAGTCGTCATGGATTAACCATAGAGGAAAAGCCGCCGCGGTGGGTTCTCTCGCGGTGGTCGCGGGCAGATGAGGGCGTGGGTGAAGTACCGCAGAACGGCAACGAGACCACCGCAGAACGGCAACGACTGAGACTAACAGAAGGGAGCTTTCGCGCCTCGCGGTCTCGCCGGGGAAGATTGCCTGGCCCACAGCTCGGTAAAGCATCCCAGGGTCGGTACAATGGGGGCGTGACGCTGCATTTATATGACTCCGCTTCCCGCCAACTGCAACCGCTGAACCCGGTCCACGAAGGCCAGGTTCGCATCTACCTGTGCGGCGCTACCGTGCAAGGTAGCCCCCACATCGGGCACCTACGTTCCGCGGTTGCTTTCGACACCCTGATTCGCTGGCTGCGGCGTCAGGGAACCGAAGTCATCTACGTACGCAACATCACCGACATTGACGACAAGATCCTGCGTAAGTCCGCTGAGGCAGGGCGGCCGTGGTGGGCGTGGGCGGCCCAGTTTGAACGTGAGTTCGCCGCCGCCTATGACGCCCTCGGGCTGCTGCCACCCACGTTCGAGCCGCGCGCTACCGCGCATATCACCGACCAGATCGCCCTGGTGGAGCGCCTGATTGAACGCGGCCACGCCTACGCCGACGGCACCGGGAATGTTTACTTCGACGTCCACTCACTACCGGACTACGGTTCGCTCACCCACCAGAAGTTGGCGGACATGCTCACCACCGAGGACGAAAGCCAGCTGGATGAGGCCACTGAGGCAGGTAAACGCGACCGGCGTGACTTCGCCCTGTGGAAAGCGGCGAAACCCAGTGAACCGGACACCGCGGCGTGGGATTCCCCGTGGGGTCGTGGGCGCCCCGGCTGGCACCTGGAGTGCTCGGTCATGTCGCGCCGCTACCTGGGGGAGGAATTCGACATCCACGGTGGTGGCATCGACCTGCGTTTCCCCCACCACGAAAACGAACAAGCCCAGTCTCACGCTGCCGGCTGGGGGTTCGCCCGCCTGTGGGTGCATAACGCCTGGGTCACCATGAAGGGGGAGAAGATGTCCAAGTCGCTGGGCAACTCCTTAGTGGTGGCAGACATCTTGCAGCGCGTCCCGGCGCCGGTTTTGCGTTTCGCCCTGGGAACCGTGCACCACCGCTCCACCGTGGAGTACTCGGAAGAAACCTTGGCGGCCGCCTCCGCCGCCTGGGAAAAGCTCACTGGTTTCGTCACTCGGTTGGAAACCCAGCTAGCCAAGCAGTCTCTGCCGATTTTTACCGACGAGGACGTGGCCGCCCTCGACGTGCCGGAGGCGTTCACGCAGGCGATGAATGACGACTTGAATGTCGCCGGCGCCATGGCGGTGGTTTACGAACAGGTAAAGACCGCCAACGCCGCTGCCTCCGCCGCTAAGTTCGAGGCCGCGCACGCCGCCCTGGGGCAGGTGCGTGCCATGCTCGCGGTCATGGGGCTGGACCCGGGCAGTGCGCAGTGGCGAGAAACCGCCGCCGCAGATGACCGCGCCACCGCCGCTTTAGACTGCCTGGTAGGTGGCCTAATTACGCAGCGCGCGCAAGCTCGGGCAGCTAAGGACTGGGCGCAGGCTGACGCTATCCGCGACCAGCTCACCGCCGCTGGCGTGGTGGTCGAAGACGGCGCAGACGGAGCCACCTGGCACCTATCCTAACACCCTGGGGGGAAGCCGGTTTTTACCTAGACTTCTGCGCCTGCAGTGACTTAAAATTGTCGCTAACGTGCCCTTAAGGGAGCTAACGAAATGACGACGATGTTTTCTGCTGCGCGCCCACCAATCAACCCAGACAGCTCGCCCCGACGACGCCGGTTCCGGGAGCCGCTGCGACGCCTCGCCACCCTGCTGGGGATCGCGGCGGTGGCAGCCATGTTCCTGGCCGGATGCACCGAAGAAGAAGCCGTGGACTACAAGCCGGTTATATACGTGTATGCGCCGGCTCCCACCCAGGTGAGTGTGTCTTTGGACTACGCCGGTGAGGTAACCAGCGTTTACCCGCTTACCGCTTTGGACTCACCGCAGTGGCAAGTTACCACCCGCGCCGATGGGCGTATTGAAGTTGATGGAAAAGCCATTAACTACCTGTTCTGGGAGGGCGTCAGGGATAAACCCTACGATCAAAGCGAAGGTTTCGTGGTGGCAGGCGAGGACGCGGTGACGTTCTTAGAAGAAAAACTCAGCTACCTGGGGTTGAGTGATGCCGAAGCAGCGGATTTTATAACTTTCTGGGCGCCGCGGATGCAGCAGAACCCGTATAACCTGGTTTCGTTCGTTACCGAGCAGTACCGGTCGGCAGCGAAGCTGACAGTTACCCCGCAGCCGCAAACCGAGCTGACGGTATTCATGGTTGTTAAATCCTTGGATGAGCCGGTTGAAATCCCCGCCCAGCAGTTGCCTGCAGGGCCGCAGCGTGAGGGTTTAACAGTGGTTGAGTGGGGAGGCACCGAGCAGTAACCGGGAGGGGCGCCAGGTGGTGGGTCGCGGCAGGCCCGGTGAAATAGCCCAAAGGCCAGGCCGGTTTAGAGCTACCGGAGTGATGCTTAGCCCCCAAGGTGAACTCAGGTAGTGCAGTTGCGCGCAAGGCGCCGGTGGATTTGGCGATGCTTGGCGGGTCTTAGAGGCAGGTAAATAGTTATTTGTGAACTGGCGTCACTATTAGATAAGGTTAGCCTATGCAAACCTTGCAAGTGGCAGCTGGCACAGCGCAAACACCTGCCGCATCAACCGGCGCAAAATCGCGACCTGGCACCGCAGTATCGCGTTGGTTAACCACCCGACTAGACCCGCGCACCCTGGCGCTGTGGGTAATCGTAATTAACGTCCTCGCCACCACTTTCGTCACCCGCTCCAACCTCTTCCTGCTAGTTCCCATCCTGGGGATCGCCCTGGCGCTAACCTCACCGCCCAAACTCACCGCAAGTTGGCTCGGATTCGTCGCGGCCGCAGCCATCTGCCACTTTTGGCTGCCGCACCTGATCACTAACTCTTTCACCGTCCTGGTGGGGTTCGTCTCCATGTGGATGATGTTCTTCGCCTGCACCTTCGCCGCCTTCATTTCCGCCGCGTTCTGCCTAGACCTGCACCGACTGGGAGCAGTCCTAACGCAGATGCATGCCCCCAACTTCCTGTACGTCCCCATCATGGTGATCGCCAGGTTCTTCCCCACCGCCATGCGTGAACTGCGCGCCATCGTTGAAGCCATGACGCTGCGCGGACTGCGCCCCACCCCCATGCAAGCCACCTTGCACCCGCTGCGTTCCAGCTTGCTCATTATCATCCCCTTCCTTGCCTCCGCCGCGCGCGTCGCTGACGAGCTATCGGCCGCCGCCATCATCAAAGGGCTAGGGGCAGACGGAAAACGCACCTGTCTAATACTTTCACGCTTCACCAAAGTCGACGCCGCAGTGATCCTTATCCTGGTGGCGATGGTGACCATTCGGCTGGTGGCACTATGAGCGAGGTCGAACTGAAGCAGGTGACATTCACCTACCCGGGAGCTGACACCTACCAACCCGCATTCGCTGAACCCGCGCTGGCAACCGACGCTGGCGGGCAAGAACGCGCCGAGCGGGAAACCGGTGGCGAGGAAGCTCCCGCGATTTGGAACATTAACCTGCACTTGCGACCCGGCACCCTCACCCTGCTGGTGGGGGAATCTGGGTCCGGTAAGTCCACGATCTTGAAAGCCTGCAACGGACTGATACCGAAATTCCACGAAGGCACCCTCACCGGAACCGTCAGTATTAACGGGCGGGACATTAGAGATGAGCCTTTGCATGAGGCCGGACGTACGAGCGCCATGGTGTTCCAAAACCCGCGCACCCAGTTCTTCACCAACTACGTCGATACCGAACTGGCGTTCGTGCTGGAAAACTACGGTGTCGATCCGGAAGAAATCGCCCGGCGCGTTGCGAACGCCGCCACCGAAGCGGGAATCACCCACCTGCTGGGCCGCAAACTAGACACCCTCTCCGGCGGGGAACTACAGCGAGTGGCGTGTGCATGCGCGCTGGTTGCCGGAGTGGAACTACTACTTTTTGACGAACCTACCTCGAACCTAGACAACCCCGCCATTGAAGAGTTCGCCAACCTGGTGCGCCAGTTGAAAGCCGCCGGTAAAACCCTGCTGATAGCTGAGCACCGACTGCACCTATTCGCCGGCTTAGCGGACGAGGTCTACCGCGTCAGTGACGGAGAAATCGTGGAGGTTTTCAGCGCCGCGCAGTTCTTCGCTCTGAGCCAGGACGAACGTATCCGGCGCGGACTGCGGAACCTGGAGAAAGTCACAGCTGACCTGCCTGCCCCCGTCCCCAGCAACGGCAGCGACCTTAGTGTCCAGGACCTAGTTTTCAGCTACCGGGAGGGAAGAACCGTCCTCGACCTGCCCGCACTGCAGTTCCCCGCTGGCGCCGTGACTGCCGTGACCGGGGCGAACGGGGCGGGTAAAACCACGTTGGCGAGGATCCTATGCGGGTTGGAAAACCCCGGGAAAGGAACCCGCATCACGCTGGGAGGTAAGAACCTCAGTGTGCGTAGGCGCCAACAGGTGTCCTCCATGGTGATGCAAGACGTGCGGCGACAACTGTTTTCCGCCTCCGCCCTCGAAGAAGTCACCCTCGGACTGGGGAAGGATTTCAGCGCGAAAGACGCCCACCGCGCACTGGCGCAGTTGGAGTTAGAAAACTACGCCCAGCGCCACCCACTGTCACTGTCGGGCGGACAGGCGCAGCGACTGGTGGTGGCAACCTGCTTGGCGGCAGGTAGCGAGGTCGTGATCTTCGATGAACCCACCTCCGGCGTGGACTGGAACCACCTGTGTAGGATCGCCGCGGTTTTACGTGAACTGGCCTGCCGCGGACACGTCGTCATCGTCATCACTCACGACCATGAACTGATCGCGCAGGCCGCGCACTACGTGTGCGACCTCGCCGCCGTAAACCAAGCTAACACGCGAAAGCATCCGCAAAACCACACTCATTTGGAAGGGAACGCGCCATGAAGTTACAGCTAACTACCCGAGATTTAATCAATATCGCGATATTTTCCGTCATCTACTTCGTCATTATGTACGCCAGCGGAATGGTGGGGTTCTTCGGACCTGCGTTCATGTTCGTGGGTTGGACCATCGGGATCCTAATCAACGGCATCGTGGTGATGCTGCTGCTGGCGCGCGTGCCGAAAGTGGGGACACTGGCGCTGCTAGGGTTCATCGTCGGCCTCGGCATGGCACCGGGACACACCGTGTGGATCATTCCCGGGGCGGCCCTACTCGGATTCATCAGCGACCTCATTATTAATGCCGGCGCTCAAGGTAACCCCATCCAACCTCGCCGCGCCATCGCCGGGTACGCCTTCTTACAACTGTGGTTCCTCATCCCACTGATCCCCATCCTGGTGGATTCAAAGACTTACTACCAGGGAATCGAATCCTCCATGGGCAAAGACTACTCCACCGCTATGGAAGCACTGTTTTCCCCCACCGTCATCGGTATCTGGGCGATCTGCCTACTAATCCTGGGAGCAATCGGCGGCTACCTGGGGATTAAAACCGCCCGCAAACACTTCCGCCGCGCCGGACTAACCAGGTGAAGAAGATGGAAACCAAACAACCCGAAACCGACCACCGCGAAAAGCACCGCGCTTCGCGTGAGGCCTTGAAACAAATCCTCACCCCCATTAACTCCTACCTCATGTGGGGACGCATCCTGGCGGCCCTGTCAGCTGTGCTGGCAGTGGCACCACTTATCGCCCTGACAAAACTGGGAGAAATCCTGCTACACGCACCCGCCGGCGGGGCCGACCCAGAAGAGTTAAAGACCGTGCTGTTCTGGCTGATAATGGCGTTTCTAAACCAAGCCGGCCTGTACGTCCTCGCCCTGGCTATCACCCACTTTGGGGATGCGAAACTGCGCTCCATCGTGCAAGGAAGAATCATTGAACGTATCGCCGGTGCTCCCTTAGCGTGGTTTTCTGACTCCACCACCGGCCGAGTACGTAAAGCCATCCAAGACGACACCAAGCGCGTCCACCAACTGGTCGCCCACGCCCCGGTGGAACAAACCGCGGCGGTACTAACACCCATTATGCTGCTGGCCTACGCTTTCGTGGTGGACTGGCGACTGGGGCTACTGGCGATGAGTACTCTACCGGTTTTCCTCTTCCTCCAGTCCGTCATGATGCGGGGGATGGGAGAAAAGACCGCGCAAATGGATGACAAGCTCTCCGACATCTCCACCCGCGCGGTGGAACTAACCGACGGCATCCACGTGGTGAAGAACTTCGGGCAAACCGGGAAAGCACACGGGCGCTACATTCAAGCGTGTGAAGATTTCGCCCACTTCTACTGGGACTGGTGCGGCCCCCTGATGCGCGGGTCGGCGGTGTCCCTGTCGGTGATTGCGGTGCCAACCCTGATGCTGATTAACCTCGGTGGTGGACTGGCGATGGTAAGTGCCGGGTGGGTAACCATCCCGCAGATGCTCACCGCCAGCCTGATCGCCCTGGTGGTGCCGCACACGGTAGAAGTCATTGGCAACACCATGTGGGCCTACCAGCAGGCCGGTCACGCAGCGCTGCGACTGCAGGAGCTACTGCACACCGAGCAAACCCACTACCCCGAAACCGGGAAGACGCCGTCACCGGACCTGACCGTACGGTTCGAGGACGTGACCTTCACCTACCACGAGCAAAGCCAGCACCCGGCGGTCAACCACGTCGACCTCACGTTGCAGCCGGGCACGGTAACCGCCCTCATCGGGGCGTCCGGGTCGGGCAAATCCACCCTTGCCACCATGTTGGCGCGTTTCCGTGACCCCGATTCGGGGTGTATCACCATCGGAGAGGTGGATATTCGCGACCTGTCCCAAGAAACCCTCTACCGCACGGTGAGTTTCGTACTGCAAGACCCGCAGGTACAGCGACGCTCCATTCGCGACATTGTGGCCTTGGCACGCCCCGACGCCAGTGATAGTGAGCTGCGGCAGGCCGCTCGCAAGGCGCAGATCTTGGAAGAAATCGAAGCCCTGCCAAACGGGTGGGACACCGTCGTGGGGGAAGACACCGACTTGTCGGGTGGGCAAAAGCAGCGCCTGGCGATCGCGCGGGCGATTGTGGCTGACACTCCCATCCTGGTGTTGGATGAAGCCACGGCAGCGACCGACCCTGACTGTGAAGCGCAGATCCAAGCGGCTTTGGCTGAGCTCGCACAAGGACGGACCGTGTTGGTGATCGCCCACCATGCGGAGTCGGTGCGTGGCGCCGACCAGATCTGCGTCATGGAGCTGGGGTCTGTGGCGGCGTGCGGTAGCGCGCAGCAGTTGGAGGATAACGAGTATTGGCAGCGCATGTTGCAAAGGAGCGCATGATGAATACGGCAGTAAAAACTAAACGCACCCGCCCCTCGCTGGTGGGAGTCGTCCTCGACATGCTGCTGGTGACGTCCTACCGCAACGTGATGGACGCCCAGTCGCAACGGCAGTGGTATAAAGGTTTGACCCTGGCGGCGGTGCTGGGCACATTGGAGGGAATGGCACTGATCGCCATTATCCCCACCATCACCAGTTTCACTACCGGGCAAAGTAGTTTGGGGCTCAGCTGGCGCGGCTGGCTGATATTCCTGGCGGTAGTGGCGGTAGTCGGGGCGGTCGTTACCTACCTGCAGCAGATGTATTCCTATCGCGGCGCCATGTACGGCCTGCAGCACTTGAATATTGCTTTGGGTAATAAGCTGGCGCGACTACCACTGGGCTGGTTCGATGGTTCTACCTCCGGACGACTGTCGCGCCTGACCGGGGCGGGAATGATGTCCGTGGGCGAGGGCCTGGCGCACTTCGGTGGCCCCATTATTCGGTCAGTGTTCACCACTTTGTCCATGATGGTGCTGGCGTGGTTTTGGTCTTGGCAGTTGGCGTTAGCGCTGACCTTAGCGATCCCGGTGGTATTTACCTTGGGGTGGTTGAGTCAGCAGTTGAACCGGCGTTCGGCGAATCTGACTCACCCGGCGCAAGAAGAACTGGCAACTCGGATTGTGGAGTTCGCAAAAACCCAGCCTATCTTGCGTGCTTGCGGGGCTTCCCACAACTATCCGCCGCTGCAAAGGGCCGGTGAGGAAAGCTACCGCACCACGGTTAAGGGCCTATGGTACGGGGTGGCGGCGAATATGCTTGGCGGGGTCGCTGCCCAAGGCGTCACGGTGGTACTGATGGTGCTGGCCACTTCCCTGGGGGGCTCAGGCGCTCTCAGCCCGATTGCGACGGTGGCGTTCGTGGGGATCAGCATCCGCTACTCGTGGGTGTTGGCGGACCTGAGTGCGATGCTGATTGCAGCGGAAATCGCTCGCCGTGAACTGCGTTCAGTTGACGAAATCATGACCAGTGAAGAACTGCCGCTGCCGAACCAGGATGCCACCCTCACCGCTCCCGGCACGGTAGAGTTCGAGGACGTGCAATTCGGGTACGAGGAGGCAAACACCGTCTTGGAGCGGGTTTCGTTCCGTATCCCGGCCGGTAGTTTCACCGCTATCGTGGGGCCGTCCGGTAGTGGTAAGACCACGATTTTCCGTCTGCTTGCACGCTTTTGGGACACTACCGCCGGAACCGTGCGAGTCGGTGGTGTAGACGTGCGTGACCAAACCACCGAGCAGTTAATGGCGCAGCTGTCAATGGTGTTCCAAGACGTCTACCTGTTTGATGAGTCCTTGCGACACAACATCGCGGTGGGCCGCGCTGGGGCCAGTGATGAAGAAGTCGTTGCCGCCGGTGAGCTTGCCGGTGTGGGCGAGATTGCCGCGCGCCTTCCCGGTGGTTGGGATGCTCCCGTGGGCGAGGGCGGGCGCCAGCTTTCGGGAGGGGAACGCCAGCGCGTGTCGGTGGCGCGTGCCCTGCTTAAACGCGCGCCGATCGTGCTGTTCGACGAGGCGACTTCAGCGTTGGATCCGGAAAATGAACAGCAGGTGGAGGCCGCGTTGGAAGCCTTGCGTGGCCAGTCCACGGTGATGGTTATTGCCCATAAACTAGCCACCATTGAAAACGCTGATCAAATTATCGTCTTAGGTGAAGACGGTAGAGTAAACCAGGTCGGCACCCACGAGGAACTACTTGCGGCGGGAGGAATGTATGGGAAACTCTGGTCCGCCCGCAGGCGCGCCCAAGGCTGGTCCCTCACGGAAACGACCGGGGCGTAAACCCGGACCCAAAGAGACCTTCACCCTGGCGGATGCGGTGGCAGCCGTCAGGGAGGAGGGCGTGTCCTCCTTCACCATGCGGGCGGTGGCTAAACGCCTGGGGGTGAGGCCGGCAGCGCTTTACCGAGTTAGTGGTTCGCGCGAGGACCTGCAGTTTGAAGCGTTGAAAGCTATCGCCAATCGGGAGCATTTAGTACCCGGTCAGGTGCGTTCTTGGCAGAGTTTCTTACGCTGGTTTGTGGATGCACAGTGGCAGATGTTGGACGAAGACCCAGAACTGGCGATCGTGGTCAACACCCGATCCGATGCTTTCGTTGCCGCCCTACCGCAGCTGACGCTGCTGATGGAAGAACTCACGCGGCTGGGGATTCCAGGGGGCATGGAGACCGCATCTTTTGCGGTGGACTTCGTTGGTGACACCACTTTCACCACCTTCATGCAGATGCGGGGATTCCGCGACTCGAGTGAGGGCCGAATGCAGCGGGAACGAGTTATGCAAGCGATGGGTGCGAACCCGGATGTGTTCAATATTGCGAACCTGGATGAGCGGGGTAACTTGAACGCCAAGGTGGAGTTCATTATTGCCGGCATTGAAGCGGGTTTATTCCGCGCTGGCCGTAGCTAAAAGGCGCACACAGCTATCGCCGGAGGCCGTAGTGTCCCTTGAGGTGGGTGACCTGGTCGCTCAGTCAGGAAAGTAAGCATATACAATGGGGGCGGTGACTGCGCCGCCTCAGAGGCTGCAGCGCTTCGCAGTGAGGGAGAAGAACGTGGGAAGGTCCTATCAGAGTCGGCGGCCCAAAGGGAAGAAAGGCCCCACCAAGGGCAGTGGAGGGCAAGGTAAACGCGCCCTGCGCGGTAAAGGCCCCACCCCTAAAGCCGAGGACCGCACCTACCACGCGGCCTACCAGCGCAAGAAACACCGTGAAGTTGAGGCCGCGAAAGAAGCCCAGCGGCAAGCCCACCGCACTCGCACCAGCATTAAGATTCAACCCGAGCACGAACTAATCGTGGGACGCAACTCCGTGTATGAAGCGGTGCAGGCAGGGATCACCATCACCCGCGTGTTCCTGGCGGCAAACCCCTCCGACGAACGCATCGCCGCGGTACTGCGAACCGCTACCGCCCTGGGCGCCCCGGTGTTTGAAGTAAGTAAACTCGACCTGGAAAACGCTTCCGGAGAAAGCAGCCACCAGGGTATCGGGGTGGAAGTTGCCGCCTACCAGTACTGCAGCGCCGCCGACCTACTTGAGCGTGCCCAAGACGCTGGAACCGTGCCGCTGATTGTGGCACTAGACCAAGTTACCGACCCACATAACCTTGGTGCCATGTTGCGCAGCGGGGGAGCCTTCGGAGCCACCGGTGTACTCATCACCACGCGCCGCAGCGCGCATGTGAACGCCACCGTGTGGAAAGTCTCTGCCGGAGCTGCCGCCCGCGTGCCGGTGGCAGAAGAATCTAACCTGGTGACGGCGTTAAACGCGCTGAAGAAAGCCGGCTGCTTCGTGGTGGGACTGGACGGGAACGCCGACACCGATATCCGTAACCTGGAGTTGGCGACCCAGCCACTCGTCCTCGTAACCGGAGCGGAAGGGGAAGGACTCTCACGCCTGGTGCGTCAAACCTGTGATCAGATTGTCTCCATCCCCATTGCTTCAGCAGTTGAAAGTCTCAATGCAGCGGTAGCAACCGGTATCGCTCTGCATGAGGTGGCGTCACAACGCCGCGAAAACTAACACCTCCGCCAACCCTGGAAGGTACACAACTATGCGCAAAACGCGCGTGAAAATAACCCAAAACCGTCCGTTAAACCTACTTGGAGCCACTTTAGTGGCGGCGCTGGCGCTGAGCGGATGCGGGCAGCAAACCACTTCCGCAACCGATGACAGTGCCGACCCTGCCACCCCCGCGCCCGGTGGCACCTTGGTGTACGCCTCCGGTGACGCCGAACCCAAATGCCTGGACCCGCACGTGGGCGGGAACTACCCGCAGGGACTGATCTCCTCCCTGTACTTAGAAACCCTGTTTAACCGCGGCGAGGACGGCGCTGTCGTTCCCGGTTTAGCGGAAAGTTTCGAAGTCTCCGACGACGGACTGACCCACACCCTGAAGATCCGCTCCGGAGTGAAGTTCCAAGACGGAACCTACCTGGATGCGGCGGCAGTTAAAACCAACATCGAGCACCTGCAAAACCCAGACACCGCCTCCTCCACCGGCTACCTGGCGGTGCGGCGCGTGCAGGGGATGGAAACTCCCGACGCAAATACCTTGGTGCTGACACTGTCGGAGCCGGATAACTCCTTGGAAGAATCTCTGTCCATGATCTGGACCGCTATCCAGTCCCCGCAGGCACTGGCGCTTTCCAAGGACGAAAACTGTCAAAGCCCAGTGGGAACCGGACCGTTCCAAGTGGGAGAGTGGAAACAACAAGAATCGGTGTCTTTCACCCGCTACCAGGACTATCAGGCGATAGATGGCGCGGGCCCGGCGTACCTCGACGGCATCACCTGGCGTTTCATTCCCGAAGCCGCTACCCGCATCGCCGCCCTGAAGTCGGGGGAAGTGGACGTGATTGATAACGCCCAACCCGACGCCATTGCGCAGGCCGAAAAGTCAGACGACTTGGGGCACTTGGATGCGCCGCGCCCAGGCGCCTCCAACCGTTTGGAACTGAACTCCGGGCAAGCTCCTTTCGATGACGTGAAAGTGCGCGAAGCCTTCATCCGCAGCGTGGATGTGGACGGCGGAGTAAAAGCCCTGTTCTTTGACACCGCTAAGCGCTCCCACTCACTGCTGTCGTCGAAAGAAACCACCGGCGTGTCCAAACCGGACCTGTTCACCCCGGATGCGCAGCGCGCTAACCAGCTACTGGATGAGGCCGGTTGGAAAGACCGCGACAGTGACGGGGTACGTATGAAGGACGGTGAGCGGCTCACCCTGTTGTTCCCAGTCTCTACCAACCAGTCGATCCCCGCGGAACAGTCACTATTCGAACAATTCCAAGCCCAAGCCAAGGAAGTTGGCTTCGACGTGCAGATTA
Source organism: Actinomycetaceae bacterium (assembly GCA_030537735.1). GTDB lineage: Bacteria > Actinomycetota > Actinomycetes > Actinomycetales > Actinomycetaceae > Gleimia. Next base: position 125,691 of record JAUNVG010000002.1, read on the forward strand.
AGGCTATGGACCTGTCCTCGTGGTATGCGGCGCTCGCGGCCCACGAATACAACCTGGTGTCCGCGCCTTACACGAAGGTTGGTCCGTCCGTCCTCGAAGTACTATTCCACTCTTCTTCCACCAAGCCCGCTCCCAGTGGGTATTTCGCCAATAATGCGCACGTAGTGGACCCGGCTATTGATGAGTTGTTCGTGAAAGCGCGCGCCGCGAAAGATGAGGACGAGCGCACGCAGTTGTATGGGCAGGCGCAGGAAAAAATCTTAGGTGGATACTACGTACTGCCGTTGTATGACCAGCAAAACCACTTCCTATACCGCGCTAGCGTGCACGGTTTGGAGCAGACCACTGCGGTAGCTACCCCCCTGTATACGCGGGTGTGGATGGATAAGTGAAGCTACCGGCGCTGACCGCTTGGGGGCGGGCTCTGCTCAAAAGAGTGGGGTCCGCCCTCATCGTGGTTTGGCTGGTGGCAACCGCCGTGTTCGCGGGGATGCGGCTGATTCCCGGGGACCCGGCGGAAGCCGTTATGGGGGGTCCCGGTTCGCAAGCCAGCGCCGAAGCGTTGGCGGCGGCGCGAGCCGAGTTCGGCCTGGATCTGCCGTGGTTCCAGCAGTACCTGAACTACCTGGGACGCATAGCCACGTTTGACTTGGGTAAGTCCTACTCGCTGCGCCGCCCGGTGGCTCAAGTCATCTGGGAGGTATTCCCACCGACTTTGACTTTGGCGTTAGTGTCGCTGCTGCTGGCGTGGATATTGGCCTTGGGCTTAGCGGCGGTGGCCGCCGGGACGGGGCGCGTGGGCAAAGTAGTGACCGCAGCGGTAGAGATCGTGGCCGCCGCCTTGCCGCACTTTTGGCTCGGCTCCGTGCTGGTGATCGTGTTCGCAACCGGCCTGGGGTGGCTGCCAGCCACCTTTGACGGGACGCTACCTTCCCTGGTGCTACCGGCTTTAACACTTGCTCTTCCCACCGCCGGGTTCCTATCCCACCTGATGCGTGACAGTATCGCCGCCGCCATGGTTTCCCCATTCGCTTTGGTGGCACAAGCACGCGGAGAGACGAGGTGGCGGATTTTCCTAGTACACGGATTGCGTCACGCCGCGATTCCGGCCCTGAGCCTGTCGGGCTGGGCACTCTCTGCCGCCCTGTCCGGCGCGGTGGTAGTGGAACAGATTTTTGCCCGCCCCGGCCTGGGTCGCGCCCTCGTGGGAGCGGTGCTGGCTCGTGACATTCCCCTGGTAACCGGGGTGACCTTGGTGTCGGCCGTGATCTACGTGGTGGTAATGGCGCTGGTCGATAGCGTGCAGGTGCGCCTCGACCCGCGCGTGGCACAAGCCAGCGGCGACGCAAATAAGGGCGGGCAGTAGCAATGCGCGCCGCTAAAGTTTTCGACCTGCTGATCCTCGCCGCAGTTGCCGTGATCGTAACCGTGGCGCTAGCTCCCCACTGGTTCACCAGCTACGACCCACTGGCTTTGAACCTCCCCGACGCTTTCGCTCCACCCGGACCCGCTCATCCGCTGGGGGCCGATGAGTCCGGGCGCGACGTATTCGCACGCATTGTTTACGGGGCGCGCGACTCCCTCACCATCGGCGTAGCTGCCACCGCCCTCGGCATGATCCCAGCCATTATCCTAGGCACTATTTCCGCGCTTTCACCGCCCCTGCTAGATGCCGCCATTGTCCGGGCGCTGGAGGCTTTGTACGCGATTCCGCTACTGTTGTTGGCACTGCTTGTAATCACTATTGTGGGGCCGGGTAAGGGGCCGGCAATCCTGGCTGTGGGCCTGTCGGTAGCACCCGGATACGCGCGGATTGTGCGCAGCCAAGTGATGTCGCTGCGCCGGTCAGAAATGGTTGATGCCGCGGTGGTCGATGGACTAGCGCGCTGGCGCATCGTCACCCGCCACCTGCTTCCCAACGCTCTGCGTCCCCTATTGGCACTGGTCACGTTGGGGGTGGGACAGGCCGTGATCTGGGCGTCGGCGTTGAGCTTCCTCGGCCTAGGTACGCTTCCGCCCGCCCCGGAATGGGGAGCGATGCTGGCGGCAGGTAGGATTTATATTTCCACCGCCTGGTGGCTCACGGTGTTCCCCGGGCTAGCGGTAGTGGCAACCGCAATGGTGGCGACCATCGCGGGACGGCGACTTTCGGGGCAGGTGCGCGCGCTGTGACAAGAGACGAAACTAAGGGCGCCAACGCTACTGAGCCGGCGGTAGTGGTGCGCGGGTTGCGCGTGGATTTTCCCGGCCTTGACCATCCAGCGGTGGACGGCATCGACTTCGACTTAAAAGCTGGCCAGTGCCTGGCGCTGGTGGGGGAGTCCGGTTCCGGTAAGAGCGTGACCGCGCGCGCCCTAATGGGATTAACTGGCGCTCGCGTACAAGCACAGACGCTGCGGGTTTTAGGTCACGAGTGCGCGGCGGGAGGGCGAGTTGCGGGTAGTGAAAAGCACTGGTTGAAAGTGCGCCGCTCCGGCGTCGCGGTGATCACGCAAGACGCTTTGGCGGGGCTCGATCCGCTGCGGAAAGTGGGAGCCGAACTATCTGACGCCGACCGCTGCGGGCTCAGGGGCAGTTCCAGGCAAGAGCCTTCAGCTTGCGACCTAACACCGTCGCAACGTATTCACCAGGCCCTGGCGCAGGTGGGGTTAACCGATGGTGAACGCATTTTACGTCAGCGCCCGCACCAGCTCTCAGGTGGGATGCGGCAACGCGCCCTGGTGGCTGCGGCCCTACTGTGCCAGCCACGCCTGCTGATTGCCGATGAAGCCACCACCGCTTTGGATGCGCGTTTGACGAACTTGGTGTTGGACCAGGTGGCGGCCGCCCGCGACCGCGGCGTGGCGGTGCTGCTGATTAGCCACGACCTAGCGCAGGTGGCGCAAGTGGCGGACCGGATCTTGGTGATGCGCCAAGGGACAGTGGTAGAGAGCGGCACGTGCGCGAGTGTCCTGGGCCAACCGCGCAGCGAATACACTTCCACCCTGTTGGCCTCCATTCCTGCGGGGGTTCCGCGGGGAGTGCCGCTGCTTGCTGGGGCGCGCCCGGACGGGGGAACTCACTCTGTCCGCCCCGAATCGGCAGCCCAGCTGGCAGACCAGCCTGCCGTGACCCAGCTGCTCAAACCACCACCGGTGGAGGAACCAGGCGAAGCACCCGTGCTCGAAACGCGAAACCTGGTGAAACGCTACGGGAACGTCGCGGCCGTGGATGGGGTGTCACTGACCCTGCAACGGGGCAAGACCCTGGGACTGGTGGGGGAGTCCGGGTGCGGAAAGACCACCACCGCGCGCCTGGTTTTAGGGTTGGAAACCCCCGACGCCGGGCAAGTGCGGGTAGTGGGGAAGCAGTTCGCGCCGCTACCGTGGTCGCAAAGTCGGGCTCTGCGCCACCACTTGGGGGCCATTTACCAAAACCCGTTGGGGTCGTTCGACCCGCGATACCGGTGCGGACAAATCCTCACGTTGGCAGCTACCGCGGGACGCTCGCGGCAGTGGCGCAAACGAGAAGACGAAATCATGCGGACACTACGCGACGTCGGCCTTAGCGAGGACGTGGCGGAGCGCTACCCGCACGAGCTTTCCGGTGGGCAACGCCAACGCCTCGCCATCGCGCGCGCCCTGGTGCGACACCCGCAGGTACTGGTTTTCGATGAGCCAGTGTCCGCCTTGGATGTCACCATTCAAGCCCGCGTGCTGGACCTGCTCGACGAGGTGCAGGCACGCACGGGTGCGGGGTTCTTATTTATCTCCCACGATTTGGACGTAGTGGAGCACGTCAGTGACGAAGTGGCGTTCATGCAGGCGGGGCGAATCGTAGAAGTGGGCGCCACGTCCTCGGTGTTTAATAATCCCACGCACGCCTATAGTCGCGAACTACTCAGCCAGCGGCTGCGTCTTCGGTGAAGGAACAGTCGCGGGCCGCCGAGGAGTGAACCGAAAACGGAAGCGAATTTAGGTGCCGATTTGTTCCTCTTTTTCTATTGCCTCAGAGGGGGCGTGCGTTAATTTGAAAAAAGCAACGACGCTTTCACTGTGAAGGGGCGGTGAAAAAAGATGAAAGCATCTCAAACAGTAGCAGCCGATCCGGTTTTACGTACCGGGAAAATCTACGCGCTCTTAGGGGTAGTGAGTTTCCTGGTTCCGCTGATCGCCACTTTCATGGCTACCTCTAGGCAAGGGACGGCGGCGCCTCTACCTAACCTACCTGAACAGCCGGAAGCCGGCCTGGCGCTGGTAGGTACACTGCTGTTCCATGGCTCCATGCTTTTGCCGGTGGTGCTGCTGTTAGCGTCGGTGCTGTTCCTGATGATGGGGGCGAGCCGTTTGCGTGAGGCGGTGAACCGGCCGGGTAGCGCGGCGGCGAAAGGACCGGAGGCGGCGAATAAAGAAAACCGCGTGGCCGTTGCAGGTGGAACCAACAAGGGCCTGTTGATTGCGGGTTTCCTACTGGTGGTAGTGGCCATGGTGCTGGTCGGGACCATGCACTTCATGTTCATTTCCCCCTGCACCAGCCGAGCCGCGATGTGTTGGCAGGTGATGGACTTCTTGCAAACCGGGCCGATGCTGATGCACGTGTGGCTACCACCGATTGTGGCGGTAGTGGGCGTGGTACTGACGTTCTTGGCGATGCCGAAACGCGCCCGCTAAGACGGGCAGCGACCGGCGCGTTAAATCCCCGCAGCCACAGCTCACCCGACTAGGCTTTCTTAGGCAAATAGGCTCACGACCCGACGTGCGCGGCGTCCCTTATATGAACGGGTTGTAAAAGCGTGAGCCGTTAACCCACAGCAGAACTACCGCCAGGGCGAGGACCAGACCAGAGCCTGCTAACGCCACCCAGTCGCGGGTTTGGAGAGGGCGGTAAACGTACCAGGAGCGGGACTTGCCGGTGCCGAAACCGCGCAGCTCCATGGCGGTGGCGACGGTTTCGATACGAGCCAGTGATGACAGTAACAGGGGGATGAGGATGGCGGCGGTGGAGCGGAGTCGCTGCGAAAACGGAACTTCCCGGGACGTGTCGATGCCGCGAGCCTGCTGGGCGTGGGAAATGTCGCGGAATTCGCGTTGCACGTCGGGAATGTAGCGCAGCGCCAAAGACACCGAGTACGCCACCTTGTAAGGCACCCCCACCCGGTGCAGGGAAGAAGCGAACTCCGAAGGGGAAGTGGTGACGATGAACAATAAGGCAATGGGGATGACCGCGAAGTACTTCAAGGTCACGTTCAACTGGTAGAACAACTGCTCGGCGCTCACGTGCCAGCGTCCCCAGCCAGACCACAGGATGTGAGAGGTGCCGTAGATTTCCTCCCCGTAGCCGGGGGCGAAAAGGAAAATCATGAGGTTATTGAGCACCATCATGATCAGCACGATCCAAAGGATCACCGACAGGTCACGCAGGGCAATCTTGGAAGAAACCCACAGCGCCACCGACACCGCTAGCATTAGGGCGAGGAAACGAGTGTCGAAACCTAACATTACCGCCACCGACGCCACCAGCATCATCACCAGCTTGGTGGTGCCGGTGAGTGAATGCATAAAAGAATCGCGTTCAATGAACCCCAGCAGGGCCTGACGTTGCGCCACTGCTACCGCCCCCTACCCAGGTGAGAAGCCAGTACTCGTTCGCGCCAAGGACGCTCGCGGGCGATGAACTGCTCGATGAAAGCCGCCGCGTCCGATGCCCCCACTTGGCGTGCTAAGTGCGCCAGTGAAGTGGTGCGAAGCGAGGCTTGCTGGCACACGTCCTCATCCGCCAGGATCTGCGCGGGGGAGGCGTCGGCGATCAACTTACCATCGCTCATCACCAGGCAGCGCTGGGTGTATTCCAAGGCCAGGTGCATGTCGTGGGTGACTAAAATGATGGTGGTTCCCAACTGGCCGAGGTCGCGTAGGAACTCCATGATTTCGGTGTAGTGCGCCCAGTCCTGGCCGGCGGTGGGCTCATCTAGAATCAGGATCCGCGGCCGAGTCACCATGACCGAAGCGATCGTCACCCGTTTGCGTTGCCCGTAGGACAGGGCGGAAACCGGCCACGACCGGTACGCCCACAACCCACACAGGCGCAAGACCTGCTCGATGCGCTGGTCTCGTTCGGAATCGCTCAGGTCAGCCCCGCGCAGGGCGAGGCTGACTTCTTCGATAATCATCGGCTGCGAAATCATTTGGTTCGGGTTTTGCAACACGAACCCAATGTCGCGTCCGCGCCGCGCAATGGGGGCGCGAGTAATGTCCTGACCGGCCAGGTAGATACGCCCCGAATCGGGGGTTTCGAACCCGCAGATCAGTTTCGCGAGCGTGGATTTACCGGCCCCGTTAGTGCCGCACAGGCTGATTACTTCCCCCGCGTCGATGCTTGCGGTCACCCCGTTGATAATGGCGGTGTCGTTAATCGCGAAATGTAGGTCGTCTAGGCGCAGTAGTTCCTCTCCGGCCGCGGGCGGCGGGGTGGGGCAGTCAGCCCAGGCGGCGAGGGCGGCGCGGCGGTTGGCGGGAATACGCAGGGTCTGGAGGCGGGCTGGTTGCGCGGCGGCAGTGGGGGACCAGGCGTGGGAGCTAGCTCCCGCATCTGCGGTGGCGGCAGTCGTGGTTGGGTCAGTGGGTGGGGTGTCTGCGGGGTTGGTGGCGGCGGTCGCGGTTGGGTCAGTGGACGAATCCGCCGGTGCCGGCCTGCTTTGGGAGCCCTCCGGGTCTGCTAGGCGCACTGCCGTTAAGAACAGTGGTTCGCGGATGCCGTGGTCAAGGAGCACGCCGCTGGCTACCACCTCATCGGGAGTGCCATCAGCCACGATGCGACCGGCATCCATCACCACGATGCGATCTACCCCTAAGGATCCATTCGGGCCGTGTAAGACATCTTCTAAGCGGTGTTCAATAATCAGCACGGTGGCGCCGCGAGCGGCGTGAATATCGTTAATGACCTCCATCGTGGCTCGCCCCGAAGCCGGGTCCAAAGAAGCGAGAGGCTCATCAAACAGCAGTACCTGCACCTGATCAACCAGCACCCCCGCCATGGAAACCCGCTGTTTTTGTCCCCCCGATAAATCCAGCGGGGAAGCATGTAGGCGCTCACTTATCCCCACCAGGTCAGTGGCCCGACGCACCGTGTCCACCATCGTCTCACGGTCAACCTCGGCGTTTTCCAGGGCGAACGCCACGTCCTCGGCCACCGTCAAACCAATAAACTGGCCGTCGGTGTCCTGCAGCACCGTGCCCACCATTTTAGAAGTCTCCACCAGCGGCACGCGCAGCGGATCGAGGTCACCCACGCGCACCGAACCAGACCAAGTCCCCGGATAGCGGTGGGGGATCAACCCGTTAATGGCGTTAGCCAAAGTGGACTTCCCCGAACCGGACTGCCCCACGATCGCAACCCGCTGCCCACTTTCGATGCGCAAGTTAATGTCGCGTAAAGTCGGCTCGGACTGCGCCCGGTACTGGAAGGTGAAATCCACAAACTCGATACTGGCCATAGCTTACAAACCCCGGTAGGTGTCCTCGCCCGGCGCGAAACCAGGCGAGGACCAGAGGTGAACTTACTCTTCCACCCGCAAGGAGGCGTCCTGGGTGAGGGTGCGAAGGTAAGCGACCACGATGATGGAACCTAAAATGCAGGTGGTTAGCGCGTTAGAAACCCCGGCAACCACGCCCTGGGTGAAGACCTTGGAAGCGGGCTCAGCGTAGATGGCAATGTCAAGCAGGGGTGCCACCACGCCCCAGGAAACTACGCACGCCACCAGCGCCGCCACGTTGAAAGTGGCGAGGGTCTGCATCTGGGTGCGGCCCTTACCGGCTTGGGCGCGCACCATCAGCGCACCCATCACCAGGCCAGCCACGGCGGAAGCAATAATCCACGACCACCACGGGCCGTAAGTGGTGGCGTCAATCAGCCAGTGACCGATGAAGCCAATCAGACCTGCCACTACCGGGCCGTAAAGGAGGGCAAAGACCGCCAGCAGGGCGTACTGGATGGAGATGGTGGTGTTGGGAACCGGGGTGGGGATGGCGACGAAGCGGCCAAACACGAAGAACAGTGCCGCCCCGATGCCGGTGGCAACCACTTTCACAGCGGGGGAGGCGGAGTTACCGAAAGCAGACATGAGTCCTCATTTCTTGGGTTTAACCCGCGTAGTTAGCGGGAGGAACAGTGCGGATAGGGAAGGAAAGCAGCCAGTGAGCGCGGTTTAGGGCTGGAACGGGAAAGTGAAATCCACCGTCCAGTTCGTGCCCTGCCCCACGTCGTAGGCTTTCGCGAACGAGCCACGATTAATCGCTATAGCCATGTTATCTAGGGAGTTGACGTAAATTAACGCCTCGCCCACACTAACGTCGGCGAAAGACTTCCCATAGCGCAGGGGCGCGGAATACACGTCGCCTAACTCGTTGGCAATATGTGCCAAAGCGTACTGCCCGTGTTCGATACCCAGGGAGCGGAATAACGTACGGGGAATATTGGTCCAAATCGACCCGTAACGCACGTCGTGAGTGTCGATACTACCCAGCACCCGGGCACCGTCGCGGCGCGGCGGGTTCACCGGCAACGTCACCACGTCCTCGGCGAGGACGGGACCGACCTCGTCGAAAGAGATCACCCCCGACGCTAGGCGCGCCCCGGTGTAGGCGTAAATGTCGCGGCCGTGGAAAGTGTAGGACTCCCCGGAGCCGGGAAGACGATTCACGGTTTCGTCGATTTCGCGCACCTGCTGCAAACCGTGGGTGAGGGCAATATGCGTCAGAGTGCCGTTATCGGGAGTGACCACGAAATGACCGGAGTCGGTGCGAGCCACCACGGAAAGACGCTGGGAGCCCACCCCGGGGTCAACGACAGAGACGAATACGGAACCGGCAGGCCAGTAGGTCATGGCTTGCGCCAGGCGGCAAGAGCCCTCCCACACGTCGTAAGGGGGGATGTTATGGGTCAAAGTGGTTACATGCAGGTCGGGGTTAACGGTGTAGGCAACCCCGTGCATGGCGCAAACAGCGCCGTCGTCGTAGCCGAAATCAGACTGCAAGATAAGTGGTTTCACAAGGGTCCTCGCTAGGCGTTGCGGTAAGTGAAGCTGCCAGCCAGGCAGCTTGCTTTAAACGGGTAGAGGTAGGTAGTTACCTTCAAGCGTAGTCACCATTTGGGCGCTTGTTGATAATTTGAGTATCCGATAGGTGAGATAGGCAGTGACAAAGGGGGCGAAAGATTGATACAAAAACTGCAAACAATATCAAATACGAAAGGCGACCCACTGGGTGAGTAAAGGAGACAACGTCGCCTCCCCTACCAGTGAACCAAACGCTGCACCAGTGCCTCACTCGAGCAGCGCCCCACTCCGGTAGCGAAAGGGTTTTAACCACTAGCAACCCGGGCGGGGAAGAAAAGTAAAACCGCAATCAACTATCCTCCCACCAACAGTTACATCCGGTACCGGCACCAAATGAAAGCTGCCGGCGCGTTTAACTGGAACTACCAGACGAAAGGAACCCCATGTCTGAAATCACCTACCAGGCGATCGCCATGATCGTCTACTTGGTAGCGATGATCATGATCGGCCTATTCGCGTACAACCGCACCAACGATCTTGACGACTACATGCTCGGCGGACGCCGCCTCGGCCCCGCAGTCGCAGCCCTATCCGCCGGCGCCTCCGACATGTCTGGGTGGCTCCTCATGGGCCTGCCCGGCGCGCTCTACCTAAACGGCCTCATCGAATTCTGGATCGCCATCGGCCTCACCGTCGGAGCCTGGCTGAACTGGAAGTTCGTAGCCCCCCGCCTGCGGTCCTACTCCCAAATCGCAGGCAACTCCATCACCGTGCCCTCCTTCCTCGGCACCCGCCTGCGCGACACCAGCCGCCTAATCCGCATCGTCGCCGGCATCATCATCATGGTGTTCTTCACCTTCTACGTATCCTCCGGCATGGTTGCCGGCGGTAAATTCTTCGAATCCTCCTTCGGCCTGGAATACCACCTGGGTATGAGCCTGGTAGCAGGCATCGTGGTGCTCTACACCCTGGTCGGTGGGTTCCTGGCAGTGTCCTGGACCGACGTGGTGCAAGGCATCATGATGGTGACCGCACTGGTGATGGTGCCCATCGTTGGCATCATGCACGTGGGGGGAGTGGGCCCGCTGCTGGAAGCCGTCAACGCCGTGGACCCGAAGGTTCTGTCCTGGAGTGGTGGGGGACTAGCCACCGCCACCGTCATGGGAATCATCTCCGCCCTAGCCTGGGGGCTGGGCTACTTCGGCCAGCCCCACATTATCGTGCGGTTCATGGCGCTGCGCTCAGCTAAAGAAGCCGCCTCCGCCCGCCGCATCGGCATCGGCTGGATGGCGCTGGCCGCAGTCGGCGCCGCCGTCACCGCCCTGGTGGGTGTCGCCGTCTACCAGCACGACGAAGGACAACTACCCGACGCCGAAGGTGTATTCATCTCCCTCGGGCAGCTACTGTTCCACCCGCTACTAGCAGGATTCATGCTGGCCGCCATCCTCGCCGCCATCATGTCCACCATTTCCTCCCAACTGCTGGTCACGTCCTCGGCCATTGTGGAAGACATCTACAAGGCCCTCACCACCCGGGAACTATCCAGCCGCGACGGCATCCTACTGGGACGCATCGCGGTCGCCGCCGTGTCCGTGCTGGCCGCCATCCTGGCATGGCCGAAGTCCGACACCATCTTGGCGCTGGTGGCATTCGCCTGGGCCGGGTTCGGAGCTTCCTTCGGTCCCATCGTGATCCTGTCACTGTACTGGCGTAAACTCACCGCCCAAGGTGCCATCGCCGGCATGATTGTCGGCGCCGTCACCGTCGGCATCTGGGGCAACGTCTCCGGAGGAATCTTCGACCTGTACGAAATCCTGCCCGGATTCTTGTTCAACCTGATCGTGGCAGTGGTGGTGTCGAATATGACATACCAAGAAAACCCTGAAATCGAAGCAGAATTCGATCAGGCGTTGGAGGAAATCCGCGCCTAAGGACAATGCTGACACCGGTCCCCGCTCGCACTACCAGTCCCACATGGTAGGCGGGCGGGGATTCACGCGGTGGACAGTTACGCGAAGTAAAACTAACCACCCTGTTTCCTAGCTAGAGTAGAAAGCAGCGATATTCGACTGTTGCATGCACCCGCCGCGCGCGGCGCAGCAACCGCAGATGGAAGCCCCCTTAAAACTATGAGAGGCAGATAATGGCAAGCAGCAATCCACCTACCGACTTCAGCCAAATCGCCGACCGCGCACTGGATCGCGCCCGCCGCTGGGCGGAGGAATCCAATAAATACCCGGTCGACCCGGCCGCGAAACTACTGGCCGACGTCCTCGACGACGAGGACGGCCTGGACTACACCGTGTCATTCGTTGACGGCGTGGTACGCCCTGAAGACCAGGACGTCGCCGCCGCGCACCTGGCCGAAATCGGCCGCCAAAATCCCAAGTTCCTACCCTGGTACCTGCGTGCTCCCGCCCTCATGGGAGGTTCCGTGGGGCAGCTGGTACCCGAAGTCGCCATCCCCGCTGCGCGCAAGGTTTTCGCTCGCCTGGTGGGTGACCTGGTGGTGGACGTAACCGACGCTAAGCTCGGTCCCGCCATTGAACGGCTAAAAGCCGAAGGGTCACGACTGAACGTGAACCTGCTGGGGGAGGCCGTCCTGGGGGAAAAGGAAGCCGCCAAACGCCTAGCGGACACCGCGCGACTACTGCGCCGCGACGACATTGACTACGTCTCCCTTAAAGTCTCCGCCGTCACCGGCCCGCACAACCCGTGGGGATACGACAAGGTAGTGGACCACGCAGTTGAACAACTACTGCCCCTCTACCAGTACGCGGCCGCCGCCCCCACCACCAAGTTCATTAACTTGGACATGGAAGAATACCGCGACCTGCACTTGACCCTGGACGTGTTCAAACGCATCCTGGACCGCGACGAACTGCTTAATCTAGAAGCCGGCATCGTCCTGCAGGCCTACCTGCCCGACACCCTCGATGCCATGAAAGACCTGCAGCAGTGGGCGGCGCAGCGACGCGCCCGCGGGGGCGCTCCCATTAAGGTGCGCATCGTTAAAGGTGCGAACCTGGCGATGGAACGGGTCGATGCCCTCATGCACGGGTGGGAACTAACCACCTGGGAATCGAAGCAAGCCACCGACGCGAACTACCTGCGGATCCTGGACTGGGCGATGACCCCGGAGCGGATCGAGAACATTCGCCTGGGCGTGGCCGGACACAACCTGTTCACCGTGGCCGCCGCCTGGGAGTTGGCGGGCGAACGCGGAGTGCGCCACGGGGTGGAAATCGAAATGCTCTCAGGCATGGCCACCCAGCAAGCCTCCGCCGTGCGCGAGGACGTGGGGAACCTACTGCTATACGTACCGGTGGTACACCCCGACGAATACGACGTGGCGATTTCCTACCTGGTGCGCCGCCTGGAAGAAAACTCCGCCGACGAAAACTTCATGGCTTCCATTTTCGACATCGGCACCTCGGCGGCCGCGTTCAATAAGGAAAAGGAACGTTTCTTGGCGGCCGTGAAACAAATGGAACGGGAAGGCGAACGCCGCTGCGGACCCAACCGGCACCAGGATCGCAACACCGAAACCGAAGAGGAACTGGCGCGCCCGGCTCGCACCCCGTCGGGGGATTGGACTTTCGACAACACTCCCGACTCCGACCCGTCCCTACCCGCCAACCGGCAGTGGGCCAGTGATATCGCTGCCCGCATACCGTCCTCGACCGTGGGGCAAGACATTATCGACCAGGCGCAGGTGGACACGAAGGAAGCCTTGGAGGACTTCCTGGCGAAGATTCGCCGCGGTTCCGGTAAATGGGCGAAGAAAACCGCCCGCGAACGCGCCGATATTTTGCACCAAGCCGCGGTGGAACTGGGACGCCGACGTGGGGAACTGATTGAAGTTGCCGGCTCTGAACTGGGTAAATCCCTGGAGCAAGCTGACGTGGAAGTGTCCGAAGCGATTGACTTCGCCCACTACTACGCCGAGCAAGCCCTGGAACTGGAACGCTTGCGGGGAGCGAAGTTCACTCCCGTGCCCGTTACCTTGGTGACCCCGCCGTGGAACTTCCCGCTGGCAATCCCCGCCGGTGGAGTGCTGGCGGCACTGGCAGCAGGTAGCGCCGCGATCTTGAAGCCAGCCGGGGTAGCGAAACGTTGTGGTGCGATGATTGCCCAGTGCCTGTGGGACGCGGGAGTGCCACGCGACGTGCTGGGGCTAATCAGCGTGGGAGAACGCGAACTGGGGCGTGAACTGGTCACTGACAAGCGGATCGGTCGAGTGGTGCTAACGGGTGGTGCGGAAACCGCTGAACTGTTCCGCTCCTGGGATCCGACGCTCAATATTATGGCGGAAACCTCCGGTAAGAACTCCATCATTATCACCCCGTCGGCGGACCTAGACCTGGCGGTTAAGGACGTGGTGGCCTCAGCGTTTGGCCACGCCGGGCAGAAGTGTTCGGCGTGTTCCTACGTGATCCTAGTGGGGTCTACCGGGTTCTCCCGCCGAGTGCACGACCAGTTGTTGGACGCTGTTAAGTCCTTGCACGTGGCGTGGGCAGATGACCTGTCGGCGCAAATGGGGCCGCTGTCAACTAAGCCGGGGGAGAAACTCTACCGCGGTTTGACGCAGCTGGAACCGGGGCAGAAGTGGGAACTCAAACCCCGCGAACTGGATGACACCGGGCGCTTGTGGAGCCCCGGGGTTCGGTCTGGAGTGCAACCGGGATCGGAATACCACCTGGTGGAGTACTTCGGCCCGATCCTGGGTGTGATGCGGGTAGACACCCTGGATGAAGCCATTGAAGCTCAAAACGCGGTGGACTTCGGTTTGACCGCTGGCCTGCATTCCTTGGATGCAGATGAGATCAACTACTGGCTCGATCACGTCGAAGCTGGGAACGTGTACGTTAACCGCGGTATCACCGGGGCGATTGTGCGCCGCCAACCCTTCGGCGGCTGGAAACGCTCGGTGGTCGGTACGGGTGCGAAAGCCGGCGGACCGAACTACCTGTTCGGCTTTGGTGACTTCACACCGGTTCCGCTGGTTACCGACAAGGAACGCCAAGACCCGTCCTTCCCGCCGGCAGTGGAACGGCAAGCCAACGTCACTAAACCGCAGCTGCGGGACCTGCTTGAAGTAGGGGCGAAACTGCTGTCGGAGGAAGACTACGAACACTTGGTGGAAGCGGTTGAATCCGACGAACACGCTTGCGTGAAGGAATTTGACGCCCTGCACGACCCCAGTCGGATCCCGGTGGAGCGCAATATCTTGCGTTACCTACCGACCCCGGTCACTATCCGTATCGGGAAGGATGCCACCACTTTCGAAGTGCTGCGCGTACTGTCCGCCGGCCTGGCGATGGGGGATATCTACCAGTACGATCCTGCCGATGCCACCGCCTTTGTGCGGTTCCTGGAAGCAGGTATGTCCTTGCCGATGGAGCTGACGGTTTCGGCCTCTAACTTCCTTCCCACTGAACTGTCAGTGATGCTGGCGAACTACGGGGTGGAAGTGGTCAGTGAAAACTCCCGCCGCTTCACGGAACGCTACCGCGAAGGCAAGCTGTCCTTGGATGAGCGCGTACGCATGGTAGGTGAAAGTGGCGATGAGCTACGCCGCGCAGCCGGTGGATCCATTGACCTGGCGGTTTGGGATGGGCCGGTTACCAACTGTGGCCGCATTGAGATCTTGCCGTTCGTACACGAACAGGCAATCTCCATCACTAACCACCGTTTCGGTAACCGCACGCCACTGAGCGAGCAGGTGCTGATCGAGGACTAATCGAGGACTAGCAGCCAGGTCGCCTTCTTAGTTGGGGCCGGTAACGCGATACTGTGCGTTACCGGCCCCAGTTCATGCCTAGCCGGGGCGGTTCCGCGTGCGGGGCGGTTCCGCACCTGGGCCTAGCCGGGGCGGTTCTGCACCTGGGTCAAGGCGGGGCGGTTCTGCACCTGGGCCAGGCACGTCAACGGTGGCTTTTTGGGGGGATGCGGCGGGGAAATTGCGGCGTTGACGTGCTTGAGGGGTGGGCGGAAGTTTCCGCATGGTGGGAGGAACCTCGCGTCGCGGGGAGGCTGTGTAAACTGCATTAGGGAAGGCAGAGCCGACCCGCCGCCCTCGTGCACCAAACCCGTCCGGAGGCGGTGCAGTTGCAAACCCGGGACCACGGTCGCGGGGTTGCTGAAGAAGGGAATATCAAATGCCAGCGGTAGTGGTCGTCGGAACGCAGTGGGGCGACGAAGGCAAAGGTAAGGCCATTGACCACTTCGGCGCTAACGCCGACATGGTTGTTAAGTTCAACGGCGGGAACAACGCTGGCCACACCGTGGTTATTGACGGGGAAAAATACGCCCTGCACCTGCTTCCCGCGGGGATCCTCTCCGAGGGCGTGACCCCGGTAATCGGCAACGGGGTAGTGGTAGACCTGGAAGTGCTATTTTCCGAACTAGACGAACTGGCTGAACGTGGCCGCGACACTTCCTCCCTGGTGGTTTCCGCCAACGCGCACGTAATCGCCTCCTACAACCGGTTGCTTGACCGCACCACTGAGAAGTTCCTAGGCAAACGCCAGCTCGGCACCACCGGGCGAGGGATCGGCCCCACCTACGCGGACAAGATGAACCGTATCGGTATCCGCGTGCAGGACTTGTTCGATGAGTCGATCCTGCGGCAAAAGGTGGAAGGGGCGTTGGCGAACAAGAATCACCTGCTGGTTAAGGTGTTCAACAAACGCGCGGTTGAGGTTGAGCAGGTAGTGCAAGAACTGCTGGCCTACGCTGACCGTATCCGCCCCATGGTGGCAGATACCTCGCTACTGGTGAACGAAGCTTTGGATGCGGGTAAAACTGTGCTGTTCGAAGCTGGGCAGGCCACCATGTTGGATATTGACCACGGCACCTACCCGTTCGTGACGTCCTCGTCCGCTACTGCGGGTGGAGCCTGCACCGGCGCGGGCGTGGGGCCAACCCGGATCGACATGGTAGTGGGTGTCACCAAGGCTTACACCACGCGCGTGGGAGAAGGACCGTTCCCCACCGAACTGTTCGGTGAGGAGGGCGAGGACCTGCGTCAGCGGGGAGGCGAGTTCGGTGTCACCACCGGGCGGCCGCGTCGCTGCGGTTGGTTCGACGCGGTAGTGGGTCGTTACGCTACGCGAGTTAACGGGGTTACTGACTTGGTGGTGACGAAACTCGATGTGCTCACCGGGTATAAGGAGATCCCGGTGTGCGTGGCTTACGACGTTGACGGGGAACGATTCGAAGAGATGCCCACGGACCAGTCTGCCTTCCACCATGCGAAGCCGATTTATCAGATGCTTCCTGGTTGGGAAGAAGACATTACCGGTGCGAGGACGGTGGAGGAACTTCCTCAGGCGGCGCGCGATTACATTGCTTTCTTAGAAGAGCAGTCGCGTGCGCGAGTGAGCGTGATCGGGGTGGGTGCCGATCGCGAGGCCGCCATCGTCGTACCACGGTAGGCTGCAGCACCACTGTTGGCAGTGGCACTGTTGGCGGTGACGTGCTGGCGGTATCACTGCTGGCAATAGCACTGCTGGCACTGGTGTGCTGACAGCAAAGCGCACTACCGTCGCGCGGCTCGCGCAAAGTGATGAGAGCTAGCCGGTGGCGGTAGTGTGACAAACACTACCGAGAACGATTATTGTTTGCCTTGACGCAACGAGGGTGAAGTTATTAGAATCTGATAACGATTCTCAATAGCTGGTGTATGTCGCCGCACTTCATTTAGGAAGGCACCCCGTGCGAAACACCCTCACCCGCCCCAGCGTAACGCTACTAATAGCAACAATCACCGCCGCGCTTACCGTCCTCGGGATAAACACAGCCAACGCTGCTGCCCTGAACTTCGATACCGGGCACACCGACATCTTCAACGTCACCGCTGAAAACAGCCAACTGACGCTGAACTTGAAAGAAGACATCACCGGCCAGCATGTGACTCGCGCCCCGGGAGAGGTCACTTTAGTGGTGAAAGAAGGCGCCTACCAAAGTGCCACCGCGCAAGTTGGTGAAATCGCCAGCGCAGGTTACCTGCTACCTCTAACCCAAGATCCCGAACTGCTGTGGCCGGGGTGGGACACCATGGGAGTGGCGAACGACGGATTCAACGCCATTGACATTAACTTCCTAAACGTCTCCGGGCCGGGGAAAGTGCACCTGTTTACGCAAGGGGCATTCGGTGGTTTGGCGCCGCTTCTAAGCGATGGATACGAGCTGAAGACCGGGTCGGTCATTGTGTAGAGATTCCCCGCGCACACGCACGCGAACTGGTTGTTCGAAAAGGCCGGGACCTACACCATGGAAGTGAACGCCACCGGAGTTAAAAACGGTCAGATCATCACTTCCAACACCGCTACCTACACCTGGGTGGTTAAGCACTCCGATAGTGATCCCAATAAGCCTGCGCAGCCGGGTGATGGCGCGGGTGAAGGAACTGCGCAGCCAGGGGAGGGAACGCCAACCACCCCGGCCCCGACTTCGAACCAACAGGGAAGCAAACCCGCAACGGTCGCGCCCAAACCCACTAAACCGTCGGTGACGCCCGCCGGTGGCAGCGCTCAAGTAGCAACCTGCTTCCCCAAACAAGAAGGCGGCAGCGGAGCAGTCACACTCCTACCGCGTCTGAAAGATGACCGCACCGCACCCGCGCGCTGGGTGGAACCCGAAGCCATCCCCTTCCTCGTGGGGGAAAAGGGCAAAGCCACCACTCCGACAGCTATCGGGTCCATACCTGCAGGCACCAAAGTGTGGATGATTGGATCCACTCAAGTACAGGGCGTGCCATGGGTGGGAGCAAACACCATGAACGCCTCGGTCATGAACGACACCACTGGGGAAGTCACCTGGCAACTAACCTCCTTCTCCGGGCCCGGAGCCATGGAAGTATTCACCTCCGGGGGACTAGGACAGCCAGTGGGGCAACGCTGGTTCGCAGGCAGTGGGAACTCCGGATCCGGGGCCATCACCATCGCGCGTAACACCCACGTACACCCCAACTGGATGTTTACCGCCCCCGGAACCTACAAGGTCGGCATCACACAAAGCGCCACTAAGAAAGACGGCACCCGCATAAGCGGACAAACCACCCTCACGTTCAACGTTGGCAGTGGAAGCGGAGCCAACGACGGACACTTCGACCTGGGGTCGGAAGTGGGGCCAGCAGGATCTAAAACCGTGTGGCGCGACGCCAACGGTAACGAGTGCACACCCACCGACGTAGACTACGCTGCCGCCGGTCTCAGCCCGGGAGGCGCCCTAGCCAAGACCGGTGTCACACCCATCACCGGAGCGCTCGCGGTACTCGCCGGCGGAGTGGCCGTGCTGGGAGCAGGAATACTGCGCTACCGGCAAGCCCTCTAAAGAGCGGGGAAACTTCCGCGAAACACCCCAGGGAAACAACTAAAGGCCAGCGAATACATGTCGAAAACCACAGTGAAGGTGGCGGCGCGAACCGTCACGAGCGTCCTATGCGCCGCCACCGCCCTCGCCGGTTGTAGTGCACACGCACTGCCGCAACGTGACGACGCAATCACCGACGTGGTTGCCACCACCCCCATCATTACCGACCTGGCGAAGAACGTAGCTGGCACTCGCGCCCGCGTCACTGGGCTGATGCCCAATAACGCTGACCCCCACACCTACGAACCCACCTTGCGGGACGTGCGCAACATCGCCAACGCGGACCTGGCGTTAACCAACTACATGCTGTTAGAAGAACACTCCCTCACTCGCGCGGTAGATGCCAACGTGCGACCGGGAGTGAAAGTAGTGACCCTAGCAGAAGACGCCGCCCGCTACGGCGCACACGTAATCCCCCTGGTGGAGGACGTCTCACTCGACACCATTTGGCTGGGAATGCGAGTGCGTGGCAACGGTCAGCAATATGGCGCTAACCGCGCCTCCGAAGTGCAACTGACAGCCACCGGCGTGCGCGGGCCTGGGAACGTAGCTGCCTACCTCACCACCACTTTCGGAACCCCGCAGATCTACTTGAACTCCGCCGACGGGTTCGACCCCTCCGACGGGTACGCCGCCGACACCGCCACCTTGCCCGTCGATGCGCATACGCACCTGTCCTGGTCGTTTTCCGCCCCCGGGGTCTACGAAATCGACTTCCAAGCGAAACTCGTGACCGCGCGGGGAGAAAAACCCCGGCCGGTGGGGGAAACCACCGTTAAGTTCGCGGTTGGAGTGGACCCGTCCGAAGCTGGGAAGAACCTCACCGTCTTGACCCAAGGACACGAAGACATCACCGTGGATCTGGACGAGGGGAAGATCGCGATAGAAGGCGATTCCACCGGACGTAAAGCCGGCGGACCGCAGCGGTTAGCGGACAGGTATGACCCCGCCACCACGGTGATTGCGGTGCCGAATAAAGCATTGCAAGAAATCCCTGCCAGTCCGCAGTTCCGGTTCCTGGGGCGCCCCGGGCAAGAAACCTACCTGCTGGCGCAAGCGGTGCTTGGAAAACACGTGCACGGGGAAATCGACCCCCACCTGTGGCACGACGTTGCTAACGCCATTGCCTACGTCAAACTTATCCGCGACTGCCTCATTGAAGTTGATCCCGAAGGGGCCGGTGAGTACTCCGCCAACGCCGACCGCTACCTGGCGCAGTTGGTGCAGTTGAACGAGGACGTGAGTGCCACTATTGCGTCTATCCCGAAAGAGAAGCGTCAGCTGGTTACCACCCACGACGGGTACGCCTACCTGGGGGATGCTTACGACTTGAATATCGCTGAGTTCGTAACCCCTAACCCAGCGGTGGAACCGTCCGCGCGTGACCTGATTGCACTGACGCGGACTTTGGAAAACCTTAAAGTGCCAGCGGTGTTCTTGGAACCGAACCTGTCTAGCCGCGCCAGTGACCTGACGGAAATGGCTAAACGCCTGGACGTGGAAGTGTGCCGCATTTACGGGGATAGTTTCGGCGAGGACGTGGGGAGCTACGCGGAGATGATGCGTGCCAATGCCGCCAGTTTGAAAACCTGCCTAGGCCGGGCAGGTAGCGGGCAGCTAGCGGGTTAATGAACCGCGCCGACAGGAAATAACACTGCCAAAACAGTGACGAGTAAGGAATAAAACGATGCGAGTTAAGAAACTGCTGAGCGCCCTGATAGGAGCCACCGTCCTCGCCGCGGTAGCGACCGCGGGGCCCGCGAACGCCGAGGACGATCCCGCCCTCGACCAGACCGTCACCGAAAGTGAACAGGTGGCACCGCGCGGGGAAACCACCGTGTTCACCGACGGGCATATTGACCTGGGCCGCTGATGGTGGACGGCAAACTCGACTTCCTGGCGCGAGATGACCGCGGCAGCGAACCGGTGTGGCGACACTTGGAAGACATCGTGTTCGAAGTGGGGGACCAGGCACTTCAGACCCTGCCCGAGGACGGCGGGTATGAGTTCACCGGAGCCAGCGCAGGACAGCAAGTGTGGGTAGTGCCGCAAACCCAGGTGGCGCAAGTGCCCTGGTTGGGGTGGTCAACCCAGTCCCCGCAGGTGACCAAACAGGTTGAACGCGGAATTAACCTGGAGTACCAAGGGCACCAAGGGCAGGGGCAGTTCACCTTATTCCTGCAGGCGGGGAACTTCGGCGCCCCCAAGCAGCTGTGGAGTTCGGCCACGAAATCCGCGCAAGCGGTGTGGGTGGATCTTAAAACCCACACGCACGCTAACTGGGTGTTCACCGCTCCTGGAGTGCACCTGGTGAAGGTGGCGTTGAAAGCTAAGTTGATTGACGGCACGGAAGTAAGCGTGCCGAAAATACTGCGGTTCGCGGTGGGGCAAGCCAGTGCGCAGGATGCTCAGCAAACCCAGTGGGACGAGGTTAATAGTGTTGGTTCGCAAAACGAGGACGGGGCCGGCGTAGGTGGGGAAACCGCAGCCGGAACCGGGGGTGAGGCTGGAATCGCGGGAGCGGGCTCCAGTGAGGATGTGAATGCGCCAGGTGCGGGGGATGGGACTTCTAAGACCAGCCTCCTTACCTGGGTGGCACTGGGACTACTGGCAGCGGGAGTGCTCGCCGGCGCACTGGCAGTGGTAATGCTGCGTCGCGCTCGCCAGGCTGAGGCTGCAGCGGCCGCGCAGGTAGCTGGTGAGGGAAAGCGCGAGAACCTGAGTGTACAAGGCGAAAACGCGCAAGGCGCGGGCGAAGCGGACCAGGACGCAGCCAAGCAGGTAGGGGCAGGCCATGACTGAACCACTGCGCATACGGAACCTCTGCGTAGACCTGGCGCGACGCCCGGTGCTGCGCGATGTCAACCTCTCCGTCGAAAAGGGGCACTTCACCGGACTCGTTGGACCCAACGGAGCGGGGAAAACCACGCTGCTTCGCTCCATCCTCGCACTGACACCGGTCGTCTCCGGAACCATTAGCGTCAGTGGAGAAACCGGGAAGAAAGCCCTCAAACGTATAGGGTACGTGCCTCAGCGCCGAGAGTTCGCGTGGGACTTCCCCATTGACGTGCGCGGAGTCGTCATGACCGGACGGACCCGGCACATCGGGTGGCTGAGGCACCCGAAAAAGAGCGACTACGAAGCGGTGTACCGCGCTTTAGAAAAAGTGAAAATGACGCACCTGGCGCGCCGCCCCGTGGGGGAACTATCGGGCGGGCAACGCCAGCGCGTACTCCTAGCCCGAGCGCTATCAACCAACCCCGACATTTTGCTGCTAGACGAACCCTTCACCGGGCTTGACATGCCCAGCCAAGAACTACTACTCGAACTGTTCCACCAACTCGCGAAAAGCCAGGTGTCACTACTAATGTCCACCCACGACCTCGGCTCCGCCATCGAAGTATGCAGCCACCTGGCGCTACTGAACCGCACCATCATAGCCAGCGGCACCCCGGAAGAAATTTCCAACCCCCAACTGTGGATGGAAACCTTCCAAGTCAAAGCCAACTCCCCGCTACTACGCACCGTGGGGGGTGAGCGCATGATTTCCATACTTGACTTCTTTTCCGACCTCACCAACCCGGCACTAGCGTTCCTACCTAAAGCCCTGTTGGTGTCAGTCATGTCCGCCCTGGTGTGCGGCGTAGTCGGCACCCACGTGGTACTGCGCGGCATGGCTTTTATCGGCGACGCCGTGGCCCACGCCGTATTCCCCGGCATCGCCATCGCCTTCGTGATGCAAGGGTCTATGCTGATTGGAGGCGCCGTCGCCGGCCTCACCATCGCCCTCATGGTGGCGGTTTTTGCGCAAAACCGGCGCATCAAAGAAGACACCGTAATCGGTATTTTCTTCGCCGCCGCATTCGCCCTCGGCCTGGTAATCCTCTCCCAAATCGACGGCTACACCGCGTCCTTAACCTCGTTCCTATTCGGCTCCATCACCGGCGTACCAGATTCCGACATCATCCTCGTGGCAGTGGTCGGCACCATCGTGATCGCCGTGCTGCTGCTACTAAGTAAAGAACTGGTCACCGTGAGTCTGGACCGCGAAACCGCGCAAGCACAAAACCTACCTATTTTCTGGCTCGACCTGGTGCTGTACTTCTGCGTCACCGCCGCGGTGGTCATTTCCGTGCGCACCATCGGCAACGTCCTCGTCCTGGCACTGCTGGTAACTCCGGCAGCGACCGCGCGACTACTGACCGAACGCCTACACGTAATGATGGCGATCTCCGCCGCATTCGGCGCCGTCGGATATTTCCTGGGACTGTACCTATCGTGGGCCATCAACCTGCCCACCGGCGCCACCATCGTCCTCACCGTCACCGCGTGGTTCTTCCTGATTTGGATCTTCGCCCCGAAACAGGGGATCTTGCGTCGCGCCCTGCAACAGCTAAGGCCGGCCGTGCGCAGCGAAGAACCGGCAACTCCTGGCGTCGCTAACGCCCCCTTACAGACCGCAACGCGCCGGTAGGGAACCAAACTTTATCAGGCAACGACAATTTAGAAAGCGAACCAAAACCAGCCGCCTACGAGGCCTAGCGGGACTCACAGCGGCCGCCGCAGTCGCCCTCACCCCCATATTGGGAACCGCGCAGACCATAGCAGCGCAAACCGACCACAAACCCGGCATCGCCTCCGACTCGGTGACGCTACCGGCGGACCTGACGATGACGGTTGACGGTAAAACCGTTCCCCACCCATGTGCGGGTAGGAAACTGCTTTACCAAGCGCACGTGGACGCGGTGTACCTGTCGAGGGAAGGCGGAGAACTGTCAATAATGACGGTGGACGGCTCCGAAGTGGGGAAGTCCGACAAATATTGCATGAGGCTGGCACCCGACGCTCACCAAGGAATGGAAGTTTCACGCATGGTGGTTCCGGACGACCCGCAACTGTCGTTCCTAGGAGCGCCGGGACGAATCGTGTGGTTGGGGCCGGCGGTGGCACCGCAGTGGCGACCCATCTGGGCAGGGCTTGGAGCCTTCGACCCCGAACACGAACACAAAGTGCCCACCGACTTCGTGGGGAACCAAATCCAGTCCACCCTCACCGACTTCGACG
This sequence comes from Actinomycetaceae bacterium, assembly GCA_030537735.1. Classification (GTDB taxonomy): domain Bacteria; phylum Actinomycetota; class Actinomycetes; order Actinomycetales; family Actinomycetaceae; genus Gleimia. Next base: position 149,164 of record JAUNVG010000002.1, read on the forward strand.
GTCCCGGTGACATGGAGATCTTTTCCTACATGCAGGGGATAGTGCCCGCGCAAAGACTAATATCCTCGCGCGAAATTCCCACTATGAACTTTGCCGTGGGAGGACACGCGCACCTGAACTGGGCTTTCACCAAAGCCGGTATCTACTCCACCACCTGGGTGGGGCGGGGACAGTACTTCGACGGCACGGTGGAGAAAACCGCTCCCAGCAAGCAGTACTGGCTGGTGGGGTCCGACGAGGAAGTGGGTCTGCCCGCTGGTACCACTACGCGGCTTAACAATATCGAGGTAAGTGCCGAACAGGTGCGAGAGTCGATGGGGCTGACCGAGCCGGAAAACCCCCAGCCGGTTAAGCCTGAAGACGATGGGCAGCGACGCGGGGCGCAGGCGGAGCAAATCGCTGACGTCTTTGCCGATATGGGGATGGAAAAGCCGGCCGATAGTACGGTTAAAAGCGGTATTAACTGGCTGAAGGGCCCCAAGTCGATGAGTGAGCCCCTGTGGCAGTTCGACGCGGTGAATAACGACGCTAGCTACAAGTACCCCTCCGGCCCGGTGGTGGAGGTCCCCGACGCGGGAGCGTTGAAATGCGTGTCAGGGAACGACCCGCACTTAGGGGATTACGCGCAGGCCGCCGGCGGAGGCTGGATGTGGGTGACCCCGGCACGCGGAGATGAAAACACCCCCAGCTTGGGAGTGGACTTACGCGACACTGATATGACCCAGTTGGGACAGCAGAAAGTGATGCTGGAATTCAGTGGGAACAAACCGGCGGGAGCCCAGTTCTTCGCCGGGATACCTAGCCGTGAAGGACTGATGCCTCTGGTTAGTTCGATGGGTGGTAAGTCGAAGAAAATACAGTTACTTCAGGCCAATGCTTACCCCGTGCAGTGGGGCTTCACCCACCCGGGAATCTACGCCCTGTCGGGCGAAGTTAGCGCCTACCTCAATAATGGGGATCTTAGCCCCACGTATAAGACTATTTACTTCGCGGTTGGTAACGAGGCGATTAACCACCTGCGTAAAGCTTCTGACCCGAACGTGCACTTGCTGCCCGAAGGGGAGAAGTTCACGTGTGAAGGGCGGGAACTGCAAGGGGCAGATCCGCGTAACTTCCCCATCCCGGTGAAGGGTGGGGCAGGGGAACCGGATCCGGGAGCGCCGGGGACGGAACCGAGTGTGCCGGTCGAGCCCGCGCCAAACCCAACCAACCCCCAACCCGACCCTAACCAACCACCTGCCCCACCGTCCTCGCCTGAACTCACGCCGGCACAACGGGCAGTCGTTGAGGCACTACGAGAGCTGTGGGCGCAGAATATACCCAGCCACGTGATCCTCAGTGGACACATGGATCTGGCGCTAGCGAATGAAGGCGACTCTGGAGTGATGACCTTCCTCAAGGACGGGGCTAACGCCAGCCGAGTGGTGCACCGACCTTCGGGAAGCTTCGTGATTGCGGCGCCGCAATCCGCGCGCGTCAAAGCCGGAAGCAAACTAACCGACTACGCACCGGAATTCGGGACAGAAACCTACCAATTACCGCAAACCCAGCAAGCGAACCTACCGTGGCTAGGTTTTTCCACCGACGGGCTGGACTACCGGGGACTGATGCCAGGCAGCGCGGTAACGATCTCTCTACGAGACTTCACTGGGCCAGGGCGGATGGTCACCGGGCACACTGACCTCACCGGCAGCATCGATGTTGGGTTGGACTCAGCTAACTTGGGCCAGACCATCGTCTACGCCCAGCCCGCGCATGATCATCAGAACTTCTGGTTCTCCGCTCCCGGGGTGTATCGAGCGAACTTCCTTTACCAGTGGCAAGACAGCGCGGGCAATAACTACGAGCTGCCGTTGGTGACGTACTTCCTGGTCGGTGATGATGCGGTGCGGATCGGGCGTGAAACAGTGGCGAACCAGACCCTACCGGAAGCACCTGCGCCAGGGGCCGCGCCGAACCCGGGAACACCGCCCGCACCGGAACCCGGTACTGCGCCCGGTACTGAGCCCGCGCCGGAACCCGCACCTGGTACTGAGCCTGGTACTGGGCCCACGCCTGCACCGGTTGATGGGGACACCCCTGAGGTGCCGGGTAATCCCGGAAATCCAGGTGACCTTGGAACGCCGGGCAGCTCCGAGCAACCCACTAACCCGGCTCCCGGGCCTAACCCAGCGCCTAAGCCCACACCTACCCCGGCACCGGGAGCATCCGTAACTACGCCTGGGGCGGGAAACACCGGTAGTGCCGCGGGGCAAGGAAAGCCCAGAAACCCGTTCGTAAGTGCTGCGGTTGCCAATGCCGTGGGAGGGGCGATGACCTCGGGTGCGCCCTTGGCCGCCGCACCCCTACCAGCTGCCCCCCTGGCTGCACCACCCCTGGCAACCGGGTCGCAGACGCAGGAAAACAACCAAACCCCGACCGCTGCACCCACCGACCCGGCAGCTCCCTTAGCGACCGCAGCCCCCGAAGTTAGCGCCACCGGAAGCAATGGCGAAAACCTCAGCGCAGCGGCGGTCACCGCCAGCGGGTACCGGGAAAGCTGGCTGTCAGGATTCCTACTCGGAATCGGGGTCATGTCACTAATCGGAGGAGTCACCCTGCTGGTGGTAGCGCAACGCAAGCTAAGTCAGAAGTAACAATCCAAATAAAACCCGGCCACGTCCTCGCGAATGTGCAATCAAGGAAAGGGAAAACGCACGCAAGGATCACAGTATGCAGTAGGACACAAGAAATTTGGGACCTGATGCCCTCGCATTTCGGCCCACAATGAGAGACTATGGAATAGTCACGAGGACGGGCACGTCCTCGAACGAAGCCGATGGATGCAAACCGGCATCCAGGCAGAGAAATGCCTCAGGAGGCTCAAGTAATGACCGTGACAATCGACGACATCAAAGCAGTCGCGCCGTCAAACGCTCCCGCAGACGTAATCGAATGGGTAGCGAAAATCGCCGAACTAACCACCCCCGACAACGTGGAGTTCGTTGACGGCTCGCAGGAAGAATGGGACCGCCTCACCAACCTCATGGTTGAGAGTGGAATGTTCACCAAGCTGAACGAAGAAAAGCGCCCCAACTCCTTCCTGGCTCGCTCCAAGCCCTCAGACGTAGCTCGCGTAGAATCACGCACCTACATCTGCTCGGAGAAGGAAGAAGATGCAGGCCCCACCAACAACTGGGCCGACCCCAAGGAAATGAAGGAAACCCTCAACCGCGTATTCACCGGTTGCATGAAGGGTCGCACCATGTACGTGATCCCCTTCTCCATGGGTCCCCTCGGTGGTCCGATCTCCCAGCTGGGCATTGAAATCACCGACTCCCCCTACGTTGTATGCAACATGCGCATCATGACCCGCATGGGTAAAGAAGCCATGGACCTCATCAACGAAGGCGCCGTATGGGTTCCCGCCGTGCACTCCGTGGGCGTGCCCCTCGAAGAAGGCCAAGAAGACGACACCTGGCCCTGCAACGACGAGAAGTACATCACCCACTTCCCCGAAACCAACGAAATCTGGTCCTTCGGCTCCGGCTACGGCGGCAACGCCCTACTCGGCAAGAAGTGCTTCGCGCTACGCATCGCATCCACCATGGCTCGCCGCGACGGCTGGATGGCTGAGCACATGCTCATCCTGCGCCTGACCGACGAAAAGACCGGCAAGCAGTACCACGTTACCGCCGCCTTCCCGTCCGCCTGTGGCAAGACCAACCTGGCCATGCTCCAGCCCACCATCGAAGGCTACAAGGTCGAAACCATTGGTGACGACATCGCCTGGATGCGTCCGGGACCGGACGGCCGCCTCTACGCCATCAACCCCGAAGCAGGGTTCTTCGGCGTAGCCCCCGGCACCTCCTACGACACCAACCCCATGGCCATGGACACCATGAAGGCCAACACCATCTTCACCAACGTGGCTCTGACCGACGACGGTGACGTGTGGTGGGAAGGCATCGACGGAGACGTCCCCGAGCACCTAATCGACTGGCACGGCAACGACTGGACCCCCGAGTCCGACGAAAAGGCCGCCCACCCGAACTCGCGTTTCACCACCCCCGCCTCCCAGTGCCCCATTATCTGCGGTGACTGGGAAGCTCCCCAGGGTGTACCGATCGACGCCATCTTGTTCGGTGGACGCCGCGCCACCAACGTGCCGCTAGTAGCCGAACAGTACGAGCCCGCCCACGGCGTGTTCATCGGCGCTTCCGTTGCCTCCGAGCAGACCGCTGCCGCGGAAGGTGCGGTTGGCTCCCTGCGTCACGACCCCTTCGCTATGCTGCCGTTCTGCGGCTACAACATGGCTGACTACTGGGGCCACTGGCTGCAGATGCAAGAACAGCTTGGCGACAAGTTCCCCAAGGTTTACCAGGTCAACTGGTTCCGCAAGGACGAAAACGGCAAGTTCCTGTGGCCCGGCTACGGCGACAACTCCCGCGTACTCGACTGGATCGTACGCCGCGCCGCTGGCGACGTAGACGCCATCGACGGTGTAACCGGCCGCTACCCCAAGTTCGAGGACTTCAACCTCGAAGGCACCGACGTGACCAAGGAAGACTGGGACAAGATGTTCAACATCGACCCCGAAGCTTGGACCGCCGAAATGGAAGACACCGAAGAATACTTCAAGAAGTTCGGTGACCGCGTGCCTCAGCCGATCCTCGATCAGCTGGAGAAGTTCCGCAACCGCATTGAAGAAGCTAAGTAACCCTTAGCCACTCAAGGCAAACAGGCGGCCCCACCGGAAACGGTGGGGCCGCTTTCGCTTGGCTGGGGTGGGGCTGCTTTCGTTTCGCTGGGGTGGGGCCGCGCACTGCCCCCTACCGCACCGCCCGCGTGACCGTTTTGCGCCCACCGCCTCGTCCCGCCATTTGAAGGAAGATACCGCAACGATACTAAGCAAGATACACTGGCGGTGTTCCCCCGCTCGCGACAAATAGAAAGACCGAGCCATGCGGATACTGCTCCTTGGATCCGGAGGGCGCGAACACGCCCTCGCCCGAGCCCTAAGCACCCAACCAGCCAACCCAGATCAGACAGTCGAAGCCGATAGTCAACCAGGCAACAGCACCGAACAGCCGAGCGACCCCGCAGGGCAGGTGCACGCAGCTGCGGGGGTGGAAAAACACAAACTCTACTGCGCGCCCGCTAACCCCGGGATTGAGCGCGTTGCGGAAAAGATTGAACTCGACGCCCAGGACGGTGACGAGGTAGCGAACTGGGCTAGTAAGAACCTGATTGACCTGGTGGTGATCGGGCCCGAAGCACCCCTGGTTGCAGGAGTGGCCAACGCTGTGCGCGCAGCTGCGATCCCCGTGTTTGGGCCCGACCGGGAGGCAGCTGAACTCGAAGGATCTAAGGCCTTCGCCAAGGAAATCATGCGGGCAGCGGGGGTGGATACTGCCGCTGCCACCACCTGCACCACCATCAGCGAAGTGGAAGCCGCGATGGAAGAGTACGGGGCGCCCTACGTGATTAAAAACGACGGTCTCGCTGCCGGCAAAGGCGTAGTGGTCACGGATGAGGCGAAAGTGGCGCGCGAACACGCCGCGCAATGCCTCGAAGCTGAAGGCGGGAAAGTCCTGGTGGAGGAATACCTCGACGGGGAAGAAGTGTCACTGTTTTGCCTCAGCGACGGCGACACCGTGGTGCCACTGGCGCCCGCACAAGACTTCAAACGCGCCTACGATGGTGATGCCGGTCCCAACACCGGAGGAATGGGGGCCTACAGCCCGCTGCCTTGGTTGGAAGAAAACTTCACCAACGAAGTAGTAGAAAAAGTCGCGCTACCTGTGGTGAAGGAAATGAAGAAACGGGGCACACCCTTCGTCGGATTGCTCTACTGCGGACTGGCCTGTACCAGTAAAGGCGTGCGGGTAGTGGAGTTCAACGCCCGGTTCGGAGACCCCGAAACCCAGCCAGTACTAGCGCGACTGCGCACCCCCCTTGCCCCCGTGCTGCTGCGCGCCGCCACCGGTAAACTCGCCCAGCAACCCGCACTTCAGTGGGATGAGCGAAGCGCCGTGGGAGTGGTGCTCGCTGCGGAAGGATACCCCGGGCCGGTAGTGGAACACCGACCGGTCAGCGGGTGGGAAGAGGCGGATAAGGACGAGGACGTGCACGTCCTCGTTGCTGGAATGAAACCCCACCCCTACGGTGACGGACAGTTAATCACCAGCGGCGGGCGCGTGCTCACCGTGGTGGGGCTGGGGAAGGACCTGGGGCAGGCGCGGCGGCGAGCGTACTCGGCGATGGAAAAAATCAAGTTAGAAGGTGGGCATTACCGCAGTGATATCGCGGGGCGAGTAAGCGCGGAAACCAGGTAAAATAGGGCACGTTCCAGCCCGGATGAAGACGTAAAAAGAGGATCATGGGTAAACAGACACCGACGGACGTTGCAAGTAGCAACGAGGATTCGCGTAACCTCGACCGGCTGCTGCGCGACACGCGCCGGCGACTATACGCTGCCGCTGCCGCGTCCGACTACGAAGTATTCGGCCATATCCTCACCCTGCCCGATAGTGAAGCAGACGCCATGGAACAGCGACTGCAAGGCGGGTTGCGTTCGGCTGAACTCGACCACCGGCGAGCCGTGGCGCGACTGGCGAAGAACGAAACCCCGCTGCCGTTCGCGGACGCTGCCGCCGACTACCGCAGAGCCAACGCGGAAACCGACTGCGGGGCAGCGGAGGGGGACTATCGCGGTGCAGAAGCAGTAAGTGAGCACCAGCGCCAGCAGATGCTACACGCTAACTTAAGTCAGTTCGGGCTCACCCAACTGGGATTTAAGAAAGGGCTGCCGGTAGGGGTGGGCGTTAAAATCCGCGCCCTACCCGAGGACGTGATAGTGGTTATCGCCCCGCACGCCGCCCCCGAAAATGGCTACGACACGGCGCAAAGGCTTGCTTCCCGCCTGCTGGTACCCGCCCAGATCGTGCGCGCCGGGGCCCGCACCGTTAACCCCGGCAGTGGGTTGCGAGCGCGGACCGCGGAAGAAGTCGATGAGATCCGAGCTCAGCATCCAGATAGCGCGGTAATCGTGGTGGTGGTGAACTCTGAGATCACCTCCCACCAGCGCAACGCCAACCGGATAGTGGAATCGCTCGAACCGGTACAAACCTGGGTGTGTGTCGACGGGCGCGCAGACGCGGCAGCCATTATCCGCGCCACCCAGGACCTACCTGGAGGGTTGGAGCCGGACGCTTTAGCGGTCACCCACCTGTGGGAAGCACCGGCGCCGGGAACAGTACTGGAAGCGGGGATTCCCGTGGGATTAATCGACGGGGCGCCCAGCAGTGATGAGCTGTGGGCTTTGGTGGCCAGCGACGCTGACAAGCGCCGACATCAACGCAAACTCTCCAAGCAGGCTGGTGGGGAACTAGCCAAGCAACGAGCCCGACAACAGTAACGGCCCCAACGAAGTAGCCAGGTAACGAACAGGTCAGGTGAGGATGAAAATGCAAACCCCGGTAAGCCAACAGGCGACAGCGACACCACCCCACCTACCCGGATGGCGACACCTCAACTCCGGGAAAGTGCGAGACCTGTACGAAAACGAAAACGACCCGCAGCTGATCTTGCTGGTTGCCAGTGACCGGATCAGCGCATTCGACTACATACTTCCCACCACCATTCCCGGTAAAGGCATTATCCTCACCCAGCTCAGTCGTTGGTGGTTCGAACAGTTACAGGTCCCTAACCACGTGGTTAGTTACGACGTACCCGAGGTAGTAGCGGGGCGAGCCATGATATGTCGGCGCCTGCAGATGGTTCCGATTGAATGCGTGGCGCGCGGCTACCTCACCGGTTCGGGGTTGGTTGAATACCACCAGCGCGGCAGTGTCTGTGACCTGCCACTGCCAGGTGGCCTGGTGGAGAGTTCGGCGTTGAACCCGGCGATTTACACTCCGGCGGCGAAAGCTGAAGTGGGACAGCACGATGAGAACGTCAGTTTCGAAAGGACGGTTGCGATGGTGGGGGAGCAGCTGGCGAACCAGCTGCGTGAAACCACGTTGGATATTTACCAGCGCGCCCGCGAGATCGCCTTGTCGAAAGGCATCATCGTGGCTGATACGAAGTTCGAGTTTGGGGTGGACGAGGACGGTCAGTTGCGTTTAGCGGACGAAGTGCTGACCCCGGATTCGTCCCGGTTCTGGCCTGCCGACCAGTGGGTGGAAGGGCAGGTCACCCCGTCTTTCGATAAGCAGTACGTGCGTGATTGGTTGTTGAGTGCGCAAAGCGGTTGGGACCGTGCCAGTGGGCAGGTGCCGCCGCCTCTACCGAAGGAGGTAGTGGCTCGCACCCAGCAGCGGTACTTGGAGGCGTACCGGATACTAACCGGCACGGAACTGCAGTTGCCCGAGCAGATAAGTGGGTGGGAGGAAACCGCGCCCGCGGCTACCGCACCCGAGCAGGCGACGGTCGCACCGTCCTCGGGCGAAAAACCAGCAAAGAATCAAGACAGGCAGTGAAAGTGGAACTCGCTGCTAGGAAAAGTTTCCTCCCCACTCGGGTCATGCCGGGGACGGGGAGGAGGGTAAAGACCGCTTTACCTACCGCTTCAATGCTCACCCAGATTAGGAGTGAAAATGGGACGCATCATCGTTGAAGTTATGCCGAAACCGGAAATCTTGGACCCGCAAGGCAAAGCCGTTATGGGGGCGTTGCCTCGCATGGGGGTGGAAGGATTTACGGCAGTTCGTCAAGGTAAATGCTTCTACCTGGACGTGGATGGGCAAGTGAGTGAAACCCACTTGCAGCAGGCCCGAGAGGCCGCGCAGACCCTGCTGTCGAACCCGATCATTGAAGACGTTGTGCGGGTGGAAGCCGTGGAGGAAAAACCGTGAGCCGGATTGCCGTGGTGACATTCCCAGGGACCCTCGATGACCAGGATGCGGCGCGCGCGGTGCGTCTGGCGGGAGGGACACCGGTGAGCCTGTGGCATAAGGACCACAGTTTGAAAGACGCGGACGCGGTGATTTTACCCGGGGGGTTCTCCTACGGGGACTACCTGCGTTGCGGGGCGATCGCGCGGTTCGCTCCGGTGATGGATGAAGTGGTGGCGGCCGCGAAAGCCGGGATGCCGGTGCTGGGGATCTGTAACGGGTTCCAGGTGCTGTGTGAAGCCCACCTGCTTCCGGGGGCGTTGGTGTGCAACCACCACCAGAAGTTCATTTGCCGCGACCAGGAGCTGGAAGTGGTTAATACTGACACGGCGTGGACAGGTAAGTACCAGCAGGGGCAGCGCATTACCGTGCCGTTAAAGAACGGTGAAGGCTGCTTCGTGGCGGATGCCGAAACCGTGCGCCAGTTAGAAGACGAGGGGCGGGTAGTTTTCCGCTACCGGGGTTTGAACCCGAATGGTTCGGTTAACGACATTGCCGGGATTTGTAACGAGGGCGGTAACGTCGTTGGTTTGATGCCCCACCCTGAACATGCGGTGGAAGACGGTTTTGGTCCGCAATCGCGCGAGCGTTCGCACGCGGGGGTGGACGGTTTGGGAATGTTCACTTCCGTGTTGGAGTTTTTAATGGGCACAGCGTAGGAGTGTTACACGGTTGAGATTCAAGGTCGCAGACACGCGGGGTTTGACATTCCCCCTGAGGCAGATGTCCACAGCCTGTATCCACAGGCTTGTGGAAAGCGTGGAACGTTCCATACACAGGTGTGGATAAACCCGTGGATAAGCTGTGGACATGCGAATCTAAGAAAGAAATTTAAATAAACATCAAGGCAACCAGCCCAGCCCGAAGACAATGTGAGAAACGTCATAAAAGGTAGGTTATTGTGACAACTCAAGAACACCCCCACCACGAGCACCCAGACACCATCACCGACGCCGCCAACACCAGCGACCAGGAAATGCCCTGGGCTGAACTTGGGCTCAAAGAAGACGAATACCAAGCCATAAAAGAACTACTAGGGCGGCGCCCCACCAACGCCGAACTAGCAATGTACTCAGTGATGTGGTCCGAACACTGCTCCTACAAGTCCTCGAAAAAACACCTCAAAGAACAATTCGGGGATAAAACCACCGAAAGCATGCGTGAACACCTGCTGGTAGGAATGGGGCAAAACGCTGGAGTAGTAGACATCGGAGACGGGTGGGCCGTCACCTTCAAAGTCGAATCCCACAACCACCCCTCATTCGTCGAACCCTACCAAGGGGCCGCCACCGGGGTAGGCGGAATCGTGCGCGACATCATCGCCATGGGAGCGCGCCCCATCGCAGTGATGGACCAACTACGCTTCGGAGACCCCGAACACCCCGACACCGCCCGCGTCGTACACGGAGTGGTCTCCGGCGTCGGAGGGTACGGCAACTGCCTGGGCCTACCCAACATCGGAGGAGAAACCGACTTCGACCCCTCCTACCAAGGAAACCCCCTAGTTAACGCACTCTGTGTAGGATCCCTACGCGCCGACGCCATCCACCTGGCAAACGCCGAAGGAGAAGGCAACCACGTCGTACTATTTGGCGCACGCACCGGCGGAGACGGAATCGGAGGGGCCTCCATCCTCGCCTCCGAAACCTTCGAAGACGGCATGCCCGCCAAACGCCCCTCGGTGCAAGTAGGCGACCCATTCATGGAAAAAATCCTCATCGAATGCTGCCTCGAACTATTCCAAGCCGGAGTAGTAGACGCCATCCAAGACCTCGGGGCCGCCGGGATCTCATGCGCCACCTCCGAACTGGCGTCCAACGGCAACTGCGGAATGCACGTAGACCTTGAAAACGTCCTCCTACGCGACCCCACGCTCACCGCCGGAGAAATCCTCATGAGCGAATCCCAAGAACGAATGATGGCGATCGTAAGGCCCGAACACCTTGACGAATTCAACCGCATCATCAACAAATGGGACGTCGAATCCGCCGTCATTGGACACGTGACTGGAAACGGCAGGCTCACCATTGACCACTACGGAGAACGCATCGTGGACGTCGACCCGAAAACCGTCGCCCACGACGGACCCGTCTACGACCGCCCCTACGCCCGACCCAAGTGGCAAAACGAACTAAACGCAAACCACAGTGGGGAACTGAAACGACCAAACAACCGGGAAGAAATTAAAAACGACTGCGTTAAGATCCTCACGCACGTGAACCAAGCCGCAAAAAGCTGGGTTACCGACCAATACGACCGGTACGTGCGAGGCAACACCGCCCTCGCCCAGCCCGACGACGCCGGAGTGGTGCGAGTTGACGAAGAAACCGGGCGCGGAGTCGCCATCGCCACCGACGCCAACGGGTGGCTCGCCAAACTCGACCCCTACCAAGGCGCCCAACACGCCCTCGCCGAAGCCTACCGCAACGTCGCCACCGTCGGTGCCAGCCCCTGCGCAGTCACCGACTGCCTCAACTTCGGAAACCCCGAAGACCCAGACGCCATGTGGCAACTCGTGGAAGCCATGCGCGGCCTCGCTGACGGATGCGTCGAACTAAACATCCCCGTCACCGGCGGAAACGTATCCCTATACAACTCCACCGGTAAAGACAAAGGACTAATCGACTCCTCAATCAACCCCACACCGGTAGTAGGCGTGCTCGGAGTCATGGAAGACGTACGCCGCGCCCGGCCCAGCGGATGGTTCGAAGAAGGGCTCGCTATCTACCTGCTGGGAGACACCCGCGACGAACTCGACGGATCCGCCTGGGCAAGAATCGTGCACAACCACCTGGGAGGCACCCCTCCCAGCGTGAACTTCGAAGCCGAAAAAGCGCTCGCCCGAGTGATGCAGGCACTAATCAGCGCCGACGGTCCAGACGGGCAGCCACTAGTGCACTGCGCCCACGACGTATCCACCGGCGGACTACTGCAAACCCTAGTGGAATCCTGCCTACGCGCAGGTATCGGCGCCAGCGTCGACCTGTCCGCCCACGTCAAAGGCAACAACATCACCGACTTTGTTGCCCTGCTGTCAGAAACCACCGGACGCATCGTCCTCGCCGCCCCCGAAGGAGCACACAGCGCAGTCATGGCCGCCGCCAAAGCTGAAAACGTGCCCTGCAGGCGCATCGGAGTAACCGGGGGAACTATGCTCACCGTAACCGGCGCCGACATCCTAGGAGACGAAGCCGGCTTCGACTTCACCGACTTGCCAGGCATGGGGGAAGGCCACGACGCCGCCTCCCAAGCCGGAGTCGAACCGGGATCCTTCGGGCCACTGGTACTGCGACTAGGTGAAGTGCGCGAGCAAATGGAATCGGCGTTGCCGAAGTACTTCTAGTCAAAGCTGGGGAGGGCAGTGGCTAAGCCGCTGCCCTCCGCGGTGCCGGCGGGCTGGGCTGGCTGGCGGTGCCGGCGGGCTGGGAAGCGCATTGGCGGGCTGGGCGGGTGCCCGGCCAGATCTCCACACCGGGGACAGTGGATAGCGCCGGAGCCAGAATAGGTAACAGAGGTGTTGCAAAGCTTGGGGTGAAAAACTCGGCAGAAAAACCTGCAGTAAACTTCCAATATGGTCACTGGGGAGCAGCATAAGCAGAAGGAAAACAAGTTTTTATCCTGGCTTCAGAGACGAAAAAGTCAGGTGACGAAAGTGGGGGTCGCAGCCATGTCAGCAACCGTCCTCGTAGCTAGTGGTTGTTCTACAAATGCTGCACAATTTACTCAGCTACCAGTGCCTGACGATGCTACCTTCACCCCGCAACAACAGGTTCAAGCCCCAGATACAGCCCTGCAAGCAGCAGTAACACTAGCGCACGCCCTCAGTGAAGAAGGCGGTAGCCAAAGGGGGCAAAACACAGTTAACTCACCGCTTTCAGCCATAATTGCGCTGAGTCTGCTAAGTGAAGGAGCCAGCCCCACGGCTCAAGCTCAGTTAGAGACCGTAACTGGACTGCCCAGCAGCCAGCGCGCACAAATCGTGAACGGGTGGATAAGTACTATAAAGCAGTGGGACAGGTTGGACGAATTCGACCCCGACGCCCTCCCCCCAACACCCATAGTGCACCTGGCTAACCAAATCGCTATAGATAACGAAACCCAACCTGCAGAAGAATACCTACGTACCCTTTCGCGCGCCTACGACGCGCGAGCAATACAAATGGACCTGGGGGCGGCTAGCAGTAAAAAAGTGCTAGATAGCTGGGTGGAAAAACACACAGGCGGACTAATAAAAGAATCAGCCATACAACCGCGCGAGGATCTCAAGCTGGTGCTAGCCAATGCGATACTGTTTGCCGCGGGTTGGGAGGAACCTTTCGAAGGGGAAAGCACCAGTCCGCAACCATTCACCACAGCCAGCGGTGAGGTTGTCACTACGGACACCATGACCGGTGATCTATACACCGTGGTAGCAGAAGAAAGCGGTTGGCTAGCAGCTCAGTTACGGTACCAAGACGGGCTGGAAGCAACCGTGATACTGCCGCCGGTGGGGACCTTGCCTGACCAGTTGACCGCACCGATGTACGAAAAACTTATAGCCAAAATCGACAGCGGGCAGCCGCAAGATGTTGAGCTTTCGCTTCCCAAGTACGAAACCACCTCTACTTTAGATCTAGCTAAGGTCATGAAGAAACTAGGTGCCACCGAAGTGTTCCAACCCGAAGCGCGCCCCCTGCCGCAACTGGACACCGAAGATGACCTGGCGGTTGGAGAAGCGATTCAACAAGCTCGTATTGAAGTAAATGAAGACGGAACGAAGGCAGCAGCGGTGACGGAAATAGGCGTCAAAGTCATGGGTATGCCTGTGGAGGGTGAGGAAATCAGAATCGATCGCCCATTCTTAACGGTCGTCCGCAGCCAAGACCTACCCGTACCCCTGTTCTGGGCGCAAATCGGGAACCCTAAAACAGGTCAATAACTGCCTCCTGGTTAGGTCGGGGGAGGGGGGAAGGCCGTACCGGCTGCTGCGCGGTTACAACTGCCACCTGGCGAGGACACCGGCGTTGAGGGGCAGTTGCCAGATAGTGGCGGTGGTGGCCGTTGACAAAACGCACCTGCCTGTTGGTGCCAGCGCAGGTGTTGCGGTGGTGGCGCGCGAGTTCCAGAGTTGATACGCGTTGTCACAGCAGATCGCGTTGTAAAGTCAGCGCACGTTATCGCAGTAGCGCAGGCGTCACAGAGGTAGCAGGCCTTATCGCAGTGGTGCACGTTATCGCAGTAGCGCACGGCTTAAAGCAGCAGTCACAAACGTGCCTAAAGTCCAGGCTGAACCACGGTAGGTAGTGAAGATCACCGTCCAATATGTGAGTGGTGCAGTCTTGGAGTTTCTTGATACCACCCCCATCGTGTTTACTTAGTGATGACCGAAACTTTTACCTAACTGGTGATTTCAGGAAAGTGAAAGCACGTCACGGCAATGGGCAGACGGTACCTACCCAACCAAACCGCCGTGAACGCCCTCGTACCGAGCAATCCTGGGAAGGATACTGACCATGGCAAGCCGAGTTGAAGAAGTATATGCACAAGTCGTCCACCGCAACCCCGCTGAACCAGAGTTCCACCAAGCGGTACACGAAGTCCTAGAAACACTCGGCCCCGCCATAGAAAAGCACCCGAAGTACTCGGACTACGCACTCCTCGAACGCCTAGTTGAGCCGGAACGACAAATCATCTTCCGTGTACCCTGGATCGACGATGAAGGCAAAGTGCAGGTCAACCGCGGCTACCGCGTGGAATTCAACTCCGCGCTAGGGCCCTACAAGGGTGGCCTGCGGTTCCACCGGTCCGTAAACCGCAACATCATTAAGTTCCTAGGTTTCGAACAAATCTTTAAAAACGCCCTCACCGGTCAAGGTATCGGCGGCGGCAAGGGTGGATCCGACTTCGACCCGCACGGTAAATCAGATAACGAAGTGATGCGGTTTTGCCAATCCTTCATGACCGAGCTCTACCGCCACATCGGGCACCTAACCGACGTGCCCGCCGGGGACATCGGCGTGGGTGGTCGTGAAATCGGCTACCTCTTTGGCCAGTACAAGCGCCTCACCAACCGCTTCGAAGCTGGAGTTCTAACCGGTAAAGGCCTCGGGTGGGGAGGGTCGCTAGTGCGCACCGAAGCCACCGGGTACGGCACCGTAATGTTCGCAGAGTCCATGATGCAAACCCGCAACGAAAGCCTTGACGGCGCCACGGTAGTAGTGTCAGGTTCCGGTAATGTAGCCATCTACGCGGTAGAAAAAGCCCAGCAGCTAGGTGCCAAGCCGGTCACCATCTCCGACTCCTCCGGATGGGTGTACGACCCTGAAGGAATCGATCTTGAACTGCTCAAACAGGTTAAGGAAGTGGAACGAGGACGCGTATCCGACTACGCCTCACGCAAGGCAGGCGCCGAATTCCGCACAGAGTCCAACGTTTGGTCCGTTGACTGTGATGTGGCACTTCCGTGCGCCACCCAAAACGAACTAAACGAAGAGGACGCGCGCACCCTGGTGAAGAACGGGTGCAAGGTGGTGTCCGAAGGCGCGAACATGCCTTCCACTCCTGAAGCCATTGAAATCTTCCAAGACTCCAAGCTCTTGTACGCACCGGGTAAAGCAGCGAACGCCGGTGGTGTGACCACCTCCGCGCTGGAAATGCAGCAAAACGCCTCCCGCGCCAAGTGGACCTTCGAAAGAGCTGAAGAAGCCCTGAGCCGCATTATGAAAGACATCCACGATGACTGCTTGGCTACCGCTGAAGAATACGGAGCTCCCGGCGACTACGTGCTAGGAGCCAATATCACCGGGTTCACCCGGGTGGCGGACGCCATGCTTGAACACGGCGTGATCTGAGCGCGAGTTTTTCGAAGCTCGAGGGAGGCGGCCCTATGGGTCGCCTCCTTTTTCTCCCGTTCCCAGCGCTTCGGGTCTACAGGAAAAGGTGGGCCTATAGGACAAAAAGTATTGATGTGAACGGGGTTTTCCCCTGTCCTGGTGCGGGAAAGTGGGGATAGAAAATGGTCTGACTAAGTTGCGTGGTTTGCTAAGGGTTGTTGATGTGCTTGGAAGTTTTATCTTTACTAGCTAATGAAGGCGTGATAATGTGATATCACTTTGATGTCATAGATGTGTTTGGAGAAACAGATGAACGCTGACACAACCAACCCCACCAGTGAGCAAACCCAAACCAGTGAACCCGCAGGCAAACCCGTCGGCCACCAAGGCGTACGAGTAGAAATAGAAGAACGCCCCGCCTTCCACATCTCCGGCGGCTCCGCCTACCTGGCCCTACTCGTAATCGCGGCCATGCTGGCGGCCTCCATATGGCTAACAGTAGACGCCGTCATAAAACTAGACCAAGCAGAAAACACAGGCGCAGGCTCACCCACCATAACAATCCTCCAACTCGCCCTCGCCACGACACTCTCCCTCGCGCTGCTGCTCGTAGCCCTCACCAGCGTCACCATCATCGCCCCCGGACAAACCTCCGTACGCAAATTCTTTGGCCGCTACATCGGAACCATACGCACACCCGGCCTATCCCTAGCAACCCCCCTATCAACCGGGCAACGCACCTCCGTCAGGGTCCGCAACTTCGAAACCAACACCATCAAAGTAAACGACCTAGACGGCAACCCCATCCACATCGCCGCCATCGTCGTATGGCAAGTATCAGACACCGCAAAAGCCAACTTCGCAGTAGACAACTACACAGAATTCGTCTCCACCCAAGCCGAATCAGCCCTCCGACACGTAGCAAGCACCCATGCCTACGACGGAAGCGAAACCAGCAACACACTACTAGGCGCCACCGACCTCGTATCCTCAGAAATCGCCCACGAAGTCGCCCAGCGAGTCGCCATCGCCGGAGTCGAAATCGTCGAAGCCCGCATCTCCGCCCTCGCATACGCCCCCGAAATCGCCCAAGCCATGCTGCAACGCCAACAAGCCAGCGCAATCGTCGCCGCCCGCGAACAAATCGTTGAAGGCGCAGTCACCATGGTTAACGACGCCCTCCTACGCCTAGAAAACGAACAAATCGTCGAACTAGACGACGAACGCCGCGCCCAAATGGTCTCCAACCTACTGGTAGTGCTCTGCTCCGAATCACGAGCAACCCCCGTGGTGAACGCTGGAAGCCTCTATGGATGAACCCCCCCAAAAAGCGCAACAAACGCAAACAGATCCCACTCAGGCTCGACCCCGCCGTCCACGACGCCATCGCGAAGTGGGCGGCCGATGACCTGCGGTCCGTCAACGCGCAAATCGAAATGATACTACGGCAAGCACTCAAAGAACGCGGCAGACTACCCAAAGAAGTAAAACCAATCGCCAAACCCGGCAGACCACCTGCCGACCCCCGCAAGTAAACACACACGGACAAGGTGGTAGCCACTGTGGTGGTTCACGGGGCGCAGCAAGCCCACCACCACCACCAGAACCACAAAAGGCACTATCACGGAAGGAACGAGCACTATAGTGGCGAAGCAAAACCTCCACGCAGACGGGCAGGCAGCTTTGCAACAATGGCAGGCAGACAAACAAAACTGCCCCCGCCCAGTGTTAGCTGCGGCCGTAAGATGGACGCTGGCGGTACTAGCCCAACAAGCACCCGGGCACGCTGTGGAAGTGCGGGTACCACCGTGGGCAGCTGTGCAGATTCTAGGTGGCACCACTCACCGCCGCGGCACCCCACCTGCCGTCATTGAAATGCGCCCAACCACCTGGTTGGAACTGGCGACGGGAGAACTGCAGTGGGGCGAAGCCGTGGCTAATGGGTTGGTGGATGCTTCCGGGCAGCGCACAGACCTGCAAGGACTACTGCCTCTTGCAGGGATCTGATACGCTGCCCACCACCTTCACCCGCCCGCGGATCACCCAGTTAGGGTGATGCGGGAAGGCGGGGGAGTGGTGTTACTTCGGTGGCGGTCTAGACTCAGGCGCCTGAGAAGACCTGGACTGTTTCCCAGGTGACAGTTGAACCGGGCTCTGGCTTCCGAAAACCGCCATTCCTGGTGGGGGAAGTATGCGCGGTGGGTTTTTACCGTCGCTAACCACCGTGTACCGGTGTTGAGGTTGGGCGCCGGTTTGGTCAAATATCCAATGGTGGTGCGGACACAGGGCCACCAGGTTACCTAAATCCGTTCGTCCCCCGAATTTCCAGGGTTTGACGTGCCCGATTTCGCAGGTGGTGGCGATCGCAGTGCAGTGGGGGAATAGGCACCCACCGTCGCGCGCTAACACTAAGGCTCGTAGTTGCGCAGTGGCGAACCTCTGGTCCCGTCCGCAGTCGTAGCGCCCATCGTAGTTCCGCACGATAGCGAGACGGATTTGTTCGCTGTCTGCATCTTCGGCGAGGTTGTTGAGGGGGTGGAGTTTTCGCGGGTCCACCAGATGGGTTCGCACGTAGTTTGCGCTTAACTGAGCAAATGCGTCCGCTAGCCGGGCTTGTATGGGGGTGGGGGGCTGCTTGGTTTGACTTTGCTGTATGCGGGCTTTCCTCGCTAGGTCCCCGAGCGCGTTGCGGATGGTCTCACCAACTGGCGTGGTCACGGTGGCGTTAATTCTCCACCCGCCGGCGATGCGTTTGAAGTAGAGTCCTCGTTTGGGGTGGAGTTTTTCTTCCGCGGTTGGCTGGTTATCTACCTTCGCCCAGTATTGGTTGGCTAGGGTGTTTATTTCTTGGTTGAAGGTTTTATTATCTAGCTTCGCTTGAGCTAGGTCTGCGACTTCGTTATAGAGCTTGGCGTATTCGGTTTCCGGCAAGTGTTCTTTGAGGTCTTCAACCGTGGTGATAGATTTATTCAGCCCGAAGTTACTTATCTCGTTTCGCGCCCACGCGTCGTGTAGTTTCGGGTGTGCTAGGCGGCGTTTGGCTCGCATTATGATGCGGTTGGCTTCTTGGGTTGAGTACCCACCGGCGTTGGAGAGTAGTTCACTGGTGGTGGCGTCTACGCTGCGGGCGGCGTTGGTGTTTTCCACTAGCTGCACTACTGCATCTAGCGTGGCTTCAGCTAATCGTTGGGCTTGGTGGGCTGTTTCTAGGGCTTTTATTAGTGCGTCGGCTTCCGATTTTAGGGCACCTGTTTTAGCGCCGGCGGCAAGGGCTTGTTCGTAGGCCTGTTGCGCGTGGCGTCGGTTGTCGCTGATGGCAGCGGCGAGGTTTATACAGGTGCTCATGTTTTGATTGTGGCTGCCCATGGTGGGGCAGTCATTTAGGTAACTCCAGGTGTGTGGACTTTATTCGGGTGTGGATAACTCTCTTTCTGGGCGGGTGGGTGACGGGTGGGTAATATCACGGTTCCTAATTGCTGTGTGCTTGCAGTACAGTGGGGTTAATACCTGTGGCAGTGGGTAACGGTGCCCGTTTGAACTGACACTGATCTACTGGGGCTTGTTTCCTTTTAGGAATTTACGCCTGTGGAGTGTTGTTCTATCGGCCACGGATTAAGAGCTTTGAAGGGGAAGTGGTGTACGCACAAAAGGCGCGAGTGGCCTCCGAGATAGGTTTGCATGCGCGTCCGGCAGCTACTGTGGCTCGCGCGGCTCAGGGCTTCTCCGACCCGGTTTATTTGAGTTTGCGCGGGGAGACGGTGGAGGCTAAGTCGGGTCTGATGATTATGACTTTGGGTGCGGCGTGTGGAGATGTGGTGACGGTGGAGTCCACCAGTGAGGATGCGGTTAGGCGGGTAGTTGAGCTGATCGAGACCACTATTTCTCCGCTTTGAGTGCGTGCCTGGCCGGGTAGGGCCCCGACCGCTAACGCAGTAGCAGCCACTAACTCAGTACCGACCTCTAACGCAGTACCGACCTCTAACTCAGCACCGGCCGCTAGCCCCACTCCCCACAGCTGAGCTAGGTCTAGGGAATGCAAAAACCACGACGGTGTGGTCTTTGGTTTCGTACCTGTGCATAGTTTAGGGTGAGCAACCTCTTTTCGTTGCTCACCCCAAACAGTTTGTCTTCGGTTTTAGTGCCCTGCCGGGTTTCCCCGCGTTTTGGGTCAGATGGACTTGGCGAAGTATTTCTTGGTGCCTTTGAGGGCGTAGCGGCGCGCGAGGGATACTAGCACGCCTGAGACTACGGCGAATACTAGTAGTTCAGCGATGCGAGCGTTGTCTTCGTCTTCGCCTTGTGGGGATTCGTGCCCGGTGACGACTTTCCATCCTTTGTCAACTACCTGGTTAGCTACGATTCCCGCTACGGCTAGGGCACCGGCGCTGGCTACTTTGTATGGCACGTTCATGGGTTTACCTTTCAGGTTTAAGGATGTTTACTTGCGCTGATTCCATCATGCCGGTTCTGGTTGAGATTGGCGACTTTTTGACGCTCAATTTGGATTCCTCTGGCTGAGAGCTGGGTTTCTCCCCTTGGAGGGAGTGGGTCAAAGTGGGTGTGAGCGTTGCCTCGGTCCCGGACGTGCCCTTAAGTGTTACCGGCGATAGTATGGAGGGGCGACAGGGGAGCGGCTTGGGCCGCTGAGAGTGCGCTGTGGCGCAGACCCTCGAACCTGATGCGGTTAGTCCCGCCGAAGGAAGTCGAGTTCTCTGACTGCTGTTCTTTGTGGGAATAGTGGTTACCATTCTTTCGCACGTGAGGGCCACGCTTTTGGGTGGCTGATGACTGTACCTTTTGAGGAGACTGTAATGAGACGTGTGATTTCTGGTTTGGCTGCTACTTTTGCGCTTGCGCTGGTAGCTTCTTCCTGTAGTTCTAGCTCTGAACCTGAGGGTGCGGCTACGGGTGAGCCTACTGCTGCCGCTAACGACCCGGTTGTGGTTTTAGCTTATGATTCGATGGATTTCCCGCAGGAGCTGGCGGATGCGTTTAAGCAGAAGACTGGTTTTGAACTGGAAATTCAAGCTACTGGTGATGCTGGTGAGTTAGCCAATAAGCTCGTGCTTTCGAAGGATGCCCCTTTGGGGGACGTAGCTTTCGGGATTGACAACATTAGTGGTTACCGCGCTGTGGAGGCTGGGGTGTTTGCTGCGGATCCGGTGGCAGCTCCGGCTGAGGTGACCGAGCTAGGTATTAAGGACGCTCCGGGGCTGACTGCTTTCGATCACGGTGATGTGTGCGTTAACTACGATAAGGCGTGGTTTACGGACAACGGCAAGAAGGTTCCGGCTACTTTGGATGATTTGCGTGACCCTGAGTATAAGGATCTTTTCGTGGCTATGAACCCCACGTCCTCGTCACCGGGTATGGCTTTCTTGGCTGCTACGGTGGCGAATTACGGCGACCAGTGGGAGCAGTATTGGAAGGATCTGAAGGATAACGGTGTGAAGATCACTTCCGGTTGGTCTGAGGCTTTCAACGTGGATTATTCTGCGGGTGAGGGCAAGGGGCCGCGTCCGCTAATGCTTTCGTATTCTTCTTCACCGGCTTGGTCGGTTAATGATGATCTAACTGATTCTTCGACTGCAGCGTTGTTGGAAACTTGCTTCCACCAGGTTGAGTACATGGGCGTTTTGCAGGGGGCGAAGAACCCGGAGGGCGCGAAGGCGTTTGTGGAGTTCATGTTGGAGAAGGAATCGCAGGAAGCGATTTCGGCTGCGAACTACATGCATCCGGTGGTTGCGGGGGCGAAGCTTCCCGAGGCTTTGGAGAAGTTCGGCCCGCTGGCTCCCACTACGCATGATATCGATGCGCAAACGATCATGACCCAGCAGAAGGATTGGTTAGCTAAGTGGGCTGACATTATGGGTCAGTGATTCTAACACTTAGCGGCGTTTTACTGCCGGGTGTTTGGTAGGTGGCTACTTCGTGGGTGTGATGCTCTCGAGGTAGCCACCTGCGCTTTCGTCCTCCTGTTGGATTGGTGTTCCACCAAGAACACCGTCTGCGCTTTCGTCCTCCTGTTAGATTGGTGTTCCACCAAGAACACCGTTCCCGATTGTTTGGATTCCTCCTATGCCTGCTTCGAAGTTTCGTCGCCACTTCACTGATTCCGCGGTGGTGTGGTTGGGCTGGTTTTTAGGCATCGGTGTGCCAGTGGTGTTCTTGGCAGTGTTTTTCTTACTGCCAACTAGCCATCTGATCGCGCGCGGCTTTGTGTCGGACTCGGGTTCACTGGATTTCACCGGTTTATCCGAGGTTCTCTCTCGCTCCCGCACTTGGCGCATCATTTGGCAGACGCTGTGGATGGCATTGGTGGCGACCTTGGTGTGTTTGGTGCTGGCTTTACCGGGGGCGTGGACGCTGTACCGCACTCGCTTCCCGGGGCGGGCGCTCTTGCGCGGAGTGGTTGCGGTTCCGTTTGTTTTACCTTCCGTGGTGGTGGGCGTGGCGTTCCGTTCGGTGCTGGGTCCCAACGGCCCGTTGGAGTGGCTGGGTTTGGACGGCACAGCCACAGCAATCATCTTGGGCATGGTGTTTTTCAATTTTTCGCTAGCGGTTCGCACGGTAGGTAATCTATGGGTGCGTTTAGATCCTCGCACCGAGCAGGCCGCTGCCGCCTTGGGCGCCGGCCCGTGGCGCCGGTTTTTCACGGTCACGTTGCCGCGTTTGTTACCGGCGTTCGCAGCAGCGGGCGCGATGGTTTTCCTATTTTGCACCACGGCTTTCGGCTTGGTCTTGATCCTGGGTGGTTCGCGCACGGGCACGGTGGAGACGGAGATTTATTTCCTCACTACGGGCTTGTTGGACTTGCGTTCAGCAGCGGTTCTTTCAATCGTGCAGTTAGTGGTGATCGCTTTTTCCTTGTGGCTGGGGGCGAGGGCGCGCCGCTGGGGTGCGAGCACGCAGAAGTTACGCACCGACGTGTCTGCCCACCCTTTGTCCCGCGCTGATTTACCGGCGTTCTTCCTCACTGTCACGGTGATTTTGGGTCTGATTGTTTTCCCGCTGACGCACCTGCTGTGGCGCTCCCTGCACCGTTCGGGTGCGTTCACGTTTGCGAATTATTCGGATTTGGCACGCTCAGACGCAGCCCGCGTGCTTCGCGGTTCGGTATTGGAGTCTGCCTGGCATTCAATCGAGGTTGGTTTGGTCGCTACTTTGGTGGCGCTGGTGGTGGCGCTGGGGATTTCGGTGGTGACTACCCGCCGTTTGCGTGGCGTGTGGGGCCGGCGCGCTCTGGCCGGTTTGGATGCGTTATTCATGCTCCCGTTGGGGGTTTCTGCGGTGACGGTGGGGTTCGGGTTCTTAATCACTTTGAACCGTCCGCCGGTTGATTTACGTGGCTCGTGGTGGTTGATTCCCTTGGCTCAGGCGATGGTGGCGATTCCTTTGGTGGTGCGTGTGGTGACCCCGGTGTTGGCATCTATCGATCCGCGCCAGCGTGAGGTGGCGGCGGTTTTAGGGGCGGGGCCGGCGCGCGTGTTGTGGTCGGTGGAGGGCCCGTATATTTTGCGTTCCCTGGCGGTTGGCGGGGCGTTCGCGTTCGCCATGTCGTTGGGTGAGTTCGGCGCGACGGCGTTTTTAGTGCGCCCAGATTCAACGACCCTTCCGGTGGCGATTTATCGTTTGTTGTCGTTGCCCCAGGCTCAGGCTCAAGGCATGGCGTTGGCGGGTTCGGCGTTGTTGGCGTTGCTTTCTGGAGGCGTAATGGCGTTGGTTGAGGGCTTGTCGGATCGACGCGCGAGCACTGGGGGTGGGCGCTGATGTTGGCTTTCGTGATTTCGTTTCGGGGGAGGTTTTCGCGTTGATGGGTTTATCGGTGCGCGGCGTGGACGTGTTTTATGGTGACATGCACGCGGTGAAGGATGTTTCGTTTGATTTACCTACCGGCCAGGTGCTGGCGTTGCTGGGTGCTTCCGGTTCAGGCAAGTCGTCGTTGTTGCGCGCGGTCGCGGGTTTGGAACCTGCGCACGGGCTGGTGGAGTTCGCGGGCGAGGACGTGTCGGACGTGCCGGTGCATCGACGTGGGTTCGGTTTGATGTTCCAAGATGGCCAGTTGTTTCCGCATCGCTCGGTGGCGGGGAATGTGGCGTTTGGGCTGCGTGGTTTTTTACCGCGTTCGCAGTGGGCTGCGCGCGTGGATGAGCTGCTGGATTTGGTGGGGTTACCGGGTTTCGGTGGCCGCTCCGTGGGTACTCTTTCTGGCGGCCAGGCGCAGCGGGTGGCGTTGGCGCGGGCGCTGGCACCGTCTCCGCGGGTGTTGTTATTGGACGAGCCTTTGTCAGCGTTGGATCGTTCGTTGCGCGAGCAGTTGGCGGTCGATATTCGCCGGATTGTGCACGCCACGGGGGTGTGCGCCCTGTATGTGACTCACGATCAGGATGAGGCGTTTTCGGTTGCTGACTTGGTGGGCGTGATGGATGAGGGCGCGCTGCGTCGTTTGGGTGCTCCGGCTGAGGTATGGGGTGATCCCGGTACGGTGAGGGTGTCACAGTTCTTAGGTTATTCGCCGCTGTTGTCGCCGACCCAAGCAGCTGAGTGGGGGGTTAGGTTGTCCTCGCACACCTGCTTGGCGTGCGCCCCGGGGGCTTTCCGCGCCTCTACTACCGGTGGTTGCGCGCAAGTGGTTTCACCCGAAGTAGCTGAGGGCGTGGTGCACCGCCGCGTTCCTGTTTTAGAATCACGCACGGTTCGTGGTGGGCAGGAGTTAACGGTTGACGTGGGGGGTTTACAAGCCCGCGTCGAGTTACCGTTGGACACGGCTGTTTCTTCGCACCTTGAGGTGTTTTTAGATCCCGCTAGCTGCGTTGAGGTAGTGGAGGATTAGTGCAGGTCTGCCGGCCCAACTTTGCATTCGGGTCCGAGGCGCATGGGCGCGATGAGGCCGGCTTCGCGTAGGCGCGCGAGTTCGGGTAGTAGCCGGTCGCGCACTCCCCACGGGTCAATGGTGTTGAGGTAGATGCGGGTGCCGCCTTCGAACCCGGCGAGGGTGGAGATGCGCCATTTGATTAGTAGTCGCCACCGCATGGGGGAGTCTACGTCTGGGGGCCGGTGGTACCATTCTTCGTTGCACGGCACGGACGGGCCGGTGGCGGCGTGGATGGCGTGCGCGAGGTCGGACACTGCGCGCATTTGTTCTTCGCTGGCTTCCCAGGGGTTGATGGCGGGACCGAGCGGCCAGATCGCGATGGAAGGATAGCGGTGGCCGATTCCAGCGAGCGCTACGGCGTGTTCGTTTTGCGCTAGTAGTAGTTGCCTGGTGGCCGCTACTTGGATGATTTTTTCGTAGATTTTAGGGTCTTTACGTAGTCTTCCGAGTTCGGCTTCGGTTTGTACCGCGTGGTCGTCGATGGCGACGAGTTGTTTGTGCAGGTGGTCGAAGGACGCGCCCGCGGGTTTAAGCCAGTTTTGGAAGCACGCGACGTAGCGGACCTTGTCGGTGAGGGTGTACAGGTCAGCCATGGCGGCGGCGGTGAAGTCGAAGTAGTGGAAGTGTTCTTCCGGGGTTAGCGTGCCTGAGGACGCTAGGTCGGCGGTGGTTTGTGCTTGGTCGGTGTAGTGCCGGCGCGCAACGATGACGTCGTGTCCTCCGCTGAAGAACCCACTGGCGTGGGGTAGTAGTTGGGAGTCGTCGAGGGCGTTAATGGCCTCTTCTGCCATGCCGGTGGCTTGTAGTCGGGTGCGTACGATTTGCATGACGTGGTCGTACCCGGTGGGGTCGGCGAGGTAGTCCGCCATGTGTCGTAGTTGTCGTTCGGATGGTTGGAGTCCGTGGTTTAGTGCCCAGTAGTTGTAGGACACGATTTCGAAAAGGTTGGGGATACGCCGGAATTCGGCGGTGGTGCTGCTTAGGTCTTTGGCAGCTACGCGGTGGAGGGTTTCCCAGTTTCCGTCCTCGTGTCGTATGACGCGGGATTTTTCGGGCGGGGTTTGTAGGTATCGGTCTTCACAGAACGCGCAGTGTTTGCCGTGTTGCTGCGGGTCGATGGGGTCGGTGACTTGTATTGGCGGGGTTAGGGGTCGGTGTCCGCGTCCTGGTACGGTCCATACTTCTGTGCCGGTTAGTAGGTTTTTTTGCTTCACTGTTCCGTCTGGTAGGCGGTCCAGTGCGCGGGTGTTGTGATACTCCTTCGCCATGTCTTAAGCCTATCGGAAGTGGGGGTCAGGCGTTGACTTGTGGGAGGGGTTGGGGCGTGCTTTGGTGGTGTCTTCGCCCCGCCCTACCCGACCGGTTGCGGACATATTTTTGGCCGGTAGTAGCAAACTTGCTCTACTGGCCTGTGTGTCCCTGTTTTACTGTGGTAGCCAGCCTTTGGCTTGTTCCTTGAGGTCAGACAGGATTTCCATGGCTTCGTCCACTTTGTCGACCTGTACGAATAGGTGGTCGCGGTGGAATCCCGCTAGTGAGTTACAGGTGATGGACCGTGCCGCTAGGATCTGCGCGACGGTGGCGGTGACGCCCACGGAGTCCAGCGAGGACGGCACGTCGAGGGTGATGCGTGCGAACCGTTTTTCCACTGGCAGCCCGGCTTCGAGGGCTCGTCTTTCTGAGATGACGATGGTCATTCCTTCGAATTCGCGTACGGTTGCGAAGGGGTCTACGCCGGCGGGAATTTCTTCTAGCTGCACGAAAACGTAGACGCCTTGGGACTTCACGTCCATGGTGGCGAGAAGTTGGTCGAGCGATTGGGTAGATGTCATGGACTAAACGGTAGCGGATTTTAATTATCGGCGCGGGTTTGTCTCAGGACGTGGTAGATGCGCCTTGCAGGGTCGCGAGGTCGATGTCTTCGCCGCGGAAGTTGAACTGCAGGTACCCGTTTGTAGTGGTGATTTCGCGCAGTTCGATTCCGGCCGGGAGACTGTTGTCCAGAGGTATTTTATAACTGGTTTCGATCGCGAGTTTTTCCAGCAGGCCGTGGTCGGCGTGTATGGTTCCGAGCGGGGTTTGAGCTTCGATTTGGTGCAGGTTAAGTTCGGCGGCGTTGCTGGCGGGGTCTGCTTGTAGGGTGGCGCTGGCTTTGAGTGTCGTCCAGGGTGATTGCCAGCTAGCTTCTATCACTTCGCCTTTAATGTCGGCTTGGAAGGGGATGTCGAATTGTTGAAGTAGTTCTTGGAAGTTCGCGTTTGTCATCACCGCTGCGACTGTGAGCATTTGGACGTGGTTGGGTTCTTCCACTCCCACGTTTTGGGCGTCGATTTTCACGTCGGTGAGTTTTAGGGAGGTGTTTTCTTCACGTAGCGTCAGTTCCGGGGCCGCGATGTGTATCTCGGGGATGTTTTGATACCAGAGCACGTCTAGTAGTAGGGGGTTGGGGCCGGCGTCGACGCGGAGTTCTTCGGCTTCGAGGTTGGGGTTTTGCGCTACTGCGTTTCGCACGTTGACGTCGATTTGTTGGTGGATGTAGTTCTCAAGCCACCTGCTGCCGACCGCTAGTGCGACTGCGATCAGTGCGGCACTTACGGTGATTATCACCAGTGCCGTGAGCAGGGGCTTGCGTTTTTTCTTAGTGGTTGGCGAGGCCGTGGCTGGGTTGGTTGGCGATCCGGGTGTTTCGGTCGTGGCTGGGTTCCCCGTCGCTCCCGCCGCCGTCTCCGCCTTCACTCGCGGTTCTTCCGGTCGGCGGGAACGGTTCCACGCGTTCATTCCGCCTGTTTTCCCCACCCTAGATCTTCCGGGTGTCGGGGTGGGAGCCACACCGGCCGGCTTCTCCTTCATCTAGTCCAGCGATGCGCGCGTGGTCTTCGCTGGAGAGCTGGAAGTCGAACAGTTTCCCGTTGGCTTCCATGCGTTCGCGGCGCAGGGATTTGGGGAATACGACGTCGCCGCGGTCCAACGCCCACCGCAACGCGACTTGGGTGGCGGTCTTCCCGTGCTTGGCACCAATTTCGGTCAGGGTTTCGTCGGTTACCACTCGTCCTCGCGCCAGGGGTGACCACGCTTGGGTGACGATCCCTAATCTCCGGTTGAAGTCGTGGGCGTCTCCCATTGGCAGGTAGGGGTGTGATTCGATTTGCGTGACGTGGGGTAGGGTTTGGGCTTGGGCGATGATCTCTTTCATGTGGTGGGGGAAGAAGTTGGATAAGCCAATGGCTTTGGAGCGTCCTTCGTTGTGGAACTCTTCGAGCACTCGCCAGGTCTGCATCGAAGTCGGCTCTCCGGCTGCGCGCGCCGGCCAGTGGATAAGGAATAGGTCCACGTATTCGACGCCGAGTTTTTCAAGGGATTCGTCGAAACTGCGCCGGGCGTCGTCGCGCCGATGGTTGCCGTTATCAAGTTTGGTGGTGAGGAAGTATTCTTCACGTTTGAGGCCGCTGGCTGCGAGGGCGCGTCCGACCTCTTTTTCGTTGTGGTACATCTGCGCGGTGTCGAAGTGCCGGTATCCGATTTCAATGGCGTCTTCGACGACTCGTTGCGCGTCTTCGGGTGGTACTAGGTAGGTTCCGATCCCTAGTTGTGGGATGGTGGCGCCGGTGCGGAGGGTGAGTGCGGGTATTTGCATGTTTTCGGTCATGGTTCCTCCTGGGTGTCGTGTGTCGGCTCTTGTTTCTAGGGTAGTGAATGCGCAGGTTTCTTGTGTGCTTTAGGTTTCGTGGGACTTTTGGCTTGCCTGTCGGGTCGGTGGTCCTATGGCACTTGTGATGGTTTTGCTCAAAAAGTGCCTAATATTTTAACTACCTGTTGGGGGTTCCTTAAACTAACAATATGGGAGCAGTAAAGATCTACGATACGAGCCTTTTGCGTTTGACGGTTTTATACATGGCGTCGCGAGTTTTGGCACGTACTGACGGCAACGAGGACGATGTGAACCTTCGCGATGTAACTATCGCGGTGCGTCGTCCTCGTTTTGAGGATCTTGAAGACCCCACACTCCGGGAATTAGCTGGCAAACTGAGGGATCTGGGTGTCCCTAACGCCGCCGGAGTGGCTCTACACGTATCCAACCAGGCAGCTTGGGCGCAGGAGCGTTTGAAGCAAGAACCCACCGCCATGTCGGTGGTCACCTACGACAGGTTGCGTCGCCGCGTGCTGTCGGAACTGGGTTTGGTTTCCTTCCAGGGCGGCCAGTTGTGGCCTCCAACTTCACAAACGGTGATTGCGCAGATGCATGGGAGTTGGAACAAAGCCATGCAAGATTGCGGGTTGCAGGCCCAGGAGCGGGTCCGTACCACTCACGTGCAGACCCGGTTCACCCCCGAAGATCACCGGCGCGCGTTGCGTGATTTCGTCACCCACTACCGGGGGATGGGAGTGCGCCCCACGTACAGCCGCTACACCGAGTGGGTGCGTGCCCAGGGACGTTCGGACACTCCGTCTGGACCGCTGCTGCGGCAGGTGTACGGCACTTGGAACAAAGCGCTGGCGTTGGTGGACGAGGACGAATAGTTCTTTTCGTAGGCACCCTCACTTCGGCAGGTGGTGCCTGGGTTTCGCGACTGGCGCACCGAGATCCCAAACCGGGGCGAACCTAACCGCGCCGCCGCTGAGCGTTGGTGTCACGTCCTCGCAGTTCATCCAACTGTCGGCGTTCTCGTTTCGTGGGTCGCCCACTGCCTCTTTCGCGCACCGGGAGCGCCGCCATCGCCAGGCGAGGTGGCCGCGGCGGGGAGTGATCCAGGTAGCAGGTTTGCGCCACCGGAGCACCCACCCGAGTGTAAATCAGCCGGGTGACTTCCACCACGCGGTCAAACCCGTCCACACGGTAACTAACCTGGTCACCCACTTTCAGTGCGTAGGCTGCTTTAACGGTGTTTCCATTGACTTTTATGCGCCCAGCCCGGCAGGCTGCGGTAGCTCGCGAGCGGGACTTAACCAGCCGCACCGCCCACACCCACGTGTCGACCCTCACCGTTTTGGTTTCCATGGGCTCATGCTAACTCACTTTTAGGGCTAATCTAGGGGCGTGTTCGCTATCCTTTCTGAAAACCCGCTCCTCACCTTCTTCCTGGTGGTCGCCGTGGGGGCCGCCTTGGGGCAGGTGCGTTTCGGTTCCGTACGCCTGGGGGCCGCTGGCGCCCTTTTCGTCGGTCTTGGTCTTTCCATCCTCCACCCCCAGCTAGGCTCGGGCATGGAGCTGCTGCAAGCCATCGGCCTGGCGTTATTTGTCTACACTGTGGGCCTGGCGGCGGGCGCGACTTTCATGTCCCAGCTTCGCAGCCAAACCCCGCTGATCGTGTTGGCTTCGATCACGGCGGTGGCGGGCGCAGGTTTAGCGGTGGTGCTCGGGCGCGTGTTGTCGTTGCCGGCCGAGCTCACCACCGGTGTTTACACCGGGGCGTTGACGGCAGCTCCAGCTTTGGATTCGGCGCTTCGCATCAGTGGTAATACTTTGCCGGGTGCGGGTTACGCGGTGGGTTACCCCTTCGGCGTGGTGCTGGGCATCATCGTGGTGTCGTGGGTGGTTTCACGCCCCTGGCCCGGTGGTCGCGACAGCGCGTCCATGGCGGGTTCTTCCCTGGTGGCGCGCACGGTGCGAGTCCACAAACGCGCGAACGTGCGTGACGTGCCGGCGTGGCGCGACCAGCGGGTGCGCGCGTCGTATTTGCGGCGCGAGGACGAAACCCGCGTGGTGGTGCCGGGTGAGGATCTGCTCCGCGGTGACTTAGTGGTTTTCGTCGGCCAGCCCCAGGACGTGGAGGAAGCCGGCGCTGCGGTGGGCGTGATCGCGCAGGAGCATTTGGCGGATGACCGCTCGGACGTGGAGTTTGAGCGCATCCGGGTTTCCAACCCTGATATCGCTGGGCGTTGCGTGGCGGAGTTGAACCTGCCGGTGAGGTTCGGTGCGGTGCTGACGAGGGTGCGCCGCGGTGACCTGGATTTGTTGGCCAGTGATGAACTGGTGTTGCAGCCGGGTGATTCGGTGGCGGTCGCGGTTCCCACTGGCGAGTTGAAGGCGGTGGCGGAGTTCTTTGGTGATTCCGAACGCCAGGTCAGTGAGGTTTCCACACTGGCGCTGGGTGTGGGCCTGGTGCTGGGAATGGCTTTGGGGCTGGTGAGTGTGCCTTTGCCCGGTGGTGGTTCTTTCAGTTTGGGGGGCGCCACGGGAGCGTTGATCGTGGGACTGGTGCTAGGTGGTTTGCGCCGCACGGGGACCTTGGTTTGGTCGATGCCTCATTCGGCTAACTTGACGATTCGCCAGTTGGGGATGTTGTTCTTCCTGGCTGCTTTGGGCTTGGGTGCGGGCCCGGAGTTCAAGTCGGTTGCCACCACCGACTTGGGGTGGAAGCTGTCTTTGGTGGGTGTGGTCGTGGTGGCCGCGTGTTTGCTGGTGATTGCCGCTGCTGGGCGTTGGCTGGATTTGTCTGCCCCGCGTGCGGCGGGCGCAGTCGCCGGGTTCCTGGGCCAGCCCGCGGTTTTAGATGCGGCGGCTTCGCGCCGTGCGGATGAGCGCATCGAAGCTGCGTACGCGGCGCTATTCGCGGTTTCCATCGTGGTGAAGATCGTGGCGGTGCCGGTGGTGTACGCGCTCGCCGGTTAGTGGCGAGGGCGGTTCGGTTCCTCCCGGTATGAGCCGACCCCGCGGTTTCGCCCGGGTTAGCCCGGGTTTCCCCGGGTTTCCCCCGGCCTGGAAGCGGCTCGGTTCCTGCGTTTTCGTGCCGGTCTTTTAAGCACGTCATCGATGCGATTTGGGGTCTCTGGGGGCCTTAAAGTTCACCGTTGACGTGCTTTAGTTTGGCGGCGCAGCGGGCGCGGTTTGCCCGGCCTGGAAGCGGCTCGGTTCCTGCGTTTTCGTGCCGGTCTTTTAAGCACGT
>JAUNVG010000010.1 GCA_030537735.1 Actinomycetaceae bacterium
CTACTCGGCCGGCGTCTGCTCTGCCGGAGTTTCAACCGTTCGCTGGATCCGTTCGCGCTCCACGTTCGAAATACGCATCCGCAGCCGCACCAGCCCAAACCCCATTTTCGCCACGTCACGCAGCCGAATACGAGTGGCGTGTGTCTGCGTGGCCCGGTCTAGCACTACCGGCAGCTCGCGGACGGGGACCTCGCCGTGTTCACTTAGCGCCACGACCTCGGTGGAAAACAGGTAGCCTTCTTCCGCGGTGAGCTCGCATATGTCGCGCAGGTAGTCCCCACTTGCGATCACTGTCCCTTGGGTATCGCCCACTTTCGATCCCAAAATGATGCCGCGCAGCAGTGAAAATCCGCGGGAGGTGAAGTTACGCAAATGGCTGCGTTCGACCCGCGAATCGGGGTGGGCTTTCGACCCCAGGCTGACGCCTTCGCGTGGGTCCTCGAACCAGTTGTCAATGTCGGAGGTCCTAAACGGCAGGTCGTCCGCGGTCAGCACCAGCAGCTCCGCGCGCGAATGAATGATGCCTTCGCGGTAGGCGTGTCCCATCCCGGTTTGCGAGGTGCGCACCTGCAGTTGAAGCCTTTCGAACTGGCCTTCTTTAACCAACTCGTCGAGAATTTGCGCGGTGTCGTCGGTGGATCCATTTTCGACTACGAGGGCGGTCACGCCCTGGTGAGATTTTGCCCAGTTGTCCAGGTGGTGCAGGGCCTCGCGTATGGTGCTTGCGCTGTTATGGGCGGGGATAATGAAGTCGATACTTTCGGGCAGGGTTGTTTTGACTTTTCCGGGGCCGACGGAAGCTTTTTTGCGGGGGAAGATTAGGAAGCGATAAATCGGGAAATTCCACAAGGTGGCAGCTCCGGTAGTGAGGATTTTCCCGACTGCGATGGGCAAATCTAGCATTTCAACGAAAGCTGTCATCAGCAGGGTTTGCATAACCCAGTTGAAACCGATCAGACCTAGGTATAAAACCAGTGACACGACGTAGGGGCGGTCAGAGCGGAAAGCGAAGTTTCGTTGCCCAGCGAAGTTAACGAAGAAGCCTCCCCAGTATCCGATTGCGACTGCGATCCACAGTTGGAAGTGCAGCAGG
The DNA here is from genome assembly GCA_030537735.1 of Actinomycetaceae bacterium. GTDB lineage: Bacteria > Actinomycetota > Actinomycetes > Actinomycetales > Actinomycetaceae > Gleimia. The sequence continues at coordinate 1,094 of JAUNVG010000010.1, forward strand.
TCGTAGCAGATGATGGTAAGTGCAAAGTCGAGGATGAAGGCGGTGCCACCAACTTCTAAGTAACGCACGAAGGAGTTAGTGAACACTTTCTTTAAAGATTTATATGGTGAGCGCATATTCGCCTCTCCCTTTGTAAAACACCCTGACCGCTGTCACATTCCCCTAGATTTTACACAAATAACCGCCGATTTTTCGACCTCGTTCCCGAGTTATCATTATCGCTTTGTGATTATGAACGCCCCTAGCGATCTGGGTCACCTATCCTGTGTTCGGCGTGGAAAGGGTTGCGTTTCGGCGACTCGTGATTGACGTAGTCGAACCGGTATCACTCCAGCAAAGTGGTTTTTGAAAATGCTGGTTCGCCTTGCCTTCAGTGCTGTGCTCAGCGCCCTTTGCGCCGTCTTCGAAGTTGTTCTCCGTTGACGTTTGCTTTTAAATCCTCAACACAGGTGCCCCAGTTCCTCACCTGTTGCGGTTGAGGTCGTTATTTAGGTGCGAATCGTAGAAGGGGCTGCGTTTTCGCAGTTCGCCATCGACGTAGTCGAACCCGAGCTGTTCCATCAAAGTGGGTTTATCTGAATACAGGTTCGTGCCCATCCCTAACCGGTCGCCGTCGATTTCCACTCCCAGTGTCGCCATGATGGTGGGGAAGAAATCGAAGGGTGCGAAACTGCGATTATGAGTGCGTGACGGACCTGGATCGGGTAACGCGCCGTTTATGAACACGTTGACCACGGTGCGTTCGTAGTCGGGGTCCCAGCCGATAAAGAACTCGTTATCCATCGACTGGTGGTCGCCGGTGAGTACGATGACCGTGTCCTCGTACCAAGGTTGCGCTTGGATCCATCGCACCAGTTTCACTACTTCGGCTTGGGAGTAGTGGATGACGTTTCCGTACTGTTTGTCGGAGGGGAACTCCGTCATGAGGGGGGAAACATATCCACCGTTATTGTGGGTGTCGGCGTTTTCTAGGATGAAGTAGAACGGTTTGTCTCCTTGCCCCAGGCGAGTCATTTCGTCTTTGGCGTATTCGTACAGTTTGTCGTCTTCGATCCCCCACCACACGGCGTAATCTTCCGGTACCAGCCCGTTGTTGCGTGCGTACCACAGGTCCATGACCTTGAAGTTGCCGTGGATTTCGTAGTAGTCACCTAATTGGTGCCAGTGACGCGAGGACCCCAGCATGAACGAGGTTTCATACCCTTGCCGGTGCAGGATGTCACCGATGGTGTCTAACGCGGGGTAGGTTATGCGCCCGCCTGAGGCTCCCGTGTAGGCCGGGAGCATGGGGACTCCGGAGTGGAAGTTGAGCATCCCCGCCACCGAGTGGGTCGCCCCGTAGGTTTGCAGCGGACCGCCGTAGTGGTCGGTGTTGGAGAAGGTGATGTTCTCATCCGTTAGTTGCGCCAGATCAGGCATGAGGCTTTGTTCTAAGTAGCCGCCCTCATCCTTGGAATAGTAGGAGTTTTCCATTGATTCCAAGTAGATGTGGATGAGGTTCTTAGGCTTGTCTGGGAAGTGGAGTACCTCATCTGTAGGGGCGACGTAGTTGTCGCCGATCAGGCTCGAACGTACGAAGTAGGACTTCAGTAGGCCGGAGATGGGGAGGAAGGCGAAGGTCGATCCCAGCGCCCCAACTAGAAGTAGGGAGACGGCCGCATTGCTGATCCGACGAAATGTACGTCTTTGCGGGGTGGCGATGGCGCGGGATTTCTTGGACGAGGACGTCGCCGCGGTTTGCGTGCTTGCCGCGGTTTCCGCACTTGCCGCGGCCTTCGGCGCCCTAATTCCCGCAGTAAGAATCGGCACCAGCCCCACGGTCACTACGCCTGCCAGAATCGGCAGCCCCACATGCACAATCAAATCCACGTTTTGGTCCGGGGTCGTACCCGGATTCCCACCCAGCAGGAAGAACAGCAGCTGATCGCCTTGCACGTTATCGAAAGTCGATGCCACCCAGCGTGAGAGGAAGAACGCTAATCCTCCTACAAATCCCGCTAAAACATAGAGCACCGTGGCCATTACCAGCCGCCACGCGGGTCGGCGCCGAGGCTTGGCTTCGCGGTAGCCGCCACCTGCTCCCCAGCTGACAACTAGCGCACCAACCACGGCGCATAACATCACCAGCGCCGAGTATTTAACTATGAACCCAGTAGACAACGGCGCCGAAACGGGGAGCGCTTCGGGGCGCAATACCCCCACGGCAAGCAAGGCTGCAGCGTTTGCGAACACCCCTTGCAACGCGCCGTAAAGCAGTGAACGGGTACTTTTTTGCGCTAACGCCCAACCAACAGCGACTACCAGCATCAAACTGACCTGTAGGGCAGCTAAATGCACAGCCAGCTCCCTGAGCATACTTCCTTACTCCTACTAAGAATTTAAAGGTCCCTGTCAGATCTTATCTTGACCGTTAATCCTTGCTTAACTCCATTAGGTGTGAAAGCACTCTCGCCCCGTCGGCGCGCAAACCATCGTGTTGGAATTCGTTCGTAATCCAGGGGCGCACATTCGCCAGCCGCGCAGTTTGTAGCGACAAATCCATGGGGACGAACATGTCCTCGGCGTACACCGCGGCCGCCGCGGGGACCTCGTTGGCGGCCAACACGTCCTCGTCATACAAAGCCGGCCAAGACGTATCCGTAGCGAGGACGTGGGCTAGCTCCCGCATGGAAGTCAGCGCTGGATCCTCACTGAACAACCACGGGTAGATATGTTCGCCCGTGAGGAACACCGGATCATCACCGTCAAGGTCAGGGTTGGGAGCGAAACCCGCGTCCACGTCCTCCCCCACCCGCTGCAGTAGTCTGTGCGCGGTCCAGTCGGTGGCTTTCCCCGCGAGCGCGGGCGTGACTGCGGCGTAAATCGTTTCATGCAACAGCGCGTACATGGGCGAATCCCCCATCGACACTTGCCGCCACACCATGTCCAAGAACTGCGTATTCAAACGAGTCTGACCCCCCACGAACGTGAACGGGCCTTCGAAGAAGTAATGCAACTGGTCAAAACCGGTAGTGGTGCCCAGCATCATCCCAAGCATCCGCAGGCGCCGGCCGGTAAGGCGCTCCCCGGAAGGGAGGAACTCCTCGTGCGTGTCCAAGTGTTTCAAGACCGTGCGCAGGGTGTCCTGGTCCTCCGGGTAGCGTTCGAAGTACACGCGGTTACGCTCGGCGGTGAGCTGGTAGGTGCGCAGGTAGATGTCCTCTAAGTCCACCAAGCCCGGCAGGCCGCCGGTGAAGTAGGCTTCCGACAGGCCTTCGGGGTGGCGCGATAGGTAGGTGGTGGTGATGAAACCGCCATAGGACTGCCCTAAACACGCCCACGGCCGGGAGGCGTTGATGGCGTGGCGTAGCAGTTCGGCGTCCTCCACCATGGAGTCGGCGCGGAAGTGGCGCACGTACTTTGCGGCATCTTCAGCGGTGTCGAACTCCGACAGGGTGAGGGCGTCAAGGCGCGTGGACTGCCCGGTGCCGCGCTCATCCAGGAGGATCACTCGGTGGGTTTTGAGGGCGTGCCCAATCCATCCGGAACGGAAATCTCCCGGGCGCGGGGCCCGTCCACCGGGACCGCCTTGCATGAAAATAATCGCCGGCTGGTCACAGCACGGACCTTCGTTGCGAGACAGGGACAGTTCGCGAGCGAAAATCGAAATCGTAGGTCCGGACGGGTCAGCATGATCCAGTGGGACTTCCAGGCGGTGCTCGGTCACGTACACTCCATGCTGGCGGTAGTGACTGCGCAGGTGGAAACGCTCGTCCCCATTTAGTTGCGCGGCAGGGGCGGCGTCGAGAGTGTCATCAATCATCGTTAGCTTTCACGCAGTTTAAGTAGTTATTCGGTATTTGTTCGGGTCGGTTGGGTGCGGGTGGTTCGGGTGGTTTGGTCGGCGGGTCGCCCGGTCCGGCCGTCCGGCTCGGTCGTCCGCTTTACCGAGCTGCTCGCACCTGCCTGCCCCGGGGTTTTACCCCCTCAGAACAGGGTATCTTGTACGTCATCAGGAATCGCCGGTTGCGGCCCTGCGTTTCCTGCACCGCCGTCCTTGCGGCGCTCAGTGGCCGTGGTTTCAGAACGAGCCGAGCCTGCCGCACCCGCCAGGTTCGACCCACCCACAGAGCCCGCCGCGCCCGCCAGGTTTGACCCACCCACAGGGTTCGGTTTACCTGGCGACCCCAACGAACTCGCCGCGCCCACCGGCGACGCCGGATCCACGTTGGCGAGCACCCCGCCGAAACCCGGCCCACCCGGAACTTCACTCCCATCGCGGTAAGCCGTCGCGCACGCCCTCGCCCGCGAATCCGCCGCCTCGTTCAGATCGTGACCCGCATGGCCACGCACCCACTCGAACCGCACCACACGCCCTCGCAGCTCAGCGTCAATCGCGCGAATCAGATCCGCGTTCGCAACCGGCTTCTTCGACGCGGTGCGCCAACCGTTGCGTTTCCACCCGTGGATCCACTTCGTCATGGAGTTAATGACGTACTGGGAATCGCAGTAAATCAGCAGGTCCTCGCCGGTGTGAGCAGTGGCGCGCAGCAGGGCAAGGACGGCGCTTAGCTCGCCGATATTATTCGTCCCCGAGGGTGCTCCCCCCGCTTGCCAAGTGTCGTCATCTACGTACCACGCCCACCCCATGGGTCCGGGATTGTCAAGGGCAGAACCATCTGCCGCCGCCACAATAGTCATTACTCTTCACACCCTAACTGCGTGAGGATAAAAGCTGCTTTCAAAGCGTAGTCCTCCCACGCCTTGGTGCGCCCGCTGCCGCCGGCGTGACCGGCGACCGTTTCCAGGCGGCACAGCACCGGGTTGTCAGCTCCCACCCGCGTGGAGTCGCGTAGCTGCTGCACCCACTTAAGCGGCTCGACGAAACTGACTCGAATGTCGTTGAGGGAGGTAAGGGCCAGCACCGACGGGTAAGCCACGTCGGGGCGCACGTTGTCATACGGCGAGTAGGAGCGCATCACTTCGAAGATTTCGCGCGACTCAATCGGGTTACCCCACTCTTCCCACTCCCCCACCGTCAACGGTTTAGCTGGGTCGAGGATCGTGTTCAACGCATCTACGAACGGTACCGCCGCAACCACGGCGCGGAAGGTTGCGGGCGCGAGGTTCGCCACCGCGCCCATCAGCAGCCCGCCGGCGGAACCACCTTCAGCGGCGAGGCGGCCGCGAGCGACCCACCCGCTTTCTTGCAGCCACTGCGCCACCGCGACGAAGTCGGTGAAAGTATTGGTTTTCGCTGCGAACTTGCCGTCCTCGTACCACTGGCGCCCCATCTCTCCGCCGCCGCGGATGTGCGCCATGGCGTAAACCACGCCGCGTTCAAGCAGGCTCAGTCGCGGGCGAGAAAACCACGGGTCCATGCTGATTTCGTACGAACCGTAACCGTAAATCAACCCGGGGTTGGTGCCGTCGGGAGTGAGGTCCTTGCGCATCACCATCGATACCGGTATGCGGGTGCCGTCGCTGGCCGTGACCCATTCGCGCCTGACTTGGTAGTCCTGCGGGTTGAAACCGGGGACGTTGGTGGTTTTAATGACCTCGATGGGAGTGGGGTGGTCGAGGGCGGTGGGCGCGTTCGCGTTGGGAACTGCGGTTTCCGCGGGGGTGACCGGGTCGGCTGGGCTGGCCGGGTTGGTTGGGCTGGTTGGGGTGACCGGGTTGGCCGAGCTGGTTGGGTCGGGGTTAACGATCCAGTCCGCCCAGGTGGGAGCCAAAGCCATTGACTCCACGCAAAAACGCACGCGATCGGTATCCCACTGCGGGTTCGCGCCGGGCTCAATCACCCTAGCTTCCAACGGCCATTCCACGTCCGTGCTGTGAGCGTACACGCTGCCCAGTTCCCCATGAGTGAGCGGAATCTGCCCAGCAGGCTCGTGCCGATGCAAGATACGCAGCGCGGTCTGCCCCTGACTGCGCATCGTCAATAACGCAAAATCTTTAAAGGAATCACACTTCAGCAGGCGCTCCCCCGAAGCGGGAATCAACGCGTCCACCCAGGTGTGAGCTGGAGCAATCTCGTCTACTGCTTCTACTGCGCCGCGCGCATCTTGGCCGCCAGGCACGTCAACGTCGTTTCCGGCCCGGGCTTCAGGCACGTCACTAATGCTATTTCCCGGCGCCACGCCCTCGTTAGGATCACTCTGCCCACCCACGGGAGTATGCGCTGGCAACCAGCCATCCCGGGAAGGGAGGGTCGCAACGGAAAGGGTTTCGTCCTCGCTGAGCCGGTTGTGCACGATCGCCAAGTGGTCGCCCGCGATCTCCACCAAGTAGCGCACGCCGTGCTCGGCAGCAGTGACCAACCGCGGCTGGTAAACATCATCAGACGGACAAATCCACACTTTCCGAGTCAGCGAAGAACCCGTGGTTATAACGATCCACTTACCATCGCGCGACAACTCCACCATTAACTGGAACAGCGCGTCAGGTTCCTGCGCAATCAAACGGTCAGTTTCAGCCGGCTCACCGATGCGGTGCACCCAAATCTGATGCTGGCGCCACGCCTCATCTGTGCGGGCATACCACACGTGCCGGTCAGTCAAAGCGATGCCGTAAGCAATGGAACGCACCTGCTCGTCAATGATTTCCCCACTATTGAGGTCGCGGATCTTTAAGTCGAACAGCTCACCACCGGTGGTGTCCTCACTCCACGCCAACAGGTTCCCACTGGGGCTGAGGGTGAAGTTCTCCACCGAATAGAACTCCTGCCCGGCGGCGCGCTGCGGCTCATCAAGCAGGGTCTGTTCGCCCTCTGCCGGCGCAAACGGGTCCAGCGCGGGGCGGTTAACGCTGTGCACGCGATGGTGAGTTTCGTAGTCGGAAGCCTCGTTGGTGCGCGAGTAATACCAATACTCGCCGCGCTGCACCGGGGCTGATACGTCGGTCAGCTGCGTGTGGGCGCGGATTTCTTCCACGATCTGCGTCTGCAGGTCCTTGGTGGAAGAAAGGTTCAGTTCAGTCCACTGATTCTCAGCCTCCACCAGGGCGCGCACGGCAGCAGCGTCATTGAGTTCGGGGGTGCTTGCGAGACCTTGCGAGGGGGCGGGTTCGTCAGCGGCGGCATCGCCAGTGGTATCCGCGGCGCTACGTTCCCCTTCCGGGAGTCCGACGGGGTTCGAGGTGTCATCGGCGCTCTGGGTAATCGCATCATCGCCGGCGTTTGTTTCACTGGCGAAAGCGTCAGGGATATCAAGCCACCGCCACGGATCGGTGTCGCAATACCCGTGGAAGCGACGCTGATAGTCACGTTTTTCCGCAATGGGGCCGATCTCACTGGTCTGAATGGCTGGATGCTGATGCTGTTCACTCATGCGAACGATCCTATAACGCTGGATCCTCACTCTGTCCTCCCCACTCCGCTCACTCCCGCCCCGCAAAGCTTCTCCCAACCCCAGGCACGTCATCGACGCAAAACACCCCTGGCCGACACCCCAAACTTCACCGTTGACGTGCCTGACCAAACAGCAAAATCCCGCCCCAAACCGCCACCCCACCAGCACCACCACAAGGCCCACCACCTAAGCACGTCATCGACGCAAAACCGACCCTCAAAAGACCCCAAAACGCACCGTTGACGTGCCTGAGAAATTGGGCACCTTGTGGGGGCGAGGTTCGCAACGTCTCTGTTAGCTCCGTAGACTTGAAGAGGATAAGCAAATTTAAGGGGAACCATGAGTAACTACCGCGCCGATGACAACTACCCTCGCTCTCAGGGTGGGCGCTATTCGAAGTCTGGGTACGGAAAGCAAAACGACCGGCAAGGTGGGTACTCCAACGATCGTCGCGGCGGATACCAAAGCGGACAGCAAGGCAGGCGCGGCTACCAAAACCGCGGGTACGACAACCGCAACCAAGGCCGCGACGACCGCCGTTTCGAACCCCGCGAGTTCACCCGCCGCACCGGGACGGACCAAGACCTGATCTCCCGCCTGCACGACCTCGACGGACGCAACTACGGTGCCTACAAGTCCGTGATTGGTGACTACGACTACGGGGATTTCAAACTCCACGTTGACCGCATCCAATCCGACCCCTACGCCCCACCATCACAGCTACGCGCCACTGCCAACCCGGCAGACATGGGGATCCCCGCTGACCTGCTTGAAACCGCAGACCAGCGGCTAGCGGTCGCCGACTTCCTCGCCCGCGAGTTCGCCACCTACTCCAAGCCCACCGAGGAAATCCGGATTGCTCGCAGCGGGCAAGAGATCCTGCAACGCTCATACGCGACCGTCTCCCCCACGCACGTGGAGCTGCGATTCCAGTGCCAGTTCCCCGCCCGCGGACGCACCATTCTCGGTCACGCCATGGCGCGCCTAGCGGATGTGGATATTCCTTACGCGGTGATGGATACGTTCGATTTCGTGTCCGAAGACGCCACCGAACACCTCGATGATTTGCGTCGTCACGTGCAGACCTACGTTGACTACCGAGCTTTGCAAAAGGAGCTAGTGAACCGCGGGTGGATTGGGTTCGTCGCCGATGGTGCTGTGCTGGCGCGCCGTTCGGGTGTTTCCGACTTGCCTTTGACGGATGCCACCGCGTTCACGTCCCCCGATTCTTTGCGTGAGACGGTGACTTTGCCCCATGCCGGTCAGGTCTCGGGTATGGCGTTGAAGCCTGGTGTGACGGTGATTGTGGGTGGGGGCTACCACGGTAAGTCCACGCTGTTGAATGCTTTGCAACGCGGCGTTTACCCGCACGTGCCGAAGGATGGTCGCGAACTGGTGGCGTTGGTTCCTGACGCGATGAAGGTGCGGGCCGCTGACGGTCGGGCGGTTACTGGCGTGGACGTGTCCGCCTTCATTAACGGATTGCCCGGGGGTGGGTCGACCACCCAGTTCTCCACTGAGAATGCTTCGGGTTCTACCTCGCAGGCTGCTTCGATTGTGGAGGCGTTGGAGGTGGGTGTGCCCGTGCTGCTGATTGACGAGGACACTTCCGCCACTAACTTGATGATCCGCGATGAACGCATGCGTGCATTGGTGCATGCCGATAAGGAGCCGATTACTCCGTTTGTGGATCGGATCGCAGGGTTGGCTCGCGCTGGAGTGTCCACGATCCTCGTTATGGGTGGGTCCGGTGACTACTTGGACGTGGCTGACCTGGTGTTGATGATGGATAACTACGAGTGCGTTGACGTCACTTCGCAGGCTCGTGAAGTGGTGGCGGATCGTCCTCGTAATCGTTGTGACGAGGACGCGTTCCCCCCGGTGCGTCCGCGTTTCCCTCTGCCGGGTAAGAGGCATGGGGGTCGGGCGAAAACGAAGTCGCGTGGTTTGGATCAGATTTCGCTGGATCGGCAAGATATTGATGTTTCCGATGTGGAGCAGATTGTGGACGCGGGGCAGACGGAGTCGATCGCTTGGTCGATTCGTACGCTTTTAGATAGTTCGCATGCGAATAGTTTTGATGGTTCCATTAGTTTGGCTGACGCCTTGGTGCGTTTGGATGGGGTAATGGATAACCACGGGTTGGACGGTTTGGGTTCTGGCGATAAGCCGGCGTTCTTGGTGCGGCCGCGGCGCGTGGACGTGGCCGCGGCGTTGAATCGTTTTCGTTCGTTGCGGGTAGCGGCGGAGCCTAAGCCGGTGGAGTTTTCGGGCGAGGACGTGGCTGCCTCGGTTGCCTCAAGCACGTCATCGATGAGCAGCCCGACTGGGAACTCGTCTGACTCAGGCACGTCACCGCAGTCTCCGGCCGGGTCGGTTGCCTCAGGCACGTCACCGGCGGGCTCCGGTACGCCAGGCACGTCACCGTCTGACAGTCCGGCTGCTTCAGGCACGTCACCGGCGGCTGCGGAGTTCTCTCCTTACCTTTCCCACCCACGTGTGGCTCGCCTGCAACAGGCCATCCGCGACCTTGGGTTTACTCCCGAGCTGGACTACTTAGATTCAGAAGACGGCCCTGTACTTTTCGCTCGGCCCACTGATGCTGAAACCGCGCCCACCGCGGGTGCCTCTTCCACCGCAGCCACGCCCTCATCGTCAAGGTTCATGGTGGCGGCACTGGCGGACGCCAACGAATGCAATCAGATTGACGCTCTGATCGCCGAGGATGACATTGACGCGGGCGACCACCCGGTAGGTGAAGGGGGATTCCTCAGTCACTGGGTACGCCTGCAAGTGGAGGAAAACCGCTAACCGCGGCTACGGCCTCGCTCCACCGCGGCTACGGCCTCGCTCCACCAGGGCAATAATCACATACCCAACTAGCGCCAGGCCCGCCAGTGCCGCTGCCACCAGCATCATTTTGCGGTATCCCAGCGGGTCCACCAGTATGCCCAGCAAGGCGGGAGCCACACCGGTGCCGAAGTCAACCAGCAGGAAGTAGCTCGCGACCGCCAGTCCGGCGCGGGCCGCTCCCACGCGCGCCACGGCGATGGCTTGCCCCGCGGACAACACTGTGCCATACCCTAGTCCCAGCAGGGCTGCTCCCAGCAGCAGGGTGGCTGGGTGGTGCGCTAAAGCGGTGGCAATCATCCCCAGGATGAGGGCGATTATCAGGGGTATCACCACCACGTGGTCTCCCCACTTGTCTTGCGCCATGCCGGCGAGCGGGCGGGAGAAGAAAATGACGACGGCGTAAACCACGAAATACCAGGCGGCGGCTTCGGCCAGCCCGGCTTCTTTGGCGAACCCGTCTAGGAACGTCAGAACCGACCCGAACGTGAACGCGCATAGCGCCACCACGGCCCCAATGGGGAAGGCTCTGCGGTCCACGAAACCACTGAGGTTGATGGGGTTGGCTCGCAGTGTGAAGTGTTTTCGCCGCAAGTGTTTGGGGGCGCGAGACTGGTGGTGTGTTTGGTGCCTCCCCAGGTCCTTGTCACTGTCGGGACGAGCCAGTAGTGCTGCTATCAGGGAGGCCACGGCCACGCTGGTGGCGAGGGCGAACACCCCGGTTTGTCCGGCGGGTGAGCGGTGCAGTGCGATACCTAGAAAGGGGGCGAGTCCGGTGGCGATGGACATGCCGGTGGTGAACCATCCGGATCCTTCAGCGCGGCGAGTGTCGGGCACGGTGCTCATCACGGTGCCGCCGACCGCGGTTTGTGACAGTCCGAACCCGATTCCGTGGATGGAGCGCACGATCAGGGTGAGTGTGAGGGTGGTGGTTGTGAAGTAGGCGGCGATGGCGGCGGCATGGAGGATAAGTGAAGCTATCATCACCGGCCGGTAGCCTTTTAGTTCGATCAGTCGCCCGGCAACGAAGCGTGACACCATGGCGCCGAGGACGAACACCGAGTTCACCAGGCCAGCTTCGGTGTTATTGGCTGCGAAACTGGTGATGGCGTGGGTGGCCATGGTGGCCATGAGGGCGAAGAAGGCCATGGATAGCCCAAAGTTCGCCAGCGTCAGCAAGGTGAAGGACGCTGTCCACAGGGGTGGTTTTTGGGGTTTGGTGTCCATGTTCTCCTTCCCTGCGGTTGTTTCGAAGCTGGCTGCCAGGTTGCTCGGCTGGAGTCAGCGTTTTAAATGGGATGCGCTTTTCGTCGGGTTTCGACTTCTTCAGCGTAACTGACACCTGGGTTTTCGGCGCGAGTGAGTTCATTTCCGCACCCCCACCTCAAGCACGTCATCGACGCAAAAAACTCCCTCGCCGGCCCTTAAACTTCACCGTTGACGTGCTTTAGTGGCGCAGGCTGCGAAGCCCCCAACCGAGCGCGGTTCCCACTGTTACTCCCACTAAATTCGCGTAAATGTCGGCGCGATCATACCCGCGTCCGGGGATCCGCTTTTGCAGGTGCTCCCCGGCCAAGGCATGTACGCCCTGCGCTGCGGGAACGAGCAGCCACCACCGTCCTCGGCTGGCTGCGATCCCGGTGACGGTGGAGGCGGCGAAAATGCTGGCGTGCACCGCCTTATCACTTTGCGCCGGCGCTTTACGCACCACCTTACGCAGCACGGCTTTAACCTGTTGCACCGCTTCACCTGTCACTTGGGATGCGTTCACTAACGAGGACGTGGGCGGCGTGGTGTGGTTCGTTTCCTCAGCCTGTGGCGCGGTCTGGTTCGTTTCCCCAGCCTGTGGCGCGGTCTGGTTCGCTTCCCCGACCCCCGGGAACGCCTGAGACTGTTCCCCCTCCTGCCCACCCCCGGCTTGCGGGTTTGCCCCTGAAGCAGTTGAAACACCAGTTGGGTCAGGCATGTACAGCAAAGTCACCTGCGTTGCCAGCGTCGCCGCAGCGGCGAGAGTAAACCACGTTGAACTTTTCATCTACTATCTTTTTCCAACAGTTAAAATTTTTATCTTACTAGGCGCGCCAATACGCGCCGGCCACGAGTGTGCCCGTGCCAGTACGAGGCTATGCCTTCAGCAGTGCCGACCTTTAGTGGGAGGCACCTTGACTTCACCCCAGGTGTTTTCCTACCAGGATACTCGTTACCGCCAAGCCCGCCGGCGTCGCCCCTGCCACAGGGCCGGAGCCAGAACTCGAGGCCCCCACCTGATCCGCTGCTCCTGCCCCATACCCGGAGCCAGAACTCGAGGTCCCCACCTGCTCTGAGCTCGCCGGCACCTGCCCCTCCTGCCCACCTGTCTTTCGGGGGTGCGTGTGGGCCGCGTTGTCTCGGCATTTTCCAAGGTGTTCGACCTCGCGGTGATCAGCGATTTCGAACCCTTCTTCGCTCATCCACTTACGCATTTGTTCCAGGTCCCAAAGCGCATCGGCATGTGGGGGTCCGCCCACGTCCCGACCGACTTGCTGGCGCGAGTGTCCCACCATAACCAGCCACCCGCCCTCGGTAAGCCAGGTTTTAAGTCGCGGCAGTAAACGCATAATCCCGTGTTCACGTTCGTGGAAGAACGCCACCAGCACCACGTCAACCTTGTAGGGAGGATCCCAGTGGTAGGCGTCGGCGCGCGCCCATTCAATAGAGGTGTCTTCTGCCGCGGGCATGTCCGGACGCAGGTCGGCGGCGGCGTGAGTTCCCTCCACCGCCAGCACGTAGTATCCGCGCCGAGCAAGTTCACGCGCATGCCTTCCGGTGCCCGCACCCACGTCGATGGCGCTGGGCCGATGTCGAGTGAGGATGCGCACCCGATCAAGCGCTTGCACTACCAACGGGTGCGGCTGGAGGGAGAACGGTTGTTCTCCAGCTTCTTGAGCTTCGCGGTACTGCCGTTCCCACCGTTTAAGTGAGTTATCCATTTTAGGCAGGTTTACGAGGTCGTGGCCGGGTTGTTGCTGGTTTCCACCTGGTAGTGGCGAATCACGGATTGGGCTTTGGCCCCGCGAGCGGGGGCGTTGGAGTCTTGCGGGTGGGAGCGGTGGAAGTGGCTGCTTTGCCGCCAGGCTTGGTAGGCGTCCTCGTCACGCCACTGGGTGATGACCAGCCAACGGTCGTCAGCGGGGTCGGTGGGGCGGCAAAGTTGGAAGCCTTCGAAGCCGTCGGCGCCGGGTAGTCGCTGGGAGTTAGCGGCGAACTTTGCGGCGACTTCTTCGGCGCGTTCAGCGGGGATGGTTAGTTCGTTGGTGACGATAATGCTCATGGCGGCAGTCTAACGCGACAGTGCTGTTGCCGGCGCGCCCACCACTTTCCTAAAGCACGTCATCGACGCAAAACACCCCCGGCCAAGACCCCAAAACGCACCGTTGACGTGCCTAAGAAAACAAGACAAGTACCGCCTCAACCGCCCCAAACCACCACCCCACCACCCCCACCACTCAGGCACGTCATCGATGCAAAACACCCCCGGCCAAGACCCCCAAACGCACCGTTGACGTGCCTGACTAAACAGCAATCCTCAGCCCCAAACCACCACCCCACCAGCCCCACCACCAGCCCCGCATTTGCCCGCCTTTCGGCCTGGTGACTCACGACGCACGGCAGTTCGATACCATGAGGATTAGGCGCTAGGTCGCCGTAAATCTTCACCTCAACAAAGGAGTAACTGTGGTTAAAGTTGATCATTTCCTCTCCAAGTCCCACGGCCAATCCGGGTATGACGCCTCCATCGAGCCAGTGTTGCGAATCAAACCAGGCACCGGAGAGACCATAGGGTTTGAAACCGATGACGCGGTGTACGCCCAGCTTCACGAGCGCGGTTCCCTCGATAAGGTCACCGCCACCATTAACCCCGTGACCGGCCCGGTTTATGTTGAAGGAGCTCAGCCCGGAGATGCCCTGGCTGTAACCATTCACGACATTGTCCTCAAGGACTACGGTTGGTCTGTGTCGCTTCCGGGAGCGGGCGCGTTGGCTGACCGCATGGGAGAGGAGTCTTTCTCCCGCCAGATCCCGATCGCTGACGGGTCGGTTAAGCTCACTGATTCGATTTCGACGCCTGCCCGCCCGATGATCGGGTGTATCGGCACTGCCCCGGCTGGTAAAACTGGGTCCACTGTTATGCCGAGTTTCCCCAGTGGCGGGAACATGGATCTAACTGACGCGGCGCCCGGTTCCACGGTTTACCTGCCGGTGGAGGTGGAAGGCGCTTACCTGTCCATTGGTGACATTCACGCGGTAATGGCTCGCGGGGAGTCCTCTTTCGTCGCTATCGAAGCGGAGGGGACGGCGGTTGTTTCGGTTGACGTGGTTAAGGGAATGAACCTGCGTGCCCCGCGGATCGAGACGGCTTCCGAATGGTGTTTCATCGGCATTGGTAACCCGGTTCAGCAGTCGATTAAGAACGGTTACGAGGACATGTTCGATTTCCTCATTGACCGCGGCTTTTCGCGCGAGGACGCTTACGTGGTGATGAGTGCGTTGGCGCATTCTGAACTTGGCGGCCCCACCGGTAGTGAGGATCCTGACCCGCTGCACCCGTTCACCGCGATCGGCGCCGTCACGGTCCACCGCCTGCCGAAATCGGTCCTACCGTAGTTTGTAGCCGGGTTGGTTGTTGGGTGACGAGGACGTGGCTGACCTATGTGGTCGCCTGTCCTGGTCCGGTGGCATCCTTGAGCGGGCAGGACGTGGCTGACCTGCCCGCGGCGAAAGTCTGCGTCCCGTAGACAACCAGCCCCTAAAATCCCGCGCACCAGACCCTGGGACGCACCTTCCCGCACCCGCACCCGCCTGGGGCGCACCTTCCCGCCCCAGATCCCCGGGACGCACCCGCCCCCGCTCCACCAACGAACTTGGGGGGAACAGCAGAAGCTGTTCCCCCCAAACTGTTGCGCACGTGTTACAACATGCAGGACACGCACGAATCCACTTGCGTGCCTTCCAGTGCCATTTGGCGAATCCGCATGTAGTACATGGTCTTAATCCCTTTACGCCAGGCGTAAATGTAGGACTTGTTCAGGTCGCGCGTAGATACGGTATCGGGGTAGAACAGTGTCAGCGACAGCCCCTGGTCGACGTGCTGTGTCGCTACCGCGTAGGTGTCGATGATTGCCTTGGGTCCGATTTCGTAGGCGTCCTTGTAGTATTCCAAGTTGTCGTTGGTCATGTAGGGCGCCGGGTAGTACACGCGTCCGATCTTGCCTTCCTTGCGGATTTCGATCTTGGACACGATGGGGTGGATCGAGGACGTGGAGTTGTTGATGTAGCTGATCGAACCGGTCGGCGGCACGGCCTGCAGGTTCTGGTGGTACATGCCGTGTTCGCGCACGTTGGCAGCCAGTTCACGCCAGTCGTCAGGGGTGGGTAGTTCGATCGAGGATGCTTCTAGCAGTTCACGTACTCGTTCAGTCTTGGGCACCCATTCGCCTTCAATGTACTTCTTGAAGTATTCCCCGCTGTAGTACTTGGAGTCTTCGAACCCGTGGAAGGTTTCTCCGCGTTCGCGAGCCACCAGGTTGGATGCGCGGATCGCCTGGTAGTTGATGGCGTAGAAGTACATGTTGGTGAAGTCCAACGCTTCTTCGGACCCGTAGTGGATGCTTTCGCGCGCCAGGTAGCCGTGCAGGTTCATCTGCCCCAGGCCGATGGCGTGGCTCATGCGGTTGCCGCGCTCGATGGAGGGGGCGGCTTTGATGTTGGACAGGTCCGACACTGCGGTGAGCCCGCGGATAGCGGTTTCCACGGTGGCGGCGAAGTTCGGTGAGTCCATGGTTTTCGCGATGTTGAGCGACCCCAGGTTGCAGGAGATGTCTTTACCGACGTGGGAGAAAGTTAGGTCTTCGTTGTATTCGGAGGCTTCCGAGACTTGGAGGATTTCCGAGCACAGGTTCGACATGGTGATGCGCCCCTTGATGGGGTTGGTGCGGTTCACGGTGTCTTCGAAAACGATGTATGGGTAGCCGGATTCGAACTGGATTTCGGCAATGGTTTGGAAGAATCGACGGGCGTTGATTTTCTTCTTTCGGATCCGTCCGTCCTCGACCATCTCCCGGTACTTCTCGGTGACGGAGATTTCGGTGAAGGGCACTCCGTAGACGCGTTCGATGTCGTAGGGGGAGAACAGGTACATGTCCTCGTTCTTCTTCGCGAGCTCAAACGTGATGTCTGGGATCACGACCCCAAGGGAGAGGGATTTGATGCGAATTTTTTCGTCCGCGTTTTCCCGCTTGGTGTCCAGGAAACTCATGATGTCGGGGTGGTGGGCATGCAGGTAGACTGCGCCCGCGCCTTGCCGCGCTCCCAGCTGGTTGGCGTAGGAGAATGAGTCTTCCAGTAGTTTCATAACTGGAATGACACCGGAGGACTGGTTTTCGATTTTCTTAATGGGCGCTCCAGCTTCACGCAGGTTGGTGAGCGATAACGCTACCCCACCGCCGCGTTTGGAAAGCTGCAGGGCGGAGTTGATGCCTCGGGCGATGGATTCCATGTTGTCTTCCACGCGCAGCAGGAAGCACGACACCAGTTCGCCGCGGGCTTTCTTGCCGGCGTTGAGGAAGGTGGGGGTGGCGGGTTGGAAACGTCCCGCCATGATCTCGTCCACCATGTGTTCGGCGAGTTCTTTGTCTCCGCGCGCCAGGTACAGCGCCACCATGGAAACGCGGTCTTCGAACCGTTCTAGGTAACGCTTACCGTCGAAGGTTTTAAGCGTGTAGGAGGTGTAGTACTTGAACGCTCCCAGGAACGTGGGGAAGCGGAACTTCTTCCCGTAGGCGCGCTGGTAGAGGGATTTAATGAAGGGGAAGTCGTATTGGTCTAGGACTTCTTTTTCGTAGTACCCGTTTTCCACCAGGTAGTCGAGTTTTTCTTCCAAGTTGTGGAAGAACACGGTGTTTTGGTTCACGTGCTGCAGGAAGTACTGGCGTGCGGCCTTGCGGTCGGCGTCGAATTGAATTTTGCCGTCCTTGTCGTACAGGTTCAGCTGCGCGTTGAGGGCGTGGTAGTCCAGATCCGGGGTGGGTGCGGGTTCCAGGCCGGTATCAGTTAGATTTTCTGCCAAAATTCACTCAATCCTTCTTGCACTTTGGTGACGTCCTCGTTGGTGCCGAGGAGTTCGAATCGGTACATATGTGGGACTTTCAGTTTCGCTGCAATGATATCGCCTGCCAGGCAGTATGCGGTCCCGAAGTTGGTGTTCCCCGCGGAGATCACGCCCACGCATTGGTTGCGGTTGTTTTCGTCGTTGAGGAATTTGATTACTTGTTTAGGTACTGCGCCTTTGACGTTTCCTCCCCCGTAGGTGGGGGTCACGAGGACGTATGGTTCGTCCACGTGTAGGAATTCGTCTTTGGGGCGTAGGGGTATGCGGTGGCTTTCGAAGCCGAGTTTGTGTACGAAGCGTTCGGTGTTGCCGGTGACGGAGGAGAAGTAGACGACGTGTACGTCTTTGTTGTCGTCTTTCCGTTCGGGCGCAGCCATTTCCTGCTTCCTCCCTGGTCGTGGTGGTTGGATTTTATTGTCGCTGTCGAGGTCGTGGGGTGCTTTTCGGTTCACCCGCCTGGTGTCTGCTGTGTGGGTTTCCCTCGCCTGAGTTTACCCGCCTGGGTTTCCTTGCCCGGTTTCCCCGCGTGGTTCCTCAGTTTGGTTCCCCCCGCGTGGTTCCCCACTTGGCTTTGCCTACTTGGTCTTGCCTGTTCGGTTCTCCTTGCGTTGGTCTCCCACTTGAGCTTACCCGCCTGGGGACCGACCTGGCTTTCCTTGCCCGGTTTCTCCGCGTGGTTCCCCGGTTTGGCTCCTCCGCCCGGTTCCCCACCTGGCTTCCCTCCACCTGGCTTTCCCCGCGTGGTCTTGCCTGATTGGCTCGGTCGCGCGCCGGTGCGCCCTGGTGTGGGTTCGCGCGGTGTAGACGGGTGGGTGCGTTGGTATTCGCCTGGATATACACATCCCGACTACCCCTTGGGGTAGCCGGGACAGTTTTAGCCGTTGACTACCAGAGCCACGCTCTTAGCGACTTTTTTAATCAGGTCGGGGCGATACCCAGACCAGTGTTGATCTCCAGCAATGACAACCGGTGCTTGTGCGTAGCCGAGGGACTTCACGTAGTCCAGCGCGGCGGCATCTTCGGAGATATCAATAGTTGCGTAGTCGAGGCCCTGCTTATTCAACGCGCGCTTGGTGGCGTCGCATTGGACGCACATCGGTTTGCTGTACACGGTGATAGTCATGGGCTGACTCCTCGGTTCTGTGGTCATGATGAGCGGTGTCGGGCTTATTAGTTCACGCCGTGTAATTACAAGGTTGTGATTTCTTTCGGCGCGAGGTTTGCCCTTGCTCTCCAAACACTACACCTAGTGGGTGGGTTTCGTCAGCACCACAAGATGGCGTGTTTGGCACCTCCCTCCTTTCGCTCCTGTGGATAGTTCGTTCCTGGCGGTGGATAACCTGGGGACAGATCATCTTCGCCGTTCTCACCCCCACTGTCATTGTGAATCACACCTATGACATTTTGATTGTCGGGCGGTCTTTGAGTTCTCGCGGTTAGCAGCCAGCCAAGGTGTCGCCCGCCACGGTTGCGGGAGTGTTATCAACGGGTGCGTGGCGATGGTTTCAGAGCTTGTGGATCATTCCCCACAACTGTTATCCACAGGCTGTGAATATGTGGATAACTGGGTGAAAAATTGCTCTGAACGTTTTCTCTCTTCGGCGTGTCGCAACCACTAGCTGAGACAAACCACCTGCACCCCGCCCGGATTGACCCTAAGGTTCGCCGTTGGTTTGTTCGCCAAATTTTGCGAAAAACCATTGCCAGATATGCGAAAAGCGCATAGAAACAAACTAGGGAGGTTTTGATTCACATGGTTGCAAACTCGCTATATGTCGGTAAAAACCTCGCTCGCGCACGCAAAGAGGTGGGATTTACCCAACGCGATTTAGCTCAACAGTCAGGAATTTCACAACCTACTATCCACCGCATCGAGAAGGACCAGAGAGAAGCAACTGTGGCCGAAATAGCGGTATTAGCTGATGCTTGTGGTGTACTTGCTTCCGATTTAACTGGGAGAACTTCTCTGGCAAATGAAGTGCGCTGCGCTGCGCGAACTGATGATACTAACTTCACAGATTTATTCGACTATCTAATCTATGCCTTCGCGTTATCACAACGATTGGATGAGCTATCAGTACCGGAGATAGCGTGAAGAACGAAGACATTGGCCGTAGGGCGGCCACCGAGTTCCGTAAAGAAATCAACCTCGGCACCGACCCCATCAATAGCCTTGTATGGCTAATCGAACATCGCATGGGTGTTGGGGTGGCGTTCGTAAAGACTAACGCCCGCGGTCACGGACTCACCGTGCAACGTGGATCGCAAACGATGATCGCAGTTGGATGCACGCCTCACCCTATGCGTTTGCGTTCAACTCTGGCGCATGAAATTGGCCACCTGCGCCTGGGGACGGTGAGTAGTTCGCCTTCCAATAGTGGTTGGCAAGAGCGCAGCTGCCAGGAAATCCAGGCTGACGCTTTTGCTAGGCATCTACTGCTGCCGTTGGACTCGGTTCGCACTTGGTGTGAAAGTGAAACACTAACCTTGGTTGTACTGTCCAATCTGGTTCAGCATTTTGGAGTGTCCCCGAAAATAGCTGCTATCCAGCTTCGCGAAGCAGGCTTTCTCGACGAAGACACAGCAGATCATTGGGGAAATTACTCGACCAGAACGCTTGCGCAACGTTTTGGTTGGCGCAGCCGATATGAAACGATGGTCGCCGAGGCGCTAACTCCCCGGGCACCACAAGCCTTGTTCACGCGCGCTACATACGCATATGAGTGGGGTTTAGTCTCAGCTGCGGCGCTTGCACGATTGAATGGCAGCGACAGCGCAATAGCTATGGCTAAACAGTTAGAAGAAGCTGGCATTACGCCCCAGCCCCTACCTGATATAACAGCATCACGCCCACAGGAATCCAAGGCGGGTCTGACCGAGGCCGAGCGTTTAGCACTGTCGGAGGCCGCCGATTGATCCACGTCTTCGACACCGGCCCGCTATTCAAGTTCCTCACCACTGATTGTGTTCCTCAACTATTAGCAGCCCTAGGCAACAACATCATTCATGTCCCGCAAGCTGTCGAATGCGAGATAAACAACACTCCGAAAAGGCATCCCCTGTTCAAGAAAGCTACTGAAGTTTGGAATCGAAAATTCCCGCAACGATTCAAACAGGTAATATCAGATGCTCCTAATGATGAGCTGCGCGAGTGCTGTCTCAGCGTCCTGGGAATCGATTTTGACCAGATGTACAGCCAGAGTAAGGATCGTGGCAAGAACATGGCTATTTTGCATGGCGCGCTACGCGCCCGTGCCGGCCATAAGGTCATTCTCATTTGCGATGACGAAGGTGGCATCGCTTTGATACGCAAGCAAGCTAGCATCTTGAGGATGCAGCACTTGCTAGGCCTGCATACTCCCGGCGGACAGATTCAGCTTTACCATCCGATATAAACACCACAGGCCTGCTTAGTCACGCTTTGTGGGCCAGGGCTCCGGAGCGAACAACTACTCATTCCGAATGACTGCATCAAAATCAACACTCTGGCACGCTGAGAAAATTGTACGCGCGGAAAAGTCGCCATGTCCGCACGCCAACCGTCCTCGCCTCAGCACTCCACCACGTTAACGGCCAACCCGCCGGCGGAAGTTTCCTTGTACTTAGACAGCATGTCTTTACCGGTCTGCCACATGGTTTCAATCGCTACATCCAAAGAAACCGTGTGCCGCCCATCGCCCCACATCGCCATGCGCGCGGCGTTAATGGCCTTAACTGCAGCAATCGCATTGCGCTCAATGCAAGGCACCTGCACCAGTCCTCCCACTGGGTCACACGTGAGCCCCAAGGAGTGCTCCATCGCAATCTCAGCAGCGTTTTCCACCTGCGCCGCCGTGCCTCCGAACGCCTGCGCCAACCCCGCAGCAGCCATCGCCGAGGCCGACCCCACCTCACCCTGACACCCCACTTCCGCACCCGCAATGGAGGCGTTAGTTTTTATCAACGCACCAATCGCGGTGGCAGCCAGCAGGAAGTCACGCGCCACGTCCTCGCCCCCATCACGCCCTTCCGGGCAAAACCGCAACAGGTACCCAAGCACCGCGGGAATCACGCCGGCCGCCCCATTAGTAGGAGCAGTCACCACGCGGTGTCCGGCAGCGTTTTCCTCATTCACCGCCAGCGCGTACAAGTTCACCCAGTCCATCGCTCGCAACGGGTCATCACTACTACCAGCCCACGCACTGCCGCGAGCCGGCTCCCCATCGCGCCCAATCAACGCCGAGTGCAAGGCCGCGGCGCGACGCTGAACACGCAGGCCACCGGGGAGCTCGCCAGTAGTGGCGCACCCGGCGTCCACGCATTCAGACATGGTGTCGCGGATCAAATCCAAGTATGCGTTCACTTCCGCAGCCGGCAGCGCGGCTTCCTCGTTGGCGCGCACCACCTGCGCGATCGTGAGGTTTTCACGCTGGCAGATCCGCAGCAGTTGCGCCGCACTCGAAAACGGGTAGGGCGCGCGGTTGTGAGTGCGCTCCACAGCTGCGGAGGTGGCAAGCGCGTGCGTGCGCGGTTGATTCGGGTCGGCAGACAGTTCCTCCACCACGAACCCCCCGCCAACGGAATAGTAGGTTCGCGCTACCCGGCGCACCGATCCCGCGCCCGTGGGGTGGGTGGTTTGGCTGGCGAGGACGTGACCGCCCTCGGTCGCACACGTGTCCTGCGCGTCCTCGCCCTGCGCGAGTCGCACCTGCGCCGAGAGGGTAAGGGCATTGACGTGGTAGGGCAGCACTTTGCGCGGTAGGAACGCGATGTTGTCGGCTGTAAAAGCGATGGTGTGTCCTCCGCGCAAGGTGAGCTCACCGGTTTCCAGCACCGTGTCGGGGAGGTTGGCGACGACGTCAGCGGGCACGGTATCTGGTTCGTAGCCCGCTAGTCCCAGTAGGACCGCGCGGTCGGTGGAGTGTCCTCGCCCGGTGGCCCCCAGGGATCCGAACAGTTCCACGTCGATGCGTTCAATGTTTTGCAGCGCGATGCCAGCTTGTTCGAGGTATTCGGTGAATGCTTTGCCCGCGCGCATCGGTCCGACGGTGTGGGATGAGGACGGCCCTATTCCGATGCGGAACATGTCGAATACGGATAGGGGTCTGGGGGCGTCTTGGGAGCTCACTTCCCCGGCGATTAGGTCTGCTGGTAGCCCGGTAGGTTCGGGTTTGTCACCGCTTGTGCGTTCCGGTGGCGTGTTTTGCTCGGGGTAGAAGTGCTGCATGTCTTTAACAATACTCACTTTCTTCAGACACGTCATCGGCGCAAAACACCCCTTCCTCAGACCCTAAACTTCACCGTTGACGTGCCTTGGCTCCGGGGATCGTTCCCCCTTTGCCTTGGGTGTCGTTGCCCTTGACCTTCAGGGCCGGTTCCCCTCAACCCCGGCGAACCCCGCCCCACCCAGCCTTCGCCGCCAAAAATCCCTACTTCCCGCATCCGCGCGGGCGAGCCACTAGACTCGAAGTTGCGCACAAGCGTGGGAGAGCCACCTGGCTGAGAGGAAGTTTTTACTTCGATCCCTTGAACCTGAACGGATAATGCCGGCGTAGGGAAACTAATACGCCTGTATTTTCTACCCACAGTGAGGAAGAAGAATATGGGAAAGGCTAAGTTCGATGGCTATACGAACCAGTACGACGAATGGTTCATGGCCAATGAGAATGTTTTCAACAGTGAACTGAAACTGCTGGTTAAGGCCCTGGGGGACTTGTCCGGTAAACGAGTACTGTCTGTGGGTTGCGGTAGCGGCTTGTTTGAGTCGAACCTCGACCACCGCGGTATCGAGGGCGTGGAGCCGTCCGCTGACATGGCGCAGATAGCGCGCAAACGTGGCATGGAAGTGCAGGTGGCGACGTTTGAGGACGCGGATTTGGAGCAGGACGCTTATGACGTGATTTATTTCAACGGCTCGTCCACGTATATTGCGGATCTGGAGGTGGCCTACCGTAAGGCGCACGCGTGCCTGAAGCCCGGCGGCCGCCTGGTTTTGTTAGACGTGCCGAAGGAAAGCGCGTATGCGTTGATGTACCTGCTGGCAGCGTCGGTGGGTTCTTACGACCATGAGTTCCTCGCCGGCGTGATGCCGCCGATGCCGTACCCTCTGGAGCTGGTAACGGCCGGGTATTGGCATACTTCGGAGTCGAAGTGGCAGGTGTTGCGTGACTTGGGGATGCGTGATTTCGAGTCCTACCAGACGTTGGTGAATAACCCTGTTTACACCAATGACGAGGTCGAGGACGTGGTTGACGGTTACCGCGCAGGTGGTTACGTGGCGTTGGTTGCCCACAAGTAGTTTCGTCGCGTAGGTTTCCTACGTTTTGGGGAGCTGCGTCCTCGTTCTTGCGAGGATGTGGCTCCCTTTTTGCTGCGCTCCTCCCTCCCCGCATGCCCTCTTTTCTAAAGCACGTCATCGACGCAAAACTGCCCCTCTCCGGGCCCCAAAGTTCACCGTTGACGTGCCTGAGATTTGGGGCCAGTTTCCCTACAAACACGCGGGAAAGTCCCACCACCAGAGAGCTTGACCCTGTCGTTCGTACGCATGGGTTTCCCTCCCCACCCGCTCCCCTTTTCTAAAGCACGTCATCGACGCAAAACTGCCCCTCTCCGGGCCCCAAAGTTCACCGTTGACGTGCCTGAGATTTGGGGACGACAGGTACCATGTTTGCTATGAACCAACCTGAAGCGAATCCCGCCCACATCATCGCAATCGCCACCGCCATGGACCTGGAGGCCGAGCCTTTCCTCGCCCTACTAGAAAGCCCGTTGACCACTAAAGTGGCGAACCAGTCGTGGACGTCAGGAACCATCAATGACGTGCCCGTGGTGATTGTGGTGACGGGAATCGGTTTGGCGAACGCCGCAGCGGCGGCAGCCCGCACCCACATGCTTTTCGACAACGCGCTGGCGGCCTACATATGCGCTGGCACCTGCGGAGGGCTCGGCGCGGATATCAAGGTCGGTCAGGTAATTGTGGGCGACGATTTCCTGTATTCACGCGCTGACGCCACCGCCTTCGGGTACGCCCCCGGCCAGGTCCCCGGATCGCCGGCCACCTTCCCCGCCGACAGTCGCCTGGTTGAGGCTTTTTCCGCTGCTCCTGGTGGTGCGCCAATCGCCGCCGGTGCCGACATAGCCTCCGCTACTGATACCGAACTACGCGTGGGTCAGGTGGCTTCCTCGGACGCCTTCGTCACCTCCGCCACGGTCGAATCCACGCGCGAGCTCTTCCCCCTCGCCCTGGGCGCGGACATGGAATCCACCGCTGCCGCGCAAGTGTGTTCTCAGCTCCAGGTGCCATTCGTGAGTGTGCGCGGCGTGTCGGACCTGTGCGGCCCGCGAGCGGGGGAGGATTTCCACATCGACGCTGCCGACGCGGCGGCTCGCAGTGCGGAAGTCGTCTGCACGCGCCTGACCGGGGCGCTGGCGGCACTCAGTAGTTAGCGATTGCGACCGCGATGGTCTGTTGCTCCGCCCCGTCACCGAGGATGATGCTCGCGCGATTTTACGGGCGTCAATGACCCGTTGATGCGCCGACAACTTGTTGGGTTGGTTTTGGTATTGGGTTGCCCGTGATTTCCGAGGACGTGGCCTAGCTTCCACGGCAGCGAGGTCGTTGGCGAACGTGGCGGTGACGGTGGGGAGTTTGTAGTTAACCAGGCCGGGCCGCAGCCGCCGGGCGGTGCGGTAGGAACAGTAGAAGGATTCTGGCAGCATGTGAGTTCCGAAGTGTTCGTCGAGTTTGCGCCACCCTCCCCGGTCGAAACTGGCGTTGTGTGCATACACGGGTGCACCGTCCACGAATTCTGCGACTTGCGCCGCCACCTGTGCCCAGCTGGGTGCGCCCACCACGGACAGCGACGTGGCACGTACGCGAGCTCGTACTGTCCTCCCTGTAGGTGAGGACTGTTTCTTACTAGGGGTATGATCTTGATTTGAGGCGATTCGCCCTCATGCGCCCGGTCTAGACCAGATCAGGGTCGCTGGACAGCGTTGGTGATACCGCAGAAAATAATCAAGGGATTTCATGCGTAACGTGCTTCGAGTTGTTAACCGTGATGTTAAGCGGGTGGTGCGGGTACCGCAGTCATGGATCATTATTATTGGCGTGATCCTGATCCCTTCCCTCTATGCCTGGTTTAATATCATGGCGTTTTGGGATCCCTACGGCGCGACCGGAAACATTTCCGTAGCCGTGGCTAATAGCGACGCGGGTGCTAAATCTGAACTCACTGGCTTCGTAAATCTGGGGCCGCGCATCGAATCTGAGTTGAAGAAGAACGATCAGTTGGGCTGGGATTTTATGTCCGAGGACGACGCCCTAGCAGCCGTAAATGAGGGCCGAGTCTTCGCCGCGATCGTTATACCGCAGAATTTCACAAGTGACGTTCTTGGTGTCGTCGAAGGTGATTTCAAGCGTCCTCAAATCGATTATTACGTCAACGAAAAGCTAAACGCTGTTTCACCTAAGATCACCGATGTTGGCGCTTCCACGTTAGAGAGTCGCATTAATCAGCAGTTCGTAAACACTGTCTCTAAGGTGGTCAGTGAACGCTTACGTGACGCCGGGATTGACTTTGAAAAACAGCTTTCTGGTAACCAAAATGGCGCTATATCATCGTTGAAGTCGTTGGAGGGAAAACTTAACGCTACGAAGGTTAAATTAGGGGATTCTCGTACTCAGATTCGGGATGCCTCCGATAGGCTTGACGCTACTTATGGGGCGTTGGATTCTGTTTACGCCACACTTGAGGATGCTGCGGTAGCTGCAGAGCAAGCCGGAGGCATTGCACGCAGTGTAACTGGTCCGATTATGACTTCTACCGGCAACATTACCGATGCCTATGTGCGGGCCAGCGGCAAGATGAGCGAGGTCAGCGCGAAAGCTACTGAAAGCAGCCGCCAAATCACCGCAATCCTGCAGCAAGCTAACGATGATGCTGCCTCAGCTTTGGACGTGGCAAAACGCGTTTCTGATATCACTGAGGAGTCTTTAGAGGAGTTGCAAGGGTTGGTCAATCAACCTGGGGTTGATTCTGAGGTTTTGGGCCGTCTATCTAAAGCAACCGAAGATTTACAGCAACGCCACCGTGCGAACAAAGAGATTCTTTCTTCCCTTGAGTCTTTAAATTCTAACTTGTCGCAAACCCATGACTCTAGTTTGAGCACAGTGGTGAACTTGGATAAGAGCGTCAAAGCATCCAATGACGCGGGAGTGGCGCTCAATCAGACGTTAGCGCAAGATATTCCACGCTTGCAGTCGCAAATTATGGACCTGGGGCGGGTTGCAGATGCAGTGGCGGTCTCACTTCGTGCCGAGCAGCCGCTGGTGACCCAGTCCCAGAATCTGGCCAGTTCCATACAGGAAAACTTAAATGACTTCGCTGATTCTCTTTCCTCGTTTGAATCAAACATAGACTCCATCCAAACAACTGTCAGCAACATTCGCACCGACTTGTCTGCCATTAGCGCAGCAGATTCGTTTGAAAAACTAACGAATGTGTCGAACCTCGAACCGCAGGAGATAGCCACTTTCCTGAGTCAGCCCGTGCAGATCGATGAGCACGTCATTTTCCCTCTGAAATCCTACGGCTCGGCGATGGCGGCGCTATTTACTAACTTAACCCTCTGGATTGGTGCATTCGTGCTGGTGGTGATCTTCCGATTAGACGTGGATTCTGAAGGGTTTACCTCGCTTAGCCATCGGACTAGGTACTGGGCGCGGTGGCTGTTTTTTGCGATACTCGCCACCTGCCAAGCAATCCTCGTCTCTGTTGGAAACTTCCTTTTAGGCGTACAGATGGTAAATCCTTTCATCTTCACGCTAACCGCGATCCTCAACAGCTTGTGCTACCTATCTATCATTTACGCACTGTCGACCACCCTCGGCTATGTGGGTAAAGGAATCTGCATTTTGCTGGTGATCATGCAGATCCCGGGGTCTTCTGGCCTTTACCCTATCGAGATGATGCCCGGGTTTTTCCGCGCCCTCTACCCGCTGTTGCCTTTCACATACGGTATCGACGCGATGCGCGAGGCGACGGCCGGTTTCGCCGGAAACATTTATTACCTTTCCGAACTAAAGTTACTAGCCGGCAGCACTGTACTACTACTGTTCGGTATTCAGATCAGGCGCGTTATGCGCGGCTTTAACGCCACCTTCAACTCGAAGCTGGAAGCTTCCGACCTGTTGACGGCTGACGGGACCATGAACGCAAAGACAACGAAGCAGCACTTCCAGTTCTCCCGCGTGATGGTTGCGTTAGCGAACTCCGATAACTACCGCACCGTCCTATTAAAGCGAAGCGCGAAACTAAATGAACGTTTCCACGCGATGCTGGTATTTTCCTCCGTGCTAACAGTTGCTGTGATCGGCGTGGTCGGAGTTCTGGGATATTTTGGACACTTGGGGAAAGCATCCATACTCGGCCTGTGGGTAATAATCGTCTTAGTGTTCGTCAGTTTCATCGTCATCGAAGACTACCGGCGTGATTGGCTCTCGACCGCTAGCTCTTACGCGCTTATGGGAAGCCATGAGATTCGAGACGAGCTTTTCACAATTCCTTCTAGGTTGGCCAGGCGCAGCGGGGCGCGCCCCGAATTGTTAGATGAACAGGTCATCGCCAGCAAGCAGGTGGACGCCAACGAACAGGTCACCGTCGTCAGGGAGACGACGGTCGATGCAGAGGATACGCCCGCACAGGAACCGACTGCGGATGAAGGTGACAACGATGCTTAAGGTTTTCTTGCACGATCTGCGAAAGGTCACGCATTCGGTTATACCTGGGATAGTTATCTTGGGGTTGGTTCTGATCCCGCCATTGTTCACGTGGTTCAATGTGATTGCCACTTGGGATCCGTTTACCAATACGCGGAATCTGAAAGTCGCAATCGCGAATACTGACGCTGGTTATAAGTCAGACCTGGTGCCGCTGAGGGTCAATATTGGATCACTAGTACTTGACCGACTACGCACTAACAGCGACTTAGAGTGGGTAATCACCGATGAGGAAACTGCGGTGGTTGGGGCCACGGACGGAACCTACTATGCGGCGATCGTAATTCCACCTGAGTTTTCAGAAACCATGATGACTTTCTACGCCCCTGGATCAGAGCGCACGTCAATCGATTATTACACCAATGAGAAGAAAAACCCGTTGGCACCAAAACTCACCGAGCAGGGTGCTTCATCGGTTTCTAATACGATTAACCGTGTGTTCGCTGAAACCTTAGCGGACGTGGGCATGAACGTCGTTCTAAGTGTTTCGGATTTTCTAGACGAACCGGAGTTCCAAAACGCGTTGGATCGGATCGCTATCCGGGTGACCGAGCTTTCCAAGACTGCTAGGGCAAGTGCCACAACTGCACAATCGTTTTCTGACCTAGCTGGGCAGTCCACTGCTATTGCAGAGTCTGCACAATCACTGATTGACGCCACGAAAGTCAATATTGATGCTCAAAAGCAGAACCTGTCCGACGGTGACGCGGGTATTAAAGACATAAAAGCTGCCCTAACTTCAGTGCCTGATTCCCTGTCGACTGCTTTAACTAACAGCTCGGACAGCTACCTGGCGCTCCAGTCCAGTGCCGATGAGCTATTTGACTCCCTGTCCACTGACGCTAATGACAGCATCGAGGCGATTAACAACATGGCAGACAGGGTGTTTATACAACGCGACCAGTATCGTGAGCTGAGCGCTCACATTGAAAAAGACATCCGCCCTCACCTGCTGCCGGTGGGGCAAAAAAGTGCCGATAAGGTCATCGACCTTCTGAACAATGCTGCTGACCGGCAGGAGCGGGTTGGACAGGCATTCCAATCCACCGCACAGAAGGCGGAGGAGAAGAAGGATTCGGTTGAGGCTGATCGCAAGGATATAAAGCAGTCGATTGCAGACGCTAAGGGGGCGATCGATGCCGCCCAGAATAGTTTCGAAACTGACCTCAAACCCCAGTTAGATCAGCTAAGTGCGCAAGTTTCTACTGTTAAGGCCGATGTGGAGGATATTTCCAGTCAGCTCTCTGCGATTAGTAGTGCCGCACCGCCCTCGTCGATCTCCCGTACCCTTGAGGGCGCGCAAAACGACTTGGCGCAGGCCTCGAAATCTTTGAGTGAGTTCGCTGATGAACTTGATGACGTCAGTAAAAAGCTTGCTGAGGTTAAGTCCACCGGGGATCTTGATGCGCTCAAGGAGTTGATTGGGAGTAATCCCGATGCTCGCGCTGCGATAGTGTCGGCACCGGTCGCCATGAATCGTGTTCCGCTGTTCAAGGTAGGCTCGTTCGGAGCGGCCATGACGCCACTTTATTGCATGCTGGCTCTATGGGTTGGTGCGTTGCTTACGTCCGTAGCGATCCGAGTAAACGTTCCTGAACAACTCGGCGTTTCCCGCTCTAGCGCCTACCTGGGGCGTTATTTAACGTATTTCCTGGTAGGTCTATTGCAGTCCACTTTGACGTGTTTGGGGCTGATATTTTTCGTCGAGGTCGACGCCGCGCACCCGTTCTTGTTGTTACTAACCGGCTGGTTAGCTTCGGCCGTGTTTACTTTAATGACCTATACTTTCGTGGTCCTGATCGGTAATGCCGGGAAAGCACTTTCCGTCCTGTTACTAGTCATGCAGATCTCTGGGTCCGGCGGAGCGTATCCGCTGCAGCTGTTGCCGAACTGGTTCTCAAGCATCTCCCCCTTCTTACCTGGCACGCACGTGGTTGCTGCACTTCGTTCTTCCATCGCAGGTATTTACGGCAACGAGTTTTGGACACAGCTGGGCCTTTTGGCTTTGTTCATACCGCCGGTGGTGGCCTTGGGGTTGCTTATGCGCGGTCCCCTGGAAGGCTATAACCGTCGCATGGATGCCGCGATGGAACGAGTGAAGATCATGTGATTGGCCGATATGGGTTCCGCCTGGAGCATTAACCTGCAAGGATGGGGCCGACTCCGCTCCCCAACCGAACGGTCACGCCCCGCCCCCTCATCCCGCCACTAGTCGCTGACGTTCTTCACCCATTCAGCTATCACGGGTTTGAATCCCCACGCCACCCAGTACCGGCTCGACAGCGGGTTGTGCTGCGCGTATTGAACCACGATGTCTTCCACTTCCTGCCTCGCAGCGTGTTCCAACGCCCCGGCAATCATGTGGTTCATCACCCCGTTTCCGCGCCACGTCGCAGGCGTGTACGCCAACCCCAGGTAGCTGGGTTTCCCAAGTTTCAACCCCTCTGCCGCCCACTGCGAGCGTTCGGGTGGGTACATGGACAGCAGCGCGGTGCCGTCCTCGTCCTCATGGGTCGCCACCGAACTCCACCCGGGTCCGCCGGCCACGACCAGGCGTGCCAGCGCGCGCGAGGTTTCCTCCTCGCTTTCGCGCGTGGGGCGCGGCATCATGCACTCTTGATCGAAGTCGTTCAGCGCGGTAACAGCCTGCACGATCGCATCCAGGTCGCTGTCTCCCGGTGCTCGCATCGTGATCCTTCCCGATATCGGCGAGGGCGCCGCCGTTAGTTTCGCCTGCGCCACCGCGCGCAGCTTCTCCACTTTTTGGTACGCGGTCATGGAACTGATCCGGAACCCAGATTGAAGGTACGCGGCACTCATGTTTTTATCTAAAAATGGCACGGTGGCGAGGACGGCGCGGTCGTTTTCGCCTGGCACGTCCTCGCCGTTGGCTTCCATCTGCATGCAGGTGCGTCGGTCGTGCGTCTTCGCTGCCTTGGTCGCGGCGTCGAGTGTCTGTCGCATTTGTTTGACGCTGGCGTCGGCTGCGGGGTAGAGGCTGATCCGGTGCTGCACCCGCACTCCCCAGTAGGCAGGCATGGAGTCGGGTGGGAAGACCGAGGTGGAGACTGTGGCGTAGACGCTGGGGTGTATCTGTATGCGCGTATCCCCATCGCGCATTTCGGGAACCGGCACGCTGGCGTAGATGGTGTCAACGCCGGTAAGTCTTTGATTGTAGGCCGCTATTGCTTCTTCCATGGAAGGTATCCTACCGAGACTGTTCTAATCTTGGAATACCTAGCTTCGCGTGGATTTACTCCCCTAACGGGTAGTATTCTTCCCACAGTTATTTCACCAGGAGGACCGGTGTCGAAGAAGAAAACAAAGGTGGGAGCCTCAACTTGGCTAGTAATCGCCCTAATAGTTGCCAGCATAGTGTTCGAGTTCGTCGACATTTTCACCCGCGGCAGCGTCTTCATGTGGCTGGGCGCGGGGTGTTTGATTGCCGCCCTCGTGGTGATTGCGGTGACGGTGAAATCCCGCCCGCAACGGTAGTGTTTGCTCCGGAATTTAGCGGTTTTCGCACTCGCCTTCAGATCCTACGCGGAGATTTGCAGGATTAGGGTTCGGGGTCCCAACCTAGTCTTAAGTAAAGGTTCTAGCGGTCAGGCTAGTTCTTCCTCGAAGTAGTCATCATCGACTGTGTAGAGTGTGAACTCTTTCGTCTTATCAACGGCCACTTCGTAAGTGAGCATTAGGTTGGTGAGCTTAATCCCGTCTATCAGCACTATTTTCCCGTGGGGGTACTTGTCTGCACTCAACTCGGCGGCAGGCAGGAAACTGGAGGTCGTAATGAAGACTCCTTGGCTTGCGCCACGGGCTGCCAGTGAGCCAATAAAATTGCGGATTTCCGGATCTCCGACCTTATTGTTGTCTGCGTAGCGTTTAGCTTGAATGTAGACATTCGTTAACCCGAGGGCATCTTGGCGGATGATTCCATCAATACCGCCGTCCCCGGAACGGCCAACGTGTTGTTTTTCGCCGTGGGTGCCTCCATATCCCATTGCCCAAAGCAAATCAATGACTGCTTTTTCAAAAAATTCCGGCGATGATTCTTGCAGCCGTTTACGCAGCTCGGTCTCTGTCTGCGCATTGAAAGCCCTTTGGGCGGAGGTCATGACTTCGATGGGATCGGATTCGGCTTCGTCCGCCACTTCTGTGACTGTATCTTCTTTCTTCCTTTTAGCTATTTCTTCTTGATATTCACGCCATGTCTGCCATTCGTTCATGTCTTTGTCGGAGTACTCGCTCAGGTTGCGTTGATCCACTATCCGACCGTTTTCCGTTATCCGGTACACCGCGCGTTTGGGGCGCTCCAAAAGACCTGCGTGGGTGAGCCCCGAGCATGCCCAATTGATTCGGTTTACATAACGATACTGACCCGACGCTATACGCTCGGCGCGGACTTCAGCGCTTAAACCCATGTGATCGGCAACGGCTTCAGCGATCTCCATGCGCGATCGTGTGGCGCCATCGCGAAGCACGCGAAGCACTGCTGGTCGGAACTGGTCGATCGTTGGCGTATTATCTGAACGCACGAAATCCTCCACACTTACTTACTGGGCTCCAAGCGTACTTGCTCAGCATATCGCCCCTGTTGGACAAATACGGTTACCACTACGCACTCACGCCCACTGCGCACTCACGCCCGCACCCGCCCTTCACCTCCCCAGTTCGCGCACCAGGTTCTGCAGCCCGCATACGATTAGCGCACAGGCTTCGGCGTCGGAGTCGGCGCGGTGGTGGTTGAGTCGGTATTCGGGTGCGAACTCGGCGGCAACGGTGGGGAGTTTGTAGTTCACTAGCCCAGGACGCAAGCTCCGGGCGGTGCGGTAGGAGCAGTAGAACGATGGCGGTAGTGTGGCGATGTTGAAATATTCATCCAAACGTCGCCACACTCCCCTATCGAAGCTGGCGTTGTGTGCGTAAACGGCGGCGCCGTCGACGAACTGGGCTACCTGATCAGCTACTTGCGCCCAGGTGGGTGCTCCCACCACGTCGAGTGCGCTGATCCCGTGCAAGTAGGTGAACTCGAAGTGGTCGTAGCCAGCAGGCGGGCGCAAGAAGGTGGTGTACCGGTCGGTGATGTGACCGTCCTCGACCTTCACGAGGGCGACTTGGCAAGCTGATACGCCACCCATCCGGTTGGCAGTTTCAAAGTCCACCGCCACGAACCGCCTATCCAGCATTGCTTCCGTGGCGGGCACTAACCCACCCCAAGATCTATACGCCACGTTATCCCGCACCTTCCTAACGCTTGCGACTATGACCCAACCTTAACGCTCACCACGGACACTGCCATTGCTCACCCAAACCGTGCACGGTGATGCGAGCACAAGAGTCTCCAGAGTTACCGATAAGCGCCGCTCCTTAGCAAAATGCAGCACCGGCTGCATTTCTCGTACGGGTTTTGCAGTCTAAACTGCATTTTCGCAATGATGTCTTGGCGTAGACCTTGGGATCGCGCCACTTCCCTCTGGACCAATCGGACACCCAATGTCTGTATTTAACAGGCTCGGAGACTCCATCAGCGCGCAAACTTCCAAACCGGAAGAAGCCGCCAAATGGGTAGTCTTCCTCGGGTCGGACGCATGTCAGAACATCATCGGCGAACAAGGTGTGGTATTCCCTGCCAGGCCGGCTGGCACTCAGGCTACCATCGATGCCTTCGCTAAACGCGGCCTAGATGTCACCCCCTTCACTGACCGCGTGAAGAATGGCAAGACAGTGCGCTACCCGCTTACCTATAACGGCAACACTATCTTCTCTGTACTGCGCCCAGCTTTCGATTCCATTTGGTTGGGGCAGATGGATGCGGACGGCTTCAATAGCTACAACGAAGAAGTCACTAAACACATGACGAAGTAGCTATCAGCCAGGTTTCGGGGGTCAGCGTGCGACACTGCCCCAAAAATTCAGTCAGCGGGTTTTCCTTCCAAATGTCGACGATCGTCACGCCCCGCCCGCAACCAGCGTCTTAAACGCGGGTATGCAGTAGTGCGGCATTGACACGAGCTCCCCCGCCTTGCCGTAGGGCTTGAGCGAGATCTTGAATGCCAACTTCGGTCGGTACTTGTCCCGGTACCGAGCCAAGCTTTTCGCGTTCGGATTCGCCGCAGCTTTTACCTCTATCGGCACAATCTTCGCGCCCACTTGCACCACGAAATCAACCTCCGCGATCCCGCTGCTGGTCCAGTAGTAGGCGTCAATCCCAGCTTTTTGTAGTTCGCCGAGGACGTAGTTTTCCGCGATTGCACCGTAGAAATTGGTACTGTACCCAGTTATTTCCTCAAGTTTTACCGGTGGTAGCTGGGCCATGGCGCGTAGCAATCCCATATCCGCCAGATAGAGCTTGAACTTCGACGGATCAGCGCTCGCTTTGAGCGGTATGGTGGGGTTTTCGACGTTGGGAACCATCACCACTAGGCCAGCGTCACTTAACCATTGCAACGCGTTAGCCAGGTCCGCTGCGCGTTTGCCTTTCATGGCGTGGCCGAACACGAATTTTTGGTTATCTTTTGCCAGTTGGGCGGGGATAGATTCCCAGATCGCGTTGAGTTTGGGGATTTCCGTGGCGGGCGCGTGTTTGGCAAAGTCAGCTCGGTAAGCCTGTAGTAACTGTTGGTGTACGTAATCTACTTGCGCCATGTCTTCAGTTTCAATCCAGCGCTTCACGGCTTCCGGCATGCCTCCAACGAGCAAGAACTGGTGGAACAGTTCTTGGAGTCGGCTCCTGGCTGGCGCCACCAGGCTGGCTAGTTTCTCTTCAGTTTCTTCCCGACTTTCTCCGATTATTTCGTCCAGCAGCCGCTGATAGCCACTGGCTCGCACGTACTCAGAAAACGACATGGGGTGCAAAGTTGCAATGTCGACCTTACCGACCGGGAATGAGGCTGCGTCCTTGGGTAGCGACACGCCCAGCAGCGATCCGGCACCGATGACGTGGAGGTGGGGAGTTTCTTCGGCGAAGTATTTGAGCGCAGTGACAGCTTTCGGAGCGGCTTGGATTTCGTCGAATATATACAGGGTGTCGGGTTCGTCGGCGTTGATATCGCGGCTGACGAGGGCGATCTGCTCGATTATCCGTCGCGGGTCTAATGTGCGTTCGAACAGGTCATGGAATTCCTGCTGGCGTTCAAAGTTCACGTACACGGTCTGCCGATAGTGCTCTTCACCAAATTTCTTTAGCAGGTAAGTTTTCCCGCATTGGCGCACCCCGCTTAACAGCATGGGCTTTCGGTGCTTGCTCTTTCGCCACGCCAATAGGTGTGCCTCGAAGTCTCGCTCCATAGCCACCTGCCTTCCAACTTCGCTCGCCACTTACCCGCCCCGAGCCTAGGCAATCAGACCCATAGGCTCTGGAATGAAGGTTAAGATACCATCGATCGTAGTCAACTCGTCAGAAAAATGCAGCAGAAACTACATTTCTCGTACGAGTTTTGCAGTTTCAACTGCGTTTTTCCAATGAGATTGAAGCTGTGAGGTGCTTGAGGAAATCCACGTTCGGGCTTCACTCCATTATGAGCCGATTGATCCAGTCAGCGATCTTCTCAAACCGCAAGGCAACAAATCTCTCGAAATTCTCTGGCTGTCAAGTCCGTCGGAGAGTAGAGTGTCAGATGGTTTATGTGTGGCGATTCGATTCACGCGAGGTGATGGATGGAAATGACCACCATGACCACGCCAGATGCGGCTGATAAGGCCAGGATTGCTGCGATTTAGAAGAAGTTGGTGGAGAACCCTGAGTTCGCGAAGCTGATTGATGAGTTGGGCACTGAGGCTAGTGATGCCAATGATCTGGTGCGCGCAATGTTGTAAGCATCGATCACGCGGGATTTGAACGCGCGGATGGATCAGCATTTGGGGTATCGCAGCGGTGACGGTGTGGCTAAGTCGGTGGTTGGCGCGTCCAACTGCCGTAACGCTACTTACTCCAAGAGGGTTGATTCTAACTACGGGCCCCTTGATGTGCAGGTTCCTCCAAATTGGTAAGCCACGTTTGTGCCGAGGATGGTTCCTAAGGGGGCGCGTAAGCTCACTGATATTGATGACATGATCATTAGCTTGTATGCCGGGGGCCTGACTGTTAGAGATATCGAGCATCATTTAGCCACCGCCATCCATGTTGATATCTACCATGAGACGATCTCGACGATCACTGATGCGGCGTTAGAGGAAGTGAAAAAGTGGCAGACCAGGCAGCTTGATCAGTTCTACCCGGTGATGTTCCTTGATGCGCTACGCATCAAGGTCCGTGACGGGGGCCGGGTGGCTAACAAGGGTGCTTACATGTCTGTGGGTGTTGACATGGATGGGCCACGAGCACGGCGCAATGCGCGGCTCCCCCGATCCCGCAGGAGCCGCCGGCAATGTCGATGCGTTCCTCGTCGGCCATCCCGGCCGCCAGTTTTATAGTGACGTGCTCTCCATATGACGTTGAGGCTCGGGAGCCAGTGATCGTCACGCGATCGCTCAGCGCCTTCGTCAGGAGCGGGGTCGCCCCGTGCGTCCACAACAGGTACGGGGTACGCTCACCCAGATCATCAAGGCCGCCAGGCCATTCCTCATAATCCCCTGGTTCGAACCTGTCGGCCTCGCCCTCCTGGAACGGGCGAGATCCTCGGAACACCGTGATCTGTCGGGTGCTAAGAGCCAGTCCCGCAGCAGCGGAGGAAGCTGTACTAGGAAGCGAATGACCTGCGAGCAGCCTCGAGAGTCATCCCACAAGGGTGCCAGTCCGATGAGATGCCGTTCGGTTCATCGGTGATCAGAGCCGCCCGCACCCGCGCGATCCTTGCGTCGTCGATTACGCAACTGGTAGCCTGACATTAGAGCCCATAAGAGGAAAGTGCAGGAAGATGGGAGAGGAACACGAAGTCCTGACTACTGAGGAGGCAGCCGCCCTTCTGCGCGTCAGTACGAAGACTGTCCTCGCGCTTGCCCGCGAAGGAACCTTGCCGGGAGAGAAGGTTGGACGCGCCTGGCGCTTCCTGCGGAGCGATATCTTAGCCGTAGTCCGGGGTGGCTCCGCGACCAGACTGATGTCCGAAGCAAGCGACATACTGGGCCCCGGAAGAGGCCGCGATGATTGACATGTCCGCTTGGGACGATATGGTCGTTGACGTCGTCAACGACCTGCATCTGGACCCCCGTAACGTTCGGCTCGACATTCCCGATGGCGTACCGGAATCCGACATCATTCAGGACCTCTTCACAAACGAGAAAGCGTTGAACCTGGTAGAAGGTATAGCCAAGGTCGGATTGCTGACTCACGAAGTCCCGATCGTGGTGGAGCGCGATGGTCAATTGATCGTGGTCGAAGGGAATCGGCGCGTTGCTGCGCTCAAGGCCATCCAGAACCCCTATCTGGCTCCCGACCACCAGGCGCGCATCAGCAAGTTTGCGCAACTCGTTCCTCATCTGGAAGCGGTGCGGCGCATAACTGTCAAGAAGGCGCCGTCCCAAGACGAAGCGGATCAGTTGATTGCTGCTCTTCACACCGGTAATCAACGTGTAGCATGGACTCCGGCCCGTCAGGCAGCCTTCTTCCAGGCGCAGCTCGACGCGGGCAAGTCCCCAGACCACCTGATCGCTCAGTATCCGACTGTCGACGTGCGACAGTTCATCACGCGAAGCCGGATTCTCCAACTGTTCCGCAACGTCTCTTACGATGACCCTGCGCTCGGAGACTACGCGCGCAAGCGACGATTCCCCGTGTCAACGCTGGCCCGACTATACGAGAACGATAGGTTCCTCGACCTGGTAGGGATTCAGGTCAAGAACAGGACCGGCGAAGTATCTCTGCTGTCCAGTGAAGCATCCTTCAAACGAGTCGCCACAAAGATCGTCAGTGACATCCGGGACGGCAAGATCAACACTCGATCGCTGAATAAGACCTCTAGCGATCGCTATGTCGAGTACATGGATGAGCTCCGCGATCTGATCAACGAGAAGCATCTCGAGGACTACACTCACGCAGATGGGCAACCCAGAGATGCCTCTAGTTCGCAATCTAACTACTGCCAAGGAACAGGAGGGAGCAGACCTGACGAAGGAGCTGGTTCCGCGGGCAGTGGAGAAGACAAGGCGAATGAACCATTCGACACTGGAAGAGACAAGCCCAAGCCGTTCCCGAAGAAACGAAACTATCTGAACACTGACAGTCTCACTGTCCCATCGGCATTTCCGGCTTCGATCCACGAGATCGTCAAAGAACTCTCGGCAATTAACATCCAGAAATTCCCCAACGCGACGCTTGACCTCCTCAGGACATTCCTGGAGAAGACGATCAAGGCTTACGCCGAGGCGTTGGGGCAGGATATTCGAAATGGCTCGAACGAAAAGGGTTTCGTCTTTCTGTCGAACTGCCTCGTATGGCTTGAAGATCACTTCCGGACGACAGGCAGGACAGCGCTGATCCAGCCTGTTCAGAAACTTCGTGGAGGACGCTATGGATTTGTCGGGTCCAAGGAACACCTGGACGCAACAAATCACAACCATCACATCTTTGCCACCCCCGATGATGTCCGACAGAGCTGGGCAACGATCGAAGGAATCATGAAGGCGGTACTGAAACCATGATCCCTACGCAGACTTTGCCCCGCGCTCCGAAACGCGTCACCATCTCGCCACTCCGCTACCCAGGCGGCAAGGGCCTCCTGTACTCACGGCTTCGCCAAATCATTCGCGACAACAACCTCACTTCTAGCACATACGTGGAGCCATATGCGGGTGGCGCTGGCGCAGCTCTTGGCCTCCTGGTATCGGGTCAGGTCGCAAGCATTGCGATCAATGATCTTAACCCAGCAGTGTACGCCTTCTGGCGCTCCGTCGTGGATGACCCGGACGATTTTAGTAGGCGTATTCGCACTGTTGATCTCACCGTCAAAGAGTGGGAAAGGCAGCGCGAAATCTACAACACCGCTTCGCTAAATGACCTACCGCAGCTCGGCTTTGCCACGTTTTACCTCAACCGCACCAACCGTTCCGGTGTGCTAAACGGAGGACCCATCGGCGGTAAAGATCAAACCGGAAACTACAAGATCGACGCGAGATTCAATCGCGACACACTCCTGGAACGTATTCGCATCATCGGTCTGTATGCCAGCCGCATTACCGTGACGAACCAGGATGGTTGCGAAATCATCAAGCAACATGCCGATAACCCCAACGCATTCATCTACGCCGACCCACCCTACTTCGAGAAGGCGGGCTCACTGTACATGAATGCCTTCAACGCAAATGACCACGAAGACTTGGCTACGTGTCTCAACGGGGTCACGACAGCCCATTGGATACTCACCTACGACAATGTGCCGCAGGTCGGCGAGCTGTACAGTGAGCGCCGCAGTCGCCTGTTCTCGCTGAACTATTCAGCACACCGGGTGACTAAAGCGCAGGAAGTCATGGTGTTCTCTGACTCGCTGACGATTCCGGCTGACATCGAATCCGGGCACCGGGAAATCGTCCGCACAGCCGCACTCAATTCGGACGACAAGGAGGGCGACGATGCCACGGTTAGCTAGCGTTGCGCCGGGTCAGCTCAAGCTTGATCTGGTAAACCCCAGAATCCCAGATACTACCTTCCGTACAGAAGACGAAGCATTGCGGTACCTACACTCGCAGGCCGATCTTGGTGAGTTGATCCAGTCTATTGGCAACTCGGGTTGGCTTGATTTTGAACCTCTCATCGTGGAAGAAGAAACCAACACAGTGATCGAGGGGAACCG
The DNA here is from genome assembly GCA_030537735.1 of Actinomycetaceae bacterium. Classification (GTDB taxonomy): domain Bacteria; phylum Actinomycetota; class Actinomycetes; order Actinomycetales; family Actinomycetaceae; genus Gleimia. The sequence continues at coordinate 40,910 of JAUNVG010000010.1, forward strand.
CCGCCTTGCGGCACTCCGAATACTCGCCAACCCTGAACTTCAGCAACAGCTCAAGGTTTCGGTACCGAATCCTCTTCATGCGAGGGCAATACCGGAGGAAATACAGGTGAACTTCGTCGAGTCGCGAAAGCAGGCGCGTGACTTCATCGGGTTCAAGCATGTTAACGGTGCCTTCAAGTGGGATTCGTATGCTAAAGCCAGGTTCGCGTACGCCTGGCTTGAAGATGGCGACAATATCGATGAAGTGAGCCGACGGCTAGGCGACGGGCACAACACCATCAGTCGTTTGGTCAATGGGGTTGTGGTGCTCAAACAAGCAGAAGAATCAAAGCTCTTCGATAAAGAGGACCGCACAAAGAAGTCCTTCTACTTCTCGCACTTATATACGGCGCTAGCGACCCCGAATGTTCGGCAGTTTCTCGGACTTCCCGAGAACGACAACACTGTTCTCCTTACAGATCCGGTACCTCAGGAGCGTCGGGCGAACCTGCGCGATCTGCTTTCATGGCTCTACGGGCAGGGTGATGATCCTTCCGTCATCCGCGCCCAAAATCCTGATCTCGGACGTCTCGTTAATGTGCTCGGCAACCAGCGGGCAACAAGGGTGCTGTCGGAAACCCGTGACCTCAACAGAGCCTTCGACCTCGTGGAAGATCGCGGACGAGCGTTCGAGAAGTCCTTCTACAAGCTCCTCGATGCTTCCGAAGAGGTCTCGGGCATGATCGGACGCTACGATCCGACATCCGATTTACTCGAGGATGCACAGACGATCCGTCGTGCGATGGATTCGATCGTCGACGCGATGAAAAAGGCGCACGCAGCAGATTCGGATGGCAATGCAAGTTAGTGCACCGCTAGTCAGCTCGACGCGTGCTGTCCTTGCGGACTGGGTAGAACTCCAAGTGTTGCTTTCGGAAGGTCCCGTGGCAGAGCAGCAACTCATCAGAAGCCAAGCAGCTCAGTCCGAGCCCGATCACGGTGTTGCATGGACGGAACCCGCTCTTGAAGCTGCCGACAAGGAGATCCTGGACACCAGCGCCGACGAGCTGTCGCAGCGTGTACATGATGAGCTCGCGTACCGCGAGAGCGTCCTTGGCTCCCTCTACCCGTTCGAGCTGACTGTCGAGTATGGCAAGTGGGCACTGGGGAGGCGTGAGACTTCGGATTCCTCCGCGCAAGCAGCTCACAAGGCTTACGTATGTTGCTTGCTCATTGCAGCAATGCACTCGGAGCTGTTGCCAATACCCAGCCAGCACACTCTCTTCACTAGTAGCGCTAAGATCATGCAAATCGAGTCGTATCTGACGGCCGCCGAAATTCTAGGGGGAAGCGCCTATTGGTTTGGTTACCCACGACCAGACGGTTCGAACATGCTCACCGCAATACAGAAGCTCGTGGAAGCAATGGGGCTCGGCGTTGCACCAAGCAAGCCTCCTTTAGGGCTATCTCGCAATGCGAAGGACGGGACGGTGGATATCGTGGCGTGGCGTCCTTTTCGGGATGGACAGCCAGCAGCGGTTGTCGCATACGGCCAGGTCGCCTCTGGCCGGAATTGGGAGAAGAAGCCGATCGGTGCCTTCCTAAAAGGTCACTTCTTACCCTGGTTCGCAAAGCCACCGTCGCATCAGCATATCGAATTGTTATTTGTGCCTTATCTGCAACACCACAAGCTCACCGAGTCATCGTCGGAGGACTACCGAGAGGTCGCGCGCGAACAAGCACGCTTACGGGAGAAGGACTTCGGGGTCGTCATCGACCGACTCCGGCTGACAGAACTGATGGCAGCGTCCAAGGTGGGCGGTCGCTACGACGAGGGTGAGTACATGAATCACGAAGCCGAAGCGAAGACCTGGGTGGAGGACGCGCTCGACTACGCGTCTGGGGCCGGCTCAACACCTTTGGCGACCCGAGATGAAGACGTTTGAGGGGGACAAGAAGGGAGCTCGTACCATGCAAACGATGCATCTTCTGACGTGCTCTGCGTGACCTGATGCCCGGAATCACGCGGAATCTGGCTTCGCCAGAGTCGTTTGGAAGCCTGGGGGTCAAGGGGTCATGGGTTCAAATCCCGCCAGCCCGACCACGAGGTGGCCGCGGACCGTGTAGAGACACTCGAAGTCCCATTATGATCGAACCATCCGTAGGGGTGTGCTTTCTATCTGGCTATGAGGTTCACGAGATGACAACCGCACTCTCGCCTAGGCCGTGAGGTTGAAACTGATAAGGCGTAACGTGTCTCGGAATCGGCGATGATACAGAGTTTGCGGACTGTTCCCGCCGTGTAACCGAACTTGTCGCCCACGCGCTCCGGGAGGCCCTTTACTCATACAAGGACCGCATCAACCGAATTTCGCTGCTCGACGGGGAGTGGTTGCGAAGGACGACACCGCGTTCTCGCAGGAGACGAGCGAGTTGCTCGTGTCCAAAACCCGCTTGACGGGACACGGCTTTGAGGGACCCGCCGGAAGCGTAAGCGACTTCCAATCGCTGGAGGAGGTCTTCGGATGCTCGAGGCGCCTGCTGCGGGTGGTACCGTCGGCGGTGAGTACTGTGCCGTCCAACGCGGATCGACTGGCGTGCTCGCACCATCTGAATCACCGGCGGGGCAAGTTTCGACAAGCCTCTCGCTAGATCGACGATAGAGGCCCGTTTGCTTCAAAACGATAGGGAAAACGGGCTTTTCGTATATGATGAAAAAAGCTCCGTCCGTTACCTTCTTGACAGGCCTGTTTTCTTGGGACGATGGGCTTGTTGGCTGGAGGGCCATGGCATGGTCATCTACCCCTGCCTTTTAGTGATCCGGGGGTGTTGCCACCAGGGACGGACAGGTTCTTTCGTGATTGCTGAACAGGGGCGTGGCGCTGTTGAGGGCGTGTCAAGTTTTTTGTTTGTGGGGTTTTTATAGGTATTGTTCGAAGCGGTCGGGGTAGGCGACGGCCATTTGGTTGATGGCTTGTTTCCAGCCGGTTACTTTGGCTCCTTCGACCCAGTGGCCTGGGCCTAGCGGGCGCTTTTTGCCGGCTTTGAGTCGTGTGGCTGCGCGATTGTCTTCGATGTGGCAGATCATTAGCCACAGGGTATTAACCGCTGATTCATCGTTGGTGAACTGGGCGCGGTTGCGGGTGGCTTTGCGTAGCTCACTGTTGATGGACACAATGGAGTTAGGGGCGTAGATGACCTTTATTGCCATGGGTGGGAACGGGTCTGCTGCAGGTGTGCGTGACAGTGCTATGCAGCTTTTTGGGCTGCTTTTCGATTGATTGTTTCATATTCGAGTGGGGTAAGTCACCCGAGGCGTTTTTGTCGGCGGCGCTGGTGGTAGCGGCGCAGGGTCCATGTGATGATCGCAATGGTCGACTCCCCACGGGAGGCCCGTGTTTGAGTGTTGAGTACGCCTATGTTGCGGTAGGGAGAAAAACGACTCCATGGTCGCGTTATCACCGGCAGATACTATGCTCCCTATAGAACCAACCAAGCCGTGATCTTTGAGCTCAAGCAGATATTTATTCGACCTGAACTGGCTACCACGTTCGGAGTACACGATGTAGCCGGTGGCGTCATGGCCGCCCGTGCGGAGGCGAGCAAGCGCCGTGTTAAGTGCGCTGACAGCTAGTGCTGAGCTCATGTCAGGCGGGGCCGCGTAACCGATGACAGACCGCGGAATACACGTCTTTGACAGCACAAAAATAGAGTTTGCGTTCCTTGGTTGGATGCTCGGTGGTATCGGCGTGTCGCACCTGGTTAATCCGGCTTGCAGTAGTGACGAGATCATGGCGAGTCCTGCCGTGATGGTCAACATGAGCAAGCAGATCATCATAGACAGTTAGACCTCGACGCTTCCCGTTCTTGCCGCGCTCGGTTCCATAAGAAGGCTACAACTGATGCTGGGAACAGATACTCCTGGCAGTGCGCTCACACATCACCACACCCACAGCCGCGGCCTCATCATTCAAGTACCGGCAACCGGCCTGTGGGTAATCTACGTGAGCCTCCCTCAACGCTTCCAATCGTTAAGTGCGGATCCGCTCAAAATCGATGACTGGCTGGGCAAGCCATCGGTAGTACAGGGGCCGACACAGCCTCACATACCCTTTCGCGCAAGCGCCACAGGAATAGCTTGTCACGAGCCATGACGATAACGGACGCCCCCGCACCGGTCTTCTGCGGAACCTCTTCGCGCAACTGTCGACACCGGCAAGTACGACCAGCTCATCATCCTCAACAACAACGACGTCACACCCACCACCGGCTACGAACGCCCTGATACGAGCGAACTCCTCTTCGGCGAGAGCAATGAAGCAGAACGTCCGGAACCTCTCGTCGATCTACGAGAGTGCGACTCCGGTACCCGCGACGGTCAACTTGGGCAACCCAAACTCATCGACGAGTAGGCGTTGACCATGCAGACTGCAGAATCGTGTGTTGGACTCAGCCCCGGTCGATGCCCACCGGTAGTATATGAAGAAGTTCTTCACGTGCGTGGCCCTCGGCCCAGCGCGGGAACCATGCGCGATGACCAGCCCAACGAAGGAGCCCCAGGACGATGAAGATAAGCTTAAAACCCCTGTGGAAACGCCCCATCAACCGCGACATGTCCAAAGCGGACCTTCGCCTCGCCACCGTTCTATCTGCGGCGATCATCGTCAAGATGGGCAAAGACGGCAGTGGCAATACCGGCCTCCTGCGCAGCATCAGCGAAGCCTTCAACTGCGACATAATAGACATCCTGGAGACCGTCGATGAGTAACTCCATGCCAGCCGCCGAGCAGTTGGTGAAATCCAAGCAGCGAGTCGCCGATCACGGTGAGGTCTTTACCCCAGCACACATTGTGGAGGCTATGCTCGACCTCGTCAAAGATGAATCCGAGCGCATCGACTCGCGCTTCCTCGAACCCGCCTGCGGCGAAGGCGCTTTTCTCCGGCAAGTGCTGCTGCGAAAACTCGCCACCGTCCAAGACAGGTACGGCAAGAACGAGTTCGAACGCCGCCATTACGCGCTACTCGGCCTCATGAGCGTCTACGGCATCGAGCTACTCGAAGACAACGCCCAGCTCTGTCGAGACAACCTCACAGACATCTTTACCCAGTTCATTAACGATCCGGACGACTCCGCCTGGGATGCCGCAGCTCGGGAGGTCCTGGCCGTCAACATCGTCCAGGCTGACGCCCTCACGATGCAGCGCCCAGACGGAACGCACATCACGTTCCCTGAATGGGCGTACCTCGGCAAGGGCAGGTTCCAACGCCGGGACTTCCAGTACAGCGACCTTGCCCAGCGAAGCTCCTTCACGAATACCCTGTTCGCTGAACTCGAAGATGACGACATCTTCCAGCCGCAGAAGGAATACAAACCTATGAGCGTAGCCGAGATCGCAGAAGGAAGGCAATGATGCTTCTTCAAGGCCATAACCCCGACGTCCTCAGCTGTATCGCGAACCTCTCGAACGACGAGGTTTTCACGCCACCCGAGATCGCCAACGCCATGCTCGACCAGGTCGCCGACACATGGGCCGCCGACAACGACGGGACAAACATCTGGGCTAATCCAGACGTGAAGTTCCTCGACCCCTTCACGAAATCGGGTATCTTCCTCCGTGAGATCACGCAAAGGTTGACTGAAGGACTCGTAGGCGAAATTCCCGACCTGCAGGAGCGTGTCAACCACATCCTGACCAAGCAGGTCTACGGGATCGCGATCACCAAGCTCACCGGCATGCTGTCGCGCCGAAGCACATATTGCTCCAAGTGGGCGACCCGAGGCCACTCGATCTGCACGGCATTCGATGACGACTCAGGCAACATCTGGTACGAACGCACTGAACATACTTGGGCTGGCGGTAATCGGGAGAGTAGAGTCCACCCAACCACGGGTGAGGAGATAGTGGTCTACACCAACAGACGCTGTTCCTATTGCGGGGCTAATGAGGAGAACTACAACCGAGGCGATGAATTTGAAACCCACGCCTACGCCTTCATCCACACAGACAACATTCCAAAACGCTTAACAGAAATATTCGGTGAGACCATGCAGTTCGATGTCGTAATCGGAAATCCTCCTTATCAACTGGGCGCCGAGGGCGGAACGCGCGATATCCCTATTTACCAACACTTTATCGAACAGGCGAAGCGCTTGGATCCGAAACTTTTGGCAATGATCATTCCCTCAAGGTGGATGTCTACCGGCCTGGGACTTGCGGACTTCCGCAGAGAAATGCTTCACGATAGGCAGATTCGCGAACTGGTAGACTACCCAAATTCACAGCAAGTTTTCCATGGTGTTGATGTGAAGGGTGGAGTTTGTTACTTCGTTCGTCAATCCGGATACTCGGGCGATTGTAACTATTCACAGATTCGTGACGGAGTTACAACGGGACCTTCGCCGCGCGATCTAAGCGAACATGATGTTTTGGTTCGCGGTGCGAACGAGTTGCAAATCCTTCGAAAAGTGCTCGAGCATAAAGAGGAGAGCGTCCAGAGCATCCTTTCGGTCGATAAGCAGTTCGGCTGGACATCGAATTTTAAAGGGCTTCATACGAGTCCCCACGGTGATTCAGTTCCCGTCTATTGTATTCAAGAAAAGCGGCGCCAAGTTAAATTTATCCAAAGAAGTGAGGTTAAGAAGAGCGCAGATCTTTTACCGTTCTGGAAGCTGATGGTCCCAAAGGCTGCTTCCGATGGAGGAAAAACAATTCCTGATATAGTTTTAGGAAAACCTTGGCTGGCGAGTGCGGGATCTGCCTGCACGCAATCGTTTTTGTTCTTTATGTTTAACTCCGAATTGGAGGCAAAGAATTTCGAGTCATACTATCGAACGCGATTCTTCAGATTCTTAGTGTCGCTCCGCAAAACGACTCAGGATGCCACAAAGGCCACATATAAATGGGTTCCTTTGCAGTCTCTGGATCGGGAGTGGACGGATGAGATGCTGTACGAGAAGTATGGCATCACGGAAGATGAGATTGCCTTCATCGAGTCAATGATCCGTCCGATGGAGGTTGACTAATCATGCCGAATGACATTGCTGGGCTTTTCCCTGCGAAGCCGTTGTCACGGCTGCGGATTTACGCGTGGACACCCAAGCACCCTTCGCCTGACTACAGGGGGCTGATCAAAGTTGGCCAGACAACGCGAGAAAAGGTCGCCGAGCGTATCCGTGAGTCTCAGGGGCAGATGCAGCAGGAGTTCACGGTGCACGTGGACATCATCGCGGAGCGCGAGGACGGCTCGACGTTCCGAGACAACGATGTGAGGGCACGTCTCGTTGCGAAGGGCTTCGACAACCCACGGATTGGATCGTCACGGGAATGGGTGCGCTGCACACCAGCCGATGTGCTGACCGCGGTTGCGGAGTTGCGTACGGGGCAGGAGTACTCCGGTGAGCGCTACCAAACGTTCTCGATGCGCCCCGAGCAGGCCGAAGCCGTGGCGCGGACGCGCGAGTACTACGAGTCGATCTGGGCTGAAAACCCAAATACGGTGCCGAGGTTCTTATGGAACGCCAAGATGCGCTTCGGCAAGACCTTCACCTCCTACCAACTAGCGAAACAGATGGGCGCAAAGCGCGTCCTCGTCGTCACCTTCAAGCCTGCCGTCCAGGACGCTTGGCATGAGGACCTTGCAAGCCACGTGGACTTCGAGGGGTGGCAGTACCGCAATGCCGCCACAATGCGTGACGCCGAGCCTATAGATCGTGACCGGCCGCTCGTGTATTTCGGTTCCTTCCAGGACCTACTGGGAAAGGACAGGAAGACTGGTCTCATCAAGTCGAAGAACGAGTGGGTCCACACGGTTAACTGGGACCTAGTCATCTTCGACGAGTACCACTTCGGCGCCTGGCGCGAGTCAGCAAAGGAACTCTTCGCGGGCGAGGAGGAGAAAGAAGCATCTAAGGAACTCGCCGCCGAGTACCATCCCGAGCTCGATACCTTCGGCGAGGAACTCGAAGAACTCGCCAACGACGAGGACGAGTTCCTGCCCATCACCACCCGCGCCTACCTCTACCTCTCGGGCACCCCGTTCAAGGCACTAGGGACGGGTGAGTTCATTGAGGAGCAGATCTTTAACTGGACCTATACGGATGAGCAACGTGCTAAGCAGAAGTGGGCTGTCGAGCACCCTGGTGAGTGGAACCCCTACGGTGCGCTCCCCGAGATGCGGCTACTGACCTACCAGATGCCCGATGACCTCGTGGCCGTGGCGCACCAGGGTGAGTTCGACGAGTTCGATCTCAACGAGTTCTTCGCCGCCACCGGCACCGGCTCGGATGCTCGCTTCGCACATGAGTCTGATGTGCAGAAATGGCTCGACCTCATCCGGGGTAAACACGCGCCAACCCAACTCGACTCACTCAAGGCGGGCACGCGTCCGCCGTTACCTTACGCCGACTCGCGCCTCTTACCGTATCTGCAGCACTCGTTCTGGTTCCTTCCCAACGTCGCTGCCTGCCACGCTATGGCGAATCTACTGAAGGCTCGCCACAACACGTATTGGCACGCCTATGAAGTGCTCATCGTCGCAGGGACCATTGCCGGAGTCGGCATCAACGCCCTCCCTCCCGTGCGCGCCGCTATCAAGGACGGTCACGACACGCAGACCATCACGCTCTCGTGTGGGAAACTCACGACGGGTGTGACGGTCAAGCAGTGGTCTTCCATCCTCATGCTGCGCAACCTGAATAGCCCGGAGACGTACTTCCAAGCGGCGTTCCGGGTGCAGTCGCCGTGGGCGATCAAAAACCCTGATGGGGATGACCCGAACCGGGAGGAAAACCTTAAACCCGTCGCGTTCGTCTTCGACTTCGCGCCCACACGGGCGCTACGGCAGATTGCCGACTACGGTGCCGGTCTCAATCCGGAGGCGTCGAACCCGGAGAAGGCCGTCGACGAGCTGGTGAATTTCCTGCCCGTGCTCGCCTACGACGGGGCCAACATGACCCCGGTTGATGCGGGGCAGATTCTCGACATCGCCATGTCCGGAACCTCTGGCACACTGCTCGCGCGCAAGTGGGAGTCCGCGATCCTCGTCAACGTCGACAACACGACACTGCGAAAGATCATGAACAGCGCCGAGGCCATGGAAGCCATCATGAATATCGAAGGCTTCCGCGCACTCGGCCAGGAGGTCTTCGAGACCATCGTCAACAAGTCCGAGGACGTGTCAAAGACCAAGAAGGAGAAAGGTGAGAGCCTCAGCAAGGCCGAAAAGAAGGAGCTATCCGAGGAAGAGAAGGAGTACAGGTCCAAGCGTAAGCAGATCCAGGAAAAGCTCATCAAGTTCGCAACCCGGATCCCTGCGTTCATGTACCTCACCGACTACCGCGAGAACACACTCCAGGACGTTATAACCAAAATCGAACCAGACCTGTTCAAGCAGGTTACGGGCCTGACCGTCGGTGACTTCCACCTGCTCGTGAACCTCGGCGTCTTCAACTCGATCCACATGAACCAAGCCGTCTTCGCGTTCCGCCGCTACGAAGATGCCTCCCTGTCCTATACCGGTATCTGCAGCCACAAGGACCTGCGTACCGTCGGCCTTTATGACACCGTCATTACCTTGAAAACGGAAAATGGCGTTCGATTATGAACAAACGTCTCCGTGCTCAAATAGTAACTTCCAACGACAAGTGCGAGGAGAACAAATGGCCGTTTTCTACAGCTTCCATTACAAACAGGACGTTCATCGCGTACAACTCATCAAGAATATGGGCATTGTCGACGGGCAGCGGCTCCTCAACTCTCAAGAGTGGGAGTCGGTGCGAGCCCGCGGCCCATCGGCAATTGCCAGCTGGATCGACGAACATATGAAATACAAGTCTGCTGTTGTGGTTCTCATCGGGCGCCATACTGCGTCGCGACCTTGGGTGCTATACGAGATCGAGAAAGCTTGGCAAGCAAAGAAGCCGCTGTTGGGGATCCGAATCCACGGCCTGTCTTCGTTGGGCCACACTGACAGCGCTGGCGCAGATCCCTTCACGCAAATCTCCGGCCACGAAGGAATCAACCCCGGAGTCCCCATCTTTGATCCTACTGTAATCGCTTGGAACGGGAGCATTGACTCGCAAGCAACCTACCGCAATCTTGCCGCTAATCTCCGCTTCTGGAGTGAGCAAGGTTGGATTAGGCCGAACTGGTGAGCACCTGCCCATTCTGCCTCATTGTGGCGGGGAGTGACCCTGAGGTTCGCGAGGTCGCTCGCAACGACGCTGTGGTCGTATTCTTCCCGACTGAACCCGCGGTACTGGGGCACTGCATGGTTGTGCCGCGCCGCCACGTCGAGCAGTTCTCTGACTTGAACAGCGATGAGGTTGCCCAAGTCATGCTTTCAGCGCAGACGATGAGCAAGAGTCTTCAGAACACCGTCCAACCCGACGGCATCAATATCGTACAGTCCAATGGCGAAGTAGCTACGCAAAGCGTCCCACACATATATGTCCATGTTCTTCCCCGATGGAAGGGTGACCCAGTTGGGGATTTCGGGCCACCGGAAACTAACTATTCAGAGACCGACAAAGACCGAACCCTGGCAAATCTACGTGCAGCGACGGTGCTTTCGACTGGATCCTTGAGTCCGGAGGATAGGCGCCAACATCTAACATTTGCGCAAAGCGTCATTTCACGAATGGTACAGTCCTCTGCGAGCGCGATAATCTGGTTGCTTCCCGTAGTGTCCGCCGCCTATGGCTATGCATTCACTCAGTCGTCCGCTGCAATGGCTGTGCTGGGGATCGTCGCAACCCTGGTCTTTGGAATGCTCGATATCGGCTATCTGCGGATAGAGCGTCGGTATCACGACCTCTATGAACGGATTGCAGCGGGAGATATCGGAGTCGAGCCTTACTCACTGGACTACAGGAAGCCCTCGGACACCCGAAAGACTTCATTCGTTGAGCACTGCTCAACGATACTCACGTGGGCGGTCTGGCCATTCTATGGCGCATTCCTTGTAACGGAGAGCGTCGCATTCATCCTCGCACTCTAGGATTGAGCATCTCAGACGAAGGATCAGGCAGTGGCTTCCTCCGCGTTGAAGTCCAGCGCCCCGGGAACGCCCACTCGACAATACCGCCGTCGGTGCGCGCGAGCTAGGGATGTGGTCGGCGTGCAAGTTACCGCAAGCGATGTGGAGGCACGTGTCGTTGCTATGGACGACAAGCGGCCTCAGCCTCTGCAGTAAGGACTTCTGCCTCAACGCACCAGGCTTCGTCGCCGCGCATCCCGGCTACTGAAATCTTGCGCCCAAAGCAGGACGTCTGGATCAACGGTGGTCTCCATCTGCCCTCCTTTAAAGTGCTCTCCAAGCTCCCCGTCGAGCTAGCTGACTTCCCATCCCAGGGCATAATCCCCGGTACCGATTCCGTCTGGCGCTGGATCCGCCATACAACACCGAGTCTACTGGCAAGGCATACTGCCAATAAATAGGCACCACTGGTTTGTGGGTATCTCTGTTCTTCCGGCAGTCACGTCCGCGCCTACCGACCTAACCGCCACTATCCTCAAGCTCCTCAGTAATCGGTAGCGATCAGCCCGTGCCCAGTCTGCATCACTTACACCTTCCTGCCGGCCGCCGAAAAAGCGCCGCCGGCTATCGCCATGGCCGCATCGTTCTGATTGACGGCAAAGACCTGACGCGCTACATGCTCAAATACGGTGTGGCCGTCCAAAAGAGGCAGGTCTTCACCCTGTATGAGATCGACGAAGACTTCTTCGACGAAGAATCCGTCTGATGACATGCGATTTGACGAGAACTTACAGGCTGACCTGACAGGCAAGCGGTAGCCCAATCCCGTTCATACAGCGATCTTTTTTGTCGAGTTTGACGAGTGAGTAAACCTGCCTGAACCAGGGCACTATTCCGATGTGCCGGTCATCAGCCGGCGACCCGATTGCCTAAGCCTCCAAGCCCATACTCGAAGCCTGATCCTGCCCATGTTGAGTGCCCAACGCAGTTTCGCTTGGCTTCTGTTTGACCACCTTTGTGCGCCCTTTTGTTGGCACCACTGGTAGTAGTCCGCAGTGGTAATGACGGGTTTGCTAAACTCAATGGCCTTCGCGAGTTTACGAGAACGCATGTAGGGATCTGCCACCACTAAAACATCGACTGCCATAGATCGGTTCTGAGCTATTTCTAGACTTTCTTTTTCGCCCATCTCGCAAAGGGTATGCGTATGAATTAGTTTCCCCTCGACAAAGTGCACCCCACCAAATCCAACCCTCCTCCCCGGCGCTAAGATTTGATCAGCCTTTGCGAGCTCCAACAATGGTCTTGCTACTTCAACCCCATACTCCGACTCGAAATTACTGAGAATTTCTTCGCTACTTGGTGCCAGATACACGTGCCTAAGGTTTTCGTAGAGTAGATACGCAACTTCCTCTGCGTCAGTATGCGGCGCTATCTTCACCTTCGTTCTTGGTTCGGAGCCATCGCTGTACGTTAATTGGAAACCGGCTGCGGCCTCTTCTAACTGCTCATACGGTTCCGTTAGTTCCCGCACACCGTATTCCATCAGCTCCCGTTTGGTAGCCATCGCCAAATTCATCGCGTAGCCAGTACCGCACTTAGTCTCCGACTCGCAACTTTCATCGTCAGGAATCGTACTTGTTAGCCAAGCATTTTCTGAGATATCTTTCCCAGCAGGCACTTCAAATTTCGGAGCCGCGGTTTGTGCAACCTGCCGCAGGCCGCTGACCACACCATGCCGCATTAGTTCTTCGTCGATTGTCACAATGAGTCTTTCCAGGTCAGAACTAACGATACGCTTACCTATTAGGCGACTCTCAACCCCGCTCCACGCCTGCGCCAAAGTCGGTGCTAGTTGCAGGTCTGCGCCACTTAGCCCATAGACCTGTTCCGATATACCTAGGTCTCGCTGTGGGTTTAACAAGCTTTGGTAAATTTCCCCATCAGGCATAATCGCGACGATCTCAACGGCTCTACCTACCGGACCTTTTAAGCCCATCACTTCAGCTATTTCAACCACCACGTATTCGTCCGCACACGCCGGAGCGTCGTTGAATACCGCTTGATTATGGGTTTCGGGCGGTAAAGGTATCTGCTCGATCCGAGGCAGATCCTTCATATTGACCCGTCCCCGAATCTGCATTTCTGCAAGCGAGCTGAACCGACTCAGTGCGTAGTACAAGAACCAATCGGGCAACTGCCTATCGGTGATATCAATGATGCCGTCTCTAGCCTGCCGTCCCACCAACTGCATTATGGAGACAAACCGACCTCCCCCTATTGGCATGGGAACCTGGTGAATGTTGGACAAGATACTCGGCTGCATCATCAAAGGACCCGCCTCTGCCGCGTAGGCTTGTAACTTCTTCGTGCATCCGTTTGCAAAGATAACTGTGACCTCGGCACGGTCGAGTATCCCCCAAGGGCCGATAATATGATCCCCTGGATCCATTTCATCCAGGTCTATATCCAAACCCGGCACCGTCAACCCCGACAGGAGCCGCACCTCATGGACGATCGCGGTATCGCCCTGTTGCCATAGGCCCTGCTCATGCGCCTCAAGAAAGGGAATGCTAGTTCCTTCGGCGATGAGAACCGGTGGGACGAGATTGATTTCCTCAATCTTCAGCGGCGAGATCCCGCGTTCGCTATTCCACCCTTGGGCCCGAAACGCCACGAGATAAACTTTTTTGTCATGAAAGATCTGTTTGTAAGCAAAAGCATTATTTGCTGCCTTCACCATTTTCTCTGAAGCGGTAATTTCCGTAGCGAACGGATCGCAAATTTCTGAGGCTCCAATTTCGCGTTTACGTAAAGCCTGAAGCATTCGTAGACTTGCTTTCCCGCCAACTACCGTCTTAATTATTTCAGCGAGTTCGAGATCGCCCTTTTGCCGGTGCTGCTGCCGCAGCCACCGGGTTTGGAAACCACCGGATGTGAACGCCGCGGCAGCAGTGAATGCCCCATATGCGCTGGCTTCAGAACGCGGAGTGTCTATAACACTACTGATTTGACCGATCGGGTCCACAACCGCCTTATTCCACATGCGGCTAGCAAATAGTCCCGAGTTAACGAGTTGGCCTGGTCGCGGACCAAAAGGATCGCAAATGAGAACGATCTGCTTGCCAGCAAAAGGTTCATCAGCAACGTTGCAAACTTCCCGTAAATGCCTATCCAAGGCGTCCAGATTCGAAGCGCTTAATAGCGAGGCATTCTCAATCACCACGATTTCGACCGTAGTTACCAATTTCAGGTGTTCTATATCGTGGGCTTCTGCATTTAGATTCCATGCCTCGAATGTCCCGCGTTGATGATTCGCCGCGAACACCGTCCTCATAATTAAGCTGCGGCTGGGCGTTAGGGTCGGGTACAGCACGCAACCGACGCGACTAGTGTGCTTATAAAAATATTCAACTACGGTGCTTTTGCCCGTGCCACCTAAGCCTGCCACAACCGTGTTGGCCCCGGACGAAAGCGTGTCTAGCGCCCTGACTACCTCTTCCGTCAGCAAGATCTTCATAGCCTCACGATACGTGGTGCCCCGGACATTTCGATCAACACATTTCTCGGGCGCATTGTCTCTACCCGCCACGACCAACAATGTCATACCAACGCCTACACACCAGCCCATTAGCCTATGAGCAGCCGCGAAAATGGCGATTGATCGGTGTATCTCGTGTTCACGTAGACGACACTTCTAGCTTGCCTAATCCCACCCTCACTCGTGGAACCACTGGCAGCCAACTACTGGGATGAACCCGCCAACCAACAAGTGGTAACCAGCCCACATAGGAAGAGATTTTCGCCCCAACCTAACTTTATTTTTCGACGCGCCGCACACTGCACCCTAAACCTCGATGCAACCTATATATAGTGGCATCTGGCAACACAACCACTAGATATAGTTATCGAACATCTTGGGAGGATCGATGGGCGCACCAGCAACCCACTCTCGCCGCCCCTTACCACCAACTGTCACACTCTCCGAGGAACAGTCCCACGACCTCGTCTATTTCTCCTCGGTATCGCAAAACACTCACCGCTTCGTCCAACGCCTTGCACGCCCAGCCGTGCGGATCCCCCTCCACCCTCGCATAACCGGGCAGATCCAAGTGTGTAAACCATACGTCCTCATCGTTCCCACCTATGGCGGTGGCGAAGAGTCAGGAGCGATTCCGCGCCAAGTTGCCGATTTCCTCAACAACCGAGTGAACCGCAGCTTCATTCGCGGAGTCATCACCTCAGGCAACCGAAACTTCGGTAAGTATTTTTGCTTAGCCGGCCCCATCATCTCCCGAAAATGTCAGGTGCCAGAGCTCTACCGCTTCGAGCTACTCGGCACCAATGACGACGTTAAGAAAGTAAATCAAGGGCTGGATCAGTTCTGGCAAACACTAAAAGAAGAAAGGAACTCCGCGTGAAGACCGCTAACTTACTTGATATTTCAGTAACACCCCCCTCATACCGCCACGACCCCTCCGCGCGCATTCGACCCATCAACTGGAACCGCGTCACCGATGACAAGGACCTCGAAGTCTGGCTCCGCCTCACCGCGAACTTCTGGCTTCCCGAGAAAGTCCCCTTATCCAACGACATCCCTACCTGGCAGCAAATGTCTGAACAGGACCAAACCCTCACAATGCAGGTTTTCACCGGACTGACCATGCTCGACACCGTGCAGGCAACCGTTGGTGAAATCTCCCAAATCCAGGATGCTCGCACCGACCACGAGGAAGCTGTTTACACCAACATCGCTTTCATGCAATCGGTCCACGCTCGCTCCTACTCCAGTGTTTTTTCCACCTTAGCCAGCACCCCCGAGATTGATTCCGCTTACCGCTGGGCCGTCAACAACGACTACCTACAACAGCGCGTGAAGTGCGTACTCGAGCACTACTACGGCGACAGCCCCCTAAAGCGCAAGGTGGCTTCCACCCTTCTGTCTTCACTACTGCTATATGCCGGTTTCTATCTCCCACTTCATTTCTCCGTGCGCGGACAACTAATGAACACCGCCGACATGATCCGCCTCATCCTGCGCGATAAAGCGGTCCACGGCTACTACTCCGGATACAAGTACCAGCGCGGGCTGGAAACCTACCCTCAAAGCGTGCAAGACGAAATGGAAGAATTCACCTTCTCTCTTCTAGATCGCCTCTACGACCTTGAACTTAAGTACTCAGGTGAGCTCTACGAACCGTTGGGACTAATGGAGGACGTGGCCGTCTTCGTGCGTTATAACGCCAATAAAGCACTCATGAACCTGGGCTACCCAGCGAAGTTCAGCGCCGAGGAAACCGACGTCAAACCCGAAATCCTAGCGGCATTATCGCCCGGCTCAGAAGAAAACCACGATTTCTTCTCCGGATCAGGTTCCTCTTACGTCATCGGCAAGGCAGAAGACACGGTAGATGACGACTGGGAATTCTAAACGCGCCAACGCCGCGCGCCGGTGCCGCACGCTAGTAGCGCCAGCGCCCCACCCTAGTAATACGTCGCGATCAACCCGCGCTCGGTCTCCATAACTTCCACTTCGGTGTCGAATATCTGCGTCAGCATGGGCGAGCTCATGATTTCGCGTGGCCGCCCGAAGGCGAACACTTTCCCGTCTTTCATGGCGCAGATTCGGTCGGCGTAGCAGGACGCGAAGTTCAAGTCGTGCAGCACCACCACAATGGTTTTACCCAGCTCCGCCGCAATCCGACGCAGGTGCCGCATGATCTGCACCGCGTGCGCCATATCCAAGTTGTTGAGCGGCTCATCGAGCAAAATGTAGTCGGTGTCTTGCGCTAAAATCATCGCCACGTAGGCGCGTTGACGTTGCCCGCCCGACAGTTCGTCCAGGAACCGCTCCGCGATCGGCTCCAACCCAAGGAACCCAATGGAACGCGCCACGATGTCGTGATCTTCCTGGGTGAGTCGTCCTCGCGAATAGGGGAAGCGTCCGAACCCCACCAGGTCACGCACCCGGAGCCGCGACACGAAGTGGTTTTCCTGCCGCAGGATCGACACCACTTTCGCCAGGTCCGCGGACTTCGCCGACGACACGTCGAAGTTCGCCACCTGGATTGTTCCTTCATCCATGCGCATCAGGCGACCAATCATGGTCAGCAGCGTGGATTTGCCCGCTCCGTTGGGACCGACGAGGGCGGTGATCCCCCCTTGCGGGAAGGTGACGGTGACTTCTCCGATGGTGACTTGGTCGGAGTAGACCTTCTTAACGTTGCTTACTTCGATCACAGTCGCCCCTTTCGTAGCAGGTAAGTTAAGAAGAATATTCCCCCCACCATTTCGATAATGATCCCCACCGACCCTTGGGCGTAGACCAAGTGCCGCAAGGTGAAGTACGCTCCCGCCAGGGTCACCACTGACACTAGCCACACCATGGGTAGTAGTTGGCGGTGGTCGTGGGTTTGCGCCACCTGGTAGGTGATCATGGCGGTGAGGAACCCCAGGAAAGAAATCGGCCCAATCAGGGAGGTGGTAACTGCCATCAGCACCGATATCAGCCCCAGGAAAACTAGGGTCATGCGTTCGTAGTTCACGCCCAGGCCGATTGCCACCGGCCGTCCCAAGGCCATCACGTTCAGGGTGCGCGCCAGGAAGAAAATAGCTCCAGCGGCCACCATCGCAATGGGGGCGGCGAATCCCAGCATTTCCACGTCCGCGTTCGCAATCGAACCGATCAGGCGGGCCAGTAGTACGTCGAACGCTGTGGGTGAAAGCATCCGCTGCATGAACGCGGTCAGCCCGGTCATGGCGGAAGCCAGGATCAACCCCACCAGCAGCATTTGGTGGATGCTGGTGCGGCGCCACACCAGTAGCCACCCGTACAGCAGCATCGCCATTGCCACCATGAGCGTCACTTGCAGTAGGTATTCGCCCAAGGTCACGGCTTTAGCGATTGCTCCCAACCCGAAGAAGAACGCCACCGAGGTGTGCATCAGTCGGTACAGGGCTTCGAATCCGATTATCGAAGGGGTGAGGATGCGGTTGGAGGTAATGGTTTGGAACGTCACGGTCGCCACCCCGTGGCACAGGGCGGCCACCAGGATCACTCCCACCGTCAAGATGCGGCGTTTGGCGATTAACCAAAACCCGTCTGTCCCCACGGGCATGGGGTTGTTCCACACCAGGATGAGCAGGCAAAACACGCTGGCGGTGATCACCAGCCCCGTCATGATGGTTGCGTATCTGCTAGGAGTCAGCACCACGGCCTCGCAGAACTAAGAAAATGAACACTGCCCCACCGAAAATCGACAAGATCACGCCCACCGGCATTTCGAAGGGGGCGATCACGACTCGCGCCAGAATGTCGCACGCGGTGACGGTGATAATGGAAACCACCACTACCCACGGCAGGTTAGATCGCAGGTGGTCTCCGCGCACCAGCGCCACCAGGTTCGGCACCAGCAGTCCCAGGAACGGTAGTTGTCCAACTACCACCACCACTGTTCCGGTGGCGAGGGCGACCAGCACGGTCCCCAGTAACACCACCTTTTGGTAGTTCAATCCGATGGAGGTGGCGACGTCCTCGCCCAGTCCGGCGGCGGCGAACCTGTCGGCCGTCACGAAAATGAGTATGAGCACCACGATCACTAGGTAGATCGGTTCGTACTGTCCGGAGATAGCGGAGATGAAGGAGCCTGTGAACCAGGTGGAAACTCCTTGCGCTCCGCCAACGCTGAGGGCAACGAAAGTTTTAATGGCACTAACCACCGCCGCCAGCATAATCCCCACAATCGGCACGGTGATGGCGCTTTTAAGCTCCACTCGCCGCAGCATGAGGAAGAAAACCATGGTGCCGAAGAACGCCACCACAATGGCTCCGCTGAGTTTCGCCAGCAAGGACGCTTCTGGCCACATAATCATCACCAGCAGCAGTCCCAGCGCCGCCCATTCCGTGGTTCCGGTGGTGGTGGGTTCAACGAAGCGGTTTTGCGTCAGTTGCTGCATCACCGAGCCGCTGACCGCCATAATGGCGCCGGCAAGCACCAGGGTGACGGTGCGTGGCACTCGGGAGAGGAAGAACATACGCATGCCGTCGTCGGCTGAGAACACGTGGTATTGCCCCACCAGTAGCGAGGCCACCACCAGTCCCAGCGCGACGACGACACCTGCCGCTAGCTGCCAGCTAACGCCTGCTTCGCGTAGTCGCATGAGCGGTTATTTTTTCTCCAACATTTCGGCGATGTCGTTGAAGAACTTGGTGTAGGTGATGATGCTTTCGTCCAGGTAGGTATTAACCGGCATGTAGACGATCTTCTGATTCTTCACCGCGGAAACATTCGCCAGCGCTTCGCTTTCGTCGATGATGGCCTTGGCGGGCTTGATTTCCTCGCCCTTACGCGCGGCGAGGGACGCGTCACGGTCCATCACCAGCACTATGTCGGGGTTAGCTTGCGCCATGGTTTCCACGGAAATGTCATCGCCCTTGTGGTCGGAGGACCCTTCCACGTTGAGGGCGGGTTTGAATCCGAAGATG
Organism: Actinomycetaceae bacterium; assembly: GCA_030537735.1. Lineage (GTDB taxonomy): Bacteria > Actinomycetota > Actinomycetes > Actinomycetales > Actinomycetaceae > Gleimia. The sequence goes on from JAUNVG010000010.1 coordinate 60,351, forward strand.
TCAAACAGCGGCCCGAGGGAGCGCCCGTTGCTGGGCGCGGAGTAGTTCAGCGTTCCTTTGGCGGTGATAACTCCCATGACGGTGGCTTTCCCGTCGTAGGCTTTCTTCACGCGCTCAATGGAGGCGTCGAAGTCTTTAATCATCGCTTCCGCGTCGGCTTCCTTTTGGAAGATCTTTCCTGCCAGGGTGATTTGGCGGCGCAGTTCCTCGTCGAAAGGCTGTCCTTCGCGGATGTCGATATCTACCAGCGCAGCGTCAGGTACGAGTTTCTTAATGTCGTCGTACTGCTTTTGGAATCGCTGTCCGTTAATCACCAGGTCAGGCTGGGCTGCTACCAGTGCTTCCAAGTTCGGCTCGAAGTGCATCCCCAGGTCAACGAGGTCCTTTTCCTCGGTGTAGACCGATCCCGCGGGCAGCAGCCCGATGGGGGCGGCGCTGAGCTTCACTCCCCACTTGGCGGCGGGTTCAAACAGGCGGTTGTCGGTAATGACAATGCTCTTAGGGTCGGCGGGGATCTGTACCGTTCCGCGGTTGTCTTCGATGGTCACCGCACCGGCGGCGGCAGTGGTTTCTTCCGCTGCGGGGGTGGTGGTTTCGGTGCTGGCTTCGGAGGCGTTAGAAGAACAGCCCGCTAGCGTCACGGCAGCGAGGGCGCTGAAGGTGGCCAAGGCTTTGGTCACTCGCATTATGGTTCTCCTCTAAAGAGTGTGGGTGGACATGTAACCCGACTGGGCTAAGGCAAACCATATACGAAACTTTTCGGCACAAAAACAGGAAAAAGGCGCAACTACCTCGACATCAAGATATTTTGCACCTTCCCTAAACCCCTGTTTTCCGCGGAAACTCAAGGAAAGGTAAGCCTAACCTAATGTGAGGAAGTTCTAATTGCGAACTTTATGACAAGTTGTCGAAAAACCCGCTTTTCCCGCTACCTGGACATCGCCGCCCGCCACCAACCAGGACGAGGGCGGCGCCGCCCTCTCCTCCCCCGCTTGGGCACGGCCAGGTTGGTGGCCGGTAGTGCGAGGGGTTTTGCGCCCTCCCCGCCCCACGCGCTCACAACCTCAGCCCCGCGTGGGCACTACCGCGATCTTCACCCCCACGCGCTCACGTAGCGCGTCATAGGCCTGGTGCACCTGCGAAAGCTCGAAACTATGGGTAACGATCTCCTCCACATTAATCACCCCGGCCTCCAACAGTTTTATCGCCCGCGCCACGTCCCTGCGACGCGCGTTCGAGCCTCCGGTAACCGCCAACTCCTTATAGTGAATCAGGTTCGGCTCCAGCACCGAGGTCGACCCTTTGGGGAACCCGGCAAAGTAGTTCACTCGCCCACCTTCGCGCGCCAACTCCAGCGCCTGCTGCGCCAGTTCTTCCACGCCGATACACACCACCACCGCGTCGGCTCCCGCTCCGGCGGTGAGGGCGTACACTTCCTCCTTCAAGTCCGCTGCCGTGGGATCAACCGCGAGCGCCCCTAAGCGTTCGGCGGTTTCACGCCGGGCCCGCGAGCGGTTGGAGACAATCACTTGACGCGCCCCCATCGCCAGCGCCAGTTGCGTGTGGATCAACCCGATTGGGCCGGCCCCCAACACCACCACGGTGTCACCTGGTTCCACGCGATACTGGTCGATGCCGTTCAAACAGCAGGAGATCGGCTCGGCTAAACACAGTGCCTTGGGGTCCAACTGTTTGGAAGTGGTGAACACGTTGCCGCGGCGCACTGCGTGGGCGGGGACGGTGAGGTATTCTTCCAAACCTCCGTCAATGGCGTATCCGAACAGTTCCAGGCGAGTACACAGGTGTTCGCGGTCATGCAGGCAGTTGCGGCATGCTCCGCAGGAAACCACGATCTACACGGTTGCTTGGTCGCCGACTTTCGCTCCCGGCAGGAAGGGGGCGGCGTCCTCGTCGATTTCAACAATGCGACCGGCGATTTCGTGGCCGGGCACCACTCCTGGGCGCACTCCGGCGGTTTTCGCCCCGGTGTAGAGGCGGTAGTCGGTTCCGCACAGGGTGTTGGCTTCGACTTTGAGGACGACTTCTCCTGCACCGGCCTTGGGGACGGGGCACCTCACTAGCTCCAGGTCTCCGGGAGCGTTCAACACCGCAGCTTGCATGACTTTATCATTACTCATTATTTTGGCCTCCTTTTCGCTAGTTTATAAGTGGTGACACCGTGCATTGGCGGCAATGGGTTTAGCCCGGCTGCGGCCGCCGGCGGGCACCGGCGGGTGAAGGGCGACCCCGCCCCGCGCAGACACCCGACCTACGCAGGCGACCCCGCCCCGCGTAGCCCACCCGACCTACACAGACCCCCCGGCCCGCCCTACTCGCTTCAGATTCCCTTCCCCCCATAGTTGAAAGAAAAAACATGAAGATAACCGCACTTAAAGGTGACTTGACCCAGACCGACACTGATGCGGTCGTTAACGCCGCTAATTCCTCCCTGCTTGGTGGCGGCGGGGTGGATGGGGCGCTGCACCGCGCAGCCGGCCCGCAGTTGTTAGCCGCCTGCCGCGAGATTCGTCGCACCGCGCACCCGCAGGGCCTACCGGTTGGCGAGGCGGTGGCGACTCCGGCTTTCGACCTGCCCGCGAAGTGGGTGATCCACACGGTCGGCCCGAATCGACACCGAGGTGAAACCGACCCCGACATGCTTGCCGCCTGCGTGCATTCATCTTGTGCGGTGGCGCGTGAGCTTGGTGCTCGTTCGGTGGCTTTCCCTGCTATTTCTGGCGGGGCATATGGTTGGCACACTGACGAGGTCGCCCACGTCCTTATCGAAGCAGCGCGCCGTGAGGCCGATGATGCACGCAATCAGGGTCTGGATGAAATCCGGTTCGTGCTCTTCAGCGCCGCCACTTTGGCAGTTTTCAAAGAATTCTTAGACGAGTGAGAATCCGTTTGAGTCGGTAGCAGTGTGCTTGACCGGGTTTTCACTGCCGGTCAGATCGCCCCGGCAACCAAGTCGCGCAGGGAGTCCACTTTCATTCCCGGCCACCCGTGCAGGTCGGTAGTCCAGTGAGCGGGAATGCCCCTTTGACCTACGACTGCTCCACAAACACCAGCGACCAGTGCCGCCACTGTTTCCGTGTCGCCCCCGGCACGCACGCTGCTGTCAACTGCTACCGACAGTGGTTGCAGTTGGGTATTTCTTGAAACTTCCCAAGTGGCTGTTTCCAAAGCTGCCAGTAAACGCGAGACCGCAGAAGGTGCGCTTATCCCGGCCCCGGCTTCGCCTCCTAAGTCGATCGCAGCGCGGAGCTGGTGCAGCGTCTCCTCATCGGCCTCAACTATTTCCAAAGCGGCTTTCGCGGTTTCTCGCCATTGCGACCCAGCGAATCTGGTTTCGTCACCTGTTGATCTTTGAGCTGCAGGTGGGGTTTTGAGGGTTCCGGCTACGCATAGGCTCACGAAAGCAGCTAACCATTTAGTGGCCGCAACAGAAAGCGGATGAGCAGTTGTCGTAATTGACATATACTCCGCGATTTGAGCGGCTGTGTGCGGGTCGGCAGGGGCCACCACCCCCACCACTACTGCTAGTGGCAAGGTGTGGTTGTCTGCGAACCTAAATCCCAGGCGAGTGCGCTCAAACCTGGCTCGCGCCACCTGTTCCAGCCGCTCGGCCCACTTTGACTCAAAAGACTGTGTCGGCGTCTGTACTGGCGTGGAGTCACTGTCTCCAACCGGATCTTGCGCCGCGGCGGACTCCTCAGCACCGGCCCCCACGACACCACCAGTGCCACCTCCCGCGCCACCTCCCGCGCGCCCCGCTGCCGACCCATGCGACTGCGAGGGGTCAAACTTCACCAGGTAAGCATCAGGGCTCGTGACATCATTTAACACCAACTGCAGACCCGAGTTCACCTCTGCCGGTTGCGTGCGATACCAGGCCACTAAGCGCCTGGCGTAGTCCTCTCGAACGGCTTGCAGGTAGCCGTCTTCCGATTTATCTAGGCGAACACTATTGAACGCCTCCAGCAGGCAAATCGCCGGGTGCATAACTTCACTCCAGCTGTTTGCTGGCAGTCCGGGACGCCCAGCCATAGTAATGGGATCATCACTAGCGGGGGCGCGCACGAGCGACCACGGGGCACCCAAAGCACTACCGGCAGCCATTGCCACTACTGCACCATAGGCACGCAGTTGCATATCCGCTTGTGCGCGCGGGACTATCACGCTACCGCCAGAGTCAAACGCGGATTCACCAGCCTGCGCGCTCTTAGGGCCACCCAGTGGCGGGGTAGGCCGCTCAGCCTGCTTCGGATCCAGGCTCATTTGCTCCACTGCTTGGCTAATAGCTCGTAGCTGCGTCGCCGGGCAGCCGGGTCGAAAGCGTAGGAGGTTACAATCAGCTCATCCAACCCGTAACGCTCAACAAAATTGTCAAGATAGTCAACTACTGTTTCCTGATTTCCCAATACTGCCGTGGGTTCCATCGGGTCATTAACCGGGTGAGCGAGTTCCGGCTCCGGCGCTGTAAGCGGCCCCGAACGCCCCCTGCGCATACGCGCTTTCATCCGCTCGTAACTGGTGAAGAGTTCTTCCGCTTCACTTTGACTATCAGCCACCAGCACATTCACCCCGGCCATCACCACCGGCTGCGCAACTTGCGCAGTAGGAGCATTGGCGCGGAACTGTTCACGATAGGTCGACACCGCCGGCCCCAGCAACTGTGGAGCGAAATGCGAGGCAAAACTCAGCGGCAAACCTAACGCTGCCGCCACCTGCGCTCCCGCTAATGAAGACGCCAGCATCCACAGTGGCACTTGCGTGCCTTCCCCCGGAATGGCCCGCACCCAGGCTCGCCCATCTTTCGGGTTCGGATCCAACCCCAGTGCCGCCAGCTCAGCGCCACGCACACTTTCTTGTGACTCTTCCACCGGCGCGGGGGACAGGAACTGCGAAAGGGAGGCCACGTCCTCGGCGAAATCCACCACCTGCGCACTACCGCGACGCAGCGCGCTAGCGGTAATCGGGTCGGTCCCGGGCGCGCGCCCCAACCCCAAGTCGAAACGGTCACCGTAAATCGTGGCGAGCGTACCGTAATACTCCGCCACCATCAGCGGCGCGTGGTTTGGCAACATCACCCCACCCGCACCTAGCCGGATCGACGACGTGTGTTCAGCGGCGCGCCCCAACAGCAGGGCGGTCGCCGAAGACATGAAGGTGCGTGAACCGTGGTGTTCAGCCATCCAATAGCGGTGGTATCCCAGTTCCTCCGCCAGTTGCGCCAGTTGCAAACTGTGGTCGAGCGCGGCGCGGCGCGTCATTCCTTGTGACATCGGCGCCAGGTCCAGCACCGAAAGGGGTATGCGTGTAGTCATTTGTCCTCCCCTTCTAGGGTAAGTGGTTAAATGAGGTTCATGCACGCAGTCCATTTCATTCAGCACCAATCGCACATCGGTCCGGGTCAACTCGCCGTTGATCTTGCCCAACTTGGAGCGCGGGTGCGCGTGCACCGCGCGTGGGAGGGTCCCGAAACCTTGGCGACGATCCCCGATTCGGATTCCCTGGTGGTGCTGGGCGGGAATATGAATGCCTATGCCGACGAGGACGCCCCTTGGCTTCCGCAGGTACGTGACCTGTTAGCGCGGCGAGTTTGCGTCCCCTCCCCCACTTTGGGGATTTGCCTTGGCCATCAACTGCTGGCGGTCGCCACCGGTGGGAAGGTCGAGGTTGGAGCCTCTTTGGGTGAGGAACGTGGCCTGACCGCAATCGGGTGGGATCCAGCCGCGAATGTTGCCACTGGCGCACCGGACGCTGATTCGCTCCCTGCCACTGCCGCGTCGGACGCTGATTCGCTCCCTGCCACTGGCGCACGGGACGCTGGTTCGTATCCTGCCACTGCCGAAACGACCACCCGCGTCTCTTCAGGTGCACCTTCAACCCCCACTGGCGCCGCCAGTCAGGGGTTGGGAGCGGGATTGGATGCCGCGGCAATTCTGGGGCGTCCGAGCGTGGTGTTTTCCGATCACGCCGACGCGGTTGCGCAAATCCCGGCAGCTGGGCTGGTGTGGGCGCGTTCTAACCGCTACCCGCAGGTGATGACCGTCGGTAACGTGCTTTCAGTACAGTTCCACCCGGAGGTGAATGAAGATCTGTTGGCACAGTGGTACCGCGAGCGTGAACCTCAGGCGTATCCTGCAGCTCTCGCGGTGTACCGCACCCAGTCGGCGGCGTTAAATGCAACCTGCCGCGCTTTATCGCACTGGCTAGCCACAGGCACCATCCTTCAATAGTGGTTCTTCTGGTTTTGGTTGGCTATGGACCTGTCCCCAGGAAACGAATAGAGGCGGGCCTCTCGAAGGCGCCGGCGACAGCGGGCCTCCCGATATTAATTCTTTAGTTTGTACGCCTGCCAGGCGTACAAAGTCAGAAAACAAAACAAGCCCGCGCACCCACGAACCCGCGAACCCAGGGAAACGTAACCCAGGGAAAC
>JAUNVG010000011.1 GCA_030537735.1 Actinomycetaceae bacterium
CAAAACAAACAAAAACAAACACACTATCGAGTTCACAAACAACACCCACACACACGGATCCCCAGGGCAGTTAGCTCTGCGTCTTCGTGAAGTGATGTTCCCGGTAGTCCGAAGTGGCGTTTACTCGCTCACTCTCAGCCCCAGCCGGATTCCCAACTATACCAGGTCAGTTTTCCTTGTCAAGTTGATATTTTATTCAACTTTCCAACCGCCTTAGCCGTTGAGCTGCGCGCCTCGCTCTTTCGTTTGAAGCGCAACGAAATGAAACTTTATCGACAAACAACAGGGCAGGTCAAGCCAGTACGGCGTGACCTGCCCCACGCTTGCGAAAGCGCCTTGCGAAACGGGAAGAAACTCCCGCTTTTACGCGGTTTCTACGGGACGAACCACAGCTAGGTTACGACGCCCCTTCCGGATCAGGATCGACCCATCGGCCAACACGTCCTCGGAAGTAAGAGGAGCGTCCTCGTCCTCCACCTTCACGTTATTGAGGTAGGCACCACCGGAAGCCACGGTGCGACGCGCCGCCGTCCGGCCACGCTCCAAACCGGTAGCAACCAGGGCATCCACAATGGTGGACTCACCCAGCGTCACTTCTCCGCGCGGCAAGTGCGCAGTCGCTGACGCCAACGTCGCCGCATCAATCGCGCGCATATCGCCACTACCCCACAGTGCCTGCGAAGCCGCGATCACTCGCTCCACCGCGTCCTCACCATGGACCAACGCAGTTACCTCCCGCGCCAACGCGCGCTGCGCTGCCCGGCGGAACGGTTCGGATTCCACCTGCTCGGCGAGGGACTCGATTTCTTCCCGCGGCAAGAAGGTAAATACCTTCAAGAACCGCACCACGTCCGCGTCATCGACGTTTAACCAGAACTGGTAGAACGCGTAGGGCGTCATTAGCTCCGGGGACAGCCAGATAGCGCCGCCTTCGGATTTGCCGAACTTGGTGCCGTCGGCCTTCGTGATTAGCGGCGTAGTCATTACGTGAACGTCGGCGCCCTCCACCTTGTGGATTAGGTCCATGCCGCCAACTAGGTTGCCCCACTGGTCATCGCCGCCGGTTTCTAGTACGCAGCCGTACTGGCGGTAGAGCTGTAGGAAGTCGTTGGCTTGCAGCACTTGGTAGGAGAACTCGGTGTAGGAAATACCTTCCTTCGAGCTCAACCGGCGCGCCACCGCGTCTTTGGACAGCATGGTGCCCATGCGGAAGTGCTTACCCAGGTCGCGCAGCAGTTCGATGGCGGAGATGTCCTGCGTCCAGTCCAGGTTGTTGACCATTACCGCAGCGTTATCGCCTTCGAAGCTGAGGAACTGGGAGATCTGCTTGCGCAGGTTCTCCACCCACTGGGTCACTACTTCTTTGGGTTGCAAAGTGCGCTCGCCCGACATGCGCGGGTCCCCAATCAGGCCGGTGGCGCCTCCAACCAGAGCCAGGGGGCGGTGTCCGGCGTTTTGTAGATGGCGCATTAGAATCAGCTGCACCAGGTGCCCGTGGTGGAGGGATGCGGCCGTGGGGTCGAAACCACAATAGAACGTCACTGGCCCGGAGTTTAGGACTTCTCGCAACGCATCCAGGTCGGTGTGTTGGCGAATCAGTCCGCGCCACTGCAGTTCATCAATAAGGTCGGTCACGACTACTTTCCTCCTCAAACGAAACCACCCGTGGGCCGGCCGCGCGTCTGAGCGGGTGGGATAATCCGCCGCGGCTATTGACTGGCCCGCCACTCATTTTCACTCATCACCGGGGTAAATGGGAAGTTCGCTTAGTATCTGGACTTATTCGTCTAAGTTCCTCACCCGGCGGGGCGAGGGCGTGGGGCGGGTTTGGGTGCAGGTGGTTCGGTTCCCGGTGGGAAAGACTGCGGAGGGTAGGCGGGGCGGTGATTCGGCGCGCGGTTTCTACGTCGGTGCACTACAAATGAAGTATGAGTGAAAATAACAAAGTCGTTATGGCTGGGGCCTCGGGGATGCTCGGGGGCGCATTGGCGAAGTCTTTGCAGCAAAGTGGCTGGCAGGTTGTGAAACTGGTGCGCAGCACTCCCCAGACGGAAGGCGAAGTGCAGTGGGATCCGGCAGCCGGCGAACTAGACCCGCAGGTGCTGGCTGAGGCTGACGCGATCGTGTGCTTTTCAGGTGCGCCTTTAGTGCGGTGGCCGTGGACGCGCAGTTACAAGAAAGAACTGGTCTCTTCCCGCATCGGCCCGGTGGAAACCATTGTTAAAGCCCTCAAGCAGCTACCGCAGGATCAGCGCCCGGCGCAGCTAGTTACCGCCTCCGCCGTGGGGTATTACGGGGACCGCGGGGAAGAGATCCTCACCGAAGACAGCCGAGGCGCAAATGACTTCCTCGCTGGTTTGTGCCGCACCTGGGAAGAACGCGCCCGCCAAGCACCGGTGGAATGCACCACCCAGCTGCGAACCGGAATCGTCATCGGGGACGGTGGCTTCATCTCCGCTTTAGCGCCCCTAGCCAAACTCGGCGCCCTGGGGTCGGTCGGTAGCGGCGAGCAGTGGATGCCTCCGATCGCGTTAGAAGACCACGTGCGCGCAGTGCGTTTCATTATCGATAACAAACTGTGCGGACCAATCAACCTGGTGGGCCCGCAACCTCACCGCCACCGGGAAGTAATGGCGCAGATCGCGGCAGCTGCCGGACACAAGCCGGCGCCGCGAGTGCCAGCTGCCATGGCTCGTATCGGTATGGGCGATATGGCGCAAGTGGTGCTTACTTCCCAGCGCGTCCTGCCCACTCGTTTGGAGTCAGCCGGCTTCAAGTTCAACTTACCTTCCCTCGAAGCCATGATTTCGCGTACCGAGGTCGCGCGCGAAGACTAACTTCCCGCCTTCTCTAGGCGGGGGCGAAAGGGAACGCGAAGGCGCGGGCGGCTGACGGCACGCCACCGACCGGCATCACCGCGCCCGTAGACGGGGCAAGGGCAAGGGCGCGGGCGGGTGAAAGTGCCTGTCCGATTCCGCTGGCTCCTGCCGCCTACGTATCAGGCAACGTCCGCCGCCGACCCGCGCTACCCTACCCGCTGAGCCAAAAGGGCCGCGGCAGGATTTATTTTTCCTGCCGCGGCCTCGTAAGTTTTCACGCCTACCGGCTAGACGTCCTCGCGCATCTGCGCCACCGCTGCGCGCGCCGCCTCCAGTTGCTCGGCAACCCGCACCGGGGCGGTCCCTCCCACGCCGGAACGAGCCCGCACCGATCCTTGCGCCGACAGTACCGAACGCACCTCGGGGGTCAGAAGCGGGTCAATCTGAGCGAACTCCGCATCCGTCAGTTCCCACAGTTCGCGCCCCGAGCTATCAGCCAAAGCCACGCACTTACCGGCAACTTCATGGGCGGTGCGGAAGGGCATCTTCTGTTTGACTAGCCACTCGGCGATATCTGTAGCCAGGGAAAACCCGCGGGGAGCTAACTGCTCCATGCGCTCGGTGTGAAGCGTCATGGTTGCAACCATCCCGGTCATCGCTGGTAGCAGGACTTCCAAAGTTTCGATTTGGTCAAAAACCGGTTCCTTGTCCTCTTGCAGGTCGCGGTCGTAAGCCAGGGGCAGACCCTTGAGCACCGCCAGCAAAGCCTGCAGGTCGCCAAGCATGCGCCCGGCCTTGCCGCGCGCCAGTTCCGCGATATCAGGGTTCTTCTTCTGCGGCATAATCGAAGACCCCGTGGAGTAAGCATCATCCAAAGTGACGTAGCCGAACTCCACCGTGTTCCAGATAATGATTTCTTCACTCAGGCGCGACAGGTTAATACCGATCATGGCGGCGATGAAGGCGAACTCCGCTGCCACGTCACGGGCGGAAGTGGCGTCAATGGAGTTCTCACACGGGCCGTCAAATCCCAGTTCCGCCGCGATGCGCGCCGGATCCATCCCCAAGGTGTTACCAGCTAACGCACCCGCCCCGTAGGGGGAGCGGGCAGCCCGGCGATCCCAGTCGCGCAATCGTTCTAAATCCCGCAGCAGCGGCCACACGTGTGCCAACAGGTGGTGGGCGACCAGTACCGGCTGGGCGTGCTGCATGTGAGTGCGCCCAGGCATGATTGCCTCCCCCACTTCGGTGGCCTGCGCCAACAGTGCCTCCACCAGGTCCAGAACAAGCCCGGTTAGGCGTTTGGATTCATCGCGTAAATACATGCGAATCAAGGTGGCGATCTGGTCGTTGCGTGACCGCCCCGCCCGCAGTTTCCCACCCAGTTCACTGCCTGCGCGTTCCAGTAAGCCGCGTTCGAGGGCGGTGTGTACGTCCTCGTCGGCAGGTGAAGGAGTGAAAGCGCCGCTTTGCACGTCGGCGTCCAACTGTTCTAACGCCGCCAACATGTCGGCCAGTTCACTATCGGACAGTAACCCCACGCGCGCCAATTCGCGGGCGTGGGCGCGTGAGCCGGCGATGTCTACGCGAGCGAGGCGCCAGTCGAAGTGGGTTGATACCGAAAGCGCGTCCAGGGCTTTGGCGGGGCCGCCGGTGAAGCGGCCTCCCCACAGGCTGAGGGATTCTTCACTCATGTTCTACAGATCCCCCACCCCGAAGTCCACGCCGTTGCCGAAACGCACGTCGCGGGCGGCTGCAAGCTTCGCAGTTAGGCCGTAGATTTCAATGAACCCACGCGAGTGCGACTGGTCGAAGGTGTCACCGGTTTCGTAGGTCGCCAGGTTGAAGTCGTACAGGGAGGTGTCCGACTTCCGTCCCGTCACGGTGGCGCGCCCGCCGTGCAGGGTCATGCGGATGTCACCTGAAACATAACGCTGGGTGTCTTCGATGAAAGCATCCAGGGAGTTCTTCAAGGGGGAGAACCACTGGGCGTCGTAAACCAGTTCCGCCCAGCGCGTATCCACCCGGTGCTTGAAGCGGGCCTGTTCACGTTCCAAGGTGACGTTTTCTAGTTCCTTATGCGCCGCGATCAGCGTCATGGCGCCGGGAGCTTCGTAGATTTCGCGTGACTTAATGCCAACTAAACGGTCTTCCACCATGTCGATACGCCCGATACCTTGAGCGCCGGCGCGTTGGTTGAGTTCCTGGATGATCTCCAGCACGGAAAGTTTACGTCCGTCCACCGCTACCGGAACCCCCTGGTCGAAGGTGATGGTCACCTCATCGGGCAGTGGCGGGTAGGTGGGGTCGTCAGTGTAGGAGTACACGTCCTTGGTGGGAGCGTTCCACAAGTCCTCTAAGAACCCGGTTTCAATGGCCCGTCCCCACACGTTCTGGTCAATGGAGAACGGGTTGTTCTTAGTGGTTTCAATCGGGAGCTTGTGCTTATTGGCGTAATCAATGGCAACGTCACGAGTCAGCGCCAGGTCACGCACCGGTGCGATACACGTTAAGTCCGGTGCCATAGAGGTGAAAGACACTTCGAAACGGACTTGGTCATTGCCCTTACCGGTGCAGCCGTGCGCCATGGTGGTGGCTCCGAACTGGCGGGCAGCGCGCACCAAGTGCTTGGCAATCAGGGGGCGGGACAGAGCAGAAACCAGCGGGTAGGCATTTTGGTACAGCCCGTTGGCTTTAAGCGCGGGCACGCAGTACTCGTTAGCGAACTCATCGCGCGCATCCGCCACGTAGGCTTCCACCGCCCCGCAGTCCAAGGCGCGTTGGCGAATGACTTCAAGGTCTTCCCCACCCTGCCCCACGTCAACTGCCACGGCGATCACTTCCGCGCCGGTTTGTTCCCCGATCCAGCCGATCGCCACGGAGGTGTCAAGCCCCCCGGAGTACGCCAGCACGATGCGGTCTTTCTTCGCCATTTTTTCTCCTGTTTTCCGGTTTTACTGTTTGTCGCTATGTTTTTCGCCAGCCGCCTCATCGGGGCGCACGCCCTCGGCGGCAGCTAGCATCTGTTCACAAAAGTCACTGGCCGCTTCCACGGAGGCGCACACCACCATAATGGTGTCATCGCCCGCCACCGTTCCCAGCACCTGCTCGCTACGTACCGCGTCAATAGCTGAACCCAGTAGGTTCGCCGCTCCCGCCGGGGTCCGTAAAATCACCAGTTGGTCACTGGTGGCAGCCCCCACCAGCAGGTCTTGCGCCCACCGCTGCAACTTATCGTCGGGACCTTCCTCACTCCAGGGCGAGGACGTGTTGCCCGCTCCCAGGGCGTACACTCGCCGCCCTTGACTGTCGCGCACCTTAGTGGCCCGCAGCTCCAGTAGGTCGCGAGACAGCGTCGCTTGGGCGGCGTATATCCCCCGTTTTTCCAAGGCTGCTTGCAGTTCAGTTTGAGACGATATCGCCTGCGTGGCAAGGATCGTCTCAATGGCGCCGTGGCGCCCCGACTTCGACGCTGGTAGGCGGCTTTGTTCGTTTTCGCTCATGCCATCCCCTTTGCTTGCGCCAAGATCTGGGGCAGGGCCTGGGTGAAGGAGCGCGCCTGTTCACGGCTGATATTTAACGCCGGCGCCAACCGCAGTGTCTGCGGCCCGGTGGCGTTAATGATGAACCCCATCTGGCGCGCCACCTGCACGGCTTGGGTGACGACCGGATGAGCCAAGTCGATCCCGATAAGTAGGCCTCGTCCTCGCACTTCCACTACCGCGCCGGGGTCTACTTCGCGCAGTTCCTTCCTCCACGAGTCCCCCAACTGCTGGGCGTGGGCAAGTAGCTGCTCTTCTTCCAAGGTGGCGATCACGGCGCGAGCCGCAGCCGCACAAACCGGGTTCGCCCCGAACGTGGATCCGTGCATCCCCGCGGTGAGTACGCTCCCCGCGGCTTCGGTGAGGGTCAAGGTCGCCCCAATGGGCATCCCCCCGCCCAGGCCTTTAGCTAAAGTCACCACATCCGGGGTGATTTCAGCGTGGTGGTGGCCCATCCACTTCCCGGTGCGTCCCATCCCGGTTTGGACTTCGTCCACTACCAACAGCGCCCCCACCGCGGCAGTTTTTGTGCGCGCGGCCTGCAGGAAGTCACCGGGTAGCTCCCGCACCCCGGCTTCGCCTTGTATGGGTTCGACAATCAGCCCGGCAACGTTTTCGTCAATGGTGTCTAAAACCCCGGGCTGGTGCGGGTCGATCCACTCCACGTCGGGCAGTAGCGGGGCGAACGGGTCGCGGTAGGCGGCTTTAGAAGTCACCGACAACGCTCCCAAACTGCGGCCGTGGAATCCTTGCTTGAGCGCAAGGACACGTTTCTTCCCGTGGCTCTTTCCCCAGGCTTTAACGATCTTCAAAGCGGCTTCGTTCGCTTCAGTACCTGAGTTCGCCAAGAACACTCGCACCTGCGTGGGGTCACTGCCCGGCCCGGCAACGATCTCGGTGAGCTCGGCGGCTAGTTGCACCGCCGGAGTCGTAGCGAAGAAGTTAGAGACGTGGATCAGTTCCTTTACCTGCGCACTCACCGCTGCAGCCACAGCCGGGTGCGCATGCCCAAGGACGTTCACCGCGATCCCGCCAAGCAGGTCGAGGTAGCGGTTGCCGTCCTCGTCCCACACGTAGCTGCCTTCACCGCGCACCACAGTTAGGGCGGGGACTCCGAACACCGGAATCATGGTGGCGCGGTAGCTTTCCAAAGTGGGGCTGGTGGTGTCGCTCATTGAGTCCTCCGCTTCAACGTGGTGTCTTCATCGCCGTAAATCATGGTTCCGGCGCCTTCGTCGGTGAAGATCTCCAGCAGCATGGAGTGGGGCTGGCGCCCGTCAATAATGTGGATGCGCGGAACCCCTGCTTCAATGGCGTCCAAGGCCCCTTGCAGTTTCGGAATCATCCCAGAATCCACGGTGGGTAGTAGTTCGCGCACGTCTTGCGGCCCCATGCGCTGGATGAGGCTATCGGGGTCGGGGTAGTTACGGTAAACCCCGGCCACGTCGGTGAGCATTATTAGTTTCGCGGCGTTAGCTGCCACCGCGATAGCGGCAGCCGCGGAGTCAGCGTTTACGTTAAGTACGTCTGAGGGGGAGTCCACATCGACCGCGACGGTGGAGATAACGGGGATCCTCCCGGTGGAGATCAAGTCGTCAATGGGGGCGGCGTTTACTTCCACCACGTCCCCGACCTGACCGATGTCGATGATTTTCCCAGTTGCGTCCTTGGTGCGCCGACGAGCGGTTAGTAGCCGCGCGTCCTCGCCCGACAACCCCACTGCCGCCACCGAGTCCGCGTTCAGTAAAGACACGATTTCGCGCTGGACTTTGCCTTGCAGCACCATCCGCACGATTTCCATCACTTCTGGGGTGGTGACGCGAAGCCCGTTTGAAAAGGGTGCCGTCAAGCTCACGCGGCGGAGCATTTCGTTGATTTGCGGCCCGCCTCCGTGCACCACGATGGGGTGGACGCCCCAGGCGTGGAGGAACAAGATGTCCTGGGCGAAAGCGCGTTTGAGGTCTTCATCAACCATGGCGTTGCCGCCGTATTTGATGACTACCCGTTTCCCTGAGTACTGCCGCAGCCAGGGCACGGTTTCTAGTAGGATTTGGGCTTTGTCAATAGCACTTAACTTACTCATGTGGTGTACTCACTGTTTATGGCGACGTAGTCATTGGTCAGGTCCGTGGTGTAAATGGTGGCGTGGTGGGGGCCGGCGTTTAGGTTCACGAGGACGTGCACGTGCGGTAGTTCCCCGCTGTGTCCGGGCGCCAGGGGGCCGGGTAGTTCCACTTCCGGGGTGGGGGTGATCATCGCTCCCCCGCGGCACAAGGTGGTGCCGTTAATGGCGATTTCGATTTGGTCGGCCTCGAAGGTGGCTTCACTGGTGGGTACGGTGCCGACTTGGGAAAGTATCCTCCCCCAGTTCGGGTCACCGCCGTAGATCGCGGTTTTAAATAGCGCCGAGCGGACAACCGCCCTGCCCACTATCTCCGCCGCGGCTTCGCTGTGTGCCCCGCGCACTTCGATGCTGACGCTGTGGTGGGCGCCTTCGGCGTCTTCTAGGATTTGCCCCGCCAGGTCAGCGCAGGCAGCTTCCACGGCGGCGTCAAAGTCCGCGGCGCTGGGGGTGATTGCGCTTCGCCCCGAACACATGAGGATGACAGTGTCGTTGGTGGACATGCACCCGTCGGTGTCGGTGCGGTTAAAAGTCCGCGCCACGGCTTTTTCCAAGCTGCGTTGAGCTTGGGCGGGGCTAACGGCAGCGTCGGTGGTGACGATCGCCAACATGGTGGCCATGGCAGGAGCTATCATTCCGGCGCCTTTAACCATGCCGCCAACTCGCCACTGGCCCTCAGTTTCCCCGCTTCGCCCGAAGTACTGCTGCTGGTGGATCTTAATGCGGGTATCAGTGGTGCAGATAGCTTCCGCTGCCTCCACCCCACTGCTGTCTTGCAGTTTAGAGGCAAGCTCAGGGATGGCGTCCACCAGGGTGTCAACGTCGAGTTTTTGCCCGATAACCCCGGTGGAGCACACGGCGACTTGGTCGAGGTTCGCCCCGGTGTTTTGCGCGAGGGCGTGCGCCGTGGTGAGTACGTCTTGGTAGCCAGCTTCCCCGGTGGCGGCGTTGGCGTTGCCACTGTTTAAGATGACGTGGGTTAGGCGGTGGCGTCCAGGTTGTTGACGTAGGTGCTTGACCGGGGCCGCAAACACCCGGTTAGTGGTGGTGACGACGGCGGAGGAGACGTTCTCGCCTTCGTTTACTACCAGCGCCAGGTCCCGGCGCCCGGAGGCTTTAAGTCCGGCCACGATTCCCGAAGATTTGAAACCCGCCGGGTAGCATACGCCGGCGCTGTTGGCGGCGCCGTCTTTAGCCGCACTGTTGTCAGCGGTGGTTGACTGGGTGGTCACGGCGCGACTCCTATCTGATTAATGCCTTCCAGCTCCGGTAGCCCCAATGCCAGGTTCATGGACTGCACGGCCGCCGCGGCGGTGCCTTTACCGAGGTTGTCGATCGCGCAGATGGCGGTGACCATTTGCGCCTGCGGGTCGGTGCCGACCCACACTTGGGCGCGAGCGCTACCCAGCACCGGCTGGGTTTGGGGCAGCTGATCCGTTACCTCGATGAGGGGTTCATTTTGGTAGCAGGCGTGGTAGATAGCTTCAAGATCCTTATCCGCCGCGTTTAAGGGGGCGTTTACTACTGCCAAGATCCCGCGCGAGGTGGGGGTGAGGATGGGGGTGAAGCTGACGTTGGTTTCCCCTGCGCCAGCGACTTTCAGGTTCTGCACGATCTCTGGGATGTGCCGGTGCTTGCCGGTAGCGGAGTACGGCACCAGGTTGGACAGGGCTTGGATCGCCATTAGTCGCGGCTGGACGGATTTACCGGCGCCGGAGTATCCCACTGCGGCGGTGACGGTGATTTTGCTGGCGTCGACTGCGGCGGCGGCGATTGCCGGTTGGATCGCCAAGGTGGCGGCGGTGACGTTGCAGCCGGGCACGGCGATGGTGCGGGCTTGGCGCAGTTCCTGCCGGCTCAGTTCGGCTCTCGCGCTGCCGCCGGCTTCGATCAGGGCCTGGCTTTCTTCGCGGTGGATGAGCTCGGGCATGCCGTAGACCCACGCTCCCGGGTGGGTGCCGCCGTAGTACTTTTCCCACGCTTTAGGGTCGGTTAGACGGTGGTCAGCGCCAACGTCGATGACTAGCGCATTGGAGCCGAGTTGTTGCAGCTGGTTGGTTAGTTCCCCGGATTTACCGTGCGGCAGGGCAACGAATATGACGTCGGTGTCGGCTACTACTGCCGGGTCGATGGGGGCGAGGACGTGGTCGAGTTCGGCAGGTAGGTGCGGGTGTAGTTCGCGTAGTTTGCTTCCTGCTTGGGAGTGCGCGCATACCTGGGTGATTTCCACCTGGGGGTGGGCGGCGAGGTAGCGGGCAATTTCGCCCCCTGCAGATCCGGAGGCTCCGATAATAGCAGCACTAAAAGTCATATGAATAACTATACAGGTCCATTAATAGTTATCCTAAAATGTGGCGTGTTACATGCTGAATCTAAGCCCCACCAGCCCACCAGGCTATGCCCAGCGCGCAGGTCTTCGCCTAGTCCTCGTCCCCGGCTTTGAGCCTTGAGCACTCACTCGCCACGTTCTTCGCCCATTGGCGGATTTCCTGCCAGTCGCGAAAGTCACCTTCTACTGCCCCGCCTAGACGCGCGATGGAGCGCTCACGCAAGGAAAGCTCACGCGGCTTCAATCGCCCGGCGAAAGTCTTGTGTTCGCGCGGCTGAATCTTTAGCAGCACCGGGCCCACACGCACCGGGTCTTGAATGCCGCCGCCTGGCATTCCTGACAGTCCCACGGAGAACGCCCATAGTGCGCGGTCGAGTAAAGCGTCGTGGTGGCTGGTGATGTAGCGGCGCATGGAGTCTTCCCACTGCGCCATGTAAACGGCCGACCCTAGGATCACGGCGTCGTAGACATGGGGAGAGGGCGCGTCGGTGGCGGGCCGGATAGTCACGGCGTGTCCGGCCGCTGTTAGTTCTTCAGCTACGGTGTCGGCTACTTCCTGCGTGGCCCCGTGGCGCGAGGCCCAAACCACCAAAATGTTCATGGCTTTAGTTTGCCTTACTTAACTGCTAAACCCCCACCCGAAAAGTCCCAGGGTGGGGGTTTTAGCCTATGGTTACGGGGAAAAATACGCCTCAGCTTCGCAGTTTCGCGCCGTAGGTTTCCTCCAAGGCCCGCACAATCGCTTGCCGCACGGCGGCGCTTTCCTTCGAAGTTAAGGTGTGGTCAGAGGCCCGCATACGCAAGGCGAACGCCAACGAACGCTTCCCTTCGCCGATCTGTGCGCCGCTGTATTCGTCAAACAGCGCCACGTCCTCGAGGATCTCTCCCCCGGCTTGTCGGATGGTGGCCTGCACGTCACCGGCGGGAATGGAAGCATCCAGTTCCACGGCGATGTCTTCTTTCACCACCGGGTAGGTCGAAACCGCCCGTACTTGTTCCGGTTCCGCTGCCACTGCCTGGCTGAGCGCGTCCAGGTCCAGTTCCAGTGCCGCGCTGCGGGCAGGCAGGCCGAATGCGGCCACTACCTGCGGGTGTAGTTCCCCGGCGCGCCCAACTTCAACTAGTTTCTTACCCTTGCGCACCAGCAGGGCGCCCGCGCGTCCCGGGTGCCAGGGGGCGCAGGGGTTCTCCCCTTCGGCTTGCGCCGGCCCCACGTGCTCAGCCAGGGTCTTCACGGTTAGTTCTGCTCCCAGGGTGCGTGCCACTTGCTGGGCGGCTTCCAGGGCGTCAGCCCAATCGAAGTCGCGCGGCGAAGCTGTCACGCCCAGCGGGGTGGCTCGCCCACCGGCGACCAGTCCCAGGTGCCAGGGCTGCTTGGGGGTGCCGCGGTGCAGGAACCCGATTTCACGCGGGTGCGGGCGCTGCTCAGCGGTAGGAATGTCGGCAGGTTTAACGCCCTGAGGTAAAGTCACCATGCCCAGTTCGAATACTCGCACCGATTCGGCTCCGCGCGCCGCGTTACGCCCCGCGGTTTCCAGCAGCGTGTCAATGATGGAGGTACGCAGGTAGGGTTGGGCCTCTACCAGTGGGTTACGCAGTCGCACCGCTTGGCGGCGCGGGTCCGCCGCCGGTAGCGCGCACTTGTCGTGAGCATCCCCAATGAAGGGGTAGGAGCCAACTTCGACATATCCGCGTGCGGCGAGGGCGTCCGCCACTGCTCGCCGGGCAGCTAGTCGCCTTGGCAACCCGGTGCCCGCGGGGGCTTGTGGCAGTACAGGTTCAATCGCGTCGTAGCCATCTAGGCGGGCTATTTCCTCCACCAGGTCGCACGGTTTCGTCAGGTCCGGGCGCCAGGTCGGGGGAATCACGGTGAGGACAGTGTCGGCATTCCCGGCCTCGTCTGCGTTCGCGCTTCCCGCCACGACCTCGTCAGTATCAGCGCCTACCTGCACCGCGCAGCCAATCATTTCCAGCAACTCCACTACCCGGCTTTGCGGGTAATCCACACCGGTGAGGCGACGCGGCTCACTGGCTCGCATCACAATCGGGGCGGGAGCCGGCGCTTCATTGAGGTCGAACACGGCCTCATCGGCAGTGCCACCGCCGTATTCCACCAGCAGATCCACCACGCGCTGGGCAGCCACCGGGGGCAGCTGCGGGTCAACTCCACGTTCGAAACGTTTACCCGCCTCGGAAGGCAGGTGGTGGCGCCGCGCGGAGCGGGCCACGGAAACCGAGTCGAAGTGCGCAGCTTCAATCAGCACGTCGGTGGTGGTGTCCTCCACTTCGGAGTACTGCCCGCCCATTAGCCCGGCGATCCCCAGGATGCGGCTGGCGCGCTCCCCGTTGGGAGAATCAGTAATCAGCAGGTCCTCGGGGTGGAGGTCACGCTCCACGTCATCGAGGGTGCGCAGCTTCTCCCCTTCCTGGGCGCGGCGCACCACAATGGGTTCAGCCACCGCGGAAAGGTCGTAGGCGTGCAGGGGCTGCCCCAGGTCGAGCATCACGTAGTTGGTGACATCGACCGCGAGCGAGAGCGAACGCATCCCCATCGCTTCGAGCCTCTCCACCATCCATTTCGGGGTGGGAGCAGCAGGGTTAATGCCACGCACAATGCGGGTCACGAACCGGTCGCACCCGACTTTCCCGCGGATGGGTTGGTCATCTTCGACTTCCACTTTGAATCCGGCCTCGTTTTCTTCGGGCAGGGCGTGGGCGAGGGCGGTGGGCAGTCCCGGGTCGGTGAAAGCAGCGCCCGTGGAGTGGGAGTATTCGCGGGCGACTCCACGCATGGAGAAGCAGTACCCGCGGTCGGGGGTGACGTTGATTTCGAGTAGTTCTTGCCCCAGGCCGAGGAACTCGATGAGGTCTTCACCGACGGCGGGGATTTCGCGGTCGGGGTAGTTTTCGGTGAGCACGATAATGCCGTCGTGTTCTTCGGACAGGCCGAGTTCACGTTCGGAACAAATCATGCCATCGGAGATGTGACCGTAGGTTTTACGGGCGCTGATCTCGAAACCGCCGGGTAGTTCCCCGCCGGGGAGGATTACGCACACCAGGTCGCCTTCTTGGAAGTTATGCGCCCCGCAGATAATGCCGCGCGAAGGCAGGTCGGAGGGTTCTTTCCCGCTGCCGGGTTCGTCGTTGTAGGGGCCGACGTCGACGCGGCAGTAGTTAATGGTTTTGCCGTTCTTTTGCGGTTCTTTCACCAGGGTGAGCACGCGCCCCACCACCAGTGGGCCTTTGACGGCAGCGGGGTGGATGGTTTCTTCTTCCAACCCCACTTTCACCAGGTCCGCTGCCAGGGTCTGCGCGGTGGTTCCGGGCAGTACTTGAACGTGGTCTTTCAGCCAGGAGATAGGTACGTTAGGCATGGTTCACTTTCCCTTCCCACGTCCGGTGAACTGCAGTGAGAACCGCTGGTCACCTTCTACGATGTCGTGCATGTCGGCGATGGAGTGGCGCAGCATGAGAGTGCGTTCCAGTCCCATGCCGAAAGCGAAGCCGGTGTATTCTTCCGGGTCGATGCCGCAGGCGCGCAGCACGTTGGGGTTCACCATGCCGCAACCTCCCCATTCGATCCAGCCGGCGCCGCCTTTCTTCTGCGGGAACCACAGGTCCATTTCGGCGCTGGGTTCGGTGAAGGGGAAGAAGGACGGGCGCAGCCGGGTGCGGGCGGCGGGACCGAACATGGCTTTCGCGAAGTGGTCAAGCACGCCTTTGAGGTGCCCCATGGTCAGCCCCTTGTCGATGGCTAGCCCCTCCACCTGGTGGAACACCGGAGTGTGGGTGGCGTCAAGCTCATCGGAGCGGAAAACTTTACCGGGGCACGCCACGTAGATCGGGGGTTTTTGTCCGAGCATCACGTGGGCTTGTACCGGGGAGGTGTGGGTGCGCATAACGAGGTGCGCGTCCTCGGGGTTGTCTCCCCCCACGGTGGTGCCGTCGATGTAGAAGGTGTCTTGCATCTGGCGCGCCGGGTGGTCGATGTCGAAGTTGAGCGCATCGAAGTTGAACCATTCGTGTTCCACTTCGGGGCCTTCGGCGATGTCCCAGCCCATGGCGGCGAAGAAGTCACCCACTTCGTCGATCAGGCTCCCCAGCGGGTGGCGCGCACCGGGGTAGGTGCGGGCGGAGGCAGCGGTTACGTCCACGGTTTCTTCCGCCAGGCGGCGGGTTTGTTCTTCTTCTTCGAGGACGGTTTCGCGCGCTGCCAGGGCGTCGCTGATTTGCTTGCGCGCCGCGCCCAGGGCTTTACCGGCTGCCGCCCGGTCACTGCCGGGGAGTTGGCCGATGGCTTTGGAAGCGGCGGCGACGGGAGAGTTTTCCCCCATGTGGTCGCGTTTAGCGGCGCGGAACTGGTCTAGGTCTTTGGCTGCCGCAATGGCGGCAAGGGCGTCGTTGACGATGGTTTCCATCTGCCCCGCATCCAGGGGGTTGACGCTTTGGTGCTCACTCATATTTTCTTGGCCTCAACTCGTGGTATTTCCGCCCTCCACCTTAACGCGCGAGGGGCCTTAGGCGGGAATCGGCCCGGATAGTGGCCGCGGGTGAGGTGACAAGGCGACGGCGGGCGCCTAAATTTGGGGATTATGAACGATTCTTCCGCTGTTTCCTCCGCTGGGGACTTCAAAGAACCTAAAACTTGGCGCGTGCAGCACCTGGCGCAGTCGAAGGCCGCTGGCCGCAAACTAACCATGCTCACCGCCTATGATGCCCTCACCGCCGCGATCTTAGATAAAGCCGGGGTGGATATTTTGCTGGTGGGTGACTCCTACGGCAATGTCATGCTCGGGTTTGGCTCAACTCTGCCGGTTTCCTTGGCGGACATGGTTCGCGCCACTGCCGCGGTGGCATCGGTAGCCAAACGCCCCCTGGTGGTGGCTGACCTGCCGTTTGGCAGTTACGAGTCCAGCCCGGCGAAGGCTTTCGACTCAGTCGCGCAGCTGATGAAAGCTGGCGCAAATATGGTGAAGCTAGAAGGCGCGGGGCCGCGTTTGGAAGCGGTGCGGTTGCTGACTTCTTCGGGGATACCGGTGTGTGCGCACCTGGGTTTCACCCCGCAGTCAGAAAACTCCCTGGGTGGGCCACGCATGCAGGGGCGCGGCGAGGG
Organism: Actinomycetaceae bacterium; assembly: GCA_030537735.1. Classification (GTDB taxonomy): domain Bacteria; phylum Actinomycetota; class Actinomycetes; order Actinomycetales; family Actinomycetaceae; genus Gleimia. The sequence goes on from JAUNVG010000011.1 coordinate 15,926, forward strand.
CCGCGAGCGCCTACTTGCAGACGCCCTGGCATTGCAGGGGGCAGGGGCCTCACTGCTGGTGTTGGAAATGGTGCCGGCAGACGTGGCGCGCGAAGTCACCGAACAGCTAACTATCCCCACCATTGGCATTGGCGCGGGGCCGGATACTTCCGGGCAGGTGCTGGTGTGGTCGGATATGGCGGGCATGACGGAGTGGACCCCGCGTTTCGTGCGTCGCTTCGCTGAACTGGGGCAGGCTCTACAAGAGGCTGCCAGTGAGTATTGCGACGCGGTACGTGACGGGTCCTTCCCCGCGTTGGAGAACTACCACGAGCGTTAGAAGATGACGGTGCGCGGCGCGGGGCGCTGGGACTGCCCACTCGACTGTTCGCCACTACCTTCCCACCGCGGGTAGCGGTATGGTGGGCAGCAGATACTTTTGCACTTCTACTAGCTGGAAAGCGTAAATAATGAAACCTTCCGAACTTGCCTTGCGCGCTCCCCTGGGTACCGCTACTCCTGGGGTGATCTCCCCCAAACGCGCGGTTCCGTCCCATATTGAACGCCCCGAATACCTATTCCACGACGGGCCCGAAGTGGTAACAGCTTCGGATGTGAAGTCCCCTGAAACAGTGGAGATGATCCGCCGCGCCGGGAAGATCGCGGCAGGGGCACTGCAAGCCGCGGGAGCGGCGGTGGCTCCGGGGGTAACTACTGATGAGTTGGATGCGATTGCGCACGACTACATCATTAGCCACGATGCTTACCCTTCCTGCTTGGACTACATGGGGTTCCCCAAAACGATTTGCACTTCGGTTAATGAGGTGATTTGCCACGGGATTCCCGATAACCGCGAACTCAAAGATGGGGATATCCTCAACATTGACGTGACTGCGTACTTCGATGGGGTGCACGGCGATACCTGCGCCATGTTCTACGTTGGAGACGTGGATGAGGAGTCCCGCCTGCTGTGTGAGCGCACCAAGGAAGCCATGATGCGCGGCATAAAAGCGGTGGCTCCGGGGCGAGAGATCAACGTTATCGGTCGAGTGATTGAACGCTACGCGAAGCGTTTCAACTACGGCGTGGTGCGCGACTACACCGGGCATGGCGTGGGCGAGGCTTTCCACTCGGGACTAATCATCCCCCACTACGATTCACAGCGCGCCACCCAGGTGATGGAAGAAGGCATGGTGTTCACCATTGAACCGATGCTGACGCTGGGGACAGTGAAGTGGGAGCAGTGGGAAGATAACTGGACGGTGGTGACCGCTGACCGTTCCCGTACTGCCCAGTTTGAACACACCATTGTGGTCACCGAGGACGGGGCGGAGATCCTCACCCTTCCGTAAGTTGGCTGCGTGGCGCGGGTGAGCAACTCTCGCCCGCGGCGAGCGCTCGAACCACCCCCAGACGTATCGCAAACATGTCGCATTTTTCGACATATCAGCCCGACGTGTCGAAATTGACCCCCTAATTTCGACATATCACTGCCCTGCCCTCCCCCACCAGCCACCGGCACACGTCCTCCAAAAATTTTCACGCAGGGATTCACCTCAACCAGAAGGCGTGGTAAAGGTAGGCTTTTATACGAACAGTCCACGACCACTCGCGCCCAGCGCACATACGCAAAGAGGTAACCATGGCGGACCAAGCAGCCACCCCCGAAGTCCCCAACTCCTTACAGGCACAAGCCCCCGGCATGCCCCTGCTGGAAGGTGCCGGCTCTAACCAGGCCTTCGGTATTGACATCGGCGGGTCCGGCATTAAGGGCGCGATCGTTGATCTGGACACGGGATTGTTTGCCACGGAACGAGTCCGCATCCCCACCCCTCAGCCCGCTACTCCCGACGCCGTGGCGCAGACCTGCAAAGAACTGATGGACCAGTTCAACCTGCCACAAGACATGCCGGTTGGCATCACCTTCCCTGCCCCTGTTTCCCACGACGTAGTACTCTTCATCGCTAACCTCGACCAGTCGTGGACGGGAGTGAACGTGGCAGAACTAATGTGGGACAAACTGGGCCGCAAGGTGCACGCCGTCAACGACGCTGACGCTGCCGGCTTTGCTGAAGCCATGTACGGCGCCGCCAAGGACGTCCCCGGGGTAGTCATCGTCACGACTTTAGGCACCGGCATCGGGTCCGCCATTGTGTTCGACGGCAAACTGCTGCCGAACACTGAGCTGGGACACTTGGAGATTGACGGCAAGGACGCAGAGTCGAGGGCGTCCTCGGCGCAGAAAACCAAGAACGATTGGTCTTTCAAACAGTGGGCCAAGCGGTTGCAACGCTACTATTCGCATGTGGAGATGCTCTTCACCCCCGACCTGTTCGTCGTTGGCGGTGGGGTGTCGAAGAAGCACGCGAAGTTCCTGCCACTGCTGGAGCTTAAAACCCCGATTGTGCCCGCCCAGCTGCGCAACACTGCCGGAATCGTGGGAGCTGCTGCCCTGGCGGCGCAAGGAAGGTAGATCCGAGGGAAGGCGCACGGGGTCTTTGACGGAAGAATACCGTAGCAGCCATATGGCGGTGGATTCGTGTTCGTTGCGGTGGGGATCCATGAGCACTGAAAGCTTGAGGCTCACGGCAGCGCACTCCTGCCGAGCGCCAAATGAGGCCAATCTCTCGCGCAAGTTACTCGCTGCGGGTATCCGGTAAAGTTTCAACGCTGACGGATGTACGAGCGTGCTTCGCTGAAATCGCTCCCGGCTATTTATCCCGGGACGTCAAGGTTCTGGGATTGTCTAGCCAATCTTAACTGCTCGGGTTCACTAGTGCGCTGAGGTACTTACCCAGTCGCGGTAAAATGCAAGTCGCACTGCTCATGATCCAATGCACCCACGAAGGCGAGTGGTTGGCGATAGCTCTGCGCGACAGGCTAGTAACTGAACTTACCAGTGAAACCGATCTCAGATGTATGCGGTTGGATGTTGTGGGCACTGACAGCACTGCCACACCGTTTTACGAGAAACTGGGATACCGCGGAGTTTCCGAATCAAAGTCCTATTGTCTGGCAATATAAGGATCCAGGTGCGTGCCTACCAATTTACGTTCCAATTCACGTTGCACTAAGTCCTCGCGGTCTTGTCTATCGCAGCCGCGATGGAGTTTCTATCTCGCAAACTAAAACGCAGCGCCCGAACTTCAATTTTCCCTAAAAGAATTCCGGCGGCGGGACAGTTTAAGAGCCCTTATCCGCCAAGCAGGGTGAACCTGCTCGAAGGTCGTGACGAATTGCGGCCTGTTTCTTTAAAGGCAAGAGGATGGGAGGTAATAGCCCATAGTTTTACTTGAGGGGTCGTCGTTTCCCCGAGTCCTTCATTTTAGTTCTCAGCGCTAATCCCTCTCCATACCGATGCCGGTAGCCAAACCTAGGCGCATGCGTTGGTATAATCAGGTTCGGCGCGATGCTGATGAAGCTGCGAAAGCACCTAGGTTCCGTCCCCTGCTATCGCTGGCTCCACTGCCGTAGTGCCAGCGATCAAAAGTTGCAGAAAGGGGCGAGTGTGAGTAGTACCAACCCCAGAAGCGCACCCGAGAACCTGGTTAAATCCAAACAGCGAGTGGTTGACCACGGTGAAGTGTTCACGCCCGCGTGGATGGTTGAAGCGATGCTCGATTTGGTTAAAGACGAATCCCAACGCATCGACTCACGGTTCCTCGAACCAGCCTGCGGCGACGGAAACTTCTTGCGGCAAGTACTGTCCCGTAAACTCTCCACCGTGCAAGCCCGGTATGGAGAGAATGATTTTGAACGCCGCCATTATGCTTTGCTGGCACTTATGTGCACCTACGGCATCGAACTACTCGCGGACAACGCGCAAGATTGCCGTGACAACCTGGTCGCAATGTTCACCAAGTTCATCGGCACCGATCCAGAAGGGGTATGGCGTAAGGCAGCCGAATCCGTTACAGCCGTAAATATCGTGCAAGCTGATGCACTAACCATGCTCTTTCCAGACGGCTCACCGCTGGTGTTCCCCGAATGGGGTTATTTAGGCAAGGGCAAGTTCCAGCGTCGCGATTTCGAGTACGCAAACCTCACCCAACGTGGTTCTTTCACTGACACTTTGTTCGAAGGCTTCGAATTCGAGGATGTTTTCAAATCGGCCACCGATTTCCCACAGATGACAGTGGTACAAATAGCTGAGCTTGGAGGCAACTGATGTTGCTCTTTTCGGGTCGTGGCCACAACCCCGACGTGCTCACTTGTATCGCTAACCTCTCTAATGACGAGGTGTTCACACCACCGAGCATGGCCAACGCAATGCTCGACCTCGTGGCTGAAGCGTGGGCACGCGACCACGATGGAGCCAGTATCTGGGAAGATCCCGAAGTGACGTTTCTTGACCCGTTCACAAAATCAGGCGTGTTCTTGCGGGAGATCACCCGGCGACTAACTAACGGTTTGGTGTTGAAGATCCCCGACTTACAACAACGTGTCAACCACATTCTCACGCAGCAGGTCTTCGGGATCGCGATCACTGAGCTTACGGCGCTACTGGCCCGTCGTAGTGTGTACTGCTCGAAGTTCGCCAACGGGAAGCACTCGATTTGCACCGAGTTCGACGCAGAGGCGGGCAATATCTGGTTTGAGCGCACTGAGCACACGTGGACGGGAGGCACTCGCGAGAACCGCGTTCATCCCACCAGCGGTGAAGAAATGGTGGTTTACACGCATCGCCGCTGCTCGTATTGTGGAGCGAGCGAGGACGAGTACGCACGGGGCACGAATCTAGAAACCCACGCTTATGCGTTTATTCACACCGACAACATTCACGACCGCATCACCGAGATCTTTGGAGACTCTATGCATTTCGACGTCGTTATCGGAAATCCCCCCTATCAGCTGAGCGACGGTGGGTATGGGACATCGGCACGCCCGATCTACCAAGAGTTTGTTGAGCAAGCGAAAAAGCTTGAGCCCAGGTATCTTTCGATGGTTATTCCTTCACGCTGGTTTGCTGGTGGTAAAGGCCTTGATGAATTCCGCAACCAGATGCTACATGACAACAGGCTAAGAAGTATTCACGATTTTTGGCTAGCCGGAGATGCTTTCCCAGGGGTTGCAATCCAGGGTGGCATCCTATATTTCCTGTGGAGTCGGGATCATAAAGGTACTTGTGAAATCTCAACGCATTATGCGGGCAAGACTATTTCCAAAATGAGCCGTTCTCTCGTTGAAGATGGTGACGATATTTTTATCCGTTACAACGAGGCTATTCCAATTTTGGCGAAAATTCGTGCGATAGAAGAGTCATCTAGTGATAGCAATGGTTCTTTTGAGAGTCTCGTAAGTTCACGTAAACCGTTCGGTGTCCCAACTAATTTTGAGGTACTGCCTACGCCGGCAAAAACTCGTCTACAAATTTACTGGAACGGCGGATCAGGCTACAAAACCCAGGGGCTATCTTGGATTGAGGATTCGAGCATTACTGTTGGCCGGGACTTAATTGACGTGTGGAAAGTTTTCATAAGTGCCGCGTATGGTGATCGTGGTGGAGGCGGGGCGAGCCGCGATGCTCCGCCAAAAGCTGTCATTGGTAGGCCTTTTAAAGGTAAGCCTGGCGAAGTTTGCACCGAGACTTATCTTTGTATAGGCCCCCTCGCGACGGAACAAGAAGCTGATAATGTTTGTGCCTACTTGTCTTGTAAGCTGATTCGATTCTTGATTATGTTGAGGAAACCCTCACAGCACGCGACAAAGAAAGTCTATGGTTACGTTCCAAGACTTGATTTCACTAAGGTTTGGACCGATGAGCTACTGTACCAACGTTATGGATTGACTCAGGACGAAATTGATTTTGTTGAATGGATGATTCGTCCGATGATACTAGGCGACGAGTAACTATGAAAACCGTCGAAGCTCTTTTGCCACCTAAGCCCTCAGCCCGCCTACGGATTTACGCTTGGACTCCAAAGAATCCGCCCGTTGGTTATGAAGGATTGATTAAGGTTGGCCAAACAACTAAGGAGGATGTCAACGAGCGGATTCGTGAGTCACAAGGGCAAATGCAGCTAGAGTACACCCTTCACGTGGACGTCATTGCCGAGCGCGAGGACGGGTCGATCTTCCGTGACACGGATGTAATCGAACGACTCAAGGCTAAAGGTTTCGAGAATCCGCGTTTTGGTTCTGCGCGCGAATGGATACGATGCACGCCCGCTGACGTTCTCACAGCAATTACGGAGCTGCGCACCGGGCAAGTATATAGCGGCCATCATTACCAAACCTTCCCAATGCGACCGGAACAAGCTCGGGCGGTAGAGCGTACTAAGGAGTACTTCGACTCGATTTGGGCTGAAGATCCTCAGGCGGTACCGCGCTTCTTGTGGAATGCGAAGATGCGCTTCGGCAAGACCTTCACCTCCTACCAGCTTGCGAAAAGGCTCGGCGCAAAGAAAGTGTTGGTGGTGACGTTCAAACCTGCTGTTCAGGACGCTTGGTATGAAGACATCTCCAGCCACGTTGATTTTGAAGGCTGGCAGTACCGTAGTGCCGTCACCATATCCGAGGCTACGCCGATTGATCCGAGTCGCCCACTGGTCTATTTCGGATCCTTCCAAGACTTGCTCGGTCGAGACAAACGTACCGGGTTGATCAAGGCGAAAAACGAGTGGGTCCATGCCACAAAGTGGGATTTGGTAATTTTTGATGAATACCATTTCGGGGCCTGGCGAGAATCTGCAAAGGAGCTCTTTGAAGGCGAGGACGAACGTGAAGCTGCACGCGAACTAGTTAACGAATACAACGAGGGCCTCGAAACCTTCGATACTGAGCTGGATGAACTCGGCAGCTACGAGCACGAGTTCCTGCCAATTACCACCCGAGCATACCTATATCTTTCAGGGACCCCGTTTAAGGCCTTAGCAACCGGCGAGTTCATTGAGGAACAGATCTTTAACTGGACCTACACCGACGAGCAAAAGGCCAAAGCCGACTGGACGAAAAGTCATCCTGAAGAGTGGAATCCCTATGCGTCATTGCCCGAGTTGCGGCTACTCACCTATCAAATGCCTGATGATTTGGTGGCAGTAGCCCATCAGGGTGAGTTCGACGAATTTGATCTTAATGCGTTCTTTGCGGCAACCGGCACGGGAGAAAACGCCAGGTTTGCACACGAGCAGGATGTACAAAAATGGCTCGACTTGATTCGCGGTAGCCATGCGCCTAGTCAGACAGATTCTTTGAAAGCAGGTACACGGCCGCCTTTCCCGTACGCTGACGTACGGCTACTACCGTATCTAAATCACTCCTTTTGGTTCCTACCCAACGTATCCAGCTGCCACGCAATGGCTAACCTACTTAAGGCTAGGCACAACACGTACTGGCATGCCTACCAGGTTCTTGTGGTGGCAGGGCCTGGTGCTGGGGTTGGTTTGGACGCCTTACCACCAGTACGTACCGCTATTGGTGATGGGCACGACACAAAAACTATTACGCTTTCCTGTGGGAAACTCACAACCGGAGTTACCGTCAAACAGTGGACCGCGATCTTGATGCTACGTAACCTCACTAGCCCCGAAACATATTTCCAGGCAGCTTTTCGGGTGCAATCCCCATGGTCGATCAAGAACCCAAATGGAGACAATCCCAGCGAAGAACAAATTCTCAAGCCGGTGGCGTTCGTCTTCGATTTCGCACCTACACGTGCGCTACGCCAGATCGCAGATTACGGAGCCGGTTTGAGTCCAGAAGCCGCAACTCCTGAGCATGCGGTAGCTCAGCTGGTAAATTTCCTACCGGTACTCGCCTACGATGGAGCGAATATGACCATGGTAGATGCCGGGCAAATCCTCGACATCGCAATGTCGGGCACCTCTGCCACACTTCTAGCACGGAAGTGGGAATCTGCGGTATTGGTGAACGTCGACAACGGCACCTTGCGCAAAATCATGGCCAACGAGGCAGCAATCGCCGCAATCATGAAAATTGAAGGTTTTCGCGCCCTCGGCCACGATATCTTCGAAACTGTGGTCAACAAAAGCGAGCATGTATCTAAAACTAAGAAGAAACGTGGCCAGGATCTAACCAGAAAGGAAAAGAAGGAACTGACCGCGGAAGAAAAGGAATACAAGAGCAAACGTAAACAAATACAAGAAAAACTCATAAAATTTGCTACCCGTATTCCAGCTTTCATGTATTTGACAGATTTCCGGGAAAACACCCTCCAAGATGTGATCACCAAGATCGAACCCGATCTGTTCAAATCAGTAACCGGCTTATCAGTCGCAGATTTTCACTTGCTAGTTAACTTAGGCGTTTTCAACTCAATCCACATGAACCAGGCCGTGTTCGCCTTCCGTCGCTACGAAGACGCCTCGCTGTCCTACACCGGAATTCGCTCACATAAGGAGCTACGCAAGGTCGGCTTGTACGACACTGTGATCACCATCGAGGAAGCCAATCACAATGTGTGAGGCTCAGCATGCTTTTCACGGTCGCTAGACAACGCGCATATACCTGCAGCAGCTAGTGAGGAACTACTAATCCGCTTACGTAGTCAAGACGGTGATTTGCCTGGGCAACGTACTTCGTGCAGCAGGTAATTTACGCCTCCGTAAGGGTTACGCTGCCAGCTCCAAACTGCTGTTAAACCCACTTCGGTATTCTCTCTCGAACCGAATCAAACAGAGCAAACACCTTGTTACCCAAACTTACAATAGATCCCTCTAATGCAACAAAGTTTGGGGCAAACAACAGTTAGGAATATTGAGGGGCGCCCGTGGAATACCTGCAGAAGGATTTCCACGAGCGCCCGTGACTCGTATCCAGACAAACTTGGAGAGCAACAATCGTCTGTACTTATCCAGCTGTCCGGGATCTCTACTTAGTTCCAGGGGCCTCTTTCTTCACGCTCATATGCGCGGCAGTTGGTGTCAATTCACGTTCCGCTGCGGCAGGATCTACCTTTCGTAAGCGGCCAATGTAGCGCTGGTAGATAATGAATGCGCCGCCAATAAAGATCACTACCCCACCTATGTTATAGACCAGGGTGAGCCAAAGCTCTTGGCCGTATGGCAATGTACCAGTGACGAAGACGAAAGCGAAAACGATCATCATGAAAAGCGCCATTCCCATACCGAATGCGCGATTACCGACCTTGAAAGTTCGCGGAATATGATCGTAGTTCTTACGGAAGAAGAAGTATGCCAAGTAGATAAACAGTGGCGGAATCAAAGCAGTAGCGGCAGTCATATTGATAACGATCTGAAGCAGGCCATTGATGGAGTCTGAACCGAGTGCGGGGATGACAAGAATCGGCACCACGATGGCAAACTGTAGCCATGCCGCGCGCCATGGAATACCCAGATCGTTGAGTTCGACCAACTTCTTACCAAAAATGCCATCTGGGATCTCGGAGAAGAAAATCTTAACGGGAGTTGCCGTCCACATCAGCAAAGAACCGAGCGTAGCGGCAAGCATGATTACGCCTACCAAGCGATTGACGATACCCGCACTGAGCCCGTAGTGAGCGCCGAGACCACCCATGGTCTGGAAGACACCAGCGGAGTAAGTCAACTCTCCAGCGGGGACAAAGACCGTCATTAGTAGCGACGATACGGCGTATAGTAGACCGATTAAGAGACCTGCTGTGATGATGGTCCGAATGAAAGCATTAACGCCTCCCTTAAGATCGTTGATGTAAACACCAACGGACTCTGCACCACCAACACCTTGGATAATCCAGGCTAGGGTACCAAAGAACGCCCACATTGTGGCGAATGAAGAGAAGTTCGGTGTCATTGCCTCTGCGGTGATGGGAGTAGCCGGCTCAAGTCCGCCAACTAGGGCAGCCGTAGTCAGAATAACGAAGGAAATCGCCATTACCATCATGAGGGTTGCGCCGATGTTCGTTATCGCTCCGATCCATCCGGCTCCCTTGGTGGAAACCCAGGTGGCAATAGCGAAGATACCGATTGATATCACTGTAATGGCTGTCTGGGAGAGCACCGCTTCCTGACCGTAAAAAGCGTATGACGCGTACACAAGCACGATCGGTAGAAGGGAGGCGAAATAGAACAAGTTCACAAACCAATAGGAGAAAGCCCCCAAGAAGGCCCAACGTCCACCCAGTGAAGTTTTAACCCACTGGTAGTCACCTGATTCAGAGTGCTTGTTGAGAGCTACCAGCTCAGCAATAATCAGGGTGTAGGGCAAGAAGTAAAACAGCGTGGCGAGTAAGAATGCTGGCGCCGACACCAGGCCAATCGAGACACTGTTGTTGATGACATTTCGGAAGTTGAAGACTGCTGCCACTGTCATAGTGAGCAGCGCATACGTGCCTATTCGTGCACGGTTGCTAGTAGACATGCGAGTTCCTAACTACTCGTTAGCTAATGTGGTTTATTTGTTATGGAACGAATGTCCCTCCACAGTCACCCTTAGGGTGATACCGCGGAAACTGTTACTACGATAAACTCTGCAGGGTTCTTCGACGTCAAAAATTACGAGTCCACCCTGCTCAAGCGACACGATCTCCCCTTTGCCGGACATCAGCTGGCGGTCGGATAGGTCACTATAGTCGCCAATCGGCTTAAGCCTTGCGCGCGTAGAGTATTCGACTGACAACTCACCGTCGGAACAATAGAAGGCTCGAAGGTAGCGGCGCGAAGCTATGAAGTGCTCTTCAGTTTCGAATCCCTCATGTTTGCGCCAAGTTAGGGAGTCCCCAACTGAAAAAGTCACATCTGGTTGGAGAGCTGCGGACGCCTGAATAGCTTCCAAAGCACGTCCCCATTTCTTAACGTTGCCTAAGTACCGCTGAAATTCGTCTAGATTTGAATAAAGTTGCATTATTGTGCACCCGTCTTCCTGGCTAGTGGCCGTAGAGCGAAAGTATGTTCGAAAGAGTCAAAGCGAACACGATAGCTGTCTAAGACCTCTGACCCCCAGGAGTTCGATCCCAGTCCCAGTAGCTGCGGATCAATGTTTACTTCGATTGAATCTTCTTCAGCGAGCTCATTCATATGCCCCGCTTTTTCTAACTGCTCATCTGAAAATAAGGAAGCACGCACGTTGAGCGGCTCAGTTAACGCTAATATTTCCAGACCTGTTCCATGCCGGTCAGCTAGCTCAAAATATCTAACGTCTCCGCGGTTGCCGTTGTCTTGGGGCACTACATACCGGGTACCTAGTTCGGAAACTGAGCAGCTATACTTGCCTAACCAATTCGCTCGTTTAGAGTCTGGATAGTTCTCTCCTGGCCCTCGACCGTAGTAAGTCGCTTTATGCAGATCCTTACTGACGCCAAGTCTTATGCCGATCCGGGGAATTATGTCCCTGTAATCACCGTAGGGATTCCCCTTTATGGTAAGTATCAGGGTTCCTGCCGCGTCTATGGTCCATCGGTATTCGCACCGCATACCAAAATCCAGCGTTGGAGGCGCAATAGTAGATTTGACTACCACGTCTACATTTCCACCCGTTTCATGCCATTCAACACTGCGAGTAGACTCTTGGCATATATTCAAGAACCTCGGTTGCCAAAGCTCGTCAAACTCTTGCTGGTGGTTATCAATCAAGGCTTTCCAGAAAGTGATTTTCGGAGCTGAACGTAGAATCTCCGTCTCCCCTACCTTGAACGATGTTAACGATCCATCAATTAGGTCGAACGTGTAAGAACTCGTTTTGCCGTCGGCATGACAGGAAACTGTAAGAGCGTCACCTATGATCTCAATAATCGGCTCTTGGTCACCCTCAAGGAAGGGCGCAGGCTCAAACTTAGCGAGTTCAAACTGTCGGTGTGCTACTTCATCCCCCTGGGGTGAAAATTCGGTTTCACTTATCCTTACAGCCACGACGTCGAGCTCAGTACTGCTCTCTGACACTTCAACTAACTCGCCGATCCTGATCTGTTGACTTTCTCCAGGCAAAAGCACGGGACAGTCAAGTTCACATGCCTCTTTAGGCACGCCATCTTCGCTCACGGTGATGATGAGCTTCATATCCCGTAGCGGCTCGAACCATTGCTTCGATTTAACCGTGAGGGTTTCTCCTTCAAGCACAAAATCAACTGGCGCAATCAGGTACTTGTACTGCAATAGCCCAGGACTCGGTTCTTGCCAAGGAAACACCAACCCATCGATACAGAAATTCGCATTATTCGGATAATCACCGTAATCACCGCCATAGCGGTAGAAGGTCCGACCGGCATCGTCGGTTGTCTCGATACCGTGATCGATCCACTCCCAGACGAAGTGCCCCTGAATGCTATCCCAACGGTCAAAAACAGCCTGGTACTCCTCTAGCCCCCCAGGACCATTGCCCATCGCATGCCCGTACTCGCAGATTATTCGTGGTTTAGGGTGCGGATACTCGCCGAAATCGTTCATTTGGGAGACCCGAGAGTACATGGTGGAGATGACATCTACGGTCTCTGCATTTCGGTCTTCTTCGTAATGAACGGGGCGCATTGGATCCAGTTCCTTACACCGCTTGTACATTGCACGAATATTGCATCCGTAACCAGACTCATTACCTAGCGACCACACGATAATGGAGGCATGATTGCGTTGCGCTAGAACATGACGTTCGATGCGATCAACGTAGCTAGATTCCCACTCCGGATCGTTCGTGATTCTCTCAATTTCACCGACGTTAGCAAAGCCGTGACTTTCGAGGTCGGTTTCCGCGACAACCATGAGTCCGAGTTCATCGCACATCTCATAGAAACGTGGATCATTTGGATAGTGGGCAGTACGCACCGCATTTATGTTGTGCCGCTTCATCAGCAGCAGATCTTTGCGAACCCGTTCCATACCGACTGCACGCCCACGTTGGGGATCGTGATCATGACGATTCACACCGTGCATCTTGAAGTATTTGCCGTTGAGCAGCATCTTCCCATCTTCAATGCGTATATCACGTAGCCCCAGGCGGTGACAGATCGCTTCGGTAACCGCGCCATCTTCGTCGACTAAGGTCAGAACTAAGTCGTATAGATAGGGGCGCTCAGGACTCCACCATTTCGGAGAGGCAACCATTTCCGACAGATGCAACTTGTTCCCTGAAACTGGTACTGCGCCGGAGAACACACTTTCGCAACCGTCGAGTAGTTCCCACTGAAGTGCGCCCCCAGTAGGATCGTTTATGTCAATTTCAACTTGAACACTCGCAGCGGAACCAACCTGGGTAGTAGTGGCAAAGAAGTCCCTTATGTACGAATCCGGTCGTGAAACCATCCATACATCGCGGAAGATTCCACTTGCCCACCACATATCCTGATCCTCTATATAGGTGGCGTCTGAATACTGGAGAACCTTTACGGATAGCAGATTTTTCCCCGGATTGATGAACTCAGTTACGTCAAACTCAGCTGCTAGCCGAGAACCTTTAGAGAATCCGACGTAATTGCCATTGAGATAGAGTTCGAAGTAAGATTCGACACCATCGAAGCACAGAGTATAGTGTCTCTGCGGGTCATGATCGGAAAGCATGAACACTTTTTGGTAGGTGCCCGTTGGATTTTCCGCTGGCACAAAGGGCGGATCGATCGGGAACGGATACCCCTCATCCGTGTACTGAAGCTTGCCATATCCGTCGAGTTGCCATAGATGAGGAATCGTTACCGTGTCCGCGTCAGTATCTAACTCCCGGTAAAAGGCTTGCGGGACGCGAAGCGGATGATCGTAAAGTTGGAAGTTCCATTCTCCCGACAAGCTCAGGTAATCTGCGCAAGCTTCTCGTTGGTATTTACGGGCATCGACTGCAGTACGGCATGGCTTTAGGTAAGCATGCGCTGGGAGACGATTCTCTCCCGTTAGGTATTGATTTTCCCAGTTATTTTGGTTCGACAACCTTTACTCCTCCACTTCTTTGGGAAGGTGCATGTCCGGATCTGGAAACCGGTTTCCACCTTATTTAATTATTATGAAATGGGCTATCCCGTATGTCAACCCTAGCCACGGACATGTGCCCGCTCTTGAGCTATTCATCGCTTTATACCCCCTAGCTCCAGAAGGCTACGAAAAATGAGAGAATGGTACCACTGAAAGGATATTTAGATGACTCGAAGAGTGACGATAACTGAAGTAGCTAGGGAAGCTGGGGTTTCTAAGGGGACGGTATCACGTGTGCTTGCTGGAACCTACGCCGTCTCGCCTGTCACTGCAGATAAGGTTAATCGTGCCGTTAAGGCTCTCGGATATCTCCCTTCGGTACGGGCTCGAGCACTAGCAACAGGTAAGGCGAACGCAATAGCCGTCGTTGTTTCGGAACCATTTGATCTTATGTTCGCAGACCCGACCTTCTCTGTAATCATGAAGGGCGTATTTGACGCGATGAGTAATACGGAGTACACGCCGATTGTGCTGCAAGTACAGAGTGAGATAGAACAAAGAAAAGCTATCTATCTTCTGCGGAATCAAGGTGTAGACGCTGTAATCCATTTGTCCCCTTGGGAGGACAACGGACTTCTGGAGGCGCTTGCCGATTCGTCCCTGCCTGTTGTCTTATGCGGACAGACACGCAATGAGAGATACGTTGAAAAGTTCTCGCTGGTTTACGCAGATGATGTTGAGGGGGCTCGCAACGCAGCAAGACATCTTTTGGATAAAGGCGTGCAGAAGCCTATTGCTATTACTGGGGCAATAACCCAACCGGCAGCGGAGGACCGAGTTAATGGTTATCGGGAGGTATTCGACAGTCAGCTGAGCGATGATAGGGCCTTCTATTGTGGCTGGTCTGAGCAAGATGGAGTTCAAGCAATCCAAACCGTACTCCAAAGACAGATCGCGTTTGATGGGGTCCTCGCCGGTTCCGATCGGATTGCCCGCGGTGTCCTTACAGTGCTCAGAGCCAAAGGAATAATGGTCCCTGATGAGGTTAAGGTCATAGGATTCGATGATCACGCAATTGCTACTGAGTTCTACCCCGAATTAACTACTATTGCTCAACCTATGCATGAGCAAGGCCGCCTCGCCTTCGAGACCGCTGTTGCGATGGCTGAAGGCAAGGAAGCCACTACATACATACTGAACACGCAACTCATTGAACGTAGCACCACTTAGCGATAGCCCTTCGGTAATCCAACTACGCCCTGACAAGATGCCTTACGTCACTCACCCTGGCTAAGGGGGGAATGTAACACGCAAATGATGCCGATCACCACCACCCCCCAGCAGTTCCGCCTTTTAAAAAATGAATTCATTCTTCAATTAACTGCAGCCGCCGAGTAAAAGGTAATGAAAGACCGCAAGAACGACAGGTAAATTACGCTCGATAATCACGACAAGCTATATCGAGATAAAGCGCGGCAGACCAGCTGAAACTAGTAGTTGCAGCTGTACATCGTCGGCCCGACACCGGGCTTAGGAACTCGACGGGCCCAGCTCTCTCGACAAATTCAAGAATCTGATTCTTTAGATGTTCAGCCAAAAGCTCATGCCCTTCTCTCTCCAGAGCTTCCGCTATTAGATATGTTGTGTTTACCCAGATAGGCCCTCTCCACATAATTTCTGCTCTAAAGCCGGCGTCATCTTTAGATACTGAAGGAACTCCATACGAAGTTGAGAAACGATGCTCATCCATTAGATCGCTACAGATAGCATCGAGTTGTTCTGGTTTTAAAGCACCACTCCACGCCGCTATTAGTGACAGCACAGTGCGGTGAGTGATTAGCTGCGTCTTGGATTGGGCGAGGAAGCACCTTCGCTCATGATTCCAGAGCTTCTGCAGTTCCTCTCTTAAGAGCCCAAGACGATGAGCACCACTTTGCGCATCGTAACTGCTGCCGCCCGAATTTTCCAGCGACCATTTGGCGACAATCTTCTCTTGCAAGATTAAGTAAGCCAACAAATCAGGCGTTTTAACCGGCAGGTCGTAATCAAACACAGGCGAGTCATCTAGACCTGAAGAATACGGATGCGCGTAAGCAGGCACACCTTGAATGGCAGCAGCATTTTCAGAGAACCACCAAAGCTGACTGTCAGCCACTTTACAATAGTATTCCTCAATCAAGGACGCGCGTTTTGCCTCGCTGCATCTTTGCATTACTCGTTCAAACGCCCACCCCGTCAGCGGCGGTTTCGTTAGCGGGATATCGGTTCTCCCCTTAACAGCAGAGCAGTCTGCTTCCATTTTTTTTCGATCTGCGCGGGGAAGGTCCGCTGAGCTTAGAAGAACCCCGCGATCTGAAACCACATCCGGTAATTGGCCATCTTCCTTTTGGTAACGCAGTGCGATATCCAACTGCTCAATGGCAAGATCGATATCCCCCAAGCTCAATCCGATAGCAGCGAAGTACGCGTCCCACTGCCAAAGCCCAACATAACCCCGTTTCGAAGGCACAACCAATCGCGAGGGCGTGTCGTCGAGAATCATAGTGACTACGTTCGCGCCAAGCGTCCACCAACATTGCCGGACCATCGCTCGACGCGCGGGAGGACTCTTTGGCGTTTTATCCATCCAATCTTCCACGACTCGATCAGCAGTTTCACGGAACTCTGCGAAGCCATCAAAGTATCGAGACAAACCATACGGCGATTCTTCTGGTAGAGCCGATATCCTCACACCGTCATCATCTTCTACCGAATGAAGACGCAGATTATCACTGACAGTAATCCGCCAGCTTAAGTTATTCTCTACGCGAATCCAGATAGAATTCTCGTAAAGCGCCATAGCTAGGCCTTCAGACAAGACGGATGCCCATACCGCAGTTGGCTTCTTGAGGCCGACCTTAGCGGTACAAGCAATCCATTCTACCTCTGCTAGAAGACAGTTTTCGATCGCGACTTCATATTCAACGCAGTAGATGCGGAAACGTCCATCTAACCATTCCACCAGCAGCCGCGAATTTGGCACTGAGAATAATACTTCACTGAAATCAACGAACTCGAGCTCGCCACTTTTCTTAACATCGGCAGCTTGGTCATCACGATGGAAACTCATCTATCGCCCCCCTAGTCCAGAAGTCGCAAGACTCGACATAATCTGCTTCTGACCAATAATGAAAGCAATAAGCATCGGTACAGTCGAGAGAGCTGTGGCTGCCATGATAAGGCCAGTGTTGATACCGCCGAACTGTCCTTGGAACTGAGCTAACAGCAAGGGAACAGTGAACAGATCTGTACTATTCAGCAGAATCAGGGGCATTAGAAAGTTATTCCATGCGTCAAGAGCCACAATGATAGCCAAGGCTCCTAACCCAGGCCTGATCATGGGTACAATAATCTGCCAGTAAATACGGAGCCTGGAGGCACCATCTACCGTTGCAGCTTCCTCTAGCTCTTTTGGTATTGAAAGAACGAACTGTCTTGCTAGAAATACACCAAATGGATTAACTAAAATACCTGGAATAATCAATGCAAGGTGAGAGTCGATCCAACCTAGCTTAGACATCAGAAGATAAAAGGGGACGAGCGTAACTTGTTTAGGAATCATCTGGCTAACCAAAACAACCATGAATAGCCACTTACTTCCGGGAAAGTCTATACGCGCAAAGGCATAGCCCGCCATCGACGTAGTCACCAGTGCACCGACAACGATGAGTATCGTAATATAAATCGAGTTAGCGTAGGCTCGCCCGAACGGTGCCTGTGTCCATGCCGCTATAACATTCTGAGATGTCCATGGGTCAGGCAGGAAACTCAAAGGATCTTTAAGAATCTGCGGCAAAGTCTTAAACCCTGTGAGCACCATCCACACAAATGGTGTGAACATCAAGATAGCGCCGATCGCTAAGACTATATGATTAAGTGGTTTTAGCTTGCTGATGCGCTGCAGGCCAAAACCATCTTGCCGGCTTCTCTTAGTCTTCATAGTGCACCAGTTTCTTTTCGAATCCAAATTGAATTAGCGTAATGACAACGGAAAGAATAAGCAGCAGGATTGCCGCCGCGGATGAGACTCCCATCTGACCCTTTTGTAAACCAAGTTCATATACGTGATAAACAATGGTTCTGGTAGCATTTTCTGGCCCCGCGTTTTTAACAAGCACGAAGACTATATCGAACGTCTGAAGCGAGGAGATGAAAGCAATGATTGACTGAAAGAAAATAGTAGGCGAAAGCATAGGTAAGATTATCGATCGGAATGTTCTTAACGATGACGCTCCATCTATCGATGCGGCTTCGAGCACGCTATCTGAAATATTCTGGAGCCCAGCCTGAAAAATAACAACATTCAGACCTAGTGATGCCCAGATAGTAACGGCACATACAGCCAAAAGCGTAAGACGCGGATCGTTCAACCAATCAGGGGGATCGACTCCTAGCACACTCGCAATTACAGTCGATAACATTCCATCTCTCCGTAGAAGTTGCTGCCATATTAAGGCGACAGCGACAGATGAGGTTACGACCGGGGCAAAGAACATTACCATATACAGCGTCTTGTATTTGACTCTGTTAATCAACACCGCAATAACAATGGCTAAGAACAGACCAATAGGCACAGTAACGAGCGCGATGATCATGGTGTTTATAACAGCTCGAATAAATAACGGATCAGTAAGTTGTACTATGAAGTTTTGAAGACCAACAAACCGTAGTGGCCCGAATCCGTTCCAATCCGTGAAGGCTAAGACAAACGCCAATATGAAAGGCAATATGGTGAAGACCATAATTCCTATTGTTTGCGGCGCCAGGAAGAATACTGCCCAGAGTTTATCGCGTTTCCGCCATGGAGCGATTGGAGTGGCGGCAGACTGGTTAGGTGCCAACACCGCCACTCCAACCTTCGCGTCATCAAACTTGCTAGTTGATGCTCTATTCATCTCGAATCACTGTTGCGTTTTCTCAGCGACTAACTTAGCGATTTCATCGAGTGCCTGTTGCACGCTTATCTTCCCTTGATACAAGGGAAGCATATGATCATTCGCTATAGTATTTGAGAGATCCGGCACGGCGGCTTCAACCGCGTAATTCGCGAAACCGTTATCGCGCATTTCTATTAATGACCCGATGTGCTTTACCTCGTCTGCATTCTTAATAAGATCATCGAGACCGTGGATTGATGGCAAGGCATTACCAGAATTTTCCAATCGAAGCTTTTGTCCCTCTTTGGATAAGAATTCGGAGAAGAACTGGAAAGCCGCGCTTTTATCCTTTGCATCTTTATTTATCGCCAAGAATGAGGAGGCTACACCGAAGGGCGTTGCTTTTCCATCAGGGCTGGGCCACCTAACTACGTCGTAACTGTCAAGAGAGTTACCGGCACCCTGAATCGTAGCTACAGTGTAACGACCTTGCACAAGGAAGCCCAACTGATGCGTCACGAATAGCGTGTCAGCGTCTTGCCCCGCTGGCATAAGGTCAGCGACTACAACCTCACCAGACCGAAAGCGTTTGGCCCATTGCTCCAGAGCTTCCACCGACTTAGGATCGCTATTTGCCACGTATTTACCTGCGGAATCATATACCTTACCGCCTTGGGACTCTATTATTGAGTTTGTTGTGGACCAATAGTTCCAGTATGCAGCACCCGTAAGGCCAGCGCCTTTAAGCTTCGAAGTCATCTCGAAGAATTTCTCCGTAGTCCATTTTCCTTCATCAGCCAAGGTAGCAGGATCTTCCGTAATTCCCGCTGCAGCTAGCGCTTCCTTGTCATACCACATAGCATCCGGGTTTACGTCATTCGGTAATGCATATGTAAGTCCATCCTTTTGAGCTACCCGGTATATGTTCTCAGAAAAATCGTCAATACCAATCGGGGATGCTTCATTCGCGAGGTGGTCGTCAAGTGACTCTAATACACCGTTTGCAACGAGTGTAGCGACTCGGTCATCTCCCACATAGAACACGTCTGGTGCGGTGTGCGAGGTGAGTTGCGTATTTAGTTTGGAGTGGTAGTCACTGTACGAGGCTGTAGGTTGAAAAACAACCTTTATGTCGGGGTGGTTCTCCATGAACTGCTTGTTGAATTGCTCAAAAACTCGCAGCTCATCTGGGGTACCCCATGTAGACCATGTAACTGTAGCTTCCCCGCTAGAGGAATCGGTTCCTGAGGAACACGCGGCAAGCCCCGTTACAGCAAGCGCTGCCGCTGCTAGCGTCAACGTTGTTCGACGAAGAAACATCATTGTTTACCTTTCATTGAGTGGCGGCGTATTACTACGCCCTATCTTTCATTGAGAGAAAAGACTTTCTCAGTTTGCGTGGTTCCAGATCTTCGCCCAGTTCAGTCAGCAGCATGGCGCCGAGCATCAGCGCACCACCAACACAGAGACGAAGAGAAAGATTCTCGCCCCCCAGCAGGATCGCAAAAGTAGAGGCAAAGATGGGTTCTGTTAGCATGATCAGCGCTGCTGTAGCAGCATTGATTCGAGATTGAGCCCATGTTTGAAGCACCATGGCTCCCAACGCGGCGAACAAAGTCATATAAAGCAGAGAAATCCACGCTGCGCTCGTCTGAGGCAACGTTAACCCCTGTGGAAGTCCCACCGCGATCGAACAGACTGCAATGGCATTCAATTGCACTACAGCTAGCGTTAGCACATCATACTTAGTTGCCCATTTTGCTAGAAGGACAATATGGAGAGCAAACATCACTGCCCCCAGCAATGTGAGCATCTCGCCCGCGCCAATACTGAAGCCGTTTAAACTCAAGACTGCTAGACCTATCGTGGCCACCAGTACCGCATACACAGTCCTGGCAGCAATTCGCTCTCGGAAAATAAGAAAAAGCAGTATGGGAGTGAAAACTACATACATTCCAGTAAGAAATCCGGACACTGAGGCGTCTACAGATCGCAAGCCTTGAGTCTGAAACACTTGCGCCAGGAAGTATACCGCCCCAAGCACGCCTCCTTGTTTCCAGACCGGCCAGCTAGATTGTCTGATTCGAGGAAAGAACAAGATATTTCCAAGAATCGCAGCAAGGGTAAATCGCACTGCCAGGAACTCCAACGGAGCAAGTTCATTCAGTATTTCTTTAATTAGAAAGAAGGTAGATCCCCAAATGGCAGCGACGGATAACAACGCCAATGCCGCGAGCACTGAACCTTTGGGGCGACCCGGGGACTCGACAAATACCGCCTGCAGCTCGTTCCCCTGTTTGATGTCAGGAGTAACCGACTTATCTTTCGCATTACCGTTCGCCATATGAATTGAGGACGGAATGACCCTAATTTGTTTCAAGGCCACCTCCGCCACTCTCTCGGAAACCGGTTTCTGTACTGCTAAACCCAGTATCCATAACAGAAACACTCGTGTCAAGGAATCAAACCAATTGAGTTATAAACTTGAGACAAGCACTGCAGATACTCTTGCTCTCTCACTCGCTAAGGCTCAAAACCAAACCTTGACAGTCTTATCGATTATCAATAAACTTTGCTTATCGATGATCGATAAATACCGGTTTCGCGCCCGCTTGCAGGAAGGGGGCGAAGATGCAAGCAACTGTGATGATCGCTCTCGCCGCGCTAGTTTCTGTCGTCGTCGTAATCACCTTGGTGAAGCTAGGTAAAACCCAACTAGCCACCGCCATTTTGATGCTCGCGATCGCCTACGAAGTAGTCGGCATGACCTTATGGGTCTACCAAATGACGCAGCTATTTAGCGGCGCGCCTTTCGCCGTCGCTACGCGCTTCATCCACCTTGGTACTAGCGCTGGAAACCACGCCATGGTTGCGGGAGGTAGTACCACCGCATTGCTCGCCGCCGCCATCACCACTTATTTGGTGTGCGCCGCCATCGTGGTGACAACCGCCGTGAAAGTCCTGCTCGATTACCGCCACCAGCGCTCATTCACGACTGCCGCTAACCGCACACTCACCCACCTGGGACGAGCCATGGTATTCGGAGGGATCACCACCGTCCTCGTGCAGTTCACCTGCGAAGCTATCTGGTCGGCTCTGTGGGAACCGAACCTGGCCAACCAAGTGACGCAAAGTGCCACTACCCTACCCAACGGCGCGGCGTGGATCGTGCCGGGCACCATAATCATGCTGCTCCCCACCCTGATGAGTAAAGCCATCAGTATGAAAGATGAGGTTGACTACCTTGTCTAAACCCGACGCACACGCCATAGTGGTCACCCTGGACCAAGCCTTGGAAGCGCGCGGGTGGACGCTCACGCAACTTTCCGAAGCCACCGGCATAACTTTGGCGAACCTGTCGATCCTAAAAACCGGGAAGGCACGTGCCATTCGGTTCACCACGCTACACGCCATCTGCCAGGCGCTAGGCTGCCAGCCGGGAGACATACTTACTTACACGACAACGCACCGGGGGCAGTGAGCGCGGACGTATCAACGGGATCGAAGCAGCCGACCCCCAGCGCCCTATACTGTGTTCATATCCGCGCCGCAGCGATACGAATCAGCGCGCCCCACGTGAAGGAGTGGTTCGATGGTGAGAATAGATTCCGCTTTAACTGATGCTTTCCTCGCGTCTGCTTTCGGTGATGCGTGGGGCTACCTGCATGAGTTCTCCACCTACAGTCAAATCATTGCCCGAAATAGTGCTATTCCCAAGCTATTGAAGATCTCTGATGACACGCAGATGGCTATCGCCACTTTTGAAGCCACCGCGGACATCCTTACCGTAGCCGAAAGTGAAGTGACTTCGGATGTGAGTGCGGGAAACTCAAAGTTAGGCGCATCTGCGGATGCTGACGGTGCGATACGTAAGACCTACACCGACCATTACTTGGAATGGTCGCAAAGCCCGCTAAACGATCGCGCACCAGGCCGCACCGTGATGACAGCGTTAACCGAGGTTTTAAAAGGCTACCGGCCCGCGACCATCCCGGTGGTGAATAACTCACTAGGTTGTGGCACCGTCATGCGCACACCCGTCCTCGCCATGTTCACTGAACTGACAGACGAGGACGTTTTCCACCTGGCCGTGGTTTCCTCCACCACTACGCACGGCCATAAACTCGGGCACTTCGTGGGTGGTTTGGCACCGGTTTTCGTCCGCAGGATCCAAACTGCGAAGCTACAAACCGGTAAGCAGGCTTTCGAGTTAGCCACAGAGCTAGCCCAAGAACTGGCCCAGCAGTTCAGCTACCAAACTGAAGCAGCCGGATTCATTGCCCGCCTATCTGAACTGGCTCAAACCTGGGAGGAGCTAGAAATCACCGGGGATATCTGCGCTATTGGGGGCGAAGGGTGGATAGCGGATGAATGTTTCATTACCGCCCTCATTGGATTCGCCCTGGCGCTTGATGGCGGGGCTAAGTCCCTTCAAGAGCGATTGTTGCCGTGCATCCAAACCCAAGGAGACACAGATTCCATTGCCTGCGTCGCAGGGTGGATGATTGGCGCTCACTTCCAACTACTTGACAGTGAACGAGGCTTCATCGTCCAACACTTGGAGCCTGAATACGCCAAGTGGTTTAAGAACCGCGTTATTTCTTCATAAGCGGATAGGAATCTGCTTTTAGTGCGAAATCATGGAAAAATGAGGAGCGTACTTGTAGCGGGTTGACTGGGGAAGAATCAAGAATATGGTGGATCACCAAGCTGGGGGCAGTTCTCGCAGTAAAGTTTTGCGGCTAGATTCCCTCACCGGGTTGCGGTGGTGGGCGGCATTCGGAGTATTCGCCTACCACTTCCAAAATGTTGGTAGTTTCAAAGGCAGCCACCTGGCGGCTATGGGTTATAGCGGCGTGGCGTTCTTCTTCGTTCTTTCAGGGTTCGTGCTCACCTGGTCAGCGCGGCCAGAAACCACTGTGCGCCAGTTCTGGATGCGGCGCTTCGCGCGCATCTGGCCGGCGCATTTCGTTGCCCTGCTGCTTGCCCTACCCGTGTTCTACCCGCTGGTTCCCGACCCTGCGAACTCCTGGGAGAAAGCCTGGGCGTGGGGGCCGATTATCGCCAGTTTCTTCCTACTACACGGGTTTTCCAATAACATCTTGTACCTTTTCGGAGGGAACCCGGCAGCGTGGACGCTATCTTGTGAAGCGTTCTTCTACGCCGTGCACCCAGCTTTGAACTCCGTATTCAAGAAACTACGCACCTATGCCCTACCGCTAGTGATGCTGGTGGCCCTGGTCAGCGGAATACTCATGCGCTACTACGCCGATCCTGTAGCCCCCCTGTTGCGATCGTGGGAGTTCGTCCTGGGCATGATCGCCGCGCTACTACTGAAACGCGGCATCAGGATAAGCCTGCCGATGCCGGTTGTGTATTTCGGGCTCGGCGGTGTCGGGGTAGTCTACTGGGCTTTGCAGCGCGCCAAGTACTTCCCCGCGCTGGGTGAGGCCATGGCCTCGAACTGGTCCATCGTTCTGCCGGTGATCTACACCCTGGCTATTATGATTACCGCCAGTGCGGACCTTGATGGGCGTGCCAGCCTCATGCGCCACCCCATTATGGTGCGCGGAGGTGAATGGTCATACTGCTTCTACCTGGTGCACGCCACCGTCCTCTACGCCTTCAAAGCCGCCTACGGGGCGCGAGTGGGCATCGTCGGGTTCTTCCTTCTGTTCTTCGCCGCCCTCATCGTTGCAGCTGCCCTCTACTACCTGGTTGAACGCCCCTTCGAGCGCCGGCTGCGGCGCTGGGGTGACCAAAAGCTCGGCCGGCCCGCCGCGGCAACTACCGCAGGTAGCGCCCAGCCCAAGTAGCGATCAAAGTTCCCGCCCACTGCGCTATCTTCGGATCGGTCATCAGGTGGTCAGCCCCATCTAAAGCCACGAAACTCTTCGGCATCGGCGCATAACGGTAGATCTCATTGGCGTGGTTGATGTGAACCACCGTGTCCTGCGGAGAGTGCAGCACCAATAGCGGCACTTGCAGCTGGCGCAGACGCTGCCGGTAATCCTCCTGCGCGTTCAAGTCCGCGATCAACGGGGCTCCGATCAGCATCTGCCGGCCAGCGACAATGGCTTGGACGACACCGTCCTCGCCAATATTACGAACCTGGTCAGCCAACTGCTTGGCCACGAAACTCGGGTGCGAAGGCGACGCCAACGTCACCACCGCTTTGAGGGAGTCCACTCGCGCCGCCGCCGCTAACGCGGCCGTGCCACCTAGAGAATGACCCGCCAACAGCCCCACCGGGCGCCCCTGACTAGCCATCCATTCACACGCCGCCACCAGGTCATCGACATCGGCACTGAAAGTGGACTCGGTGAAACGCCCCGCAGACTTACCCAACCCGGCGAAATCGAAACGCAACACCCCGATACCCGCAGCGTTCAAGGCTTTCGCCAGGCGCGTGACCGCGTGGTAGCTTTTGTGGCAAGTGAAACAATGGGCGATAACCGCCCAACCCACAGGATCAGTGTCGGGGACGTCAATCACCCCAGCAAGTTGCGTGCCATGAGCTCCTGTGAAACTGACATCCATCGCGCCCATCCTCTCACTCCAACGCCCACTGCGGGGAACCTGCGCCTGCTGCTACCACCACCCTAGCGCCCTGTAAGGAAAACACCACCATAGCGGGGACTTCTAGGGGAGCTGTTACTTCGCAGGCTGCGCCGGCCCTTAGCACATAAGTGTGCGCAAACGCGCATTTTGCATCGCAAAACACCCCTATCAATCAGGTGCGATCACCGATATGCTTATTTGCGATCGTTTGTGATCTATTTGCGATGAAGCAAGACGGAAGGTTAAGGATGACCAGTTCCCCTACACGACTCAGACGCAGCCGGCTGTGGATCACAGATTTACGCTGCTTTCACTGATTTTCACACTCTCCGTTACCAACGTAACGAGCGCCAACGCTGATACTAACCAGGTGACGTTCACCCAGGAGTCAACCGACGAAGGCAACTAGGTGCCTCGCGTAGGCAAAGGTAAAGTTGAGTTCACATGGCAAGATGGCTTGTCATTCACCTCCCAGCGAGGATCCGCATTCTATTGGCGCGGCTTCGACGACCTCGCCGACGCAACTATCGAGGTAGAACTGACCTACACCGGTTCCGACCAGTGGGGCATAGTGTTCCGCGACGGTAAAGGATCCGACAAGCACACCTCTATGCTGCTTTACAAAGGCGCCGGCAAATGGGTGGTGCATGAAATTGACTGGGTCAGCGGGTGGAAGAAGTTCCAGTCCCCCGAGTTCACCAGTGCCGCCTTGGAAACAGGCACAAAATACCAGCTAGCTTTCAGCTATGAGGGTGAGAGCTTGCGCGTGGCTTTGGATGGGGAAGAGCTCTTCAACTCTGACAAAGTGACGGTTTCACAGAATAACTCCAGCGACCCGCAGCCGGTTTCAACCATTAGCGGCGGTATTGGAGTGGGAAGCACCGCAGCGACCAACGTGGTTTTACATTCTATGGCGGTCTCAGCCTTGGAGGCACCGGCTCCCCCGCCCTCCCCCAAGCCGACACCGAAGCCCACGCCCCCGCCCACGACCTCGCCGGCGCAGAATCCGTGTGCGAACCCTGGATCTGTACCCGAGCCAGCCGAGTCTTTGGCTGACGTGCGGCAAAACTGGGTGGAGAACCTGGTGGGAAGCCCCGACCAGCAAAAGGATCCGAAAGCTAGTGAATACATCGCGAAACTCAATGAGAAAGCGAATGAGCTTTGGGAGGACATGATTAAGACCGACACCGCGGGGCAGGAACGCGAATCTATCTTCAACTCCCTGACCTCCGATGCCAAGGCCCCGAAGTACATTCGCTACGCTTTCGAAAACCTGCTCGACCTAACTAAGGCCTACTCCACGGAAGGCACGGACCTGTATCAAGATCCCCACGTGCGTGAACAAGTGCTTGAAGGCATAAGGCACCTAGTGGTGGAGAAGGGTTACAACGGTAAGGAATCGTACGGGAACTGGTGGCCGTGGCAGATCGGTGGCGCACGCGCATTCGCCTCCATCTTGATCCTGCTACACGAAAACGGGGACTTAGACGCAGCGCAGTCGCACTGCTACGCCGACCTCATTAGCGGATACGTGCCCAACGCCTATGACGAGATAAAGACCTCTCCCGCTGGTGCCCCTAGCCCTATCCAGTGGAAGGATAAGCCCTCTGAAGGGGCGAACCGTATTGACCTAGCTAACGTGGTTGCTGCGGTGGGTGCTCTTACCGACGATGGGGACAAAGTTAAGGAAGCAATCGACGCGATTACTCCTTACCTGAAGATCGTTGATTCCAATGGTTTCCGCGACGACGGCTCCTACATTGACCACCGTTCTTTCGCATACACCGGCGGGTACGGGGCTGCACTGCTTAAAGGTGCGGGGAAAACGCTCGGCGCGGTAGCGGGAACGAAATATGGTATTGACGCCAGTGTCAGTGAGGAACTGGGTAGCAGCCTCGTAATCGGTGTGCTGCCGAATATGGATAGGGGCGAGTTCCTGCCTTCCGTTAAGGGACGCAGCCTGTCACGTCCTCGCCCCGCTGACGCCCCCTGGGGACAAGACCCGGTATTCGACCTGGTGATCCTGGCTGAGTCGCTAAACGCTGACGACCGCGCCGCGGTGCGCGAAGCCGCCCGCTACTGGATCGACCAAAACCCCGAGCACTACCGCAATATTGCAGGTACTTTCCAGGAACTACGCGCCCTGATTGACGTGCAGGCCGATGAGTCCCTCGCTAACCCAGCTAAGCCGGGTGTGGGAGTGTGGATGTACCCGCAGATGGACCGCTTCGTGCATAAGACGAACGACTACCTGTTCAACGTCGCTATGCACTCGAACCGGATATCCTCCTACGAAGTCGGGGGGAAGGAAAATATCCGCGGCTGGCACTTCGCCGACGGTATGACCTACCTGCTAAACGGTGACGACCTGCATTTCCATAACTCCTACTGGCCCACCGTTGACCCCTACCGCCTGCCCGGCATTACGGTTGACACCCGTCCCCTGGCGGACGACACTACCTCCTACCAGCAGCGGCCCGCGAAGAACGCCCTGTGGGTAGGTGGCTCAGCAACCGAGTCGGTGGCGGCAGTGGGACAGCAGCTAGATAAGAGCGACTACACCATTAACGGTAAAGACGCGGGAATGGATCTGAAAGCGAAGAAGTCCTGGTTCTCCCTAC
This sequence comes from Actinomycetaceae bacterium, assembly GCA_030537735.1. Classification (GTDB taxonomy): domain Bacteria; phylum Actinomycetota; class Actinomycetes; order Actinomycetales; family Actinomycetaceae; genus Gleimia. Next base: position 43,787 of record JAUNVG010000011.1, read on the forward strand.
CTGGACGCATCGTCGCCCTGGGCACCGATATCAATGGCACCACCGATGCTTCCGTCGAAACTGTCATTGAAAACCGCTTGCTGGATCCGGATATGGGATACCAGCTGCAAGACGCGGCGGGTAATGCAGTTGCCGAAGGCCAGGTCGAGGCTCAAGACCTGCTGTTGGCTTCTGAAAAGGACGCTTCCAAGAACGTGGGATACGCGCTGCTGGGTGACACTAAAGCGCAGTACTCGATTAACGAGCGTTCCGGGAAATACACCGACATCAACCAGCGCCATACTAAGGCCACCGAAGAATACTCGGGAACCTACGCCACCTTGGTCATTGACCACGGGAAGGAAGTGAGCGGTGGGACTTACGGTTACGTCCTCATCCCCGGTGCGGATACGCAAAGTTTCCAAGCCGCGAGGGACGAAATCGAACTGTTGCACAACACTGCCGCACTCCAGGCGATACGAGTTGGCTCCACCGTGCTGGCTAACGTGTTTGCTGAGTCGGGGGCAGCGTTCGAGGACGGCCTGCAAGTTTCGGGTCCGCTTTCCTTGGTGCGTACCGAAAGTCAGGCGCTAGCGCGTAGTGCGCAGCCGAAGCAGGTGACCTACTCGGTGGCTGACCCGCGTCAACTTGATGCCGCGTTGGAAATCGTAGTTCCCGAAAAGGATGCCACCGTGGTTTCCGCTGAAGCGGGGCTGAGTTACCAAAACGGCGTGATCACCTTCGACCCGACCGGGCTGAAAGGCAAGACCCGCTCCATCACCCTGGAAGTGAAGGCACCGGAGGATCCTGCGGAACTGACCGACCCGGCAGAGCCCACGAACCCGGCGGACCCTACGGACCCTGCGGAGCCGACGGACCCGTCCGATCCCAGCACCGGCGACACCGGCGACGCTGCGGACGAGACCACCGACTCAACCGATGCCGGACAGGTAGGTAGCGACGACAGCCAGTCCTCCTTGCTGGCGAAGACCGGTAGCACCTCCGCTTACCTCCTGGTAGTAGTAATACTCACCGCCCTAGCGGGAACAGTACTGCTAACCATTAGGCGCAGGCAACTGTAACCGCACAACGATAGTGGGTGCCCCGATTCTTGGGGGCACCCACTACTGTTGCTACCTGGAAACTACGCCACTAGCGGCGAGTGATCTGACCGAACCACTTGGTGACGTGCTCGACCAAAGCCGAATCGAAAGCGTCATCGGAGTGATGCTGCCCAATCCACTCGGTCAAACCACCCTCCACGCAGCCTTCCATCTGATCACGACAAGCCTGCGTGTCAGTCACCGCCCGCAGCAGCATGCGGCTAGCTTCAGCGCTATCACGGTAGAAGAACGGGTAATCAGGCGGCACCAAGGCCCGCGCCCACGGCAAATCCGGGAACACGCCATCGCCTTTTCTGAAACCAAGTGATTTTCATGCAGGCGCATCTCCACTCGCATCGGGGTTTGCCGGTGGACGGCCTCCACCACTTCGGCAAAAAGCTCCAGACGCTTCGCGCTAGAAAGGTAAATCGCCGGATACAACACCACCGGAATGTCAGGTTCCACCCGAGGCTGTACGTGAGCCAGGCGGAAGCCCAAGTTCACCCACCCCAGCCTCGCGCGGTTCGACACGCTCGGAACCGTCCATTTCGCGACCAGTTCACGCACCTCGCTGGCGGTGCGTTCAGAGTTAGCGAAGGTGGGGAATAAGGCGCAAGATAGGGCCATTAGTGGCATGCCGACCTCGGGGTCCACCCGTCCTGGTGGCCACCACAAGAAGTTCATGATCTGCGGTTTCGCCCCGCCCGGACGATACATCTTCTCCCACACTCGGGGGGAGTCCACCACGTCCATGTTGATGACGACGGTGGAGGAGGGATCTAAAAACTCCAGCGGAGCCACGTCGAAACCTTCGCATCTACGCAGCGTCGGACCCACTAGGACGGACCCGGGGAAGATCGCAGAATACGACGCACCAGGGTGTCACCGGCCTCGTGACCAGCGACCTTACCGTCGGTGTCGACCACCGCTTCATCCCACTTAACTGCGACTTTCATAACTTGGCCTCATCGCCTTCAAATCGCAACTATAAACACGCCTACTGTCCGGGAACGTACCCGGAAGAAACCGCCGGTTCCTCGTCTAAATCCTCATCCAAAGAATCCCCCTGGATACGCATAGCGTAGAACGATTGGTAGACGAATACAGCGGAGACGGCGAAGAAAGCTGCCGCCAGTACGTGCACCAAGGTTCCCATCCCCTGATGGGTGAGGCTCACGCCCAGCTCCACCGCCAGCAAACCAAACAAAGTAGTGAACTTAATGATCGGGTTAAGCGCCACCGAAGAGGTGTCCTTAAACGGGTCACCCACCGTGTCACCAACAATGGTGGCATCATGCAGGCCGGTGCCCTTCATGTGCAGGTCAACCTCAACCACTTTCTTCGCGTTATCCCACGCGCCCTCAGCGTTCGCCATGAAAATCGCCTGATACAAGCCGAACACCGCGAGGAAAATGTACAACATCCCCTGCTGGGCGTACTGGGTACAAATATCCACGATCTTGCGTGAATCCTCCACCGAGGCGCGCTCGGCAGATTCATCCAAGTGGATCGCGTCCTTAATGTAGGCCACCGCCCGGTTAGCGCCCGTGGTCACCGCCTGAATCGAAGCCCCGGAGAACCAGTAGATCACCGCTCCCCCAGTTACCAAACCCAGCAGGAACGGAGCGTGCAGCACCGACAGGTTCTCCAGCCCTTCGGTCAGCCCCTCGGTGAGGGCGAATAATGATGGAGAAAATCATGGTGGTTGCACCCACCACCGCAGTGCCAATCAGCACCGGTTTAGCGGTGGCTTTGAAAGTATTACCAGCCCCGTCGTTGTCTTCCAGCATGAACTTAGCTTGCGCCCACTGCGGGTCCACCCCCAGGTCGGCGCGCACGTCCTCGTCCACGTTCGGAACCGACTCGATGCGGGAAAGTTCGTAAACGGACTGGGCGTTATCGGTCACCGGACCGTAGGAGTCCACCGCGATCGTGACCGGGCCCATCCCGAGGAACCCGAACGCCACCAGGCCGAAAGCGAACACCGCCGGCGCCTTCATGTCAGTCCCGTCGATCCCCAATGACAGCAGGTAGGCCCCACCCATCAGTGCCACCACCGTGATGCCCAGCCAGTAGGCGGAGAAGTTGCCCGCCACCAAGCCGGAGAGGATGTTAAGGGAAGAGCCGCCCTCGCGTGAAGACTTCACGGTTTCGCGCACGTGGCGGGACTTCGTGGAGGTGAAGACCTTCACCAGTTCCGGGATCACCGCGCCCGCCACTGTGCCGCAAGTGACGATGCCGGCGAGCTTGATCCACAGCGAGGACGTGTGGATGACGTCGCTGGAAATACCGCCCAGGACGAACCAGGTGATGGCGAAAACAGCGGCGATACAAACCGCGGAAGTGAGCCACACCAAGGTGGAAAGCGGGGTTTCAAAATTCATGCGCTCGGCCTCACCCCACTTGGCTTTCACCCACGCGGAGTTCAACGCGTACGCCGCGGCGGCCGCCAAAATCATGGCGGCACGCACCACGAAAATCCAAATCAGTAGCAGCGCCTGCAAAGTCGGGTTCGAGTTCGGAACCGCCAGAAGAATGAAAGTAACGAGGGCGACGCCCGTCACCCCGTAGGTTTCGAACCCATCCGCGGACGGCCCCACCGAGTCCCCCGCGTTGTCCCCCGTGCAGTCGGCGATGACCCCGGGATTGCGTGGATCGTCCTCGTCGATTTTGAATACGATCTTCATCAGGTCCGAACCGATGTCGGCGATCTTAGTGAAAATGCCACCTGCGATGCGCAGGGCGGAGGCGCCCAGGGACTCGCCGATGGCGAAGCCGATGAAGCACTGGCCGGCGATGTCCAGCGGCAAGAACGTGAGGATCACCAGCATCATTAGCAGCTCCAGGGAAATCAGCACCATGCCGATCGACATGCCTGCGCGCAGTGGGATGCGGTGGACTTGGTAGAGTTTGCCGCGCAGTGAGGCGTACGCGGTGCGGGAGTTCGCGAAAGTGTTTACGCGGATACCGAACCAGGCAACCGCGTACGAACCACCCATGCCGAGTAAAGAAAACACTACGATGATGGCAACTTTGCCCCAAGGGAAGCCAACGAGGGCTTTGTAGTACACCAAGATCACCGTGGTGATGAACACCCACAGCAACATCAGGAAGTAGCCTTGGCGCACCAAATACGCTTTACAAGTTTCGTAAATGAGGTCAGCCATCCCCCCATCGCCCCATGCACCGGCAGGGAACGCAGCTTCACGAAGGTGTACATGCCAAAAGCCAAGCCGACCAGGCAGATTGCCATGCCCACTAGCAGCAGGCTCTGCCCCGAAAAGCCGTGGATCGTGACGGTGTGGAGAGCCTCGGGGAGAGATAGGTTCGCTTCACCGCCGCCGGTTTGGATCTGGGTGGAGCCAGCTTCGCCGCCCCCCAGTGAGGGGGAGGACAGCGATGGCGGAAGTTAAGAAAGAGAGTGTTTCTTCTTGCTCGCGGCCAGCTTTTCGCCAGCAACGGCGGTCTGCGGCGTTGCAGCCAAGTTTGTAAACATAGTTCCCCGTGTGCAAATAGAGAGCCTGTTTTGGCTATTGTGCTCGTAAAGAGCCTATCACTGCACAAATCGTTTTGTAAGGTTTCTTGACGCTTTACTTCTGTTCACACCTGCGCCGGGACACACTTAGGGAGGGCGCGGGGCACGGCCACTAGCAGGTAATCTCCGTACGGCAGGGCGCGGGATCGCGCGGCGTTAGCGCGCAAACGAACCACCCCAAACCCAAGCACGTCAACGCCGCACTTTCCCCACCCAACCCAGCCCAAACCTCGTCAATGACGTGCTTCACTCAGGGGATGTGATTAACTGACAACACAATCAACCAGGAAGAAAGACCACTATGGCTACTTTGCGCTTCCCCACCGACTTCACCTTCGGCGCCGCCACCGCCGCCTACCAGATCGAAGGAGCCAGCACCGAAGACGGGCGTCGCCCCAGCATCTGGGACCACATGTGCACCAAACCCGGCGCCATACTCGACGGCTCCGACGGGTCAATCGCATGCGACCACTACCACCGCACCCGCGAAGACGTCGCCCTCATGCGCGAGATGAACCTCGAAACCTACCGATTCTCCACCTCCTGGGCGCGAGTGTGCCCCGACGGTGGGCCGATCAACCGCAAAGGCGTAGACTTCTACTCCAAACTCGTCGACCAGCTACTAGAAGCCGGAATCAAACCCTGGCTTACCCTCTACCACTGGGACCTGCCGCAAGCTCTCGAAGAAAAAGGCGGGTGGGCAAACCGTGACACCGCGCATAGGTTCGCTGACTACGCGCACGCCCTCGCCAACATTATCGGCGAGCGCGTACCCACCTGGACCACACTGAACGAACCCTGGTGCTCGGCGTTCCTCGGGTACGCCTCCGGCGAACACGCACCCGGGCGACAAAACCCCAAGGCCGCAGTCGACGCCGCCCACCACCTACTACTCGCCCACGGGCTGGGAGTGCAAGCACTGCGCGCCGCCAGCTCCAACCTAACCGTTGGGATCACCACCAACCACACCGTCGCACACCCCGCCGACCCTGAAAACCCCAACCACCAAGAAGCTGCGCGGCGAGTCGACGGCGCGTTCAACCGGATCTTCCTCGACCCGCTCTTCAAAGGCAAATACCCCGACGACGTGCTTAACGACATGAGCGAAGCCGGGCTCGGCAACGCCTGTCGCGACCACGACATGGAAATCATCTCCACCCCCATAGACGTGCTGGGAGTGAACTTCTACAACGGAGCAGCACACGCCCTCGCCCACCCGGGCGTAAAACTCCCCCGCCCCACAAACCCCGCCGGACTGCCGCTTTCCACCCCATTCGTCGGATCCGAACGAGTAACCTGGGTCGACCGCGGCCTGCCGCGCACCCACATGGGGTGGGAAGTAAACGCCGAGGACCTGCGGCTGCTACTGCAACGCCTACACCGCGACTACACCGGCCCCGCGGGCATCCCCATGGTCATTACCGAAAACGGGGCCGCCTACCAAGACCAGCCAAGCGAGGACGGTTACGTCGATGACAGCGACACCCGGCTCACCTACATTCGCGCGCACCTGAAAGCAGTGCACGAAGCCCTCAGCGAAGGAGTTGACGTGCGCGGATATCTGGCGTGGTCGCTGATGGACAACTTCGAGTGGGCGTGGGGGTACACGCGCAGATTCGGGCTGGTGCGGGTGGACTATGAAACCGGTCGGCGCACCCCGAAAGCGAGCGCCAAGTGGTTCGCGCAAGTAGCTCGCAGCCACGAACTACACATAGAGGAGTAGGCTCCAGGCGCGCGGGGCGCGGGGACGGCAGCGCGAACGTGGCAGCGTGTGGGCACTGCGTCAGGACGGGCGCGGGCGCGGGGCAGGTGGACGGGCGCCGGCCGCGTGGGCGCCAGACTGAGGAAAGCAAGCCCAGCTGCGGCGCGTTAGCACCACAGGGGCAGGAGGCTCCTGCCAAGGCGGGTACGACCGGCGGGAGACGAACCGCGGGCACGACGGCACGGCGGCAGGACGGGCGCGGGCGCGAGGACGCGGGCGCGGGGCGCGGGTCGACGGCAGCGCGAACGTGGCAGCGTGTGGGCACGACGGCAGGACGGGCGCGGGCGCGAGGACGCGGGGCGCCCGGAACGATAGGCGACGCTCCCCTCTCCCCAAGCACGTCAACGCCGCACTTTTCCCACCCAACCCAGCCCAGGCCTCGCCCATGACGTGCCTGACGCTCACAGGGAAAACACCGAAGAAACGGCATTTTTGCACCCCCACACCAACACGCCTAGCATGTTAGGTAAACCTAACTAAAAGAAGGCCCCTATGAGTAATACACCTAAAGCCGATACGAAGCTCCCCGCCAGCGCCCAAGCACCACTGCTATACGCCATCTTGATGCTCGCGCTCATGGGACAAATGCTGCTCAGCCCCATCATTGCCCCACTGGCACGCGAAATGGGACTAGCAGAATGGCACATCGGCCTCACCATCTCCCTCGCCGCAATCATGCTGGCATTCACCTCCGGACCGTGGGGACGAGCCTCGCAAGTCTACGGAGTCCGCCCCATACTCACCACCGCCATGAGCCTGGGCGCCATCGCACTGGGAGTATTCGCCCTCATCGCCCACTACGGAATGCGCGGAATCTGGGCAGGAACAGCACTCGCCCTCGGCGTGGTACTGACCCGCGGCATACTCTACGGATGCGCGATCTCCGCGCTAAACCCCACCATCCAAACGCACCTAGTCACCCACACAACCACCGAAGCACAACGAGTCAAAGCCGTCGGAGGCATGGGAGCAGTTACCGGGTTGTCCTCCGTCATAGGGGCAGTCGTCGGTGGGAGCCTCGCTGCCATAGGGGGCCTAATGATGCCGCTGACCGTGATGCCACTGCTCATGGTCGCCGGAGTCGTGGTGCTGTGGGTCAAATTCAAAGAGACCAAGGCCCTCAGCGAAGTGGAAAAACCGGTGAAACTTTCCTACTTCGACTCCCGTGCCTTCCCCTTCCTAGTGGTAGGGCTACTACTGTTCATCGTATTTGGCGCCCTCGGAGTAATCTTCGGATTCCTCATACAAGACCGGTTCGCCCTCGACGCGCGCACCACCGCCTCCGTCACCGCCGCCTACATGGTCGGCCTATCCATAGCCCTCATAGTTGCCCAAGCCATCGCCGCCCCCAAACTAGGGTGGAACAGCGTGCAGCTACTACGCCGCGGCGTCGCCATCACAGCACTAGCGGTAGCGGTCATCCTCCCCGCGCACAGCTACACCCTAATGGCGATCGGAACCATCCTATTCGGATTCGGAGGCGGCCTCATGATGCCCGGATACAACGCCGGCCCCACCATCCACATGAGCAACCGCGAACAAGGAAGCCTCGCCGGGCTAATCAACGCCAACAACGGCCTGGCCTACGCAATTGCACCCGTAACCTTCACCGCCCTCTACGGCTGGTCCCCCTACGCCGCGCTCGGACTAGGGCTCGCCCTGCTAATAGTGGCAACCACATTCGCCTACCTACACCCCACCCTGCGTAAACTAGCGCAAACCACTCAGCCCGCGGTGGGAGAAGGGGCGCAGTGAGATAGTGGCGAAGCGGTCTCTGTGTCACGTGGAGATTTATGCGCTGACTAGCCTCACTACTTATGAAACCTGAGCGTTCAATAGATGTTCACATCTGTCGCAGCCGACTTCGGATAGAGCCGCGTCGATACTGCGATGAGTAGATTGGTTCATTCAGCTTTCCTACCGAGGCTGGTGGCCAGTTACGTCCTGCGCTGCGGTAATCATCCCGCCGTCGAACAGATACGGCCCTATTTGCGCGTTTTCACCGCTAAAATATGACGTACACCCGTAGAAGTCCACGTTGGAGCAACAATGCCTACTGTGCATGACGTCGCGAAACGCGCTGGAGTTTCCCTAGCGACCGTATCTAGGACGCTTAACGATCCAAGTATCGTTCGCAAAGAAACTCGCGAACGCGTACTTGCCGCAATTGAAGAGCTAGAGTTCGTGCCCGCCTTCAATGCACGAGCCTTGCGCAAAGCTAAGCCCTGCGCAATCGGAATCGTCATGCCTCAATTATCGAACCCATTCTTTCCGTCCCTCATTGAGGCGGCCAGTGCCGAGGCTAAAAAAAGAGATTATTCAGTCTTAGTGCAGATCGATGAAGAACCCTTTAACGCGTGCTATCAGCTCGCTAAGTCCGGTTCAGTAGAAGGCATAGCCTTGGTGGATCAGCGATACTACGGTGACCGGGAGCGAAAGAAAATTGATTTAGGTATTCCCGTAGTCGCCTTCGACCGTTTGCCCTCATTTACTGTCGAAGCGACGTATCAAGTAGATAATGTCCAAGGTGCACGCATCGTGACCGAGCATTTGATAGACGCTGGCGCACGCAAACTGCTCCATATTTCCGGCCTCGACGGTCTTGACGTTACGGCTAAACGGCTACGAGGATTCTATGAGGGAATGAGTTCCATGCCCGGCGCCAGCGGAGAAACTCTTGTGCTCCAAGGTGATTTTTCTCCCGCTTCTGGGTACAAAGCGGTCGAAAAAGCGATTCAGGCTGGTTTCAAACTAGACGCAGTATTCGCTGCGAACGACCTGATGGCAGTTGGCGCGATTAGGGCTCTTCTGCACCACAACTTCTCGGTTCCCCATCACGTACTTGTCGCAGGATTCGATGGGCTTGACATCGGTAAATACGTACTTCCGTCCTTAACGACCTTGAACCAACCCCTTGAAGAAATCGCTACGGCTACCGTTACTCACCTCCTCGATGCCGTAACTAGCGACCAGGAAAAGCCTGAACCTTCCCTCCCGTTCGACTCCGTTGTAGGAATAAACGGAGACCTAATAGTCAGAGAATCCAGTTCGCGCTAATAAAACCGTTGACATCGCGAGTTACAGATACTAGATTAGCAATGTAAACCTTTTCATCAATGAGGATGGGAGACAATGTTTCAAAATCATCTACATTCAACACCTTGCGACAGCACTGGAGGATCGGCAAACCCCCTAAGTGGAGGTCTGCCATGACAAAAGTGTTCGTCATTGGAAGCCTCAATATCGACCACTCAATGTCGGTTGACCACATTGTCCAGCCCGGCGAAACCTTGCTAATCCGGGATTCTTCCCAGCTACTGGGTGGCAAAGGGTTGAATCAAGCAATAGCTAGTGCGCGCATGGGCAGCGAGACCGTAATGGTGGGGAGCATCGGCAAAGACCATTTGGGTGAGTACCTCACCCGGGAACTTGAACAGGAAACGAACCTGTCCATCGAGTTTCTCAATCGTGTAAACGATTACAGCACGGGGCAGGCATTCGTCCAAGTTGAAGACTCAGGCGAAAATGCAATCCTCGTATATCCGGGAGCAAACCAGGCTACAACCGCGGAAAGCTGCAATGCAGCCATCGACTCGATCGAACCCGGAGATATCGTTGTTTTTCAACTTGAAATCCCCATTGACACCGTCAAAGCTTGTCTAGCCGCAGCCAAAGAAAGATCGGCATTCACCATCTTAAATGCCGCTCCCGCGACCACAGACCCCACAGTCTTAAAAAACGTCGACCTACTAATTGTCAACGAAACAGAAGCCTGTGCCCTACTCCAAGATGACAACCCATCGGAGCACTACTCACAGCAAATCGCCGAAAAATTTGGCTGCGCAGTGATAACAACCCTGGGATCAGCAGGAGCCAACGTCTTCTCCGCAGACACGGAAGTAAATGTTCCAGCGATTCCCATCAATGTAGTCGACACTACCGGCGCAGGGGATGCATTTGTGGGAGGACTAGCACACTCACTCTCATTGGGAAGCAACCTCATCGAAGCAGTTCGATTCGCCACAGCTCTTTCATCACAAGTGTGCCAAGCACACGGCGCGCAAGGTTATGAAGTGACTTCAAACGAAGTAAAGCAAATCGCTCACCAACACCTTGACGCCTAAAACATCCCACTACCAGTAAAGGAGGCAATGATGCTTCTAGAATCAATAGTCTGCATCATAGCGATTGCCATAACGGGCTACGCAATCGCGAAGAAAGTCAATGCGACAGTTGCCCTATTCATCGGCGGCCTCATAATCCTCTTAGTGGCACCACTATTAGGGCACACCGATACAGGACACTACGAAGTTGCCGATGCCGGAAATATATTCTTAAACCAATTTGGATTCATAGCCAAGATCCTTGCCGAAACCACGGCCGGTATCGGCATGATCATCATGGTGCTGTTCGGCTTTTCTGCCTACATGACACACATAGGTGCCAACGCCATCGCAGTGGACCTACTTACGCGCCCCCTTTTGAAGTTGAAGGTCAAATACCTACTAGTGCCTCTAACTTTCTGGATCGGCAACCTAATGTCACTGGCGGTTCCCTCCGCATCATCCTTGGCAGTACTACTATTAGCAACCCTGTTCCCTGCTCTAGTAGGAGCTGGTCTAACACCGCTAACCGCAGCTGCAGTAATCGCAACAACAGCCACCATCATGCCCACACCGCTGGGAGCAGACAACGTAATCGCTGCTGACCGACTCGGGCTCGGCCTTGAAGAATATGTGTTCGGCATGCATGCTGCCATCTCTATTCCAACCCTAATCGCGATCGGTATAGTGCACTACTTCTGGCAAAAATACATGGACAAACGAGCCATCGCAGTAGGCGCATCGGTAGGAGAGAACGCAGTTATCGATGCTCCCCAAGAAGAAGACAAACCCAGCGCACCCGCATGGTACGCCATCTTCCCGATCCTGCCTCTTCTACTGGTTCTCATACCATTCCTACTCGGATTCTTCATCGACGTAGCGATCACGGCCGAACTGGTACCAGTAACCCTACTATCAGTACTCGTCGCTATGGCCGCCGAAGCCATCCGGAAACGCTCAGTCTACACTCCGCTCCAGGACATGATGGTCTTCTTCAAGGGGATGGGAACCGGATTCGGAGCAGTAGTCGCACTGGTCGTAGCAGCCAACGTACTGGTAGAAGGAATCGTCCAACTCGGAATCATTGACGCCCTCTCCAGCGCCGTATCTAACCTGCCCGGAGCCGCCTGGATACTATTCCTCGGACTCTCAGGCATCATGCTACTACTCACCCTGCTCACGGGTGGCGTCGCACCATTCTACTCACTGGTAGAGATCGCCCCTCAGATCGCCTCCAACGTCGGAATCAACGGCGCCCTGCTCACGTTACCGCTCCAGTTCATCGGAAACCTGGCACGAGCCACCTCCCCGGTCGCTGCTGTCGTCCTAATCGTCTGCGGTTCAGTGAAAGAACCACCATCGCGCCTCATTGCACGCACCGTAGTACCTATGGCAGCTGGCATCGTTATTTCGCTTGCGCTGACCTGGATAATCGTCGGACCGTAGGAGAAAGCTATGAAGAAAATCTGGATCGACTGCGACACCGGCTTCGACGATCTCATCGCAATCACGCTCATCGGCACCGACCCTCAGTACCAGATCGTTGGCATATCGACTGTCGTAGGCAACACGAGCATCGACTGGACAACCTCCAATACGCTCAGCACCGTGGAGAACTTCAACCTAGATGCACCGGTATATCGAGGCTGCGCACGACCCCTAGCGCAGGATCCTTGCACTATAGAAGGACTACTCGGAGAAGGAGGAATGGGAACTATTAACCGCCCACTCCCCCAGCCGAAGCACCGCAAAGAAGAATCCAGCAACGCCGTCTCAGCTTTGATAGAAGCCCTAGCCAACAGCGATGAGCCACTAACGATTCTGGCAACAGGACCGTTAACTAACATTGCAGTGACACTAATGCTACGACCCGATCTAGCCGAAAACATCGGAAGAATAGTATTCATGGGAGGGTCCTACGGATTCGGGAACCACACAACAGCGGCAGAATTCAACGCCTACGCGGACCCAGAGGCACTTGACGCTCTCATACGAGCCGGATTGCCACTGGAAATGTTCGGACTAAACCTAACCAACCAGGTACTAATACGGCCAGAACACGCCGACCGAATCAGGCAAGTAGGAAGTGAGTTCGCGCAAACAGTAGCAGACCTACTGGAACGCTATCTACGCATCCGCGACCCCGAAAAATCCCAGCCAATGGCACTCCACGACCCCTCAGCAGCTGCCTACCTACTATGGCCAGAACTGTTCGAGATGAAACCGGGAATGCTCTCGATCGAACTCCACGGCAAAGTGAGCAGAGGCGCAACCTTCTGCGAATTTCGCCCCAAGCGAGTTACGAAGCCCAACGCCCTAATTGCAATGTCAGCAAAAGGTGACGAGGTAGCGAATAGAGTAACCGAACGCATCGTAGCAGCACTCGAAAAGGTGGTGCCCAGCAACTAAATCTAGAACACCCCAAAAGAAGCCATCCTCCCCCGCAGGGGAACAATAGATGGATAAGTCTGCTCTGAGACCCTAAACAAGTCTCAGAGCAGACCTGTTTCAAGAACACCAGCAGCTACAAAGAAGCGCGAACCGTTTAGAATCTTTGAAACCAGGAACAGAAGCTGCGAACTTGCCCCACCCACGCGGCAACTAAACACTCAAACGAAAACTGGCCACGACCTCGCCACCGAAAATAAAAAGCCCACCCGACCACACCCGCGAGCGAAACAGCAAACACGCGGATGAGTTGGCCTATAAGCCGGATTCTGTCCAGGCGAGCGTTACCGCTACATCCCTGTGCGACCATCTATCTAGGGCCCTAAAGCCTCAAGCAACCTACCCGTATGCATGGCGATGGACCACCGCTGCTGGCAAACCGCCAGCGCACACTGCTTGGTCTTGCTCCCGGTGGGGTTTACCTAGCCAACCTAGTCACCCAGGTTGCTGGTGGTCTCTTACACCACCGTTTCACCCTTACCACCACGCTAAGCGCAGTGGCGGTCTATTCTCTGTGGCACTAGCCCGCGGGTCACCCCGGGTGGCCGTTAGCCACCACCGTGTCCGATGGAGTCCGGACGTTCCTCACCCACCCCTATGGGGCGGCCGCGATCGCCCAGCCAACTCATCCGCCCCACAAGTCTACCCCACACCCACCCCAAACACCGCCAGGTAAACTAACCCCTATGTTGATACTCCTACCACCCTCAGAAGGTAAAACCCGGCCCCAAACCGGCCCCATACTCAACCTCAACCACATCGAACCAGGTAGCACCCAGCTCGCCCACGCCAGACAAGAAGTACTACACCACCTACAAAACGTATCCAGCCACGAAAACGCACTCAACGTCCTCGGCGTAGGCAAACGCATAGCCCCCGAAATCGCCGCCAACACCCAACTCACCGACGCCCCCTGCGCGCCCGCACGCGAAATATACAGCGGCGTACTCTACGAAGCTGGGAACCTCGCGCAAGAACACGCCAACCTCACCGAAACCGGGCGCGCACGCGTCCAAACCCTCGTGCAATCAGCACTATTCGGAGTAGTTGACCTCGCCAGCCCCATCCCCGCCTACCGGCTCTCCATAGGGGTCAAACTCCCACCACTAGGAGCGCTCGCCACCTGGTGGCGCCCCCACCTAGACCCCGTCATGAGTGAACTAGCTGATCACCATCAAATCGTCGTCGACGCTCGCTCCGGTCAATACCGCCAAGCCTGGCCCACAACCAACACCAAAGCCGACGTCATAACCGTCTCCGCAGTGCGCATCAAAAACGGCAAACGCAGCGTCGTATCACACGCCGCCAAACGCTACCGCGGCATACTAGCCGGAGCCCTCCTCAACCGCGCAGAACAAACCGAAAACACCTTCGACTACGTGCTCCAAACCGCGCGCACCCTCATAGGGGACGAAGTAAGCGGAATCGAAGTAGAAGAAACCAACGGCGCACTCGACCTCGTCATCGTCACGAGGACGTGACCGCTAGTTCGCGGCCGAACGAACCACCAAACAATCCAACTCCTCGGAAACGTACACTTCGTCCTCCCCCATCGTGAGGATCCCGTGCCACTCCTCCTCAGACAAATCCGTCATCATCCCCACAATCTGGCGGCCCCTGGCTTCCAACACGCCTAAACCACCAGTACGAGAACGACAATGCTCATACTCATCCAACAGCGCCCCATCCAACTGCGCAGCCAACGACTCACGCTTAGACACCTGCTCAGCCAGCTCCGCACCAACCTCACCCAGGGCCGCATCCAACTCCGCCTGCGCCTCATCCTTCGACGCAGCCAACGCCTCCAACTGCTCCCCTATGGCAGCAACCTTCGACTCAGCCGACTCCAAAGCATCCATCAACGTCAGCACCTCGGTCTCTAAAACCTCACGCCGCTGAGCCATCTGATCCAACTCATACTGAATCGCCTGCAAATCCTTAGGTGAACCCTCACCCGCCGCTAAACGCGCAGACATCTTATCCTGGCGAGCCACAAGCCGCTCCAAATCAGCCTCCACGCCAGAAGCCTCACGCTTACAATCACCCACATGAGAACGCGCACCCGCCTGAGCACGCTCCAAATCTGCGTGCCGGCCCTGCAACTCCTCCAACGTCGCAAGCGCCGGATGCTTACGCTGCGCCGCCCGCAACTGAGCAATCCGAGTATCAACCTGCTGCAGCTCTAACAACCGCACCTGCTGTTCACGACTAGCTTCCACCATAGGGCCCTCACTTTCCTCTACACCATAGTAATGCCACCGCCCGTAGGCACGTGAATCGCCCACGGCTCAGTCACCAGAGTCGAAACCTCAACCTCCAACTCAACCCCGTCACGGCGCGCCGCCGCCAACAAATCCTGCGCCAACCACGGCAACCACAACCACTCCGTAGCCCAATGCGAACCACACACCAAAGCCGGGCCACCATCTTCCAAATGCTCACTCGCAGGATGATGCCGCAAATCCGCAGTCACATACACATCCGCACCCAACTGCCGCACCAAGCCGAGGAAAGAATCCCCCGAACCACCAGAAACCGCCACCCGACGCACCGGCATACTCAAATCCGCACCAGCAGGAACCCCCACGAAAATCCCATGCGGCCCCGCAGGCAACGCCCGCGCCACCCGGTCAGCGAACTCCTCCAACGACACCGGCTCCACCAGGTCACCGATACGGCCCAAACCAAGCGCCACCCCGTCCTCGTCAAGCTCCTTAGTCTCAAACGGCTCACCATCAAGACCCACCGCCCGAGCCAACGCAAACGCCACCCCACGAGCAGCACTATCAGCATTCGTATGCGCATTCGCCAACGCCACATCCGCCCGGATCAAATCATGCACCAAACGCCCCTTCGCGTCAGCACGCGAAACAAAACTAGTGCCTCGCAAGAACAGGGGGTGGTGAGTGATCAGCATATCCGCACCCAAATCCACCGCCTCGGCCGCCGTAACCGCAACCGGATCCACCGCCAACAGCACTCGCCGCACCGGAGCCTGCGGATCCCCAACGACCAAGCCGTTCTTGTCCCACGACTCCTGCAAGTGAGGAGGATACATAGTAGCCAAATGCGACATTACGTCGCTCACAGTCCAAGTTTTACCCATAGGTCGAACCTAACATGCAAGGCCTGTGCGCGCTGGGACTCCGGGGCGGGGCGGGGTGGGGGCGGGGGCTGGGGTGGGGGCGGCGGTCCTGAACGAACCAAAACAAAGACCACCGTCCCTCGCATGCATAAACCCAGCGGGACTCAACCTAGGCAAGGGAAGCAGACAAGAAAGCAGCCGTCCCCGACGTCGCAAGGTGCCAACACGCCCGCACCGGACGTCGCAAGGCACACAACCACACCCGTCCCCGCCAGGCGCGAACACGCGCTCATCCCCACCAGAGGCGCAAACAAGCCCGCACCGGACGTCGCAAGGTGCCAACACGCCCGTCCTATGTCAGCGCTCCCCGCCAGCCCCTATATCACTTCGTATCCCGCCCAGGCAAAACACCCGCCAAAAACACCGCCACCAAACCAGCCACCGCGACCAAACCAAGCCCCATGCGTAAAGACCACAAATCAGCAATCGCCCCCACCATAGGGGCCGTCAACATGAACCCCAAACGCATAAGCCACGACACCACAGTCAACCCCACACCAGGACGCAAATACGGCAACCCATCAGCAGCATGCATAGCCGCAGGAACCAAAGTCGCCGAACCAAACCCCGCCGCCGCAAACCCCACCAACGTCACCGGAACCAACGGCCACGCCACAACCAAACCCAAACCAACCGCAATCAAACCAGCACCAAAACGAGCCACCCCACGATACCCCCAACGATCCACCATAGAATCCCCAGCCAAACGCCCCACAAACTGCGCCCCCACAATCACCGGGAAACCCAACACCGACACAAAACGCGGAGCCTGCAAATCACGCTCCAAAAAAAGCGTCGCCCAAGAATTCGCCAAATCCTCAACCATCGCACCCGCAACCGCCACCAGCACCAACGTCGCCAACACCGAATACGTCACCAAACGCCCTCGTCCCCCCATAGGGGCCAAACCCAAAGACGACGACGCCTCCCCACTACTAGTGCTACACGCAGAACGCGGCAAACACCCCCTCTGCGCCCACAGCGCCAACCCCGCAAACAAAACCCCAGAAACAGCCAAATGCCACGGCAACGGCACCCCCAACAACACCGCAGAAGCCGCCATCAAACCACCACACACAGCCCCAATCGACCAAACCGCGTGAAACCCATTAATAATCGAACGCCCATAAAGACGCTGCACCTCCAGCCCATGCGAATTCTGCGCCACATCCACAACCGCATCCGCAGCCCCAGCCAAAGCCAAGCAAACCACCAACAAACCCACCGCAGGCACCAAAGAAGCCAACAACAACGCCCCCGCAGTAACCGCAGTCCCCACCGCCGCCACCACACTCACGCCAAACCGGCGCGCAAACCAGCCCGCCGACAAACCCGCCAAAATAGCTCCAGCAGGCACCGCCGCCACAACCACCCCATAGGTGTCGTCAGCCAACGAAAAACCACGCTTCAACTCCGGCAACCGAGGTAACAAATTCGCCATCACAGCACCATTAGTGAAAAAGAAAACCGCAGTGGCGAACCTCGCACGCGACACAACCCGATTCTCAGAAAACTCCATGCTAGCGATGTTACCTTTCTAAACCGTAAGCACCGCCGCGCCCACAAGTCGCGAGCAGCGGCGCACACGGGAGCGGAAAGACCAAAAGAAAGAAACCCCCGTGAAACAAACAAACACCAAGCCTGAAACCGCGATGCCTCAAACAGGCTCCCACCCAACCACAGCCATCGCGAAAACTATCACCAACCCATACCTACTTGCGCTCATCTACACCGCACTAATGGCAGCCACCATGGCAACCGCCCGATACGCATTCAACGCCCCCTACGCAAGCGCCAACTTCCCCACCGGCATCGCACTACCCATGATCATCGTCACCGGCTTCACCCTCTGGGTAGCCCACACCACCCAAACCAACTGGGTCGGACAATGGCACAACTGGAAAGCCTGGGCGTGGGTGGCGCCGTGGCTCGTACTCGAAGCCATCCTCCTCGCCCTCCTCATAGGGGCTGCCAACACCAACCCCCACCTATGGGGAAGCCTCACCATAGGGGCAGTCACATTCGCCCTCGTCGGCATCAGCGAAGAAGTCATGTTCCGATCAGTCATCCTCAAACAACTCGCAAGCCGCTACACCCTACCCATAGCGATGCTCGGGTCAGCGGTTCTGTTTTCACTAATGCACGCAGTCAACCCCATAGGTGGCCTGAGCCTCGGTGAATCAGCTACACAACTATGGGCCACATTCCTGTTCGGCATGGCACTGGCACCACTCGCCGTCCTAGGCCGCACCATAGTACCTCTGATTGTCATGCACGCATTGTGGGACTTCCTAGTAGTAGCAGCAAGCAACGTACCTGAGTTAGCACCGACTTTGGGGCTGGTCGTGTTGGCCGATCAGTGGCTACGGATCGGCATCGCCATAGTGGCTTGGCTGGTAGTACTAGTTCGCTACCGCGGCGGTAAGCTCTAGCCTTCTGGGCGGGAATTTGGACGCGAGGGCGAGGCAATCGTCCTCGCGTTCAGTGTTCCCACCGGTTATCCACAGGTGTTGCGCAAGGAGGTTGTTTTCTGCTCAGCGTGAGGTGATAGTAGCCTCATGAGCACAGACGCCTTGTTGACTGAGAACGAGTTAGAGCAGTTCGTTGACACTGCTCGGCGTTTGTATGCCCACTGCGAAGCCGACGTAGATTCGGATCATTTACGCTCGCTACTAAAAGCGAAACGCTTCCTGTCAGCAGCCTGCGAGAAAGCTATAACCGTTGCGAATACTCGCGTAGAAGGTATTGACGCTGCCGACATAGTCAGTGAAGTTGAAAAAACTACAACGAACGAGTCGAACTCGATAGTTGTCAAAGCCATTAGAAACACCGAATACCCACTACTGCAGGAAGCCTGGGCAAACGGAGAAGTAAGTGACCCATCCCGCCGCCAAGGTGTCAATACATTAACGAAGCTCAAGAGTGTGCTGGACGCACAACAATTCGAAGACGCACAAAACAAAGTCGTTGACATAGTGCGTAACAAGCGAGGACAACAACTAACCCGATCACTGAACGAACTGGTTCAGTCATATCCCGGAACCGAAGACAATGACAATAGCGTCCAACAAATGCGCCACATTAATTTCCAAGCCGTACCCGGTGGATGGAGATTTAACGGCTTACTCCCCACTGCTGCGGGAGACGAGGTGCGGCGAGCGCTAGGTACAATCGCTAGGCAGCTGCGTGCTGAAGAAATTAACGAACGCGGCAAAGATCGAGTCCCGCTAAAGATTTCACGTCGACTAGCCGATGCCCTCACACACCTGTGCCGCAAGTTCAACGACCAATTCCCGAAAGCAACCCAACTATATCCTCTAGCCACAATCGTGGACGCTAATACCCTGCCCAAGCAACAGCGAAGCGAAATTATCGCTGCTGAATACGACGGACGCTACGACCTGGGTCGCAGCCGCAGGCTGGCAGATGCAAAACTACGTTCCCTAGTTCTAGAACGCGACAGAGGATGCCTCTTCCCACACTGCGACGCAATAGAAACAACCTGCGAAATCAACCATATCCGCCCTCGGAGTGACGGTGGAGGCACAAACCTGGATAACCTTGCCGCATTATGCCCTCACCACCATTGGATCATCGACAACCCCAAATCTGACTTCCAAATAACAACGGGGCCAAAAAATCTGCCCCGTGTAGTGCGAATGCAAAGAACACAACCGCAAAGAGAATAACCACTGGCAGTATGAATACTCCGGCGCGTCTTTCCTTTCCGAGGATGCGCGTTGTGGGGTGCACGGGTGACTATTTCCCTCCATAGGTGTGGGTATCTTCTACTATGCCCCGCATCTATATGTTTGCGATTAAAGTTTATTTATAACGATTGAGTCGAAGGAGACTTGAAGTGAGAAGTAAACACCTCAGTGCAACCATAGTTGTGCTGTTAGCATGCCTGGGTTTAACTGCCTGCAATGCTGACGATGCGCAAGAATCCCCCGCCTCTGACCTGGCTGCTAGCTCAACCCCTACTCCATCTCCGGAGCCTGCGACTCCTTCAGCGCCCCCACCTCCACCTGCCACCCCGTACCCTCACCCGACCCCGCAAGAGCCTGAGGGCATGTACCAACACACTGACGGGGGTGCCATAGTCACAGCTAAATACTTCGTTGAACTCATGGGTTACCAAGCCTGCACCGGGGATATCGAGAAAATGAAGAAAATCTCCCTACCCGAATGCGAATACTGCAACGGCCGGATGGAATACGCCAAGCATGTTTTAGAAATTGGCGGGTGGGCCGATAACTATCACACGACCAACATAACCTTAAGGGACTACCTCCCCCCACCTGAGGGGGAAATCGGAGACCTAGCAGTAGGCTTAACCGTCGACATCCCAGGTTATTTCTCTTATATTCCCGATGAAAACGGTCTAGAAGAAACCGCCGCATACACAGCACTAATAGATGTACTACTGCAATGGGAAGACGACCGCTGGATGGTCCTAGCAGCCGCAGGATATAAATATGATCAATAAAACCCTAGCCACCATATGCGCTCTCCTGCTCATAACAGTCCCAGCCCATCTACCTATCTAAAAATGCTCAGCTATTTGTAGTGTGATGAGCTTTGTCTCACATCATTTCAATGCCCAAGCTCTTAGCGTCTTGATCCTCGCCCGGCATTGATAGGGATAGCTTGTCGTCTCAATATGCACCTTTCCACTCTCTAGCAACTAATGACAGTCACCAAAAGCTAAGAAGCAAATATGTTTTACCGTCTCAAGATCCCCTATTATGATCCGCTGACGAAAGCCTGGCGGATTCACCTTCCCTAATCCGCATACAAAAATGCACTCCGGGTCAAACCGCATGGGGTTTGCGGACTGCCGTAAACAGACAAGTACATGCAATGCTCATTTATGGCACCTAGTGCCCCCCATGTAGATGGGGCTATGGTAGTTATCCACAGTTTGACTACGCCTATTCCTCACACGTCGTAACAAAACTAATATTCTTCTTATAACGATTCAGTCGAAGGAGACTTGAAGTGAGAAGTAAACACCTCAGTGCAACCATAGTTGTGCTGTTAGCATGCCTGGGTTTAACTGCCTGCAATGCTGACGATGCGCAAGAATCCCCCGCCTCTGACCTGGCTGCTAGCTCAACCCCTACTCCATCTCCGGAGCCTGCGACTCCTTCAGCGCCCCCACCTCCACCTGCCACCCCGTACCCTCACCCGACCCCGCAAGAGCCTGAGGGCATGTACCAACACACTGACGGGGGTGCCATAGTCACAGCTAAATACTTCGTTGAACTCATGGGTTACCAAGCCTGCACCGGGGATATCGAGAAAATGAAGAAAATCTCCCTACCCGAATGCGAATACTGCAACGGCCGGATGGAATACGCCAAGCATGTTTTAGAAATTGGCGGGTGGGCCGATAACTATCACACGACCAACATAACCTTAAGGGACTACCTCCCCCCACCTGAGGGGGAAATCGGAGACCTAGCAGTAGGCTTAATAGTAGACATCCCAGGGTATTTCTCTTACATTCCCGATGAAAACGGGCTAGAAGAAACCG
>JAUNVG010000001.1:0-398066 GCA_030537735.1 Actinomycetaceae bacterium
CAGTCTCACTAGCCGGGTCATCATGAGTGTTGGGAGCGGGTGGCTCCCAGTTCCAAAAACGACTATTCACATCCTCCTCCTTACAGGGACATCGTTCACAAGATCATCAGGCGGCTGGGCGGGTGGATCACTACCATCAGCAGACGGATCCGTCTCATTGGGCTTGTGTTCACTGTGGGGGGTGTTGGCGTAAGCGCCGGCAAGACCAAGCGGGAGCATGTTCCCGTTGACCAAGTACAGGTCACCGCCAGCCTCGGGCGTGATCCGGTCAAGGTTTTCGAGCTCACGGATGTCGTTAGCACTCATCCACCCGTTCTGCCGAGCAACCGCATAACCTTCCATACGGGATTGGTAGTCACCGCGCAGCAGGCCTTCGAGTTTGAACTTCACAAACACCCCCGGCTTCTCACGGCTCGTGAGGAGGGTTTTGGTCATGGCTTGTTCGAAGCGGATCACCTACGGATCCAACGTGTACTTCACGAACTCCAACGACTGCTGCTCAATGTTGGAAAAGCTCGATTTATCCAGGTCACCAATCATGTGGGGTGGGATACGGAAGATTCTCGCGATTTCGTTGATCTGGAACTTCCGGGTCTCCAAAAACTGTGCCTGCTCCGGGGATACCGCGATGGGCGTGTATTTCATGCCCTCCTCGAGCACCGCGATCTTGTTGGAGTTCCTCGCACCACCAAACGTCGCCTGCCAGGACTCCCTAACCCTGGCCGGGTCCTTGATCGTGCCCGGGTGCTCTAACACGCCGCCAGGTGCGGCACCGTTAGCAAAGAAACTAGCTCCATAATCTTCGGTGGCTTGGGCCAGGCCGATCGCGTTTCTCGCCATCTGGATCGGGCTATAGCCGAGTAGCCCGTCAAACCCGAGGCCTGGCACATGCAACACATCCGCCGGGGTGAGCCGCACTGTTTTGTATTCTCCGGCTGGTTCATCCCACGTGGTTTGGTACTCGTAATACAACTCGTGGGTATCCAGGTTACGGCCCACTGTCATGCGGTCTGGCATCAACGGGTATAAGGCGATGACTTCGCCTAGGCCGTTGCGGATCACTTGGGCGAACGCATTACCCCACAACAGCAAATGCGTCATCAACGTTTCGCGGAAGATGAAGCTCGTCATTTCCGGGTTGGGCTCGTCATGAAGAAGCCGATACAACGGATGATCAAGGGCTTTCACTCCCGACCCAGAAGCATCAGTTTTATAGACGTGTAGCGGCAGGCCAGCTACCGCTTCAGCCAGAATCCGCACGCAACTGTATACGGCGGTCAGCTGCATTGCGGAACGCTCCGTCACCACCCGTCCACCCGCCGTGGTGGGGCTAAACAAGAACGAATACAAACTACCAAGCGCATGATCAGTGCTGTCGCGTGTAGTGGCGCCGCGTGGCCAATTAAGGAAGCCCATGTTTACCACCTACAAATTGAGACTAGGTAAATCTACCTAGTCTCACTTGACATGATGTTTGCGCCGTGCTTTAGTTGCTGGTGGAGCGGTTCACTACATAGGTAGTTCGCCGAATCTAAAGTCCTATTAACGTCACGTAGCACGTATCAGGTGCTATCTGAACAGAGAGGAATACTATTATGTACAGCTTTGATAACGCTGTTTACGGCTTTGAAACCGCCAAGGAAATCCTAGGCGTTGGTTCTAATACGATGAGCAAACTCATCGATCTCAATCTCATCTCGGTATTTCCAGATGGCGCAAATCAGCGAAACCAACAATATGCAGGCTGGGACATTGGATACTTGTCGTCTGCTCGAAACCGTCCCTTGATGGTTGAAGATGGACAGAAAGCTCTAGTCTGCTCGATGGGGGTTGAAAAACAGAAAGCTCGTCCCTCTCTGTTTTTCGATGCAACATGGGGGCGATGCAAAGATGTCCTTGACGAAGTCAATAGTAACGTTTCTGCTGATACCTGGGAGCAGATAGTTGATGGAACCCTGCGCGTGACGGGACATTGGCGCGTGAGCCAGGAAGACACTGACTTTCTGGTTGCCAATAAATCAATCGTTGTGGCTTCTTACGCTGGTTTCATCCTTGACGGTGGGCATATCGAGGAATGGGTGCCGAACGTTTTCAGCCAATCTGGTGGGCGCTGCTTCATTGTGAAACCCTTTGACCACCACGGCTCATACCAGTACGCGCATAATTACTTGCCGTCTCGTCAAGGACCGATGAATAAGGTCTGGACTTCAGAAGCTCTTCTTGAAGATGCCTCGCAGTTAAAGTGGTTCTCGCGTGATAGAGAAAGCCGATGAGTGAACACAACCAGGAAGCTGTGGGACAAAGCAATAGCCCCGGCGGTGTATCGATGTTTCACGACATTGACCAATCCGGGGCTCTCTGCTCCCTAGATTACCACACCCCTGAGGTGGAAGCGAGCTTGGGCTCTTTGGAGAATTGGTTCTCTCTATCACGGCTACATCGCTACGCGGCCGCTGCAAGGCCGAGCCTTCTCTACATCTGGAACACCAGACTTTCCAAAGCGTTTTTGGAAGACGTAGGCCACGTCGAGGTGCTCCTACGCAACTTCATCCATGACCGCCTTACCAGAGACTGTGGCCGTCCCGACTGGTATCACGAGACTAACCGCTACAACCTCAAACTTCCTTTCCAGAAGTCCTTAGAAAAAGTCGAAAAGCGGATCGAAAAACGCCAAGGGGCAGCAGCTACCCCAGATCAAGTGATCGCAGAACTCTCATTCGATAACTGGCGCTTCTTGTTGACCCAGAAACATGAGGTCAACATCTGGAAAGCACTCATCAATCTCAACAACGGAGGCATGCCCCACTACCGAAGCCGCAACCGAGCCGACTTTGAATCTGACGTAGAGCTCATTCGCCAGCTACGTAATCGGGCTTCGCATCAAGAACCGTTGATCCTCGAGGCAGCACCAACAACGGCAGAGACTGAACAGCTCGATGCCTACGCTGCCGCGTTAGAAAACACCGCAGCCCGCATTGACCCTGATGCTGCACAATGGATCATCGCTAACTCACGCGTTGAAGCAATCCGCAAGCATCGTCCCTAGGACACGAGTAGTCTGCGCTCGTCGTACACACTCCCACCAGTAACACCACTACCACCGCGTATTGCGCGGTGGTAGTGCCATGATGGTGGTGGCGACGCCGTCGATTTTGTCCTATAGGCCAAAACCGGCCTTTGAGCATGAAAAAAGATGCTGGCTTGGATTGTATCCAAACCAGCATCTAGTTGGAGCGAGTGACGGGAATCGAACCCGCACCATCAGCTTGGAAGGCTGAGGTTCTACCATTGAACTACACTCGCAGCGACTGCGTTTCAGTCGGTCCCTGCGACCAGGAACATAATGATTGTAGCGGAATTTAATCGAGTTGTGAAATGCGGGTGCCCACCCCTTATGATGGATACAGTCACTGCTGAGGAAACTTAGAAGTTGACCCGCGGGGTGTGGCGCAGCTTGGTAGCGCATCTGCTTTGGGAGCAGAGGGTCGCAGGTTCAAATCCTGTCACCCCGACTCATTACGTCTCTAGCGCAAGGCGGTTATTTTCACCGCGTTAATGCGCGAAGAGGTGATCCCCACGCCCTCGTAAGCGTTATTCACCTCACCTTTCTGCACTGCCCATTCCGCAACTAACCATCCAATGACGTAGTATTGAGCCGTTGTCAACGCCCGCAAAGGGCATACGAATCGATCGAAAATGTGGAGTGCGTACACGTGAAGAGCACTATCGATAATCTCGAAGCAACCAAGGTTAAGCTGACCGTGGAAGTTCCCTACGAGGAACTTAAAAACGATATGGACAAGGCCTACAAGGAAATCGCTAACCAGGTCAACGTCCCCGGCTTCCGTCGCGGTAAGGTACCTGCCCGCATCATCGACCAGCGTTTTGGTCGGGTAGCGGTTATCGAACAGGTCATTAACGAAGTGCTGCCGCGCTTCTACTCTCAGGCAGTGGCGGAGAACAAGCTGCGCGTGATGTCTCAACCCGAAATCGAGGTTGAGGAAATCCTCAACACCACCGGCGCCCAGGGTGGGCAGCTGAAGTTCACCGCGGAAGTTGACCACGTGCCGGCATTCGAACTGCCTTCGGTGGAAGGTGTGGAGCTGACTGTGGATCCGTTGACCGTCACTGACGAGGACGTGGACAACGAACTAGAAGAGCTGCGCACCCGCTTTGCCACCTTGAAACCGATTAAGCGCAAGGCCAAGAAAGGTGACTTCGCCACCATCGATATGGTTGCCACCATTGACGGTAAAGAAGTTGATTCCATGGCGGACGTATCCTACGAAATCGGCTCTAAGTCGATGCTCGATGGGATGGACAAGGCTCTCACCGGCATGAAGGCCGATGAGGAGGCCACTTTCACCACCACTCTTAAGGGCGGCGACCACGAAGGTGAAGAAGCCGAAGTGACCTTGACCGTGAAGGCCATGAAAGCTCGCGAACTGCCCAAGGCGGACGATGACTTTGCGCAGATGGTTTCCGAATTCGACACCATCGACGAACTGCGTGAAGACCTCAAGACCCAGGCGCAGAACCGGAAGAAGGCCGACCAGGCGCTGCAGGCTCGTGACCGCCTGATGGATCACCTGCTGGAAGCCACTACCATTGAGCTGCCCCAGTCGGTTGTGGACGAAGAAGTAAAGGCCGCGGTCGGCGAAAAGCCTAAGAAGGCGGAAAAGACGAAGGCGGAGAAGGAAGCTCGTCGCCGCATCAGTGAACAGCTGGTGCTGGAAGAACTTGCTGCCAACCGTGAGATCGAACTCACTCAGCAGGAAGTGTTCGACTTCATGATGCAAACCGCGCAGATGTACGGCATTGACCCGGGTCAGATGTTCTCTGACCAGCGTCAGATCCAAGCCATGGTGGCGGAGCTAACCCGCACTAAGGCGCTGGCCCTGACCCTGGGCGAAGTCACCGTTAAGGACAGCGACGGCAATGAAGTGGACATGACCGAATTCACCCGCGACCCGGCTAAGGAAGATGCTGCAGCGGAGGAAGAAGGCGACGACTTCGAAGAGTTCTTTGACGCTTCGGAAGATGCTGAAGACGAGGCGGAAGCAGTCGAAAAGGAATAATCCCGCCTGATTCATTCTTCTAACGAGGACGGTCACCCCCTGAGCGTGGTGGCCGTCCTCGCGTATTAGCCGAGTCTAAAGACCGCCGCGGCGCCGGCTCTGGGGAGCGGCCCTAATACCAGGGGCGGGCGTGCAATATCGAAACCGGGTGGGGGAGCGGCCCTAAAACCGCGGCCACATTATGCGCCCACAGCGAACACGGGCGAGCTGGCAGCCACTGGCGCTCCTGTGCCAGTAGACTGGGGATAGCTTTTTTCCACTGAAGAAGTAGGTGAACGCAAACCATGACCGAGGTGACTCAAACTGTGCGCGCCCATGACGGCGCACCCAAGGGAGCATCCGCACTCGACGACGTTTTCAACCGACTGTTGAAAGAACGCATCATTTGGTTAGGGGAGGAAGTGCGTGAAGACAACGCCAACCGTATTTGCGCACAGATGCTGCTCTTAGCAGCCGAAGACCCCGACGCCGACATCTACCTGTACATCAACAGCCCCGGCGGATCGGTAACCGCTGGCATGGCGATCTACGACACCATGCAGTTCATTAAACCCGACGTAGTCACCGTCGCCATGGGGATTGCCGCCTCCATGGGACAGCTGCTTCTAACCGCGGGCACTCCCGGTAAGCGCTACGCCACCCCGCATGCCCGGGTGCTAATGCACCAGCCTTCCGGTGGAGTCGGCGGAACCGCAGCGGACATCCGTATTAACGCGGACCTGATTTTGCAGATGAAGCACGAACTCGCACAGATCAACGCTGAACGCACCGGCAAGTCGGTGGAGCAGATCAACGCTGACTCCGATCGCGACCACTGGTACACCGCGCAGGAAGCCTTAGAGTACGGCTTCTTCGACCATATTGTCACCAGCGCCGAATCGGTTTCGGGCAACCAGAACTGAAAGGACCAGTAATGATGATGAACCAAGCTTTTGGTAGCGCCCCGCAGATGCCTACCGCGCGTTACATCCTGCCCCAGTTCGAAGAGCGCACCGCCTACGGTTTCAAACGCCAAGACCCCTACGGGAAGCTTTTTGAAGACCGCATTGTATTCCTCGGAACCCAGGTCGATGACGCATCCGCCGATGACGTAATGGCGCAGCTACTGGTGCTTGAATCACAAGACCCTGATTCTCTAATCACCATGTACATCAATAGCCCCGGTGGATCCTTCACGGCTATGACCGCGATCTACGACACCATGCAGTACATTAAGCCCCAGATCCAAACCGTGTGCCTGGGGCAGGCGGCTTCGGCGGCAGCTGTCATCCTGGCGGGGGGAAGCCCCGGGCGGCGCCTGGCGTTACCCAACGCCCGCGTGCTGATCCACCAGCCTTCCATGGAAGGTATGCGCGGGCAGGCCTCAGACATTGAAATCATTGCTGAGGAAGTCGACCGTATGCGGCACTGGTTGGAAGACACTTTGGCGCAGCATTCCGGTCGCAGCGCCGAGCAGATCCGTCGCGACATTGACCGTGATAAGATCCTCACCGCGCAAGCGGCGAAGGAATACGGGATCGTGGATCAGGTTCTGGTTTCTCGCAAGGGCAGTGAACAACTGTAGGGAGCTTAGTTCTACCCGCAGTGGGGGGCGCGCTTGGCTGACCGAGAAGGGGCAGTTGGGCGCGCCGTCTCGCCGCTTGAGGGCCTATCCCCTAGAGTAGAAAGTGCGTAAAACTGGTGCTGCTAGATGTGCGCTCACCGCTGAAATTTGAGGGACGGTAACGCGACGTGACGAACTTTTCAGACTCCGCAGACTTATTGAAGTGTTCTTTCTGTGGTAAGACCCAAAAGCAGGTTGTCAAACTTATTGGCGGGCCTGGGGTTTACATCTGTAATGAGTGCGTGGAACTGTGCCAGGACCTGATTGAAGAAGACCTGCAGGCAAGTAAGGGCAAGGTACTTACCGAACTCCCCACCCCGCAGCAGATCTACGACTTCCTTGACTCTTACGTGATTGGTCAAAACGAGGCGAAACGCGCTTTGGCGGTGGCGGTCTACAACCACTACAAGCGTCTGAACGCAGCCCAAGCCAGTGGGGAGCCACTGGATATGGAGATGACGAAGTCCAACATCCTCATGCTCGGCCCAACCGGCACCGGGAAAACCCATTTGGCCAGGTCCCTAGCGCGACTGCTGGAGGTGCCTTTCGCCATCGTGGACGCCACGGCCTTAACCGAGGCTGGGTATGTGGGCGAGGACGTGGAGAACATTCTACTCAAACTTATCCAAGCCGCCGATGGTGACATCGAACGGGCCCAGCGCGGAATCATCTACATTGACGAGATCGACAAGATTGGTCGCAAAGCTGAAAACGCTTCCATCACCCGTGACGTTTCGGGCGAGGGCGTGCAGCAGGCGCTGTTGAAAATCATCGAAGGCACGGTAGCTTCGGTTCCCCCGCAAGGCGGCCGGAAACACCCGCACCAGCAGTACTTGGAGATCGACACCTCCGGGATCCTCTTCATCGCCGCAGGGGCGTTCGCCGGTATCGATGAAATCGTTAAAGCCCGCCTTGGTAAACGCACCCTCGGTTTCGGGTCGGACCTGAAGTCAGCCTCCGAATACGGTGACCTTTTCAGCCAGGTGACACCGGAGGATCTGCATAAGTTCGGCATGATCCCAGAGTTCATTGGGCGTCTGCCAGTGATGACTTCGGTACACGACCTGTCTGAAGAGGACCTGGTGCGGGTACTGACTGAGCCGAAGAACTCTTTGGTGCGTCAATATCAGCACCTGTTCTACCTTGACGACGTGGAACTGGCTTTCACTGAAGAAGCTCTCTTGGCGATCGCACACGCCGCGATTGAGCGTCAAACGGGTGCGCGCGCGTTGCTATCTATCTTGGAACGGACGCTGGCTGAAGCCATGTTCGAAGTTCCTTCTCACCCGGAAATCACCAAGGTCACTGTCACTTCTGACGTTGTCACCAAGGGGGCGAGCCCCGAATACGCCACCTCTAAGTATCAGCGTGACTCACAGTCAGCCTAACGCGGTGGCGTGAATCGTAGTTGTAAGGAAGTGCAATGTCGAATCCGGTAGATATTCCCAAAGAGCTAACGCAAGCGCGCGCTACCATTGATAATATCGACGCGGCGTTAGTGCACCTGCTGGCGGAGAGGTTCCGCTGCACCCAGAATGTGGGGCACATTAAAGCTAAGTACGGGCTACCGCCGGCTGACCCGAAGCGGGAAGAACAGCAGGTGGCAAGGCTGCGTGCGCTGGCGGAGGAATCCGGTTTGGATCCCACGTTCGCAGAGAAGTTCCTTTATTTCATTGTCACCGAAGTGATTCGCCACCACCAGGTGATTAAGGAAGAATACGACACCACCGAAACCCAGTAGCGCCCCCAGGTGCTACCCACTAGCGCATTAGGGGCCGCTTGTGGGCGCCACCCAAGAGCCATTTCTCTGAAAACTAAGGACGCTTACCAGTAGCGCATTCAAAGACCCCCTCGAGCGCGCCCCCAGGCGCGGCTCGCCCCAACGGAGTCGGGCTCGCCCCCGCGGGGCCGAAAGGCCCTTACTGGGCTTCCTCCGGCAGGGGACCACCATAAATGTCATCAATTTCCGCTGCGAAGTGCTTCAGCACCGCGGAGCGTTTGACTTTAAGCGAGGGCGTTAACATGCCGTTAGCTTCGGTGAAATCAGTAGTTAGAACCGTTATCTTACGAATCGACTCAGCCCTGGACACCGCCTGGTTAGCTCGCTCCACCGCGCGGTTAAGAGCCGCCCGCACCTGCGGGTGTGAGGCCGCCTCGGAAGTAGTCATCGCCGGGAGCTGATGGTTTTCCAACCAGCCGGGAAGCATTTCCGCATCCAAAGTGATTAAGGCAGCGATGAATGGGCGCTTATCACCAACCACTACCACCTGGGAGATCAGCGGATGGCCACGCAGGCGATCTTCCAACGTGGAGGGGGAGACATTCTTACCACCGGCAGTAACAATCAGTTCCTTCTGCCGTCCGGTAATACGCAAGTAGCCGTCGCGATCCAAAGACCCCAGGTCACCGGTGCGGAACCATTCCCCGTCGAAAGCATCAGCGGTGTCTTCCGGACGGTTGTGGTAGCGGCTAAATACGGAAGGGCCCTTAACCAGGATTTCACCGGTGTCAGAGATACGCACTCCCACGGTGGAGATAGGCGGACCCACGGTGCCGATTTTCGATACTTGCGGAGTGTTGAACGCCAGTGGGGCAGTGGTCTCGGTCAGGCCGTAGCCTTCCAAGATAGTCACGCCCACGCCGCGGAAGAAATGCCCCAGGCGCTCACCCAGGGGGCTGCCGCCGGAAATCACGTACTTGCAGTTACCGCCTAACAGGGCGCGGAAACGCCGGAAAACCAGCATGTCAGCGACTTGGCGTTGGCGTTTCAAAGCAGCAGACGGGCCTTCTTCGGTATCCAGCGCCCGCGAATAGGTGATAGCTGTTTTCGCCGCCCAACGGAAAGTTTTAAGCGCCACCCCGGTGCCGGCGCTTTGGTCGGCGGAGTTATAGATCTTCTCCAACACGCGAGGCACAGCCAACAGGTAGGTGGGGCGGAAGGTCTCCAAGTCAGAAAGAAGGTTCTTCGTATCCGGAGTGTGCGCCACCACGCCCTTACCTAGTAGCTGGAACACTTCTAAGAAACGAGCGTAGACGTGCGCCAACGGTAAGAACAGCAACAGACGCGAGTTGGAACCAGCAGCGATTTCAGGCATCCAAGCGTGACCGTTGCGCGCCAAGATGGTGAAGTTCCCGTGCGTGAGCTCAACCCCTTTGGGGGTGCCTGTGGTACCGGAGGTGTAGATGATGGAGGCAAGATCACTGATGCGACCAGCTTCGATACGCTTATCAACTTCGGCTTGTGGCACTTCCTGGCCGGCTTCAGTCAGACGCATCAGCGCGGAGTTATCTAAAGACAACACCCGTAGCGACCCGGTGGCGTGAGGGCGAGCGGCCTGCACCAGCTGCGACATCACCATGGTTTCAGTGATCACCAGGCGAACGTCAGCGTCGGACAAGATGTGCGCGATCTGTTCCACGGAGGAAGTCTCATAGATGGGAACCACCACCAGGCCGGCGCTCCAGCCTGCCAGATCCAGTAGCGTCCACTCGTAGCGCGAATGAGACATGATGGCGATGGTGTCGCCTGGTTCTAAACCGTGCGCCACCAGGCCACGCGCCACGGAGTAGACCTCATCGAGGAAATCCTGACCACTGATCTGGCGCCAGGTTGAACCCATCTGGGTCTTGCGCGCAATCACCGCGGATTTCGGATTGCCCTGCACTCGTTCGCGGAAACAGTAGGGAATGGTCATGTAGTCCTCAGTGCGGGCAAGCACCGGCCCGTGCCACTCCAATACCGGGGATTCCGCTACCGGGTCGCAGGCCTCGTCTACTTGCGCAGACTCTTGGGGGTGCTGGGGCTGAATCGGGGATTCAACCGCAGCGGGGACGGGCTGCGCTTCACCGGGGGTTCCAGCTTCGGTCGAAGTCGCCTGCGGATCACCGGAAGTATCGGGTGAAAGCGGTTGGTCAGCAGCGGTAGTCATCAATCAGGTTCCTCACGGACTACAGTTCGTTAAAAGGCGGTTACAGTTAGCGGCGCTTCGGTGGGGCTTCACCCAGGCGGTAGTCACTGATCGTAACTTCCGCCTCCGCGCAAGGACGCACCGTGAACTCACCTTCAATGTGGGTGGCGACCATCAGGTCCTCGCGGCAAGCCTCCACCAGGGAAACCAGCGCTGCGGGCACATCCAACGTCACGTGTACGTAGGGGGTGCGCGGTGAAACCTTAGCTTCGGACTTAACCCGACGCAGGCGAATCAAAGCCTGGGAAGCAGCATCGAGAACTTCCGGATTCCCACCAACTTCAACTAGCTCTATGGCACTGGGCCAAGGTGCGCGGTGCACCGAATCAGGACGGTACCAAGACCACACTTCCGCAGTGGCGAACGGCAGGAACGGAGCCAAGAGCCGGACCATGTTATCAACCACGATCGCCAACGCCGCGCGGGCGGAGAGGGCTTGGGCTGCGGTCCAGCGGCCCTCCCGGTTGTAGGCGCGTTCCTTCACCAACTCCAGGTAGTCGTCACAGAAAGTCCAGAAGAACGACTCGGTCACTTCCAGGGCGCGAGCATAGTCGAACTTATCGAAGTGGTCGGTGGCAGCTTCAATCACTTCCCGCAGGCGCGCCAATACCGCCCGATCCAGGTCCTCGGTAACCACCAGCGGGTTGAGCTCCAGGTCCGCTCCTTGCCCCATGGTGAGGGCAAACTTAGAGGCATTCAACAGCTTGATAGCTAGGCGCCGACCAATCTTCATCTGGGTTTCGTCAAAAGCAGTATCGGCTCCCAGGCGGGCGGAGGTCGCCCAGTAACGTACCGCATCCGACCCGTGCTTTTCTAACAGGTCCATGGGGGTGACGACATTGCCTTTAGACTTCGACATCTTCTTACGATCCGGGTCCATGATCCAACCCGAAATCAGGGCATGTTTCCAAGGCAGTTGGTCGAACTCCAGGTGGGAGCGCACGGTGGTGGAAAACAGCCAGGTGCGGATAATGTCGTGTCCCTGGGGGCGGATATCCATGGGGTAGACGAGGTCGTACAGTTCCTCATCGCGTAGCCACCCGCCCGCAATCTGTGGGCTTAGGGAGGAAGTCGCCCAGGTGTCCATAATGTCTACTTCACCGGCGAACCCGCCGGGCTGGTTGCGCTGGTCTTCGCGGTATCCTTCCGGAACGTCCACGGTGGGGTCGACCGGCAGACCCGCCTCCGCGGGGGTAATGATGGATTCGTAATCCACCTGACCGTCCTCGTCAATGCGGTACCACAGGGGAATCGGCACCCCGAAGAAACGCTGGCGGGAAATCAGCCAGTCAGAAGACAAGCCGCCTACCCAGTTTTGGTAGCGCACCGACATGAAGGGCGGGTGGAACTGCAGTTCCTCCCCGCGGGCCAGTAGCTCTTCACGCAGGTTCTTACTGCTTCCGGGGCGAGTGTAGTCATGTCCGCCGTTGCGAATGTACCACTGGCGCGAGGTGACGATCTCCAAGGGCTTGTCTCCCTTTTCGAAGAAGTTCGTCATACGTTTAGTGGCGCGGGGTTCCCCGTGCATTTCACCGCTTTGCCCCAGGGCTTCCACTATCGCCTGGCGGGCGGAGTAGGTGGTCTTCCCAGCGCACTCGCGGTAGAGGGCTTGCCCTTGCGGGTCGGTGATCCACTCGGGGGTATCAGCCAGTAGGCGCCCGTCGCGGGCCAGTACGGCGCGCGTGGGTAGCTGCAGTTCGCGCCACCACTGCACGTCGGTGAGGTCACCGAAGGTACAGCACATAGCGATACCTGCTCCCTTATCCATCTCCGCCGCCGGGTGCGCCAGCACCGGGACTTCAACGTTGAAACCGGGGGAGGTAACGGTAGTGCCGAACAGGTGACGGTAGCGGTCATCGTCGGGGTGGGCAATCAAAGCCACGCAGGCGGGCAGTAGCTCAGGCCGGGTGGTGTCGATCAACACGTCCTCACCGTTGTCACGGTGGAAAGCCAAGGTGTGGTAGAAACCGGGGTATTCGCGTGCTTCCAGTTCCGCTTGCGCCACCGCGGTTTGGAAGGTGACGTCCCACAGGCCGGGGGCTTGCGCCTGGTAGGCTTCCCCGCGCGCCAGGTTACGTAGGAAAGCGCTCTGGGTGACTTTTTGGGAGTCCTTACTAATGGTCTGGTACTGCAAGTCCCAGTCAACCGACAACCCCAGGTGGCGCCACAGGTCCTCGAACCCTTTTTCGTCCTCCACCGTCAGCTGCTGGCACAGTTCGATGAAGTTCTTACGCGAAATCGGCTGCTGGTCGCGGCTCTTGACGGACTTGGCTTCCCCGCGGTGAGGTGGTTCGAAGTTCGGGTCGTAGGGTAGGGAAGGGTCGCACCGCACGCCGAAGTAGTTTTGCACCCGTCGTTCGGTGGGTAGCCCGTTGTCGTCCCACCCGATGGGGTAGAACACGGATTTGCCGCGCATGCGCTGGTAGCGAGCTACCGCGTCGGTTTGGGTGTAGGAAAATACGTGACCGATGTGTAGCGATCCGGAGACGGTCGGTGGGGGAGTGTCGATGGAGAACACTTCCTCCCGGGGTGCTTCGCGGTCGAAAGCATATACGTCGGAGTCTTCCCAACGCTGCTTCCACTTGTCTTCTAGCCCGTCGGCGCTGACCCTGTCGGGCACGTTCGGGGCCGGTAAACGAGTGCTGGCGGCGTTAGTGTTCATTACACAGGTCCTTTTCGCAACGTGTGGAGGCGCGGTGGGCGCCAAAAGTTTCATCCACCCTAAAATTACTCGCATTTGGGCGAGATTCCCAACCCATTGTGCCAAATCTGTCGTCCCCTCGCTTGGGCGTGGGACATGTCACGTTTGTGGTTGTGTCGCTGGAGGTGGGGTAGGTATCGCCGACTGCTTGTTTCTCACCTGTTGAGACGATTCCTTGGCGGGGTTTGCAGCTATTGAGACGACGCTGATTTGGCGAGGGCGGTGGGCTGGGTTTTCAGGGGTGGGGCGCGGGCGCGGAAGTGGCGGGGAAAAGTGCTAAAAATCGTATATCAAAATTGTTGCGAAACGATTTCGAAAGTTGAGGAATGCTGATTTTGCGCTTAAAAACGGTTGACGCGAAGCGGATCCGATTGTAGGTTAGAGCCGATAGATCGTATACGACGAGGAATTTTGCGGATCTGAGCACCCCCGGTGCGAAGGTTAAAAAACGACACAGACGCCGTTTACAAGCAAAAGGAATCGCACCGCTAACAGCGGGAGCCCCCCACTGTTAGTCACGCCGAAACCAAGCCCAAGCGCACCGAAGCGCAAACCGTCCAGCTGATCGAAACAAACCGACTCCAGGAGATCACTATGAACAAATGACCTCTTGCCGTAGCCTCAGTTGCAGCTGCTACCGCCCTCATTCTTTCCGCCTGCGGTGGCGGCGCCTCCACCGGCAGTGGTGGGTCCGGCGCCGAAACCCAGCTGACTCTTGCCACCATGGCAGTGGACACCGCACCCCAGGCAGCAGCCGCTAACTGGTTCTTCGATGAACTAGAAAAACGCACTGATGGGCGCGTGGCAGTCGATAAGTCCGGCCCGGAAGAAATCTGCAAGGCCGCCGAAATCGCTGAATGCGTGCGCGACGGGCGCGCCGACATTGGTGTTTCAGTGGCTGACTACACCGCGCAACTATTCCCCGGTGAAGTAATCGTGTCCGTACCTTTCCTGTCGGATTCATCCCAACAAGCGGTAATGCACGCCCTGCATGAGACCCACAAGCAACACCAAGGCTCTCAAGCCAAGTGGGATGACATCGGCCTGCACCCGGTTGCGCACTGGCCGGCAGGGCGTTTAACCCTCGGGTCGAAAGCTGAAATCCGCAACATCAACGACATCAACGGCATGAAGTGGCGGGTAGCTGGTCCGTACCTGGTTAAAGCCTTCGAAGAAATCAACGGCAACCCCGTGTCCATGCCGTCGTCTGAGACCTACGAAGCGCTACAGTGCGGGGTAGCGGAAGCAGCCGCCTTCGCTATTGACGGCGCGGTGGACTACAAACTGGTAGAACTCCTACCCGAGTGGACCGACCCCGGCGTGGGACACTACACCACTTTCGGCATGTGGCTCAATAAAGACGTCTACGACGGCATGTCGGAAGAAGACCGCGCCATCTTCGATGAACTCGCCGAGGAGTTCAATGGTGGCAAGGGTATGGAACTGTTCGCCGAAGGCGCTGCCGACCAGTGCCAGTTCATGCTCGACCACGACAACGTAGCCAAGTTCGGCAAGTGGGACAGTACCGCCACCAAGGAATGGTCCGACAAGGTCGGCGACAAACTGATTGAAGAGTGGATCGCGGAAGCCGAAAAGAACGGGCTGGCCGATGCCCGTTCCTTCTACGAAACCTACGCCAAACTGGTCAAGGACGTAACTGAAGCTGACCTGGCTAAAGACCCGGTCATCGCCTGCGTGAAGTCCTTCGAATCACGCTGAGTGAGGAAAACGATTCCAAGATGCAACGACTAATCAAGGCGATTGCGTCAGGATTACGCATCATGGCGACCGTCGCAACGGTCGTCATGATGCTTTCCATAAGTACTGACGTCTTCTATCGCGTTTTCTACCGAAAATCGCTAGCTGGCTTACTGGAAATCTCCGAAACCGCCCTGGTTGCGGCAGTTTTCCTGGGGATGGCTTATACCGCATTCACTAACTCTCACGTCTCTGTAGACCTACTAACTTCCCGCTTAAAACCACTACCGAACCGCATCCTAGCCATCGTGGCCTGGGCCTTGGTGACAGTCTTTGTGGCTTGGATGACCTACGCCACCTACCTGCGTGCTATGCATTCAACCAGCGAAGGGGAAGTGCGCATGGGCTTAATCGCCTAGCCGATTTACCCCACCCGCTGGATCATCGTGGTGGGACTGGCCGCAATGCTACTGGTAGCAGTGGCCAACCTGGTGCGAGTGCTGGCCGGAAAACCCCTGTTCGGCGAAGCTGATGCAGAAACGGAAACGAACCCAACCGCTACCCCTTCCGGTGACGGGCAGCTGAACGAGGCACAAATGCAAGGTGCCGAAACCACCTAGCAAGGGGAAGGAGCCAAATCATGACACCCACCATGCTGGTATTTTTCATCCTCGTTCTGCTAGTGGTACTGCTGGCAATCCGCATGCCGGTGGCATTCGCCCTCGGCCTGTCGGGAGCCATCGGCCTCCTGCTTTTGCGCTCCCTGAACCACACCACCAACGTACTGGGCTCACTACCATTTACCGAGACCGCCTCTTTTTCCCTCACCATCATCCCCATGTTCACCCTCATGGGCATGCTGGCAGTGAAAGCACGCATCGCAGAGCAGGTATTCGCAGTAGCGGCCTACCTGTTCAAACGCCTACCGGGCGGCCTGGGAGTGGCAGCCATCATGGCCTCCGCCGGCTTCGCCGCGGTGTCGGGATCCTCCATCGGCACCGCCGCCACCATGTCGAAACTCTCGGTGGGGGAGATGCGCAAATACGGATACCCCCTTCCCCTGGCCTCCGCCGCGGTGGCAGTAGCAGGCACCCTGGGGGTACTAATCCCCCCGTCGGTGTTCTTAGTGCTCTATGCCATCATGGTGGGCGAATCAGTCGCCGAAGTCCTAGCGGCGGGCATCATCCCGGGTATCTTGTCGGCATTTGCCTATGCTGCCTACATGATTTACGCCATGCGTAAACACACGGCACGCACCGCCGCCATCACTGAAACCATGAGCATCAGTGAAGCCGTCGAAGTAGCCGCCGGCAAACAGATCCAGGTAGAACAACGCCGCGGACTTCCCTCGGACGGGTGGCACTACGACGCCCGCTCCATCTCCACCGTGCCCGTACCGCAAGCGAACGTGGAAGGCACCGACTACACCAACATCGAGCACGTGCGCCAACTCCCTTGGCGCGGGGTAGCTCGCATCGGGATCTTGTTCTTCATCGTCCTAGGCGGCATGTACTCGGGGGTATTCACCCCCACCGAATCAGCTGCCATCGGCGCGCTAGTGGCCGGCATAATGCTGGCGGTGGAAATGTTCCGCGACGGCTTTAAAGCCATCGTGGGAGCCTTCATTGAAGCCTTCAAAGAAACCGCGGGAACCACCTCCATGGTGTTTTCCATCATCGTTGGATCTACGGTACTGTCAGCCTTCTTCGTGCAGGCGAAAGTTCCCCGCATGTTGACCAACGCGGTCTTAGGGTGGGGGCTACCACCGCACCTGACGCTAGGAATCATGCTGCTCGCCCTCATCCCACTGGGAATGGCATTGGAATCAATCTCCATCCTGGTTATCACCGTGCCCCTGATTTACCCGGTGGCAATGGAGCTAGGGTTCTCCGGCGTGTGGCTGGCGGTACTCATCGTGAAACTGATCGAAATCGGCCTGGTGACTCCGCCGGTAGGCATCAACGGTTTCGTGGTGGCAGGAACGGCAAACATCAAGGCCTCCGACGTATTCCGCGGAGTGCTACCGTTCGTCCTGGTCGACATGGCGGTACTGGTACTGCTGTTCTTCGTGCCAGCTATCTCCACCTGGCTACCGTCCCTGGTGCGGGTCTAAACAGGTAGCGAAAAGGCGTAGCCGCCAAGACTGTGCCCCGAGGAGCTTAATCCTCGGGGCACAGCTATGGCTAGGACCTCACCCTAATACTTCGGGTGGTGATCTATGGCGATGTACTGGCGCATGGTGCGCATCTTGTGTTCGCGCACCAGCTGTTCGATTTCCGCCGCAGGAGCGCCCTGGGCGATAAGTTGCAAAATCTCATCGTGTTCGCTGACCGAGCGGGAAGAGTAACGCGGGTCAAAAGCGTAGGCGCTGCGACGAATAATGGTGATGCGTTCCCACTCTCGTTCCAACAGGTCAAAAAGACGGTGGTTAGTGCACTTTTGCGTCAAGATGCGGTGGAACTGGTTATTTAGAGAAGTAAAAGCACGCGGGTCGAAAGCGCCCTGCAGCATGGAACGCATTTGGTCATTGAGCTCTGCCGCTTCCTGCCGGTCGGCTTCAGTTAAAAGCTCCGCGGTGGTGCCCGTAATGTAGCCTTCCATGACTGCCACGGTTTCCATGGTGGCGGCGTAGTCTTCAGTGTCCACACCGCTTACTACCGCCCCCACGTTTCTTTGGAAGGTCACTAGCCCTTCGGCTTCTAGGCGTCGGACAGCTTCGCGAACCGGAACGGGAGAAACATTCATGTCGCGGGCGATACGGTCAAGAACCAGTCGATAACCGGGGGTGAACTTACCGTCTAAAATGCCGTTATGTAAGAAACGGTAGACGCGCTCTGACTTAGAGATTCCCGCGTGAGCCTTAGTCGGCATTGCCACTCAGTTCCTTCCCAGTAAAACTTTCTACCTAGCCCGAAAAAAGAAAAATAAGTAGCGCAGAGTTTTCCCTGCTCTTTGATAATAGCAACGTGGGCTTTCGTGCAATAATACCCGAAACCAAGAGGGAAAAGGTTGCGCCCCGCGGGCGAAAAAGCCGCGGGGCGCAATCAGGAGCGGATCAACCTTAGGTAAGCCTTCGTTGCGGTAGTGGTTCTAGCGCAACTATTGGCTAGCTGGCCTAGAGCTGGTCGCCTACCTTGAAGCCCTTATCCGTATCCCCCTTGCGGGTGTAGGAGAACCCGTCAGCACCGATGGTTACATCCATCTCCTTCGGGGCTTCGCGGGCAATCAGATCCACCAGGTTGCCATCTAGGTCAAGCACGCGCGAGGCGTCGGTGTACCAGGAGGGAACCACTTGGTGGCCCCACCAGTCGCGACGCTGGTTGTCATGCACGTCCCAAGTGACCGTGGGGTTGTCGGGGTCACCGGTGTAGTAGTCCTGGGTGTAGATTTCGATGCGGTGCCCGTCGGGATCACGCAGGTACAGGTAGAAAGCGTTGGAAACGCCGTGGCGTCCCGGGCCGCGTTCAATGTGGTCGGACATGCGCAGCGCCCCCAGCTTGTCACAGATGTACAAGATGTTGTGCTTTTCGTGGGTGGCGAAAGCAATGTGGTGCATACGCGGGCCGTCACCGCCGGTCAAAGCAGTGTCGTGCACCGTGGCCTTGCGGGCGAACCAGGCGGCGTAGGTGATGTCCTTATCGTCCTTAATGTCCTCGGTGCGTTTAAAGCCCAAGTCCTCCAGGTAAGCAGCGCCGTTCACAACGTCGGGGAACACCTGGTTGAAGTGGTCAAGTCGCACCAAAGCGCCGGCGCCGTACTGGTCGTAATCCCAACACATGCGGTGGACGTGATCGGTTTCGTAGAAGAACTCGTAGGGGAAACCAAGCGGGTCCAACACCCGCACGGCGTCGCCGATGCCCTTTACGAAGCCGTTCTTCTCCCGACGCACCTCGCACCCAAGTTCACGGTAGTACGCTTCGGCGCGGTCCACGTCCTCGGGGCTGCGCACGCGGAATCCGAACGCCGCCACCGCCGGGGTGTCACCTTGGCGCAGCACCACGTTGTGGTGGATGAATTCTTCGAAAGTACGCAGGTAAATCTCAGAATCAGTTTCTTCCGTCACCACCAGTCCCAAAATATCTACGTAGAACTCGCGCGACTTTTTAAGGTCAGAAACCACGATATCCATGTAGGCGCACCGCAAAATATCAGGCGCCGGCACTGACGGGGTGGGGATGGGTTTAATCTCGTTCATCAGTTCAGTCTCCTTCGGCTGAGTTTTGAGCGAGGTGCGGGCGCAGTCACCCGCATCTGAAAGGGGAGGGAGTTTAAGCGGAAGGCCCGCCCAAACCGAGGTCGTTGTCGGCATAACCGGTGGCGCCAAAGCGCGTGGTGTGCACATCACCTAAAGTGATGTGAATAGCTTGCTGGTGGGAGTAGAACTCCAGTGAACGGTAGCCGCCTTCTTGCCCCAATCCGGAAGCCTTCACGCCGCCGAAAGGAGTGCGCAGGTCGCGTACGTTGTGGGAGTTAATCCACACCATGCCCGCTTCAATGCCGTGGGCAAAGTTGTGGGCACGCTTAACATCGTTAGTCCAAACGTAAGAAGCCAAACCGTACTTCACGTCGTTAGCTAGCTCCAGGGCTTCTTCTTCGGTATCAAACGGAGTGATCGCCACTACCGGGCCGAAAATCTCTTCCTGGAAGATACGCGCATCGCGCGGCACGTCAGCGAAAGCGGTGGCCTCCACGTAGTTACCTTCATCCAGACCTTCGGGGCGCTTACCACCGGCAATGAGGCGTCCTTCCTTTTTGCCGATCTCGATGTATTCCATCACCCGGTCATAGTGGGTGGGGTGAACCAGCGCGCCAATCTCGGTAGTGGGGTCGGAAGGATCGCCGACCTTCACCTTCTTAGAACGCTCAGCGTAGGCCTGCACGAACTTGTCGTAAATGGGGCGCTCCACCAGGATGCGCGAGGACGCGGTGCAACGTTCCCCGTTGAGGGAATACACCCCAAAGAGGGTCGAATCCAAGGCCGCTTCGAAGTCCGCATCGGCGAAGATCACTGCCGGGGACTTACCGCCCAGCTCCATCGACATGGCTTTCATATTGGGGGCGCAGTTAGCGTAGATAATCTGCCCGGTGGTGGTTTCACCGGTGAAGGAAATCAGGTTCACATCCGGGTGCTTGACCAGGGCGTCGCCGGCGGTCTCCCCGAAACCATGCACCATATTGAAAGCGCCCTTAGGAAGTCCGGCACGTTCGAAAATACCGGCCCACAGGTAGGCGGAAGTGGGGGTGAACTCGGCGGGCTTGAGGATTACCGTACAGCCGGAAGCCAGGGCGGGGGCGAGTTTCCAAGATTCTTGCATGAACGGCGTGTTCCAGGGGGTGATGAGCCCGGCCACGCCCTTGGGTTTGCGGTTAACGTAGTTAATCTGGCGCCCGGGCATACGGAAGGCATCATCAATCTGGGCGACGATCAGGTCAGCGAAGAACCGGAAGTTCTCCGCCGCCCGGTTCGCCTGGCCCTGCGCTTGGCGGATGGGTAGGCCGGAGTCGAAGGACTCAATGGCAGCCAGTTCGGCGTTGATGGCGGCAACTTCGTCGGCGATCTTATAAAGGATGCGGGCGCGTTCGCGTGGCAGCATACGCGGCCAAGGGCCTTCATCGAAGGCTTTGCGGGCGGCTTTGACGGCGCGTTCGATATCTTCCTTATCGCCCGAAGCGCACTCAATGTATGCGTTGTTAGTGGTGGGTTCGAGTACGTCGAAGCGTTCACCGCTTACGGAGTCCACGAACTCGCCATCGATGTAGTGCTGGATGTGGTCAGGTAGACCTTGCGGACGCTCAGCCATTTTCTTTCCTTCCGAATGGTCAGTGGCGGGCAGTTTCAAAGATTTCAAGTAGGGCAGTAGGGGCGGTTATCAGTTAGTGGTAGTGGCTTTCACAGTGAAGGCATGGGTTTTTCTTCCAGCCACTGTTCGAAACGTTCCTTCCAGTGCGGGGAAGCTATCGGGTACAAGCCATCTACCGCGGCTCCTTGCGCCACCATGTCGGCAATGAACTTTTCCCGGTGTTCTTGTTGCAAAGCCCCTTCAACGACTTCTTCCACCAGGTGGCGCGGGATTACCAAGGCGCCATCGTCGTCGGCGACAATGACGTCCCCCACCATCACGGTGGCTCCGCCGCAGCTGATAGTGACGTCGCGTTCGTAGGGCACGTGGCGCCTGCCCAATACCGCGGGGTGCTGGCCGCCGCAGAACACCGGCAGGCCAACTTCAGCTACCGCGGCCGCGTCACGCACCGCGCCGTCGGTAATGATGCCGGCGGCGCCGCGCACCTTAGCGCGCAGGGCGAGGATGTCTCCAAGTGTGCCCGCGGTGTTGTCGCGCCGTGCCTCCATCACCAGTACTTCGCCTTCGCCGACGCTGTCGATGGCTTGCTTTTGCTGGTTGAAACCGCCACCAATGGCGTCGAAGAGGTCCTTGCGGTAGGGGATGTAACGCAGGGTGCGGGCGGTTCCCACAATCTTGGTGCCGGGGGTGAGGGGAGCGAGCCCGTCGAAGCTGACTTCGTTGTATCCGCGCGAACGTAACTGTACGGAAATGGTGGCGACCGCCAGGTTCTGTAGGTGAGTGCGCAGGTTATCAGGTAGGGGACCGGTCTGGGCGGCCTTGTCTGCTTCGCTGCCTACCGGGTAGCCCCAGGCGTCGGAGCGTTGCTTGTCGTCTACCTGCGGGGGGTTGCCTACGTTGGCGAGGGCGGGTGCCTCCACCACTTCGGTGCGCAGTTTTCCGCTGGTTTGGCTGGGGTTGTCGAGGTTATAGACCTCAACTTCCACGACCTGTCCGGGGTTGGCTACGGACGCGCCGGCGGGAACTCCGGTGAGGATTACATCGCCCACTTCCAAGGTCATGAAGCGGGACAGGTCAGCGATCATGGTGGCGATGGGGAAAATCATGCCGCCGGTGTTGTCGTCGGAGACGATTTGCCCATCTAGCCAGGTACGAACCCCGATGCGGTTGGGGTCTAGTTCGCTGGCATCAAGCAGCGTGGGACCTACCGGGGTGTAGCCGTCGCCGGACTTGGAGCGCACGTTGGAGCCTTTGTCGGCGTAGCGCATATCGTGAAGGCCCAAGTCGTTGGAGGCAGTTACCCAACCTACGTGTGACCAGGCGTCGGCTTCGCTTACTTGGAAGGCGGGTTTGCCGATAACTACAGCGACTTCACCTTCGAAGCCGAGTAGTTCGGTGCCTGCGGGGCGAGCCACCATCCCGGAGCCGCATAGGGAAGAGGGTGCTTTAAAGAAGTAGGAAGGGTGCTTGGGCGTGCGTCCGCGCTGGTCGGCGCGGGAGTGGTAGGAAAGGTGGACGGCGAAGACCTTACCGGGGCGGGTGCCTAATTGTGTAGTGATCGGGTCCATCTGTTGTTCCTTCCTGCGTAGCTGCGGTGACCATGAATGAGAGCGTTGGATAGATTTTCCCCAGGGGGCGGAGCGACGGTGCTCGGCCACCCGGAATAATCATATCGTATACGATATTTCCAGCATAGGGGGTAAAACTGGGAGGCGTCAATGGTTTGGGTGAAATTCCTATATTTGAGACGCTAACCAGACCTGATGGGGGAGAAAATTGACAATGATCTTCTACTGAATAGGAAGATCGTATATGGTT
The DNA here is from genome assembly GCA_030537735.1 of Actinomycetaceae bacterium. GTDB lineage: Bacteria > Actinomycetota > Actinomycetes > Actinomycetales > Actinomycetaceae > Gleimia. The sequence goes on from JAUNVG010000001.1 coordinate 22,668, forward strand.
ATTGTGGGTGCGGAACGCAACGCAGCGACAACACCAGTCAACCGCGCGGCAGGCAAGCACTCAGCCACCGGCCTCGGCACCGCAAACCAACCGCGCAAACCATACATTCCACCCGGCCCCGATCGAACCACTAACAGCAAAGGAGCAACCAGTGAGTAAACGCGACCTCCAAACCATCATTGACTCCGTTCCAACCGGTATCTACGTAAATGGAAAATGGCAAGACGGCAGCGCCGGACGCGAATTCGAAGTGCTCAACCCCGCGAACGAAGACGTACTGGCCAGGGTCAGCGCCGCCAGTGAAGCCGACGGCAAGGCCGCCCTCGACGCTGCCGTAGCAGCCCAAAGCGAATGGGCCGCCACCCCCGCACGTAAACGCGCCGACCTGCTGTGGGCCGCATTTGACCGCGTGATGGAACTAAAAGACGACTTCGCAGCCGTCATGACCGCGGAAATGGGGAAACCCCTGGCGCAGGCCTACGGGGAAGTCACCTACGGGGCAGAGTTCCTGCGTTGGTTTGCCGAAGCCGCCACCCACGTAAGCGGGCAGTACTATCCCACCCCCGAAGGCAACATCCAAGTAATCACCACCAAACGCCCAGTGGGGCCGTGCCTGATGATTACTCCCTGGAACTTCCCGCTGGCGATGGCCACCCGCAAGATAGCACCCGCCCTCGCCGCCGGGTGCACGGTGATACTAAAACCATCCCAAGACACCCCGCTGACCTCTCACCTATTCATTAACGTGCTCCACGAAGTAGGGGTGCCAGCGGGAGTGGTGAACTTGCTGTCCACCGACTCCACCAAGGAAGTCACCGGCCCGCTGATCCAAGACCCGCGGCTGCGAAAAATCTCCTTCACCGGCTCCACTCAAGTGGGGCGGGCACTACTGCGCGAAGCTGCTGAGAACGTGCTACGCACCTCCATGGAACTGGGTGGGTTGGCGCCCTTCATCGTGTTCGAGGACGCTGACCTCGACCTGGTGATCCCCGCGGCAGTAGCTACCAAGATGCGAAATATGGGGGAGGCATGCAACGCCGCCTCGCGCTTTTACGTGCACCGCTCGCTGGAGGAAGAATTCACTGCCCGCCTGACTGCAGAGATGGAAAAACTGCGGGTGGGAGACGGCTTCGAAGAAGGCACCGACGTGGGGCCGATAGTCTCCCAGCGCCAGTTGGATTCAGTTACCGACCTGGTGGAACGCTCCATCGCCGCCGGCGCGCAAGTGCGCACCGGAGGGAAACGCGCAGGAGGAAACGGGTTCTTCTTCCCACCCACCGTTATCCGCGTTGAAAGGGCCGATAACCCGCTGCTGCAAGAAGAGATCTTCGGCCCCGTGGCACCGGTGCTGGCGTTCGACACTGAAGAAGAAGTCCTGGAGCTGGCGAACGCCAGCGAATACGGCCTGGCAGGCTATGTCTACACCCGCGACTTGCAGCGCATAATCCGACTGGGGGAGCGACTGGAAGTGGGGATGATAGGGGTGAACTCCCAAACCATTTCCAACGCTTCAGCACCCTTCGGAGGGGTGAAAGCCTCCGGCCTGGGACGCGAAGGTGGGAGCGAAGGAATCGAAGAATTCCAAGAAACCATCTACATCGGCATACCCCGGTAGTAGCCCCGTAAGTTGGCGGCGAAGCTCAAGCCAAGGCAGGTAGCTTCGCCGCTAAAACTTACCCTCATTTCAGGTGGGGGAAGAAAACTCGGCGAGAAGGTCGGCGCCGAATTCGTTAAGGTGGAAAAGAAGCGACCTGGCGGCGCAGCCCAGTCACGGCGGCGTCGGTGGTGTCGGCCGAAGCGACCGAGGAGACACTTGAGTACCCTTCAACTATTTATAGATTCAACCTTCTGCGACGCCGAAAACGGTGAAACCACCCCGATTGAATACCCCGCTGACGGCAGTATTCACACCCGCGCAGCCGAAGCCTCCAGCAAGGACGCTGAAAGAGCTATCGCCGCAGCGCGAAAAGAATTCGACTACGGAAAATGGCGCCAAACCACGGTGGGGGAGCGCGGCGAGATCCTACGTAAAGTAGCCAGCCGGCTACTGGCGGAAAAAGACACCATCGCCAGGTTGGAGACCCTGGATACCGGCAAGACTTTGGCTGAATGCGAAATGGACGTAGACGACGTAGCGTCCGTGTTCAACTACTACGCCGACCAAGCCAGCGCCACTATCGGTAGGGTAGTGGACCCCTCAACCCCCGGGGTATCTTCACGCACCATCACCGAACCGGTGGGAGTGTGCGTACTCATCACCCCCTGGAACTACCCGCTGCTGCAAGCGTCCTGGAAAGTAGCGCCCGCGCTGCTAGCCGGCAACTCCATTATTCTCAAACCTTCCGAACTAACGCCCTCAACCACCCACTACCTGGTGAAAATCCTGGTGGAAGAAGGCGTAGAACCCGCAGCCGTGCAACTACTGCTAGGAGCCGGCTCCAACATCGGGCCAACCCTGACCGAATCACCCGATGTGGATATGGTGTCCTTCACCGGCGGACTGGAAACCGGACGCAGCATTATGAAATCTGCCTCCGGCACCGTCAAACGAGTAGCGCTGGAACTGGGTGGAAAGAACCCCAACGTCATTTTCGCGGACGCTGACCTGCCCGCAGCCATAGATAACGCTCTCACCGCCATCTTCCTGGACTCCGGGCAAGTGTGTTCCGCTGGAGCGCGACTGATTGTGGAAGAGTCAATCCGACAGGAAGTGGTTGACGAACTGGTGCGGCGCGCCCAACAAATCCGAGTGGGAGACCCCTTCGACCAGGAAACCGAAACCGGAGCCCTGATCAGTGCCGGGCACCGCGAAAAAGTGCACAGCTACGTGCAGCGCGCAGTTGAACAGGGCGCGAAACTGCTATGCGGAGGGCAGGTACCCGAAGGGGCAGGGTACTTCTACCCGCCGACCATCTTGGATGAGTGCGACCAGACCATGGACTGCGTACACGACGAATCCTTCGGTCCCGTCCTCACCGTGGAAACCTTCGACGGGGGCAGCGAGGCCGAACGCGAAGCCAACGCCATCGCCATCGCCAACGACACCATCTACGGGCTGGCGGGAGCAGTGTGGACCGCTGACGCCTCGCGCGCCGAACGAGTGGCGCGGCAACTACGTCACGGCACCATTTGGATCAACGACTACCACCCCTACGTGCCACAAGCCGAATGGGGAGGAATGAAACAATCCGGAAACGGCCGCGAACTCGGACCCACCGGGCTCGCTGAATACTTGGAGATCAAGCATATTTGGCACAATATTCAGCCCGCCAAAGCCGGCTGGTTCGCCGACCCCGACAATAGCTGACCAACACCATCGCGCGGCCATGGACCCAACTAGTAGCAGCGTCCTCGACGTCGAGGGCGCCCGCAGCGGTACCTCAAAGCGCCGCGCCTGAAGCGATAAGAGTGCATAAAAACACCAAGGAAGGAATGAAGTACTCGTGAAGTACTACGACTATGTGATTGTCGGTGGAGGATCCGCCGGCTCCGTACTGGCCAACCGCCTCTCAACCGACCCCGAAACCTCGGTACTGGTGCTGGAAGCGGGCCGCGCAGACTGGGCGGCAGACCCCCTAATCAACATGCCGGCAGCACTGCCTTTCCCCATTGGCTCGCCCATGTATGACTGGAAATACGTAACCGAACCCGAACCCTACATGAACGGCCGACGCATCGAACACGCGCGCGGCAAAGTACTGGGAGGGTCTTCTTCCATTAACGGCATGATCTTCCAACGCGGAAACCCCATGGACTACCAGCGTTGGGCCGCGGATAAAGGCATGGAGAACTGGGACTACGCCCACGTCCTGCCCTACTTCAAACGAATGGAAACCTGCCTGGCAGGGGCCGACACCTGGCGCGGCGGATCCGGGCCCCTCAAACTCTCCCGCGGACCCGCGCAAACCCCGCTTTTTGGGGCATTCCTCGAAGCCGCGCAGCAAGCTGGGTACCCCCTAACAGACGACGTCAACGGCTACCGGCAAGAAGGGTTCGCCGCTTTTGACCGCAACGTCTACAAAGGCCGGCGACTATCGGCCTCGCGCGCCTACCTGCATCCGGTGAAGAACCGTAAAAACCTGCGAGTCGAAACCCTCGCCCACGTCACCGGCCTGCGTAAGAGCGGCAACCGCATCACCGGTGTGAACTACATGCGTTTTGGGAAGAAGAAAGAAGCCGTGAACGCCGGTGAAGTGATACTGTGCGGCGGGGCGTTCAACTCCCCACAACTACTGCAGCTATCTGGCATTGGGGAAGCCTCCTTCTTGGAAAGTAAAGGCATTAAAACCATCGCCGACCTGCCCGGGGTAGGGGCGAATATGCAAGACCACCTGGAAGTGTACGTGCAGTACGAATCCAAACAACCGGTGTCCATCGGACCGTGGTTTAACATGGCGCTCGCCCCCATTATCGGTGCGCAATGGCTGTTTGCCCGCAAGGGAGTGGGAGCATCCAACCACTTCGAAGCCGGCGGCTTCATTCGCTCCAATGACGAGGTCGACTACCCCAACCTCATGTTCCACTTCCTGCCGATCGCGGTGCGCTACGACGGCACCCAGCCGGCAGCTGCACACGGCTACCAAGTGCACATCGGACCCATGTATTCCGATGTGCGCGGACACCTGAAGATCAAATCCACCGACCCGTTCCAGCACCCCGCCATCCAGTTCAACTACCTGTCAACCGAAAACGACCGGCGCGAATGGATTGAAATGGTGCGGGCGGCGCGAAACATCCTCAACCAAGATGCCTTCGCCGCCTTCAACGCCGGAGAAATCTCCCCGGGTAAAACCGTGGAAACCGACCAAGAAATCCTCGACTGGGTGGCATCGGATGCCGAAACCGCATTGCACCCGTCATGTACCGCGAAGATGGGAACCGACGAAACCTCGGTGGTGGACCCCGAAAGCATGAAGGTGCACGGCGTGGAAGGACTACGAGTGGTAGATGCCTCCGTATTCCCCTACGTAACCAACGGCAATATTTACGCCCCCACCGTCATGGTGGCAGAACGAGCCAGCGACCTGATTGCCGGCAACCGCATGCTCGAACCACTCGAAGTACCCTACTACCGCGCCAAACAAGGGATGCCACTGTACCCCGAAGGCGATGAACGCAACCACGCGTGGAATGCGCGCACGGATATTCCCTCCGCCGCACAAGCCAACCGCGCAAAGCAGTAAGGTAAACCCATGAGCGTAAACGTGGAAAACCACCCAACTGCGGAAACCGAAGATAGAACTAAAGTCACCGTCAACAAGCCGGTACTCATCGGCTCAGGTACCGCCATCGTAGCGATGGCGCTGTGGGCGATCTTCCTACCCGAATCAGCCCAGGCCGTCCTCGGAACGGTAGTGGAACAAATCTCGCGGTGGTTCGGATCCTTCTACATCGTCCTCGCCACCGTCATCCTCGTGTTCGTCCTCTACCTGGGGTTTTCCCGTTTCGGACACACGCGACTAGGGCCACCGAACTCGCGGCCGGAATTCTCCACCTTCTCGTGGGCCTCCATGCTGTTCGCCGCAGGTATCGGCACGGACATTATGTTCTTCTCCGTCGCCGAACCTATCGCGCAATACATGGAACCGCCGGTAGGGGATGGGCAAACCATTGAAGCCGCGCGCGAAGCCACGGTGTGGACCTTATTCCACTACGGGATCACCGGTTGGGGAATGTACGCGCTGATGGGCATTGCCCTGGGCTACTTCGCCTACCGGCGCGGCCGCCCCCTGGCGGTACGTTCGGCGCTGTACCCGGTTTTCGGCAAGAAGATGGATGGGCCCTTCGGCACGGCAGTGGATATCGCCGCCATCTTAGGGACCATCTTCGGGGTTGCCACCACCCTCGGCATCGGCGTGGTGCAGCTAAACGTCGGCCTGGAAATCCTCTTCGGAATCGACCGCGGGTTAACCGCCCAAGTTGGCCTGGTGGTCCTAGCGGTAGTGATCGCCACGCTTTCAGCTACCTCTGGCATTGAAAAGGGGATTCGGTTCCTATCCCAGCTAAACGTGATCTTGGCGATTTTCCTGGCTGGATGGGTGCTCATAACCGGCAAGACCGAGTTCCTCATTAACTCCATCGTGATGAACATTGGGGACTTCATATCTTCCTTCCCCTCCCGCACGCTCGACACCTTTGCATACTCCGACGTGCTGGGGTGGATGAGTGGGTGGACCCTGTTCTTCTGGGCCTGGTGGGTGGCGTGGGCATCCTTCGTTGGGATGTTCCTAGCGCGCATCTCCCGCGGTCGCACGCTACGCGAATTCGTGGCTGGAACCATGGTGATTCCCTTCATGTACATCGTCATGTGGATCTCCATCTTCGGTAACGCCGCCATCGAACACGTGCGTTCAGGGAACTTGGACTTCGCGCAGATGACCCTGGAGATACCGGAACTAGGGTTCTACACCCTGCTGCAGGAATACCCGGCCGCCACTTTAATGATTGGAGTGGCTACCTTCGTGGGATTACTGTTCTACGTCACCTCCGCCGACTCCGGGGCGCTGGTAATGGCGAACCTTTCCTCCCACCTGCCGACCGCCCGTGATGATGCCCCGTCCTGGGTGCGTATCTTCTGGGCTACGATTACCGGGCTACTCACCATCGGGGTGCTCATTGTGGGAGGCATTCCCGCGCTACAAAACGCCACCATCGTGATGGGATTGCCATTTTCCTTCGTGATGATCTTCGTCATGTTCGGCCTGCGTAAGGCACTGAGCGAAGACGATGCCAGCATGCGTTCGCGAGAACAATCCATGCGCAATATCGTCACCGGAGGGGGCTCCGTATCGGAACTGGCCTCCGCCTCCTGGCGTGACCGGCTGGCTCGCACCTTCTTGCAAGTCAGCCCCAAGCAGGCCTCAAGCTACCTTGATCGCGTGATAGAACCGGCCCTGGAAAAGGTCGCGGTGGAACTGCGCAAGCAAGGAATGTATGCCGAAGTTGTGCGCGGCGGGGACGAAAATGTCGAGGACGTCTCACCCGAAACCGTAATCCACGACCGGGTGAAGTTCGTGGCGATGGAAGGCGAGCATCAGTTCGTGTACCGGATCTTGGCAATCGAGACCATCGCGCCGATGTTCCTTGGTGCCATGTCGAACCACTCACGCGATACTTCCACCCGCCTGGAAGTGCACCGGCCCCAAGGTGGCCAGGACTACGACGTGATGGGTTACTCTGCAGACGCCATTATCCACGACGTGCTGGACCACTTTGACCGGCATCAAGAGTTCTGGCGCATCCGCGAGGACCTGGAAGGGCAACGCTAACGCAGGCTGGCGCCTGGGCGCGGGCAAGAAGTGAGTGGAAGCCCCAAGGGAGGCGGCAAAGCCCCGCCGGGTTTAGTATCCGGCGGGGCGGTAATCCGAAGTTGAACCTAGGAAACTATCCGCCACGCGCTCGGCGCCGCGGGCCAAGATAGTCACGTCCGATTCCACCAGCACGAAGTCGGCCCCGGCGTCCAAATATTTACGTGCCATCTGCGGGTTGAACGCGTTCGTACCAACCGGTTTACCGACTGACTTCGCCGCTTCGATACAGTGCAAAACCCGCGAAACCACGGCTTCGTCCTCGGCCTGGCCAATCATCCCTAGGTCCGCCGCCAAGTCCGCTGGGCCGACGAAAATCGCGTCCACGCCCTCGACCGCCAAAATATCTTCCACCGCGTCCACTGCGCGGCCCGATTCAATCTGGCAGATCAGGTTAATGGTCTCACGCGCCGTCTTGAGATAGTTCGGAATGCGGTTCCACATGGAGGCGCGCGCCAACGCCGAACCCACGCCGCGCACGCCCTCGGGTGGATATGCCACCCGTTTGGCGGCCAGGCGCGCGTCCTCCACCGTGTGCACCATTGGCACCAACAGGTTGGTCACGCCCACGTCGAGGAACTGCTTGATTAGGCGCTCGTCGTTAATCGGCACCCGCACGATGGTGGATCCGGGGTAGGGGGCCACCGCCTGCAGCTGTGCCAGCAGGGAAGTGAGGTCGTTGGGGGAGTGCTCGGCGTCAATCAGTACGTAGTCGAACCCGGAGGACGCACACAGCTCCGCCACCAGCGGGGAAGTAGAACACACCCACATACCGACAAGGGAGCGGCCCTTTTGCTGGATGTGTTGGGAAAGAGTGGGGCGCGCTTTTAGTTGAACTGGCATGTCACGGTTCCTAACGGTCCATAGTCAGCCAGGACGGAATCACCCTGGTAGACCCACATGGGGCGGGTGAAAGACCCCGCCAAGATGATCTCTCCCTTGGCTAGGTAATCGCCGTGCGGGGCGATCTTATTCGCCAGCCAGTGCACGCCGGCAGCCGGGTGGTTAAGGACGCCAGCGGCCACGCCGGTTTCGATGATTTCTTCGTTGCGGTAGAGCATGGCGCTCACCCAGCGCAGGTCCACCGCGTCGGGGCGCACCGGACGCCCGCCCAGCACCATCGCCCCCATGGCGGCGTTGTCAGCGATGGTGTCGACGATGGTGCGCCCTTCCATTTCGATGCGTGAATCCAGGATCTCCAGGGCGGGGATCACCCAGGTGGCGGCTTCTAGTACGTCGATTAAAGTGGCTCCCGGGCCTTTGATGTCTTTGCCGAGGACGAAGGCCAGTTCCACTTCGATGCGCGGGTGGGTGTATTGTTTCCACTCCACGTTCACGCCTGATTCGAAGATCATGTCGTCGAAAATAATGCCGTAGTCTGGTTCGCTGATTCCGGTGGCATCTTGCATGGCCTTGGAGGTCAGTCCAATCTTGCGTCCGCGTAACACCCGCCCCTGTGCTTCTAGGCGCGAGCGCCAAAGGCGTTGTACGGCGTAGGAGTCTTCCACTTGCATGTGGGGGTAGCGGGCTGTTAGGCGCGGTACCGGGGTGCGAGTTTGCTTAGCTTCAACCAGTTCGTCTGCAATGGTTTCGATTACTGCTTCTTCTAACATGACTCCTCCTTGAGCCTGATTACGGTAGCCGAACACTCATATCGGAAATCATACACGATTATTTTGGGGTGGGGTAGGTTCACTTACCCGCACTAATCTGCCCATCGCGAGCAACCGCCGCATCAACGGCCTTCACCAAAGAGGTACTAAGACCAGCTTCCTGCGCCGCCAACAAGCCAGCGATGGTGGTGCCACCGGGAGAAGTCACCCGATCAACCAGATCCTGCGCGCTATCACCACCACTTTCAGCCTGATCTAAGATCAACTTCGCCGACCCCAGCATCGCCTGGGCCGCCACCTTAACCCCCACAGATTTTGGCAGGCCGTGTTTCACACCGGCGCGTGCCAGCGCATCTACCACCGTGTATAACCACGCCGGAGAACAACCGCCCAGGGCTGCGAAAACGGCGAAATCGTCCTCGTCAAGCACCACCGTCTGGCCGGCGCATCCCAGTATCTGCCTAGCTTGGTCTAAAACCGCACAATCCACCTGGTCACGCGAAAGCGCGGTAATGGACTCACCCACCAAAGCGTTCACGTTCGGCATGGCACGCACCAAAGACACCTCCTGGCCGCCGCCGGTTTCGAAGGCGGCGCGTAAAGACGCCAAAGTAGTACCCGCCGCCAAAGAAATGACACTAGAGCCGCTTGGAAGCACGTCGGCGACATCTTCCAACACCGCCAGTATTTGGGCTGGTTTAACCGCCAGGATCAGTACCTGGCACCTGGATGCTAACTGCCGGTTGTCAGCAATGTAGGTAAGTCCCAACTGCTCGGCCAGTTGCTCAGCGCGTCCGCCACCGCGGTCGGTAATTAAGATATCTTCCGGCTGGTAGTTACCACTGGAGTGGATACCTCGCACCAATGCCTGAGCCATATTGCCAGCGCCGATGAAACCAATCTTCATTGCCTGCCCCTTTTCCTGCCATCACTGAAGTTAACTGTGCTATCCACAGCTTAGCTGTTTCCACACTCCCACCAACGCGGTAGCGACAAAGGCGTTGCTATCCAGGCACGGTTACAAGCATGGAAACCGGACCTGAAATACCCAGTCAACTAAAACGCCTACGACGCAGCCTCTACGCCCAGGCCGACAGTGGCAGTAGGGGCGCGGGCGTGCGCGCCAGCCACCGATCCTCACCCGCCCGCATCCAACGCTGGCGGTGGGCACCGAGCCTGCCGGCGGCCCTAGGGCTGGGTTTTATGCTGCTACTGCTGCTGGTAGCGGTAGCTCTGCGGGTGCTCACCCCCGCCCTGGGCGAGGCCGCCCGCCCGGTAGCGGAAGAAAATGAACCTCCTGCGCCCCAGGTTACTCAGGGCAGTGATGCCCAAAGCCCCATCCCGCTGGTGGCGGGAAACGCAGGTGATGGAAGCGAGGCAGGGAACTTGGCGCCGACTGGTGACATCACCGTCTACCTGTCGGGGGCAGTCAAGAGGCCCGGAATAGTGAAGCTACCGGCGGGGGGACGCCTGCATGAAGCGATTGCCGCGTGCGGGGGAACCAATGAGGATGCCGATCCCAGGCTCTATAACCTGGCGGCGATTTTGACAGACGCTGAGCACATCCATATCCCGGCAGTGGGGGAGGACCCGCCGGCGGGGTTTGCCGCGGGGAATACCTCTACCTCAAACGGGCAAAGCTACAGCGGCTGCATTGACGTTACTACCGCCAGCGCCGAGCAGCTGGAGAGCCTCGATGGCATTGGGCCGGCCCTGGCTAAACGCATTATTGAAGCGCGCACCGCGGGGGAGGTAAAGACTGCCTCTGACTTGCAGCAGGTAAGTGGGATAGGGGTGAAAAAATATGCCGGCATCGAAAGTAAGCTATGCCGCTAGCGGGGGAAAAGGTCTTGCCGGTGGTGCCGGGAAGATTGCGGGCGGTGGAGGGGAGATTGCGGGAGGCGCTGGGGGGATTGCGGACAGCGCCGGGGATAGTAGGCGAGTGGGAGCTGAGCACTCCAGCGACGCTGCGGTCAAACACCTGCGTTTCGTTGACGCCAGGCTCTGGCCGGCCGCCACCTTAGCTTGGGTACTTAGCTGGGTATTCACCAAGAACCCGGCCAACCCGACCATGGAAGTAAGCGGCGTTGTACTTGTGGTGGCAGTCATTGTTACCGCCGCTGGAATGGGAATAAAACGAAGCCACCAGCCCAGAGTGGAAGGTAGACACCGGCGCTACCCGGCGGGATCTGCCAGTGCCGCCATCATAGTGGCCCTGCTTATAAGCGCGGCCACCACAACCAGTGCCATTATCCACACCCGCACCTGGACCAGCTCGGCAGTCCTTGCCAGATGCCAACAAAGTTGCACCATCACAGTGACCCCCACCCAGGGGTCGCGGGCCAGTGGGAACTCCTGGCGTACCCCTACCGAAGTGCATATAGCTGGGGCGCGGCAGGCAAAACTGACTTTAATAACCAGGAAACCGCTTGCGCATCCTTGGGGCCAGCCCATACAGGTACACGGGAAAATAACTTTCGACCAGGCTCCACCGAACCTGGGCACCATGCGCCACCCGCGCATTAGCGCTACGCCCACCCGCACCCCGGGGTCTCTGCAAACACTTGTAACAACGCTTCGCCACAACTGGAAGAAGTACCTGGACGAAAACCATCACCACGCCAACGCCTGGCTACTGGGAATGAGCGTGGGGGACACCAGCCAACTGTCTGGAACCGAGCGGCAAAACCTACGCGACACCTCCACCGCCCACCTGGTCGCCATCTCCGGAACTCACCTGGCGATCGTCACCGCCACCTTGAACGTCCTCCTACCCGGACGGGGAAAGATCAAAGCCAGCGTCATCCTCAGCGCGCTACTGGTAATGGTGCTGCTAGTAGGCGCCACCGCCTCGGTACTGCGAGCCGCCTCCATGGCCGCAGTAATCGTCCTCGCCGGACAGGTCGGTAGACGCGGTCAAGGGCACTCCACCTTGGCATTAGTGGTCATCGCCTGGCTGATAGTCGACCCGTGGATGGCGCGCAGCTGGGGTTTCACCCTGTCGGTCGCTGCCACGGCAGGGGTACTCACCGCACTGCCACCGGGAACTAAACCCATGACTTCCAATAGCTGGGGAGGAAAAGTAAAACGCAAGATCGGCGACCTTGGGCGTATCGCGTTCTACGCTCACGCCTTTACCGCCGCTTTAGTGCTAGCCATGAGTGGTACCACTTCAATTTGGGCTGTTCCCGCCAACATTTTGGTCGCACCCGCGGTGGGGATAACCACACTGGGCGCGCTCGCGGGAGTGCTAAGCGCCACCTGCAAGCCAGCTCTTACCGTTTCAATGGTGGCGCTCGCCCAACTGGGGGCCAGTTGGATCAGCTACGTCACTTCTGCGCTTGCGCTCTTACCTGGAGCCCACCTGGAGAACCAATCAGCCGCGCTCGTAGCGTGCACCACCATGGTGGTGGCCGCCGGGTGGTCCATCTGGCGATACCGCAAACGGGTGCAGGCCGCGTTAGAAGCGGACTGAAACTAACTGGGCCAGCTAGGGACAGAAGACGGTACCTTAGTGGCAGGCTCCCGGTAGGGCAGAAGACGCTACCTAAGCTACAGCTCCCGGTAGGGATCATAAACCTGCGGTGAAAGAACAGGGAAGAGCTACCACTCTTCATGCTCACGCGGATCCCACACAAAACGCTCCCCGGTGTCGAGCCTATCCAAAGCCGTCATCTGCTCGGTGGAAAGCTCGAAGTCGAACACCTCAAGGTTTTGCGCGTTACGCTGAGGCTGCGAAGACACCGCTACCGCGGTCAAGGAATGCTGCAGCGCCCAACGCAAAACTACCTGCGCCTCACTGCGCCCCACTTCCTTAGCAATGTTTTCCACCAACACCTGCTCCAACAGGTTTTCGCGCGGCCCCAGCGGGCGCCACGCTTGCGTCACAATCCCATGCTCGCGGTGGAAAGCACACAGCTGGCGGCGGGCAATAATGGGGTTTAGCTGAATCTGATTAACACTAGGCCACACCCCGGTGTCAGCGTGAATCTGCTGCAGGTGCTCGGGTAGGAAATTCGACACCCCCACGTGGCGAGTCTTGCCTTCGGCTTGCAACTGCAATAACTCCTGCCAGGTTTCACGGTAAAGCCCTACCGAAGGATTCGGCCAGTGAATTAACGTCAAATCAACATAGTCCACTCCCAAACGGCGAAGGGAGCCTTCCAAACCACTGCGAGTAGAACCGCGCCCCTGATCACCGCCAGCGATCTTCGTGGTGACCCACACGTCCTCGCGAGGCACAGAACAGGCACGCAAAGCCTCACCCACCGCCGCCTCATTACCGTACTGGGCAGCAGTGTCAATCAGTCGATGCCCACTATCTATAGCAGCGGCAAACAACTCGGCGGCCGCGCGGCCCTTATGTGGGGAAGTCCCCAGGCCAATCACAGGCATCTTCCCGCCGTCAAGTAACGCCATAGTCTCCATCGTCCATCCTCCCGTGTGGTCGCGCGGTATCACTAACTTCTCTCCCAGCTTACGAGGTAGCACCTTCCAGTGGTAGGGAAATGTCCGCCGCATGTGGCACCCTTGAAGTATGGCAACCACTCGGAAGAAAACCACGCGCGCAAAACGTCCCGCGAACGAAAAGCCCTGGCAGCAAGCAGCCCTCGCCCCGGTGGTTATGATACGAGCCGAAGAAGACGTGCTAGGGGACTTAGCTGTCGCCCAGCTACGCAACCAGGCGCGCGCCAGTGCGCCGGTGGTGGAAATGCACTCGTTGACCAGTAGCGAATACCAAGGGGGTCACCTGGCGGCCATTACCTCCCCCTCGCTATTTGGTGAACCACGCTTCGTGGTGGTCAACCAGATGGAAAACGCCGGGGAAGAACTGGCACAAGACCTGATTAACTACCTTCCCGATCCCGACCCTGATTCCGTGGTGGTGTTGCGCTTTAACGCTAACTCCCGGCGAGTGAAGATGATGGAGGCGATTAAGAAAGCGAAGGTGCCGGTGTATTTCGCCGCCCAGCTGCGCTACCCGTCGGAAAAAGCTAACTTCGTGCGTTCAGTGGTGCGCCAGGCGCGGCGCGAAATGGAAGAACCCGCGATATCGGCGCTGGTGGATGCCTTACCCGATGCCGCGGAACTGTTCGCCATGACCAATCAGCTGCTGGCTGATGTAAATGGGACCGTAACCGCGCAAGATGTGCACAAATACCAGGCTGGGCGAGTGGAATCAGATGTGTTTTCCATTATCAACCAGGCGGTGGCAGGCAACCGGAAAGAAGCTTTGCGGCTACTGCGCCACGGGTTAGCTACCGGCATTCGCCCGGTGCAGCTGCATGGGGCAATAGCTGCGCGCGTGCGTTTAATAGCGAAAGTAAGCGGGCCGAATCCTCCCGGATATACCGAGTTGCGAGTAGCTCCGCGGGCTTGGCAAGAAGCTAAGCAGGCGGCGCGGCGCTACCGGCCGAAGCAACTGGCGCAGCTGGTGGAGAGCGTGGCGCGTACCGAAGCTGATCTCAAAGGACAGTCCAAGGCCCCTAACTATGCGTTGGAAAAACTCATTATCGAGCTCAGTAACTAATAGGCTATAGACGGAAAACTAACCGATACGTGGGAGGCCCCAATGGCTGGCGAAACGACACAATATACCTACGGAACCCCAGTAGTAGCCGGTATTGCACACGGAGAAGTAGCTTGGGTGCAGCGGCCACAAACTCCAGCTGAATACGCGCCCGCCATCGAAGAATCTGAACGCGAGGCCGAATACCAGCGTTTCGAAGCGGCAACCGAAGAAGTCTCTAAGAGGCTAATGGAACGAGCTCAAAACATGGTTGGTTCAGCTTCCGACGTACTATTCATGACTTCGCAAATGGTGGTGGACAAAAGCTGGAGGCAAGAAGCGAAGAAACACATCACCGGCGAAGGCACTCCCGCAGTGCAAGCTACCGTCAGGGCCACTGAAAAGTTCGTGGAACTGTTCAAGCAAGCCGGTGGCCTAATGGCTGAGCGGGTAACTGACCTTAAAGACATCCGCGACCGGGTAATAGCGCAGCTACAGGGAGAACCCGAACCGGGGATACCGACCCTAGAAAAAGCCGTAATCCTATTCGCAGATGACTTGGCGCCAGCTGACACAGCCGGTTTAGACCCAACTAAGGTGTTAGCTATAGCCACTATTTTGGGAGGCCCAACTTCCCACACCTCGATCATCGCCCGCCAGTTGGGGATTCCCTGCATCGTGGCGGCGCGCGAACTTGGCAGCATCGAAGGTGGCACTGGCGTCCTACTCGATGGGGGCACGGGGCGTATCGAGCTGAACCCGGATGAAGATATCGCCAAGGCAGCGGTTGAAGCAGACGCTAAGCGACGCGAAGCTGCGAAGTCGTGGGTGGGGCCGGGTAAAACCAAGGATGGGGAGGAAATCCCCCTGCTGGCTAACGTGCAAGACGGTAAGGGGGCGCAAAAAGCCAGCCAGTCCCAAGCTGAAGGGATCGGTCTTTTCCGCACCGAGCTTTGCTTCCTGGGGGTGTCTCAAGAACCCAGCGTAGAAGAGCAAGTGCAGGTGTACCGGCCGGTGCTGGATGCTTTCGCGGGACGTAAAGTCGTGGTGCGAACCTTGGATGCGGGGTCGGATAAACCGGTGGACTGGGCCAGTGTTCCCGATGAAGAAAACCCCGCCCTGGGTGTGCGCGGGCTGCGTACTTCCGGTATTGCCCCCAATCAGCTGCCGAATCAGCTTGATGCTATCGCTTCAGCAAATGAAGGCAGCGAGGCCGATGTGTGGGTGATGGCGCCGATGGTTTCAACGGTGGCTGAGGCGCGTTGGTTCGCGCAGCTAGCGCGAGAGCGCGGCTTAGTTGCTGGAATCATGGTGGAAGTGCCATCGGCGGCGATCCTGGCGCCGTTATTTTTACCTGAAGTTGACTTTGTCTCGATTGGGACTAACGACCTTACTCAGTACACCATGGCTGCTGATCGCATGAATCCGAACCTAGCTACCTACACTGACCCGTGGCAGCCGGCGGTGCTTGCACTCATCTCATACACCGCTAAAACGGGAAAAACTCAAGGTAAACCGGTTGGGGTTTGCGGAGAAGCTGCGGCTGATCCTCTTCTAGCATGCGTGCTACATGGGATGGGAGTCACATCTTTGTCGATGGCTGCTTCAGCCATTGGAGCGGTCGGTGCGCAGCTTTCATCCGTCACTGGTGAACAGTGTAGACAGGCTGCCGAACAGGTGCTCAAAGCCGACAGTGCCGACGCCGCGCGCTACGCAGCACGCAAAGTCCTCGAAGCGTAAAAATCCCCAGAAATTCGGGCTCCAGGAGGTCTCAAGGTGCAAGCCTGACGAGGTCTCCTGGAGCCTTTTGCCGGCCTGTCGAGCCCTGTGACGGTCAGGCAAAAATTGGTCATTTTAACCAACCTTTACAACTTGTATTGACAAAAGTTTCACGATGTCGATTCCGACCACTTAAAATGAAGTGTATGTTCGCGGGCGCGAGCCACCTACACAGTCAAGGAGGACTCGCCGGCAGAACTTCCCCACATCAAAGAGAGGAAAACTCCCGTGAGTGAAACCGAAACCGGTGCGAGCATCGACGCCACATCAGTCGGTTCGAATGCTAAAACCATTGAACTTCGTGCGCCTTTGACCGGCGTTATGCTTCCCATTGAACAAGTCCCCGATCCAGTTTTCGCAAAGAAGATGGTCGGGGACGGTGTTTCTATCGACCCGCTTAGCTCCACCCTGGTGGCTCCCGTGGCGGGTGAGGTCATTGACGTACAGCCATCCAGCCACGCCGTTACCATTCGCAACGAGGACGGTGTAGAAGTTCTCATGCACATCGGCTTGGACACCGTTCGCCTGGTGGGGGAGGGCTTCACCACCAAGACCAAAGAAGGTGCCCAGGTGCAAGTGGGTGACCCGCTGGTGGAAATCGACTTGGATGAAGTGGCGCAAAAGGCTAAGAGCCTGCTCACTCAGGTGGTTATCACCAACGGGGAACTGGTTGAATCCATTACCCCGGCCAGCGGCCTAGTGAAAGCTGGCGAGGACGTGGTGGCCACCATTGTGCTGGCTGCTGCTGACGACGGCACTGACGCGGCCGCTGCCGGTCCGGCCAAGACCGTGGCCTCCCACGGCATCTTGGTACCTAACCCCACCGGTTTGCATGCCCGCCCCGCATCTACCCTGGCTAACTTAGCTAAGCGCTACCAAAGTGACATCCGGCTGCGTCGCGGCGACGACACCGCTAACGCCAAGTCGATTGTCGCCATTATGGGGCTGGCGGTTGCTTGCGGACAGAAGGTGACACTTACCGCTCACGGCGCCGACGCTGAAGCTGCCATTGAAGAACTGGCTGCAGCGGTGGAAAGCGGATTGGGTGAGGATTGCCCGCCGCTTTCAGGCACCGAAGATACCGCGGTTATCCCGGCCATTAAGGATCCGGTTGAACCCAAGGTAGCTAAACCGAAGTCAGGTGACTGGAACCTACTGGTAGGCGTTAGCGCATCCCCGGGGCTGAGCATCGGCAACGTGGTGCAGCTGCGCCGCAAAGACATTCAGGTGGAAGAGTTCGCTGAAGACCACCACAAGGAACGGCGCAAGCTGAACTCCGCCATTGACCGCGCGATCTTGGACCTGTCTGCCCTAGAGCAGCGTCTGGAAGCGGAAGCTTCGGCTGATAAGGCTGCGATTTTCGCCGCCCACCGCGAAATCCTGGAAGATCCCGAACTGCTTGACCTGGCGGTAAGCGCCATTGATAAGGGTAAGTCGGCGCCGTTCGCGTGGAGGGGTGCTTTCACCACCTTCGCTGAACAGTTGGCGGCCCTTCCCAATGAGATCCTGGCCGGGCGCGCTAACGACGTGCGCGACGTGGGTCAGCGTGTGTTGGAAGAACTCACCGGGCAGCGCTCCGAGACCCCGCAGATGCCGGAAAACACTATCCTCATTGCGGAAGAACTCACCCCCAGCGACACCGCGAAACTCGACCGCAGTAAGGTAATCGGGTTCGCCACCACTACTGGTGGGGCGTCCTCGCACGTGGCGATTATTGCTCGGTCCTTGGATTTGCCGGCGGTTGCCGGTATCGAGGGTCGCGCACTCGACATCGAAGAAGGCGCGCTGGTGGTGCTGGACGGCAGTGCCGGTACCTTGCAAACCAACGTTTCGGACGAGGACGTGGCGCGTATTCAAGAACGCACCCGTAAGATCGCCAAGCGTCGCGAAGCTGAAGAAGCCACTAAGGACCTGCCTGCCACCACCACCGACGGCAAGCGCCTGCAGGTGGTTGCGAATATTGGCTGCGTGGAAGACGCCATTGATTCTAAGCAGCGCGGCGGCGAGGGCGTGGGGCTCTTACGCTCGGAGTTCGTCTTCATGGGACGCTCATCTGCCCCCACGGAAGCGGAACAAACCGAAGCTTATGTGAAGTCGGCTTTCGCTTTGGAAGCTGGCGAACCGCTGGTGATCCGCACCCTAGATGTGGGTGGCGATAAGCCTCTTACCTACGTGGATATCCCGGCAGAAGAAAACCCCTTCCTGGGCATGCGCGGTATTCGCGTGGAACTGGAAGAACCAGAATTACTTCGCGGCCAGTTGCGTGCTATTTTCACCGCAGCCGACCGCGTGCAAGCTGAACGTGGCGATCAGGGAGCACGCATCCACGTGATGTTCCCGATGATTGCCACAGTTGATGACTGGCTGGAAGCCAAAGCGATCTTCGATGAAGAGTACGAACGCGGTGGAT
Source organism: Actinomycetaceae bacterium (assembly GCA_030537735.1). Lineage (GTDB taxonomy): Bacteria > Actinomycetota > Actinomycetes > Actinomycetales > Actinomycetaceae > Gleimia. Next base: position 41,286 of record JAUNVG010000001.1, read on the forward strand.
TCCAAGCCCATGTTCCCTGCGGCATCATGATGGAAGTTCCGTCGGTTGCTGTAATGGCGAAGCAGTTCGCTTCCTTGGAAGGCTGTGAATTCTTCAGCGTGGGAACCAATGACCTCACCAGCTACTCGCTGGCGATGGACCGCGGACACCCGAAGTTGGCTCCGCAAGTGGATCCGTGCAACCCTGCGGTGTTGACCTTGATCGGTTACGCCGCGCGTGCGCTGCATGAAGAAGGCAAATGGTTGGGGGTTTGCGGCGGTATCGCTTCGGACCCGCAGGCAGTTCCGATCCTGGTGGGTCTAGGTGTGGATGAGTTCTCTTGTTCCGTACCTGCGATCCCCAGTGTGAAAGCCACTATTCGTAAATATTCTGTGCCCCAGTGCGAGGAACTGGCGCAGCAGGCGTTGAATTGTTCCACTTCCCGGCAGGTGCGTGCCTTGGTTCCCAATGAGGACCTGGACGACGCTGCCGCTACTACCCAAACTCAATAGGAGATTCCATCAATGAGTCGTGCACAAGAAATCGTCGCCGCCGTCGGCGGGGCGGATAATATTGCCAGTTTGACGCACTGCGCCACGCGTCTGCGTTTCGAACTGGTAGACGCCTCCAAAGTGAGCGTCGAACAAGTTGAAGCTATCAACGGCGTGATGGGCGCCGTTCCCCAAGGTGGGAACCGGTTCCAAGTCATCATCGGCGGCGCAGTGCAAACTGTTTTCAACGAAATCAACGCGCTTCCGGAAATGTCCAAAGCTGGCGCCATGAGCGATGCCGACGTCAAGGCCGCGGCCCGCGCCAAAGCTAAAGGCAAGTTCGCGTTTGTCGATGCCTTCTTCGAATACCTCTCTGACTCCTTCCGCCCCATCCTCGGGGTGCTGCTGGGAGCCTCACTGATTATCGCCTTCGCTGCGGTACTTGACGCCTTGGGCGTGGTGGACTTCCGTTCCGCCGACAAGGCTGCGGGCTGGGTGTTCGTTGACGCCATGTGGCGTTCGGTGTTCTACTTCCTGCCCATTATGGTGGCCTACAATGCGGCGAAGAAACTGGATGTTGACCCCTGGCTAGGCGCCACCGTCATGGGTGCAGTAATGACCCCGGAGTTCATCGGACTTTCCGATAACCCCGCCACCAAGTGTGTCGAGGTCCTGGGGGAGAAGTCCTGCACCGTAGACATCTTCGGGCTGCCGATGCAGCTGCAGGGCTACGGTGGTCAGGTCTTCGTACCGCTAATCATGGCTGCTGTTTTGGCGGTCGTATACAAGCTACTGAAGAAGATCTTCCCCGAAAACGTGCAGATGGTGTTCGTACCGTTCTTCTCCATGCTGCTGATGATCCCCGTGACCGCCTTCTTGATTGGTCCGATGGGTATTTGGCTGGGTAGCTCCATCGGTGTGGGCCTGGCGTGGCTCAACACCAACGCTCCTATCGTCTTCGCCATCCTCATCCCGATGCTGTACCCGTTCCTGGTGCCGCTGGGTCTGCACTGGCCGTTGAACGCCCTCATGCTGATCAACATTCAAAACCTTGGTTACGACTTCATTCAGGGCCCCATGGGTGCTTGGAACTTCGCCTGCTTCGGCGCTACCGCTGGTGTGCTGTTCCTGTCCATCCGCGATAAGGATGCGGTAATGAAGCAGACCGCTACCGGTGCGCTGATGGCGGGTCTGTTCGGTGGTATTTCCGAGCCCTCCCTCTACGGTATTCACCTGCGTTTCAAGCGCATCTACCCGCGTATGCTGGTGGGCTGCTTCGTCGGCGGTGTGATCGTCGGCATTGGTGGCGGTGTGAAGACCAGCGCATTCGCGTTCACCTCCTTGCTGACCATCCCGGTGTTCTCTCCCATGGTGCTGTACGTAATCGCGATTGCAGCAGCATTCTTCACCGCGATGATCCTGGTTATCGTCTCCGACTACCGCACCCCGGAGCAGAAGGCTGAAGCTAAGGCTGGCGCTGAGCGTGCGAACCAAGCTGCACAGCCCCGCGTCGTGGTTGTCGGCGAAGGCCAAGCCAACCAGGCCCAGCAGTGGCTCAAAGCCCTGGGCGGGGAAGAAAACATTTTGGAATCAGAGCTGATCGCTGAAACCCGCGTGCGAGTGAAGGTTGTTGACTCCGCGAAGGTTGATGTAGCTGCGCTGAAGGAAGCCGGGCTGGACGGTGCGGTTGAGGTGTCAGATAAGGTTTGGCACCTGGTTGCCGGACTGGACGCTGACCAGTACGCCACCTCCATGTCGCGTATGATCGCGGCTAAGGCAAACGGCTAACCGCAATCTAGTTAGCTAGCTCTAACAGGTTTCAGCCGCGAGGCTTACGGTGTTTATCACCGGCCTCGCGGCTGAACTGTATCTGCCAGGCGGTAACATCCTCCACGCGGGCCCGATAGTAGGGCAGACAGCCAGGCGCGGCTAAGTTGGATAGAGCGGCGGGCGTGTAGGGCGGGGCGAGGACGGTTCGGCGCTCGTCTGGGTCGGCGCAATAGTTCAGGGTGGGGGGCTTGCGGAAAGAGGATACGAAAAGGCGACCCGTTACCGGGTCGCCCAATCGGAAAAGAGAAGGACTACTTGTCGCCCATCTTCTGGATCTGCTTAGCTAGCTTAGACTGGCGGTTCTTAGCCTGATTACGGTGAATCACGCCCTTAGAAACAGCCTTGTCCAGCTTGCGGCCAGCCAGGCGGAGTGCTTCTTCAGCCTTCTCGCGGTCACCGGCAGCAATAGCTTCACGAGTGCGACGCACGTAGGTCTTCAGTTCAGACCGGTACGCCTTGTTACGGATGCGGCGCTTCTCGTTAGTCTTGTTGCGCTTAATCTGGGACTTAATGTTTGCCACAGTTACACTTTCTTGTTTCGATGACAGGGTCGGTGAGGGAATGCTGGGTCTTGGACCATCAGTGGGGGACACTCGATAAGCGAATGACCCAGCGCGGCCCCAAGCCCGACCAGGCTCGGAATCCAACTGTCAATACTAGCACCGCAAGGGGGTCAATAAGAAGCCCGCGCAACCCTGATGTAGGTGAACCCGCTCACGCTAATGATTGCAAGATAAGGGCAAAACCCGTCAGAAGTGCCAGCAGGGCACCTATCGGAATGGACAAAGCTACCAGGAAGAACGCCACCAGGGTGGGGCGGAAATCGTGGTCTAACCAGGCCGCTTCGTAACCGGGCTCTACCGAGGCGCGAAGTGCCCGGGAGGCAGCCTCCATGCGCGGGAAGAACCTGGCGGTGCGGGTGCGGTATTCGGTGCGGGCACGCTGGTAAGCCTCGCCGGCCTCCTGCGCACGCTGATGAGCTGCACTCAGCCGGTCCTCAGATGAATCCGGAGAGCCGTAGCCTTGCTGTTCAAAGCTGGCGAAACCCGCAGGCCCAGCCTCGTCCCAAACATTGCGTGGCCCCGAACGATCCAGTGCTCCCAACAGTTGGTGGCGACGCCAGGTGAAGAACGAAGTGACGCACACTCCCAATAGGCCACTGACTAGGGGAATCCACCAGCCTAGGCCGCCGAAAGCAGACTTACCTATTAAACCCAGTAAGAAAACCGCCAGGTTCATGATGAGGGCGGCGCGTATCAGCATGCGTCCAGGGGTATCAACTACTCGGGCAGCTACCCGCATCGACTGCGTTAAGACATGGGCGCGTGGGGCCTGACTTACACCCGGGTCAACTGCCACCGGGTCAATAAACTCACCTTCCGTCCTCGTAGAGGAAGAACCCTGCCAGATGGTTACGTCCTTTTGTCTAGGAGGAAGCGAAGAATTTTGGCGGGAGGAGTCTGACGTGGAATCCGGGTTCGGTTCCCAGTCGTGGATCCACCCGCGCGGGCGCGAATGTTTCAAGGTGGCCTCCTCACCCCAGCTGATAAAACGATATAGCTACAAACTATCGCTAAAACCCAGCCGGCGAAAGCGGAAGGTGAGGACGGAGGAGGGCGTGAGTAGACGGTGGGAAGGGGAAAGGCTGAGTAGGCGGTTGGAAGGGGGCGGCGGAAGCGGGAGAGGGCAACAGCAAACGGTAGAATGGAAGGCAGTTACCAACCCCGGGGAAAGAAACAGCAGAGCAATGCAAGTAAGTGGCAGTGAACTAATCTCCATGGCAGCAGTGCGCTCAGCGGCCAAAGTCATATACTCACCCGCCATCACCGTCGACACCCCCATAGGGCTGCGCAACGACCCGCAAACCGCCAACATCTTGGCCCACGCCCGCCACAGGGCAAGTGAACTAGACCAAGCAGTCACCCAAATGCCCCCGGCGGAAAGAAGCGACTACCAAAACTGGATCCGCGGCGAAAACGGCGCCCACTACCTCAAATGGAGGGCACGCGCCCTAGCAGTAGCTAGCGCCCTGGAACTGGTAGAACAAGCCTGGGAACAAGAACTTGCCACGGAAAGCGACAACGAACCCGCCACCGACCCCACCTTGCAACGACTAGTGGACCTGGCATGGTGGTTCGACAACCACGGAATGTGGCTACCAGCAGCGGCCTTCCTAATAGGATTCGGACTGTTTTTCGGAATCGGACCGGCACGCTCACCCCTGATAACCACCATCACCGTTTCCATGCTGGCACTGGCAGCCCTATTGATCGTGATCTACCTAGCAGGCAAAGCACTGCCCGCAGTGGTAGCCCGATACGCCGAGCACATCGGGCAAGAACTGCCCACCACCAGCAAGATAAGTGGACAGGAAGAAGAAACGAACCAGCCCCCACTTTGGGAAGACGAAACCAGCGCCGCTACCAACATCCTCAACCACGCTAACTGGGCGATACTCGCCCAACCGGGAAAGATCGCGTTAAGCCCGGTGAAAGCCCCTAAGTGCGCATACCGCTTGGAACAGCTGAAGGCAGACGAACCACAACCGCAGATAGCGGCGCTGAGTGAACGCCAACGCGAAATAGCACTCACTTTAGTTCGAACGAAAGCTATTAATTCGAAAGCACGCCCCCAACGTGGGACACTGGAGACGAACTAATCAGACTTAAGAAAACTACACCTACAGGGAGGACCCAGGTGGCGCAAGCTACACCCTCACAGGTAGAGCAGATACAACCTGCCTCCACACCCCAAGAACAAATCCGCAACTTTTGCATCATTGCCCATATTGACCACGGTAAATCCACCCTGGCTGACCGTATGCTGCAGTTGACCGGGGTAGTGGAACAACGCGAAATGCGTGACCAGTACCTCGACCGGATGGATATTGAACGCGAACGCGGAATCACCATTAAATCCCAAGCCGTGCGCATGCCGTGGGAATGCGATGGGAAAGCCTGGGCGCTGAATATGATTGACACCCCCGGGCACGTGGACTTCTCCTACGAGGTGTCACGCTCCCTGGCGGCATGTGAAGGTGCGGTACTCCTGGTGGACGCAGCCCAGGGGATTGAAGCGCAAACCCTGGCCAACCTCTACCTGGCAATGGGCAATGACCTGACGATTATCCCGGTGCTCAATAAGATTGACCTGCCTTCGGCGCAACCGGAAAAATACGCTGCCGAGATCGCTAACCTCATTGGCTGTGACGAATCAGAAATCCTGCAAGTATCAGGTAAAACCGGGGTCGGAGTGGAAGAACTCCTCAACGAGATCGTGCGGCAAGTGCCAGCTCCCAGCGGGGAAGTAGACGCCCCCGCAAGAGCCATGATCTTTGATTCGGTTTACGACACCTACCGCGGGGTAGTGACCTACGTGCGTATGGTGGATGGGCGACTGTCAGCTCGTGAGCGTATCGAGATGATGTCGACCCACTCCAACCACGAAATCCTAGAACTGGGAGTGATCTCCCCCGACCCCAAGGCAACTGCTGGACTGGGGCCGGGAGAAGTCGGCTACCTGATAACCGGGGTTAAGGACGTACGCCAGTCCCGAGTCGGCGACACCGTAACCGCAGCCATACGCGGAGCGGAACAACCCCTGGCAGGGTATGAAAACCCCAAGCCGATGGTGTTTTCCGGGCTGTATCCGATTGACGGCTCCGACTTCCCGAACCTGCGTGAAGCGTTAGAAAAACTACAGTTAAACGATGCCGCTTTGACCTTCGAACCGGAGTCCTCGGCGGCACTTGGCTTCGGGTTCCGCTGCGGGTTCTTAGGATTGTTGCACCTAGAGATTGTGCGCGAACGTTTAGAGCGCGAGTTTAACCTGTCCCTAATCGCCACCGCCCCCAACGTTATCTACCGCGTGGTGGCTGAAGACCGCAGCGAAATCATCGTCACCAACCCGTCGGAATACCCTGACGGTAAAATCCACGAAGTCCACGAGCCGGTGGTGCGATCGACTATCCTCACGCCCTCGGACTTTGTCGGTGCGGTAATGGAACTTTGCCAAGCACGTCGAGGCACCCTGCTGGGAATGGACTACCTCAGTGAAGACCGGGTGGAGTTGCGTTACACGCTGCCCTTGGCTGAAATCGTGTTCGACTTCTTTGACCAACTCAAATCCCGCACTCGCGGATACGCGTCCCTAGACTACGAGGCAGCTGGAGAACAAGTCGCCAACCTGGTGCGAGTTGATATTTTACTCAACGGTGAACAGGTGGATGCTTTCTCTGCCATTGTGCACCGCGATGCAGCCTACGCCTACGGGGTGAAGCTGACGAAGAAACTCAAAGAACTAATTCCGCGCCAGCAGTTCGAAGTACCCGTGCAAGCCGCGATCGGTTCACGCATTATTGCGCGTGAAACCATTAAAGCCCTGCGTAAAGATATGCTGGCTAAATGTTACGGCGGCGACATTAGCCGTAAACGTAAGCTGCTGGAAAAACAGAAGGAAGGTAAGAAGCGGATGAAGTCCATCGGCCGGGTGGACGTGCCGCAAGAAGCGTTCATCTCCGCCCTGACTTCCGATGTTCCCACGGGGAAGAAATGAGCCCGGAACAACAGGTGCCCTACCTGGCACGGACGAAGTCTTTCACCCGGCGCGGTAGGGGCCTACATGCCTCCACCCAGCGCACCTGGGATGAACATGGCGATAAGTACCTCATTGACGTTCCACGCGATGGTGGATACACCACGGTAGACCCAAGTTTCCGCATCGAACCAAAGGTCGTATTCGGCCGCAGTGCTCCACTGGTGATTGAGATCGGATCAGGTAACGGGGAACAAATCGTTGACTTCGCTGCACGCCACCAGGATCACGACCTGCTGGCGTTCGAGGTGTGGACTGAAGGATTGGGTAAGACCGTGTCACGAGCGGTGGAAACCGGCGTCAGCAACATTCGCCTGGTGGAAGCAGACGTGGCGCAATGCCTTCCTTTCATCCTTCCCGACCAGTGCGCCACCGAGGTGTGGACATTCTTCCCCGACCCGTGGCGCAAAGCCCGCCACCACAAGCGCCGCCTAGTGCAGCCGGCCTTCGCCCGGGAAGTGGCGCGAGTGCTAAAAGACGGGGGAGTGTGGCGACTGGCAACTGACTGGGAAGACTACGCCTGGCAGATGCGGGACGTGGTTGAAAGCGTTGAAGAGTTCGCCAACCCTCACCAGGGGCAGCGCCCCCACCCTCACGATCCGGAAGGGGACCGCGGCGGCTTCGCCCCCAGATTCGCCCAACGAGTCTTGACCCGCTTTGAAGAACGCGGGCAACTCAGTGCCCGCCCCGCCTTCGACCTGGTGGCGGTCCGTATGCCCCGGGGCGAGGGACAGTCCTAACAATGCCCGCCCAGCCCGATGGTCAGCAGTGGAGCGAAGACGGACACTTAGATCCGGTGGAAGTTGGCCCAACCCACAGGCACCTGTCGATGTACGTGCACGTGCCGTTTTGCACCGTTCGCTGTGGCTATTGTGATTTCAACACCTACACTGCCGACTTCGGGCAGGGAGCGAACCGAGCCAGCTACCACCATTCGGTAGGTAAGGAAATCGAGTTGGCAGCCAACGTCCTCGCCAACTTTCCCACCCGAGCGCTACATTCGGTTTTCTTCGGAGGAGGCACCCCCACGCTACTTGGCTGCGCGCAGCTGGGATCCATCCTGTCTGAACTGCGTCGCCACTTCGCTTTGGAAGACGACTGTGAAGTAACGGTTGAAGCCAATCCGGATACGGTGGACGAGGACGCGTTGAAGCAACTGCGTGAAGCTGGGTTCACCCGGGTTTCGTTTGGGATGCAATCGGCCGATCGGCAAGTGTTGGCGCGGTTGGACCGCACCCACGATCCTGAACGCATTGACTACGTGGTGCAGGCAGCTAAGAAGGCCGGCCTTGATACGTCTTTGGACCTGATATACGGCACGCCGGGGGAGTCACTGGCGCAGTGGCAGGCTTCCTTGGAGGCGGCATTGGCAGCGCAGCCGGACCACATTTCCACCTATGCGCTGGTGGTGGAACCTGGTACCGCCATGTGGAAAGCCCTGGAGCGCCGGCAGATGCCTGCGGTGGATGAAGACGAGCAGGCAGAAAAGTACGAGTTAGCTGACCGCGTACTTAGCGCCGCCGGATACGCCTGGTATGAGATCTCTAACTGGGCGCGGATGGAGCCGGGTGAAGAAGGTGGCACCACGGGGTTGAAACACGCTTCTAAACACAACTTGGCCTACTGGGCTGATGCTGACTGGTGGGGGATCGGGCCGGGGGCTCACTCTCATTTGGGGGCGGCGCGATGGTGGAACCGCAAGCACCCACTGGCGTGGTTGCGTAGCTTGCAGGCCGGGAAGTCACCGGCGCAGGCAGGGGAGTTCCTAACCCGGTGGGAGCGTGAACTTGAGTTCGTGATGCTGGGGATCCGAACTGCCGATGGCTTGCAGGTGGCGCAGCTACCGGCGGAAGGCAAAGACAAAGTCGAGTCCCTGGTGGAAGAAGGCCTACTGGAGCTGAACGCGCAGGGGAGGGTGCGCCTGACGTTGCGCGGGCGCCTACTGGCGGACTACGTTACGCGGGAGCTAACTGCCTAGGGGCGATGAACTGCTAGCTACTGTCTTGCCTAGTGGGTTCCGGAGGCGGTAACGAAGTCAATGAGCTGCTCCACCCGCCCCAGTAGGGCTGGTTCCAGGTCGCGGAACGAACGCACGCGCGCCAAGATAGCTTTCCAACCCAGTCCGATATCTTCCTTCGTTTCGTGAGGCAGCCCCAGAGCCCGCAAGGACTCAACCTTGGGGTTGGTTCCGCGGGGGAAGGGTGGCCACTTTTCCAACCCCACGGCAGCCGGTTTAATGGCTTGCCACACGTCCAGGTACGGGTGGCCAATGACGAGGACGGAATCGGGCCAACGACGCATGGCTTCTTGTGCGATCCGGGTTTCTTTAGATTTGTCCACCGCGTGATCGACCAACACGCCAACGCGACGCTGGGGAGTGGGGCCGAATACTTCAAGCAGATCCAGCAGGTGGTCCACCCCATCGAGGTACTCCACCACCACGCCCTCGTAGCGCAGATCATCACCCCAGACTTTCTCCACCAGTTCCGCATCGTGGGACCCTTCCACCCAGATACGCGAATGCCGCGCTACTCGGGCGCGTTCTAACTTCACTGCGCGCGAACCCGAGGCGGTGCGTCCCGGACCGAGGCCGGTGGGGTCTTTGCGGGGCGAGGCTGACGCTGCTGGCATGGTCAGTGTCACGGGTTTACCGTCGACCCACCAGCCGGGACCGAGGGGGAAGGTGCGGCGGTTGCGCCGCCGGTCTTCTAAGACCACCACCCAGCCGGCGGGGCCTTTTTCTACTCCTAGCACCGCGCCGACGAAACCGGAGGTGGGGTCTTCCACCACCAGTCCGGGCGTGGCGGGCACGGGAGTTGACTTTTGCATCCGGGCAAAAGGGCCTTCGCGGTGCGGGTTTTGAGATAGTACATCTTTTCCGTAACGGTCCATCGTCGCCATTTTAACCAGTTCCAAAAGTGGTGGTGGGAACCATGCCGAAACCTGGTGTGTGAGCAAGTCCATCGCCCGCATGTTCTTGTCTCGTTGAACAAGCCTAGATTTTTAGCGACAATGGGAGCGTGCCATCAACTGAAGAAGATGTTCTAGACATGGACAAAGAAAAGCCAGCGGAAGACCCGCAAAAGCGCCGCAAGAAAATTATCGTTGCGAGCGCGCTAGCAGTTGTACTTGTTGCGCTCGGTGCCGTCAGCGGCACCGCGATGTACTATCAAAATCGAGTCCTACCTGGAACCACTGTTGCTGGTGAAAACGTAAGTGGTAAAACTCGCGCTGAGTTCGCTAAATGGCTAGAAAGTAAAGAGTCAGCCACCAACGTAACAGTGAAGATAGAACAGGTCGAAGAATCTAGAAAATTATCCGACTACGGCGTCACAATCGACGCTAAAGACACCCAGAAGCAAGTATTTGCTCCTAACGCTAATTTTTTCCACCGGGTAGCTGGTCTTTTTAACTCCCGCAGTGTGGAACCGAAACTAAACGTGTCTAAGGCGTCTTTGGAAGAAAACTACGTAGCTTTGAATGAAGCACTAGGTTCACCGGCGGTTAACGCCTCCGTGGCGTTCAAAGACGACGAAGGTAAGTTCGCGATAACCAAATCTGTACTTGGCACCGGGGTGGCGAAAAATACCTTGGAGTCTAACCTCACCAAGGTAGCTAAGACCCTTAAATCTGCCACCGTGACGTTAGATAGCGAAGAACTTCTACCGAAGATTGACGATGAGCGTGCAGGGGAAGTGGCAGCTAAAGCTAACGCTTTCATCGAGTCTGTGGTTGCTATTACCGACGAAGGTGAGACCATTAGCCCCGACGTTAATCGGCGGGCGACTTGGGTTAAGATCGAAACCACCGATGACGATGAGAACCCGATCGCAGATCCCACTATTAACGAAGCAGAGGTAAAAACCTGGCTGGATGAAGTTATTGCTAACGCCAACCAGCCGATGGAACCGGCGTTGAAGAACGTTAACAGCCGCGGTGAAGTTAAAGCGGTAGTGGAAGAAGGACAACGCGGCTTCACCGTCAACAACGGTGAGGAAGTGTTCAAGAACCTGCTGGCTGCGCTGGGTGAACACAAGGCGTTTGAAGGTACCTTCTCTTACGACATAACCGAGCCTGAGGTCAATACTCGCCTGATCGCTGATGGGGCGGAAAACCTGATTTACATGGCTGCCCCGGGTGAGAAGTGGATCGACTTGAACCTGTCCAGTGCCTCAGTGACAGCGTATGAAGGTGCCACCCCCGTGATCGGTCCGATTCCGATTGTGCCGGGTGCTCCCGGAATGGAAACTGTTTCGGGCATGTTTAAAGTCTGGCTCAAGGTGCCTTCTCAAACCATGAGCGGTACCAACCTGGACGGTAGCCGTTACTCTACTCCCGGGGTGCCGTGGGTACTGTACTTCCACGGTGACTACGCTTTCCACGGAGCGCCGTGGCGTGGCTCCTTCGGGTGGAGCGGTCCTGGCGGGTCGCACGGATGTGTGAACATGCCAGTTCCCAGTGCCCAGGAACTGTACGAGTGGGCGCCAATAGGCACGGTAGTGGCAAGCCACTACTAAAAACCTCCCTTCGCTGTCGCGTGCCTGCGATTGTGAAACTATCTACAAAGCTGCCTTCTGAGGCCGGTGTTCGCCCTAGTGCGATGGTTAAAGCCCGCCCAGCAGGGTAGAGTTAGCACTCGGAAGAAGTGAGTGCTACATAGGGCAGTGTGTTACTACTGTGCTGACCCCAAACGAAGGTAGCGTCGCGCCACGGAGAGGAGGAAAGGCAGTGGGAACACAAGAAAGGCGACTAGCCGTTCTAAGAGCCATAGTCTCTGACTACGTTTCCACCCGCGAACCAGTCGGCTCCAAGATGCTGGTGGAACGCTACGACCTGGGAGTATCCCCAGCCACCATACGAAACGACATGGCGGCACTGGAAGACGCCGGGTTCATATACCAGCCGCACACCTCCGCCGGGCGCATCCCCACAGTGGAAGGCTACCGCCTGTTCGTAGACAGGTTGGCCGAACTAAAACCCATGTCCGCCCCTGAACGGCACGCGATCGAAAGATTCCTCTCCGAAGCTGTCGACCTAGACGACGTGATCGAACGCACCGTGCGCCTGCTAGCCCAACTCACTAGGCATGTCGCCGTCGTGCAGTACCCACGTTTCAACGCCGCCAGAATCGTGCGCATAGAAATCGTGCCCCTCACCAGTGCGCGTCTGCTGGTAATAGCCATCACCAGTGACGGCAACGTCACCGAACGTGAACTTACGATTGAACCGGTAGAAGAACACCTCCTCACCTGGGTGCGCGATTATCTGAACGACCTGGCCTGCGGACAACACCTGCAAGATGTCCCACAGGTCTTTACCGGCCTGGATCAAATCCAAGACCCGAATAAATCCAAACTGGCCCAATCAGTAGCGGCAGCCGTGGAAGAAGCCCTAAAGGATGAGGAACAAGAACGCATAGTGGTAGCGGGAACTGCAAACCTAGCCCGCTTCGGAACGGACTTCGCAGGCACCATCGGCCCCGTCCTCGATGCCTTGGAAGAACACGTCACCTTACTGCGGCTCTTTTCCGCCACCACCGGGGACGTAACGGTGTCAATCGGTGATGAAAATCCCCACCAAGGGCTAGCGGAAACCGCCGTGGTGTCGGGAGGCTACGGGGACGGTGATGCGCGTGCGCACCTAGCGGTGGTGGGCCCGGTTCGTATGGACTACCCCGGCGCGATGAGCACGGTAAGAGCCTTGAGCGCCTACCTGACTCACTTCCTACACGAACGCCCGTGAAAAGATTTGAAGGTAGAAGTAAGTAAGTAAGTAAGGAACACTTGTGAGCGAGGATTACTACCAAATACTGGGAGTGTCAAAAGACGCCAGCAGTGAAGAAATTAAGAAAGCCTACCGGCGGCTATCACGCAAACTCCACCCCGACATCGCGGGCCCAGAACACGAAGAGGAGTTTAAGAACGTTACCGTAGCCTACGAAACGCTTTCTAACCCGGAAAAACGCCGGGCCTACGACCTGGGCGATAGTGGCGCCGGGTTCGGAGCTTTCTCCGACATTTTCGAAACCTTCTTCTCCGCTGCCGGGGCAGGTGCTGGCCCAGTGCCCAGGGGCCGGCGCGGACAAGATAGCCTCACCGTGTTGGAAGTGGAACTGAACACCATAGTTTTTGGGTCGGAAGAAGAAATCCCCTTCGACACCGCCATCACCTGTCCCACCTGTGAAGGCAGCTGCTGCAAGCCCGGCACCGCGCCCCGCACCTGTGACGCCTGCCAGGGGGCAGGTAGCGTGCGCCGCGTACAACGCACCTTGCTTGGTAACGTCATGACGTCGGCTCCCTGCACTAGCTGCGGAGGATACGGCTCCACCATTCCCGACCCGTGCGAGGAATGCAACGGGGAAGGGCGCGTCCATTCACGCCGCACCCTGAACATCACGGTGCCGGCCGGTATCGAATCTGGAACCCGCATTCGACTTGCCGGGCAGGGCGAGGCCGGCCCTGGAGGTGGCCCCAACGGTGACCTTTACGTGGAGATCAGGCAGCGTCGCCACCCGGTGTTTACTCGGCGCGGCGATGACCTGCTTGCCACCGTGAATATCCCCATGACGGCGGCGGTGTTGGGCACCGAAATACCATTTGAGACTCTAGATGGCGAAAAAACCCTGGAAGTTCCAGCTGGGACGCAGCCCTTTGATGAGATCACCCTCAGCGGGCTGGGGGTAGGGCGGTTGCGGCGCCTTGGCCGCGGTGACCTGCGCGTGCAACTGAATGTGCAGATCCCCACCCGCATCAGTGGGGACCAGCGCGAGCTAGTCCAACAGTTGGCGAAACTGCGAGGTGAAGAGGAAGTAACCGCGCAAACCGTGGAAGACCACCAGGGGTTCTTCGCCAGTTTGAAGGAAAAACTTAGTGGACTGTAAACCATGACTAAGCCAGTTTTCTACTACCCTCAGTTAGCTGCACAAGACGGGTCTGGGGAAGTCACGCTCAGGGGAGAAGAAGCTCACCACATGCGGGTTAAACGCATCCAGGTGGGTGAGGAAGTTGACCTGGTGGACGGCGACGGGTGGCGGGCACACGCCACCTTGCGTTCGGTGGCCGAGGACGGGTACGTCCTCGCCATTGAAGCGCCGGTGAACGAAGGGCAGGGAGAAACCAAACTGGTACTTGTCCAAGCCCTGGTCAAAGGCAGCAAAGACGAACAGGTAGTGGAAATGGCTACCGAAGTCGGTGCCAGTGCGATTATCGCTTGGCAAGCACAGCGATCCATCTCCCGCTGGGCGAGTGCGAAAGTCCCTAAACAGCTAAAGAAACTACGCGACAGTGCGCGGGCGGCAGCGAAACAATCGCGGCGCTCGACCATCCCCACCGTGGACTTCGCAGGTAGCGTCCAAGCAGTGGTCGATAAACTCAAAGAAATGGGCGGGGAACTTACCGTGCTGGTGGCACACGAAGAAGGCGAAGAAACCATTGAACGCGCCCTTGCCACCAGCGCTAGAACCGAGGTGGTGGCAGTCGTTATCGGCCCGGAAGGTGGGATCACCCCCAGTGAACTACAACAGTTCACGCAGGCCGGGGCCAAGATAGTGAAAGTTGGCAGCACCGTGATGCGGGCAATTACTGCCGGAGTTGTGACCTTGGCACTGACTCGTTCAGCTTGGCAGCAAGATAAGATAACAGCATCAAGCTAGCGGAAGAAGTGACCAACGTAAATGCCAACCCCCACCACCGGCTCGCAGGAAAGCACTGCAGATAGCCCGCTTATGCCCACGCAGATGGAAACTACCGCGCCAAGCGAAACCACTGATGAATACAGCTACTCTGGCGGAGCTCCCAGGCAGAGCGGTTCACAAAGGCGCACCACCATCACCATTGACCCTGAGATCGACCCGATTGCGGTACTGGGAACTTCAGATGACGTGCTGCGCAGCTTAGAGCGCGGCTTCCCCGGCGTCAGTGTCACCGCGTTGGGGCATGAGATCACCGTTACCGGCCCCGACCCGCAGGTGTCCACGGTTTCAGACCTGGTGCGTGAACTTATTTCCCTGGCGCGCGCCGGGCGCCACTTGAACTCCGACACGGTGGACCAAGCGATTAGTTTGCTAAGTAACACCGGCACCGCCGCGCCCAGTTCGGATGTGATTCTTAAAGTCAAGGGGCGCGAGATCAAAGCTAAGACCGCGGGGCAGCAACGCTACGTCGAAATGATTGCCTCCCACACCGTGACTTTCGGCATCGGGCCGGCCGGTACCGGTAAAACTTACCTGGCGATGGCGATGGCGGTGGCTTCCTTACTGCGCGGAGACGTGCGGCGTATTATCCTTACCCGCCCCGCAGTCGAAGCAGGGGAGTCGCTAGGGTTCTTACCGGGGAGCCTGACGGAAAAAATCGACCCCTACTTGCGGCCGCTATACGACGCGCTGGCAGACATGATTGATGCCGAAGCGCTGCCGAGGCTGTTGGCGGCAGGCACCATTGAGGTAGCTCCACTGGCATATATGCGCGGCCGGACCTTGAACGATGCCTTCATTATTCTTGACGAAGCCCAAAACACTACCGGTTCGCAGATGAAGATGTTCCTCACTCGACTGGGGTTCCGCTCCCGCGTGGTGGTTACCGGCGACATCTCCCAAATCGACCTGCCTTCCCACACGTCCTCGGGACTATCCTTGGCGGTGCGTATCCTGAACGGGATCGAGGACATCGCCATGTGCCAGTTGACCTCCGGTGACGTTGTTCGCCACCGGTTGGTGTCCGATATTATCGAGGCGTATCAACGTTGGGATGATGACCACCAAGACAATCACACCGCGGGGAAGAGGAGACAACGCCGATGAGCGTGGAAGTACTCAACGAAACGGACTTTGACCTCGACGTCACCGAGTTCGCCCAGATTTGCGAATACGTGCTTACGAGTTTGCATGTATCGAGCCAAAGCGAATGCTCCGTCATTTTTGTTGACCCCGATGCCATGGAGCAACTCCACGTCAAATGGATGGATCTAGAAGGCCCCACCGACGTGATGAGTTTCCCCATGGATGAACTGCGCCCCGGCACTGCCGAACACCCCACGTCGGCGGGAACTTTGGGTGACATCGTCATCTGCCCGCAGGTGGCGCAAAAACAAGCCCTTACCGCGGGGCATTCGGCGGTGGAAGAAATGCTCCTGCTGACGGTGCATGGACTGTTGCACCTGCTGGGCTACGACCACGCGGAACCGGAAGAGGAACGATACATGTTCGCTTTGCAAAGACAGTTGCTGCTGACCTTCTTGGCGCAGCGCGGTAGTGAGAACCCCGGTATTTAGATGGGAACGATTCCTCTAGGTTTACTGCTCACCACATCGGTGGTGGTGGTTTTGCTGGCCGCGGTGCTGGTGGCGGCGGAAAGTTCCCTGGGGCGCCTGTCCCGGGCCGCCGTTGAAGACCTGATTGAAGACGGTAAAAAACGCGCCACTCGACTGGATGCGCTTTTAGCTACCCGACGCGCCACCGTGCTTTCGGCGCGAGCTGCGCGCATCGCGCTGCAGACCTTGGCGACAGTGGCGATAACGCTGGCGTTGACCGACACCGGTTGGCGCTGGTGGGGGATATTGCTGGCCTCCATTACCATTAACTGGGCCATTGCCTACGTGGCGATATCGCTGATCCCCCAGCACTTGGCCTGGCGCAACCCCGAAGGCGTAGCCCTGGCGGTAACCCCGCTGCTGGAGACCATGCTTCACGCCGGTAGGATCGGCGTACCGGTGATGCGGTTGCTGCGTAAACTGGTCCCGGCCTCGCCCCAAACCGACGCCGAAGCGCGCGCCGAAATGGCTGAAGAAATGCGTGAAGTAGTTGACCAGGTGGGGGAGACCGAAGGGTTTGATGCTAACGACCGCGAAATGCTTCGGGCAGTGTTCGAACTGGGTCACACCTACGTGCGCGAAGTGATGGTGCCACGCACCGACATGGTCACCATTAACGCTGACCAAAGCGCTGGGAAAGCTATAGCACTATTCGTGCGTTCGGGTTATTCACGTATCCCAGTTATCGGTGAAAACATTGACGACGTGGTGGGGATCCTGTATTTCAAGGACCTTATCTCTCGCCTGCATTATCACCCGACAGAAAGGGAAATGCCGGTGGGCGGGTTGTGCCGCCCCCCGCACTTCGTGCCCGAAATGACCCTGGCCGACAACCAGCTTCGCCGGATGCAAAAAGAGCGCGTACACATGGTGCTAGCGGTGGACGAATACGGCGGAATCGCTGGGTTGCTGACGATTGAGGACCTGATTGAAGAGGTCGTTGGGGAAGTGACCGATGAACACGACCGCAACGTGATTGAACCCCAAGAAATCGAGCCGGGCGTGTGGCGGGTCCCGGCGCGGTACCCGATCGTGGAGCTGGGTGAACTGCTGGGAATGGAACTGGAGGACGAGGACGTGGACTCCGTTGGAGGGTTACTGTCCAAAGCCATGGGGAAAGTGCCTTTGCCCGGTGCGAAAGCCCAAGCCTTAGGGATTGAGATGACCGCTGAAGAAGCATATGGGCGTCGCCGGCAAGTGGCGACGATAGTAGCGCGGCGCGTGGAAAGCGAGCGGGAGGAAAACCATGAAGTTCCCAGATGAAGACCAACTCAGTGAAGAAACCAACGCCTTGCCTCAGGGACTGATTGACACCAGTTACCCGCCGGATTTCCGCGCTGGCTTCGTAGCGGTAGTAGGCCGACCCAACGTGGGTAAATCCACCCTCACCAACGCCCTGGTGGGGGAGAAGATCGCGATCACTTCGCGCCGACCGGAAACTACCCGCCACTCGGTGCGCGGCATTATCCAAGGCCAGGACTACCAGGTGGTGTTAGTGGACACCCCCGGCTACCACCGTCCTCGCACCCTGTTAGGGGAACGCTTAAACGACATGGTGCGTGAATCCTTCGGTGACGTTGACGCGATTATGTTCTGCCTGCCTTCCGACCAGAAGATCGGGCCGGGCGACCAGTTCATTGCCCGCCAGTTAGCTTCGGTGAAAGTACCGGTGGTGGCGGTGGCCACCAAGACCGATGCGGTAGGTGAAGAACGCCTCTTTAGTCATTTGGAAGACATCAATAAGTTAGCGGATTTCGCCCACATTGTGCCGGTCTCTGCCCACCGCGGGCGCGGGGTGGACAGGTTGGAAGAAGTGCTGGTGTCACTGCTTCCTCCCTCGCCTCCGCTGTATCCGCGGGATATGTCCACCGATGAGCCGGCGGAAGTGATGATTGCCGAGCTGATTCGCGAAGCAGCGTTGGAAGGGGTGCGTGAAGAGCTGCCGCACTCCCTGGCGGTGCAGGTGGAAGAAATCATTGAACGGGAAAAGACCCCGGGGCAAAAACGTCCCCCCATGCTGGATGTGCACGTGAATCTGTATGTGGAGAGGGATTCGCAAAAGGCGATTATTATCGGCCGGCGCGGTGAACGCTTGAAACGAGTGGGGACGCGGGCACGCACCCAGATTGAGGAACTACTGGGGCGTCGGGTGTACTTGGCATTGCACGTGCGCACCGCGAAGGATTGGCAGTCCGATCCGAAGATGCTGGGGCGGTTAGGTTTCTAACTGCCGACACGCCCTCGTCCCAAATAACGGACTAAGTTAGTTCAGGGCGCGGTATCTCCATATGGTGGGGTACATGGCATACGCGCTACTGCTTGACTGCCGCGTCGGGGCACCTTAAAAGTGCCGGCTCCTCGACGCGGGGTTTTCCGATGCCGGCAACGCCCAGGTGGCGGATCCCATAACCGGTAGCAAGGAAAGAAAACATGCGTACTTCACCGCGTATCGAAAGCCAACAACCAAGCCCCATGCCGATCCACAAGTACCGGCCCTTCACCAGCACGAACCCGGTGCCCGCATTCGAACGCACCTGGCCCACTCGCACCATTGAAAAAGCTCCGCGGTGGCTGTCAACCGACTTGCGTGACGGCAACCAGGCGTTGATTGAGCCGATGAACCCCGACCGCAAACGCGAAATGTTCAAGCTGCTGGTGCAAATGGGGTATAAGGAAATCGAAATCGGGTTCCCCGCCGCCTCGCAAACGGACTACGACTTCGTGCGCTCCCTAGTGGAAAACGACCTGGTACCTGATGACGTAACTGTCTCGGTGCTGACGCAGGCACGCGCCGATCTGATTGAACGCACCGTCTACGCCCTGGAGGGGTTCGCCCGCGCCAACGTACACATGTATAACGCCACCGCCCCGGTGTTTCGAGAGGTAGTGTTCGGCAATGACCGCGCAGACACGGTGGCCATGGCTCAAGCCGGCACCCGGGAAGTCATGAAGTGGATGGAAAAGATCCTAGGCGATGACACCGTGGTGGGATACCAGTATTCACCTGAAATCTTCGTTGATACGGAACTGGACTTCGCCCTGGAAGTATGCGAATCCGTGATGGACGTGTGGCAGCCCGATGGTGAGCGCGAAATCATCTTGAACCTGCCTGCCACGGTGGAGCGAGCCACCCCCAACGTGTATGCAGACCAGATTGAATGGATGTCCACCCACCTGTCGCGCCGCGAACACGTAGCACTGTCTGTCCACCCCCACAACGATCGTGGCACCGCGGTGGCCGCTGCCGAACTAGCGATGCTAGCGGGAGCAGACCGGGTGGAAGGCTGCTTGCTGGGGCAGGGGGAGCGCACCGGGAACGTGGACTTGTTGACGTTGGCGCTGAACTTGTTCTCCCAGGGCATCGACCCGCAGGTGGATTTGCGCGACGTAGACCAGGTCCGACGCGTGGTGGAACACTGCACGCAGATGGATACCCCACCTCGTCACCCGTACGTGGGTGACTTGGTCTATACCTCTTTTTCCGGCTCCCACCAAGACGCCATTAAGAAAGGTTTCGCCGCTCGGCGCCTGGAGGTCGACGCCGCCGGCGGGGACGAGGACGCAGTGGTATGGCAGATGCCCTACCTCCCGATCGACCCTCACGACGTGGGCCGGTCCTATGAGGCTATCGTGCGCGTTAACTCCCAATCCGGTAAGGGCGGTATCGCCTACTTGATGCATTCGGTGCACAAACTGGACTTGCCGCGACGGTTGCAGATCGACTTCTCCCGCACCGTACAGCGGCACAGCGACCAAGTCGGTGGGGAGATTGACGCCCAAGAACTGTGGCGCATCTTCACCGACGAATACCTTCCCACACAGGGCGAGGACGGTTTGGAACCTTGGGGAGAGTTCCGCCTCGGCCGCGGACGGGTACTTACTCACGATGAGGGCGACCGGGTGAAACTGGAAGTCAACGTCACTCGCAGCGGAGTGGATCACACGGTGCAAGCGTGGGGTAACGGCCCGGTGGATGCGTTCGTGGCGGCGCTGCGTGACCTGGGGGTGGAGGTATATATCCTGGATTACGCCGAGCACGCGCTTTCCTCCGGTGGGGACGCTAAAGCGGCTGCGTACGTGGAAGTTGAGGTTGCTGGCGAGGTCGTTTGGGGCGTTGGTATCGACCCGTCGATCACGGTGGCAACCCACCGCGCGGTGATTTCAGCGGTTAACCGCGCCTTGCGTAAGTAGCTGGCCCGAGGTCGGCAAGAATGTACTTGCCGCTGTGGCGGGTATCTACCGGCTAAATCAAGTGAGCATGGGACAATGGCAGGGTGAGGACCTACCGTGATGAAGCCATCGTTTTGCGCACCCACCCGCTGGGTGAAGCAGACCGCATCATCACTATCCTCACCCGCCACCACGGGATGGTGCGTTGCGTAGCTAAAGGAGTACGCCGCACGAAATCTAGGTTCGGGGCGCGACTGGAGCCTTTTTCCGTGGTGCAAGCCATGCTGTATCGGGGGCGGAACCTGGATGTGTTAACGCAGGTGGAAACCATCCGCCCCTACGGGCTGGACGTGGCGGGCGACTATGACCTGTACACGCGGGCGAATGTAATGGCAGAAGTAACAGAGCAGGTTTGCGCCCAAGAAACTGAGGAAGCTAGTTTCCTGCTGCTGTTGGGAGCTATTCACGCTTTAGCCAAGCGTCGCCACGATGCGGATTTGGTGATGAACTCCTACCTGTTGCGCCTAATGGCCTTGAACGGCTGGGCACCCTCCCTGCACGGTTGCGCAGTATGCGGGCGGGCAGATGAATGGAACCGGTTCAACCCAGGTGGCGGTGGCCTGGTGTGTGAAGAATGCGATCCCTCTCCCGCACCGGTGCCGGCACCGCAGTCAGTGCAGTTACTAATCGACTTACTTAGCGGTGACTGGCCGCGCGCGAAAACGGCTCCACTCCTGGCGCGCCGGGAGGCTTCGTCCCTGGTGGCGGCCTGGGTGCAGTGGCACCTGACGCGGCGCATTAGTTCCTACCACCTGGTTCCCCCCTTGGAAGTGGCACAATAATGAGCGTGGAATATGTCAAACCAGTACCGCCTCCAGGTGAGGGCGAAAACCGGGTACCGCAGTTAGCGAAAGTCCCCAACCACGTGGGGATCATTATGGACGGCAACGGCCGGTGGGCCAATGCGCGCGGCCTGACCCGCACCGCCGGCCACCAGGCAGGGGAAGTCGCGCTAATGGACACCTTGGCGGGGGCGGTAGAAGCCGGAGTCAAGAACGTAACGGTTTATGCGTTCTCAACTGAGAACTGGAAACGCTCCCCCGCAGAAGTACGGTTTTTAATGGGGTATTCCCGGGACGTATTGCGTCGGCGGCGCGATGAGCTACACAGTTGGGGGGTGCGCGTGCAGTGGTGGGGCAGGCGAGCAAGACTGTGGAAGTCGGTTATTAGCGAACTTGAAACCGCTAGGGAACTAACTGCCGGCAACCAGAAGATGAACTTTACCATGGCGATCAACTATGGCGGCCGAGCCGAGATCGTGGACGCCGCACGCTCCCTGGCCGCGCAAGCCGCTGCCGGTAAGATCAGCGCCCAGTCCATTAGTGAGCGCAGTTTTTCCGCCCACCTGTATGGCCCAAAGAGCCCGGATGTGGATCTACTTATCCGCACCGGTGGGGAGCAGCGTATTTCGAACTTCCTGCTGTGGCAGTGCGCTTACGCTGAGTTCGCTTTCAACCCGCTGCCGTGGCCCGAATACAACCGCGAAGCCCTGTGGGATGATCTGCTGGTATTCGGCGGGCGGGAGCGTCGCTTCGGAGCGGCGGTGGATAAGGTCGCAGGCAGCTAAAGGTTGCAGGCGGGTGAAGGTCGCAGGCAGCTAGCAGCCACCACCCGGCGCACAGCGCCTACCGCCCGCAGGAATCCACCCCAAGCGGCGGGGCAGGCACGCAGGCGCTAGTTCAGAGCCGTTAGCGTGCTTTCTTGGGCAGCCTTGTTGCGCCGGGACAGAATGAAGATCCCCAGTGCCACCACCAGTCCCGTGCACACCGCGAAGGCCCAGGTCTTACCTAAAAGTAACGCCTGCCCAGTGCGGAAAGCCGCCATGAAGATAGCGGTGTACATCAGCGCCCACGCCAGGTAGCCAGGAACCGCACACAGGGTGTAGGTCGGCCAACGCAGTCGCAGCACCCCGGAGCCGGCGTGCACCACGGTTTGGAAACCAATAGTGAGGAAAGACAGGGGGATGATGAACAGTCCCCAGCGTTCAACGGCGTCAATACCGCGCTGGACCGAAGCACCCTCCAGCCACAGGCGCACACGTTTAACCACCGGGTGGGAGGAATGCTCAGAGCCCTGGATGAAACCACTGGTGGCTAGGCGCGCTATCCAATACGTGGCTTGGGAGCGACTGAAAACCACTAGGGTGAGGAATACTGCGATGAAAACTGCGCCGCGTTGGGAAACAAAATCTGGGATACCTGGCATTTACTGACACTTCCGGCAAGTTCCGTAGACTTCAATATTGTGTTCAAGATCGACGTAGCCGAACTTGCTACCGAGGCTTTTCACCCACTTTTCCACGGAAGTTGCTTCGATCTCTTCAGTGCGCAAACAGTGGCGACACACCAGGTGATGGTGGTGGGTGTCCACATCACAGCGCCGGTAGAGAGCCTCCCCGTCACCAGCCATGAGGACGTCTACTTCCCCTTCGTCAGCTAGCGCCCGCAGATTGCGGTAGACGGTGGCAAGGCCAATGCGTTGCCCACTGTCAGCGAGGTCTTCGTGGATGGTTTGCGCGGAGCGGAACTGTAAGTTCGCTCCCAGTTCACGCATTACTGCTTGCCGCTGGCGGGTATTGCGTTTAACGGGGCGTTCTGTTTCAGCCACGTTCGCTGCCCTCCCTTAGTTTTAGGCCGTCGGACGCGGGGGCGTACCTACCTGTTCCCGCTCCGGATGCATCTGCGTTTCGGAGTATCCACGGGAACTGGCTTTACGCCCTCGTAGTCCTTCCATTATAGGTCGTAAGGCAAACAGCAAAGCGTACACTCCAATAGCTAAGACGACGATGGCAGCCCCGGGCGACAGGTCGTAGTAGTAGGTAAGCGTCAAACCCGACACGCAGGTGGCAACCCCGATCGCCATGGCGGTGGCCATGGTGGAACGAAAAGAACGGGTCAGTAACTGGGCGGAGGCTACCGGCACAATCATCAGAGCCGACACCAAAAGGGAACCCACTACCCGCATGGCGATAGCTACGGTGAAAGCCGCCAGCAGCGCGATAAGGAGGGAAAGCAGGCGCACGGGTAGGCCGCAGGAGCGAGCAAAATCCTCATCATGACAAACCGCGTACAGGGCTGGGGCCAGGCCGATTCCAACCGCGATAATCACCGCCGCCAGGGCTGCGGTAGCCCAAATGTCTGTGTCGGTAACGGTGGCGATGGAACCAAAAAGGTAGGAGTTCAGTTGCGAGGACGTTCCCCCCGCCAGGCCGATAAGCAGCACACCACCGGCGATACCCCCGTAGAATAGGATCGCTAAAGCCACGTCGGAGGAGGTGCGCCCGGCTATGCGGATACCTTCCAGCAGTAGTGCGCCCGCTACCGAGATCACCAGTGCACCGGGGATGGCGAGGTCTTCGGGGGAGGCCAGTTGCAGCCACGAACCCACCAGCCAGCCCAGGGCTACACCGGTTAGAGCGATGTGGCCAATGCCGTCCCCCATCATCGCCAGGCGCCGGTGCACCAGGTAGGTGCCGACAATGGGGGCGGAGATGCCTACCAGTATGGCTGCCAGGAGCGAGCGCAGCATGAGGGGGGAAGAGAGCATTTCAACTACGTTCAGCGCTAGCATTACTTCTCACCTGCCTGCAGCTTGCGGTCGGTTTCAATATGCCCGTTGGCGACGGTCACGATACGGTCCAGTAGCGGCTCCATGGGGCCAAGCTCATGTAAAACGATAATGATGGTGCGTCCTTGGCTTTTAAGGTGCTTAACTACGCGCGCTAACTCGCGGGCAGAGTGGTGGTCGATCCCAGATAGGGGCTCATCCATAATCAGGATCTGCGGGTCACGCACCAGGGCGCGGGCGATCAGTATGCGTTGTTGCTGCCCGCCGGAAAGCAGGTGGAAGGCCTGGTCTTTGCGGTGGGCTAGTCCAACCACGTCAAGGGCTTTAAGGGCGGCCCCTTTGGTGCCTGGGCGGTACCACCAGCGGCGCGGCCCAAGGGTGCCTGAACGTACCACTTCCAAAGCGGTGGAGGACACTCCCGCCGGGGCGGAAACTCTTTGCGGGACGTATCCGAGCTTGTCCCAAGGAGCGTTTTCCTGGGGTTGGCCCAGGATCTGGAAAGTTCCGGCACTGACGGGGGCAGCGCCGACAATGGCTTTGACGAAGGTAGATTTCCCGGACCCGTTTTGCCCCATAATCGCCAGGCATTGGCCGGTGGGCACCTGCAGATCCACCCCGTGCAATACGGTGTTCGCCCCGTAGGTGACGTGAATATTCTCCGCGGTTAACGCGCTCACGGTTTGCATTCCAATCCTTTTTGCAGCGCCGCCAGGTCTTCCCGCATAAGGGTGGGGTAGTCCTTCTTCGGGTCGTTGAGCGTAGCTATGGGGTCGAGCGTGTCGGTGGTGATACCCAGGTCGGCGGCAAGTACTTCAATCACCTTGGGGGAGACGTTCACTTCCGTGAATATGGTCTTCGCTCCGGTTTCCTTCACCAGTTTGGAAATGGCCTTTAATCGCTCGGGGGAGGGCGCTACTTCGGGGTCGAGTCCGGAAACTCCCACTTGTTTGAGGCTGACTTGGTCGGCGAGGTATCCGAAGGCTTCGTGGGAGACAATGAACGTGTCGCGTTCGCACTGGCTCAGTCCGCTGACCATTTCGGCGTTGAGGGCTTGCATTTGGTCGGCGACTTCGCTGGCGCGCTGGCGGTAGTTAGCGGCGTTGTCGGGGTCGACTTTTCCCAGGAAGTCCCCGATCTGGGTGGCGACGTCAGCCATGCGGGAGGCATCTAACCAAAAGTGGGGGTCGTTGGCTCCTGCCAGGGGGTTAGCAGCGGTGTCCTTGTTCCCGGTGGGTTGGATACGCGCGGTTTCGTACACGTCCAGGGCGTGGGCTGGTTTAGCTTGGTCGACGGCTTCGTCTACCGCGCTTTGGAAGTGCGATAGGTAGATGACGGCGTCGGCGTTGCCGATTTCGGTGACGGTTTTAGGGGACAGTTCCAGTGAGTGCGCGTCGGTTCCGGGCGGAGTAAGGGAGTGCACTTGGACGTTTTCCCCACCGATTTCTTCGGTTAGGTACTGCAGCGGGTAGAAGGAAGTTTTAATGTCGAGGGCGTGGGCGTCCTCGTCGTTATTGGTACAGCCGGCGGCGGTGGTGGCGAGGACGGTGGCGGCGGTGATTGCCAGTAGTTGCCTTAGTCGGTTGCTGGGTTTGGTACACACTGCATCGGTCATGAAAACCATTATCGACTTTGCGCGCGGGGATTGCGACCTTAAAACCCCCAGAGAGGGTAATCTCACGCTACAGGCGCCGAAGGTGCTTTCTTTTCCGATTCTTCCCCGTTATAAGTACACTGGTGGCGGGCACCTTAGGTGCCGTAATTGAACTTTTAAATCAGCCCGCGCAACGCCTCCGCCAGATGCGCTGCTTAACGAAGGAGCTTTTCCGTGGCCAAAACCACCAGCCGTCTTGATTCCGTTATCGCCCTCGCCAAACGACGTGGCTTCGTCTACCCCTGTGGGGAGATTTACGGCGGTACTCGCTCAGCTTGGGACTACGGTCCGCTGGGGGTGGAACTGAAAGAGAACATTAAACGCCAGTGGTGGAACCGCATGGTTCGCCAGCGTGATGACGTGGTGGGATTGGACTCTTCGGTGATCCTACCTACGAAAGTGTGGGAAACTTCCGGGCACGTGAATGCTTTCACCGACCCGCTGGTGGAGTCCTTGCACACCCATAAGCGTTACCGCGCCGATGAGTTGATGGAAGCTTACGAGGCCAAGCACGGTCACCCTCCGGTAAACGGCATGGCTGACATTAACGATCCCGACACCGGTCAGCCGGGGGCGTGGACGGAGCCGAAGGCGTTTTCGGGTTTGATGAAGACCTACCTGGGTGCGGTCGATGATGAGTCCGGTTTGCACTACTTGCGTCCGGAGACCGCGCAGGGCATTTTCGTTAACTTCACCAACGTGATGACCAGTGCCCGCATGAAGCCGCCGTTTGGTATTGGCCAGATCGGTAAGTCTTTCCGCAATGAGATCACTCCGGGTAACTTCATTTTCCGCACCCGCGAGTTTGAGCAGATGGAACTGGAGTTCTTCGTGGCTCCGGGCAGCGATGAGGAATGGCACCAGTACTGGATCGATGAGCGCCTGGATTGGTACGTGGATTTGGGTATTAGTCGCGATAACTTGCGTCTGTATGAGCACCCGCAGGAAAAGCTTTCCCACTACTCTAAGCGCACTGTGGACATTGAGTACACCTTCGGTTTCCAGGGTTCTAAGTGGGGTGAGCTGGAAGGCATCGCTAACCGCACTGATTATGACCTGGGTGTGCACATGGAGGCGTCGGGGCAGAAACTTGACTTCTTCGATCAGACCACGGGTGAGCGTTGGACTCCGTACGTGGTGGAGCCGTCCGCGGGCTTGACTCGCTCCCTGATGGCGTTCTTGGTGGAGGCTTACTGTGAGGATGAGGCTCCCAACACTAAGGGCGGGGTGGATAAGCGCACGGTTTTGAAGCTGGATCCGCGCTTGTCGCCGGTGAAGGTCGCGGTGTTGCCGCTGTCGCGTAAGGATGAGCTCACCGGCCCGGCGCGGGAGTTGGCTAAGCAGCTGCGTCAGCGTTGGAATGTGGAGTACGACGACGCGGGTGCGGTGGGTCGCCGCTACCGTCGCCAGGATGAGATCGGCACCCCCTGGTGCGTGACTTACGATTTCGATTCGGTTAACGATCAGGCTGTCACGGTTCGCGATCGCGACACCATGAAGCAAGAGCGCATCCCGGTGGCGGAGCTGATGGATTACCTTTCGGAGCGGTTGCCGCTTTGCTAGAGGCCGCTAAGCGGGTGGCCCCAGTTGCAGGTGAACCTTTGCAGCTGGGGCCGCTTCGCCTGCATACTCCGGTGATTCTAGCTCCCATGGCGGGGGTTACCGATGTGCCTTTCCGTCGACTGTGTCGCCTTTTTGGCGAGGACGGTCTGCCTCCAGCGCAAAAACGCGTCCTTGACCACGCGGTGGCGGGAGTGGACGCGCCGGCGGGTTTGTACGTGTGTGAGATGATCACTGCCCGCGCCCTGGTGGAGGGTAATGAGAAGACTCGTCACATGGTCACTCCCGACCCGGCGGAGCGGGTGCGTTCGATGCAGCTGTATGGCACCGATCCTGACACCATGGAGCGAGCGGCGCGGATCGTGGCGCAAGAAGATTTAGCCGATCACGTGGATTTGAATTTCGGTTGCCCGGTGCCGAAGGTGACGAAGCAAGGTGGGGGAGCGGCGCTTCCTTGGAAGCGGGATTTATTTGCTGACATTGTCTCAGCGGTGGTGCGCGGCGTAGCTGGTGGCGGGCGGCCGATTCCGGTGACGGTGAAGATGCGTTTAGGCATTGACGCTGAGCATTTGACGTATGTTGATGCCGGTCGTATCGCGCAGCGTGTGGGGGCGGCGGCGGTGGCGCTCCACGGGCGCACGCAGGCGCAGTACTATTCGGGTAAAGCCGATTGGGAGCCGATTAAGCGTTTGAAGGATGACCTTTCGGTCCCGGTTTTCGGTAACGGCGACATTTTTGCTGCCGCTGACGCGCTTTCCATGGTGGAGCAAACCGGTTGCGACGCGGTGGTGGTGGGCCGCGGCGTCCAGGGCCGCCCGTGGTTATTCAAGCAGCTAGTGGAAGCCTTTTGGACGGGTTCTGCGAGTGGTTTCAGTGAACCCACCTTAGGTGAGGTAGCAGCCGTGATTTTAGAGCACACGGACTTGATGATTGCGAACTCACGCGGGGAGGAAGACGCTCTGCGGAAGATGCGCAAGCACTTGGGCTGGTATCTGCGCGGTTTCGGTTTAGGTGGCCATATGCGTTTGGCCTTGGCGCGGGTGTCTTCACGCGCCCAGCTGGTGGAGCTGTTGGATTCGTTGGATGCTTCGGCCCCGTATCCGCCGGCGGCGTTAGGCAAACGAGGCCGCGCCGGTTCCATGCGTAAGCCGCATTTGCCCTACGGGTGGTTGGATTCAACCACCTTGGATGCGGGTGAGCGCTCGCGCGTGGCGGCGGCAGAAAGTGATGATATCGATGGTGGCTAAATCCGGTGGGGAGCGTACCGGGCAGGTTCACGCGCCCGTGGTTTCGCAGCTAGTTGGTGACAGTGAACTTCAGCAGGCGCAGCAGGCGTCGGCTTCGCCTCACCCGCTGGCCTGTCTTGAGGCTTCGCGCGCGGCGATAATAGTCCCCTTGACCGCCACTTCTGCGCAGGAGGTTGTGCGCCAGGGGCGGACAGTTGGGCAAAGCGGCGCTAGTGACCTGGTGGAGTGGCGCCTAGACTATTTGGAATCCGTTTCCCCACGTGAGGTCCAGGCCCTGGTTCCGAAGTTGCAAGATTTGGTGGGGCAACCGCTGTTGGCTACTTTCCGCACTCGTAACGAGGGCGGCGCGGGAGCTAGCGATGATTGGCTTTCCTTCACCGGGGCGGCCCTTGCCGGGGGCGTGGATGCGGTGGACGTGGAGGCCACCCACCCGCAGGCAAGGCAGTTCTTAACGGGCTTACCTGCGGGAGTTACCGCGGTGGTGTCTCACCACCAGTTCCAAGGCAATGGCGCTGGTTGCCTGCAGGGTTTAGAGATGCTGAATCGTTGGGGAGCTGAGTTTCCTCAGGTGGTGTTGAAACTGGCGGTAATGGTGGAAGACCGCCTGGGTCTTGCGCGAGTGCTAAATGCTGTGGGGCAGTGCCCCTTGCGCCAGGCCAAGGTGGGGCCACTGGCTAGGGGCATCATGATAACGATGGGTGAAGCGGGACAAGTGGGGCGGGTTTTCCCGCGCCTACTGGGCTCGGGTGCGACTTTCGCGACCTTGGCTGGGGAGCAGTCCGCTCCCGGTCAGGTGGATGCGCAGGCGCTGCGTGATTTCCACCGCGCCACCAACTGCTTGGGGCTTAACTGACGGGCGTATTGTTCGGCGCGCTCACCGTTAGGTAACTATTACGTGAGCGCCCAATCCCTACCGGCGGACTCGGTCAGTGTCTAATTCGTACCGGCGGATTCAATCGCCGGCGGACTCGGTCACCGGCTAAGCCGTACCGCCGATTCGTCGCCGCCCAATCCCTACCGGCGAAACCCTCGCTGTATTCTGTCACCGCCTTTTCAGGCGTTTACCACGGGCGGCAGGAACCACGCGCTCGCCCCGCTTGGAAGCTGGGTGCCCGCGTCCTGCGCGGATTCGCCCCCAACGGCGTGGGCTTGTTTCAAGTCCGGCTCGGCAAAGGACCCACCTGCCAGGTTCTTTTCCATCATCACCGCGGGGTTGTCTTGCGGGCGGGAGCTGTCTGAACGCAGCAGCAACTGGTACTGGGGTGGGACAGTGATCGGACCGTCACTGGTGTTCAACACCGCCAGCATGGAGCCCGACATTACCGCTTGCACGCCGCGTCGCAGCCAGGGAAGGCCGCTTACGGAGGCGAAAGTTCCAGTGGCGAGTCGGCGCTCGTTACGGATCCGCAGTGCCAAGGTGGTGTGGCGGTGGCGTTCTAGCTCCGCTTCGGTGGAGGCTGCGCTTACCCGCGCCGCTGGCCCTTCGAATTCGGCGCGACCGCCGGAGAAAGCAAACGGCAAGTAGATGGCTCCCGGTAGGGAACAAAGCACTAGCCGCATGGCGGCGCGGCGAGCGTCGTCGGCGTCTTCTTCCCACGAACCCGCATAGGAGCGTTTCACTCCCGGGGTTCCCATTAGGCGCGGCAGCATGGTGCGCCAGGCACACACCGCGCCCAGCTGGTCGCGTTCGGTGATGGTGAGGGAAACTTCTTCTAAGATGGCGTCCGCGTCGAAGCCTACGAAGGCCAGGCGGTCATCGCGCAAGTGGTGGAACCATTCTTCATGCAGGTGACGTTGGAGGGAGTCATCGTAGTACGCCACTGCCTCGGCACTGAGAATGTGGTCGGGGGAGAAGTCGGCTAGTTCCGCTAGTAGGATGCGGGTGAGTTCAGTGAAACGCTGGCTTTGACTGTCGCTGCCCGCGGCTACCGGAGTGTCCTCAATGCGTCCTAGGTCGATACCGTCGGCTCCGGCTTTGAGGGCTAGGCGCGCGCGTACCACCAGGTTCGCGGTGCTTTGTTCGAAACCGAAGAATGCGGCGGGTTCTTCGGCTTCCTTGGTGGGGGCGTGGTCGGCGCCGGATAGGCGCACGATGGCTTTGAGGCCGACGCGGTGGATGGCTGTGATTAGTTCCGTTAACGTCTCTAGGTCGCGGTTGAAGTCCATTAGCGCGGGGCGGAATAGCACTGCGGTAAAACCCATGCGGGCGATGGAGAACACGGTTTCTTGAAGCATTTTCGCCCCGCGCGGGTCGATTACTCCCGGTATTTCACTAATCGTGGCGGTGTGCCACCAGGGGGCGCGGGCGGTGGAGCGCCGGTGGATGATGGTGGTTCGCACGGCGTTACTGTTTTCACTCACCCTCCTATTGTCGCCTATCCACTGGGCGCGTGCTGGAGATGTTGGAAAAATCATGCTCACGCTAGACTAGGTGGGGTGAGGTTGGAAACTTTTTCTGAAGCTGATGAAGACCGTCAGCGGTGGGTGAGCGAGGCGCCGAAGTCCGCGCAGCGGTCTGATTTTGAGCGCGACCGTGCGCGCGTGCTTCATTCGGCGGGGTTTCGTCGTTTGGGTGCGAAGACCCAGGTGATGGGACCGGGGTCGGATGATTCGATTCGTACTCGCCTTACGCACTCGTTGGAAGTGGCGCAGGTGGGTCGGGAGATCGGCAAGGCGTTGGGTGCGGATGCGGACGTGGTGGACACCGCGTGTTTGTCCCACGACTTGGGGCATCCGCCGTTCGGTCACAACGGGGAACGCGCTTTGAATGAGATCGCTGCTCCCTGCGGGGGGTTTGAGGGCAATGCGCAAACTTTCCGCTTGGTGACTCGGCTGGAGCCGAAAGTGGTGGCTGCTGACGGTTCCCCGGCGGGTTTGAACTTAACGCGCGCCAGTTTGGATGCGGTTTGTAAGTACCCGTGGCTTCCCGGGCAGGGGCCGGATCCGGTTAAATCCGCGGTTAAATACTGTGTTTATCCCGAGGACGTGGCGGCGTTTGAGTGGATGCGGGTAGTTCCTGATGGGCGGCGTTGCTTGGAAGCCCAGATCATGGATCTGTCCGACGACATCGCGTATTCGGTTCATGACATTGAAGACGCGGTTATGACTCGTCGTTTTGACCCTACCTGGCTGCGTGAGGACGATCAGTTCGCCGCGGTGCTAGCTTCGACCCGCCAGTGGTACGGGTGCGAGGACGATGATGCGGCGATGGAACGGGCCCGCCAGCAACTGGTCGATCATCGTTTTTGGATGGGCAGTTTCGATGGTTCTTACCGGGCGCGCGCCCAGCTTAAAGACATGACTTCTCAACTGATTGGCGAGTTCTGCTCAGCAGCGGTGGAAGCCACTCGCGCCAGCGCCGGGCAGCGGCCTTTGAAACGCTACGACACGGATTTGATTGTGCCGGCACAGACGCTAACTCAGATCACCTTGCTGAAAGGTATTGCGGTTCACTACGTGATGGCTCCGCGTGAGACTGAGCCGACGTATTTGGAGCAGCGCACGGTGCTGATGGATCTGGTGGATTTCTTGATGGAATCCGGGCCTGACCAGATGGAGGAGCCGTTCGCTTCGGCGGTGCGGGCAGCGGATACGGAGCAAGAGAAGCTGCGAGCCGTGATTGACCAGGTGGCGTCTTTAACTGATGTTTCCGCCGTGCAGTGGCATGGCCGCTTGTGCGGGCTATTGTCGCGGGTCTACGGCTAGGTTCGAGGGCGGTACACTGGCGTTATGGCGGGCAAGATTACGCAGGCAACTATCGACCGAGTACGCGAAGAAGTACGCCTGGACGAAGTGGTGTCTAACTACGTGACACTGCGGCCCGCGGGCATGGATTCCCTCAAGGGGCTGTGCCCGTTCCACGATGAGAAGACCCCTTCTTTTCACGTGCGCCCAAACGCTGGTTTTTGGCACTGCTTCGGCTGCGGTGAGGGCGGCGACACGGTCAGCTTCATTCAACGCATCGAGCATTTGGATTTCCCCCAAACCATTGAGTTCCTAGCGGGTTTGGCGCGCATACCAGTGGAGTACACCGACCGCTCTGAACGTTCCCGCTCCAGTGGGCAGCGTCAGCGCCTGGTGGATGCTTTACGCAGCGCAGAGCAGTTCTACCGCCAGCAGTTAAACAGTGAAGAAGCCCAGCCCGCCCGGGACTTCCTCACTCAACGCGCTTTCGGTCCCGATGATTGCGCGCATTTCGGTATTGGTTACGCTCCGCGCGGTTGGGAGAATCTTTCCTACCATCTGCGCCGGCAGGGTTTCAGTGACGAAGAACTTCTTGCCGCTGGTTTAGCCAGTAAGTCCACTCGCGGTGGTAATGTTTATGACCGTTTCCGCGGGCGCCTTATGTGGCCGATTCGTGACGTCACTGGCACCACCGTGGGGTTTGGGGCGCGCAAGATACACCCTGACGATGAGGGGCCGAAGTATCTGAACTCCCCTGAGACCATGCTTTATAAGAAGTCCACGGTCTTGTATGGGATTGATCTAGCTAAACGCGCCATCGCGAAACAGCGGCAAGTGGTGATTGTGGAAGGCTACACCGACGTGATGGCAGCGCACCTGGCTGGTATTGAGACGGCCGTGGCCACGTGTGGAACTGCTTTCGGTAGTGGACACACCCAGGTGATCCGTCGCCTTATGGGGGACGTGGCGGACGCGGCTGCGGGCGTGCAGTTAACGGGTGGGCGTTCCTTCGGTGGGGAAGTGGTGTTCACTTTCGACGGTGACGAGGCCGGCCAGAAAGCGGCGCTGCGCGCTTTCGAGGAAGATAGTAGTTTTTCTTCCCAAACCTTCGTGGCGGTGGCGGCGCAGGGGATGGACCCGTGCGACTTGCGTTTAGCTCACGGTGACGAGGCGTTGCGGCAGTTGATTGATCGGCGCGTGCCTTTGTTTGAGTTCGTTTTGAAATCTCAGCTTTCGCGCCTGGACTTAGCGACTCGGGAAGGCCGGGTCCAGGGGCTGCGGGTTTCTGCCCCGGTGGTGGCACAAATCCGCGATCGGGCGTTGCGTCGCGAGTACGTTCGTTCTTTAGCGGGCTGGCTGGGTATGGAAGAACGCGACGTGGTGGGGGCGGTGCGTGAGGCTCAGCGTCGCCCTCGTCCGCAAAAACCCGCCTCTAGGACGGGCGCTACGCGCACGGGGCAGCGTTTTGGTGAGGTCGGCCCTAACGCGGCGGTAATGGCGGGAGAGGGCGGTCCTGGTAGTGGTGCACCTGCCGCTGGCGTTAGTGCTCCCACCCAGGTGGGTACAGAAACTGGCGCGGAGGTGAAGGCGGAAGTAGAGCCCGTGCGTCTGCCTCGGCTGGAAGGAGTGCAGCGCACGGAGGCGCTGGCGATAGCTGGGGTGTTGCAGTACCCGCAGTACGCGGTCGGCTCGGGGTTTGATGAGTTAAAGCCTGAAGCTTTCACCCATCCGGTGCTGGCGCAAATTTTCCAACTGGTTAAGGCTCAAGGTGGTATTACCGAGTTCGGGCGGCAACTGGCTCGGGTACAGCAAAGTGAGGAGCTGCACGCCGCTAAACGTTGGCGTGATCAGGTCTGTGAGGCGGGGGGACACTATTTGTCGCGGGCGTTAACGCAGCTGTGTGTGACGCCGCTTCCGATTAGTGAAAGAGACACGATCGAGTTTGTGGTTCGCGGCTATATCAACGCCTTGAGGTATAACGCGTTGAGTGCGCAAGAGCAGCGCCTAGCGGCGAAACTGAACTGGCTCACGGAGGGAACTGCCGAGTATGAGCAGTGTTTCACGGAGCTTGCTAGCTGTGTGGAGCAGCGTCGCGCTATTGGTCTGCAGCGTTAAAGTGAGTGTGTCTGGGGGTTTTCGGGGTTTCCCCGAGCGTGCTGTGTCAGGGTGGGCAAAACTAGTAGAAACTACCCTGGGCTAGGACTCTTCCGCCTTAACTTCAGTAGTTTTGTCATCTAAGGAACGGATCTGCTCAATGTGGTGTTTGTTGAGCCAATAATCAGGCCCGCCATTATCTAAGTCTGGAAAATACAAGTCATCGACAAACTCATCGATTTCCTGCAAGAACTCTTCCGGTACGCGGTAGCCCTCCAGATAACACCCTTGTAGGCAGCCAGCCAACGCGCCGAAGTATTCTCCGCCACCAATATCGCTAGTTGCATGAGTACGACCCACTTCGCCACAATGAGGCCACAATGTCGCAATAGCACGCTCTCCGACATCGCTCATGTCTAACTCATCAGGCACTGGGATCATACTTTTATTCTAACCTCGGTGAGAGGTGTTCGGGCTTCACCCGCAAAGCGGGACACATACGGGTGGGACAAATGCGGCCGCGCCTAACGTTGCTTGCGGGCGGGCGGGTGACGATGTTGATCCAGTGCGCCCGCTGCACCACGTAGCACGAAAGAGGGAGGGGGCAGTTAGACGGACACCCCTTATTAGGTTCGCTTATAAGGGGCGCTGGAGGCGGTGATGTACCGCGCCCCATACTGCACTTTTCCCCCTTGTCCCTCGCACGGGTGCTAACTGTTTGGTGGCTTGGACTTTTCCGCGGAATATCAAGCAAAAGAAAAGTGCCCCGACTGGGGCTCGAACCCAGGACCAACGGATTATGAGTCCGCTGCTCTAACCGACTGAGCTATCAGGGCAGTGCCGAAGGCACCTATTTAGAATGCCAGGTGAACCCGCCCAGGCGCAAACCGCGTTCGGCAGGTGACAACGCAAGCGCAATGCCATAGCGTAAAGACTATGTGGTTTAGGAAGACACGCACCCCCCAGTTACCTGAAGAAGTCGCGTCCTGCTTGCGCCGGCACGAAGTGACATCTGACCTGCAGCGCGCGGTGGCGGAAGAAACCGAGGACGGCAAGTGGCTTGTCGCCACTAAGGCTGAACTGCTGGTAGCGAACGCCACTGAGATGCGGCGAGTGGGGCACTGGTGTGAGTTGCAGTCCGCCACCTGGGAAGCGAAAACACGAGAACTCACTGTCTCCTACCTGGACCCGCAGGTGGAACCATACCGGGTAACCACGCGCAGTGAAGACCCGCACAAGTTCATGGGAGCGGTCAAAGAAGGAGTCCATCACGCGGTGGTGGCCTACCGACAGGCCGAATGTGAAAACGGCACCGTAGTGGCAGCTTCCGTGCGGCGAGGACCGGAAGGGGAGATCTTTTCCGCCGTCGTTGCCTACGGCCCCCTGGATGAGCAAGGCCAGGAAGCTGCAGCAGCGTTAGAAGCTCAGGTGCGCGAGGACGTGGGGCTGGCACCGTAACCGGCGCCGTCAGCTAGTTGCCGCGTTGACACCACACCGTGGTGTTTACGGGAATTTCGTCTCCCGCCCGCAGGTGCAGCGTCGGATCCGAACATAGCTTCACCACCCAGTCGGAAGGAACCACGCTGGGAGCTGAAACTGTGGTTATCACCAGCACCTCACCGCCCTCGCAACGGTTTATTCCGCGCAATACGCCGCCTTCACACGGTTGGAAACTCCACTCGCCCTGGCCCAGCTCCCAGTCGCGTCGCAGTGCCAGCGCCCGGCGGTAGAAGTTCAGGGTGGAACCAGTGTCGGCGGACTGCAGGTCCGCAGCCAACTCAGCCCATCCGGGTGGTTGGGGTAGCCAGGTTTCACCGGTGGGGGAAAACCCACAACCGGCAGCGTCATGCGCCCACGGCAGCGGAATTCGACAGCCGTCGCGCCCCGCTTCTGCGCCCTTGGTGCGGAAGAAAGCCGGGTCTTGGCGCCACTTATCTTCCAAAGTGGTGTGCTCGGGCAGGCCGAGTTCCTCCCCCTGATACAGGTAGGCAGAGCCGGGAAGAGAGAGCATCAGGGCAGTCGCGGCCCGTGCGCGGGCCAGGCCCAACGCGGCGTCCGGCTGGGGCTCGCGGGCGCGAATCCCATTGGGGCCCTTACCGGTTTCCTCCAACCCCAGGCGGGAGGCATGACGGACCACGTCATGGTTGGAAAGCACCCAGGTGGCGGGGCGGCCTACCTGCCTGAAAGCGTGCAGGGAGTCGGTGATGGTTTGCTCTAGCTCCTGGGCCTGCCACGGGCAGCATAGGAAGGCGAAGTTAAAAGCCTGGTGCATTTCATCGTTTCGCACGTAGCGCGCCAGCCGCGTCTGCGGGTCCACCCAGGCTTCGGCCACCAGCATCCGCTCGCCCGGGTAGGAAGCCAAGATGGCGTTCCAACGCCGATAGATCTCATGCACACCTTCTTGGTCGAACATGGGGGCGCGAGTAGTGTCGGCGTCGTCCTCGCCTCCATCAACCATGGAGACCTCGCCCTCCCAGTTTGGAAGCGAGCGATCCTTCACCAGGCCGTGGGCGACGTCGATACGGAAACCATCTACCCCGCGGTCGAGCCAAAAGCGCAGGACTTGGTCGAAGTATTCGCGCACCTGGGGGTTATCCCAGTTCAGGTCAGGTTGGGAGGAATCAAATAAGTTCAAGTACCACTGCTGGTCGTCTTCCCAGGGGGAGCCGGCGGCGTCTTCGCGCTGACACACCTGGGTCCAGGCGCTACCGCCGAAAATCGACTTCCAGTTGTTGGGTGGTTGCTCACTGTCGACGAACCAGTACCAATCGCGTTGCGCCGAGCCGGGGCCGGCCGCCAACGCCGCTTGGAAGGCGCGGTGCTGGTCGGAAGTGTGGTTGGGAACCAGGTCGATGACAATGCGAATATCGCGGGCGTGAGCGCTTTCAACTAGCGCATCGAAGTGCGCGAGGGTGCCGAAAGTGGGGTCAACTTGGCAGTAGTCGCTCACGTCGTAGCCGGCGTCGCGCTGGGGCGAAGGGTAAAAAGGGGACAGCCAGATCGCGTCCACCCCCAGTTGCTGTAGGTAGTTAAGCTTTTGGCGCACGCCTTCTAAAGTGCCTACCGCGCCGGAAGTGGAAGCGAAAGAACGCGGATAAACCTGGTAGATAACTGCGTGGTGCCACCACGGTTGGGAAGGGCGAGCAGACAAGTCATTACTCCTTTTCCTGCGGTTTGGGGGCGGTAGATGAGCGGACAATTAGTTCGGGGCTAAAGAGCAACGAGGACGTGGGGGACTTTTCTCCGGCAATGGACTGCAGCAAGGTGGTGACCGCGGCTTGGGCGATGCGCGCTACCGGTTGGCGCACGGTGGTTAGGGGCGGGTCGGTGAACGCGGTGAGGGCGGTACCGTCGTAGCCGACCACGGATACGTCCTCGGGAACGCGTAGTCCGCGGCTGCGTACCTGGTAGATAGCGCCGATAGCCATCAGGTCGGAGGTGGCGATAATGGCGCTAACGCCGGAATCTAGTAGTTCTTCGGCGCAGGCTTGCCCGCCTTCAATGGTGAAAAGTGATTGCGCCACCAGCGGCTCGCTTTCGGGAAGGAGCCGTCGTAAAGCTGTGGTGTAGGTTTTCACCTTGGTGCTGATGGGGACGAAACGTGATGGTCCGATTGCCAGGCCGATGCGGGTGTGCCCCAGGGACACCAGGTGTTCGAGGGCGCGGTTAGTGGCATCGGCGTCGTCGCAGGCGAAGGAGGGCGCCGCGATGGCGGGGTTGGGGCCGTTAATGGTGACGAAAGGAATGTCTGCCAGGTCGTGGTAGCGCTTGGGGTCGGCGTTGAGGTCGGCGTGCAGGCCGGAGACGAAGATGATGCCGGCGACGCCTCTTTCGGTGAGGATGCGCACGTACTCGTCTTCGGTTACGCCTCCGGGGCTTTGGGTGCAAAGTAGGGGGACCCAGCCGGCGGTGGAGAGGTGGCGTTCAAGTTCTTGCACATACATGGGGAAGATGGGGTTGGACAGTTCGGGCACTACCAGTCCCACCATGCCGGAAGAGCGCGCGGAAACCGAGTCGGGGCGGGCGTAGCCGAGGACGTCTAGGGCCGCTAGTACTTGGCGGCGTGTTTGTTCGGAGACCACGGATTTGCCGTTGAGTACACGGGAAACGGTGGCGGTCGATACGTTGGCGTGTCGAGCGACGTCGCTTAACTTCACTCGTGCGGTCATTGCGCCTACTCCTCGTCGGGTAGAAAGAGCCATTAAGAATCAAGTGTAACGGAAGTCACGTAAGAAATGAAAACGAGTGAAAACGCTTGCAAGGATTTGCAAGTTGTCGTAGCCTTTCATTGACAGACCCCCGTAAAACCGCGGGAGTCCGTGTAAGAACTACCAAACAGGGAGTTACACATGCGACGGAGCATAGCGGGCATCGCAGCCCTATCCTTAACCTTCTCACTGGCCGCTTGCGGTGGGAACAACGAAAGCAAACCAGCCAGCGACGGCGAAACCACAGCCGCCGGAGCGGGACAGAAAATCACCGTGTGGGTTGACGAAACCCGCATCGGACCGGTGAAAGCCGCCGCCGAAAAATTCGAAGCCGACACCGGCGCCAAAGTCGAAACCGTAACTAAGAACTTCGACGACATCCGCGCCGACTTCAACAGCCAAGTGCCCACCGGCAAAGGCCCCGACATCACCGTAGGCGCCCACGACTGGCTGGGTGAACTCACCAAGAACGGGGTAGTAGCCCCCACCGAACTAGGGGAGAAAGCCTCGGAGTTTTCCGAAGTAGCAGTGGAAGCCTTCACCTACGACGGCAAAGTCTACGGCGTACCCTACGCGGTAGAGAACATCGGCCTGATCCGCAACACCGAACTGGCCCCCAACGCTCCCGCCACCTTCGACGAAATGGTGCAGATGGGTAAGGACGCTGGAACCAAGTACCCGTTCCTAATCCAGGTAGATGCCAAGGGCGACCCCTACACCATGGCTCCCTTCCAAAACTCCTTCGGCGCCACGGTCTTTAAGCAAAAGGACGACGGGTCCTACACCAGCGAGCTGAACATGGGTGGCGACAACGGGCACGCCTTTGCTAACTGGCTGAAAGAAAACGGTAAGGAAGGCACCGGCGTGCTTTCTACCTCCATCACCTACGACATCGCGGTGGAACAGTTCAAGCAAGGTAACTCCCCCTTCATCGTGGGCGGACCGTGGATGCTCGAACAGTTCAAGGACCTGAAGATCGCAGTGGACCCGATCCCCACCTCCGGTTCGCAGACCGCTTCACCCTTCGTAGGTGTGCAGGGCTTCTACGTGAACGCTAAGTCTCCTAACGCGCTGCTGGCCAACCAGTTCCTGCTCAACTACATCGGCTCCGAAGACATCCAGGTGCAGATGTACGAAGCCGGCAACCGCACCCCCGCGCTGAAGGCCGCAGCAGAAAAGGTCAAGTCTGACCCGATCGCAGCTGGTTTCGCCAAGGTCGCAGAAAACGCTGTCCCCATGCCGTCCATTCCGGAAATGGGTGAAGTGTGGAACTTCTGGGGCGTAACCGAAGCGCAAATCATTAACGGCGAAGTTGACCCCGCCACCGCTTGGGACAAGATGATCGCAGATATCGAAGCTGCCATTAAGTAAACCCCTAACGCAGGGCGGGCCCGACCGGGCTCGCCCTGCGGCGGTATCAGAAAGCTTTAACGATGTCTACAAACACATCTATGCCGGCCCCAGAAAGGGCCCGCCGCGCGCGCGATTCCCACGCCACCGCCACCGGCAAAGGCTTCCTCATCAAACTGTTCTTGATGATGCTGATCGACGCCCTGGGTGTCTACATCCTGCTGTCAGCCTGGGCCGCGAACCAAACCACGCTGCTGGTGGTAATGGCGCTAATCCTCATCGCCATCAACGTAGTGTACTTCTCCAAACGTATGCTACCGATGAAATACCTAGTCCCCGGACTGGTGTTCCTACTTATCTACCAAGTATTCGTAGTGGGCTACACCGGGTTCGTGGCTTTCACCAACTACGGTGACGGTCACAACTCCGACAAGGCCGACGCCATCACCGCTATCTTGGCG
Organism: Actinomycetaceae bacterium; assembly: GCA_030537735.1. GTDB lineage: Bacteria > Actinomycetota > Actinomycetes > Actinomycetales > Actinomycetaceae > Gleimia. The sequence continues at coordinate 81,537 of JAUNVG010000001.1, forward strand.
CAGAACCAGCGGCGGGTGGAAGGCTCCGCCGCCATGCCGCTGCAGGTAGTGGAAAAAGGCTCCAAGCTCGGTTTCGCGGTGATTGATGAAAACACCGTGAAAGTCGGTAGCGCGGACCAACCGCTCACGGAAGCTCCCAAGGCCAAAGTCGAAGGCGGGCGCATCACCGATGTACCTGGCTGGGATGTGCTGGCGGTGGGCGACGTCCTCGCCCGACAAAAGGAAGTCACCGACCTGAAGGTACCGGTTTCTGACGATCCCAATGACGGTGCCATCGGCACCCAGGACGCCATGACCGGATACGCCTACGTTCCGCAGATGCAATACGACGCGGCCAGCGACACCCTTACCGACACCAGCGACGGGAAGGTCTACCGGCCCAACTCCAACGGTAACTTTGAAGCCGAGGACGGCACCGTCCTCCCCACCGGTTGGCGCGTATTCACCGGCGTGGAAAACTTCACCACTGCTTTCGGTGATGCCCGCTACTCCGGGCCGTTCTTGAAAGTGCTGGTGTGGACCTTCGCTTTCGCTTTCTTGTCGGTAGCTTCCACCTTCTTCCTAGGATTGTTCTTCGCCATCGTCATGAACGACGAACGCATGAAGGGACGCAAGATCTACCGCACCCTCATGCTTCTTCCTTACGCCTTCCCCGCGTTCTTGTCGGCGCTGCTATTTAAAGGCATGCTCAACACCGACTTCGGGTTCATTAACCAAACGCTGCTGGGGGGAGCGGGGATTGAATGGCTAAACGATCCGTGGCTGGCGAAACTATCAATCCTGGCGGTGAACTTGTGGATGGGATTCCCATACATGTTCCTCATCTGCACAGGTGCTTTACAGGCCATCCCCGATGACGTGATTGAAGCCGCCACCATGGACGGCGCTTCGCGTTTGCGTACCTTCACCTCCGTGACCATGCCGCTACTGCTAGTGGCAGTGGCACCACTGTTGATTTCTTCCTTCGCGTTCAACTTCAACAACTTCAACCTGGTTTACATGCTCACCGGCGGCGGGCCGCGTTTCACAGACACCTCCGCACCGGTGGGAGCCACCGACATCCTCATTTCCATGGTGTACTCCGTGGCGGGGCTTGACGGTGGGGCCGCGAAGAACTACGGATTAGCATCCGCCCTGTCCATAATCATCTTCTTGATTGTCGCCACCATTTCGGTGATTTCCTTCAAGAAGACCCGTTCGCTGGAGGAGATTAACTGACATGGCGCAAAATACTCCTAACCTCAACCATAAAAACCACCCTGAACAGGCTGGGAAGGAAACCGGTGGCGCCACTGCGGTGGCCAACGCCGTGGCTACCCCGGTAGCGGCCGCAGTCGCTGAAAACGCGGCGCCGAAGGTGCGGGAAGCAAACCAAATGTCACGAGCCCGCTGGTGGTCAGACATTGGATGGCGCCACGTCGTGGGTGTACTAGCGGTACTGTATTCGGTTTTCCCCATCCTCTACATCCTGTCGGCGGCATTGAACTCCGCAGGCACCATGACCGGGTCGAATACCCTCTTTAACGACTTCACCCTGTCGAACTTCGCTGCCTTAAGTGAAACCTCATTTTGGCAGTGGATGTTAAACACCCTCTTTATCGGGGTGGTTACGTCAGTGGGGACCGTGCTGATGGGCGCGGCAGCGGCCTACGCTTTCTCCCGTTTCCGCTTCACCGGGCGGCGCGTGGGATTAATGTCGCTGCTGGTGATCCAAATGTTCCCCCAGCTACTGGCATTCGTGTCCATCTTCTTGCTGCTATTGACGCTGGGAGACGCCGTGCCCTGGCTCGGCTTGGACAGCCGCATCGCGCTGATCTGCGTCTACCTCGGTGGCGCACTTGGGGTCAACACCTTCCTCATGTACGGGTTCTTCAACACCATCCCCGCCTCCTTGGATGAAGCCGCGAAGATTGACGGTGCCTCTCACGCGCAGATTTTCTGGACGATTATTCTGCGCCTGGTGGCTCCGATCTTGGCGGTAGTGGGATTGCTATCTTTCATCTCCACTTTCAACGACTTCATCTTGGCGCGGGTGATTTTGCAATCCGAACACAACTGGACGGTGGCGGTAGGCATGTACCAGTGGGTATCTGACCGCTTAGACGCTAACTGGGGGCTATTCGCCGCCGGGGCGCTAATCGCCGCACTACCGATCCTGGCGCTGTTCCTATTCCTGCAAAAGTACATTGTCTCTGGCCTTACGGCTGGTTCAGTCAAGGGGTAGGCAAACAACACCATGCTCACTGCGCCTGAGGGTGAGGTGAGCTAAGCGAGGGGCGGGGTAGCTGTCAGTAGCTACCCCGCCTCCTTTTAAGTAGTGCCGATGCCTGCGCCACTGGCGCGGCTTTCCCCTTTAGTAGTGTGGGCGCCGACGCCACTGGCAACGCCGGTGGAACCGTAAATCATGGTAGGGGAAATTAATCACACCCCTCTGATTTGGTTCCCTCGCTTGAACTTGATAAAGTCATATCCGCAAACGCATTCCCGCGTAGCTCAATGGCAGAGCATCCGACTGTTAATCGGACGGTTGTTGGTTCGAGTCCAACCGCGGGAGCAAATAGCCCCGACCCCGATGGGTTGGGGCTCTCGCATATTCTGGCTTTTCGAGAAGTGCAGCAGCGGGCACGCCTAGCAGCCCCGCCACTTCATCAAGTTCATTAATCCGCCATTCTCGCTTGCCGTTCCATCGAAGCGTTACTTGCGTCTGGGACATACCCAAGGCGCGCGCCAGCGAAGACTGTGAATACCCCTGACGCGCCGCTTCCGCGCGAATGTTGGCAGCGACTATCTCGGTCAGCGGTAACTCGCATGATTTTGTTGCCGTCATAATTTAATGATATGCGATAAACGCTTAAGATGTACGATGTCGGCTAAGGCTGGGCAGCCTGTCGTGAGGTGGGGTAGCTGTTAACGAATGCTTGTTAGATCGAGTCCGACCGTGGAATCAAGCCTCAGCGCCACGTGAAAACGTGGCGTTTTGCATATTAGGTGGTTCCTGGACTAAATCCACCACAGAAAGCCCTAGGGCGTTGGCCACCCTATCTAGCTCCGCTAGTTGCCAAGGTGTAACGCCGCGCCATCGCTTCGTTATTGCCCCTTGGCTCATTCCGAGGAGCTTACCTAGCTGCACTTGCGTATATCCAAGCCGCGCAGCTTCCGCGCGGATGTTTGAAGCCACTATGTCAGCAGTAGTAAATCTTGGGCTTTCCGGTACAGTTTTAGCGCTCATATTTTTACATTAGTCGAAAAAACCCTAAATGCTCACATAGTAGTGTGCGATACTCCAAACCATTAGTCTCTGCGCCGCCAGGCTGAGGCGATCCTTCTCAAATGTAGATGTCGTAAGCGGATTTTGGGCGTGCATCGTTTGAGATCTGCGGTTGTAAGGGGTGGAGTACGAACGATTCGGTGCATCTTGTCGCACTGGGATCGCTCCTACCTATAACTCTATGGGAGCAGCCATGGCTTGGATTAGGTGGGTAATGTTCACTCTTTTCGATGTGTGGATATGCTTACGCCTGTCAAACGCGAGAGCCAATAACGGAACGTTGCCCATCGTATTCTGACGGGGTGAACTCGACCCGTCTCAAGATTCAGATCCACTATGTATCCGCGCCGGTGATACCCAAAAGGTCTGTGATACACGCGAACAACCGGATTATCTGACAGGGGACGAAGCACGTAGGTTAGCGTTCCTCCTCTTTCAAGGATTCTTGCCGCTGTCATTCGAATGGCCGTGCAATTCTTTCTTGGCTCAAGAACCACGTCCCATGCGCCGCCCTCACCTAGCCAAACCAGACTCACCACAAATAGGCCATCATGCTCCAGCTTGTCCACATGAAGCATGCCGGAAGGAGAATTCCTGGTCTTACGAACCTCCCACCACAAAGCTGCAAAAGCAATCAAAATACCAATAAATTCCCAATCAACTTTCATCCGAGAAGTCTGGCATATTCGAGGAGGAAATATGAACACCGATGACACGGGCATTCGCGATCTGCTGGTGAAGGAGAATGTTTCCATGCAGCGACGGGTGTGCGCTGTACAACCGCATAATTCAAGCGCTATCAACTCGTAGGAGATAGAGGGCCTGGCAGAAATGTCATTGGAGTTCTGCAAAATAGCAGATACTTGCGTAAAGGGGGCTGACGTACCCAAGGCTGCTAACGTGCATCCGCACATCAAAACCGGAAGTGGGAGCGCTGGAGTGTAAAATTATTGGTTGTTAGATCGAGTCCAACCGCGGGAGCCAAGCCTCAGCGCCACGTGAAAACGTGGCGTTTTTGCTATTGCTGAGACTGCTGGGGCAACTCTAACCCAATCAGAGCCGGGGTCGCGTCCGGGCCCGCAATCAGCTGCCAGTAGTAAACCCCCAGCACCAGTTGCTCCGCCGGGAAGGAAAGACCGCGGCTCGATGGTGCCTGCGGTAGCTTCAGCTCCGGAGCAGCGGTGAAAAGCTCCAAGTTAGAGGCCGCTAACAGCTGCTGCAAAGCGGTAACAGAATCTGTTTGCCCGGCCTCGCTGTCACTTAGGTGGGCGCTAAAAGCAGAAGCGCACGTACCTACCCGCGTATCGGTAGCTCCAGCTTGCAGGGCCTGGCCGATACTGTTGGCTAGCTGATCAACCTGGGCGCGGGAGTAAAACTTCGCAGCCGAAGGGCCCGCGCCAGCGTCGTAGCTGCCAGTCCAGTGCGGCAGTAAGTCCTGTACGCAGTCCCAATCACGCAGCGCGCGCGAGACGGCCGCATCCGGTGAAGGGGTCAGTTCAAAAGTAGACGGCTGCGCGGGGGAGGGGGAAGGCAAAGCCATCTGCTCGGGAAGTTCCAAGGAGGAGGCCTGTTCGAACCACGCATCCAGATCATCTTGGGGAATCTGCGCAGCTGCAGCCAGGGCGAAACTATCAGCCACCCTTCCCATAGCGGCGGCCGCCACCAAGGGGCGAGTAGCGGAATCAACTTGGGCAGCCATCCGCAGATCCGTTACCGCTGAAGTTATGCCTTGACGTACCAGCTCAGTTACCTGCGGCTCAACCGGGGGAATCGGGGCAAGAGTTTGGGCGTTATCTGGCGTGCCCTGGGGCCAGGGCTGCCACAGCCCTCCCACCGCCTGGATGCGGGCTTCGCAGTTATCCGCAAACCGGGTCACCGCGTCTTGACAGGCAGGGCAGTCCGAGGCGGAAGAATCGGTAGTCCACTTATCTAAAGCATCCGCCAGTGCCTGATCGTGGCGCGCTATCGACTGGTGGGCGAACTGTTCAGCTGACAGCTGCGGTAGGGTGGCGGGAGCGTCTTCAAGGTAGATGCCGGCGGCCTCCAGGGACGAACACCCCGTTAATAAAAGGCCCGTGGCCGCCAGTGCCACAGCTGTCTTGCTCAGACGCCGGCCGGCAGCTTTCGCTGCTAACTGGAAGATAGTTTTACGCTTAAAAGTAAATACGTCAGAAGACACCTGCCCGCTTAGGCGAGCCTTCGCCGCCCGGGAGGTGTCGGTGTGCGTTGCGCACCTAAAATCTTGCATAATGGGTAACCACATCACTATTACGATAATCGCACGTATTAGTTGCGAAGAACGTTGCCCGCGCCACGTCAGGAGGAGTTGTGAGTAAAACATCAGTGGCCCCCGCGGTGAAAACCCTGGTAGAGCCACTAGTTAGCGAAGCTGGACTGTACCTGGAAGATATCTACGTCTCAGCCAACGCCGGTTTAGTGCGCATAACGGTGGATCTTCCCGACGGGCCAGGAGCAGTGGACTCCGACACCCTCAACCAGCTCACGCGCGCTATCTCAACGGCCTTAGACGAAGCCGACCCGATTGAAAACGCCTACACCCTGGAAGTATCAACCCCCGGGGCAGAACGGCAACTTACCCAGCCTCGTCACTACCGGCGCTGCTTGGGGCGCAAGATTAGAGTCAAAACCGCCGAAGGGCAGAAGATGGAAGGGCGCGTGCTGGAAGCCGACGAGCATCAAGTTACTATTGAACTTGACGGAGGAGATAAAACCAGCGTGCCTATTGATAAAATCACTAAGGCTCGGTCCCAAGTAGAATTCAACCCAGGCGGAGAGTGAGGATGGCTATGGAAATCGATATGCGGGCGCTACGGGAGGTCGGTAGCTCCCTGGAGATCGACGGCGACGTCCTCGTGCAAACCATCGAAGAGGCGCTGCTGAAGGTCTACCACAAGATGCCCGGCGCGATCCGGGAAGCACGCATCGAAATTGACCAGCGCACCGGCAAAGTCTGTGTGATGGCCACTGAATACGACGACGATGATAATCCGATTGGGGAATTCGACGACACCCCCAAAGAGTTCGGTCGCATCGCCACCGCCACGGCTCGGTCGGTAATAGCCCAGCGACTGCGGGAAGCCGATGACGCCAAAGTGCTCGGCGAGTTCCGTGACCGCGCTGGGTCGGTGGTAGTTGGAACCGTAGAAGCCCAACGCAACCCGCACGTGACCATCCTGAAACTGGGCGAGTTCGAAGCGATCTTGCCTGAAGCGGAAAAGGTTCCCGGCGAAACCTACCGTCACGGGGACATCTTGCGCGTCTACGTGGTGGATGTGTCGCGCGGAGAAAAAGGCGCGCGTATCACGGTTTCACGTACTCACCCGGGACTGGTGGAAGGCCTGTTTAAGCGTGAAGTACCCGAAATCGCTGATGGATTGGTGGAGATTAAATCCGTTGCGCGTGAGGCCGGGCGTCGCACCAAGATCGCGGTGGCTGCTACCCGCGAAGGAGTAAACGCTAAAGGGGCTTGTATTGGGCCTTCCTACCGGCGGGTGCGCGCGGTGATGAATGAACTAAACGGTGAAAAAATCGACATCGTCGACTACTCGGCTGACCCGGCGCGGTTTGTGGCGAACTCCCTGTCGCCGGCGCGCGTGTCTTCTGTCACCATTATCAGTGAAGAAGAACGCAAAGCCAGTGTCATTGTTCCCGACTTCCAACTGTCGTTGGCGATTGGGCGCGAAGGTCAAAATGCCCGACTTGCTGCCCGACTGTGCGGATACCACATTGATATTCACGCCGACACCGAAACTGAAGAGGGCATGACTACCTCCGATGTTTCCCGCCCGGACGTGAGCAGCGGCTCACAGTTCGATTAAGAAATCCCCACCCCAAAGCGGTAAAGTGGGGACGGTGAGTCACTGTAGGCAGGGGCGGCAACCGCAACGCACATGCGTTGGCTGCCGGAAAACCTCCAACCGCAGTGATCTGCTACGTCTGACCTACGACTGCGACAGGCAACAAATCCTGGCTGACCCGAAACGGAAAGCCGGAGGCCGTGGAGCGTGGGTTCACCACACGGGCGAATGCCTGCAACGAGCTTTACGTCCCGGCGTTTTAGCAGGCGCGTTGCGACTACCCGCCCAAACCCCGGTGGCGGCCGAAGGAATCGAAACCGCGGTCGCGCAAGCCACCACATCCAGTGCGTAAGGTGCGCACTGCGGACGAGTAAATGGAAGCGGGTTGGAAGCTGATGGGCACCCGATGAGTACCCAGCGATGAGCTGCCAGCAAATATAACGGTCCGTCCTGACCAGGGACGGCCCTGGACAGGAGAAAAGTGGCAAAGTTGCGTGTACACGAGCTCGCAAAAGAGCTCGGAATCACCAGCAAAGAACTGTTGACGTACCTGAAAGAAAATGGAGAGTTCGTAAAGACAGCCTCGTCTACTATCGAACCCCCAGTGGTGCGTCGAGTACGTGAAAAGCTTGGTGCTAAAGCCGCAGAAAAAGCAGAAGCGAAAAAGGCTGACGCTAAGAAGACGGAAAAGAAGAGCACCAAACCCGCAGCTAAAGCGGCTGCGAAGAAAACTGATGACGGCGCTGCCAAGCCGGCGGAGAAGAAACCCGCCGCCAAGAAAGCCAGTGCCAAAGCTAAACCGGCGCCTGAAGCTAGCGAAAAAGCGGCTGCTAAGATTGACGCTAAGCAGCCAGCTGTAGGTAATCCAGCTGAAGGTAAACCGGCGCCCAGCCCCGCAAGTGTACTAGGTGGACGTAAAGCACCGACGCCGAAAGCGCCCTCGCGCGCAGCGGGTAAGGCGGCACCTACGCCCTCCGAAGCGGCGCCTCGCCCCGGCGGCAGTGGGGGGCCGCGCCCCGGACCGCGCCCGGGAAACAACCCGTTTGCCTCCACCCAGGGCATGCCTCGCCCCGGCGGCAGTCGGGGACCGCGCCCCGGACCGCGCCCGGGAAACAACCCGTTCGCTTCCACCCAGGGCATGCCTCGCCCCGGTGGTGCAGGCGGCGGACGTGGACGCGCCGGAGCCCGGGGAGCAGGTGCTGGTGCGCCTCGCCCCGCAGGTGGGGGACGTCCTCGTGGCGGAGCCGGACGCGGACCGCGTCCCAACCCCGGGACGATGCCCGATCACTCCACCATTGAAAAGGCAGGCGCCACCCCGGCGCCTTCACGTCCCGGACGTGGACGCAGCGGCGGCGGACCTGGCGGTCCCGGTGGTCCCGGTGGCGCAGGTGGCCCCGGCGGCGGTCGCGGCGGATTCGGCGGCGGACCGCGCGGTGGTCGCGGCGGACGCGGCGCCACCCAAGGTGCGTTCGGACGCGGAACCGGCGGTAAGAGCCGCGGACGCAAATCCAAGCGCGCCAAGCGCCAAGAGTTCGAACAACAAAACGCACCCGTCATTGGGGGCGTGCAGATCCCACGCGGAAACGGACAGGAAATCCGCATCCGACAGGGAGCCTCCCTGGCTGACCTGGCGGAGAAGATCGACGTCAATCCCGCGTCCTTGGTGACCGTGCTAATGCACCTGGGAGAAATGGCGACCGCCACCCAGTCACTGGATGAGGACACTTTCGGACTGCTGGGAGAAGAACTCGGCTACAAAGTCCTAGTGGTTTCCCCCGAGGACGAGGACCGCGAACTACTCGAATCCTTCGACATCGACCTGGAAGCCGAAGAACTCGAAGACGCCGAGAACATGGTTTCTCGCCCGCCGGTAGTGACCGTAATGGGTCACGTTGACCACGGTAAAACCAAGCTGCTGGACGCCATTCGCTCCACCGACGTGGTGGAATCCGAGCACGGCGGGATCACCCAGCACATTGGTGCCTACCAGGTGCGGGTGGACGTGGACGACGAGCGTCGCCTCATCACCTTCATTGACACCCCCGGTCACGAAGCGTTCACCGCTATGCGTGCCCGCGGTGCGCAAGTTACCGACATCGCCATCTTGGTGGTGGCCGCGGACGACGGCGTTATGCCTCAGACCGTGGAAGCCATTAACCACGCGCAGGCCGCGAACGTGCCGATCGTGGTGGCGGTGAACAAGGTCGATAAGGAAGAAGCTCGCCCCGACAAGATCCGCCAGCAGCTGACCGAATACAACTTGGTGGCTGAAGAATACGGCGGCGACGTCATGTTCGTAGATGTCTCCGCGAAACAGCGTAAAGGCATCGCTGAACTACTTGAAGCGGTGGTCCTCACCGCTGACGGTGCGTTGGTGCTGGAAGCCAACCCGGACACCGAGGCACGCGGGGTATCCATTGAAGCTAACCTGGACCGCGGGCGCGGCGCCGTATCCACCATGCTGGTGCAGCGCGGAACCCTGCGGGTTGGGGACGCGGTAGTTGCCGGCTCCTCCTACGGGCGCGTGCGCGCCATGTTCGATGAGTGGGGCAACAACGTGGAAGAAGCCGGACCGTCCCGCCCGGTGCAGGTACTGGGACTTACCTCGGTGCCGCGCGCAGGGGACTCCTTCCTGGTGGCTTCCGATGACCGTACCGCTCGCCAGATTGCCGATAAACGCGAATCTGCGGAACGGCAGGCACAGCTGGCTCGCCGTCGCAAGCGGGTGTCCTTGGAAGACTTCGACAAGGTCCTTAAAGAAGGTAAGGTCGACACCCTTAACCTCATTATTAAAGGTGACGTATCCGGTACCGTTGAGGCCTTGGAAGATTCCTTGCTCAAGATTGACGTGGGTGAAGAAGTGCAGCTGCGCATCATCCACCGCGGGGTGGGTGCCATCACCCAAAACGACGTCAACCTGGCAACCGTTGATAACGCCGTCATTATCGGCTACAACGTGCGTCCGGCTGAGCAGGTGGCGCGACTGGCTGACGAAGAAGGCGTAGAGATTAAGTACTACTCCGTCATCTACGCCGCCATCGAAGAAGTCGAAGCCGCCATGAAGGGCATGCTGAAGCCGATTTACGAGGAGTTCCAACTTGGAACCGCGGAAATCCGCCAAGTATTCCGCTCCGGCAAGTTCGGTAACATCGCTGGATGTATTGTCCGCAAGGGCACCATCAAGCGCGGCACTAACGCGCGCCTGATTCGCGATGGCGTGGTCTTGAAAGAAGACCTGGAGATCGTCTCCTTGCGTCGCGAGAAGGACGATGTCACCGAGGTTCGTGAAGGATACGAGTGCGGTATGACCCTGGGGTGGAAGGATATCGCCGAAGGCGACATCATTGAAACCTGGGAGATGCGCGAAAAACCTCGTGACTAAAAACCTCTAGCTGTGAGGCGGCCCCTTCCCGCGGGAGGCGGGCCGCCTCACCTGTAGAAACCTACCCGGAAGGGAGCATTATGGCTGACGAACAACGTCAACGAAAAGTTGCCGACCGTATCCACCAAACGGTGGCGCAACTGTTGGAACGACGCATTAAGGACCCGCGTTTGGGGTTCGTAACTATCACCGACGTGCGAGTAACCGGTGACCTGCAGCATGCCACCATTTTCTACACCGTTTACGGCTCTGAAGAAGATGCGGCCGGCACCGCTAAAGCCCTGCGTTCAGCGCGCGGATTGATTCGCTCCGAAGTGGGGCGGGCCCTGGGAATCCGACTGACCCCGACCCTGGAGTTCCAGCTCGATTCCTTGCCTGACTCTGCCGCCCGTATCGATGACGCCTTGGCGCGTGCGCGCGCCGAAGATGAGCGGGTATCGCAGTTGGCTTCCAACGCGAACTATGCCGGAGACGCAGACCCGTATCGACGTGAAGACGACGAGGACGAAGACTTCCTTTCTGAAACTGACGCCGACCCGGATTTGGCTGAGTGAAACCGCCCACTGACGGGGCACGCCGACGCGGGCTGGATGTGCCGCGCGCCCGCGAAACCGCAGCCGATGGAATCCTCGTGGTGGATAAGCCCGCAGGAGTGACCAGCCATGACGTGGTGGCAGCCATGCGGCGACTGTGCGCGACCCGTAAAGTCGGGCACGCCGGCACCCTCGATCCGATGGCAACCGGAGTGCTGCTTATCGGGGTGGGGAAAGCCACCAGGTTGTTGCGTTTCCTCACCGGCGCGGATAAGGACTACCGCACCACCATGGTTTTAGGTGCCAGTAGGGACAGTGACGACGCCGACGGGGAACTAACTGCAACCAGCGGTTTAGCGTCCCTGGCCCTTCCCGACTTGGAAGCGGCAATGGCGAAGCAGCGTGGCAACATTATGCAAGTTCCGGCCACTGTCAGCGCCATAAAAGTTGGCGGCAAGCGCGCCCACGCCCTCCACCGGGAGGGGCAGGACGTGAAACTTACGGCGCGCCCGGTCCGCGTGGATTGTTTCCAAATGCTCGCGCCGATGCGCGCAGCCGCTTTAGACACCAGCGACGGGCAAGTCCCGGTGGTGGAAGTAGATGCGCAAGTAACGTGCTCAGCTGGCACCTACGTGCGCGCCCTGGCGCGTGACGTCGGCCAAGAACTGGGGTGCGGAGCCTACCTGAAGGCTTTGCAGCGCACCCGAGTGGGGCAGTGGGACTTGGGGGAAGCCAAGACGGTGGGGAACCTGGTTGCGCAGGTGGAAGAAACCGGCAAAGTCACCCCCATTCCTCTCACCCAGGTGTGCAGCAAGCTTTTCCACGTGTGGCAAGTGGACCAAGAGCAGGCACGGCGACTGGCGAACGGCAACACGCACGGATTGGATGTGCCCGCGGTGGAAGGGTTCGTGGCGGCTCACTACCGCGACCGAGTGGTGGCGATCTTGGAAAGACGCCGGGGAGCCTGGCAACCGGCAGTGGTGTTGGAAACTGACATAGAATGAGCAAGGCCCACCGCCGCCCCAAGCCGCGCCGGGTGTCGCCGGCGCAGGCATGGAACACAAGTAGACGATAAGCGCGATTTTATAAGTGAAGGAGTAAACGACGATGAATGCGGAAAAAGAACGCGAAGCAGCAGCTTCTAAGCAGGAAGACTCCCTGGTGGGAGCGCAACTGGGTTTGAAAGACCGCCAGGTGATGGAGAACTTGGACTCCAGTGCGCAAGGCGCTAACGGTGGTTGCCGGTGTGGGCGCCACGGCGGCGGACACGGACACGGCGGCGGGCAAGGTGGCTGCGGCTGCGGTGGCAAGAAACACGGCCACGGACACGGTCACGGCGGCGGGCAAGGTGGCTGCGGCTGCGGCGGCAAGAAACACGGCCAGGGCGAAAACGCCTCCGCTGAAGCTGAACACACTCACGCCCCCAAGCCGGCACCCGCGGGTGGGTGCGGGTGCAAGAACAAGTAGAGAAACTCTCCTAGAGGTATAGACACCACCCAGAAGCGGGGTGAGTGCGGAGGTAAAACGCAATGGTAATGCAGTTGTGGAACGGGCTGGAAGAAGTACCGCAGTCACTGCGCAGCGTAGTCACGATCGGGAACTTCGATGGCGTACACAAAGGGCACCAAAAGATCATTCGCACCTGTGTTAATGCCGCTCGCTCCAGGCAACTGACTTCCGTGGCGATCACCTTCGATCCGCACCCGGTGCAAGTGCACCACCCCGAACGCGACCTGAAACTCATTGCCACCTTAGAAGACCGGCTTGACGCCCTCGCCGCACTGGGACTCGACGCTACTTTGGTACTGCCGTACACCCCTCAGCTCTACCGCAAAACCCCAGAACAGTTCGTGGATGAAGTGCTCTGCCAGGCCCTGGGGGCTGAAGAAATCATCGTGGGGGAAGACATCCGGTTCGGAGCCGGCAACAGCGGTGACATCACCACCTTGCGCGACCTCGGTAGTAGCCGCGGCTTCCAAGTGCAAATGGTGGCTGACATTGAATCACCAACCGGGCGGCGCTGGTCCTCGTCCTGGGTTCGTGAACTACTGGCCCGCGGAGACGTGCAAGACGCCGCCGAAGTGCTCGGCCGCCCCCACCGCATACGCGGGGTAGTCCAACGCGGTTTCAAACGCGGACGCGAACTGGGATTCCCCACCGCTAACCTCGCCGGGGACTGCGGGGGAGTGATCCCCGCCGACGGAGTGTACGCCGGCTGGCTGATCCGACAAGTACCCGGGGGGAGGGCGGAAGAATTCCTTCCCGCCGCCATCTCCGTTGGCACCAACCCCCAGTTCGACGGGGAAGAACGCACCGTGGAAGCCCACGTCCTGGGTCGGTCCGACCTGAATCTTTACGGGGAAGAAATTGCCATCACTTTCATCCGCAGGCTGCGGGGAATGGCGCGGTTTGAATCGGTAGAAGGACTCTTGCAGCAAATGGATGACGATATCCGCGAGGCCGCATCCGTCCTCGGCGTGGGAGTCAGCGGTCGGGTCAATCCCGAGGACGTGACCGCGCAGTAAACGCCGCCAGCGAACCGCCGGAACCCGCCTGGATTTGCGCGGGCGGGAGGGCGTCAACGTTACGAAGGTGGGTAATCTCACCCCGAAATCACGGGGTTTACCGGTAGCGCAGCGGGGGAGAGCAGGGCGGTGCGTGATACGATATTGCTTGCCGTAGATCGGCCACGGATGCCTCATGCCCGGGAGAACAGGCCCCGGCGCTCCGTGCAACGAGTAGAAAAAGGAGAACCAATATGGCTCTTAGCAAAGACGTCAAAGAACGAATCATTAAAGAATACGCGACGCACGAGGGTGACACCGGTTCTCCCGAGGTGCAAGTAGCGTTGCTGACTCAGCGCATCAAGGACCTCACTGAACACTTCAAGACCCACAAGCACGACCACCACTCCCGTCGTGGCCTGATGCTTTTGGTCGGTAAGCGCCGCCGCCTGCTGGGCTACCTGGCTGACGTTGATATTGAGCGTTACCGCTCACTCATCGCCCGCCTGGGACTGCGCCGCTAGTACCCTTCCGGCCCGACTCTCGAAACTGAGAGCCGGGCCGCTTTGCGTCACTGCGGGAGCGCATCGCAGGCCCCGCAGTGACACCATGACCCTGCGAAACGGTGCCTTAAAAAGCGAACGGTCCTCGGTAGTGGCTTTCGGAAGACGATAAAGTCCGCGAGCCTCAATCGAAGGCCGACGCCCCGGGCACCGCCATCACGAGAAGGAGACAATCCCCATGATGGAAGGTGACGACATCACCGCAGCCGAAACCGTTATTGATAACGGTAAGTTCGGCAAACGTATTATCCGCTTCGAAACTGGCCGCCTCGCCCGCCAAGCCGCAGGCTCGGCCATGGCGTACCTGGATGACGAAACCGCCATCCTTTCCGCCACCACGGTAGGTAAGCACCCCAAGGACCAGTTCGACTTCTTCCCCCTGACGGTGGATGTGGAAGAACGCCAGTACGCCGCCGGTAAAATCCCCGGCTCGTTCTTCCGCCGCGAAGGCCGCCCCGGCACCGAAGCCATCTTGGCGTGCCGCCTGATTGACCGCCCGCTGCGCCCCGCCTTCGTCAAGGGGCTGCGCAACGAGGTGCAGGTAGTTGAAACCGTCCTCGCCATTAACCCCGACGACGCTTACGACGTGCTGGCCATTAACGCTGCCTCCATGTCCACCCAGATCGCCGGACTGCCGTTCTCCGGCCCCATCGGTGGTACTCGCCTGGCCCTCATTGACGGCCAGTGGGTAGCGTTCCCGCGCTACAGCGAACTAGAACGCTCCACTTTCAACATTGTGGTTGCCGGTCGCGTAGTAGACGGCGACGTCGCCATCATGATGGTGGAAGCCGGTGGCGGTGACGAAATGGTGGACCTGATTAACTCCGGTCAAACCGCTCCCACCGAGGACGTAGTCGCCGACGGCCTGGACGCCGCCAAACCGATTATCCGCCAGCTGTGCGAAGCGCAGCTGGAAGTTGCTAAGCACGCTTCCAAGGACACCGCTGAATTCCCGCTCTACCTGGACTACCAGGACGAGCACTACCAGGCGGTGGAAGAAGCCGCCAGCGAATCCCTGTGCGAAGCCATCACCATTGCCGGGAAACTGGAACGCGAAGCCCGCGTGGATGAGATCCGCGACCAGATGCTGGCCGACCTGGAAGAAAAATTCCCCGAGCAGGAAAAGGACCTCAAGGCCGCTTTCCGCTCCTTGGAAAAGACCTTGGTGCGTCAGCGCGTACTGAGCGAAGGCGTGCGCATCGACGGACGCACCCCCACCGAAATCCGCTCCCTGTCAGCGGAAGTGGAGGTCCTACCTCGGGTACACGGCTCCGCCCTGTTCCAACGCGGCGAAACCCAGATCCTGGGCGTTACCACCTTGAACATGCTGCGTATGGAACAGCAGCTGGACAACCTTTCCCCGGTGGATCACAAGCGCTACATGCACCAGTACAACTTCCCGCCGTTCTCCACCGGTGAAACCGGTCGCGTCGGTTCCCCCAAGCGCCGCGAAATCGGCCACGGAGCCCTCGCTGAACGCGCCCTGGTACCGGTGATCCCGGCGCGCGATGAGTTCCCCTACGCTATCCGCCAGGTCTCCGAAGCCCTCGGCTCCAACGGTTCCACCTCCATGGGATCGGTCTGCGCATCCACCCTGTCGCTACTGCAGGCCGGTGTGCCGCTGCGCGCCCCGGTGGCCGGCATCGCCATGGGCCTGATGACCGGTGAAGTGGAAGGTGAAACCCGCTCTGTCACGCTCACCGACATCCTCGGCATTGAGGACGGCTACGGCGACATGGACTTCAAGGTAGCCGGTACCCGCGACTACATCACCGCCTTGCAGCTGGACACCAAGCTGGACGGGATTGACGCGAACGTGCTCAAGGGCGCCCTGGCGCAGGCACGCGATGCTCGCCTGACCATTTTGGCCCTGATCGACCAGGCCATTAGCGAACCGGACGAAATGTCCCCCAACGCTCCGCGCATCATCACCGTGCAGGTCCCGGTAGATAAGATCGGTGAAGTCATCGGACCCAAGGGCAAGATGATTAACCAGATCCAGGAAGACACCGGCGCTGACCTGACGATTGAAGACGACGGCACCGTTTACATTGGCGCTGAAACCGGAGAGGCCGCCGAAGCTGCCCGCCAGATGGTTAACGCCATCGCTAACCCGCAGATGCCCGAGGTCGGCGAACGCTTCGTCGGCACGGTAGTGAAGACCACTTCCTTCGGTGCATTCATCTCCCTCACCCCCGGCAAGGACGGGTTGCTACACATCTCCCAGGTGCGTCGCCTGGTAGGTGGAAAGCGCATCGACTCGGTCGATGACGTCTTGCAGGTGGGTCAGCAGATCGAAGTTGAGATCGAAGAAGTTGACTCCCGCGGCAAACTGTCCCTGCACGTAGTGCTGGACGAAGAGGCGTTGGCGGCCGAAGAAGCCGCTAAAGCTGAACGCGCCGAGCGGGGCGAGGACGGTGAGCGTGAAGACCGTCGCCCCCGTCGCGGTGGACGCCGAGACGGCGGGGAGCGCGGGGAACGTCGCCGCACCCGCACTCGTTCGCGTCGCCCGCGTGACGACGAAGAGTGAGTCAGCGTAGTTGACTAACCTGGCCCGTCCCGCGGTGGAACTTCGGTTTCGCTGCGGGACGGTGCCATAAGAAGGAAACCCACACATGAGCGCACCAATCATTGACCTTCCCATGGTGGCAAGCACCCACCCCGACGCCGAGTTGACGCTACTGGATGAAGAAACCCAAATCCGGCGCACCATCTTGCCCGGAGGGTTGCGAGTGCTCAGTCAGCACGTGCCCGCCCAAAGATCAGTGTCCCTGTCGGTTTGGTGCCCCATCGGATCGCGCCACGAAGAACCACAGCGCGCCGGCTCCTCCCACTTCCTCGAACACCTCCTATTCAAAGGCACCGCCCACCGTTCCGCCGCGGAACTGGCCAACGCCTTCGACGAAGTAGGGGGCGACTCCAACGCCGGAACCACGAAGGAATACACCTACTACTGGGCGCGCGTCCTCGGCGAAGACCTTGCCATGGCAGTGGGAACGCTACTGGAGATGGTCACGTCCTCGGTGCTGAACGAAACCGAGTTCGACCGTGAACGCGGAGTCATCCTCGATGAGCTCGCGATGGGGGCAGACGACCCCAGTGAAGTAGTCCATGAAGGCTTCTCCCGCGCAGTATTCGGCTCCCACCCCCTGGGGCGCCCCATCGGCGGCAGCATCGACACCGTGCAAGCCGCGGTGCGTGACCAAGTGTGGCAGTTCTACCGCGAACAATACATCGCCTCTAACCTGGTGGTTGTGGCGGCCGGAGCCGTGGATCACGACCAGCTTTGCGAGCAGGTGATGCGGGCAATGGAGGAGGCCAACTGGACGTTAGATGCCCACGCCGCCCCGCAGACGAAGGCTGCCCAAGGCCAGGCACCATCTTTTACTTCCCGCGCCCAGTCACAGCACAAACCCGGTGAACAAGCGCACCTGATTGTGGGCGGGCGCGGAATCAGCGCTGCCGACGAGCGCCGCTCCCACATGACGGTGCTGCTGAGCCTGCTGGGAGGATCCATGTCCTCGCGCCTGTTCCAAGTGATACGCGAACAGCGCGGCCTGGCCTACACCACCTACGCTTTTGACCATTCCTACTCTGATTACGGTTGTTTCGGCATGTACGCCGGCTGCGCTCCGCGGCACCTGGAACAAGTCGAAGAACTCATGTGGGGGCAGCTGAAAGACCTCGCTAACGGGGGAGTGGGGGAAGCGGAACTCAAACGCGTCAAAGGACAAATGCGAGGAGCGGTGGCGTTGGGATTGGAAGATTCCTCCGCCCGTATGGTGCGCCTGGGGTTGGCCGAGATTGTGCACCATCGTTTCACGCCGCTGGCTCGCACCATGAAGAATATTCGCTCCACCAGTGCCGAGGACGTGGCGGCGCTGGCTACCGACCTGCTCAACCAGCCGTCGTGTCGCAGCGTCGTCTCACCGCTTGCCGACCTATAGCAGTAGTAATCTTCTTGACGTAGGGTGAAACCATGTTGAAAGTAGCAGTAGTTGGAGCCCGCGGACGCATGGGACAAACCGTGTGCCGGGCGGTAGAGAACGCCGAAGATATGCAGCTAGTGGCCGCCTTGGATCAGGGCGACACCATCTCAGCTGACACCTTGGGTGGGGCGGATGTGGTGGTGGAGTTCACCGTACCGTCACAGACCCAGACGAACGTGGAGGCAATCTTAGAGGCGGGAAGCCACGTCGTGGTGGGCACCACCGGATGGGACGAGGACGCCCTCGCCCGCGTCCGTCAACGCACCCAAACCACTGGGAAGAACGCTTTTATTGCCGCGAACTTCGCGCTCTCAGCGGTGCTGGCAATGGAGTTCGCTGCCCTGGCAGCGCCCTGGTTCGAATCGGTGGAAGTGATCGAAGCTCACCATCCGAATAAAGTCGATGCGCCTTCGGGAACCGCGGTGGTGACGGCACAAAAGATTGCTGCGGCGCGTGAAAAGGCTGGTAAACCGGCGCTGCCTGATGCCACCGAAACCGACCCGCAAGGCTGCCGCGGGGGTAAGTACCACGGGATACCGGTACATTCCCTGCGCTTGCGCGGACTTACCGCCCAAGAGACCATCGTGCTTGGAAACAGCGGTGAAACCATGACGATCTGTACCGACACCACCGACCGGGAAGCCTTCATGCCGGGAGTGCTCTTAGCGGTGCGACAAGTGGGGCAAAAACCGGGGTTGACGGTGGGGTTGGAAAAGATCCTTAACCTGACGATGGGGCAGTAGGGCAGTGGAGTTGACAGAAACCACTCCCGACTTTGTCCGGCCAGCGCAGGTAGGTGACGCCGCCCGTTTCGCTGCCATTCAAGTTCCAAATATGCGAGCTTGCCTGCAGCAGGGAACTGACGGCCCGCTTTCACAGCAAGTAGTTAATTCCTTGGACCGCGAGGTCGTGCAGGCGCAGTGGGAAAAGACTGTGGCAGCCCCGCCCCAGGTAGGGCAGCACGTACTGACCGCCGTCAGTGAGGGGCAAGTGGTCGGATTCGCTGCCAGCTACCTGACAAGTGAATCAGGCAAACCAGTGTGTGAAATCATCGCCCTGGAAGTTGATGGTGAGCACACCGGTAAAGGTAATGGTTCGCGGCTACTGGCAGCGGTAAGTGACCTGGCGAAGGAAGATGGAGCCGCCACCATCCAAGTGTGGCTGGTGGCGGGAGACTCCGAGCGAATCCGCTTCTACCAAGGCGCCGGCCTCGGGCCTGCCGGGCCGCGACGCACCCTGGCGCTGAGTGCCTCTGAGCAGGTAGTCGAACACCTGTGGTGGGCTAGCTTGGAGTGAAAAAATAGGCCCGTGCCCACGGGGTTGCCACTGACCGGACACTAGAGGCAGTAGTGACCACTTTGTGGACTGGGAAAGAAACCCGCGCCTGGGGCGGTAGCATTCCAATATGGACACCACTGCCGCGAACACCACTGAAAACGCTGACACCGCAACCCAGATGGGAAACGTCTTCCAGCCCGCCACCCCCATTGGAACGGTATGCGTCGCCATGGTTACTCCCATGCACGCAAATGGGGAGATTGACTACCAGGCGGCAGCTAAACTGGCGCGCAAACTGGTCGACGACGGGTGTGACTCGATACTGGTATCGGGCACCACTGGGGAATCGCCCACCACTCACCAGGCAGAAAAAGACAAACTTACATCAGCGGTAGTGGAAGCCGTGGGGCAGGACGCCTACGTGCTGGCGGGAGCTGGATCCAACGACACCGCCCACGCGGTACGTATCGCTCAGCGCGCTCAAGCTTGCGGGGCAGATGGCCTGCTGGTTGTTAGCCCCTACTACAATCGCCCCAGTCAACGCGGCGTCATACGGCACGTCGAAGCCATTATCGACGCTACCGACCTGCCGATCACGCTCTATGACATTCCTGGGCGAACCGGTGTGGCTTTCAGCGACGACACCCTTGACCACTTGGCGCAATCGGAACGAATCGTGGCGGTGAAAGACGCCACCGGGAACCCCGAGCAAGGGTTGCAACGCATGGAACGCACCGGGTTGGCCTACTACAGCGGCGACGATGGCCTCAACTATGCCTTCCTCACCGGCGGAGCCAGCGGCGTGATATCGGTAGTGGGACACGTAGCGGCCGCGCAATACCGGAAAATGGTGGACCTGGTGGCTGATGGTCAATACCCGGCGGCGCGAGCCGTGCACCGCCAACTACAACCCCTGGTCGAAGCCATTATGGGAGGTGGCCAAGGAGCTGTCATGGCTAAAGCCGCCCTCTACCAGCAAGGATTTATTCCCACCGACGCGGTGCGCTCACCCCTGGCGCCGGCAGATGAACAAGACTACGCGCGTATCGCTCAGTGGCGTTAAATCCGCCGCTCGCATTGTAAGGAAAACACGCCCCCCGGTAGATAGGTAGCTAAGCAAGTGAGGATTACCACCGCCACCTAGCCACGCACATAAGCGAGCCCAGCTAGGGAGTTACAAACTCCGCGTGGCACAATGGGCACATGATGCCTGTACGCGAAGAACTACCCCAACCACCCGCCCTCGAACCCGACGTATTACGGATCACGCCGCTAGGGGGACTGGGCGAAATCGGGCGAAATATGACCGCCTTCGAACTAAACGGCTCCATCCTACTAGCCGACTGCGGGGTACTCTTCCCAGAAGAAAACCAACCCGGAGTAGACCTCATACTGCCGGACTTCTCCTCCATCCTCGACCGCCTCGACGACGTTGTCGGACTAGTCCTCACCCACGGCCACGAAGACCACATCGGAGCGGTACCTTACCTACTGCGCCACCGGCCAAACATCCCCATCTACGGATCTGAACTGACCCTGGCATTCGTGGCCCCCAAACTCGACGAACACCGCATCGAAGGCCGCAACCTGAACATCATCAGCGAAGGACAGCGCCTCAAACTCGGGCCATTCGACTGCGAATTCGTGGCAGTTACCCACTCCATACCCGACGCGCTAGCGGTCTTCCTGCGTACCATCGCCGGCACTGTGCTGCTAACCGGGGACTTCAAGATGGATCAACTGCCCCTCGACGGCAGACTCACCGACCTACGTTCCTTCGCCCGCTTCGGAGAAGAAGGCGTCGACCTCTTCATGGTGGACTCCACCAACGCCGAAGTCCCCGGTTTCGTCACCCCCGAAAGCGAAATCGGCCCCGTACTAGATGACGTATTCGACCACGCCGAAGGGCAAATCGTGGTCGCCTCCTTCGCCTCCCACGTACACCGCGTACAACAAGTATTCGACGCCGCCGCGTTCACCGGGCGCAAAGTCTGCCTCATGGGACGGTCCATGGAACGCAATATGCGCATCGCCGAAGAACTCCAATACCTGGATATCCCCGAGGACGTGCTGGTCTCCACCAAAGAAATCAGCCAACTACCACCGGGGCAGCGGGTCTACATGGCAACCGGATCCCAAGGTGAACCCATGGCCGCCCTGGGGCGCATCGCCAAACGCGAACACCGATTCGTCGAAGTCGGCCCCGGCGACACCGTGGTTTTTGCCTCCTCCCTCATCCCCGGCAACGAAAACCCCGTCTACCGCGTCATCAACGCCCTCACCCGGCTAGGAGCACAAGTAGTGCACCAAGCCAACGCCAAAGTCCACGTATCCGGACACGCCGCTGCCGGGGAACTGATCTACTGCTACAACCTCATCCAACCGGGCAACGTCATGCCCATACACGGGGAAGTGCGCCACCTGGTAGCTAACGGCAAACTAGCGGAAAAAACCGGCGTGCCCGCAGCTCGCGTGGTACTGGCAGAATCAGGGGTGGTAGTTGACCTTAGCGACGGGGAAGCCACCGTGGTGGGGGCAGTGCCTTGCGACTACGTCTACGTAGACGGGCGCTCCATTGGGGAACTTTCCGAAGACGAACTACGCGACCGGCGGGTACTGGGCTCCGAAGGGTTCATCTCCATATACGCGGTAGTAGACCTCGAAGCCGGCATGATCCTGTCGGGCCCCACCATCCGGGCAGTTGGCACGGCCGAGGACGACTCCGTATTCGACAGTATCAGCGAAGACGTCAGCGCCGCCCTCGCCCGCGCCCTCGACAAGGACGACAGCGACACCTACCAATGCCAACAAGCCATGCGTAGAGTCATCGGGCGGTGGGTCTCACGCAGCCTGCGACGCCGCCCCATGATCGTCCCAATCGTTGTTAACCAAGGTGAAGAAGGTACAGATGAGTGAAGCTAAGCTGGTGAAATCACGCGGCGAGCACTTCTACATACTGCGTACCGCCAGCTGGATCGTTTACTTCGGAGCCCTATGGTCTCTGATCCTGGTAATCACCGGCGGAAAACTACGCCTGCCCTTCGACGCCATCACCTTAGCGTACGCAGTATTTAACCTACCGGTGGGAGCCAGCTTCTTCCACGTAGTGGTAATGGCAGTATTCGGCTACGCCATCACCACCCGAAAACGCCTCGCCTGGTGGTTCTTCGTACTGCTCCAAGCCTCCACCCTCATCGCCATGGGAGTGGGACTGGCCCTGAACTACAGCGACCTCGACCCCTACGTGCTGGCGATCTCCGCCTTGCACATAACCGTGGCAGTAGTGCTGCTGTACTGCGCCCTGCGGGTGAAACCGGCTTTCATCGGTAAACTCCTGCCCGGCGCCGCCTTCCTAGCGATGTCGATCCTCACCGTCGGACTGGGCCTGGTAATCGCCCTCGGACTGCTGCTACAACACTTCTTCAGCCGCGGTCCACTCACCGACGAAGACACCCGCTGGGTCATCACCTCCACCCTGGGTCGGCACCTAGCCACCGTGCTGTACGGTCAAACCACCACGGGCGGACCATTTTGGATGCACCTACTTCTAGGCACCCTCTCCGCCCTGGTAGCACTAACCGCCCTAGTTATCTTCCTACGCTCCCAGCGCATGCCCGGGCGCAGCATGGAAGATGACCTATTCACCCGCAACCTACTGGCCCGGTGGGGACAAGACTCCCTCGGGTACTTCGCCACCCGCGATGACCGCTCCATCGTGCGCTCCCCAGATGGGCGCGCAGCCGTGTCCTACGGGGTGACAGCCGGAGTATCAGTAATCGGAGGCGACCCCCTCGGTGACCCTAACTCCTGGGCGGGAGCGATCGATGAATGGCTCAAACTGTGCGCCAAATACGGGTGGACACCAGGGGGAATCTCCCTGTCCGAACGAGGCGCACGCGCCATGCGACAAGCCGGTTTCAGCGTTCGCCTAATGGGCGATGAAGCGGTCATAAACTGCGCCGACTTCGACCTCGACACCGGGGCATCCAAACCCCTCGCGCAAGCGGTGCGCCGCGCCCGGCGGGCAAACATGGAGATCCACACCTCCCGCCTGGCGGACCTGGATGAAGAAACCATCAGCCAACTACGGGCCGCGGCCGAAAACTATCGGCGCGGAGAAGAACGCGGCTTCTCCATGTCCCTTGACCGCATCCTCACCCCCGAAGACCGGCAAACCATGATGGTGTGGGCCACCGACCCCGAAGGCACCATCCACGCCCTACTGTCGTTCGTACCCTGGGGACACCACGGACTATCCCTGTCCCTCATGCGCCGCCACCCGTCCTCGTTAAACGGCATTATCGAAGCCATGGTGGTGGAACTGATCCACCGCGCCCCGCAGTGGTCAATCGAACGCATCTCCTTGAACTTCGCCATGTTCCGGCAAGTATTCACCCAAGGTGAAGCCGTGGACGCCAGGTGGTGGGACCGGGTCGGATACTCCCTCATGCGGTTTGCCTCCCGCTTCTGGCAACTGCACAGCCTCTATGAATCCAACGCTCGCTACAACCCCCAGTGGGTGCCGCGCTACCTGTGCTTCCGCGGCGTACCGGAAATGTCATACGTCGGTATCGGCGCGGGCATCTTAGAAGGATTCATCCCCTGGTTCGCCACCAACTCCCCACTACCGTGGGCACCCACCGCCGACTACCTGCAGGCAGTGAAACAAATCGAAGCAGACGCCCTCGCCCAAGCCCTACCGAAACGGCGACTAAGCGACCAAGAACAAGTGCGGCGAAACAAAGCCCACGCCCTCATGGACGCGGGGCGCGACCCCTACCCGGCGGCAGTAGCACTGGGCGAACACCCCAAAGCAGTCCGCACCCACGCGCCCCAGCTGGAAGCGGGGCAGGGGAGTGAACAAGAAACCAGCGTAGGAGGACGCATCCGCGCCATCCGCCACCACGGGAAAGTCACGTTCATAGAGGTCGGACGCGGCCTAGATAGCATGCAAGTCATCTGCGACGCCGCCACCCTCGGGGAGCAGTACGAGCAGCTGAGCTGGCTAGACCGCGGTGACCTGGTGCGTTTTGATGGAACCTACGAATCCAGTCGCAGCGGGGAACTATCCGTACGCGCTCACACTTGGACGATCGCCGCTAAAGCCCTGCGCCCAGTGCCTCAGCCCGGTGACGGCCTCGACCCCAACACCCGCTCCCGCGAGCGCGTGGGGCAGCTACTAGCCACCCCCACCGCGGTGGACCTGCTGCGCATGCGTTTCGATGCGGTAGCAGCCCTGCGCCAGAACCTAACTGAGCGCGGATACCTGGAAGTCGAAACCCCCATTTTGCATCCGATTAAAGGTGGCGCTAACGCCCGCCCGTTTGTCACCCACCTGAATGCCTACTCGGCCGAAGTATTCTTACGCATCGCCCCCGAACTCTATTTGAAGCGTTTGGCGGTAGCGGGCTTTGACGCCATTTTCGAAATGGGAAGGTCTTTCCGTAACGAAGGGGTCGATGCCACCCACAACCCGGAGTTCACTTCCTTGGAAGCCTACCGGGCAGGGGCAGACTACCAGGACATGCGTGAGCTAACCGAAGCCCTCATTAAGCACATGGCCACCGCCTTGCACGGCGAACCCATTTGCTGGCGCCCGGCGGGCAGTAAAGGCGTAGAAGGCGCACCCACCGTCGCCACCGTGGATGGAGTGGAAATGGCAGCCTTCCACCTGGGTGGGAAATGGCCGGTGGTGCGCGTTTACGATGCCATCAGCAGCGCCACTAACACCACCATCACCCCCGATACTGAGGTCGATGTCTTACTGGAACTAGCTCGCAAACACCAGGTGGAACTACCCCCGGTACTCGATCACGCGCAACTGGTGGGAGCCCTTTACGATGATCTGGTGGAGGCCCACACTCTGCACCCGACGTTCTACACCGATTTCCCCGCCGCTTCCTCACCCCTTACCCGCAAGCACCGGCAAGATCCGCGGCTAGCTGAGCGGTGGGACTTGGTGGCTTTCGGAATGGAACTGGGAACGGCCTACACCGAGCTGACCGACCCCATTGACCAGCGTGAACGCTTCACCGAACAATCACTGGCGGCGGCAGCGGGCGATCCTGAAGCCATGAGTATTGACGAACAGTTCCTCACCGACTTGGAAATGGGACTGGCTCCCACCGGAGGATTGGGACTGGGAGTGGACCGGCTGTGTATGTTGCTAACAGGGGTAAATATTCGCCAACTACTGGCTTTCCCCTTCGTTAAACCCATAGCTAACAACGAAAGAAGCTAACCATGGGGCGATTCCTCTCCACCCAGCCGGTGGTGCTAAACCTACCCACTGTGATCCCCACCTTGCCTACCCGCGGCGGTACCGTCCTCGCCCGGTCGGTGCTGGCCAGTCCCGGTGGGGGATTCATCGGCCTAGCCACCGCCACCCAAATGGGAGTGGAAACCGCGATGCTCTCAGTGCTGGGGACCGGCCCGAACTCCTTCATGGTGCGCCGCGAACTACTTAAGCACGGAGTTAAGATCCTCACCGACGAAGTGGTGGGGGACATCGGGGTGGCGATCCAGATGGTGGAAAGTGATGGCAACACCACGGTGATTGTCTCCACCGGTATCGAATCCGAACCGCCGGTGGAAAAACTCAGCGAGATTGAAATCAAGGACGGGGATGTGGTCCTTGCCCACGGGGCGTGCCTGGCGATGGAATCGACCGCTGGCGACTTCGTGGAGTGGGTGGCCGGAATACAGCCGAACGCCACGGTGGTGGTTTCGCCCTCACCGATGCTTGACCAGTTGGATGCGCGACTGTGGCCACCGCTTTTGGAAAGAGCCGACATCGTCACCATGAACCTGCGTGAGTCGTCCTTGCTGCCGCGACTGCTGGCGACCCAGCGTCCGGGGGCGAACGTGCGTGACTACGTGCGTGAAGAATGC
Source organism: Actinomycetaceae bacterium (assembly GCA_030537735.1). Taxonomy (GTDB): domain Bacteria; phylum Actinomycetota; class Actinomycetes; order Actinomycetales; family Actinomycetaceae; genus Gleimia. The sequence continues at coordinate 107,763 of JAUNVG010000001.1, forward strand.
ATCGTAGTGCGACGAATGGGAGCAATGGGATGCGAATGGAGGCAGGGCAGTGGGGAACGCCACGTGGTGCCGGCCTTCCCCTCCGAAACCGTGGACACCACCGGGGTGGGCGATACCCACATCGCCACCATGTGTGCTTCGCTGGCCCTGGGATACGACATTGAAACCGCGATTTTAACGGCGAACGCCGCCGGAGCGGTGATGATTTCCCACGCCTACACTTTCCCGGTGCCCAGCATGAGGGAGATTTCTTCGGTAATGGGTCAGGCAATGTGATAAGCCGCGAAGGCCGCGGGGGCGTGTGATACAGCCTAACCAAGGGTTTTTCGGCGTGGCTAAACCAACGAGCCAGCTGTAACAGTAATGTCGGAATTACTATGCCAGCAAAGAAGAATAAAGCCAGTCGTGGTAAGCCCAGCGCCAGTAAGGCACCCTCCCCGTTATTGAGTTTCCTGGCCTCCATCGGCCGGGCCTTCGCCTCGGTGGGGCGCGGCCTCGTGTACGCGGTGCGTTCCTTCGCCAACGTAGATGCCCAGCTCAGGCGTGACGGGTTGGCTTTGTTCCTGCTCGGCCTGGCTGCGGTGGTGGCCTTGCGCGAATGGTTAGCTATCTCCGGTACCGCTTCGGATTTCATTCACCATCTAAGTGCCGGCGCCGTTGGGAAACTGTCCGTCGTGGTGCCGATCTTGCTGGGATCGTGGGCAGTTACCTTATTTGGAGCGCGGAAAAACTACCGCGTTCCGCATCGTTTCGCCGGCGGCCTGGGAATCGCCATTGCCATTACCGGCCTAATCCACGTGGGGGCTGGCAACCCCTCGGTGCAAGATTTCGCCGCAATAGAAGACGCCGGTGGCCTACTGGGGTGGGCATTTACATCCCCCATTGCTACTTTGCTATCCGGCTGGGGAGCAGCCATTATTTTGCTGCTGCTCATTATCTACTCGGTGTGCGTAGCCACCCAAACCCCGGTAAGGGAACTGCCGCAACTGGTGCGTAACTTCTTTGACAGTGCGCGTGAAAAGCTACCGCAGAAGAACAAAGAGCCGCTGGAACAAACAGATCAGGGACTTGACGAATACGACGGGGACGAAGCTTTCCGCACGGCCCACTACAAGTCTTCGCCCGATATTTACGACGCTGACGAAACTGATTACCTTGACGCGGTGGAGCCCGAACCGCAGTTCTACCCACCAGAGCCGGAAGAAGACCCCGTGGAGGAGGAACCGGCCGTTCTTGAAGCTGCGCAGACCACCACGCTTCCTGACACGGTTTTCCAACCGGAACTGGAAGAAGGCATGGTCTACACCCTACCGGATGAAGACTTACTTGAACGCGGTGCCCCGCACAAGACCCGTTCGGCCGTTAACGATGAGGTAATGAAGTCCCTGCAGACGGTGCTTGATGACTTCGGAGTTAACGCCCGCGTTACCGGTTTTTCGCGCGGCCCAACGGTCACCCGCTACGAAGTGACCTTGGGTACCGGGGTGAAGGTGGACCGCATTAGCGGGTTGGAAAAGAATATTTCCTACGCGGTAGCTACCCCCGAGGTGCGCATAATTTCTCCGATTCCCGGCAAGTCCGCGATTGGTGTGGAAATACCTAACCGGGATCGGGAGACAGTGGCCTTGGGTGATGTCCTGCGTTCGGCGGTGGCGCGACGTAACCAGCGTCCGATGGTGGTTGGCGTCGGTAAGGACGTCGAGGGCGGTTACGTCGTTACCGACATCACCAAGACTCCGCACCTGCTGGTGGCGGGTGCCACCGGCTCAGGTAAGTCCTCTTTCGTTAACTCCATGATCGTTTCCATCATCATGCGAGCCACCCCCGCGCAAGTGCGGATGATTTTGATTGACCCCAAGCGCGTGGAACTAACGTTGTACGCAGGTATTCCCCACCTGATCACCCCGGTTATAACCGACCCGAAGAAGGCTGCGGAGGCCTTGGAATGGGTGGTTAAGGAAATGGATGCCCGCTATGACGATTTGGAGCGTTTCGGTTTCAAACACATTAATGATTTCAACGCTGCCGTGCTGGCTGGCAGCGTGAAGGTTCCGGAAGGTTCGGAACGAAAACTAGCGCCCTACCCGTATCTGCTGGTGGTGGTTGATGAGCTTGCGGACCTAATGATGGTGGCCTCCCGGGAGGTCGAAGCCTCCATTATCCGCATCACTCAGTTAGCGCGTTCGGCAGGTATTCACCTGGTGCTGGCAACCCAGCGTCCCTCGGTTGACGTAGTTACCGGCCTGATTAAATCGAACGTGCCTTCCAGGTTGGCCTTCGCTACCGCGTCGTTAGCGGATTCGCGTGTTATCCTCGATCAGCCGGGGGCGGAGCGCCTAATCGGGCAGGGTGATGCACTGTTCATCCCTGCGGGGGAGTCGCGCGCCATGCGCGTGCAGGGAGCGTGGGTTAGTGAAAGCGAAATTCACGCGATTGTTTCCCACGCTAAGGCGCAGATGCAACCGCAGTACCGCGAAGACATTAACCTGGAAGAGAAGGCCGCGAAAGTCGCTGAAGATATCGGTGATGACCTAGATGACTTGCTGGAGGCAGCTGAACTGGTTATCTCCACGCAGATGGCTTCCACTTCCATGCTGCAGCGTAAACTGCGGTTGGGCTTTGCCCGTGCCGGGCGCCTAATGGATCTGCTGGAAAGTCGCGGCGTGGTGGGACCGCCCCAAGGGTCGAAGCCGCGTGACGTCCTGCAACCGCCAGAGGAACTGGCATCCGTGTTGGCGATGATCAGGGGGGAAGAGCCCTCTGCTGGCGCTGGTAGCGACACCGTCGCAGAATCGTGGGAAGATGGAGAAGACAGTGAGGATGCTTGGCAACTCACAGGGCGCTAAAAGGAACAGGGAGAGGGCTCAATGACTAAGTCTGATAACGCCGATCTCGACGTGGTTTGGAATACACCGAACGTCCTCACCATGGCTCGACTAGTTATGGTCCCGGTGTTTATAGTCCTCACCTGGTATGGGTTTTACGGTTCTACCTCAAGCCACTGGGCAGCCTTGATTGTTTTCATAGTGGCTGCCGCTACCGATCATCTTGACGGTAAGATCGCACGCGCCCGTGGGTTGGTGACTAACTTTGGCAAAATCTGGGACCCGATCGCTGATAAAGCACTAACTCTTGGAGCCTTTGTGGTGCTGTCGCTTGTGGGCATGCTGGGATGGTGGTTCACGGTAATCGTGGCCGCCCGTGAACTTGGCATCACTTGGCTGCGTTCCCACCTGCTAAAGGACGGGATAGTTGTGCCCGCGTCCTTTGCGGGGAAGGCGAAAACTACCGCGCAGATGGTGCTGATTGTGTTCTTGCTGTTCCCCTTCAGTGGGGGCGTGTGGGAGAATACCGCGCTGGCGGTGGTGGCGTGGATACTTATCGCTATCGCGCTATGGCTGACGTTGCATTCAGCGTGGGGATACATTGTCGGAGCGTTAAAGCGTCCGCAGCGTTAACAGGTTCGTTGACGAAGTTACCTGTTAGTGGTATTTGCCACCCTGAGCTTTCGAAATAAAACCCAACCAAAAACTGTTTACCTTGATATGACGCGAAATAAACCGACTACCCGACCTGCGGGGCGGCGGCGACCGGCCGCAGAGCAGGGACGCTGTGTTGATACAGGGATGCGCACTCCCACTTCAAAGCGGTACGGTAAAAGTATGCAAACCGTTACTCTGCCCGCACTAACTATGCGTGAACATATTGGTGAAGTGCTGCGTCGCATCCGCCAAAATCAGGGGCGCACCCTGCGGGAGGTATCGGCCGGAGCGCAGGTGTCATTAGGGTACTTATCGGAAATAGAACGCGGCCAGAAAGAAGCCTCTTCGGAGTTACTTGAGGCCATCTGCAGCGCGTTAGAAGTACCGCTGTCGCAGGTTCTGCACGAAGTCGCTGACAGGCTGGAGCTGATTGAAGCTATGATGATCCCTGACGCTGTTCCTGAAGGTTTACTGGCCGCCCAATTGGGTGAGAACATGACCTTGCAAAGCTGACGGGCAAGGATAGACAATGACGATTTCAGAGTTCTGGCGAAGCGTGGAGGCCATCTATGGTTCCTGCTACGGGCGTTCGCTAGTGGGTGATTTATACCTGCCAGAACTCGGCTCTACCGCTAGTCAAGCGCTGCGGCGCGGGGTTGAACCAATACGCATCTGGGATGCGTTGGTGAACGAAACCGATATGGGTGAAGAGGCCCGCTGGGTTCATCGGGGCGCACAGGCTAAGAATAAGTAGCGCGCGCGTGTACCTGCCTTAGGTAGCGCGCCACAACCGGGGTTTTAACGGAACTATCGACACGCCGTGATTAAAACCGATTCGAACACATGTTCGTGTAATGTTGGCTTTGGTTATGCACAGTCCCTTGGCTCCACAGGAGCAAACAAGTAACTGAAATGTCATTGGTCAGACATAGCATGATGGGTGTACTCGGAGAGGGATACGCACCCTACCGTAAAGACCAGTCGTAATTAATGGGCGGAGAGCCCCTACACGGAGAGGCAGACAACCATGGCTGCAGCCAACACTGACCGCAATAAGGCCCTTGAACTTGCACTTAGCCAAATCGATAAGCAGTTCGGAAAAGGCTCTGTAATGCGCTTGGGCGACGATTCTCGTCCAGCCGTGCAAACTATACCCACGGGATCTTTAGCTCTCGATGTTGCCCTCGGTGTAGGGGGATTACCCCGCGGACGTATCGTGGAAATCTACGGGCCGGAATCGTCCGGTAAAACTACCGTGGCCCTGCATGCGGTTGCTTCTGCACAGCGGGCAGGTGGCAACGCCGCTTTCATTGACGCCGAACACGCCCTCGACCCCGAATACGCTAAGAAACTGGGGGTGGACACCGATTCGCTGCTGGTTTCCCAACCAGACACCGGCGAACAAGCCCTGGAAATCGCCGACATGCTGATCCGCTCCGGCGGGATTGACATTATCGTCATTGACTCGGTGGCCGCACTGGTGCCGAAAGCTGAGATTGAAGGCGACATGGGGGATTCGCATGTGGGCTTGCAAGCTCGCCTCATGTCCCAGGCTTTGCGGAAAATAACTGGCGCACTATCTGGTACCGGCACAACCGCGATCTTTATTAACCAGCTTAGGGAAAAGATCGGTGTCTTCTTCGGATCACCTGAAACCACCACCGGTGGTAAGGCTTTGAAGTTCTACGCTTCGGTACGCATCGATGTAAGGCGCATTGAAACCCTGAAAGAACAGGGCAATCCGGTTGGTAACCGCACGCGGGCACGAATCGTGAAGAATAAAATGGCTCCGCCTTTCAAGCAGGCTGAGTTCGACATTCTCTACGGGCAGGGGATCTCACGGGAAGGGTCGATTATTGACATGGGCGTGGAATCGGGCATCATCAAAAAGTCTGGTTCCTGGTTCACCTACGACACCGATCAGCTGGGGCAAGGTAAAGAAAACGTTCGTAACTTCTTGCGTGACAACCCCCAGTTGGCTGATGAAATCGAAAACAAGATCCTGATTGAGCTGGGGATACGTCCGCGGCCAGAAGAAAGCGCCGACAAGGCGGGGGACACCGTGAAGGACACTCCCACCACCAAAGGCAAGAAACGCGCTAAAGCTAAGGATTCCGCGGAAGATGCTGGGTTCTAGACCGGGGTGACTTTTAATCGCAAATGTTCCCTGAGGAAGAAACTAACGAACGTCGCCGGCGCCACCAGGCTGCTGAACGGCGGCGGCGTCGGTGGGAAAACAACCGCGCCCTCACTGGAGAAGCTGGGGTAGCGGCGGCTAAGGAAGCGGCGCTTACTATTCTTGACCGCTGTGACCAGTCGGTATCCCAGTGCCGCTCTAAACTACTTGAACGCGGCTTCACCGACGAGGTGATAGACCCTGCCTTGGAACGCCTAGTTGAGGTGGGGATCTTAGACGACGAAAGATATGCCCGTTCCCTGGTGCGGGCGCGGTACGCATCCAGGGCTTTAGTGGGGCGCGCACTGAAAGAAGAACTAAGACGCAAAGGCCTTGACCCGCAAGTAATCGACTTGGCGATGGAAGCTGAGCTTCCCGAGCAACTAGACACCGAAATGGTTGACGACCTAGTGCAACGCAAGCTGCTAACGTTGCAGCAGGTGGAGGAGGAAAAGCAGACCCGGCGTATAGTGTCGATGCTTTTAAGACGCGGCTACTCACCGGCGCAGGCATTCGCCTCCTTAAGCCGAGTGCGAGAAAAGATAGAGGAAGGCCAATGAAAGCAGCCCAACTACTGCAAGCCCTTGATTCGCACTCTTCTGTTTCGGTAGCAGAATCCCTCACCGGAGGTTTACTGGCCGCTGCCATAGTGGACGTGCCGGGGGCTTCGAACGTTTTCCGCGGGGGCGTATGTACCTATGCGATTGACACTAAAACCTCGGTGTTGAAGGTGCCCGCCGAACTACTTGAAGAAGAAGGCGCGGTAAACGAAGAAACCGCGATCCTAATGGCGGCCGGGGTTTGCGACTTGTTCGACAGCCAGTGGGGGATATCCACCACCGGAGTTGCCGGCCCGGGTCCGCAGGCTGGTCCGCGCGGCGAAATCGCCGCCGGTACAGCCCTTTACGCTGTCTACCATCAGCCAACCGGTAAACACTGGGTGCGGTCAGCGGTTTTCCCAGGCAGTCGCCAACAGGTGCGTCAACAAGTAGTGGAAGCTGCCTTAACCCTGGCTCTGCAAGCGGTTAGCGCCCAGCCCCGCTAGCTTCTGGCTCCCAGCGTCGCTGGCGGCTAGTGTTGGTCGCTGCCAGTTCGGCATCGGCGGCTTCTAACCTCTTCTAACGAAGTCCAACCACAGCTGGTGGTTTTCTTCCACCAGTTTCGCCGGAGGATTCTCACCCACTAACAGTCGCGCCTGCGCTGTGTGGACGGTGTCAAAAACGAACGGAATATCCATGCAGTGACGTGCATACCGCTGCGCGGCGGGCACATCCCCATTGCCTTCGCGCGCCGGGCACCAATCGCAAACGTGGGAATAAGTGCGCACACCGCGCTGTGCGCGGTAGCTCGATAATTCGGCGACGAGGTCGGGGAAGAACACATCATCAAGCATCATGCCAACTATCAAACTGGTTGAAGTTCCCGCTTGAGCTGCCCGCCGGTAGCGCTCACGCCACGGCACTGCAGCTTGTTGAAATAGATCCTCAGCTGCATAGTTATCTAGCCAGTGGGCAAAGGGTAGGCAGATGTCGGTGAACTCCTCACTGGTGTGGGTCATCAACAAGTCAACTTCATCACCTAAGCCGCGAGCCACGCCTTCTTCTACCCCCAGGGGTAGCACTTGTGGTTCCTGGAACGGCATGAAAGGCAAGTCCGATAGGGGCTCGCGCCGCGCCCGCCCGCGCACAAACTCAACTGGGTCCGGTGAGTGTTGGAAAACTAAGTTCTCAGTTTCCAGCTCGGCTGCTACCGCCTGTCGGGTCATCGCAGTGAAGTCAGATACCCCTCTTGCAGATAGCTGGTGCAAAAATAGCTCGGCGCGTTCACCTGCCACACTCGCATCCAGGGCTGGAAGAACCCCCGACATTGAGATCGCGCGCCGGAAAAGCCCGGCCGAAGCGGGGGCAACCAAATGCGCAAGTACCGACCCGCCACCGGCACTTTGACCAGCTATGGTTACCCGCTGGGAGCTACCACCGAAAGCCGCAGCATTGGCCTGGATCCATTTCAACGCGGCTTGCTGGTCCACTAAACCGCGATTGGGGTCGGTGCCAGGAAGGTGAGCGAAACCTTCCACCCCGAGCCGGTAGGCTATGGAGAACACCACCACGCCTTCAGCGGCGAAACGCACCGGGTCGGTGATCGGGGAGTTCGCGCTACCGGACTTAAAACCACCGCCGTGAATCCAAACTAAAACCGGAAGGTCTTCGCCATCAACCGGAGCCGTTACCGTCAGATTTAGGATTGACTCACCTTCCACAATTGGGTCTTTCCAAAGTGAATCTGGATGGTAGTGTCGCCGTTGCGCGGTGGGAGCCGGCCCGGTGCAGACCAAAGGCTCACTCCACGGCTTATGCGGCTGTGGCCACTTTAAGAACAGCTCACCCACCGGCGGCGCAGCGTAGGGAATACCTTCAAAACGACGCACATGCGCATTCTTTGGATGCAACGTTCCCACTACCGGCCCGGTACTGGTTTCTACAGTTAAAACATCCATTACATACCTCGCAGGGTGGGGGAGTGCGAACCTCACACCAAGCCTAGTGTCTTGAAAGTGATAAGGCAGCTAGAATCAAGAAACGATGATTGCGAAAACTGATCCCCGTACGTACTTGGTGCGCACCCTGGGCTGCCAGATGAATGTTCACGACTCCGAACGCATGGCCGGACTTTTAGAAGAAGCCGGGCTGCGCCCAGTAGAAGAAGTACCACAGTTAGCCGCCCGCGCCACTGAAGCTGGTGACGGAGGCGCCGACGTGGTAGTGCTAAACACCTGCTCGGTGCGTGAAAACGCCGCCAACCGGCTCTTTGGCAACCTGGGGCAACTAGCTCAGGTGAAACGGCAACGCCCCGGCATGCAGATCGCCGTTGGAGGCTGCCTCGCGCAGCAAATGCGCGCCGACATAGTCAAACGCGCCCCCTGGGTTGACGTGGTTTTCGGCACCCACAATATCGACGTTTTACCCGCGCTACTGCGACGCGCCGCACACAACCAAGAAGCCGCCGTAGAAATCGAAGAATCCCTTAAGGTCTTCCCCTCAACCCTACCCACTAAACGTGATTCCTCCGCGGCCGCCTGGGTGTCAATCTCAGTGGGCTGTAACAACACCTGCACCTTCTGTATCGTGCCTCACCTGCGTGGCAAGGAACGCGACCGGCGCCCCGGGGAGATCCTTTCCGAGGTCCAAGCCGTGGTTTCTGAAGGGGCCATTGAAGTGACCCTCTTGGGGCAAAACGTTAACTCCTACGGGGTTAGCTTCGGTGAGCGCGGGGCTTTCGCTCAACTCCTGCGCGCCATGGGGGAAGTAGAAGGACTGGAACGGGTGCGCTTCACCAGCCCCCACCCGGCTGCCTTCAGTGATGACGTGATTGAAGCTATGGCTCAGACCCATAACGTCATGCCTAGTTTGCACATGCCACTGCAGTCAGGTTCAGATCGGGTACTGCGAGCCATGCGCAGATCCTACCGGCGTAAGAAGTTCGACGGCATAGTTCAGCGTGTGCGCGAAGCGATTCCCGACGCTGCTATCACCACCGACATCATCGTGGGGTTCCCGGGGGAAACTGAAGAAGACTTCCAAGCCACGTTAGAAGCAATCCAGACCCTGCACTTTTCCTCCGCTTTCACCTTCATCTACTCTCCGCGCCCCGGTACGCCGGCTGCCGATATGGACAACCAAATTGATCCGGAGGTCGCCCAAGACAGGTATGAGCGTTTGGTGGCAGCCCAAGAAGCGATCTGTGAAGCTGACGCCAAGGAGTTCGTCGGTAGGGAAGTTGAAGTACTGATTTCCCAGTCACGGGGCAAAAAAGACGAACAGGCTCGGCGTATTTCCGGTAGGGGAAAGGACAACCGCCTGGTGCACTTGAGCCTGCCAGCTGGGGTTGAATACGGCACGGACGTTCGCCCCGGGGACTTGGTGCGTGCGCAGGTAACCTACGGCGCCCCCCACCACCTGGTAGCTGACTCTGGAATAGAAGGCGGCCTATTTGAAGTTCGCCGCACCCGCGCGGGCGACGTTTGGCAAGAACGCAACCATAGTGCGATCCCGGCCAACGCGGTAAGCCTGGGGATCCCAAAGTTACGGGTGGGATCGTCCTCGTGAATCCACCTCTTGTGGCGGTAGTTGGCCCCACTGCTAGCGGGAAGTCTTCTCTTGCGCACGCCTTGGCGCTTCGGTGCCCACAATGGGCAGGCAAGGAAGCAGAAGTCATTTCAGTTGACGCCTACGCCCTCTATCGGGGGATGGATATCGGCACCGCTAAACCCACCGAAGAAGAACGCCAGCAGGTGCGCTACCACCAGATTGACCAGCTGGACATAGCCGACACCGCTTCAGTGGCGTGCTACCAGCGTCAGGCGCGCGCCGACGTTGAGGCCATCTACAGCCGCGGGCACTGGCCGATCGCGGTCGGCGGCTCCGGGCTTTACGTACGAGCCTTACTGGATGAAATGAATTTCCCCGGCTCCGACCCACACGTTCGCGTCGAAATCGAACAGTGGCACAAGGAAAACGGTGACGCGGCGCTCTACGACAGGCTGCGCCAGCTTGATCCGCTGGCGGCGCAAAGGCTGCACCCGCACAACGTGCGCCGCGTTGTGCGAGCTTTGGAAGTCATTGAAATTACCGGTAAACCTTTCACCGCCTCACTTCCGCAGCCACGCTTCGTGCGGCCCACGATAATGCTAGGAGTGCGCCGCCAGATAGAAGACTTAGATGCGCGTATAGCTAAACGCACGGAGGAAATGTTCGCCAGCGGTTGGGTGGAGGAAACCCGGCGCCTACAGGAAGCCGGGCTTGAACAAATGGTCACCGCAGCTCGCGCCGTGGGATACCCGGAAGTGTTGTCGTACTTGCGCGGCGAAATCACCTTAGAGCAAGCAAAAGAGCAGGTGGCGTTAGCTACCCGGCAGTTAGCTAGACGCCAAGTGAAGTGGTTTAGACGCGATAGTCGAATCCACTGGATAGATGCAACCGGGAAAGAACCCGAGGCCGTATTCGCCCAGGCAGTAGAGGCAATTACCAGCTCTAGCGCGGGCCTGAACAGTTAGAATCCAACCTTGGATTAATCCCCTGCTTTAACTACCCGAATAATGCGATACCCCTTCTTGGAGTGGGCTTTTTGCGCCTCCAAGCCCTGGTCATTCAACCAAGCAATGTAAGAATCAGCCCCCAGGTTCTTAGCCATCACCAACCACGCTTCACCATCGGGAGCTAGCCGGGCCAGCCAACGCAGAGTCAGTTCTTGCATGGCTTTCTTCCCGATACGCACAGGCGGATTGGAGCAGATGAAATCAAAGCGAACGTCGTTATCTGTTACCTCACCCCAGGTTTGTGGTTCGGTGCCGACGCGGATATTACCCAGCCCAAGCTGCTTCGCGTTGCGTTTGGTTAAGTCTAGGGCGCGCTGGTTGACGTCCACTGCCCACACCTGGGCTTGCGGACTCAAACTGGCCAACACGCTGCTTACCGGTCCCCAGCCGCAACCCAGATCCAGCAGATTTCCACTTGACGGTGGCTGGCTCATGTAGGTGAGCAGCATTTTGGTTCCCAAATCGAGGCGGTGGGAAGAAAACACTTGCGGTGCCGAAAACACCTCTAAATCTAGCCCGCGTACCTGCACGGGAATCTTCAACAGTTCGTCTTGGGTGGCGCGTTCAGCGTTAGAGAAATAATGGGTGTTCACCGTTACAGGCTACGGGAAAGCACACCTAGTTATCCACTGCCCGGCACTGACGCTAGCAGGCAGCTTATAAATAGTGGGACAATGGTCAGGCAACGTAGACAATCACCGGGATAAAGTTTGAGCCCCACCTTGGGGGCTGTGCATGAGGAGCGAAGTTAGTGTCTGACCAACCACTTGTGGAAGCGGAAGAGATCGTGGCGCGCGTGCTGGCACGCCAAGCCAGGTCCTCACGTACCTTCAAGGCGTCCACAAGTGAGGAAACCTCAGTTCCTGGGGTGGACGCTACGCGCGCAACGTCCTTGCAGTCCACCCGCGGACAAAGTGAAGAAGGTGGGGGAGCGCTTGAGCGTTTTGCGCGTGAAGCCACCGGGCGCAGACAGTCACATTCAACTGAGTTAGAAGATGTTAGCGAAGTTGAATACCGTCAGATCCGGCTGGAAAAAGTGGTCTTAGTTGGGGTGTATGACCTTGACGTGGCGGGGGCGCAAAACAGTTTGGATGAGCTAGCAGCCTTGGCGCAGACCGCGGGATCTACTGTCCTTGACGGGCTTGTGCAGCGCCGCACCACCCCCGACGCGGCGACATTCTTAGGGCGAGGTAAAGCCAAAGAACTAGCTGAGATTGTTGCCGCCAGCGGGGCGGACACGGTGATCGTGGATGGCGATCTTGCTCCCTCCCAGCGACGGGCTCTAGAAGATATTGTGCGCGTCAAAGTAATTGATAGGACTGCGGTGATCTTGGATATCTTCGCCCAGCACGCGAAGTCCCGGGAAGGTAAAGCCCAGGTTGAACTGGCGCAGTTAGAGTATCTGTTGCCGCGCCTGCGTGGCTGGGGTGAGTCGATGTCTCGGCAAGCTGGTGGGCGAGTCGCTGGTGGTGAAGGCATTGGTTCGCGCGGCCCGGGTGAAACTAAGATCGAGCTGGATCGGCGCCGGATCCGTAAGCGGATGGCGAAACTGCGCCGAGAGATCGCGCAGATGGCTCCGGCTCGCGCTATCCAGCGTGCCCGCCGGGAGGAAAGGGAAGTTCCCGCGGTGGCAATCGTGGGTTATACCAATGCCGGTAAATCAACGTTAATGAACCGCATCACCGGCGCTGACGTGATGGTGCAGGATGCTTTATTCGCCACCTTGGATCCGACCGTGAGGAAATGCCAAACCGAAGACGGTCGGGTATACACCTTGGCCGATACTGTGGGCTTCATTCGCCACCTCCCAACTCAGCTGGTGGAGGCGTTTCGTTCCACTTTGGAAGAGGTCGCCCACGCAGACGTAATCTTGCACGTGGTAGACGCCGCCCACCCCGATCCCTTGGGGCAAATAGCGGCCGTGCATGAGGTTTTGGAAACCATCGAGGGAGCTCGCTCAATTCCGGAAATAATCGCTCTAAATAAAGCGGACCTGGCCACTGCCGCGGATCTGGCGGTGCTGCGCACGCAGTTGCCGGATTCGGTGATAGTGTCCGCCCATACCGGTGAGGGGATAGAAGCTCTTAACGCCAAGATCGCCCAGCTGCTTCCGCAGTTGCAAACCGACATTGATGTGGTGATTGGGTACGCGCACGGGGACGTGGTCAGTCGGATCCACGAGGACGGTCACATCGATTCGGAGACTTACCTTCCTGAAGGCACACGGATCGTAGGCCGGGTGGGGGCGAGCCTAGCTAGTCAGATTGACCAGCTTGTGGCCGCGGGGCAAGCTTGGGCTGCCCAGGACAGTGATGGTAGGTAGGTAAGCGGTGTCAGATAGCGATGGCGACCTGGAGCTGCTGGAACAAGTAGTTACTTCTTTCGGTGGCAGCCAAAGGGCTGGGCAGCGCAAGATGGTGCAGCTGGTAGCTAAGGCTTTAGCGGAAGATGAACACCTGATCGTGCAGGCTGGCACGGGGACCGGTAAGTCCCTGGGGTATTTGGTGCCGGCCATACGGTGGGCTCAGCAAGAGGATAAGCGGCTTATCGTCTCAACTTCAACGGTGGCTTTGCAGCGCCAAATTGTGGGTAAAGACGCTCCCGCAGTGTTGGATTTTTGCGCACCACAAATGGACGTTGCCCTGTTGAAGGGGTGGAGCCACTACGCTTGCATCCACAAAGTTACCGGTGGGTATCCGCAGGAGGAATCCCTATTCGAGGGGGTTTCTTCCTGGTCTGATGATTCGTCTACTACCGTGGGTGAAGAAGTGGTGCGAGCTCGCCAGTGGGCTTTGGAATCCGACACCGGAGATCGCGATGACTTGGTGCCGGGGGTCAGTGACCGAGCCTGGAGGCAAGTCAGTGTCACTACTGATGCGTGTTTGGGGCAGACGTGTCCGATGCGAGATGACTGTTTTCCCGCGCAGGCGCGTATACGGGCCAGCGAGGCGGCGGTGGTGGTTACTAACCACGCGATGTTGGGTGTGCACTGCGATGGTAAAACTCCGGTTCTGGGTGAGTTCAATGCCCTGATCGTGGATGAGGCTCATGATTTGGAGCGGGCGGTTTCATCACAAACCACGCAGCGTTTGTTCGTGCCCGCGTTAGCGGGGCGCGCCCGTCGCGTCGAACGTTTAGCTTTAGTGTCCACTAACGCTTTGGTGGAGGCCGCCCAAGAGCTGGAAGACTACCTATCGGTGGCGCAAGAAGGCTTGCTGCGTGAGCGCGACCCGGACCTAGAGGTGCTTATGCGCCGGTTGGATGACGCGGTGCGTGCCTGCTTGCAGCAGGTGGCGTCGGAGTCGGAAGCCGATAGCGCTGAAAAACGTTTAGCGACAGCTGCCCTGTCCGATGTCGAGGCCTTTTTAACGGCTTGGGATCGCGATCCCGCTTGGTCAATAACTTGGCTCACCCACGGTGAGGATAAGGCTCCCACGCTGTATTGCGCCCCGCTGGAAGTGGCTCCGTGGATAGCTCAGCATCTGATTGCCGAGCGTCCGGCGATTTTTACGTCAGCAACCTTGAAACTTGGGGGTTCTTTCGAACCGATCAAACGTAGCCTGGGGATTTCACTGGCGGGGGAGCCAACGGTTTGCGAGGACGTGGGCACCCCGTTCGACATGTCTAAGCAGGGTATTTTGTACGTTGCCAAAGACCTGCCTGCGCCTCCTTCAAGTGGGGTGAGCCAGTCCCAGCTTGACCAGTTGGTGGAGCTGGCGAAGGCAAGTGGCGGGGGAGTGCTGGCTTTGTTTTCTTCTCGCCGCGCGGCGGAGGAAGCGGGGGAGCGGCTGCGTGAGGAGCTGTCTACACCGGTTTTGATTCAGGGTGAGGAGCAGATCTCTGCCTTGGTGCAGCAGTTTTCTGAGGATCGTAATTCGTCTTTGGTCGGTACTTTATCGCTGTGGCAGGGCATTGACGTACGAGGCGATACCTGCCGTTTAGTGGTGATAGATAGGGTGCCGTTCCCGGTTCCTTCCGACCCGGTTATCCGTGCTCGCAGTGATCACGCTAATTCGCAGGGGCGGAACGCTTTCCGGGAGGTTTCTCTCAGCCACGCCGCGCTGTTACTGAGCCAAGGTGTCGGTCGTCTGATTCGTTCAGATCATGATCGCGGAGTGGTGGCGATTTTGGATTCGCGCCTAGCTACCCGCAGTTACGGCGGATTCCTGCGTCGTTCACTGCCACCGTTTTGGCCGACTACGGATCTGCAAACGGTGCTGGGAGCGCTGCGCCGGTTGGACACTGCCGCAAACTCTAAGCCCCTACCGGAAGGCGACAGCTAAGGCAAGGCGCATCACTCAGCGCGTAGTGAGCTGGGGCAAGGCCGCGGTGGAATGCTTGCGGTGGCCGATGGTGATATCAGCTTCCACGGGGTGAGGCATGCTCAGGTGCTGATAGCGGATGTTCGATTTTGTCTGCATTAGTGATTTACCTCAAAACTATTGCGCTTGAGGTAGGGGACCCAGGGCCCGTTTTGAGGCGAATACGTCGCAGGTGTCACTAAAGATATTTATTTAAGGACCTTTGTACCGCTGACAGGGTGGGTTTTGTTTGCTTCAATAATCTTGTCACTTCGAGAAAGGGAATTTATGGCAACCCCTACTAGCAAACCTTTATACCCGTCGTCCGGCAGTGGGCGGCCGTCTAAGATCGGCATCGTAGGAGCCGGAGCAGTGGGCACCGCAGTGGCCTATGCTTGCGCCATGCGCGGCGATGCTCGCGACATTGCTCTTTACGATATCAACGCAGCTAAGGTCAAGGCTGAAGCCCTCGACATTGCTCACGGCATTCAGTTCACCCCCTGTGGTTCTGTTGAAGGCTCCGATGACATTGAGATCCTAAGCGGCGCCGACATGGTGATTGTTACCGCTGGAGCGAAGCAGAAGCCGGGGCAGACTCGGTTGGATCTGGCGGAATCCACCATTAACCTCATGCGCAAGATTGTGCCTTCCATTTGCGAGGTCGCTCCCGACGCACGCCAGATGTACATCACCAACCCGGTTGATGTCGTTACCTACGCGGCACTGAAGATCTCGGGTATGCCGCGCGAACAGGTTTTCGGTTCCGGTACGGTTTTGGATACCTCTCGCATGCGGTACTTGGTTTCTAAACATACCGGGGTAGCGATTCAGAACATCCACGCTTACATTGCCGGTGAGCACGGTGACTCTGAGGTCGCCCTGTGGTCCAGTGCGGAGATCGGTAACGTTCCTTTGCGTCACTGGGGCCCAACGGTTGATGGTCGCTTGTTTGATGCTGAGCTGCGCGATGAGATTGCCCGCGACGTAGTCAACTCCGCTTACACCATTATTGATGGTAAGGGCGCTACTAACTACGCCATCGGCTTGGCGGCGGCCAACATTGCTACCGCTGTGCTGCGCGATGAGAACCGGGTGCTGACGATTTCTTCGATGTTGGAAGACTGGAACGGCATTTCCGATGTGGTGATGGCTGCTCCGACGCTGGTCGATCGTCGCGGCGCCGGTCGCGTGCTTGAGCCGCCTTTGACTTTGCGTGAGCGTGATGGCCTAACTGAGTCCGCACAGCGCCTGCGTGAGGTTGCTCGTAACCTGGGACTGTAAGCGCTAGAGCTTCGTTCTGATAGGTAAAACGGTGGGTCCGCAATGGGCCCACCGTTTTGCGTTGCTTGCCTTGCCCGATTGGCTGCTAGAGGGTGCGTATAACGGTTACCACTTTGCCAAGTATGGTGGCTTCATCTGCGGGGATGGGGGAGAATTCCTGGTTGCGCGGATCTAGCCACTGGTGTCCGTCTCGGTGCGCTAGCACTTTCACCGTGGCTTCCCCTTCGATCATGGCTGCCACGATTTCACCGTCGAGGGCGGTGGGTTGGCGCCTAACGACCACATAGTCACCGTCGCAGATGGCGGCATCCACCATTGACATTCCGCTTACTTCGAGGACGAATAGTTCCCCTCTGCCGGTGAAACGCTGTGGGAGTGTGAAGACATCGTCGACGCTTTGTTCGGCGGTGATGGGTTCACCTGCTGCGATGCGTCCCACTAACGGTGCTTGGGTGGTGGGGCCTTCATCGTTGTCTACCGCTGGTATGTGGTAGGTGAGGGCGGTTAGTGCGTTGGCAGAGTTGTCTGCGGATTGGTTTTCTTCCCCGGTTTGGGGAGCTATAAGAATCTCGAGTGCGCGCGGCAAGCGCGGGGTGCGACGTATGTAGCCTTTGTCTTCGAGCGCATCTAGCTGGTGCTTTACCGAGGAAGCAGACGACAATCCAACTGCTTGCGCCAGTTCGCGCACGGAGGGGGGAAATCCTCTTTCGGCAATGGTGTCGCTAAGGAATCGCAGGATCTGTTCTTGGCGGGCGGTGAGCCTGGGGTTAGGGGAGTCAGTCATGTCGCTTCCTTCCAGGCCTTGTGAGTGCGCCCGATTGAAATGTCCGTGGGGTGCGGTGGACTTGCTTTAAGGCCAGTTTACTGGCGAATCAGAGAAAATCAAACATGTGTTCGAGGATGTCTTGATTTTCTTTAGCAGATAAAGTATCGTACAAGTGTACGACGAACACATGTTCGATGGAGGTTTTAAATGAGCGCGCTACAGATTGCTCCTAACCGGGGGCAGCATCATTACACTTCGCCCCGTGAGGGTGCGGATGCACTGAGGCTGCAGACCCTGGACGGTAAGAACGCTTCGCAAAAGCGCGCTCGCAGCCATCTATACATTGTTAAAGATGGCTGCCCTGCCACTTCCGTCGAGGCGGTGTCAACCACCCCCAAGCGCACCGCCTCGACGGTACTTACTTCGGCTGGTAACAGTGCCAGCGTCAGTAACTACCGTGCTTCTAATGCTGCTCGCCCATTACCGAAGGCCGTTAGTTCTCCTGCGGTGCAGGTTAGTGTTCAACCACTGCTGCGGAACCTGCTTGCGGGATTGCTCATGCTTATGGTTGCAGTGGGCGGCGGAGCCCTTGTGGGTGGCCTGTTTGCGCAGCAGCCGGAGCCGGTGGCCACTGTGGAGGTAACGGTAGAGCCTGGACAATCACTTTGGACGATTGCAGAGGACATGAAATCTGCGGGTAAACCGGTAGATGAAGTTGTGGTGGAGCTAATGGCACTCAACGGCATGTCTGATTCGACCGTTAGTACCGGGCAGGTAGTGCTAGTTCCGCAAGCTCAGGCGGGGAATTAACTGCCGGTAGGTAGTTTACGTAGGTGCGCCTGAGGCCGTGTGCGGATATGATCAATATACTTGCGCAAACGGCCACGGAGGAGGCACACTTATGCACTGCCCATTTTGCCAACACAGTGATTCCAGAGTGGTAGACACTAGACTGGCAGATGATGGCATGTCGATTCGTCGGCGCCGCGAATGCACTAGCTGCAAGCGACGATTCACCACTTTGGAAACCTCCAGCTTCGCGGTGGTGAAGCGCTCCGGGGTGGTGGAAGCCTTCTCTCGGGACAAAGTAATAAGCGGGGTGCGCAAGGCCTGCCAAGGCAGGCCGGTTAGTGATCATTCCCTGGCGATGCTGGCACAAAAGGTGGAAGAACAACTCCGCTCCAGCGGTGCCGCAGTGGTGTCAACCGATGAAGTCGGCAAGGCGATTCAACCATTCTTACGTGAACTTGACGAAGTCGCCTACCTCAGGTTCGCCTCCGTGTATTCGGCCTTCCAATCACTATCTGATTTTGAGCAAGCAATCGCATCTCTGCGGGCAGACCGCAAGAACCATTCGCATGCCGGTGTGGAAGACAGGGAAGAGGACGACACGCTACCGCCCCTATAAGTGCCTACAGTCACGGTGAAACGCTATTTCGGCGTTTACTGACTGTCGGTCTGCTGCGGATCCTCAGCGTCTTCCGGCTGCCAGGTAAGAGCAGCGCTATCCTCACTATCATTAGGCGCGCTGGCAGCGGCCTCGTTTTGACCAGTAGTTGGCTTACCTGCCCCCTCACGGGTAGCACTGGAGTCAACTCGCGACCACGACTGCTGTAGGTCACGCAAACGCTGGGAAGCAGCAGCAGTGGTAGCTTCCACCTGCTCAGAGATCTGGTCGGATAGCTCTCGAAGCTGAACCTGCGCAGCTTCAGATGTCTGTTTCAGCTGTTCGCGCAACTCGCCTCTGGATTCTTGCAGTTTTTCGCTAGTGTCCAGCAGGTACTCTTTTACGCGCCGGCGCATGACCTTGCCGATCTGGGAGCGGGGCAGCTCAGAAACCACCACTATCCGGCGGGGCAGTGCATAGTGAGCCAAGGACTTCTCCGCCCAGCGGCGCACATCTTCCAAAGTCACAGTGGCGCCCGCTTCCAAGGTGAGGGCAGCAACAACCGCTTCACCGCGTGAGCCTTCCGGAACCCCAACCACAGCGACGTCTTCGACGCCAGGCATGGAACGAACCGCGTCCTCAACCTGGGAGGGGTAGACGTTGAAACCGCCGGTGATGATCATCTCTTTGCGGCGATCTGCCATCACAATGTAGCCGTCTTCTAGGCGCACTAAATCGCCAGTTCGCAGCCAACCGTTGTGGAAAAGCTGGGCCGTTTCTTCCTCGTTATTCCAATAACCTTGGCAAACCTGGGGGCCTTTAACTAAAAGCTCACCCACTTCTTGCGGCCCCACGTCACTATCAAGGTCTTCGGGGTCAGCGATGCGGATCTGGGTGGAGGGAAAAGGCAACCCTAAAGAACCTGCGCGGCGCTTATCTGAAAGGGGATTGCCAACCAGTACCGGTGAGCCTTCCGTCATGCCGTAGCCTTCAATGACCAGCCCTCCGGTACGCGCTTCCCACCTATCTGCAAGTTCTTGCGGCAAAGGCATGGCTCCAGAGAGCGCAAAACGGATGGAGGACAAATCAGTGGCGGTTTCCTCCGGCGCATCCAAGATACGTTCGAACATGGGGGCCACCCCCAGGAAGAAAGTACACGGTAGGCGCCGCTGGGTTTCTAACACCATCTTCACATCGAACTTGGGTAGCAACACGATGGTGGCACCCAAGCGCAGGCCAGAAACCAGGGAAACCGTCAGCCCAAAAGCGTGGAATAGGGGCAATATCGCGTAAAAGACCTCCGCGCCTTCATGAAGCGTTGGAACCCAAGCTTGGGCTTGGGCGGTGTTCGTACCAATGGAGCGGTGGGAGAGCTTAACGGCCTTAGGGGTGCCGGTGGTTCCCCCGGTGTGCAGCAATACGGCCACATCGTCGGCTTTAGCGGGGCACGGCTTGCGCCAGGGAGAAGCGTTCCTTACCTCCCGGTCAAAGTCCTCAGTCCACTTCGGAGTGGGCATACTCATCTGAGCTTTCCTCACCCGGGCGGGCTTGACCGGCAGGTTAATGAGAAGTCGAGAGCCCAAAGGCAAGGCCTTAGTTAGGTCAACAGTAAAGACCATGCGCGGTCGGACCTGGCGAATATCAATCTGGTCTAACGACTTCTCCCACACAATCACGACCTTGGCATCTGCTCGGCGCAGTTCCTCGGTCAACTCACTCTTAGGGGAAAGCGGATTCGTCTCCACCGCAATCGCGCCTAGCAGTGTAATGGCGTAAATGGCGATCACGTGTTGGGGGCAGTTCGGTAGCGTGATACCCACGCGGTCCCCTTCACGCACTCCCGCCCGGGCCAGTACGGTGGCGGCTTGCCGTATGCGGCGTTGCAGCTGCGAATAGGTCAGTTGGCTTCCCAGGAAGTCCAAAGCCACGCGATTGGGGTAGCGTTTGGCAACTTCAAAGACAATGTCGGGCATGGGACGGGTTTCTTCGGGCACCGTGTAAGGCACTGCCGGAGCGTACCCTCGGCGTAGTTCGTCGGTTAGACTCACGCATTACTCCCATGCTGAATTCGGGAACTAAAACAATACCTACCTTAGCGTAACTTACTGGTCGTTAACCAACAACTATGTAACACCAATTGTCCGCATAAGCCACACAATTGACCTGCTGCACCGGCACCGCGCAAGGGGTCAACCGCAACCGAGAATAGGGAATTTAAAACTGCTGCCGGGCAGTTTAAAACGCGCCCGGCAGCAGAAGTAAATCGGAACTAAACCCTAGCTTGGAATCGGGCTGGTTCGTTCCACCACCCGCATGCGGATAATCTCATCGAGCTTGCCAATAGCTTCCAAAGCCGACTCAGGCAGGGGAGTGGACAGATCGGTAAGCACATACCCGGTGTCTTCAATGGTGGACAGGATCTGCCCATCAATGTTGGCGCCATAGGTGGCAAACAACTGGTTAAGGGTAGCCAACACACCGGGGGTATTGCGGTGAATCAACGCCAAACGGAAACGGGACGTGTCGGTTGGTTGTAACACCAAGTTCGGAAGGTTCACAGACATCTCAGTGGTGGCTGCGCGCTCATAGTCACACAGTTTCGCCGCCACGAAATGAGCAATATCAATCTGCGCTTCCATGGTGGAGCCACCAACGTGGGGAGTTAGAATCACATTCTCCATACCCACCAACGGCGAATCAAACGGATCACCATTTTGCTTCGGCTCAGTGGGGAACACATCAACCGCAGCACCGGCAATGTGGCCGGACTCTAAGGCGGCAGACAGGGCCTCCAAGTCGGTTACGAAACCGCGGGATAGGTTGATAAACAATGAACCAGGCTTCATGGCGGCGAACTGTTTTGCACCGAAAAGGGACTGGTTAGTGGCAGCGCCATCGACGTGGAGGGAAACGATGTCAGAAATCGCCAGCAGCTCTTCCAAAGTCGCCACCCGGCGGGCATTGCCCAGGGCCAGACGCTCAGCAATGTCGTAGAAAACCACCTGCATGCCTAGGGCTTCAGCTAGGACCGAAAGCTGGGTGCCGATATTGCCATAGCCAACGATACCCAGAGTACGACCGCGCACCTCGTGAGAACCGGCAGCTGACTTGTCCCAGATTCCACGGTGAAGTTTAGAGTTACGCACCGTTAAACGACGGGTGAGGGCGATGATTTCTGCGATCGCCAGCTCCACCACCGAGCGGGTGTTGGAATAGGGAGCGTTAAACACGGCAACACCTGAAGAAGTGGCGGCCGCGAGGTCGATCTGGTTCGTTCCAATGCAGAAAGCACCCACTGCTCGCAACTGGGGATGAGCGTCAAACACCTTCTTCGTCAGGTTCGTCTTAGAGCGAATACCTACGATATTTACACCCTCCAGGGCGGAAATAAGTTCATCTTCATCGAGGGCCCCGTGGTGGCGGATAACTTCAATGCCTTGAGCGGCAAAAATCTTATCCGCATCGGTATGGGGATCTTCAAGTAGTAGAGCGCGTGTCATAGCCCCTATGTTGGCAGACCAACTATACCGTTAGACGATGCTTCCCAAGTGGTGATACACCCAGATGGCGGTTACGTCCTAATAGCGGACAAGATCAATCATTTAACTGTAAGGCTGGCGGTAATTCCCCCACCGAAACCACGTGCAAACGTCGCGTCGGCCGGGTCATCGCCACGTACAAATCCCCCGCACGATCCTGACCGATCTGGGTGGGATCAACCAAAATAACCACGTCAAACTCCAGCCCCTTACAAGCGGCCGCGGTCAAATACACTACCCGCTGGGTTAGTGACTGACCGTGCGCTTGCCCCCACTTCGACCCCTCAATCTTAGCGAGTTCACGTGCCCACTCACTGCTAGCAATAACAGCAATACGGCCCTGGCCTGCCCCTAAGGCAGTATCCAAATCACGGCATTCTTCCTCTAACGCCTCCTCCACCTTGCGGTACAGGTCCTCAGCCACTGGGGAACCCGCCGTCACCCGGTAGGTGTCCACGCCCTCACGCGCTGCCACCAACGGGTAGGCCGGCGCCAGTCCGCGATCGCTCAAATACTGCTGGGCGCGTCTTAAGATCTGCCCGGGAGTGCGGTAGGAAACCGTTAACACCGTTTGCGCCACCAAAGCCCGATTGGCTGGGCCTAGGATCTGCTCCCAGCTGCGCAGGGCGCGCGAACCCGAGAACTGATCCAAATCACCGCACACCGTGAAAGAACGCGAGGGGCAACGACGCAGTAAACAATGCCAAGCCAGGGCAGTGAGCTCTTGTGCCTCGTCAACAATGATGTGCCCGTAAGCCCACTCCCGATCCCGCATAGCGCGATCAGCTAAAGTAACCTCACTACCTTGTTCACGGGCGCGCTCAGCCAACATCTGCGCGCTAACTAGGCCACCACCTAAGTCAAGGGCATCAATCGCCGCGCGGGCCGCGTCTTCCTCCCGAGCCCGCATAGCGCCGAGCCGGCGGCTGCCCGTGGAAGCATTCGGAAGCGGGCCGAGCGCCTCCTCTAGCTCATCTAAAAGCAAAATATCAGCATCTGTCCAAGCACTGTTGGCGGGGCGCATCAGCGCCTGGCGATCTTGGGCACTGAGCTCGGGAGCGCACTTAGCTAGGAAATCCGGATTCGACAACAACTTATTGAGGACGAATCCCGCACTCACCGGCAGCCACGCCAAGTTAATCGCCCGCTGGGCTTCCTTACTGGCGCGAATGTAACTGAAATACCACTCAAGTTCGTGGTGTTCATTATTGGCTTCATCCAACTGGGCAGCCAACACATTCATAAGCTCAATCGCGAATGACTCCCACACCTCATTATGGCGTTTACCGCTACGGCGAGCGCGAGCGCGCGCCGCAGCGAAATCACTAGCCCGCAAGAAAACGTCAGTGGACATGACACGCAACTTCACGTCCTCGTCCCCACGTTCAAAACTACGCACCGCGCGGGCAATGATATCTACCCACACCAAACGCCCCTTAATCTCGCGCACCCGCTCACTCTCACGGGAACTAGCGTGATATCCGGGAACTAAGTCAGCCATCGTGGTGGAAACCACCCCGGTTTCCCCCAGGGACGGAAGCACCTTGTCAATGTAATGTAAGAAAATCTGAGAAGGACCGACGATTAGCACACCGGAGTTTTCCAGCCGCGAGCGCTCCGCATACAGCAAGTAAGCCGCCCGGTGCAGTGCCACCGCGGTCTTGCCCGTACCCGGACCGCCTTGAAGCACAATCAAACCATCACCATCGCGGCGAATAATCTCATCTTGTTCGCGTTGAATAGTTGAAACAATATCGCCCATGAAACCATCGCGGGCCTGGGTCAAAGCCGCCATTAAGGCGCCCTCACCTTGGAATACCAAACCATCGGTGGGAGCTTGAGCATCAAGTAACTCGTCCTCAATGCCCACAACCTGGCGTAGACGAGTTTGAATGTGACGGCGCCGACGCACCCCCTGCGGGTGAGCGCCCGTAGCCTGGTAAAAAGGACGCGCAGCCGGAGCGCGCCAATCAATTAAGAACTGCTCGCCATCATGGTCGCGCAAACCAATGCGACCCACGTAAAGACTCTCACCCGAAGTATCATCAATGCGCCCGAAAACCAGGCGATCGCCGACGTTCTCCAGGCGCTGCGCCTCATCGCCCCAATGGGCGGACAAAGCATCACGCTCAGTTAAAGCCTGGGGAGTGTTGCGCCACTTCGAAGCATGCGCATCCTTTTGACGTTCCCGGTACCGGCGGCGATAGTCATCTAAGATCCGGTAGGCACGATCGACATAAGCTTGCTCATTGGCAATCTCACGCTCAAGCCGAGCTTCACTTTCGCCCACTGTTCATCCCTACCTTCAGCGCGGTCAGTAACGACCGGGAAACAATCGAGTATCAATTATCACCTATCACCGGCCAATAAGCATCCGTACCGGGCAACTGCCACGCCAGGCGTGGACGTGCCAGCAAGCGCAAATCAACATAGAGTAGAATCGAGCGGCAGTACCAGCCCGCCACAACCGCACACCGGGAGGAGGAAGCCATGCACCCGAGCGAACTTTTAGAAATCGACACCAACGTCAACTACCACGCGCCCATACTCCTATGCCACCTGTATGGCGCCACCGACGCCGGGAACGCCGGTGGACTCGCGGTAGAACAACTACTCGCATCCCTTCCCAGCCAGAGGGTCGCGACCTTCGACACCGACATGCTCATCGACTACCGCTCCCACCGCCCGATCCTCACGGTAGAGAACTGGACGGTAGTGGACATGGAAACCCCAGAAATCGCCCTCGACCTGGTACACGACGATGCCGGACTGCCGATCCTGATCCTGCACGGACCTGAGCCCGACACCAAATGGCAACGCTTCTCCCACGCGGTGGCGGACTTCGCGCAGGCCGCCGGAGTGGAAGTATGCGTCTCCCTCAAAGGCATGCCCGCCACCATTCCGCACACCCGCCCCACCCTGGTGCACGTGCAGTCAACCGACAGGGAACTAACCCAAGGGCAAACCGACATGGGGGAGGACCTGCGTTTGCCAGCGTCAGCAAATACTTTCCTGCACTTCTGGCTCGCCTCCCAAGGCATAGACGGAATCACCTTCCTAGCGGCCGTGCCCTTCTACATGTCCGGCATGGACTACCCCCAAGCCACCCTGGCGCTACTTAACCGCATGGGGTCAACACTGGAACTATCCCTACCCATGGGCAACATCGTTGCAGGCACCCAAGCGATGGATCGGTCTTTAGAAGAATCAGTCGAAAACAACGAAGAACTAGCAACCCTGGTCGAAGGACTAGAACAGCACTTCGATGAGCGCATCGAGGCACTCAAATCCGCAGGCAACGC
The DNA here is from genome assembly GCA_030537735.1 of Actinomycetaceae bacterium. Classification (GTDB taxonomy): domain Bacteria; phylum Actinomycetota; class Actinomycetes; order Actinomycetales; family Actinomycetaceae; genus Gleimia. Next base: position 133,092 of record JAUNVG010000001.1, read on the forward strand.
CGACCCCACACAATCGGGGGAAAGCTTCGCCCGGGACTTTGCCCAGATCGCTCGCGGAGAAGACGGGGCGAGTGCGAAGTTCGGCGACACCAATATCGACACCGATGCCCTGGCGGCAACCATCGAACGATACCTGGCGCGCGCGGAAGATATTTTGGACGAAGATGGGGAAGGCCCATCGGGTCAGACTGTGGTTAGGCCCGATGCTGCCAACAGCGCTGGACCGGCCAAGCACCGCGCTCGTCACCGCAAGCCTCGGCCTTGGGAAGTCGCCGAGCAAGCCCCGCAACTACCCGACAACCGTGATGGTGCCAGCGGCGGGGAAGATGAAGACAAGCCAAACCACGGGCAAACCCAGCCGTAAATTAGTGAATTAGCTGCCCCGAGTGGCCAGGTAACGGCCACGCGGCTGGCAGTAGGGGCGTGTGCTGGCTGAGCGAGTTTAGTGACCGCGCCAGTGCAGCGACCTCAGGAAGAAGCCTGGCGTGGCAGGCTACGCGCTGGTATCAGCAGGTAAATCCTGGGCCGGAGTCGACACCAAAGCCGCCGTGCTGCCAATCCAACGTTTCAAATCAGCGCCGCTCAAAACTCGCACCGGGAACGGCAGGCGCCGCAGTCCGCGCGTGGCCTCATCCCACGCTTGGCTCACCTCAGGGCGGTTGGTGGCAACCAACACCAGGTTCCCGCGCCTACCGTTGGAAAGCACCTTCCCCTCACCGATCAGCCAACAACTGCGGAACAGGGAAGTCACCGCAGCGCAATCAACGCGCGCATCCAACCCCTTACCGTGCCCAATGTTGGCCACCAACACCCCCTGGGGGCGCAGCACCCGGCGGCAATGGTTAAAGAAATCCAAGGTCCGCACCTGCCTGGGGGTCTGCGCCCCAGCAAACACGTCCCGCACCACCACATCCATCGACTGCGGAGCAATCGCAGCCACCGCGCTGGCAGCGTCCTCAACCCGAATTCGCAACCTGGGTGAGCGCGGCAGGTCAAATAGTTGGCGACAGGCATCAGCAATCGCGGGATTGATCTCCACCGCTACCTGGTTCGAACCGGGACGGTGAGTTTCCCACGCCCACGCCAGTGAACACCCGCAGCCACCCAAATGCAGTGCGCGCAAAGCCTGCGGGCGCGGAAAGAAACCATCAACCACCGCAGTCATCTGCTGCATGTACTCAAAATCCAAATCCCCCGGATCAGCCAGGTTAATGGCAGAAGACTCATAATCACCCAAGAAAATCGTGGCCCGCTGCTGATCCACTCGCACCGTCAAGGTAGTGTCACCCACATCTACCTGCACACCGTCGTAAAGCCTCAGCTGGTCCTCAGCGCCCTTCGAACGAGGGTGCTTGCCACGTCGTTTCGCCATAGGATGAACGGTATCAACACCATTTAAGGGAAGCGAAATCTGAACCTGCCATGTCGACCTCACCGCGCACTAACGCCGCTCGCCGCAACTGGGGCGAAGACGATAGCGGTGCCCACATCCTGCACGTGGACATGGACTCATTCTTCGCCAGCGTCGAAATCGCCCTCGATCCCACGTTGCGTGACCGCCCCCTGATCGTGGGCGGCAAGTCCGACCGGTCGGTAGTAACCTCCGCCACCTACGACGTGCGCGCCCTCGGGGTGAGCGCAGGGATGCCGATCCTGAGAGCCCGCCGCCTCGCCCCGCACGCGCTGGTGGTTGCCAGCCACCGGGAAGCCTACCGTGAATACTCAGCCAAGGTCATGGAAATCCTGCGGTCCTTCACCCCGCAGGTGGAAGTAGTAAGCATCGATGAGGCCTATTTGGATGTCTCCGGCGCGCGCTTGCACCTGGGGCGGCCAAGCAAGATAGCGACCATGATACGCGCTCGTATTCACCGCGAACTTGGGCTTCCCGCCTCGGTGGGGATAGGGGAGTCTAAAACGGTGGCGAAGATAGCTTCCTCCCACGCCAAGCCTGACGGGATGCTGTTGGTGCCTGCCAGTAAAACCGTGGAGTTCTTACACTGCCTGCCGGTGGGGGCGCTGCCGGGAGTGGGAGGACGCACCCGGCAGGTACTGGAAACCGCGGGAGTTGAAACCGTAGCGGAACTAGCGGCGGTGCCTCTATCGCGATTGCAATCCCTGCTGGGGGTAGCAGCCGCCCACCACTTGCGTGAAGTTGCCAATGGCGTTGACCGGCGCCGGGTGACAACTGTGAGAGTGGAAAAATCGGTGGGAGCAGAGGAAACCTTCGCCACCAACCTCACTACCGTGGAACAGTTGGCGCCCGTGATTCTTGCGCAGTCCCACGACTGTGCGCGGCGGCTACGTAAACGCCAAATGGTGGGGTGGACCGTGGGGATTAAGGTGCGCTCGGGTGACTTCACCACCGTAACCCGCTCCGTTACGCTACCCGGCCCCACCGATTCCGGGCAGGTGGTCGCCGGGCGGGCGATGGAGCTGCTGCGTCGCTACGGGATACCGCGCACCGGAGTGCGGCTGGTGGGAGTGCGGGTGGAAAACCTGCAGTCGCGCGCCGCCGGGGTGGCAGTGGCATTGGACGAGGACGGTGACAGCGTCAGCGCCGAGCGGGCGATGGACCGCATACAGCAGCGTTTCGGTCAGCAAGCCATCGGACCGGCGAGTTTGCTGCCAGGCAGTGGGCAACGCGGACAAAAATAGGAAAAATCCACCAAGAGCTCTAAACTAGATTTAAGTGTGTAACCTACTGCACTTGGATACCACTTAGGAATCGTCCGTAGGGCCAAGGCCCCGTGAGCGCAAAGCAAGGAGGCGAAGAAGATGCCATTATCCGATGAAGAGCGCGCCATCTTGGAACAAATGGAGCAAGAGCTGCGTCGGGAAGATCCGCGCTTTGCCAGCACCATGGCGTCCTCGCAACGGCAGCGGGCAACCTCCGCGCCAACACTACGTCAGCGCCGATCACCGCGCCGCATAGCGGTAGGCGGCACCGCCCTGGTAGTGGGGCAAATCGTTATGCTGATGGGGATCTCCCTACCTCAACTATGGATGACTATCCTGGTTGGCATCGCCGGATTCGGGTTGATGCTCGGCGGCGTACTCTACGCCCTGTCGCGATCAGAAACCGCAGTCTACGAAGATGAGATTCCCCCCGCCGGGCGCACTGAGTCATTCATGGAACGTCAAGAACGGCTGTGGAACGACCGGCAACGCTGACGAAACGTCGCTACTGGAATACTTCAAGGGCCTGGGCAGGTGAACTGCCCAGGCCCTAACTAATGGGGAAACTCGCTACTTAAGGATCTGCATTCCCTTCGGAACCACGGTGATACCGGACTCGGTCACCGTCAGGCCACGGGAACGGTCGAGTTCTAAGTCCAACCCGATCTCGACGCCCTCGCCGATGACGACATTCTTATCCAAAATCGCCTTCGACACCACCGCGTTACGACCGACCCGGCAACCATCCATCAGCACCGAGTCAACCACCTTCGCCCAAGAGTGGACATATACGCCCGGGGACAGCACCGAACGCACCACTTCACCACCGGAAACAATCACTCCGGGGGAAATGAGGGAGTCAATCGCGTGCCCCATGCGCGTGCCCGCGTCACCGTAGACGAACTTCGCCGGAGGCAAGTACCCGGGAATCTGGGTCAGCGTCGGCCACGACAGGTTGTACAGGTTGAAGATCGGGTGAACCGAAATCAAATCCATATTGGCTTCGTAGAAAGCATCCAACGTACCAACGTCACGCCAGTAGTCACGGTCACGCTCAGAGGAACCCGGAACTTCGTTGGCGATGAAGTCGTAGACACCGCAGCCACCGTTTTCCACGAACCAGGGAACAATGTTGCCACCCATGTCGTGCTTGGAATCTTCGTTAGCGGCATCCTCACGCAAGGCCTTAACCAAGGCTTCGGTGGTGAACACGTAGTTCCCCATGGATGCCAGGAAAGAATTCGGATCGTCGGGAAGGCCCTCAGTGGTCTCGGGCTTTTCCAAGAACTCCAAAATCCGGCCATTTTCAGCGCGAATAACACCGAAGGACGAAGACAACTCCAGTGGCTGGCGGATACCGGCAACCGTACAAGGCAAACCGGATTCAATGTGGTGGTCAACCATCTGGGAGAAATCCATGCGGTAAATATTGTCAGCGCCGACAATCACCACGTAGTCGGGGCGCTCATCGTCAACGATGTTCAAAGACTGGTAGATCGCATCTGCCGAACCCAGGTACCAGTGCGGTCCGCGACGCTGCTGCGCGGGAACCGGAGCCACGTAGTTACCTAAAAGAGTCGACATGCGCCACGTCTTAGTGACGTGCCGGTCAAGTGAGTGCGACTTGTACTGCGTCAGTACCACCACACGCAAATAACCGGAGTTAACGATATTGGAAAGCGCGAAGTCAATCAGGCGGAAATGCCCCCCGAAGGGTACCGCCGGCTTCGCACGATCGTTGGTTAACGGCATGAGGCGTTTACCTTCGCCACCTGCCAGGACTATTGCTAATACTCTTGGTGTGCTCATAATCCCAGAATAACTGTGATGAACCCCTCTCGTGGTGTCATTGAGTCAGCTACCGTTAAGTACATAGACAGTTTTTCCACAAAACCACCCCAGGAAGGCGATTATGCGCGTCGATCTACTCACCCGCGAATACCCCCCACACATCTACGGCGGAGCCGGTGTACACGTAAACGAACTGGCCCGGGTACTGCGTGAACTCATAGACGTTCGCGTCCACGCCTTCGACGGACCGCGCGAACCCGGCCAGCCCGGAGCAGACGAAGGCGTCACCGGATACAGCAACCTTCCCGCCCTCGCTGAGGCCAACCCGGCGCTGCAGACACTCGGCGTGGACCTACTGATGGCGCAGGGAGCTGAAGGCACCGACCTGGTGCACTCCCACACCTGGTACGCCAACATGGCAGGCCACTGGGCGCACCTGCTGCACGACGTGCCGCACGTAATCTCCGCCCACTCCCTGGAACCGCTGCGCCCCTGGAAAGCCGAACAACTCGGCGGGGGATACCGGCTATCGTCGTACGCGGAAAAAACCGCCTACGAAGGAGCCGACGGAATCATCGCGGTATCTCACGGTATGCGCGATGACATCCTGCGCGCCTACCCCAGCATCAACCCGGAGAAAGTCCACGTCGTCCACAACGGGATCGACCTAGCTGACTGGGCCGCCCCTGAAACCGCGGAAGAAAAGGAAATCGCCGCCTCCGTCCTCGCCCGCTATGGGATCGACCCGGACCTACCTACCGTGGTGTTCGTTGGGCGTATCACCCGGCAAAAGGGACTACCGCACCTGCTGCGCGCCCTGCGGCAAGTCCCGCAAGACACTCAGATTGTGCTGTGCGCGGGAGCTCCCGACACGCCCGGAATCAAGAGGGAAGTAGAAGGGCTGATTGAGGAACTACGCAGCGAACGCGACCACGTGCACTTCATTACCGAAATGCTGCCGCGACCGGAACTGGTAGGGGTACTGGATGCCGCCACCGTGTTCGTCACGCCCTCCATCTACGAGCCACTGGGAATCGTGAACCTGGAAGCCATGGCAGTGGGCCTGCCCGTGGTGGGCACCGCTACCGGAGGTATTCCCGACGTGATTGTCGATGGAGAAACCGGCTTCCTCGTACCCATCGAGCAAAAGACCGACGGATCGGGAACCCCACTGAACCCGGAGAAATTCGAAAGCGACCTGGCTGAACGCCTAACCCGTGTGCTCCAAGATGAATCGCTGGCGAAGAAGATGGGGCAGGCGGGACGTAAACGCGCTGAAGAACAGTTCACCTGGAAGAAGATCGGGGAAGAAACCGTGAAGCTCTACGGTGATATCCTCGCCGGAGCCTAGTGGGATATATGATGGGAGCATGGACCAAGGAAAGAACGTAGTTGAACTAGCAAACGTTGAAGTCCGCCGGCAAGGGCGCCCTATCGTAAAGGACCTTGATTGGACCGTTAGACCCGGCGAAAACTGGGTTATCTTAGGGCCGAACGGAGCCGGTAAGACAACCTTGGTGCAGATGCTGACAGGGCGGGTGTTCCCGTCCTACCGGCAAGACACTCCCGCTACCGCGAAGGTATTGAACTATCGGCTCGGACGCGTTGACCTAAGCGAACTACGCACAGTTGTTGGCATCGCGTCCGCAGCCGAACGCGCCCTGCTACCTGGTGACCAGCCAGTTATTGACGCCCTCATGTCGGTGCTCTACGGTCGCTCGGTGCGCGGGCGAGAGGAATACGAAGACACTGACCTGCAGCGAGCCCACGACCTGCTGCATATCTTCGGTATCGCTCACCTTGCGCCGCGACAGTTGCGTACCCTGTCGGAAGGGGAAACCCAACGCGTTCACATTGCGCGCGCCCTGATGACGGACCCGCAGATACTGATACTGGATGAACCCACCGCCGGCCTGGATCTGGGGGCACGCGAACTTTTGATGCTGGCACTTGAAGAGATCGCCGCCGACAAGCGCGCCCCGGCGCTGATCTTGGTGACCCACCACGTGGAGGAAATTCCGCGCGGCTTCACCCACGCGGCACTGATGAACGAAGGTGCGATTGTTAGCTCCGGCCCGATCGAGGACGTGCTGGTAGATGACGTGGTCTCTTCCACCTTTGGGCTGCCGTTGAAAGTGAGCTTGGTGGAGGGACGCTGGTCGGCGCGCGCAATAGGCGAGGCGGATATCTCCACCCAGCTGTAACTGGCGACAAGAAGGAGGAAGAATGAGTATTTGGTGGTGGCTAATAATCGCCCTCGCGCTAGCGGGGGTAGAGGTTGCAACTGCGGATCTTATTTTCCTCATGTTTGCTGGAGGGGCAGCAGCGGCCGGCGTGAGCCAGTTAGCGGGATTGGGACTGGCCGGCCAAGCCGGGGTTTTCGCGGTGGTATCCATTGTGCTGCTAATCTTCGTGCGGCCCTGGGCGAAAAGCTTCCTACAACGTAAGACGCCCGACATTAAAACCAACGCTCAAGCCCTGGTGGGGCAGACAGCGACAGTTACTAAAACCCTCACCGCTTCAGGTGGTTTAGTGCGCCTTAGTGGGGAAATCTGGACAGCTCGCCTACAGCATGCCGATGCCAACACCGCGCTGGCCGTGGGCACAACGGTAACCGTGGTTGAGATAGATGGCGCTACCGCCGTGGTTGCCAGCGACGCTGACTGCTCAACTCCCTCACCGCACTGAGTCCGCGCTTGCGCCCAGCGGCGGACCGCTAGTTTCGTTAAATAAGAAGGAGGCGAAATGCCATTACCTGACTTTTCCATTATTTTCATGCTGCTACTGGTTGCCTTCGCAGTCATCACCTTGGTGAGGGCGGTGCGGATCGTTCCGCAATCACGCGCCCTGGTGATTGAACGCCTAGGTAAGTTCAGCTCCATCATGTACGCCGGTTTGCACGTAATCGTGCCATTCATTGACCGGGTAGCGGCGCAGGTAGATTTGCGTGAACAAGTCACCTCCTTCCCCCCGCAGCCGGTCATTACCGCCGATAACGTCGTGGTTTCCATTGACTCGGTAATCTACTACCAGGTGACCGATCCGAAGGCTGTCACCTACGAAATCGCGAACTACATTCAAGCCATTGAGCAGCTAACGGTAACTACCTTGCGTAACGTTATCGGCGCCATGGACTTAGAACAAACACTGACCTCACGCGACCAGATCAACGGACAGCTGCGCGGAGTGCTGGATGAAGCCACCGGACGTTGGGGGATCCGCGTTAACCGGGTGGAACTCAAAGCCATCGACCCGCCGCCGTCAATCCAGCAGGCCATGGAACAGCAGCTGCGGGCAGAACGCGACAAGCGCGCCGCTATTTTGAAAGCCGAAGGCGTGCGCCAGTCACAGATCCTGGAAGCCGAAGGTGAGAAGCAATCGCGCGTACTGCGGGCCGAGGGCGTGGCGCGAGCGAAAGTGCTGGAAGCCGAAGGTGAAGCCAAAGCCATCACCACGGTTTTCCACTCCATCCACGAAGGTAACCCGGATCCGAAGTTGCTGGCCTACAAGTATCTAGAGATGCTGCCACAGCTGTCGGAAGGGGAAGGCTCCAAGGTGTGGGTGGTGCCGACCGAACTCACCGCCGCCTTGAAATCAATCAGCACCGGGTTTTCCGGTGACGATGACAAGTAGTTACACGCTGTTGCCCGGGAAAGCCCCGGGCAACAAGTGAAACGGGTTAGGGAAACGAAATGTTGGATGAGCAGCAAGAAAACGTATTGAGGCAAATAGCTGAACGCGACATCAGGTTCATTCGCCTGTGGTTCACTGACGTTTCCGGCGTGTTGAAAGCCATCGCCATCGACCCGGGGGAGTTGGAATCAGCTTTCAAAGAAGGACTGGGCTTCGATGGGTCCGCCATCGAAGGGTTCACTCGCGTTTTCGAATCCGACATGCTGCTACGCCCCGATCCGTCCACCTTCGCGATACTTCCGCACCGCTCCGGGGACGAACCCGTGGCGCGCATGTTCTGCGACGTCCTCACCCCCGATGGGGCGCCATCTAAATCCGACCCCCGCGGAGTATTGGAACGCGTTCTAGAACGCGCCCGCGCTGCCGGGTTCACGGTAATGGTGCACCCGGAAGTGGAGTTCTACCTGTTAAAACCCACTGACGACCCCACTAAGATCGAGCCGGTTGACCGCGGCGGTTACTTCGATCACGTGGCTCGCGGCGGGGGGAATGATTTTCGTCGCCGCGCCGTACGCACCCTGGAAGATATGGGGATTTCGGTGGAGTTTTCCCACCACGAGGGCGGCCCGGGTCAAAACGAAATCGACCTTCGTGCCACCGATGCTCTGCGCGCTGCCGACAACATTATGACGCTGCGTACCGTGGTGGAGGAGATCGCCCTCGGGCAAGATCAGATCGCCACCTTCATGCCTAAGCCTTTCATCGAATACCCCGGCTCTGGCATGCACACTCATCTGTCCCTATTCGAAGGCAATACCAATGCTTTCTTTGATGCCGCCGGCCAATACCAGCTGTCGGTTACCGGAAGGCGTTTCATCGCTGGTTTGCTGCGTCACGCCCACGAAATCTGCGCGGTGGTGAACCAGCACGTTAACTCCTACAAGCGGCTATGGGGTGGGGGAGAAGCCCCCAGCTACGTGTGCTGGGCGCACAACAACCGCTCCGCTTTGGTGCGCGTTCCCCTGTATAAGCCGGATAAAGGCAAGTCCGCCCGGGTGGAATACCGCGGGGTGGATTCGGCGGCCAACCCGTATTTGGCGTTGGCGGTGCTCATTTCTGCGGGGCTGGCGGGGATCGAAGGTAAATATGACCTGCCCGATGAAGCTGAAGATAATGTCTGGGACCTTTCTGACGCGGAACGCCAGGCTCTTGGCTTTTCGGCTTTGCCGCACTCGTTGAAGGACGCGGTGGAGGCCATGCGCGCTTCCGAACTGGTCGCGAAAGCCCTGGGGGAGGAAGTGTTCGACTACGTATTGCGCGAGAAGCAACAGGAGTGGCGTCAGTACCGCGCCCAGGTAACTCCGTGGGAGCTGCGCCGCTCCATCCACCTGCAGTAGGTTCGCTATGTCTCGCCCGGTTTCAGCGGTTTCAGCGGCCATAAAAGCTGGTTTTGCCCAGCCTCAACGGGCGGTTGAGCACGTGCAGCAGCTGCATGCGACCTTGGGGTTGGCCGGTAGCTGGGAGGGCCTGTTGCCGTGGTTTAGCGATGTGGCTGACCCGGATGCGGCGTGTTTGCTGGCACTGCGGTTAGCGGAAGCGGACGCGCAGGTGCTGGGGCAGGTCTTAGGTGACGGGGCGCGGCGAGGGCGTCTACTGGCGGTTTTAGGGGCATCTCAAGCCCTGGGAGAGTACTTAGTTAAGAATCCTGCGTGGTGCCTTCAAATCGACTCTGACCTGCCAGCGGGGCGGCCGGTATCGACAGGGGATTGGGAGCCACCGCCTGCACCGGAGCAGATGATTAACTGGCTGCGCACGCTGGCTAGCGAGCTAACCGCAGCGCAGGACAGTTCGAAAACTTCTATCGCACTGCACGCAAGCGTTCCTAACTCCGCCTATGAGTGTGCCGGTAAGGCCGGCAGCGGATTCGACTGCGCGGGCTTGCGAGCAGCGTATTGGCGCGCTGTGATCCTAATCGCAGCCAAAGACCTAACTTCACCGGCAGGTGCGCAAAGCCAGGAACTGACCGGGCGCGGGCGGGCGGGGAGCTTGCAGCAGGTCAGCACCCAACTAACAGATTTGGTTGATGCCACTATTGAACTGGCGTTAGAACTAGCTCAGCGGCAGGTGCGCGATAGCGGTCACTGTCGCGGTGAGGTGGAAGCAAACCTGCTTAGTGTCATTGCCATGGGTAAAACCGGCGGGCAGGAAATCAACTACATCTCCGACGTTGACCTTATCTACGTCCTACCTGACCAAACCGGGGAAGAAACCACCGCTGCAGACCCCACCAGGGCAAGTGAGCACACTCAGTTTTACACCGCGGTGGCTAATGCTTTAAGCACCGTAGTGTCAGGGCCGGGAAGTGAACCACCGCTGTGGCCGATCGATACTGCGCTACGCCCCGAAGGTAAAGACGGCCAGCTAGTGCGCACCCTATCAGCCTGCGCCAGCTACTACCGCAACTGGGCTCGCGGTTGGGAGTTCCACGCACTTTTGAAAGCGCGCCCAGCCGCCGGTAACCACCAGTTGGGAACACAGTTCCTACAACTGGTTGAACCCCTGGTGTGGGAAGCCGCGAGCAAGCCAGGATTCGTCGACGACGTGCGTGCCATGCGCAAGCAAGTGGAATCCCACCTGCCGGCGGGACAAAAGGAACGCAACCTCAAACTGGGTGCAGGCGGCCTGCGGGACGTAGAGTTCACGGTACAACTGTTGCAACTAGTGCACGGGCGCACCGACCCCACGGTACGTCCTCGTAACACGTTGGCAGCGATTGAATCCCTCGCTGCCGGTGGGTACGTGGCGCGCACAGATGCCAGGGTGCTGACTGATGCTTACACCTTCTTACGGGTGGTGGAACACTCCTTGCAACTCGTGGCAATGAGGCGCACCCACCTGCTTCCCACCGCCGATAACCAGCTTCGACGCCTGGGACGCAGCATCGACACTCGCCGCTACCCACTGGCTGAGGACGTGGCGGAAAGCTTACGGGATGTGCGTTCCCAAGTGCGCCAACTGCACGAATCTATCTTCTTCCGGCCGCTGGTGGAAGCCACCGCTAATCTAAGCCCCACCGCGGTATTAATGTTTGATTCTCAAGCCCTCACAGACCGGCTGCTAGCTGCCGGCTACCAAGATCCGCGGGGCGCGCGCCAACACCTACAATCCCTAGCGCAAGGCACATCCCGGCGCGCCACCATTCAACGCCACCTACTGCCAGTGCTACTGGGGTGGCTCGCCCAAGGCGCCGACCCGGACGCCGGGCTGCTAGCTTTCCGGCGACTTTCAGATGCGATTGGATCTTCCCACTGGTACTTGGCGCTGCTGCGTGACTCCGCGGTGGCGGCTCGCAACCTTTGCAAGATCTTACCTAACTCGGTGCTAACTGAACGCCTATTGATGGCTAACCCCGAGGCCGTCAAATGGTTAGACGATCCCAGTTCTTTGGCGCGCTTCGACGTAGAGTTAATCGCCAGCCAGGCCCAGGCGATTGAGGAACGCTACGAACAAACTCAGGCCGCAATTGAGCCGCTACTGCAGCTGCGGCAAAGACAACTAACTCGCGCCGCGTTGGCGGATTGCACACTCGGGGTGGAGGTGGGCCGCACTGCCCAGGGTTTAACGACCGCTACTGACCTGGTGCTAGCGGCCGCCACTCGTATTGCGCTTAAAGAAACCGGGGTGCAGGCCGGATTCGACCTAGGATTTGTTGCCATGGGCCGCTACGGTGGCCAGGAGCTTAGCTACGGTTCTGACGCGGACGTAATCGCCGTTTACGATCCGGGGAATATGGAGGAAAACGATGCCGCCCAGGTGGCACAGCAGGTAGTGCAGCGAGTCACCGCGCTGGTGGCTGGCTGCGGGGCGCGGCCGGGAATCGAACTGGACTTGGCGTTGCGACCGGAAGGACGCAACGGACCGCTGGCGCGCACTGTCGCCGGGTACACCGACTACTGGCATCGCTGGGCCCAGACTTGGGAAAAGCAAGCCCTGTTGCGGGCGCGGACGGTGGGCGATAGCCCGGTGGTTATGCAGCTGATGGAGCAGATTAACCAGGTGCGTTACGGCACCGAGTTGACGGCCTCGATGCTCAAAGACATACGCCTGCTGAAGGCGCGGATGGAGTCTGAGCGCCTACCGCGAGGCGTCAAACCCAGTGAGCATCTTAAGCTCGGTCCGGGTGGTATCAGCGACGTGGAGTGGGTGGCGCAACTGTGTCAGCTGCAGTTGGCACGCACGGAAGAATCCTTGCGTGTTACCGGTACGATCCCAGCTTTGCGTGCCGCTGTGGAGGTGGGGGCGTTGGATGCTCACACCGGACGCTGGTTGCAGCAGGCGTGGATACTTGCCAGTGAGATCCGCAGCGCGAATATGCTGGCCCTGGACCAGGGGCGCTACCGTGATGTGCTGATGCGCGGCGGGCAAGGAGGCAGAAAAGTTGCTGCCTTGCTTGGCTACCCCGCGGGTGACTATGGTCAAGTTGTGGAGTTGTGGCGCAAACGCAGTCGCCGCGCTCGTAGCCTGTATGAATCCTTCATCCAATCGCTTTAAGGAGTTTAGATACCGATGCGCCTAGTGCTGGTTCGCCATGGACAGACCCCCTCAAACGTGGTGCGGGCTTTAGATACCGCGCTGCCGGGAGCGCCGTTAGATGAGGTCGGAACCTCCCAGGCCCAGGCATTGGCGCGTAATTGGGACTCCATTGTGGGGTCGGAACCTGACTTGGTGGCGGTTTCTCCTCTTACCCGCACGCGGCAAACTGCGCAACCACTGCTGGAGCGTTTCAACCTCACCCCGCAGTTGGATGAGCGTTTGCGGGAGGTGATCGCGGGGGATCTGGAAATGCGCAGCGACCTACCGAGTGTGGAAAAGTACCTGCAGGTGGTTTTTGACTGGATCAGCGGCCAGCTTGATACTCGTATGCCGGGGGCCGAGGACGGTCACGAAACCTTGGCGCGTCTGCATGCTGGTGTGGATGCGGCGGTGCAGGCGGCGCGCGTGCAGTATCCGGATAGAGACGACCTCACCGTGGTGGTAGTTGCCCATGGAGTGGTTTGCCGCCTACTGGCTAATACCTTGGCGCAGAACGTGCCGGCGGCGTTAGTGGCGAACTTTCCCATGCATAACGCCACCACCACGGTTTTAGAAAGCACCGACGGCAAAAAGTGGCGGGCTCTTTCTTGGTCGGATGAACCGATTGAGTCCTTCGACCTTCAGGGTCTAGCTAGCGTACCGGTGGTTTCTGGTTTGCGTCAGGGCACCTTAGATTCACTTGAGGACCGATGAGAAGAACTGCGCTGTGCGCGGGTTCTGCGGGTTGTCAATGACGTGGGCAGCTGGACCGCTTTCGACGATTACGCCCTCGTCCATGAACACCACGTTGTCGGCCACTTCGCGGGCGAATCCGATTTCGTGAGTAACCACGATCATGGTCATACCGGAGCGCGCTAGGTCGCGCATTACGGTGAGAACCTCACCTACCAGTTCAGGATCGAGGGCGGAGGTCGGCTCATCAAAGAGCATCAGGTCCGGTTCCATCGCCATGGCCCGAGCTATGGCGACGCGCTGTTGCTGGCCTCCGGAAAGCTGACTGGGGTAGTGGTCGACTCGATCTGATAACCCGACTTTTTCCAGCAGTTCCAGGCCGCGTTCTTTAGCGCGCTCAGGCTTGATACCTTTGACCCGCACGGGGGCTTCGATGACGTTTTCAAGGGCCGTCATGTGGGGGAAGAGGTTGAAGCGTTGAAACACCATTCCGGTGCGGGCCCGCTGTTTAGCTATCTGCTTGTCGGTCAGTTCGTGTAGTTCGACTTTGCCTTTACGTTCTACTTCTTTCATCCCCAGCAGGTCGCCGTCCAGGTAGATCCTGCCGGCACTGATCTGCTCTAGCCCATTAATGCAACGCAAAATAGTGGATTTACCGGAACCGGAAGGCCCAAGGATAACGCACACTTCACCGCTGGCGACTTCCAGGTCGATACCACGCAACACGTGGTTGGTCTCGAAGAACTTATGCACACCGGCGATTTTCACCATGGGTGTGGGGTTTTCACTCACGGGGTGACCTCCATGAAGGGATCGTCGGTAGTGGTGTCGGCAGCGTTAATCGCAGCTTGCCGACCTTTCTTGGGGCGTTTCTTCGCTGAAGTGTCATCAAAACCGCGGCCGAAATAGGCCTCCAGGTAGTATTGCCCCACCATCAGCACCGAGGTGATCGCCAGGTACCATAGCGCTGCGTCAATCAGCAGCGGTACCGGGGCGAACATGGATTGGCCTTTGTCTTTAGCGGCGAAGGTAAGTTCCAAAATAAAGGGGATGGCTGAGACCAGGGAAGTGGTCTTGAGCATGGAGATAGTTTCATTCCCAATGGGGGGAATGATCACTCGCATGGCTTGGGGCAGGATAATGCGGCGCAGGATTAGGGGCCGGCGCATGCCCAGGGCGGTGGCAGCCTCCCACTGTCCCTTATCTACCGCATTGAGCCCGGAGCGGATGATTTCTGCCAGGTAGGCGCCCTCGTTGAGGCTTAGCCCCACCACTGCCATCCAGAAGCTGGTGAAGATGGCGTCAGTGTGGATGGTGGTGAATTCCGGTCCGAATGGTATTCCAATGCGGATCGTGGGGTAGAGGGTGGGCAGCAAGGACCAAAAGATCAGCTGCGTGTAGATGGGAGTGCCACGGAAGAACCAGATGTAGAACCAGGACACGCCGCGCAATATGGGGTTGGGTGACTGGCGCATAATTGCCATGGTGATGGCCAGCACGGTGCCGACCGCCATAGCCAGGACGGTTAGTAGCAGGGTGAATCCCACGCCCACCATGATGGTGCGGGAAAACAACCACTGCCAAACGATGTCCCAACGGTATTTGGGGTTAGTGGCCAAAGAGTACAGGGCGCCCGCTGCCAGGAGGGCAACGATGAAGGCTGATACCCAGCGTCCCGGTTTTGGCACCGGGCGCACCTGATTGAGTTCGATGGGGGAGGGGTTCACCGCGAATTACTTTCCGGGGTTGAGTTCAGCAGTCTTTAGGCCGGCGTCTTCGGCTCCGTACTGCGCGAGGATCTTATCTAGGTAGCCTTCGTCCATGAGGTACTGCATGGCTTTTTGGATGGCTTCAGCTAGGGCTGTGTCTTCCTTGGCTACCGCGACCCCTTGGGGTTCGGATTCGATGATTTCGCCTACTTGTTCGATTTCACCGTTGGTGCGGCTAATGGCGTAGCCGGTGACGGTGGAGTCTGATAGTACCGCGTCGTATTGTTCACCAACTAGTTTGGTGATGGCGTCGGTGTTTAGGTCGTGGGGCATTACTTCGATGGCGGGTTTGCCGTCGGCTTCGCACTTCTTTGAAAGTTCGTTGGCGTAGTCGTGCTGGTAGGTGCCGGTTTGCACGCCGATGGTGGATCCGCAGGCGTTATTGGGATCAAACTTCTTCGGGTTGCCGGTCTTTACCGCGTAGGAGGAGCCAACTTGTACGTAGGAGATCATGTTGACTTGTTCCAGGCGTTCACCGGTGATGGTGAAGGAGGAGATGCCGACGTCGAACTTAGTGCCAAGGGCGGGGATGATGGTGGGGAATTCAGCGTGTTCGGTGGTGCCGTCTTCCAGTCCCATTACGCGCGCTAGGGCTTTGGTGATGTCGATGTCGTATCCGATGGGGGTGCGTCCGTCGGAGTCGCGAAATTCGGCGGGAGCGTAGTCGGTGGATGCCCCGTTGCGTAGTTCGTTTCGCTCCTTGATGCCTTCGGGGACGAGTTTGGCGATTTCTTCGTTTACTTCGATGGACTCGATAGCGAAGTCCGGTGCGCTGGAGGTGGGCGCGGGGGAGGCGGTTTCGGGGTCGGAACAGGCAGCTAGGCCGGTGGCGCCGAGTGCGGCCAAGAGCGGCAGTGCCAGGTAGTTCTTCTTCATCTTTTGCTCCTTAAAAAATAGCGACATGCAATATTATGCGCTGAGTTGGAAATATATTCACATTGGCGTCCGGAAAGTGGACGTGATTATTAGCACCTAAAACTGTCTGCTCCAGGACGAGGACGGAAACCGCCAACCCCCAAATCCGCCGTTTCCTAAGTGGGTCAGTGGGCGCTTCGGCATAGGAAAAGGGTCGGATTCATAAGCGATCCGACCCCTTTGCCTAGTTTTCGCAAGAGTATTCCTCAGCGCCCCCGTAACGCGCGTCGAGACACCTTCACCCGTTTAGGATCGATACCTTGAGGCATCTGGTTCTTACGCCGGGCATTGGCAATGGTTTGGAGCCGGTTAGCTGCCAAGGGCACTTCATTGGATCGCAGGGTTTTAGGTAGCTTCCGCAGGTGCTTTTCAACCTTGGCTAAGGGCACCTGGCCTTTATCGTGCCCCACGTAAATCACGTGCACCGGGACGTTACTAACCACCCGACCCACTTGGGCTTTTTCTTGTTCCACCAGCTTGGCTACACGGGGTTTGGAGCCTTCAACCAGTAGCACCACGCCGGGGCGTCCAATCAGACGCCAGATCATGTCGCGCTCCCGGTTCATGGCGATGGGTTCTTCCTCCACCGTCCAGCCGCGTTTAATCTGGGAGATTACCGCGTAAACCGCACCTGCGGTGCCATCTATCTGCTTGTACATGGCCTTTTTAACTAAAGCCGCCAGAATCAGCATCGGCACCAGCAGTACCAGGGATATGCACAAAAGCGTGGTGACTATCCAGTGGGTATTGAGCAGGTAGCCCAAGAGGATAAATAGCGCGATAGCTGCCAAAGTGGACCCAAGAATGATCCACCCCACGGCGGGGTAGGAGCGCTTCGTGACCCGGTAGGCGTCAGCTAGGTTGTGGTACCAGCGCCGCTTCTTCGGGGCGGCGGGGGTGTTGGTTGAGTTATCAGACATGGTGATCTTAATACCTACTTAGAAAAACGACGTCGATAGTTTAATCCTAACCCAACCGCGGCGATGAGTACGCCTGCCGCCACTGGCAACCAGAAGGCGGGGCGATCACCGTAGGTTTCCGCCACTGGGCCGCCGACGGCCGCGCCCAGGGAAACACCGATGGTGACCGAGGACTGCATGGACGTCATGGCCACACCGATTCCCCCTTCGGGGGCGAGGATTTCAGTTAGGGAAAAGGCCGTAACCATAGTGGGGCCGACGAAGAGCCCGCAGATAGTAAGGAAAGCCGCGGTGGTGGTGAGGGTCGGCAGGTAGGAAACCACCAGCATCGCCAGCATCATTCCGCTTCCCCCAATGAAGATACGCATCGGTAGGGTGATGCGTTCGGGGATGGCGACGGTCATGATGGCCATTACCGCTGAGCCCAGTCCCATGGTGGCGTAGATCAACCCTGCCATGGTGGGGGCCTCAGCCAGGTCTGCGCGCATGGTGGTTGCTGCCTGGGTGGCACCGAAGTACATTCCGATACCGATCATGACAATGATGGTGGGGATTACTGCAACCAGTACCTTCCCCACGGTGGGACGAGGACGAGGCTGCGCGGCGGCAGCGTTGTCGGAGGTTTTACTTGCGCGATCGTCAGTGGTTTTTGCCTTTTCCAAGCTGGCTTGGTACTTGGCGGTTTGGCGGGCAAAAATGATCCCCACGGTTGCGACCATTGCGAAGGCAAGGCCCAGGGGGGCGGCGGGTGCGGCCGCTGAGGCTGCGATCCCCACCAGTGCCGGGCCGAGGACGAACACTAACTCATCTGCCATAGATTCGTATGACAGTGCGGCGTTTAGCTCCCGCGGCAGTTTAGTTTGCGTGATCCAGCGCGAGCGGGTGAAGGATCCGATTGGTAGGGATGTGGCGCCGGCGAGGATACAAGTGAGGATGAGCAGTATGCCTTGGGTGGCTTGCATGGCGGCGAGGAAGAGCAGTCCCAGAGCCATGGCGTTAAGTGGCGTCAAGATTTTAAGTGGTAGCGCCGGCCCGCGCGCGTCTGCCCATTTGCCGATGAGGGGGGCCGCTAGCGCGGTTGAGAGAGCTACTGCTGCGGTGGCGTATGCCCCGGTAGATACGGAGTCGGTAGCTACCGTGAAGGCGGTCATGGTTCCCAGGGGAATCATGGCGTAGGGGGCCCGTGCTGTAAAGGCTATGAGCAGGTATTTCCACCCTGCTATTTGGGGTAGTACCCGGTAGTGAGTGAGGGCCCTAAAGGGAGAACTCTGCATGAGTCAATCTTTTCAATCGAACGGGCCTGCCCGGGTCCGACTTTTCTTCCGCGGTGCGCGGTTGGGAGCAGACAGGCGGTCAATGACCGCGGGTGGGTAATCTGACTCAATGCCCGACAGTCATGACCCGAATATTCTACCGCTTTTTGGGGCTTTGTCGCATGAAGAAGTCGGATAGGCATCGAATGTGAGCAATGCGGCATTAGTTCTAGTTATCCACAGGTTACGCGCGGGTCTTGTGGTAGAGATTCAGCTGGTTTGTACTTAGTCTATGGATGCACAAGATCTGATTTTGAACTCACCCATGGACTATGGCGGTCAAGGCGTGCTCTGGCTGGCTGAAAACAGGGCGGGTGAAACCCTAATGGTGCGGTTCTTACCTGCTCAGCTCGATCCCCGGACGCGCCACCGGCTTGATACCTTACTGAGGCTGGGTAAGAACTTACCTGCCAACGCCCCTTTGATGCGGGTGAAAGAAGTGATTCCTCACGAAGGCAGGACCGCGGTGGTTAGTCCCTACTACCAGGGTTCAACCTTGGCTGCCGCTCTAACGCGTAGCCACGTATTGCCGGACAAGAAACGCCTACAGGTAGCGCGCGATGTGGCCCAAGCACTGGTGCTGCTGCACGGTGCCGGTTTGGCCCATACTGATATTTCTTCGCAAAACGTGATTGTGACTAATGCGGGCGCAGTGGTTATCGACTTGTTGGAGGAAGGCGGATACACTCCGACCTACTGCGATCCGAAACGCTTGGAGCTTGCGCGCAACAATGAACACGTAGATCTGCAGACCCTACAGCAGGGGGATTGGTGGTCGTGGGCTGTCCTATGCGATGAACTGGGGGTAGAGGTCACGGTCGCGAAGGAAATCTTAAAAGGAAGCGTTCCCGATATGGAAGAAAGGGTGAAGCAGTGGTTAGAAGTTGCCGAGGTCGGCCAGGTAGGTAGCCATCAAAGGCAGATTCCGGTGGAGGACATTTTACGTTCCGCTGCGGTTAGCGAACGCACGGTGCGTTTTAGAAGCGGGGGGAAGAGACGAAAACACAAACCTGTTAAGGGTACGTACCGCACCAACCGTAGGGCGAAAGTGAGCCGGGCCAGGGCAGGACGTAGGAAGGCAGTGTCGTCAGCCCGGGTAGACCGAGGCAGGTTAGTTGGCGCGGGCATTAGTTTAGCGATGTCTTTGCTGGTACTTGGCTGGTGGTGGTCAGGTGCGTATCCGTTGGGGGCGATGAGGGCGATGGGGGCGGCTACCTCGGGTGATTTAGACGAAACTGGTCAATCGCAGGCAGTCGATGGTGATTTCAAGGTTGCAGCGGCGGCACCGGTTTCCAATGTTGGCTTGGATACTGACATTGGTGAGGATGTTAAAGCTCTGTGTCCGACTATGGGGGAAGCGGAGGGAATTTTGCGTCAGCTGACGGCGCAGAAGCGGCAGATGTTGGAAACGGGGGACTTAAATATGCTTTCTTCCATTTATGCTGACGTTGAAGGTGTCCTTGCCGATAGTGACCGGCAGCTACTTGCAGATTTGAATGGGGCGGGGGCTAGCCTTGGTCAGATTAACGCGGAGTTTGAAGTAACTGCCGTTAAGTGTGAGCCGGTAGTAGTTGAGTTTCGTTCCCACAATGGTGGCTACCAGTTGTGCACCTCCGCGGGGTGCCAAGTGGTGTCATCGGCTCCGGCCCAGTGCGTGTCGATGACGCTTAGTGACCCTCCGTGGCGGATCGTTTCTATCGAGCCGGGGGAGTGCCGTTAAGCGGTTTGCCGCAAATGTTTTGGGGGCGGAAGCGCTATCACTTCCACCCCCAAAAGGCAGTGTGCTTGGGGCTTTACCCTGCTGGTTCGCTAGGTTGGAGCCCGCTTGCCGCTAGTTACAAGCCCAGTTCGGCTTCGAACTCGCCTTCTTCCAGGCGCTTCTTAACCGTCATGAGGTAACGGGCGGCGTCGGCGCCGTCTACCAGCTGGTGGTCATAAGACAGTGCCAGGTAGACCATGGAGCGGATACCAATGGTTTCGTTGCCTTCGGCATCCTTGACAACCATGGGGCGCTTGACGATGGTGCCCACACCGAGGATCCCGACCTCGGGGGAGTTCAATACCGGAGTATCGAACAGGGCTCCGCCGGAACCGGTGTTGGTAATGGTGAAGGTAGAGCCAGATAGCTGGTCGGCCCCGATGCTGCCATCGCGGGTGCGAGCGGCCAGGTCGTTAATGGCCTTGGCAATGCCGGAGATGGTCAGGTCACCAGCGTTCTTAATCACGGGTACCAGCAGGCCGCGGGGAGTGTCCACCGCGATGCCGATGTGCTCGTGATCGAAGTAGGTAACTTCCTTACCGTTAATAGCGGCATTCAGCTTCGGGTGAGCCTTGAGTGCTTCGGTGGCGGCCTTGACGAAGAACGGCAAGAAGGTCAGCTTGGTGCCTTCTCGTTCAGCGAAGGTGCTCTTAGCGCGAGCACGCAGGGCAGCTACGCGGGTGACGTCAACTTCCACCACGGTGGTCAGCTGGGCAGCTTCCTGTAGGGAGGACATCATGCGCTTAGCAATGGTTTGACGCAGGCGAGTCATCTTCTCGGTCTTACCACGCAAAGTGGTGTCAACTTCCACTGCCGGGGCGGCCTTAGCCGGGGCCGCGGGAGCACTGGGAGCCGGAGCCGGAGCCGCAGCAGCGGCCTTTTCTGCTTCAGCGCGTTCAGCAGCAGCGAGGACGTCCTCCTTCTGGATGCGTCCGCCGATGCCGGTGCCAGTGATGGAATCTAGGTCTACGCCTTTATCCTTAGCCAGTTTGCGCACTAGCGGCGTGACGTAGCTTCCACCGGCGCTGGCCGCAGCGGGCGCAGCAGCAGGCTTGGCGGGAGCCGGCTTTTCAGCCTTGGGTTCTTCCTTCGGCTCTTCCTTCGCTGCGGGCTGAGCAGAGCCACCACCCTTGCTGGAGGAAATAATCGCCACCACGGTGCCGACCTCAACGGTTTCGTCTTCCTCCACCAAGATCTTGGTCAGGTAGCCACCGCAGGGAGCGGGAACTTCGGAATCCACCTTGTCGGTAGAAACCTCTAGCAGGGGTTCGTCAGCTTCGATTTCGTCGCCAACTTCCTTCAACCAGCTGGTCACAGTGCCTTCAGTGACGGACTCACCCAGGGCCGGCATCTTCACTTCGGTGCCTTCAGCGTCACCGGCGTCGGACTGGGCCGGGGCCGGTTCCTGTGCGGGTGCTTCTTCCTGTGCAGGTTCTGCCTCTTCCTGGGCAGGCTCATCGGCGGGCGCCTCGTCGGCTTCACCGGCGTCACCAATCAGGCACAGTTCGGTGCCGACCTCAACGGTTTCGTCTTCCTCCACCAAGATCTTGGTGATTACCCCAGCCACGGGGGAAGGAACTTCAGAATCCACCTTGTCGGTGGATACCTCTACGATGGGCTCGTCTACCTCGACGGTGTCACCCACCTGCTTTAGCCAGCTAGTAACGGTTCCCTCGGTGACGGACTCACCAAGAGCCGGCATCTTTACTGCCTCTGCCATGAAACTCTCCTTAGTAAATAGTGGGTGTCAGTTGTGCGAGTGCAAGGGTTTACCAGCCAAAGCCAGCGCCGCCTCGCCAATCGATTCGTTCTGAGTGGGGTGGGCGTGAATGAGGTTCGCAACGTCCTCGGGGTAAGCTTCCCAGTTCACGATAAGCTCACCTTCACCGACCTGCTCACCCATACGAGCACCGATGGCGTGGAAACCAACGATGGGGCCGTCCTCGACCGAAACCAGCTTCACGAAACCGGTGGTGTCAAGGATCTGGGACTTACCGTTGCCCGCCAAGTTGAATTCTACGGACTTAACCTTGTCCTTGCCGTAGGTTTCCTCCGCCTGCTTCTGGGTCAGACCCACCGAGGCGATCTCCGGCTCGCAGAAGGTCACGCGCGGAATACCGCTTTCGACGATGGTTGCAGGGTTCAGGCCGGCGATTTCTTCGGCTACGAACAGGCCTTGGAGGAATCCGCGGTGTGCCAGCTGCAAGCCGGGAACAATGTCGCCCACGGCGTAGATGTTGCCTACTCCGGTGTGGAGGCGTTCATTGGTGAGGACGAAACCGCGGTCCATGGGGATGCCGACCTCTTCGTAACCGAGGTTGGCGGTGGCCGGTCCGCGTCCAATCGCAACTAGCAGTACGTCGCCGTCGTAGGTCTTACCGTCGGAGGTCTTAACCTGTACGCCGGAATCGTCCTGGGAGACGGATTCGAACATGGTCTTGGTCTTGAAAGCGATCTTGCGCTTGCGGAAGGCGCGCTCGAGGTTCTTGGAGATGGCTTCATCTTCGTTGGGAACCAGGTGGGGCAGGCCTTCAATAATGGTTACTTCAGTGCCGAAGGAAGCCCAGACGGAGGCGAACTCAACGCCGATTACGCCGCCACCAAGCACTACTGCCTTGGAAGGAACCCAGTCCATCTGCAGAGCCTGGTCGGAGGTGATTACGCGGCCTTCGATCTCCAGCCCGGGGATGGTCTTGGAGTAGGAACCGGAAGCGAGGATGATGTTCTTGCCTTTGTATTCGGTTCCGTCAACGGTGACAGTGTCAGCGGCGGTGAGTTTGCCCCAGCCGTTGATGTAGTCAATGGAACGCGACTTAACTAGTCCTTCAAGGCCTTTGTGTAGCTTGTTGATGACTTCGTCGCGGTACTGGCCGACGCGGCCCATGTCGATGCCGTTGAAGGCGGATTCAATGCCGAAGAACGAAGAGTTCTTCACGGTTTCGGCAACTTCTGCGGCATGCAGATAGGCCTTGGTGGGGATGCATCCGCGGTGCAGGCAGGTGCCGCCTAGTTTATCGCCTTCGATGAGGGCAACTTTCAATCCCAGTTGGGCGCCACGTAATGCAGCTGCGTAGCCGCCGGAACCGGCACCGAGAATGACCATGTCGTACAGTTGTTCACTCACGTGATTCTCCTTGTGCTTTGCGATGGAATCCAGATAGTTCCACTTAGGCCTATTGTCCCACTATTTGTCAAGGTTTGCGCGCAAAGCCACGGGCCTAGTTGCCTCAAATTGTGTGGGTTGCGAAACATCGGTAGAGGGAGGATTAGGA
The DNA here is from genome assembly GCA_030537735.1 of Actinomycetaceae bacterium. GTDB lineage: Bacteria > Actinomycetota > Actinomycetes > Actinomycetales > Actinomycetaceae > Gleimia. Next base: position 156,405 of record JAUNVG010000001.1, read on the forward strand.
AGGTATAAAACATCTGCCAAACGCGTGTCAAGAAATATTTAACTAACCTGGTGGTGAGTTCTCTTAACCACCTCAGACACCGGGCGGAAGCTTTTCGACGGGGGCGAGGACGTCCTCGCCCCCGAGTCGAAAACACTATCGTTGCAAGAAGTCCACCAAGGTCAGTACCGCCATGCCGGTGGCTCCCTTGTTGTTAGCTCCCCAGGGGGAGCCTTCGTTGAAGGAAGGGCCGGCAATGTCGATATGCGCCCAGGCCTTGTCGGCCACGAACTCTTCTAGGAACACGCCTGCAAGTAGCATCCCACCCCAGCGCGAACCGGAGTTCTTCATCTGGGCAACTTCGCTGGTGAGGGATTCACGCAGGTAGGACGGAAGAGGCATCGCCCACATTGGCTCTCCGCAGCGAGCGGCGCTGGAGGTGATCTGATCGCGAACTTCAGACGTGCCCATAACGCCGGCTACCCGCACTCCCAAACCGACCATTTGCGCCCCGGTGAGGGTAGCAATGTCAACGATCGCGTCGGTGTCGGTTTCGGCCGCAAGGGACAGCGCATCAGCCATCACTAAACGCCCTTCAGCGTCGGTGTTGGTGATCTCGATGCGTGCGCCGTTGCGCATGGTAATTACGTCGCAGGGGCGCAATGCTGAACCGCTGGGCATATTCTCAGCCAGTGCCAAATACGCGGTGATAGCGGTTTGGCTATTTAGTTTCGCTGCTGCCACCACTGCCGACAGGACGCTGGCAGCCCCAGTCATGTCGGATTTCATGGTTTCCATGGACGCCGCTGGCTTCAGGGAAAGCCCACCGGAGTCGAAGGTAATGCCTTTACCCACCAGTGATACGTGACGTTGCGCATTTTTTGGGTTGTAGCGCAAGGTCACTAGGCGCGGCTGGCGCGTCGAGCCTTGCCCGACTCCTAAAATACCTCCGCAGTTTTCTTCTGCCAGGCGGGATTCGTCCCAGATTTCCACTTCGATTGGAAGCTGTGCGCAGACTTCCTCCACCTTGGAGGCAAAAGCCTGCGGGTACAGGTCGTTTGGTGCGCGGTTTACCAGATCAATAGTGCTGATCATGGCTTGGGCGAGGGTCTCGATACGGTTGGCGGCGTCAGTTTCTTCGCATTCGGCGGCCACGTCCTCGTTAACCACAATGGTTAGGTCGGTAATGAAGTCACTGTCTTGGGTTTGGTACGGGTTGGTACCGTGAGCCGCTACCAGCGCTCCCACGCCGGCTTGGATGGCATCGTGTGCGTTGCGGTAGTTGCCCGCGAGTGCCACTTTCGCTGCTTTAGATCCGCGCACGCCAATGGCGGCGTAGTGGCGGTGCGCTCCGGTTCCGGGTAGCTCAACGGCGTCTTCTAAGGAGTATTTGCGGTTGCGGGCACGCTCATCCAATCCGGTGCCCACCAGCGCCACGCGCTTGGCCTTAACCCCGTTTCCCGGAAGCATCAGGCATTTACCTGCTTCTGCCTTCGCCTGCATGAGCTCGGCATCAGCTGCCAGTGGCTGGCTGAGTTCACGCAGTTTTTCAACGTCGTCAAACGCCACTACCAGCAGGTCGGTTTCAAGGGAACTAATTTCTTCAGAAGTAAAAACGATGTTGGTCATAATCCCCATGTTAGACCACCTGTCGGGCGCCGCCAGCGAAGCGCCGGGGCAGGCGTGGTAGCGCAAGCCCAGCTCCCGCCACCGGCCACTGGCTCCGGGCGCCGCCTACCTCCCGGCCCCGCCAGTGTCTGGCGCGAAATCGCTGCAAGGCCGATGAGCTAAGATTTAACTATTCAAACATCCCATCCGCTAAGGAAGCAGACGAATCTCCATGGAAACTACCACTGACAGTGCGAAGGTACGTTCTGCTAAAGATCGCCGCGGCCCCGCCTACGGCTGGGGAAGAGTATTCATCGCCGCCTTTTGGGTGGTGGCAGTAGTTGCCACCTACACCGCCCTTTCCGATTTCTTCGCCCTGTCGCAATACCCCCTGGGTCCGCGACTGGTTTCCGTTTTAGCAGGCCTAGGCTACGTGCTTGCGGCAATCGCTTTGAGCCATAACGGCAGACGCATGCGCAAAGTCGCAGGTGCCTGCATCGGTTTTGAGCTAAGCGGCGTGCTGATCACTGGCATAGTGGGCCTGGGAGTGCCGCAGATCGGGCAGGTGCGTAACCTGTGGGCTAACTTCGGTCAGCAGTACTGGTTCATTCCCTTAATCTTGCCGTTGCTAGGTATCGCCTGGCTGTGGTGGTCGAATCCGCGCCGCATCGTGGAAATAGCGGAAAAACTCGACCGGTAGAAAAACGGCGAGCCGGTTTCACTCCCCGCCGACAAATCCGTTCTGCCGCCAGGCTTCATAAAGAGCGATGGAGGCGCTGTTCGCTAAGTTTAGCGACCGCAACCCGGGTCGCATTTGGATACGCACGCGCTCTTTAACTCGAGGGTGAAACATGGCTTCTTCAGGTAGCCCGGTGGGTTCGGGGCCAAACACTAGGCCGTCTCCGTCGCGGTAGGAAACGTCACTGTAGTACGTCTTCCCGTGCCCGGTGAAGGCGTAGACATTTCCCGGTATTTGCTCCAAAGCAGCATCGAGGTTGGGGTGGACCTGCATGTGTGCCAGGTCGTGGTAGTCCAATCCGGCGCGGCGCAACTTCGCGTCATCTAGGTCGAAACACAGCGGTTCCACCAGGTGCAGCATGGCTCCGGTGCATGCGCACAGGCGGATAGCGGCGCCGGTGTTACCGGGGATACGGGGTTCGAAAAAGATTACGTGTAGCACCTGCCCAGTTTAAAACTTTGGCGGCAGGTAGAGACAATTCCAAGTATCTACCTGCCGCCAATAAGTTTTTCAGTGGCCGACAGCGTGCCTGCTAACGCCGGTTAGGAAGCCGGCTCGGCGTATTCCAAGGTGAGTGAAGCGCGGGCGAGGACGTGTTGCAAAGAAGTGAAGAAGGCGCGGGTGGCGCTGGTTTCGTCATCTACTTGGAGTGAGTCCGTGTCCAATGCGTAGACGCTGAAGACGTAGCGGTGAGCGCGATCTCCAGCCGGCGGTGCGGCTCCGAAATATCCGGCTTCTCCAGCGTCGTTGCACAGGTGGAAGGCGGGGCCGTCCAGTTCTAAATCGGACACTCCGGCGCCGGCTGGCAGCTCGGTTTGGGAGGCGGGAAGGTCAACGATCATCCAGTGCCAAAAGCCCGCGGGAGTGGGGGCGTCGGGGTCGAAACAGGTAACCATGAATGATTGTGTTTCGGCGGGGAATCCGCTCCACGCCAGGTGAGGGGAGTTCGATCCTCCGGCGGCAGTGAGCGCCTGGGGGAGGGGGTCGCCGTCTTTAGCGGTGTTGGAAGTAAGGGTGAAGGTGGCCGGCACCGGTAGGGCTGCGTCCGGGTGCGGGGCACGAGGGCGGGTTGAGAAGTCCATAGTTATGCTCCTTTCCAAGTGGGCTTGGTTCCACTTTAGAGCCCCAAGCGGGTTGATGCGCGCTTACCGTCTGGGGTAGTTGTCTGCGGATTGTATTTTCACTCTTTTGTCCTGTCCGCCCCTTCCACTACACTGGTCGAACAAGTGTTCTAATCTGGCTTGGGGGAGAAAGCACAGGTGAACCATGTCGGTCGCGGTTGAGCGCGATCCCATGCGCGCGCAGCGTTTGGCGAAAGCTCGCTCCGCCTTACAAAAAGCCCACCAGTTAACGGGCGTGATTTCACCATTGCAAGTCTCGGAAGCTGATTGGCTATCAACCGGGGAAGGTGTTCGGGCAACCGGGGAAGGACCCCAAGTAACCGGGGAAGGGCTCCATGCTGCCCAGGAAAGGTTCCAAGCCTCGCGGGTAGCCGGCAGGGTCTGGCACGTGACGGGCAATGAGGAACTGTTCCAAGCCCTGGGGCAAGTAGCTAGCGCAACTGTTTGGAACCTGCTTGCAGGATTGGAAAACCCCGGTTGGTGTGCGGCTGCGGAAATGGGCGTGGATTTACGTCGCACCGTGGTACTACCTGACCCGCTGGTGGTTGATGCCAGGGTGCTGGCGGCTGCGATTGACGGTTTCGGGGTGGTGGCGTGCGGGCCGGTAGCTTTACCCTTCGCGCAAAAACGGGCTTTGAGTGGGCGAGTGCGGGCGCGGAAAGTTACTTTCCTAACCACCTGCGCGTGGGAGGGCGTTTCTGCGCCTTGGCCTGTCAGCGCAGCAGCTTTGTCCCGCAGCCCCGGTGGCAAGAGGAAGGTCAGCTAATGCTAGTTGCCTTGGTCTACTTCCCCAACTGGCAGGTGCACTCACTAGTGGTTGACACCCCTCCTGCTGCGCCGGCAGCAGTGGTGGATAAACAACAGGTCGTTAGCCTCACCCCGACGGCCAGTGCGCGCGGAGTGAAAATCGGGATGCGACAGACCCTAGCTCTCCACCTCTGCCCGGACTTGCGGATAATGCCAGCGGACAGTGAGCGTAGCGCCCGCAGTTTTCAACGGGTTTTACAAGCCTTAGATGAGGTGGGGGCGCAAGTGCACGCGCTAGTTCCTGGAATCGCCTGGATGCCAGCTGAGCCCTTATTGAAGTGGCATGGGCAGCAGGAAAAAGTGTGTGAAACCATTATCGATACGGTGAGTCGCCATACCGCCAGTGACTGTCTGGTGGGGATAGGGCAGGGTCTGCTGGGGGCATGGGTGAGTGTACAAACCGGTGACCTGGTTTCACACCAGTGCGCCAAGGTTGAGGATTTCCCCTTAGCTAACTTAATGCCGCTGTGCCAAAACAATGTTACGCAAGTGGAAGCCACTATCTCGCAGTTAAGTGAACTAGGCATAACCACTGTTAAACAGTGCCGAAAGCTAGGTAGGAAACACCTGCACACGCGCTACGGGAAAGCTGGTGCTTTCTTAGCAGCCTTGATAGAAGACCAGCAGACCCCGCTGCCACTGCCGCTGCAAGCTGATGTTACCTACAGGGAAACCTTGACTTTCCCCGGACCCGTTAACGACCTAGATCACGTGCTACTTAATCTGCAGCAGGTAAGTGAAAAACTGGTGGAAACATGTATGGGTAAACAACTCAGCCCGCGGCGCATACATATTCGCGCTCGACTACAAACCCTAAGTGGCCAAGTCGAGCGTAAGCGGGGGTGGAGTTTACTTGAAGTTGCAAACACGCGGGACTTACTCGATCGGTTGCGCTGGCAGCTGCAAGGGTGGGTCAACGAAATACAAAATCAACCGCAGGTGAATCTAGAATTCGCCGATCTGCCCACCGGCGTCACCTGGATACAGATAGAAGCAGATTCACTGGTATCGGTAGCTGACCTCAGCCCGACACTGTGGGGTGGTACCAGCGCGGTAGATAGCCGCGCCGAAGCGGGGGCCTACCGTTTGCAAACCCTGGTGGGGGAAGACAACGTCCGGTACATAAACGTCGACGAAGGGTTCGACCCGTTAAGCCGCGTTCGCAGCGACAAGTGGGGTAGTGCGCGCACTAAACCTGCTTGGCACAACTGGCAACCAGGTGACGGCCGCGCGCGGGGAACTAATTTCCAGCCGGGGCAACGCTGGAAGGGAGCCCTACCGGCCCCCGCTCCCGCCACGGTTTTTCGCAGCGGCATCGAAGTGCAGTTACTATCTGGCGTTACACCGGTACAAGTGGACGCATCCGGAGGGCTGGAAAGTATTCCAACCGCCCTCAAACTGCCATCGGCGGCCAAAGACGCCCAACAGCAGGTGAGTTTAGATCTGCTTCACAAATGCATCGGTTATGGAACAGTTAACGTGACAAGCATCGAAGGGCCGTGGCCGGTTTTAGGCAGGTGGTGGCGCCAAAACGGGGCAGGCAAAGTATGGGTCAAACTCCACCCAGATGCAGGGCCGGCGCTTTTGGCGGCATGGCATGAGCGTCAATGGTTTGTTCATGCCGTATGGTACTAATGCAAGTAGGTAAGCGGCGCGTGAACGTGCTCAGAACTAGGCGAAGGCGTAGGTGCAATGGCGAAACTCTATTTCCGGTACGGAGCTATGAACTCCGGCAAATCTACGGCCTTACTGCAAGCTGCCTACAACTACGAAGAACGTGGGCAGCGAGTGGTGTTAGCTAAACCCCGCGTCGACACCAAAGGTGACAGTGAGATCGTCTCTCGCCTGGGGGTGACGCGAGCGGTAAACATGCTGGTCGGCCCGCAAGACAACTTCCGCGACCTGTATCACGCCACCGCGAAAGGCGAAGACCCCAATGCGCTGGTCCCACACGTGCAGATACAGCCTGTAGCAGCGATCTTGGTGGACGAAGCCCAGTTCTTCACCCCCAGGCAAATAGATGACATGCTGCGCATCGCAGTGCTTGATGACGTGCCCGTGCTGGCCTACGGTATTCGCACCGATTTCCTTACAGTGGCTTTCCCAGGAGCTCGCCGGCTACTAGAAATTGCGCACACGGTGGAAGAACTGAAAACCATTTGCCGGTGCGGACGTAAAGCGATCTTTAACGGCAGGAAAGTCGACGACGAGTTCATCTTCGGTGGGGATCAGGTCGCTATTGACGGGGTTGAAGTCACCTATGAATCGCTGTGCGGCGCCTGCTACTTACAGCAATCAGGTGGTCAACTCCAACCCATAGACTCGAACTAAAACGCAGCTATGAATGATGGTTTACTTCATTTAATTAACTCCCAGACTCAAGGCCAACTTGAAAAACTGGTCGGCCACGCTGCCTATGCCATGGGGGCAGCGGACTTCGATAAGAACCAAGTTAAAGAAGTCATCACCGACTGGGAAGAAGGGCGGATAAAAGCGCGGGTAGCGCACGGGGCTTTCACCTACAGCTGTTGGATCGCCGCCAGCGATGACGCTAGCGGCACTTTGCAGTTATCTTGCGCCTGCCGAGCAGGATCTAACTGTAGGCATACGGTGGCGGCGGTGCTTTGGATTAAATCCCACAAGGCGGATGTGACACCGCACTGGAGGGAGATCTTCGCCCCGCTGGAGCGCGCGCAAACCGGCGATGGGCAACTTGGACTGCACTTGGACTTCAACACCGCACTGCTGACCCCACGGCGCCTCAGCCAGGGCAAAGAATGGACGAAGAATCGGGCCTCTTGGCGAGACATCACCAACCGCACGTGGAATAGCGTAACCGACGACCTTGACCCGGCTCAGCTGTCGGCTCTGCGACGCTTGTGGGACAGCGTTTACGTCGGGCAGCTGGGAGCTGCCGGCTCCAAAGCGAATTTTTCTCTGCAACTAGAGCAACTGGGGGCACACGCATTCGCATCCTTAGCGCAGGTACGCGAGGCCGGGGTGCGCCTACTTCACACCCCACTTAACGCCACCTCCACAGGTGGGGGCGAAGACACACTCGACCTGCAGCTAGCTTCCACCCCGGCGGCAGTGAAGATAGCCACCACTGCCACAGGGGAAAAAGTGCTAGCTTCTTGGCAGTTGCACTACCAGCAAGAGGTCTACGACCTGCGCGCCTCAAAGTCACAAATCGCGATATTCAACTGCAAACCCAGGCTTTTAGGGATCGGCAACCAGTTGGTTCCACTGACCCCCGATTCTGAAGCGCCCCTTAACGTCGCTAGCCTCCACCCGCAGGTAGAAATCCCTTCCCAAGACGTAGCCGAGTTCGACCTGCTACTGCAAGGGGGCCTATCCCACTTAGCGGCGACCGAGCAGACCACAAGCAGGGTTTTAGTTTGCAACGCCAAACTGGAAGACCCAGCTGAGGGCGGGCGCGCCTACGTTCAGTGGCAGGTGGAAACACTCGTGGGTGAAACCACCTACACGAAGGAAATCACCTCCGTCCCTGAGCGCTCCGGACCGGTTTTTGACTTGATCCGCGAAGTAGCTAGTCGCGTTGACTTCCAGATCTCACCCCTGGTTCCACCCATGCGAGTAGACGTGTGGCAACTGGCGCAAATCGTGCGCAAAGGTGAAAACGCCACTAGCGACCTGCCTGTAAGGTGGCAAACCCAGTGCCTGCCCGATGAACGATCACTACTTCCGGCCTCGGTGCGGATGAAAGTGAGCCCGAAAGGCACCCGCACCGCTACCGACAGCTCGGGTGAAGAAGCTGGCTTAGTTCTTGGTGGGACCTGGCAGCAAAGCCGCGAAACTGACAGCGGACTTGATTGGTTCGAGGTCGAAGTCAGTGTCGGTGCGCAGGGGCAGCGGGTGAAACTAAGTGAGGTCATTCGCGCGCTCGGGCGCGGCGAACCCGGTGTCCTGGCCGAGGGCGGGGCGTGGGTTAGCGTAGAAGGCGCCGACTTCTTGCAGCTGCGTCAACTGCTGGACAGTTTGCGTGAAGATGAAGGCGTAGATGCTGAAGTTATCAGCGTTCCGAGCCAAAAAATCCCCCTGCTAGGGGTGGCGCAGGAACTTGGGTGGGAAGTGCAGTGGAAGGGCAAAAGCGCTCAATACGCTGACAAACTGCAGTACCTGCGAGGGGAGTTCGAAGCCCACCCTCAGTTGGAAAAGCCAAACGGCATCACCTTGCGCAACTATCAGGTAAGTGCGATTTCCTGGTTGCTTGCAGTTACTGAGCTGGGGCACGGCGGAGTACTTGCAGATGACATGGGGCTAGGTAAGACCGTGCAGGTATTGAGCTTCATTGCCACCTATAAGAAACTGCGTGAGTGCGGTCCGGTATTGGTGTGTGCCCCCACTTCGGTAGTTGGCGTGTGGCAGCAAGAGGCAGCGAAGTACTTCCCCGAACTGCGGGTGAAAGTGGTGCAGGCAACTGCTGCGAAACAGCCTCTGGAGTTTGAAAAGTGGCAGGAAAACTACGACGTGGTGGTTACTTCCTGGACTTTGCTGAGGCTGGATCGGACCCAGTACTGGAAGGGGAACTGGTCTGGGGTGGTGCTCGATGAAGCCCAAGCTGTGAAGAATCCGCAAACCCAAACTCACCTTGCGGTGCGCAAGCTGAAACGAGACTGGGCGCTGGCTGTGACGGGAACGCCGATTGAAAACTCCATTTCCGATCTTTGGTCGATCTTGGCTTTGACCAATCCTGGACTGTTGCCGGGGCGTAAGAAGTTCATCGAGCGGTACGGCAAGCAGCTTGAAACCCAGGATGGGAGACAGGCCCTGTCGCAACTATTGCGCCTAATCATGCCGTTTATTCGCCGGCGGACGAAGGAAGAGGTAGCTACCGAGCTGCCAGCTAAGACAACTCAGATCCTAGAAGTTGAACTGGACGCCAAGCATCGAGCGCAGTACCAACGTGAACTGGTAGCTATCCAACGCCAACTTGCGGTAGGTGGCGAAGATCAACAGCAGATGGGCCTGGTGCTGTCATCCCTGACTCGACTTCGCCTGCTGTCCTTAGATCCATCGCTTACTCAGAAAGAGGACGAACCCCCCCACCGATTCAGCTGGGAAAGGCAGTGCGAAGACTCGGTTCTTGGTGGAACAGCTATTGCAGCTGCGTGACAGTGGGCACCGGGCGCTGGTTTTTTCCCAGTTCACCTCCTACCTTCGTAAGATCGCCACAGCCTTAGAAGCAGCCCAGGTTTCGTATTCGTATCTAGATGGTTCAACCCGAGGACGAGAGGAAGTTATCGAAGGATTCCAACGGGGCGATGACACCGCGTTCTTACTTTCCCTTAAAGCCGGTGGAACCGGTTTGACTTTGACGGAAGCTGACTATGTTTTCATTATGGATCCGTGGTGGAACCCGGCGGTGGAGCAGCAGGCGGTAGATCGCACGCATCGTTTAGGGCAGGACCGTCCCGTGCATGTTTACCGTCTTTATTCCAGCGCAACTGTGGAAGAAAAAGTACTGCAACTGCAAGACCAAAAGCGTCAGCTGGTGGAACAGGTTTTCGCCACGGGCGCCGGAGCGCGACTACCAATGTCGGATCTGGTGGGGCTTATCCGGGATTGAAAGTAGTCACACTTGCCTGCCTTTGGGTGCTAGCGGTTACCTGGGGGCTGTGGATTTGGCGCTAGGGGAGTGCCTCTATCTGCGGAGCGGAACACCTTGAAAGGCTCGAACAAATGTTCGATATAATGGTTTGGTGAGTGTTCCCTACGCTGAGCTGCACGCCTACAGTGCTTACAGTTTTCTCCACGGCGCCGACCTGCCCGCGGACATGGTGCGAACTGCCGCCAGTTTGAACCTGTCAGGAATCGCGCTACTGGACCGCGGTGGTATGTACGGTGCCGTACAGACCGCAACTGCGGGACGCGAATACGGGATCGCCACCGTCTACGGTGCGCTCTTGCAGCTGGAAGACCGCACACAGCTGCCCGTCCTCGCCACCGAGGTAGATGGCTACCACGACCTGTGCAATCTACTTTCGGAAGCCCAGTTAGGCAAACAACAACGCCACGAAACCTTACTGACACTGGATCAGATTGAACATGCTGACAGGGGAAACTGGATCGTACTTACGGGCAACAGCACCGGACCGTTACGGCGTCACTTGGAAACATCCGGGCAGCGCGGAGCCAGTAGGTTCTTAAATGAACTTACCGGGCGATTTTCCTCCGAGCGGGTAGTGGTGGAATCGTGTTTGGAAACACCAGGTGAGCAAAACGACTTAGCGCAAACCCTGCACGACCTGGCTCGCGGGCACGGTTTACCCCTAGCTGCCACCACCGGAGCACGCGCCGCCACGGCGTCGTCTTTGCATCGGGCCCACCTATTGCGAGCTATTGAAGCTAACGCCACTTTTGAACAGGTTGCGCCCTACTTGGAAGCGATTCCCCCAATGTTAAGAAGTGACGCGCAAATGCGGGCCATACACCACCGGTATCCGCAGGCGGTTGACACCGCTGGCGAACTAGCTGCGCAGTGCGCTTTCGACTTTCGTTTGATCGCACCGCAACTACCGGCGTGCGACACGCCCGAAGGCTACGACGAAGCTAAGTGGCTAAGGGTTTGCACCTATCGGGGGGCCTTGCGGCGCTACGGGACCCGAGCCCAGTATCCGCAGGCTTGGCAGACCATTGATAAAGAGCTGAATCTGATAGTAGAACTGGGATTTGCCGGGTACTTCCTCATCGTTAAAGAAATCGTGGACTTTTGCCGGCAGGAAAATATCCTGTGCCAGGGGCGAGGTTCAGCTGCTAACTCCGCAGTGTGTTTCGCCCTGGGAATAACCGCGGTGGACGCGGTGCGTCACCGCATGCTGTTTGAAAGGTTCCTTTCCCCGGGGCGCACTGGGCCTCCCGATATTGACATTGACATCGAAGCGGTTAGACGCGAAGAAGTGATTTCCCACATTTACAAGCGTTACGGTCGTCGGAACGCGGCTCAAGTGGCTAACGTAATTACCTATCGGCCGCGCTCGGCTTTAAGAGACACCGCTCGCTCCTGTGGTTTCCCAGAAGAAGTAATTGGCCAGTGGACTCGCCGCACACACCCAACGCCACCCGACCCGACAGTGGTATCCCTATCCCAACAGTTGACGCACCTGCCGCGACACCTGGGCATCCACTCCGGAGGGATGGTTCTTACCCGCCAGCCAGTTAGCTCTCTTTGCCCCGTGCAGTGGGCATCTAAGGCCGGTCGCACGGTATTGCAATGGGATAAAGAAGACTGCGCGGAGGCGGGCCTAGTGAAGTTCGACCTCCTTGGGTTAGGCATGTTAACGGCCTTGCGGTACATGTTCACATCCCTAGAAAACGCCGGTCACACCCACCCAGACGGATCCCCCTACGAAATGGGTAACATTCCCCCTGAGGATCCGAAAGTGTACGACCTTTTATGCGCCGCAGACACCGTCGGGATTTTTCAAGTTGAGTCCCGCGCTCAGATGAACACGTTGCCCCGCATGCGACCACGGTGCTTTTACGACCTGGTGATCGAAGTGGCCCTGGTGCGCCCCGGTCCCATCCATGGGCAAGCAGTAAACCCCTACCTACGTCGAAGGCTCGGGGCGGAACCTGTCACCTACACGCACCCTCTTTTAGAGCCCATTTTGCGCCGCACGCTGGGGGTAGCTATTTTCCAAGAACAGCTCCTTGCGATCGCCATTGACGTTGCGGGTTTCGATGCTGGCAAAGCTGACCGACTGCGAAAAGCCATGAGTTCTAAACGATCTAATGAACGCATGGCGCAGTTGCGACCTGATTTCTACGCGGGGTTAGCTAAACAGGGTATTACCGGAGAAAAAGCCGACACCATTTATGGTTTCTTGAAAGGTTTCGCGCAGTTCGGTTTTCCAGAATCGCACGCGTTTTCGTTTGCGAATTTAGTTTACGCTTCAGCCTGGATGAAAGTTCATTTCCCGGAAGAGTTTTACGCCGCTATCCTGGCAGCCCAGCCGATGGGTTTTTATTCTCCTGCTTCCTTAGTCCAAGACGCTCGCCGCCACGGAGTGCAGGTGCTGCGCGCAGACGTGAATTTCTCCACCCACAAAGCCAACGTTCAAAACCTAGACGAACCCCACGCCCTCACCCCCCTAAAACGGGTAACGCCACTGTCTGTGGACACACGCAAAGCAGTTCGCCTGGGGCTGGACTCCATTAGGGACCTATCGAAAGCCACCATCGACCGCGTGGTGCAGGCGCGACAAAACGGAGCCTTTTCTTCTTTGGAGGATCTGGTGAACCGGGTGGGGCTGAGCAGTCACGAAATAGAACTGTTAGCGCGCGCCGGTGCGTGTGAGAGTTTAGCGCTCAACCGGCGAAGCGCCATGTGGCAGGCCAGGTTGCTTGGCACCACGCTAAAGCAGCCGGCACTGCCGGGCATCGATTGGCCCAGCCCGCCGCAGCTGCCGTCTCTAGAGGGGGAGGAAGAAACCAATTTGGATTACCGCGCCACCGGTTTAAGCGTAGGTAAACACCCCTTGCAGTGGCGTCGCCCGCAGCTAACTGCACAGGGAGTGCTCACTTGCCAGGCTGTTGATGCGCCTAAGAATGGGCAGCGAGTGCGGGTGGCGGGGTGGATAACTCACCGGCAACGTCCTCATACTGCGAAGGGAACCGTGTTCTTATCGGTGGAGGACGAAACCGGGTTGGTCAATGTCATTTGTACCCCGGGGATGTGGAAACATTTTCGACAAACCGCATTATCTAATGCGGTGGTAGTGGTGCGTGGGGTAGTGCAATGCCAAGATGGGGTATGCCAGTTATTGGCAGATAAAATAAGCAAATATGAAGCAGTGGCTGCTCCCCGGTCACGAGATTTTCGCTAGGAGAGTCAATGGGTAAAGAGGTTGAACGTAAGTTCTTAATCCAAGGCGACCAGTGGCGCCAAAGTGTCACTCACAGTGAGGCTCTTTCGCAAGGCTACCTGGCGTCCTCACCCACGTGTTTGGTGCGCGTGCGTACCGGTAGTGACTGCGGGTGGGTCACGATTAAGGGAGCTACCAGCCTCACCCAAACCCCGCAGGGGCAGTCCCTGGTGCGGGCCGAATACGAATGGCAGATCAGCCTAGACCAGGCCCAGCAGATGCTATCAACCCTAGCTCTAACCACAGTGTCTAAAGTCCGCCACTTTTTAGATTGCGCCCCCGGAGCGTGGACTGTGGATGAGTTCGAGGGCGAAAACGCCCCGCTACTGCTTTTGGAAATCGAACACGAGGACGCCGCGAACTTACGTAGAGAGGACCTACCTTCCTGGGTGGGGGAGGAAGTAAGTGCCGATAATCGTTACTCGAACGCGGCACTGTCGCAACACCCCTACAGTAGTTGGGCGCCTTTAACTGGTGAGTAGTTCAACTACCTGAGCGGGAGTGTGGGCCACTTTAGTGGCGTTGTCGAATTCGCTCACATCAGTACCAGACCAGGTGATCCCCATAGTGTCTAAACCGTTGTTTCGACCCCCGTCAATGTCGTGGTGGCGATCGCCTATCATCATCACTTGGCCGGTGAATCCGGCGTCTGCGACCTGCTGGGTACTCGGTAGGCTACCGCGGTAGATCGGGGTCAGCCCCAGTCTTTCAAGCGCATCCGAAACCACAATGGACTTCGTGTAGTTGGGGTCGTCGGTGCGGGCTCCGGCTACCACTTCGAAATACTGATCCAGGTGCAGTGCGCTTACGATTTCAGCGGCATAGTCTTCGCGTTTCGAAGTCGCCACTGCTAGGCGCAGGCCGGCTTCTTTGAGTTCACTCAAGGCTGTTTCCACGCCGGGGAAGATACCTGATTCGAACATGAACTGGCGGTAGTGGTGCCGGTAGGTGGCGATGGCGTTTTCTATCTTCGCTGGGGGCACGTTGGCGTAGTCGTGGAAAGATACCCCTAAAGGTGGTCCCACCCAGCGCGCTAGCTCATGCGGGGCTTGTTCGGGGTAGCCCAACTGACGCAGAGTCAGGTTAACGCAGCGCGTTATGACTTCAGCGGAGTCGGTGACTGTGCCATCAAGATCAAATAAAGCAATGCGGTAGGACAATTTCTTGGTACCTCTACTCGGTTCTTTGCAAACTTGACCTAGCTTAGCGCAGGAAGCTTGAAGTTGTCTGAGCAGTCTTGGATTTCTTGGTAGAGTGCGGAGCTTTTCGAAGTTGTGGAAAAAACCTGAAATGTTTATTACCATTTTTATTGCTATCAAAAGGCTGTGCGGAAGTGGATGACTACTATGGAACGTAAGCGAATTGAGAAAGCTTGGGCGCTTTATTCTGACTTAACGCTGCGAATGTCCGGTATCGTCGAGCACCGGATAAAAGCTGAAGTCGGTTTAACATTCGCCGATTTTGCGATTTTGGCTGCATTAGTGCGATCACCCAAACGTGAGATGCGCATGGGCAGACTCTCAGAGAACCTTTCGTATTCGCCCTCCCGACTTTCGTATTTGGTAACCACACTCGTTAACCGCGGCTTCGTGGAGAAGAATTCCTCCCCCGAGGACGGGCGCGGACTAGTTGCAATTCTCACCGATGAGGGCTACCGCGCTTGGGCAACCGCAAACGAGATCCAGCACCAGGTATTCACTGACTTCGTTCTATCTCAAGTACCTGACGAAGAACAGAACCAGCTGCGTGAGATCTTCTACCAAGCCGCAACGCGAGCACGCGATGGGGAAGCGCACAGACGCTGACCGCCGTGGTGGAAATGCAGAATTAGGCTAAGACATAATTGCCGTGGTAAAGTTTTCCACGTTGCCAGGAAGCTGAACGCTTCTTTTTCACACCTTGCGCGGGTGGCGGAATAGGTAGACGCGCTAGCTTGAGGTGCTAGTTCCCAACTTAACGGGAGTGGGGGTTCAAGTCCCCCTCCGCGCACAAATAAAGCCCCGGTACTCCGGGGTTTTCGTGTATCTACGGTGGGCGCAGCCAAAGGTCAAGACCACCCCTATTCACCACGAGCCTCTGAGCGGGGCCGAGGCAGACGAGCTAGGCCGCATCACGGCCGTTAACAGTGTCGTACAGTAGTAGCTATGCATATTGACATTTGGTCGGCTATCGATTGCCCCTGGTCTTACCTGGGAGTGCGCCACTTAAGGCAAGCCTTAGGTCGCTTCCCCCACCAAGCAGACACCACGGTGCGTTTACATGCCTATCTACTTAACCCCGAACTTGATACCGCCCGCCCAGAGAGCGAAGCTGAATACTTAGCTACCTCCAAGGGGATGAAACAAACCGAAGTTGAAGCCGCGCTAACGGCACTATCGGACATGGGCGCTAGTGAAGGAATCCGCTTCGACTGGGATGCGGTGGTAGTTGCCGGAACCACGAACGCTCACCGCCTAGTTTGCATGGCTCGTGACATCGACATGGAAGCAGACTCCACCAGTGGCCCGGACACTTTGGAACTACGCATGCATGAAGCCTTGCAGCGAGCGCGATTCGAAATGGGCGCGGATCTGAGCAATCCGGAAACCTTGATCCATATCGCCCAAGACTTCGGCGTAGATGGAGCGCGCGCCGCCGCCGCGCTGGAGAGCCAAGAATACGCTGGGCAGGTATTTTCCGACTTCCAAATAGGTGTGCAAATGGGGGTGAACGCGGTCCCGGTGTTCCTGTTTGACAACCAGTTCATTTTGGAAGGAAGCCAACCCGCAAAAGCCTTCGACAACGTCCTCGCCACCGCTTGGAGTCACCGGCCACAACCGGGCAGCGAAGACGCGAAGTAGAACCGGCAAGAAAAGGATCGAATACAGATAATGTCGAGCAACAACAACCGTAGTGATAACTCCGCTAGCGACGCGCAGTGGCAGGACGATCCCGCTAAGCGCCCCTACGACAGTCGCCGCCCCCAAGAACTGGTACGCCAGTTCCACCAGGTCTACAACCTCCCGATCGAACCGGTACACACGCCCTCTTGCGACCGCGAACGCATCCACATGCGTATGTCTTTGATTGCCGAAGAATACGCTGAACTAACCGGAGCGCTTTACGGAAGCAAAGCTCGTGAGCTGGTTGAAGAAGCTCAGCGCCAAGCGGTTGCCGCCGATGACCACACGCGCGACACGGTGGAAGCAGCTGACGCCCTGGCTGACTTGATCTACGTCATCTACGGGATGGCGCTAGAGTGCGGCATTGACCTGGAAGCGGTACTAAACGAAGTCCAAGCTTCGAACCTTTCGAAGCTTGGTGAGGACGGTAAACCGATCTACCGTGAGGACGGGAAGGTGCTGAAGGGGCCGGGATTCTTTTCTCCCGACATCGCGGCAGTGCTGGCTGGGCGCACCCCGAAACGCCGCTAGTTAGATGGGAAGAACGGGGCGTGGGAGCGCCGCGTATTTGGTTGAAATATTTTCTTTAGATTGGTTGGTCTAATGCCTGATTTAGAGCCGTTAACTTTGCCTGATTTCGCGAACTTGGATGCTGTAAGCACGATGCAAGCAGCCATGGAAGGAGCGCGCCAGCTTTCTGCTGACCTGCGCCGCTTGGAACACGCCGACGCCACGGTGGCTGACTTCCTCCAGCCCCTCGATGATGCGCTGCGCCATTTTGAGCAGGCCTCAGCGCCCTACGCGGTGCTTTCCAGTGCAGTTGGGGGCGGGGAGTATGAGGAAACTAACCCCCAGGTGCAGGCTGCCTACACCAATGTGATGGCGGAGTTGACGACGAATGCCAAGCTCTATGAGCGGTTGCGTGAGTTGGAAAGAGCCGACCTGGATCCAGAGTCCGCTTACCTGGTGGAGACGTTGCTGCTGCGTTTCCGCCTGGGTGGGATTGATTGTGACGAGCAGGTGCAAGAACAGATTAAGCAGTTGTCGCTGCGTATCGGTGAGATAGCGGTGGAGTATCAGCGTCGCGTCGCAGCCATGCTTGCACGCGACCTGCAGGTGGGGGATAAGACTTATCCGGTTAATAACTTCACCATGCAGCGCGCACTCGCTACCGAAGCTGACCCGAATCAGCGCCGCGCCATTTTGCAAGCTTCCTTGGAACGCGGCACCGGGGTGGACCCTGACACGGATACTCGCGATTTGGTGCGTGAAATCACCCGCCTGCGCGACCAGCGAGCGAAGTTACTTGGATACGAAAACCACGTGCAGATGGCGATCGCGGAAGAAACTGTTCCAGATGTCGACACCATCTGGCAGCTGTTGACGCAGGTGGGGCAGGCAGCCACCGCCCGCGCCGGTGAGGAAAAGGCTCCGCTGGTGGCGATGGCGCAGGCCGATGGGTTAGAAGACTTCACTGCCGCAGACTGGTTGTATTACCAAAGTCGAGCGCAGGCTGAATCCGCCGCCCAGCAGGTCGATATTTCTCCTTCCGCGCTGGCTCCTTACCTCGAGCTTTGGCAAGTGGTGGAAGATGGCGTGTTCTTCGCCGCTCACGAACTGTACGGAGTAAGCCTCACCCGCCGCGAGGACTTACGTGGCTGGGATGAAACCTGTCGAGTTTACGAAGTCAGTGGCGAGGACGGTCGCGACCTTGGTCTGTTCATCGCTGACTATTTCACTCGCCCAGGTAAGAACGGCGGGGCGTGGATGACGAGTTTGCAGCAGGGGTGCGGGGCGAATGGGCATCGCAGCATCATTATTAACTGCGCCAACTATGCTCCGGTTCCTAATGGGCAGAAGAAGTTCTTAGATTGGGATGAGGTAATTACCTGTTTCCACGAGTTCGGCCACGCTTTGCATGGTTTACTTTCTCGCACTCATTATGCTTCCACCGCGGGAACTGCCGTACCGCGTGATTTCGTGGAACTTCCCAGCCAGCTCAATGAGATGTGGGCTTACCATCCGCGGGTGATTGCGAATTTTGCCCGCCACGCAGACACCGGGGAGGTCATGCCGGCGCAGATGGTGCAGGCTCTGAGTGCTTCGTCCACTTTCGGGCAGGGCTATGACACCAGTGAGTACTGTGCTTCGGCGCTGTTGGATCAGTATTGGCATACGCAGCCGGTGGCGGAGCAGGAGGACGTGTTGGCCTTCGAACAGCGCGCCTTGCAGGCAGCTGGCCTGGATGATCCGCAGATCCCGCCGCGTTATCGTTCTACGTATTTTCCCCATGCGTTCACCATTGGCTATGACGGCTGCTACTACTCCTACATGTGGGCTGAGACCCTGGTGGGGGAGTGTGAGCAGTGGTTCCGCCAGGAGGCAGCCAAAGATGGCGATGGCGGCTTGAACCGCGCTGCTGGTGGGCGTTATGTTCGCCAGGTGCTTTCGCGTGGGTCTTCGCGTCCGCCGATGGATTCCTTCCGCGAGTTAGTAGGACGTGACGCCGGAGCACAGGCGGTACTTCGCCGGCGTGGCTTGCAGTGACTTTCAAATGGTGGGGCGTGCACTTTTGAGCGCGCCCCACTGTCCTTCTCGGGCGGTTGTGGGTTAAGTAACGTCTAGCCCGGCTTCGCGATAGAGTAAGGGCATGACTATTCCTCCGCAGGCCGCGTTAGAACGCATGATCGCCGCTTTTGAAGCCCATTTCCATGCCGCATTGAGCACTGAGTCTGCGGCCTCGCCGCATTTGCTGGAGGCTGAACAGCGTTTGCGTGATGCGTTCTTCACCTACGATGACGCGATTTTCAATGCGTTCGGAGTGGACCTGCCGTTCGATTTGCTTTCGGATGATGATTACGACGAGGACGATTACGACTTCGACGATGACGACATCATTCCCCTGGATTTTGATGACGTCGATGACGAAGACTATGACGACGACGAAGACGACGATGATGACGACGACTTCGACGATGATGATCTTGATGAGGATGATTACGACGACGAAGACGACTGTGAGGACTGCGATTAACGCTGCGCAGGCATTTGCGGGCCGGTGAAGTTCTCTGGTCGAGCTGATGCGTCGCTGAGGGCCTCGATCAGGGGTAGGGGTAGCGTCAGGTCGGCGTGTTCTAGGATCTGGCGCAGCTGCAAGTCGTTGCGCGGCCCCACGATGGCGCAGCTAACTTCCGGCGCAGCGTTCAGCCAGGCCAAGGCGACGGCGTGAGCGGGGATTCCTAGGCCGTCGCCAGCGTGCACTACAGCTTCCACGGTGGGTAGGTATTGCGCTTGCAAGTAGGGTGCCACGAAGGGCGCTAGCAAGGTGGAGGCAGCGCGTGAATCCGGGGGTGTGCCGTGGCGGTATTTACCGGATAAAACCCCTCGCGCTAGGGGGGAAGTAGCGATGAAACTGCCGTTGCTGCGCGCCAAGCCGGGCAGAATGTGGGTTTCCACTTTGCGGTTTAGCAAGGAGTATTCATTTTCCAAGGCGTGTATGGCAATGCCTTGCGCTTTGGCGTAGTTAATGATCTCGGCTGCTTCCCACGGCCCGAAATCGCCGATACCGAGGGCGCGTATTTTCCCTGAGCGTTGCGCCAGGTCGAGCGCAGCGAGGGTTTCTTCAAGGGCAGTGTGCGGGTCGTGCGCATGCAAAATGAACAGGTCGAGGTAGTCGGTTTCTAGATCTGACAAGCTGGTTTCGATGGACTGCAAGATGGCTGTGCGCGTGTTGCGTGCCGTGGCTTGTCCCTGCTGGGTGGTGAAGCCGCCTTTAGCGATGATCACCAGGTCTTCGCGCGGTGCACCTTGTTTGAGGACCTCCCCGATTACTTGGTTGGCTTGTCCACCTGCGAATAGGGGCGAGGTATGTATCACATTCCCACCGGCTTCCAGGTACATCCCCATCATCTCTTGGGCTTGTTCGAGGCTGGTATCCTGCCCCCAGGTGAGGGTTCCTAACCCCAGGTGGGAGATTTGGATTCCGGTGTGAGCTAAGTAGTGATATTGCATGTCTTATACGGTATCGCGTTTTAGTTGGGTTTAGGATTGTCCTTCATGGACTGGTTTGAAGCTATTCTCCTTGGGTTGGTTCAGGGACTGACGGAATTTTTGCCGATTTCTTCTTCCGCACACCTGCGCATTACCGGTGAGTTGATTGGCATGGATGACCCGGGGGCGGCATTTACTGCGATCACTCAGATCGGCACGGAGACCGCGGTGGTGGTCTATTTTTGGAAAGATATTGTGCGCATCCTGACGCGCTGGTTCGGTTCCATGCCGTGGGTGGATGCCGCTAAACGGGTGCCGAATTCGGATCCTGACGTGCGCATGGGCTGGATGATCATCGTCGGCTCCATCCCCATCGGGGTGCTGGGTTTGCTGCTGGAGGATTGGATCGACGTGCAGTTCCGTAACCTGTGGGTGACGGTTTCGATGCTGGCGTTCTTCGCGCTGCTTTTAGGTGTGGCCGATCGTTTCGCCCCCAAGCGCCTGACGTTAGATCGCCTCTCTTGGCGCGATGCCATCCTTTATGGTTTCGCCCAGGCTATGGCTCTGATCCCGGGAGTGTCGCGCTCGGGTGGCACCATCACCATGGGTCGGGCATTGGGGTACACCCGCGAGGCAGCGGCCCGCTATTCCTTCCTACTGGCGATGCCGGCGGTTTTTGCCTCTGGGTTCTATAAGGTAGCGAAGGTAGCTGCCGGCGAGGACGTGGTGTCAGTTGGCCCCACGGTGGTGGCCACGTTGATTGCTTTCGTCGTTGGCTACGCGGTTATCGTGTGGTTCTTGAAACTGGTTTCGACCCGCTCCTACGCCCCGTTTGTGATTTACCGCCTGGTGCTGGCTGCTTTAATCGCGCTGCTTTTGGCTACGTCGGTACTTAGCCCGGTTCCCACTTTCATGGCTGCTTAACACCTTCAGCCGTTGTTTCCCAGCGGGTGCGCACGCTTGGTTTCACAGCTTGCGCCAGCGCACCTGCGCGCCTGGCTTAGAACATTTTCGGCGGCGGTGTTTGCTGCACCCCCATCATGGCTTTGGCTCCCTCCACGTTCATGGCGTGGGGGGAGTCGCCTTTAGCGGGGCAGTATTGGCGCACCTGGCACCAGTTACAAAGCGGCCCGGTCCGCACCGGGAAAACTTCGGTTTCGATGGCGCTTTTAATCTCTTCCCACAGCGTTTCGATGCTGCGAGCGAAGTACTCAACGTCTTCGGCTTTCGGATCCAAGGTCAGTACTCGCCCGTCCGCAAGGAACACTAGCTGCATGCGCTGGGGGATGCCTCGTCCGGATTGCCGCAGCAACAGGGCGTAGAAGTTCAGCTGCGCTAACTTATCATCCATGAATCGCGGTTGCGGTGATTTACCGGTCTTGTAGTCAACTACGCGGGTGGCTCCAGAGGGGGCGCGGTCGATACGGTCAACGAAGCCGCGCATGAGTATCCCACTTTCGGTGCTGGCTTCAAGGAACAGTTCACGCGCGTGTGGCTCCAGGCGCTGAGGGTTTTCTACTTGGAAGTACTGGGTAACTAGGCGCTCGACTTCCCGGTCCCATTTTGCTCGCTCAGCTTCGGTTTCGAACAGCGCGTCAAATTGCCGGTCCTGCGCGTAGAGGCGTTCGCGGTTGGGCGCTATCATCTGCAGTGCCTGCTCCACGGTTCGCTCTGCGGCAGGCAAGTCGTAGAGGTGTTCTAACACGGCGTGCACCAGGGTGCCTCGAGTGGTGGCTTGGGTGGGTGGTTCTTGGTGTCCGTCGATGTAGATGAGTCGAAACCGCATCGGGCATTGCCGCCAGGTTCCAGTAGAGGAAGCAGATAGTGCTTTACGCCTAGTTTTTATTACACCCATGTCACTACCGTACACGCTGACACCCAAGGTGGGCATTTCACTTGATTTCCCGCGCTTGCCGCCCCCTCCCACCCCAGGGGGCCGCCTTCCACCCATGAAGCTGGGGCAGCTGCTTTCACCTGCCATGCGTACAATGGTTAGCGATGAGTGAGCAACTGTCTTATGAAGTTCCCGCAACGGTTTCCTCCGCCCAGTTCCAGGCGGCGCGCCGCGGCCCGCTCCGAGCGGGTGATCGCGTGCAGATCACAGACCCCAAGGGTCGGCTCCACACGGTGGTGCTGGTGGAGGGCGGCATGTTCCAATGTTCGCGTGGGCGCCTGCGCCACGACGATCTGATTGGACTGGAAGAAGGCACAACCGTTTACAGTGAGGACCGTCCTTTCCACGTGGTTCGTCCCCTGCTGCAAGACTACGTAATGTCGATGCCCCGCGGCGCTGCCATCATCTACCCCAAGGACGCAGCCACCATCGTGGGGGTGGCAGATATCTTCCCCGGCGCCCGAGTGGTGGAAGCCGGCGTGGGTTCGGGGGCGTTGACCCTGTCCCTACTCAGCGCCGTGGGCGATAACGGTTCCTTGCTTTCAGTGGAGCGCCGCGCCGATTTTGCCGATATCGCGGCCGGTAACGTGGATTTGTGGTTCGGTGGTCGGCACTGCGCGTGGCAGCTGGAGGTGGGCGATTTCAACGAGGTAGTGGCCGACCTTCCCGATCACAGCGTGGACCGCGTGGTGTTAGACATGTTGGCTCCGTGGGAGTGCTTAGACCAAGTCCAGCGCATCTTAATTCCCGGTGGCGTGGTGGTGTTCTACGTGGCGACGGTGACGCAGCTTTCGCGTTTGCGTGAGGACCTGGTAGCCGGTGGTCGCTTCAGCGAGCCGAAGGCTCAAGAGTCAATGGTTCGCACCTGGCACTTGGATGGTTTGGCGGTGCGTCCCGATCACCGGATGGTGGCGCACACGGGGTTCCTCCTTTCAGCCCGCACGGTTTCGCCCTCGTCCCATCCGCAGTCACGGCGTTCACGTCCGGCTCCGGCCGCTGCCGATCAGGGGGGCCAGTGGGACGACGCGCAAGAGTGGGACAGTCACGAGCAACTGAATCCGCAGGTTTCCCCCAAGAAGGTTCGACGCGCTCGCCGGCAGGTTGCTACCAAGGTAACCACGTGGCTGCCGAGCGCCGGGGAGGGCGACTTTGATGAGTGAGGCGGACCGTCACCAGATTCGCGAGCTGGAAGAAAAGAACGCCAGGTTGGTCTCTGCTTTGCAGCGGGCCCGTACCCAGCTGCGTGCGCAGGCTGATAACGGTGGCGAGGACGGTGTGCCCGCTAGCGTGGGTATCTTCCTTTCCGCTCACAGCGATGGGCGCCGTTTGGCACAGGTGGCGTTGGGTAGTGCAGTGCGCGTGGTGGCGGTTTCCTCCCAGGTTGATTTAGCTGCCCTCAGCTGCGGCCAGCAGGTGTGGGTCAGTGATGACCACGTGCTGGTTCAAGCCGCTGATTTTCCCCGGCAGGGGGAGGTTGTCACGGTCGCGGAACTACTTGGTTTGGATCGGGTGATTGTGCGCGGTGGCACCCCGGGGGAGCGAGTTTTCACTTTGGCTGGGCCGCTTCGCTCCGGAGCGGTGAAGGTGGGCGATAGCCTGCTGGTGGATTCTCGCGCGCAGGTGGCGTTACAAAAAGTGGTGCGCGCCAGTGTTGACCAGATGCTCACCCCGGAGACTCCGCAGGTGGAGTTTTCCGACATTGGCGGGCTGGGGGCGCAGATTGAACTGGTGCGCGACGCCATCGAGCTGCCTTTCACTCACCCCCAGCTTCACGCCACTTACGGTCTTAAAGTGCCTCGCGGGATCTTACTGTACGGGCCGCCCGGTTGCGGTAAAACACTGATCGCGAAGGCGGTGGCGAATTCTTTGTCGCGTGCTCGTCGCAGCCAACCGGCTCACTTCATCTCGGTAAAGGGCCCAGAGCTTTTAAACAAGTATGTGGGGGAGACCGAACGCCACATTCGCACGATCTTTTCCCGCGCCCGCAAGTTGGCTTCACGCGACGTGCCGGTGGTGATTTTCTTCGACGAGATGGAGGCTTTATTCCGCACTCGTGGAAGTGGGATTTCTTCCGATATGGAAACTTTGATTGTCCCCCAGCTACTGGCGGAGATGGACGGCGTGGAGGCGCTAGATAACGTCATTATTATCGGTGCTTCCAACCGTGAGGACATGATTGACCCGGCGGTTTTGCGACCGGGGCGTTTCGACTTGAAGGTCCACATTGATCGTCCTGACCGGATTGGCGCCAGGGAGATTTTCGCCAAATATTTAACTGCCGACCTACCGCTGTCAAAGCAGTTGTTGACGGCGCACCCGGATCCGCAAAAAGCGGTTTCAGCGTTGATTGACGAGGCGGTTGAAACCTTGTTTTCCCGCAGCCCTCACACCGCGATGCTGCACGCGCGCACAGCTTCAGGCCAGGTGCGCACCCTGTATGCTGCGGACTTGATTTCGGGTGCCATGATTGCATCTATTGTGGAACGCACGAAACAACTGGCATTGAAATCTGACCTGGCGGGCTCACCCGGGATTGATTTATCGCACTTGCGCGCAGCCATCACCTTAGAGCTGGATCAGTGCGGGCGTTTGGTTGCCACCACTGATCTGCCGCAGTGGGCACAGGTAAGTGGACTGCGCGGGCAGGATCTAGTGGCGGTGGAAGTCGCCGCCGGCGAAGTACGCTGTGACGATAGTGAGCAGGAGGCAAACAGTGAGTGACCAACAGCCACACCCACCGATGGTTTTTGGTATTGAAACTGAGTTCGGCGTGATGGATGCAGCTAACGCCTCAGCTAACGCGGTGGCCTTAAGCGCACAAACGGTGGCGGCCTACGCTGCGCGCAGTGGCACTAACCCGGTGATGTGGGACTACACCGGCGAAGACCCCCTTAACGACGCGCGCGGCTATCGGCTACAGCGGGCGAATGCCCACCCGTCCTTCCTCACCGACGACCCCTACCAGCTGGCACCGTCTGGAGGGGTGGCTTACGGTCCCGCTCCCAGCGAGTACGATCGGCGCAGCTACCAGCTAACGAACCTGGTGTTAGAAAACGGCGGGCGCCTTTACGTCGATCACGCTCACCCCGAATACGCTTCACCGGAGACCACCAGCGCTGCCCAGGCCGTGCTCTATGACCGCGCGGGGGATTGGATTGCGCGCCAGGCATGCTTACAGTCTCAAACCGATGGTTCCCAGCTGGCGCTGTATAAGAACAACACTGACGGTAAGGGCGCCGCTTACGGCACTCACGAAAACTACCAGCTACCGCGCCCAGTTGACTTCGACGACTTGGTGGTGGGGGCAACCACCTTCTTAGTTACGCGCCCCATTTTCTGCGGTGCGGGTCGGGTCGGTCTGGGCCAGCGCGGGGAAGGCACGGGCTTCCAGATCTCGCAGCGAGCGGACTTTATCGAAAATGACGTGGGGTTGGAAACCACCTTTAACCGCCCGATAATTAACACCCGCGACGAACCTCACGCCGACCCGCGGCAGGTGCGGCGTTTCCACGTGATTAACGGCGATGCCAACCAGTTCGACATCTCCACCTACCTGCGCCTAGGCACCACCGGCCTGGTGCTGCGCGCGATAGCAGCCAGCCCGGACCTGCGTTGGAACGCTCTTAGCCTGGATGAGGACCCGGTGGCGGTGGCAGCCCGGGTCTCCCACGACCTGTCACTTCGCCAACGCTATGAGTGCAAGGATGGTAAATCCCGCACTGCGATTGACATTCAACTTACGCTTTCGGACCTGGTGGCTCAGGTGCTGCCAAACTTGTCGGGCGATGAGCTGGCGGTGTGGGAACGCTGGCGAGGCGTGTTGGAAACTCTAGCTACCGACCCTGAGAGCTGCGCGCGGGAAGTGGAATGGGTTGGTAAATACCAGCTTTTACGTCGCCAACTCTCGCGTTGGGAAGCTGACTGGGCCGACCCGCGGGCGGCGGCAGTGGACCTGCAGTGGGCGGACCTGCGCCAGGGCCGGTCCTTGGTAGATAGGTTGGACAAAGCCGGCTTGGTGGAAAGACTGTGGAGTGAGCGCCAGGTGGCGACCGCAGCCACCGTGCCGCCGGCTGACACGCGCGCTCGGGTGCGTGGACTGGCGGTGAAACACCAGCGGCAGTTGGTGAAAGCCTCATGGTCTTCGATCGTGGTGGAAACCACCGGTGGCACTAGCGCACGTATCCCGCTGCCGGAGGCAACCGACGCCGGCAGCGAGCAGCTGATCGCCGCTGTCACCAGTGGCGACGGTGGCGCTATGGTGGAAGCAGCATCAGATAGCTTAGGAAGGTAGAAAAATGCAGCAACAGGTTTTCGGTGGCGGCCCAGATCACGATGAGGACGACGCGCCCGCCGCGAAGCAACAGCAGGTAAGCGCATTGGATGACATTTTGGACGAGATCGATTCGGTGCTGGAAACCGACGCCCAAATATTCGTGCAAGATTTCGTACAAAAGGGCGGCCAGTAGGCTTCCCACGGGGAAGGGAGTCGGGCTTGAACCGGCGCATCTTTGGGATTGAAACCGAGTACGGGCTGAACTGTTCGTACCCCAGTGTTGACGCTTCGCGCTTGGACGCTGAAGCGGTGGCTCGCATCCTGTTTTCACCGTTGGTGCGGGCTGGGCGCGGGGTGAATGTTTTCCTTCCCAACGGCGGTCGCATCTACCTGGATGTGGGTGCCCACCCCGAGTACGCTACCGCCGAATGTGACCGGGTGGAGGAACTCCTCGCCCAAGTCCTTGCCGGGGACCGCATGTTCGCGGATTTAGCCCGCCAAGCCGATGAGGCGCTGGCCGCCGACGGGGTGGGGGCGCGCGTGCACTTGCTGCGCACCAATGAAGATAACCACGCTAACGCTTTCGGCTGCCACGAAAACTATTCGCTGCGTCGCACCAGTCATTTCCGTGAGGTTGCTGACGCCTTGGTTTCCTTCTTCGTCACTCGCCAGATCCTTACCGGAGCCGGCCACTTGCGTGCGGGAAACGAGGACGGTACGCGCGATTCGTCCTCGCCGGCGCGGTTCGGGTTCTCGGGGCGTTCTTGGCACATTGATGACGCGGTTTCTTCCGCCACCACGCGTTCGCGTCCGATCATTAATACCCGCGACGAGCCGCTGGCTGACCCATCGCAGTTTCGGCGCCTGCACGTAATCGTGGGCGATACCAACATTTCTCAAAGCTCCACCGCGCTTAAGATCGTGATGACGGATCTGATGCTGTCGGCGATTGAAAATGGTGTGCATATTTCCGACCTGGCGCTAGCTGATCCGCTTACCGACATTCGCCGGGTGGATGCGCATTTCCTCACACCTTGCCAGCTGCGTTTGGTCGACGGCCGGGTGATGACGGCGGTTGAGCTGCAGCGTGAACTGCGCTCACGCATCCTTGACAGTGTGGACCTGGCGGGGGCTTCACCCTTGACGTTGAAGATGGTGGATCTGTGGCAGCGCGGGTTGGACGCGGTTGAAAGCGGGGATTGGCAAAGCGTGAGCCGGGAACTGGATTGGGCGGTTAAGTACCGCATGTTTACCCGCTTCAGGCAGCGTTCAGGTGCGACTTGGGACGATCCGCGTCTGGCTCGGCTGGAGCTTGCTTACCACGATACGGTGGGTCAAACTCTGGCTGGGCGGATGGAGCAGTCCGGGGAGCTCGTCAGGCTGGTAGAGCCTGACGAGGTGAGCGCGGCCATGGACACTGCCCCGACGTCGACTCGCGCTCACCTGCGTGGGAAGGCGATCGCAGCTGCGTGGGATACCCGGGCGGACCTGTCGGTGGATTGGATGAACTTGCGCCTTGATTCGAAGGTGCGCCAGAATCTGCGTTTGACTGATCCTTTCGGTGAGGATCCCAGCCAACGCCAGGCGGTGGAGGCGATGATTGAGCAAATGCAAGCTGATGCGGGCAAACACTCGGAGGTGTGGGCGTGAGGTTCACCGCGCGCAAGCGTTTCACAAAGGCCGACAAGGAAGCCAACAAGAAGCTTACTGTTGGCGGTGCGACTGATACCCAAGAGCCCTCTGGGTCGTTGGCGGCACGTGGCAGGCTGTTACGGAAAAAATCAGTTCAGGACACTGAACCACCACGTTCGCGTTTGGAAAAGCGCCGCGGCATGAAACGCCGGGTGTGGCGTTGGTGGCGTGAGGTGCTAGCAATTTTGGTGGTGGTAGTGGTCTCTACCACTGCTATTTTGGTGATTAATGACCGCGACCGGAAGGTGGTCACGCACGAAGAAAGCTGGGCTGACCTGGTTGAAGTGTCGGGCCGGGTCGGTGGCACGCCCGCTCTAGTAGTGGATTCGCAGGTGTCGGTACTTTCGAAGAAGGTAACGGAACTGGAAGTCGGTACCGGCAGGGAGATCACCGCGGATTCACCTTTGATCGTGTCCATGATGACTTATTCGGGTGAGACTGGGAAGGTGCTTTCCGAAGCGGGCCGCCCGCGCCTAAGCGTGGGGGTGGCAAATGCGGAGAACTTCGACCAGTTCCTATTAGACGCTGTGATCGGTAAGACCGAGGGCAGCCGACTGCTGTTCGCTCGCCCGGTGACGGATGGCAGTAAGCGCCGCACGGAGTTGTCGGTGGTGGACATTTTATGGTCGGCTGCTGCGGGTGAGACTGTGGAAGATCCCGGTGGGCCCCTACAAGTTTCCGTTAACGAGGCCGGCCCGCGCCTCTCTCACGGGGAGGGCAGTCCTCCAGATACGCTGAAAGTGCAGACCCTGGTGGAGGGTAACGGACAGCAGGTCCGCACCGGTGACGCCGTCCTCGCCCAGTACGTGTCCGCCCGTTGGGACGATTCGGTGGTGGTGTCTTCAACGTGGTCAACTGGAATTCCCCAAACCATCCGGTTGGAAACTGCGATGCCGGGGGTGCGCAATGCGCTCCTAGACCAGCGAGTGGGCTCGCGCCTGGCGATCACAGTGCCTCCGAACATGGCGCAGGGCGACACCACGTTGATGATCGTGGTTGACATTTTAGGTACCGAACCAGACCAGGCTAAGTAGCCACCTGGAATCCCCGTGGCATTTAAGGAGAATCCATTATGACGTTAGCGGTAAGAGTTATCGCCTGCCTGGACGTAGCCGATGGGCGGGTGGTTAAGGGCGTTAACTTCACTAACCTGCGCGACGCCGGTGACCCGGTGGAGCTGGCGCGCGTGTACGACACCGAAGGCGTCGATGAACTCACGTTCTTAGATATTTCCGCTTCCCACGAAGGGCGCGGCACCACGTTAGAGATGGTCTCGCGCACCGCGGAAAATGTTTTCATTCCTCTCACTGTGGGTGGGGGCGTGCGCAGTGTCGAGGACGTGAACACCCTACTTGCAGCGGGCGCGGACAAAGTGGGCGTCAATACTGCGGCTTTGGCGAACCCGGATCTGATTGACCAGGTGGCGCGCAAGTTCGGAAACCAGGTGTTGGTGCTGTCAGTCGATGCGCGCCGCTGCCCGCCGGGAGTGCAAACCCCTTCCGGTTTCGAAGTCACCACCCACGGCGGACGCCGCTCCACCGGGATCGACGCGCTGGAGTGGGTACAGCAAGCCCAGGACCGCGGGGTGGGGGAGGTGCTCCTTAACTCCATGGATGCTGACGGAGTGCAAAACGGGTTCGATACCGAAATGATTTCCCGCGTGTGTGAGGTGGCGCAGGTTCCGGTTATCGCTTCTGGCGGTGCCGGTAAGGCCAGCCACTTCGTGGACGCGGTGGCTGCCGGTGCACAGGCGGTGCTGGCGGCGTCGGTATTCCACTTCAAGACAGTGTCGGTAGCGCAGGTGAAGACCGCGTTGGCACAGGCCGGCTACCCGGTGAGGGGTTTTAGCGGTGAGTGAGGAAAAAACCCTTGACCCGCAGTTGGCTCAGCTTCTCAAACGCGACGCCAACGGCCTGGTATGCGCGGTGGTGCAGGATGCGGACACTGAACGGGTCCTGATGGTGGGGTGGATGGATGACACTGCTTTGGCTCGCACGCTGAGCGAGGGCGTGGTGACCTTTTGGTCGCGTTCGCGCCGGGAGTATTGGACTAAGGGTCTTACCTCGCGCCATTTTCAGTTAGTGCGCTCAGTGTCTTTGGACTGTGATGGCGATGCGTTGTTGGTGCGTGTGAAACAGGTTGGGGCGGCCTGTCATACGGGTTCGTACAGCTGTTTTGATTCCCACCAGCTTGCCGCGGTGGTGGGTGAAAAGGTTCCCGAGGGAGGGACGGATTCGCAGTCAGAGTCTTAAATACTTTAACTACTCGATTTGGTGATGGCTATCACTTAGCCGGTAAACTCACTACCAGGGAAGGAGGCAAGCGCAACCATGCTAGAAGAAATCATCGCCGCCGCTCACCGCAACCTAGCAGTACGCGAAAACCAAGTTCCCCTCAGTGAAGTGAAAGCCACAGCTCGCCGCGCCCCGGAACCGCGCGACGGCCGCGCCGCCCTCCGGCAAGGCCCGGGAGCGGTAAGTATCATTGCCGAACTTAAACGTCGCTCCCCGTCGAAAGGCGCGCTTGCAACGATTAGCGATCCCAAGCGTTTAGCTACCGCCTACGAAGACGGCGGGGCAGCGTTGATCTCCTGCATGACGGAACCGGATTTCTTCGGCGGTGACCTGGCGGACCTGAAACAGGTGCGAGCCGCGGTTTCCATCCCCGTTATTTACAAAGATTTCGTGGTCAGCCCCTACCAGATCCACGAGGCCCGCGCCCACGGAGCAGACATGGTCTTGCTTTTGGTGGAGGCACTGGCTCAACCCCAGTTAGAGGCTTTCATTGAACGCATCGACTCCCTGGGGATGAGTGCACTGGTGGAGGTACATTCGCGTCTAGAGGTGTGTCGCGCCCTGGACGCTGGCGCCCAGGCAATCGGTGTGAACGCCCGCAGTTGGAGCACTTACCAGGTGGATCGGGCGAACTTCGCCCAAGTGGTGGACCTGGTTCCAGCTGAGGTAGTGGCGGTCGCCGAATCCGGCGTGCGCGGCCCCCATGACGTATTCGAATACGCCCAAGCCGGTGCGGATGCGGTGTTAGTAGGGGAGTCGCTAGTCACCAGCGACGACCCACGCCAGCTGGTGGCGGACATGGTTTCGGCAGGTTCCCACCCGGCTCTTCAAACCGACCGGAAAGCGCGCGTGCAGCGCACGGTTTTAGGAAATCAGATCCACCACTATCACCAACGCTGAGGTTGCTTGCCTCGCCCGAGGGCACATCTGCGCTAAGCTATAGTTCAGATTCGACCGAACTACTTTGTCCCCAAACGTCGTGAGGAACGCGTATGCTCCACGATCTCGCCGTCAACGCCGGCACCGTTTTTGCTTCCATCCCATCCCCACCGCAACACACCTGGTATCTGGGGCCGCTCGCTATCCGAGCCTATGGGATCCTCATCGGTATCGGCATGATCGTGGCGGTGCTAATAACCCAAAAGCGCTACCGCGAACGCGGAGGCAACCCGGACCTGGTTTTCGACGTGGCGATGGCTGCGATTCCCACCGGCATTATCGGTGCGCGCCTGTACCATGTTTTCACCTCCCCGCAAGGGTATTTCCCCCCTAACGGCGATCCTACGGAGATCGTAAAGATCTGGCACGGGGGGCTGGGGATCTGGGGCGGTATCGCCGCCGGAGCCCTGGGAGGGTGGCTGATGCTACGCCACCGCGGCCAGCGCGTCGGCCCGTTCGTCGACTCGGTGGCACCGGCGCTGCTAGTGGCGCAGGCAATCGGTCGACTGGGTAACTGGTTTAACCAGGAGCTGTTCGGCGGGGCGACTAACCTTCCGTGGGGTTTGCAGATTGACGATGCGCATTTGCCTGCTGGATACGCCTCTGGAACCTTGTTCCACCCCACGTTCCTATACGAACTGCTTTGGAACCTGGGGGCGGCTGCGCTTATTATCGTCTTAGATCGCAAGCGACGTTTCCACGGTGGCCAACTAATGTGGCTTTACATTATGGCCTACACCGCCGGCCGTATTTGGATTGAAAATGTGCGTATCGACACCGCCACCATGGTGCTGGGACTGCGCATTAACGTGTGGATCATGTCGCTGACGTTCCTGTTTGCACTGGTTGGTTTTTACCTGGCAGGCAAACGCGCCGCGGACACTACCGTGACCGCTGAGGAAGCAGTGCAGCAGGGCAGTTCATCCCATGACGATGCTTCTGGTGAGGACGGTGTGCCGGTGGGCGCACCCGGTGACATCCCTGCGGTGTTGCCTGACGAAAAAGAAGGAAAGAACGTAGAGTAAAGGTATGCGCAGAGCTAAAATCGTTTGCACTATCGGGCCAGCTACTGATAGCCCCGACAAGATTCAAGCACTGGTTGACGCGGGTATGGATGTGGCTCGCATTAACCGTTCGCACGGCACCGTCGAAGCCCATGAGGAAGTGATTCGCCTGGTGCGTAAGGCCTCGCGTACTTCCGGGCGGGCGATTGCCGTCCTCGTGGACCTGCAAGGTCCAAAGATTCGTTTAGAGAAGTTCGAAAACGGCCCGCACTTCCTTGACGTGGGCGATGAGTTCACCATCACCACCCGCGATGTTCCCGGCACTAAGGAACTGGTTGGCACCACTTTCAAGGGACTGCCTGCGGACTGCCGTCCGGGGGATCGCTTGCTGATTGATGACGGTAACGTCGCGGTGCGGGTGATTGCGGTTGATGACACCGACGTGAAGACCCGCGTTGAGGTTCCTGGGATGGTTTCCAATAACAAGGGAATCAACCTGCCTGGCGTGGCGGTTTCGGTGCCGGCTCTGTCGGAAAAGGATAAAGAGGACCTGCGGTGGGCCTTGAAGATTGGTGCTGACTTCATTGCGCTTTCGTTCGTGCGTGATGCGAAGGACATTCGTGATGTCCATGAGATTATGGACGAGGTCGGGGTGCGTCGCCCGGTAATCGCGAAGATTGAAAAGCCTCAGGCGGTGGACAACCTGCTGGAGATCGTGGAGGCTTTCGACGGCATTATGGTGGCCCGTGGCGACCTGGGGGTGGAGATGCCCCTGGAGACGGTGCCTTTGGTGCAAAAACGCGCGATTGAGTTGGCTCGCCGCCAGTCGAAGCCGGTTATTGTCGCCACCCAGGTGATGGATTCTATGATGAAGAATCCGCGCCCGACGCGGGCGGAGGCTTCTGACTGCGCCAATGCGATTCTTGACGGCGCGGACGCGGTGATGCTTTCAGGTGAGACCTCGGTAGGTGCTTACCCGCTTGAAGCGGTTCGCACGATGGCCCGCATTGTGGAGAACGTGGAGGAAAACGGCGGTGAGCGGATCGCGCCGTTGGGGGCTTACAACATTGGGCGATCTTCGGTAATCACCCAGGCTGCGGCCACGATGGGGGAGCGTTTGGACGTGAAGTTCCTGGTTACGTTCACCCAGTCCGGGTCTACTGCCCGCCAGATGTCACGTTTGCGCAGCCCGATCCCACTGTTGGCTTTCACCCCGCTGGAGACCACTCGCAACCAGTTGGCGCTGTCGTGGGGAGTGCAGACCTATCGGGTGCCTGAAGTGAAACACACCGATGACATGGTGTGGCAGGTGGATCAGGTTTGCCGCCTGTCGCAGTTGGCGAAGGAAGGCGATGACCTGGTGATCGTGGCGGGTATGCCGCCGGGTACTCCGGGGTCAACGAACTCCATTCGCGTTCACACTATCGGCGATGACGTGGACTACATTATCGGGGGATCCACTCAAGCTGGGTAGCTCTTTAGATGTAGGACTGTAGCGACCGTTTGAGTCGATGCGGGGCGGTCACTTTCGGTTTGGGAGGTGGCGGCCCCGCCCTCGTTTGCATCTGATTCATTCAGATGGTAAAGTGGAGTGTTCGCGTTTACGCCTGGGTTTTATGCGCCGATTGCATGAACACGCACCGCGCGGCTACACGTTTTCTGGTTGTACTCTCGTCTTCCACTCGACTGGGCCGGGAACGGAGTTGAACGCTACCGCCCCAAGCTGGCGCCACCTCCATACAAAGTGAGGTTCCGCATTTAACAGGCTGGGACTGTTGCCTCGTAACCACCTGGCTGGGCCACTTTTGCTGCCCGTCGCCCGTGGTGTTCAGCTAAGGGCCGCAGTTGGGGGTGAACGCGAAGGGAATCTCGCGGGTTTGTTTGCCTACGCAACAAACGCGTATAGCGCCCGTGAGAGGAAGAAGGAAGAAGGAGAAGAAATAAAAGATGCGTATTTTCAGCATTTACGATACTCAAACTAGCCGTCAGGCTCGCAACCTGTGGGAGTCTAACCTGTCCGACGCGGTTCGTCCCTGGTTCAAGGACGTTGACAACAAGCGCGTGCGTGACGCCATTGATGCGCTCTCTGTGCCGGGCAAGCGCAAGGCTGCTGCCCGCTACCTAGGGTTGGAACTGGAGTGCTGCGCCTAGCAGGAAAGCTCACGCACCCAGTTTCAGGCGGCTCTTAGCTTCGGGCTATCGTGGGGGGAGCGGGCACACGGCGTGCCCGCTCTTTGTGTGTCCGCGGTGAAGAACCTCATGTGCATCCAAGGCGGTACGAGGCTCGTGGCTAGCGTAGTATAGCTACGACCGTGCCCAGCAGTTTTCTTCGCTACCAATCGACGCCGCCTCTCCAAATCTGTAGCCACTGGCGGCGTCGCCACTAGATTCCATCCCAAGCCACGAAACCATCTAACCTAAAAACAAACACACAACGAGAAAGAAACACAATGAACAACGAACCCATCAAGCCGAGCGCACGACTAATCACAGCCGGCCTAGTCATAATGCCCATTACCGCATTCTGGTACCTACTCGTACTCAGTGCAGTGATGGACGGCAACCAATCCAGTGAACCCGGGCTCGTCATTGCCGGACTCGCACATATCGCAGGCCTAATCACCTTCATCGTCGGCATCAACCGCGCCATGCGACGCTTCGATGCCGCAACAAACCAATACGCACAACCCACACAGGACACAACTTCAGACAGACCCTAAAATCCGCACAGTTTCTCAACGCCTTCACGCGAAGCGGTCTAAGCCCAGGGTAGGGGATACCCCCTGCCCTGTGTCTGAGGATCATAGTGGCCTGCTAAAAGATGTCCGCACAAGTCTATAAGTCGCACCCGTTGAGGCGAAGTAGATGAACGTCTAGGCTAAGAGATATACCCGTTTCACGCCCTTATCATAGTTCGTTACTTTCAAGCCTCCCGCTGGGCGGGGCAGGCGATAGACCACGGGTGTTTTCGTGCTAGAAAACTAAACCCAAAGAACTTGTAAGTCGTTTCCATAGCAAGGTGCTTAGCAAGATTCCAGCGAGTCACTTAGCGAAAACGTGGCAGATAAGAAATATATGTATACCTAACGGTGTACATATATATATATATATATTGATCATTCCGAAGCAAGCTCGGTTGAACCTATCTCCCGAACAACGTTAGGAGCAAAATGAACAGTTGCGCTAGCCTGCGAGCAACGCGCAACCAAATCGTTACGGTCTGAAATCTCGGTCAGTAATAAAGTTTTAGGAAATGAAGCCGGCCGCTACCCAAACTGGGCGGCGCGTGTCATGGTGTGACCTGGTAACACGTTGGACGCTGGTCCGCGTTGATCTGCTGGCTTTGTATGGGGTGCGTGAGTGGGAAATGCACACGGAACCATTCACAGTGCTACGCGGCCTAGTGTTTTCCCTGCTCTCTCACCCTGAAAGCCAAACCGCTAACGTCTTAGGGATACTTGACAATCAGTAACCTAAGTCTGCGCAAACCCGCTCTATATCTCTAAGACTGTTGAAGAGTCGCCTCTGCGGATACTCAGGGTAATCACCACGAACATGCGCCCTACGCAGATCATCAATGTCGTGCCGCATATCACTGACATGCAACGCCAAACTAAAGTTCTTACCGTTCACGTTATCGAAGATTCGGTTCAGTTCCCCAACCACCTCTGCCGCGTCTTCTGTCAGTTCAAGTGACCACTCACCTTTACCCACCTCATTGATCTGAGAAGTGACGCTGTCTATCTTCTCAACCAGTGGCGTGCGGCCGGATTCGGATATAAACGCCTCACAGGTACTCGCAATCTCGGGGGTGGCGTCCTTCGTGACTGTGGGTGAGGGGGTCGCCGTTACGGTGACGGTAACCGTGGGTGAGGGAGTCGCCCCATCACTACCACACCCAGCCAATAAGGCCACCAACAAGCCCACCACGGGCACTACAAACATTCGTCTTATAACAAGTAGCTCTACCGACCAGGAGGAGACAAAACATGTCTTTCAACGTCGGCACCCTAAACGCCGAAATCAACCTAGACTCCACCCGGTTCGACCAAGGGTTAGACAACGCCGAACGCGCACTCAAAGCACTCGGAACCACCAGCCGCGCCATAGGCAAAACCATCGCCGCAGGATTCACCGCCGCCACCGCCACTCCCCACAGTGGATCGATAAAGCGGGACACATACGGGTGGGACAAATGCGGTCGCGCCTAACGTTGTTTGCTGGCTCCCTGTAACTAAGAATCTGTTTCGTTGGGGGAACGTTGGGGGAACGAGGGGGGCACTGAAATGTAGTGGCTTGGACTTTTCCACGGAATATCAAGGCATAAAAAAGTACCCCGAGTGGGATTCGAACCCACAACAAGCCGGGTTTGAGCCGACCGCCTCTGCCAGTTGGGCTATCGGGGCGAAACATCACACCGATGAAGTTCATCGGATGAGCTGTCACCATCTAGGATAGGGGATAAGTACTCAATGAACAAAACAAGGAATCTGATAATGAGTTCACAATCTTCTCGCAGCAGGCGAGTGCTGGTGGCTGAGGACGAAGCCTTAATCCGTTTAGACATTGTCGAAACCCTCAAAGGCGCTGATTTCGAGATCGTAGCTGAGGTTGATAACGGTGAGGCCGCAGTTGAAAAGGCTCTGGAACTAGAACCAGACCTTTGTGTAATGGACGTGAAGATGCCGAAGATGGATGGCATCACGGCTTCGGAGAAGATCCTCAAAGAGCTTTCCTGCGCAGTGGTAATGCTCACGGCTTTCTCCCAGCCGGAACTAGTTGAACGAGCACGCGAAGCCGGAGCCATGGCCTACGTGGTTAAGCCGTTCACTCCCGCTGACCTGCTGCCCGCAGTGGAAATAGCGCTCTCCCGCCAGGCCGAAATCATGGCAATGGAAGACGAAATCGCGGACCTGACCGAACGGTTCGAAACCCGCAAACACGTTGACCGAGCCAAGGGGTTGCTCATGCAACGCATGGGAATGTCTGAGCCCGATGCTTTCCGCTGGATCCAAAAGACCTCGATGGACCGTCGCCTCTCCATGCGTGAAGTGGCTGATGCGGTAATCGAACAAGTCTCCGAAGACTAAAGCACCTACTAGCGGGTCACCAACTGATTAGCGACGAGGGCGGTAGAAATCAACCTACCGTCCTCGTTGCTTATACGCACCTGGTGGACGGTGCGGGTGCGCCCACAATGCACCGACTTCGCCACCGCCTCCACCCACTCACCAGTGCCGGGACGCACGTGGTTAATCGTCAGTTCGGTACCCACCGGGATCCGAGTTACCCCATCACTTGTGGAAAGCTCCATGGCGTGCTGGTAGGCCGCCAGAGAAGCAGCGGTTTCCGCTAAAGCAGCACTCGCCCCACCGTGGAGGATCCCCTGAATCTGTGTGCGCCCAGCAATCGGCATGCGCACGCGAGTTTCCTCCCGGGTACATAACTGCACCGTCATGTCCAGCAAAGCCATTAAAGTATCGTCAGCGAAACGTTCCATAAATCTCATTGTGACATTAACTCAGCCCCGGCGCGCTCATCTGCGCCGCCAACGATTCGCGCAGTGGGATAGTCTGGGACAATGAGCAACCAACGTATCCTCATCATTGACGGCCACTCCATGGCGTTTCGTGCCTTCTTTGCCCTGCCGGTGGAGAACTTCAACACCACTACCGGCCAACCCACGAACGCTATCTACGGTTTCTTAACCATGATGTTGAAACTGGTTGAAACTCATAAACCCACCCACCTGGTGGTGGCTTTCGACACCTCACGACACTCCTTCCGCACCGAAATCTACCCCGATTACAAGGGGGGTCGGGCCGCTACTCCGGAAGAGTTCAAAGGGCAGGTTCCCCTGCTGAAGCAGGTACTTGACGCTGCTCGCGTTGCGCGCGTGGAGTTGGACGGTTTCGAAGCCGATGACCTGCTTGCCACCATCGCCCACCAGGGTGAGAAGGCCGGGATGGAGGTGCTCTTAGCTTCCGGGGATCGCGATACTTTCCAGCTGATCACCCCCACTACTTCGGTTATTTACCCGGGGCGTTCGACCTCTGACCTGCGGGTTATGGATCCGGCGGCGGTGGAGGAAAAATACCAAGTTGGTCCCCAGCAGTATCCGGAATTGGCGGCGCTGGTGGGGGAGTCTGCCGATAACTTGCCGGGAGTGCCTCTGGTGGGGGAGAAAACCGCGGCGCAGTGGTTGGCCAAGTACGGTTCCTTGGAGGAGCTGCTGGAGCGCGCCGATGAGATTGGTGGCAAACGGGGGCAGAATCTGCGTGACCATATCGAGGACGTGCGCCGCAACCGCCGACTGAATGCTCTACTGACCGACGTTGAGGTGCCGCTTTCCTTGGAGCAGATGCAACGTCAGCCAGTGGATCGGGTGGCGTTGGAAGACCTGTTCGATACTTTAGAGTTTTCCAGTTTGCGTCAACGCGTTTTCAAAACCCTCGGTGCGGGCGAGGACGTGGCTAGCGTGGGTGCGCAGTCTGCGGCTGCAAAAGCGGCTGGTAGTGGGGAAGAAAGTGCGCCGGCTGGGGGCGGGCGAAAGGCAGTTAAGTCCCTAGACGCCAGCGAGGCCACAGCTGGCGGGGAAGGGGACGATTCTCCCTACGCCGGTTATTTGCCGGCGGAAAACCTGAAATTGGTTGGTGATCTTTCCACCTGGCTCGAAGGCGTCGATGGGCAAACTCCGGTGGCAATACACGCCGAATACGGGGGCGGCGATATCACCGCATTGGTGTTAGCTAGTCAAACAACTGCCGTGAACTTAGATCCGACGCGATTGAACGTAGAGGACGATGCCGCCCTCGCCCAGTTCTTAGCTACCCATCCAGCCTTCATTTGCCACCACGGTAAGGAACTGGCTCACCTGTTGAACCAGCGTGGCTGGACCCTGAGTGAACCGGTTTTCGACACCCAGTTAGCGGCTTACCTGCTGCGCCCCGAACAGCGCGACCTGTCTTTGTCCGCGGTGGCCGAACGCTACCTGGGTGTAAGCGTCAGTGAAGAAGACAACGAAGGACAGTTATCGCTTTTAGAAGATCCCACGGTGGCAGCGCAGGATGCGCGCACACTACTGCAGTTGGCGAGTGTGCTGCGCACCCAGTTAGAAAACACCGGTGGATGGCAGTTACTTAAAACCGTGGAACTGCCGGTGCAGTCGGAGCTTTTCGAGATGGAACGCACCGGTATCGCCATGTCGATACCTCGTTTACAAGATATGTCCGAGCATCTGCGTGGCCTGGCAGCTAAAGCGCAGCAAGGTGCCTTCGACGCTATTGGCAGGGAAGTTAACCTCGCTAGCCCAATGCAACTGCAATCGGTGCTTTTCGACCAGCTGAAAATGCCGAAAACTAAGAAAACCAAGCGCGGCTACACCACTAATGCAGAAGCTTTGACACAGCTACTAGCGCAAACTGACCACCCCTTCTTGCGCTACTTGCTCGAGCACCGCGACAAAACCAAACTGGCGCAGATCGTCGATGGGTTGGCAAGCGCGGTGGAAGCGGACGGACGCATTCACACCACCTTCCAGCAAACCATCACCGCTACTGGCCGGTTGTCGTCGATGAATCCGAACTTGCAAAATATCCCTGCCCGCACCGCGGAGGGGCTGCAGATTCGTCACACTTTCATACCCGGTGAAGGCTTTGAATCCCTGATGACGGCGGACTATTCGCAGATTGAAATGCGTATCATGGCGCACATGTCTGAAGACGCTGAACTAATTGCTGCTTTGAATAGCGGTGAGGACCTACACCGCACTATGGCGGCAATGGTTTTCGGCGTGCCGGTGCAGGAGGTAACGGGGGAGCAACGCTCACGCATTAAAGCCACCTCCTACGGGCTGGCTTACGGGCTGTCTTCCTACGGTCTTTCGCAACAGTTAGGTATCTCGGTGCCGCAGGCGAAACAGTTGCGGGATCGTTACTTCCAGCGTTTCGGGGGGATCGGACGCTTCTTGGGGCAAGTGGTGGAAGAAGCACGTGAGCGCGGCTATACCCAAACCCTTATGGGCAGGCGCCGCTACCTGCCGGACTTGGAATCGTCCTCCCGTCAGCGTCGGGAGATGGCTGAGCGGGCGGCCTTGAATGCTCCTATCCAAGGGTCGGCGGCTGACATCATCAAAGTGGCGATGGTGGAGGTTGCGCGCGCGCTGCGGGCGCAGGAGCTTTCTTCGCGAGTGCTGCTGCAGGTACACGATGAGTTAGTGTTAGAGGTTGCTCCCGGGGAGGAGGCTGCCGTGCGCCAGTTAGTGGCGGAAATGATGGGCAAAGCTGCTTCCTTGGAGGTCCCGTTAGAAGTGTCAATCGGAGTGGGGGAATCGTGGATGGAGGCTGCGCACTAGTTCCGTGTAGCTGCGTGAATGTGCAGATATCGGACGAGTGGCACATGCCACTGAGAAAGTGTCCACATTCACCAATCCGAAGCGGTTTTTACCCCAATGTACTGGTACGATGGTGAGCTGTGTGCGCAAGCAGTACTTCTACGCTTAGAAATATTCTTCGCGTGAAAGTGGCTTGAGCACGCACTGTATCTGTCCGTTTACTAGAACATCCTATTCGGGGAAAACTCTTTATGACCACCTCTACCCCCAAGCAGCCTGAGCAGGTTGCCATCAACGACATTGGATCCAAAGAGGATCTGCTAGCCGCCATCGACGAAACCATTAAGTTCTTCAAAGAAGGCGACATCGTCGAAGGTTCCGTTGTCAAGGTCGACCGTGATGAGGTCCTGCTCGACATCGGTTACAAAACCGAAGGCGTTATCCTATCCCGTGAACTGTCCATCAAACACGACATCGATCCTGAAGATGTCGTAAACGTTGGGGACAGTATTGAAGCCCTCGTCCTCCAGATGGAAGACAAAGAAGGCCGTTTGCTGCTTTCCAAGAAGCGCGCCCAGTACGAACGTGCTT
Source organism: Actinomycetaceae bacterium (assembly GCA_030537735.1). GTDB lineage: Bacteria > Actinomycetota > Actinomycetes > Actinomycetales > Actinomycetaceae > Gleimia. Next base: position 197,438 of record JAUNVG010000001.1, read on the forward strand.
GGGGCACTATTGAGAAGGTCAAGGAAGAAGACGGCGTCGTCACCGGCACCGTTATCGAGGTCGTTAAGGGCGGCCTAATCCTCGACATCGGCCTGCGTGGCTTCCTCCCCGCCTCCTTGGTGGAGATGCGTCGCGTGCGTGACCTGCAGCCCTACATCGGTCGCGAACTGGAAGCGAAGATCATCGAACTCGACAAGAACCGCAACAACGTGGTGCTGTCGCGTCGTTCCTGGCTGGAACAAACCCAGTCCGAGGTCCGCACCAACTTCCTGCACACCCTGCAGAAGGGTCAGGTTCGTTCCGGGGTGGTTTCCTCCATCGTCAACTTCGGTGCGTTCGTGGACCTCGGTGGCGTAGACGGCCTGGTTCACGTTTCCGAACTGTCCTGGAAGCACATCGACCACCCGTCCGAAGTGGTTGAGGTTGGCGACGAAGTTACCGTCGAGGTACTTGACGTTGACATGAGCCGTGAGCGCGTGTCCTTGTCGCTGAAGGCCACTCAGGAAGATCCGTGGCAGACCTTCGCCCGCACCCACGCCATTGGCCAGGTTGTGCCGGGTAAGGTCACCAAGCTGGTTCCCTTCGGTGCGTTCGTGCGTGTCGAGGACGGTATCGAAGGCCTGGTTCACATCTCCGAGCTGGCTCAGCGCCACATCGAAGCTCCCGAGCAGGTTGTGAAGGTAAACGACGAAGTCTTCGTCAAGATTATCGACATCGATCTGGAGCGTCGCCGCATCTCCCTGTCGCTCAAGCAGGCTAACGACGGTGTGGATCCGCAGTCTGAAGACTTCGATCCCTCGCTCTACGGTATGGCTGCCGAGTACGACGAGAACGGCAACTACAAGTACCCTGAAGGCTTCGATCCCGAAACCCAGGAATGGATGGAAGGCTACGAAGCACAGCGCGACGCTTGGGAGGCTCAGTACGCTGAGGCTCACGCCCGTTGGGAAGCCCACAAGGCTCAGGTCGCCCGCGCTCAGGAAGAGGACGCGGAAGCTGCTCCCACCGTGGAAGAAACCGCTTCTTACTCCACTCCGGTAGAGTCCTCCGGCACCCTGGCTTCAGATGAGGCTCTGGCTGCTTTGCGTGAGAAGCTCACCAACAACTAACGCAGCTTAGTTTCCTGGCGGGGCTGGTCACTTCGGTGACTGGCCCCGCTCGCTTTTACCTCCTTCTTCACACCTTTGGAGCTACCTTGTTGAAAGTCGAAATCTGCGTCACCTCCCCAGCCGGCATAGAAGCCGCTGTCGCCGCCGGCGCTGACCGGGTGGAGTTATGTCGTGACCTCACCTGTGGGGGAGTGACCGCTGATGATGAACTGATCCAGCGAGCAATGGTTCTTTGCGCTCAAGCTGGCGTGGGGCTGCGGTTGCTGGTGCGCAGCATATCTCATGGCTTCACCCACTCGGTAACTGAGGCAGGTGATTTGGTGCAGCAGTTGCGTCGTTTGCACCTGCTGACTAAAAACACAGCTAACTTAGATGTTGGGTTTGTAGTGGGTGCGCTGACTGAAAGAGGGGGAGTGGATCGAGGTTTCTTGCGTCAGGCCCGCCAGGCCGCGGGGGATTGCCCGCTGGTTTTCCACCGCGCGATTGATGCTGCCACTGACTACAAGCTGGCGTTGGAGCAGGTAGCTGAAGCCGGTTTCGATGCGGTCCTCACTACCGGAGGTAACGGTGCTAGCGCGGATGTAGCGGGACTATCTAAGGCCCGTGAAGTCCTCGGCAGCAGGTGTAAAGTAATCGGCTCTGGCGGGCTGCGCGCTAGCAATATCGCTGAGGTCATTCGAAAGGCGCGCTTGGAGGAAGTACACTTTCGCGCCCCCACTGATAGTCCCGACGAAACCAACCCCCACCTTGCCAAGGCGATAACGCGCGCCGCGCGTAGCCTGTGAATGCTGCGAGGGCTGTTGCCTAACCGTAAGATAGCTTCCATGAAGCTGACCTTTAATCCACCTGCGGTGGGACAAGTGCGCATTGAGGGGTTGACTGCTTCGCAGCTGGCCTCTTTAACGCCACCGGGGCGCGGCCTCATCTTGGGGGTGACTGGCGGGATCGGGTGTGGGAAGTCCGCAGTCACAGCGACCCTGGCGCGCCTGGGAGCGGTGGTGGCCGATGCCGATAAGCTCGGGCACGACCTGCTACATGCCGATACTGAGGCCGGTAAGGAAATCATCGCTCGTTTCAACGTTGAGGTAGCTCCCAGCGGCGAGATCTCACGTCCGTCACTGGCGGCCGCTGTGTTTGGAAACAAACAGGCAGTAGCGGACCTAAACGCCATCACGCACCCTCGTATTCGCGCACAAGCACGCCAAATCCTCGCTGCCGTCCCGGACGGGGGCTTGGGGGTGTATGACGCAGCGTTGATTATTGAAGGCGGCATGAAAGACATGGTGGATGCGCTCATGGTGGTTACCGCCCCGGAGGAAAAACGCCTTCACTTACTGCAGCAACACCGCGGTATTGCGCGGGCAGAGGCGCTGGCGCGCATCGGGCACCAAATGCCAGAATCAGAACGTTTTAGGCATGCCGATGTGGCGGTCTACAACTACGGGTCTCTACCGGATTTGCAAGCTGGCGTTAGAGCCTGGGGCGAGGACGTCCTCGCCGCCCTGCATTAAGTCAGGCTCTACCTGCTGATAGGTAGAATCTTGCGGGGCTGTCACTAAAAGTCGCACGTAGGTTAGGCTACCCTTATCATAAATTCGTATATGACGAGCTTATCGCTCCCTACACGATTCATGAATAGGTAGGTGGTGACCATGACCAACACCGATATTGTCAGTGACAGCCCACGCGGATGGTGCCGCACCGACCACCAAGGGAAACCTTTTAAGCAACTAGGTAACGTAGCTGGCTACTACTTCGACCTCAAACCTCGAGTTCTCACGGTCGTTGCCCTGCAGGAGCTGTCCCAAACCCTGGTGCGAGTGCGTTTCACCTCCGACGACGACTTCACCGGGTTTGAGACCCTTGGCCCAGAAGACCACATCAAGTTGTTCTTCGGTAAGAAGGCCAACGGAGAGCCAGATATGCCCCGCATCATTTTGGGTCGCTGGTCGCATCGCAACCTCACTTTCCGCGACTACACGGTGCGGTGGTTCGATGCCGAAAACGCCACCTTGGATGTGGATTTCGTTCTCCACGACCACGGGGTTGCGGGGAAGTGGGCGGCAACGGCGAAGGTGGGAGATAAACTCGGCTGCCTAGGGCCGCGCGGTTCCATGGTGGTATCCGACAAATACCCGTGGTACGTCCTCGCCGCGGACGAAACCGCCCTGCCAGCCCTAGCGCGCTGGTTGGAAGGGCTGCGTCCCGACGTTCCAGTAACCGCCTACGTTGAAGTGGGTGGACCGGGCTCTCACATTCCCCTGCACACGCAGGCGGACCTGACTGTGCACTGGTTAGAACGCGGTGACCTGGAAGCAGGCACCTCCACCTTATTGGCCGATGCTGTTATCGCCCACACTTTCCCTAACCTCGATGGTTTCGTGTGGGTAGGTGGGGAGTCGATCGGCATTAAGCCGGCCAGGCGGTTCCTCAAAGACCTTGGCTTTGCGCGCGACCACTATAAGGTGGATGGTTACTGGCGCCACGGAGTAGCCAACCACAACCATCACGCCGAAGACGACGACTAGCCGAAAGTAGGACCCCAACGATGACAGTCGGCTAGGCCGGAGTCCAACGGCGAAGACCGTCTGAACCGGGATCCAACGACCACGCCGTCTAAACCAGGCGCCAGCCCCCGCGAAGGAGCTGGCGTCCTGCTTTAGACAGCCTTGACCTGACCGCTTCGCCACGGCGATCCCGACACTGCGGGTAAGTGGGCGGCGAAACGGCGTTTCATCGGCGCTATTAATGACGCCTCCAGGGCGAACGTTAGAGCCGTCATCATCAGTGCGTAGGCAAACACTTCAGCTGTTTCGATATTTATCTGTGCCAGGCGTATGGCAGCGCCCATGCCAGTGGCACTGGCTAGAAGCTCAGCCATTACCGCCACCCGGATTGATTGTCCTAGAGCGACCGTGGTGGCTGCCAGCAGTGGGGGAGCCACAGACGGAACCACCAGGTGCCGCAGCACCCGCCAGCGGGGGAAACGAAACAGAGTGACCATTTCTTTCAGTTCTGCGTCAATGGCTGTGAAGGCCTGGGTGGTAGCGGTGGTTATAACCGGCGTAGTTACGGCCGCAACCACCAGCACCACGATCACCGAACGGGTACCGAACCACACCATTGCCACAATCACGAAGATGATCCCCGGAGTGGACATGAGCAGCTGCAGCCCCGGCATGGTGAGGGCATGGAAAGCGGGGAAGCGCGCACTCAGGTAGCCCCAGGCGCACCCCAAAAGCAGGGCCAATAACAAGCCAACTGCAGCTCGCCAGAGGGTCGCCGCCAGTGCCAGCAGCAACGCCTCGCTGACTATTAAATCAAGCAAGGTAGATAGCGTGCGGGCAGGGGAGGGCAGCATGTATTCGGGTTGAGAAGCTGCCACTACTGCCCAGGCTGCTAACAGCAGCACCCAGCCCGCCGCGTACCACAGGCTGCGATGGCGAGGAAAACGGTTATTCAACGTAGAACTTCTCATCGGGTAGTTTGCCGCCATAAACCTTCGCATTAGCCTTGCCAATACGGGTTAAGAAATCTTCATATTCAGTTCGAGACTGCGCACCTGGAACCACTTCCAGCTTCAACCGCGGGATCACTTGCTCCACCAGCTTTTCTGGGACTTTATACTGCTTCGCAATGGCGGCAATCGTGTCAGCATCGCCGGAGTTAGCTTTCTCAACCGACGCACTTACTTCGGCGCGTACTGCCTCCACCAGTTCCGGGTGGGCGTCAACTAGTTCGCCTGGCATGACCAGGCTGGCCATGGGGAAACGAGCCTGCCCTCCGGTGACCTTGCCCCACTCCTGCTGCAGGTCAAGCACTCGCTTTAGGTTCACGCCGGATTTCTTCAGCTTCATCTGCGCCATGGTGGCAGCGTGTTCAGGAATCACCACCCAAGAGGCCTCGCCCTTGCTGAGCAATGAAATTGCTTGGCGACCATCTTGAGCCGGTATCACCTCAATGTCGCTGTCGCGATTTAGCCCGTTTTCTGCCAGCAAGTAGCTAAAAACCAGGTCGGGCAGGCTCTCAGGCAACACCACGATTACTTTCTCTCCACGTAGTGCCTGCCAATCGCCCTCGGTAGCATCTTCCGGTCCCAGGACATAAAGCATGCCCCACACCACCTGCGCCACCAGGCGGATGTCGACTCCCTTGTTATACATATTCGCAGCCACATTCGCAGGTGTGGCCGCGACCTGCGCTTCGCCACCTAGCAGGGCAGCGTGAAGCTGTTCCACCCCATCCCAGTTGTCTACCGCAATATCGCCGGCCAGGCCTGCGAGGTTACCTTCCTTACCGAACCCCACCATGGGCGCGCCAAACGCCATGGTTTTCGGCACCAGTGCCCGCACCTGTTCAACCACTGCCTGATTTTGCGTCGATGCCCCAGATGGGGTTGCAGTAGAGGTGGATTCTCCCGGGTTGGATCCGCACGCAGTGAGCGTCAGCGCAGTCAAGGCGGCCACTAGCGGCAGGAGGGCGAGCCTACGTTTACGTTGTTTCTGGGCGTTAATCATGGGGTGCCTTTCTGGGTAGTGACACTCCAGTGGCCAGGTGGGCCCTGTAAGTGTAGGTGTGAGGAAGCGACCTGGCGTAACTCACGGTAATCGTGAGTAACCCACAGGCAGGTGAGGTTTCGTTCTTGGATGAGTGCGGTTAGATCACTCATCAAGTGAGTGGACAGCTGCGGATCTAAGGAAGCAAACGGCTCATCCACCAACAGCAGGTCTGGCTCGACTACCAGGGCGCGGGCGATCGCTACTCTTTGCTTCATTCCACCCGACATTTGCCGCGGGTAGAGGGCTCCGGCATCCGCCAAACCAACCTTTTCTAACCAGGCTTGTCCAGATTGACTGGGTTTTTCGGTGGGCGGCAGGGCTAGTTCAACGTTTTCCCGGGCGCTGCGCCAAGGCAGTAGTCGCGGTTCTTGGAAAACCATGGCAATGCGATTGCTCGGCTTTTGTACTTGACCTCGAAAATCTCTCTCCAAGCCGGCAACAACTCTGAGTAAGGTAGTCTTGCCCGCTCCGGAAGGGCCAGTTATCCCCAGTATCTCACCCCTTGCCAGTTGCAGATTGAGGTCGCTGAGCAGGGGTTTCCGCGCCGCTGCAGGTGCAGGCCGCTAATGCTCAGGGCTGTCTTCGGCTGCGTACTTGCGTGAGTGGGCGCGCTGGTTTCGACCTGCTTGCCTGTATGGGCAGGGGTACTTGTTTCGGCCTGTCTGCCTGCGTGGGCAGGCGCACTCGGGTGAGCGGTGGGGGACATGAGTTCTGCGCTTAGGGTTGGTTAGTCTTACCCAAGCGACACTACCCCAGGGGGTATTGTTATTCAATGGCTGTGACTCAACTCATTGTTCCCGTAAACGCTCCAGCGCGGCTTTAGAACCAGTGGCGCCAGGTTCACAGTTGGTAAGCAGGTCTGTGTGAGCGAGTAATCAGATTATGCTCGTTTCAAACAAAATACCAATGATGAGTAGACCGACAGGAGCAAAGAACATAAATTTGCTGGGCTTAAAGTACCCTCCATCCAAGGGTTTAATCGGTATAAGCAAGGTAGCGAGTGTAACCGTACCAGCCATAGCTACGCCACGCACTAGCGGCACATTTGTCAGTACTGACATCACCAGCGCTATGACAGTTATTCCCACTAGGGTAAATAATCCGACTTTTCGGCGTTGCTGAGCGCGGGCGTCATCATTACGTAAGGTCGGTTCGGGAACCATTAAGCTACCCGCCAGGCTGGAAACTACACCTATGGCCACCAGCGGCCACCACGTAGCATACCGGTAGGTGACATCCCTACCCAACAGGTACAGGCGCGCCCAGACAGGCACGGTGACCACCAACGCCATCATCAAGAACATCAGCACAAGAGTAGTGCGGTCACTAGGACCACCACCACCGCTGTAGCGGGCTAACAATAGGCTTGAGATGAGCACCGCAATCCATGAAGCAGCAAGATAGACCGGCAGGCGTCGTACAGTAGTTGACTTTGATTTGCTCGTCATACGGATGGTGCCAGTGGAGAAGAAGTTAGACAAACGTGCCAGGACAGGTGAACCTAGGACTCTTTCCATTGACTTCCCAGAAAGCCAGCTGCGAACACCAACTAGAACGAAGGCAATGACGCTAGTGATCATGGTGCCCCAAGCTGCCTGAGACTGTACCAGGCGTACTTGCTTAGCTATCTGCCAATCAAGGCCAACAGGCATAGCTAAATCAATGACTTCACCATAAACCTTGTCGTCAAATGCTAACTCTGGGCTAGCTCCGCGCAGGTTCGGATCAAGGGAGATCGCTTTAGCCCAGGCCCCCTGGGCGCGCAGGGAATTCCACAACCCTGGCTCCTGACTCAAAAGGGTCGAGAGGTTTGACCACCCCAGAGCGTATTCGGGTTTGACACCGACGGCGTTACGTAGCAAGTGGATTGACTTGGCAGTGTCTCCTGCCTTCGCAGTGAGCACCGCAGCGTTGTTCCAGGAATCGAAATTCGAAGGATCAGCTTCTATGGCCTTTTCGTAGGCAGTCAATGCGGTGTCGTAGTTATCCTCTGACGCTTGCGTGAGTACCCAAGCGTAGATGTATAGAAATACTGGGTTAGTGGGATCGGAATTCAGCGCCTTGGTGGCGTTCTCAACCGCCTCTTCGACCCGGTTCGGATCCTTAATAGCAACCAGCGCTAAGTTGTTGGCATTGGCTGCTTCAGCTGGGGTAAGGGCGCCGGGCGTAACTGCTTCAGAACTAACACCTTGTTGATCTTCTTCATTTTTCTTCAGCTGCTCATATGCGCTCTCTGAGTCACCATCGACAATAGCTTCGATGGCTTTCTCATTGCGCCAAACAGCAAGGATCTCCTCCGGCGAGGCTAGATTTGTCGGTTCCAGTTTAAATCCGTTGGAACGATTCTCAATCTGCAACACATACGGTTCTGCTACTTGCTGCCAGTAACTGGCTTGTTCGTCATTACCGGAGCGTCTGGCAATCACCGCAGCAGCTACCATGGCCTCGGCATACTGCTTCTGATCCTCCTCACCTAATACCTGAAGTTTTCCGTCGCGTTTTGCTTGATCAAGTTGCTTGAAGTGTTCCAAGCTTGCGGTGGCATCATTGTCCACTGCCCAAGCAGCTAGAGCGGGCACGTAAAATCTTTCAATATCGCTAAATTTAACGCTCGAAGACGCCAGGTACCGCTTGGCGAACTCAGTATTGCCAGTGGATACTGCTTCGGTAAACACCTGCCTCGCGGTCAGATCTTGGTCATTAAACGTGGCTTTTGCTTCTGGATCGGAAAGGTAGCTAGCTCTTTCAATCTCAACCTGTGGTGCGTAGACGGTCCCAGTACTACTTGTGGTGTCGTATTTGTAGAACGGAATAAAGGACACTGCCGACGCTAGAAAGTCACCGCACCCGCCGGCCCTTTCCTGTCCGAACATACGGTAGCCCCAGTTAGTAACTGAGGGTGCATCCGGCCAAGAAAGGCGAGCTATAGAATACTTTTCACGTTTGCAACCAATCCTCTGTGGATCTAAAGACGGTCTTGCCTTCTTCTGTTCCATGGACTTCAAAGTCTCTTTAGCTAGATCCGCTGAACCAGTACGGGTTTGAAAAGTCCCCAAAGCAAATGCCTCAGCATCCGTAGCCGGTTCCCAGCCGCCGATGGCTTCGCGTGCTCCAGCTACGTCTCCAAGCAAAGCTTTGGCGCGACCAAGAGCCAGTTTCGCCTGCCAATTCGAACCGAACTCAAGAGCCTTAGTCGCAGCCTCCTGGGCTTCTACGGCCAGATCACGACGCGCGAAACCATCACTTCCTTCGGCAGCCAGAGCCAGGAAAGAACTCAAAGCTATCCCCCCCTCAGGGAAGTCAGGGTATTGCGCCACTAAATCGTGCCAAGCGGATTGGTGGGATTGAGTCACTCTTTCAAGTTCCTCCCTTAGGGGGAGTACGTATGCTTTCAAGTAGCCAACAGAGGGATTATCAACGCCGCAGGCTCCTTCTAGCTTGGAAACCTCAGCCGGTTCTGCGCTATTGCGCAGAAAGAAACTATTCATCTGTGCGGTGCATTCAAAGCCCTCCACAGACGAAAGCCGTTCGAAGATAGTAATAGCGAACATAACGACGTCGGATTCGAACCTAAGCGGTCCTTGACCTGCCCCAATCATTGCAAGGCCGGCAGCGAAATCGTTCCAAGCCTGAGGCGTAGCGCGCAAAGCCTCCTCCGTGGCGCCTGCCTGGTCTAAAAAGGGTTGAAAATCAGATTCCGAAAGGGCATGGCCTGTGTTTTCGCGGACTGTAGGAAGCTTTTAACAGCATCGTCAGCCTGCTGGAGATCCAAACTAGCGGCTAGCTCGGAAATCACCTTGCCTAAAGCAGCGTCGCGATCTTCAAATGATTGCGTTGATATGAGACGCAGATAATCGCCCACAATCTGCGGCACCGAGCCATCCGTGTCTTAAATTGGCAGTGTCCCTATGGCCAGTTCAGCGCTCCCCTCGGCGCCCGCTTGCCCTGCAGACGTCGCTGCAACGCTTGCGTCCTCGTGCTTAATCGGCAGTGTCCAAGTCGAAGCAAGAGCGGCAAGAGGGAACCCCACGGTAAGCAAAGTGGTAGCTATGAGCGCCACAAAAGCGATGAGTTCGTGACCAGTGATTTTGAGGCTTCGTCGCGTTGACGCCCCTTTATCTCCAGCTACGGTATGAGCATTTAGGTTCTTAGGGCTATTCATTGCACGCATGGAAACTCCTGGCGAAGCTGGAAGAATAACGGGATTGAGTGAATCCTTAGCCATCGTAACAGCATACGAACTGCGATAGATCTATTTGAATACCTACACCGATCAGAGAAGACCGCCGGCTAGGGGAAAACTAAAGTGCTTGGCGCCCACCCGCAGATGCGAGCGATAAAGCACGCCGAACACTAGCCAGCGACACGCGGTCAGGCACCAACGTCGCCTGCAACCTAAACTAGGAAACATGAGTGAGCGCGTAATCCGGCAAGAGGCCCCCTTTGAAGTAATCTCCGAATTCACACCCTCCGGAGACCAGCCAACCGCCATCACCGAACTCACCGAACGCATCCAAGCCGGAGAAAAAGACATCGTACTACTCGGCGCCACCGGAACCGGGAAATCCGCCACCGCTGCCTGGCTTATTGAACAAGTTCAACGCCCCACCTTAGTGATGGCACCCAATAAAACCCTCGCCGCCCAGCTGGCGGCGGAGCTGCGTTCGCTCCTACCTAATAACGCGGTGGAATACTTCGTTTCCTACTACGACTACTACCAACCCGAAGCCTACGTGCCGCAAACCGACACCTACATTGAAAAAGACTCCTCCATAAACGATGAGGTCGAAAGGTTGCGGCACTCCGCCACCAATGCACTGCTAACTCGGCGCGACACCGTGGTAGTTGCCTCGGTCTCATGTATCTACGGCCTGGGAACGCCCGAAGAATACGTGGCGCGCATGGTGGAACTATCGGTGGGAATGGAAGTGGAAAGGGACGAACTGCTACGCGCCTTCGTCAACATGCAATACACGCGAAACGACATGGCATTTACCCGCGGCACCTTCCGAGTTCGGGGCGACACCATTGAAATCATCCCGGTTTACGAAGAACTCGCTATCCGCATCGAAATGTTCGGAGACGAAATCGACGCCCTCGCCGTGCTCCACCCCCTCACCGGAGATCTCATTCGCCGAGTAGAGCGCACCTACCTTTTCCCCGCCTCCCACTACGTCGCCGGCGAAGAACGCATGAAACGCGCCCTTGCCAGCATCGAAGAAGAACTTGACGAACGCCTAGAGTGGTTGGAAAAACGCGGCAAACTCTTAGAAGCACAGCGGCTGCGGATGCGCACCACCTACGACCTGGAAATGCTACGCGAAATCGGCACCTGTTCGGGAGTGGAGAACTACTCCCGGCACATCGACGGGCGCGGCCCCGGAACCCCGCCGCACACCCTCTTGGACTACTTTCCCGACGACTTCGTCCTCATCATTGACGAATCCCACGTCACCGTCCCCCAAATCGGAGCCATGTACGAAGGCGACATGTCCCGCAAACGCACCCTGGTGGACCACGGGTTCCGCCTGCCCTCAGCCATGGATAACCGTCCCCTAAAGTGGGATGAGTTCTTAGAGCGCATCGGGCAAACCGTGTACCTGTCCGCCACCCCCGGCCCCTACGAACTATCCCAATCCAACGGGGTCGTGGAACAAATCATCCGCCCCACCGGCCTGGTCGACCCCCTGGTGGTGGTTAAACCCACCCAAGGGCAGATTGATGACCTACTGGCGCAAGTGCAGCTACGCACCGAACGCGGCGAACGCGTCCTCGTGACCACACTTACGAAGAAAATGGCAGAAGACCTCACCACCTACATGGGGGAGCGGGGAGTGCGAGTGGAATACCTGCACTCCGACGTGGACACCTTGCGGCGGGTGGAACTGCTGCGCGAACTGCGGATGGGTAAGTTCGACGTGCTGGTGGGAATCAACCTGCTGCGTGAGGGCCTGGACTTGCCGGAAGTATCCCTAGTGGCGATACTCGACGCCGACAAAGAAGGATTCCTACGCTCCACCACCTCCCTCATCCAGACCATTGGGAGGGCGGCGCGAAACGTCTCCGGCGAAGTGCACATGTACGCCGACACCGTTACAGATTCCATGCGGCGCGCCATCGATGAAACCCAACGCAGACGCGAAAAGCAGTTGGAATACAACCGCGAACACGGGATTGACCCGCAGCCGCTGCGTAAGAAAATCCAAGACGTCACCGACATGCTGGCACGTGAAGACATCGACACCCAGCAGCTCTTCGCCGGGGGGTATCGGGGAGCCAACGAAAGCAACAAGCCCACCGGCGTGGCGCGTGCCCGCCTGGAGTCGAATGCGCAAGGCGACCTGGCTCAACTCATTGACGACCTCACCAAGCAAATGCACGCCGCCGCCGAAGACCTACAGTTCGAAGTCGCTGCCCGTTTACGCGATGAACTAAAAGAACTCAAACAGGAACTGCGGCAAATGCGGCAAGCGCAGTGAGCACCTCTACACTGCACCTGGTGGGATCGCCCACAACCGGGTGAAAACCCGTCACAAAAGCACCGCGCTTGGCGGCTGTCCGGTACAGTTAAGGCGTTGGAGGGGAGTACTCCCGCAATCGCAGCATCGTCAACACGGTGACACGCACCCGGTGCTGAGGCCAGAAGTTCTAACGCAAACACGAACACTGGTGGAGAAGACCTCCGGCGAATCCCGCATTACGATTCGATCCGGAGGCCAAATGGACGTCCATGCCCTAGGGTGGCTAGCACTCGCAGCCATCGTCATTGCGCTTATCACCATTGACATCGTCGGACACGTGCGCACCCCGCACGCCCCCACCATTAAAGAAGCCGCCACCTGGACCGCGGCGTACGTCACCCTAGCGGTGAGTTTCGGCTTCCTCGTGTGGGGAGTATGGGGACTGCGTTACGCCGGTGAGTACTGGGCAGGGTGGGTAACTGAATGGTCACTGTCCCTAGATAACCTCTTCGTCTTCGTCATCATCATTGCGGCTTTCCGCGTGCCGCGCGAGCACCAACAAAAAGTACTCCTGTCAGGGATCATCATCGCCCTGGTTTTGCGCCTGATCTTCATCCTTATCGGTGCCGCCATCATCCAGCGGTTCTCCGCTATTTTCTACCTGTTTGGCGTGTGGTTGCTCTACACCGCCTACACGCAGATAAAAGAAGGCAAAGAAGGTGAGGAGGACGAGGACGACCCCTCCACCTACCGCGAACCGAAGTTCGTCACCTTGGTTCGTAAGGTATTCCCGGTAACCGACGGGTTCTTGGACGACAAGCTCCTGCACCGCCACGGCGGTAAAACCTACCTCACCCCGCTGCTGCTGGTGATCCTCGCGGTGGGGTCGGCCGACCTGATGTTCGCGTTCGATTCGATTCCCGCCATCTTCGGCCTCACGCGCGAACCTTTCTTAGTATTCGCCGCCAACGCTTTCGCCCTGCTTGGCCTGCGGCAACTGTACTTCCTCATCGACGGGCTGCTGAACCGCCTGGTTTACCTGCACTACGGCCTGGCTGCCATCTTGGCGTTCATCGGGGTGAAACTGGTGCTGCATGCTATGCACGAAAATAACCTGCCGTTCATAAATGACGGCCAGCCACTGCACGTACCCGATATTGGTATCCCCGCGTCTTTGGGGTTCATTGTGGTAACCCTAGCCATCACCGTCATAGCATCGGTGTGGGCGTCGAAACGTGCAGCTAAACGCGAAATAGAAGGGTAAAATCCCACCCACCACCGGTGGTGTCAAACCACCGGTTAAGGCAGATTCCAAGTAGAATGACTAACCGTGGTGAAAGCAACTGACTCCCTCCTAGTGGAAACTGGTCTGAGCCAGGCCGAAGTAGAAGAAGCGATTCAACGCGGCGACGTGAACCAGGTCCATAACCGGACCTCGCGTCCCGTGTCCACCATTATTCGCGCCAATATCTTCACCATCTTCAACGCCATACTCACCGGCGCCATGGTGGTAGTTTTCCTCGTCGGCAGTTGGAAAGACGCGGTCTTTGGAATCGTCATGATTACCAACGCCCTGATCGGAATCTACTCTGAAATCCGCGCCAAACGCACCCTCGATCGCCTCACCATCTTGCAATCACCTAAAAGCCAGGTGGTGCGCGAATCACATACCTACTCCATTCCCTCCGCCGAAATCGTCCTCGGCGACGTCATCTACCTGCGACTGGGAGACCAGATCCCCGCGGACGGCATCGTCTTACAATCCCAGGGTCTGCGGTGCGATGAATCAATGCTCACCGGTGAAGCGGTAGCGGTTAAGAAACAAGTCGAAGACCCGGTGATGTCAGGCACCGCCGTGGTCGCCGGTGAAGGATACATGCGCACCACCGCGGTGGGGGCAGATGCCTACGCCCAGCAGCTAACGGCGCAAGCTAAACGCTTCAAGCAAGCACATTCAGAAATCGCCGATGGCATCAACCAAGTACTTCGCTGGATATCTTGGGTGATTGTTCCCATCGTGGCGATCCTGGTGTGGTCGCAACTAAGTGCCGACGAAGGAACCACCTGGAAACACGCAGTAGTCTTAGCCGTCGCCGGAGTGGTGGGGATGATCCCCCAGGGGCTGGTGCTGCTCACCTCCTTGAACTTCGCCCTGGCGGCCGCCGGATTGGCGCGGCGCAACGTCCTCATCCAAGAACTAAACGCGGTAGAAGTACTGGCTCGCGTCGACCGCCTGTGCCTCGATAAGACCGGAACCCTCACGTCCGGAGAAATCACGTGGCGCAAATTCGTCAGCCTCACCGGGGAAGAAATCACCGAGCAAGCCAAAGCCGCCCTGGCGGCCCTGGTGGAAGATAGGACGAATGAGACCGCTATCGCCACCGCTGATGCTCTAGAAGGTGTAACTGCCAGCGCAGCGAGAGTGAAAGTCCCATTTGATTCCTCCCGCAAATGGTCGGCCCTGTCTAATGCCGATGGGACTTGGTACTTCGGGGCCCCGGAGATCCTTACCGCCAACGCCTCTAACGCCGAGGTAGCGAAAGCGTGCGTCAGTGAAGAGGCCGCCAAGGGAGCGCGCGTGGTGTGCCTGGTGCATTCGCCAGGCACTGAGCTGGACGAGGACGACCCGCAGCTACCGCAAGGAGTGCAAGCGCAGCTGCTGGTGGTGTTGGAAGAAGAGATACGCTCCGACGCTGCCCAGACCATGGAATACTTCCAACGCCAAGGAGTGGTAGCGAAAGTCATTTCCGGAGACAACCCCGCAACCGTTGCCACCATTGCCAAACGAGTGGGGCTGGCTCCGGTAAATGGGACTGAGATCAGTTGGATGGATGCCCGTGACCTACCTGCTGAAGGTAGCGAACTACGCGAAATCATTCGCACCACCGACGTTTTTGGCCGCGTCACCCCGGAAGTAAAACGCGCCATGGTGCACGCCCTACAGGCCGACGGTCACACCGTTGCCATGACTGGGGACGGAGTTAATGACGTCCTCGCCCTGAAGGATGCCGACCTGGGTATCGCCATGGGGTCGGGGGCTACCGCCACTAAATCGGTAGCTAAAATCGTGCTTGTCGACGGTAGGTTCGCCAAACTACCGTCGGTGGTTTCCGAAGGCCGACGCATTATCGCCAACATGGAGCGCGTGGGAGCGCTGTTCCTAACTAAAACCTTCTACTCCGCCATCTTGGCAGTGGTAGTGGCGATGGCGATGTGGCGCTACCCGTTCCTTCCTCGGCACCTGACAATAATCGGCTCCCTCACCATCGGGATTCCCGCCTTCTTCTTGGCTTTAGCTCCTAACCACCGACGCTACCGGCCCGGATTCTTAGCCCGCACCCTGTGGCTGGCCGGCCCGGCCGGGATTATCTTAGCCAGTTCCAGCCTCATCACCCACCGGCTTAACGTCGCCAATCCGACCATGGCCTCAACCGTGGCTACCTTAACCATTATTGGTGGGGGGATTTACCTGCTAAGTATCCTCTCCCGCCCGCTGGTGCCTTGGCGGATCGCGCTACTAGCCACCATGGCTTCCCTGGCGGTGGTGACCGTCTTCGTCCCGGTTGCCAGACACTTCTTCGCCCTCGCCTGGCCCGACCCGGGTAGCTGGTTGATGATAGCGGTAGCCTCCGCCATAACCTGGGGACTATTGGAAGGCCTTTATCGTTACCACCGGCATCGCTTCGGTAAATCGGTAACCGAGGTAATGCAGCTGCCCGAAGATGACGGTCCTCACCAGGTGGAATCCGACCCGGCACCGGTTATCGCCAAGTGACGAGCCAGCACTGCCGCCACCATTAGCTGCAACTGGTGGAAGACGATTACTGGCACGGTCACTGCCGCCACCAGGTGGACGGGGAAGATAATTGCCGCCATCGGTAAGCCGGTGGCTAAGGATTTCTTTGAACCGCACATTAAAAGCGCAATCCGGTCGGCGCGGTTAAGGCCCAGTAGTTTGCCTCCGAACCAGGTGGCGGTCAGCATCAGCGCCAGGATCAGGGCAGAGGTGAAGACCAGTGCCACTGCATCGGTCCAAGCGACCTCATCCCACAGTCCACGGGCCGTGGCTCCCGCTACGCCGGCTGCGACCACTATCAAGATGGTGCCGCGATCGACGCCTTTAGTCAGCCACTTGGAGGCTCGGACTTTCTCACCTAGGTAGGGTTGTAAAAACTGGCCAACGATGAACGGTATCAGTAGTTGGGTGAGGACTTTTACCACTGAATCCCAGCCCACGCCGGTGGAGGCACCCATCACTAGCATCACTAGCGCCGGGGTTAGTACCATGCCGGAGATGTTGGAAATGGTGGCTGCGCACACGGCGCCCGCGACGTTCCCTCCCGCCATGGATGTGAAGGAAACCGAGCTCTGTACGGTGGAGGGAAGCAAAGTTAAATAAAGGGTGCCGGCGGCGAAGGCGGTGCCAAGTAGGGGAGTGAGCAGGGGGTGAGTGAACGCACCCAGCAGGGGGAACAGTATGAACGTAGCTGCCAACACCGCGCCTTGTAGGCGAATATTGCGCAAACCCGCCCACACCTCGCCGGTGGGAAGACGCATGCCGTAAACCAGGAACAGGATCATTACGGCAACTGTTCCAAGCCAAGTGAGGATGTCGATTGCGCCGTGGGGGATGGGAACCACAATGCCTACCACTAAAATCCCCACGAGGGAAAGGGTGAAAGGATCTAAGTACTGACGAATACGCACTCTGCCATAGTACGCCGTGGTGGGGCAGAGTATCGTTAAGGCATGAGCACAACACCGAATACCCTTGCCGTTGACATTACCGGCCCCGAGGACGGCCCCGTAGTGGTGCTAGGTTCCGCGCTGGGAGCAGACCGCCACATGTGGGATGAGGTTATGCCCCAGCTCGCCAACTATCGAGTGGTGCGCTACGACCATCCCGGGCACGGTCTATCCCGACCTCTGCAGCTGACTGAAGCTGAAGAAATCACCTGCCCGCACACGGGGGAGGCCGGGCACACCCCGCACGCTAGTGCCAGCGCACACGCGGGTGCCCTGCGCGCAGCTCTAGATGAAGCGGGAATAGAAAAATTCCACATCGCGGGCCTATCCCTGGGTGGGATGATGGCACTGTGGTGGGGGATTAACCGCCCCCAGGACGTGCTGTCTGTGACCATGCTTAGTTCCGGGCCGGTGATTACCCCTTCTGACCCGTGGTGGGAAAAGGCGGCACACACCCGCCGTGAAGGCACCGGGCAGATCGTGGAAGCCACCTTGCAAAGGTGGTTCACTCCGAAGTACTTGGAGGCAAATGGTGAGCAGGTAAGGCGCACCCGACGCACCTACCTAGAATGTGACGGCGCCGGGTTTGCGCAGTGCTGTGAAGTGATCGCCACCTTGGATTGCCGTCCCGGTTTAGGACAGTTGCAGGTGCCGGTGGGGATTGTCTCCGCTCAATACGATGCTTCTTTGCCATTTGCGCAAGCTGATGAACTGGCGCAGACCATTGCGGAGCGCAGTGGGGTAAAAACTATCGTTCACCGGGTGGAAGACGCCGCGCATTTGAGCGCTGTGGAGCAACCGCAGGTGGTTGGTTCAGCGCTAGTGGAACTGCTGGGGGAGTTCTCCGCCTAGCAGTTACATCGCGAACGCGCGGCCGAAGAAGACAGGCGAGAAGGGGCGCTAGCGCCGATGCTAGTGCCCCCTTCTACCTGCTAGGAACCTTACGGGTTAGAAATCGGGAAGTCGGAAGTGGTGTCGAAACGCACTGCCAAATCACCGATGGTGGGTTCCCACTCCTTGACGATAATGTTCGTCACCAGACCGTGTTGGAAGAACGGGTCTTGTTCCAACAGCTCACGTGCCTCACGCGCCGAAGAGGTACGCATAATCAACAGCGCTCCGGCAGTGTTAATGTCACGCAGGTGACCGGAGGAAAACAGCTTCCCCTCAGCGTGAAGCTTACGCAGGTAAGTGCGATGCGCCGGACGCCAATCGTCAATCAGCGAAAGCAGTTGCGGTTCGTATTCGTAGATCACAGCATAGGTACGCATACACCCATTATTACTTGCAAAAGCGCGAAGGGGCAGCATTTACAGCGGGGAAACCACATTTACCTACCTGTTCGCCCGCATCGAACAAATGTGCGCAGGCGCGCGGTAAGCAATAGAGTAAAGACGTGAGTAATTCCTTAATCGTACGCGGCGCCAGACAACACAACCTCAAAGGGGTAAATCTCGACCTGCCCCGGGACGCCATGATTGTCTTCACTGGACTATCGGGCTCAGGTAAATCCTCCCTCGCTTTCGACACTATTTTCGCCGAGGGACAGCGCCGCTACGTGGAATCACTATCGTCCTACGCCCGCCAGTTCCTCGGACAAATGGACAAACCCGACGTGGACTTCATCGAAGGGCTATCCCCAGCGGTGTCCATCGACCAAAAATCTACCTCCCGCAACCCGCGCTCCACCGTCGGCACCATCACTGAGATATACGACTACCTGCGTCTGCTCTATGCTCGAGCGGGAACCCCGCACTGCCCTGAATGCGGCGAACGCATCACCGCCCAAAGCGTGCAGCAGATCGTTGACTCCACTTTGGCAAGGGAGGACAACTCGCGCCTAATGGTCCTTTCCCCCCTGGTGCGAGGACGAAAAGGCGAATACCGCGAACTACTGGAAGAACTGCCCGCGAAAGGCTTCGTCAGAGTCGTTATTGACGGGCAGCTGTACCATCTAGATGACGCGCCCACCTTGGAAAAGAACATCAAACACGACATTGACGCAGTCGTTGATCGCGTGGTTTTGCGCGGCAATATACGCCAGCGCCTCACCGACTCGGTAGAGACCGCACTGGAGCTATCTGGCGGACTGGTCATTATCGAAGAAGTCGGAACCGACAAGCCCGCCAGTGAGCGGCGTCGCCGGTATTCCCAGCAGCGTGCCTGCCCCAACGACCACCCGTTGGCTTTGGAAGAAATCGAACCGCGCACATTTTCCTTCAACGCACCTTACGGCGCGTGCCCGCAGTGCACCGGACTTGGGTCACGTTTAGAAGTCGACCCCGAACTGGTAGTGCCAGATGAAGAACTCTCCCTCGCTGAAGGGGCGGTTGCGGTGTGGACTGCCAACAATAAATACCACCGCAACCTGTTGCGAGCTTTAGGTAAGGAACTTGGCTTCAGCCTCGACACCGCGTGGAAAGACCTACCAGCAAAAATCCGCAAAGCAGTCCTTTACGGCAAGGACTATCAAGTACACGTGAAATTCCGTAACCGGTGGGGCAGGCAGCGGTCCTACACCACCGGATTCGAAGGTGCGGTGCACTACATTGAACGCAAACGAAGCGAAACTGAATCACCACACCAGTTGGAACGTCTAAACGCCTACATGCGTGAGATCCCCTGTCCCACTTGCCAGGGGGCGCGACTGAAACCAGAAGTCCTAGCAGTTACCATTAACGACCTATCGATTGCGCAGCTGTGTGAACTCTCCGTTTCAGAATCTCAACAGTTCTTGGAAAAGCTCCAGCTCACTGGGCCGGCTGCCCGGATCGCGGCGCCGGTACTTACTGAGATCAACGCGCGGCTGCGGTTCTTAAACGACGTGGGACTAAGCTACCTAACCCTAGCGCGCGCCGCCGGGACACTCTCGGGTGGGGAAGCCCAGCGCATACGACTAGCCACTCAGATAGGCTCTGGCCTGGTGGGGGTGCTGTACGTCCTCGACGAACCCTCCATCGGACTGCACCAACGTGACAACCGACGCCTGATTGAGACATTGGAGCGGCTGCGTAACTTGGGAAATACCCTGATCGTGGTCGAGCACGATGAGGAAACCATTGAGGCAGCTGACTGGGTGGTTGACATCGGGCCGGGAGCTGGCGAACACGGCGGAGAAATCGTTCACTCTGGGACTTTGGAGCAGCTGCGTAAAAACACCAAGTCAATCACGGGTGACTACCTGGCTGGGAGGCGCGAAATCACCATGCCCGCCCAGCGTCGCCCGGTCGACCCTGAGCGCATGCTTAAGGTGAAGGGAGCGCGGGAGAACAACCTTGACAATATCTCGGTGGACTTCCCGCTAGGGGTGATGATCGCGGTAACCGGCGTGTCGGGGTCGGGCAAATCCACCCTGGTGAACTCCATCCTGTATCGTTCCCTGGCATCGCGGTTGAACGGGGCGCGCATTGTGCCTGGGCGCCACCGCAGCATCACCGGAGTCGAAGACCTGGATAAAGTGGTGCACGTAGACCAATCACCGATTGGTCGCACACCCAGGTCCAACCCCGCTACCTACACCGGAGTGTGGGACCACGTGCGTGCTCTGTTTGCCGAAACGCAAGAAGCGAAGGTGCGCGGGTATAAGCCGGGAAGGTTTTCCTTCAACGTTAAAGGCGGCCGGTGCGAAGCCTGTAAGGGTGATGGCACCTTGAAGATTGAGATGAACTTCCTTCCCGACATCTACGTCCCGTGCGAGGTGTGCAAGGGGCAGCGCTACAACCGTGAAACCCTGGAAGTTACGTACAAGGGGTTGAACGTCGCTCAAGTATTAGACTTGCCCATTGCGCAGGCGGCGGAGTTCTTCAGCCACATTCCGCGCATTGCTCGCCACCTTAATACGCTGGTGGAAGTCGGCCTGGGGTACGTGCGTCTAGGGCAGTCCGCCACCACCTTATCCGGCGGGGAGGCGCAGCGAGTGAAGCTGGCCTCGGAACTGCAGCGTCGTTCGCGCGGACGCACCGTGTACGTGCTAGATGAGCCCACCACCGGGTTGCATTCAGAGGACATCCGCAAGCTCTTACTGGTGCTCGATGGGCTGGTGGAAAAGGGCAACACCGTGATTGTCATTGAGCACAATCTGGACGTTATTAAAAGCGCGGATTGGCTTATCGACCTTGGCCCTGAAGGCGGTGGTGGCGGTGGCCGCATTGTTGCTCAGGGGACTCCCGAGGACGTGGCGAAGATAGCGCAGTCATACACCGGTCAGTTCTTAGCTCCCATCTTGGAGCGTGAACGCAAACGCAAGCAGGACGCGCCGGAAGGGAAGTAACCCGCCTGCGGTGGTGGACGCCGGTGGTCCGAAATAGTGCCCTGCGCAGTTGCCTGGCAGGGGACCGCTTTCGGCCCGCCTCGTCAGCCGGCGGCGGGACGCACGGAAATACTCTCCACCACAGCTTGCGGCGGCATTTGCACCGCGGTGGCGACAGCTTGGGCAATAGCTTCTGCCGGTAGGTGGTCACTGCCGCGGTAGGGCCGTGCGTGATGAGCTTGGATTTGGCGCTGCATGTCGGTATCTACTCGCCCAGGATGGACCGAAGTCACCCGCACACGTCCTCGTTCTTCTTCCCGTAAAGCGTCAGTTAGGGCGCGCAAGGCGAACTTGGATGCACTGTAGGCAGCACTACCTGCCGAAGCGCGATATCCAGCGCCAGAGTTAATCGCCACCACTAAACCGTGGGAGCGGCGAAGCTGGGGGAGCAAGTGGCGAAGTAAATCCGCTTGCGCCACTACGTTGACGGTGAGGATGTCCTGCCACTGCTCGTGGGTGAGTTCCGATACGTTCCCCGGGCTCGCGATACCGGCATTAAGTACCAATACGTCCAACGTTTCAACCTGCTTGCAGGCCTGCGCAATACTGGCCGGATCACGTAAGTCGCAGACGAAAGGAGCGGCTTTTGGGTAAAGGCTGCAAGCCTGCTCCACCGCCGCTCGGTCGCGGCCCCCGACGTAGAGTTGGTGTGATTGTAAGTGGCGGCAAATAGCAGCACCGATGCCGCGCGTGCCACCGGTGACTAGAATCCGCAGCTCACTCATGACCTTAACCTTTCTGGGCCTCACCTTCGGCGTAGAGCGCATCGATTTCGTGGGCGAAATCTTTCGCTACCGCAGCGCGCTTTAGCTTCAACGAAGGCGTCAAGTACCCGTTATCTACCGTGAACTCGGCGTTAATGATACGGAAACGACGGATCGATTCGGCGCGCGCCACGTTACGGTTAGAACGCTTAATCGCTTTATCTAAGGACTCTAACACCCGCGGTTCCTGGGCGGCGCGGGCTGGATCCATGGCCGGTAAATCGTGATTAGCTAGCCAGGTGGGAAGCATCTCTGCGTCCAAAGTTATTAATGCCCCCACGTAGGGGCGTTGGTCACCGACCACCACCACATGCGAAATCAGCGGGTGCGTCACCAGGGTTTCTTCCAGCGCTGCGGGGGAGACGTTCTTACCCCCAGCGGTGACAATCAGGTCTTTCGAGCGGCCGGTAATGAACAGATTCCCCTTCCGGTCGAAACGCCCCAGGTCCCCGGTGTTGAACCAACCGTCCTCATCCACCACTTCCGCGGTGGCTTCGGGGTCAGCGAAATAGCCTTGGAAGACCGCGTTGCCGCGAACTAGGATCTCACCTTCGGCGTTAACCTGCACTTCGTTACCGGGAAGCACCTGCCCCACGGAACCGATGATGACTTCCCCCAGGCGCCCCAGCGTCATGGGGCCGGTGGTTTCAGACAGTCCCCAACCTTCCACTACCTCATACCCTAGGCCGCGGAAGAAATGCCCCAAGGTGGGCGATAGGGGAGCGCCACCGGAGATAATGTAGCGCAGGTTCGGCCCCAAAGCTTTACGGATTTTATTGAGCACCAGGCGCTGAGCCCAGGCAAGCTGGCGGCGCTGCGCGGCGGAGGGGCCGAGCTTAGTTTCAAGGGCGCGCGAAAATGAGATGGCAGACCTAGCTGCCCAGTGGAAGACCTGGCGTTTCTTGCCTTTACCGGCCTTGGCTTCGGCAGAGTTATACACCTTTTCCAAAACCCGCGGAACCAGTAGAAGCAGGGAGGGTTGGAAGCTTTCTAAGTCCCCCATGAGGTTGCGAGTGTCGCTGGTGTGGGCGAATACGCCGCGACCGGACAGAATCGCGATCTGTACGAAGCGGGCGAGGACGTGTGCCAGGGGGAGGAACAGTAAGAACCTGGTCTTGGGGGAGAGCGCTATCTGGGGGAGCATTTCGTGGACGGCATAGACCGTTTCCACGAAGTTGCGGTGAGTTAGTACTACGCCCTTGGGGTTGCCGGTGGTGCCTGAGGTGAAAATCACGGTAGCAATGTCGTCGGCCTTAACCTGGGCGCGGACTTGTTCTAGGTCTTCGGCTGAAACCGCTAGCCCCGCTTGGGAGATGGTGCGCATGCCGCCGCCTTCCAGGCAGAGAATGTGCCGCACCGAGGCGTCGGTGCCGTGGCGCAGTAATTGTTCCCTGGCACGGGTGTCACTGACCGCTAGGAGGGGTTGGGTCTTTTTAGTGATCCATTCGATCTGGGAGAGGGAGTCGGATTCGTAAATCGGTACAACCACCACGCCGATGGATAGGGCTGCGATGTCGAGGATGGTCCACTCCGGGCGCGTTACCGACATGATCGCCATGCGGTCACCGGTTTTAAGCCCCAGCCCCAGCAGGCCGCGGGCACATTCGTCGACTTCGCGCAGTAGCTGCTGGCCTGAGACTTGGCGCCAGCCTCCCACCTCGCGGCGTCGTTCCATCACTGTTTCGCTGGGGCGCCGTCTGGCGCGTTCGTCGAGGAAAGTGAAAACCGTGTGATCGTCACTGGCGTGTCTGCGCATGGGAGCGCTGAAGGTTTGAGATTTCGATGCCCGTGCCATGAGATGGTCCTCCTCATTGTGGTGCGCACACACACAAATGTTCAGGTTCTGAAATACTATTGCTATCTTACCATTCCCCCAGGAAACACACACTCAAGGTGAAGTTAAGTATGATTTAGGTCGGTATCGAATAGGAGGAACACCATGGTGGTACGCCACACGCTCACCGTCACCGAAATCGGTGAACTGTGCCTAGCCGCCAACGGCGACCACCTCACCGGCGTGTACTTTCCCTCCCACAACCCATCACCAGCAGCCGAACAACTCGGCATCTGGGTTTCTCCCGCCGACTCCATCCTCTCGGCCGCAGCCGACCAACTCCACGAATACCTGGCAGGGGAAAGAACCAAATTCGAACTCCCCCTAGAACTACCCGCAGCCGGCTTCCACCGACAGGTTTGGGACTACCTGAGCAACATCGCCTACGGTCACACCGCCAGCTACGGCGAAGTCGCATCCGCACTCGCACGTCCTCGCGCCGCCCGCGCAGTGGGTACCGCAGTGGCACACAACCCGCTTTCCATAGTCATCCCCTGCCACCGGGTAGTCGCCGCCAACGGCAACCTCACCGGATACGCCGGGGGAGCCAGCGTTAAACGCTACCTGTTGGATCTGGAAAGCAAATACTGCGGCGACGGGGGCGCAGACTTACTAGCCAGCCTCCGACACTAGATATTGAAGTACATTTCAAACTCATGCGGGTGCGGGTAGGCACGCATCGGCGCAATCTCGCGCTCTTGCTTATCGGCAATCCACGCTTCAATCAGGTCCGCGGTGAAAACCCCACCTTCAAGCAAGAACTCTTGGTCCTCTTCCAACGCCTGCAAGGCAGCTTCCAAGGAAGAAGGCAGCTTCTCAATGTCTTCATACTCCGCCGGAGGTAGTTCGTAAAGATCCTTATCGATCGGATCAGCCGGCTCCAAACGGTTACGGATACCATCAATGCCAGCCATCAAGCAGGCAGCGAAAGCTAAATACGGGTTCGCCGATGGATCCGGAACCCGGTACTCCACGCGCTTAGCCTTAGGGGAGTTACCGGTAAGAGGAATACGGATACACGCCGAACGGTTACGGGCCGAATACACCAAGTTCACCGGAGCTTCGAAACCGGGAACCAAACGCCGGTAGGAGTTGATCGACGGGTTCGTGAAGGCTAACAGTGCCGGGGCGTGACGCAACAATCCACCAATGAACCAGCGCGCCATGTCGGAAAGCCCGCCGTAGCCTCGTTCGTCGTAGAACAGTGGCTCACCGTTCTTCCACAGTGACAGGTGGCAGTGCATGCCCGACCCATTGTCACCAAACAGGGGCTTAGGCATGAACGTGGCAGTTAGGCCCTCACGGTGAGCTTGGTTCTTAATCACGTACTTGAATTTCAACATGTCGTCCGCAGCCGAACGCAAGGTGTTGAAACGGTAGTTAATCTCTTGCTGGCCACCGGAACCAACCTCGTGGTGGGCACGCTCCACCACCAGGCCAACCTCTTCCAACAGGCGCGACATATTGTCACGGGTAGCGTCGAACTGATCCATCGGCGCCACCGGGAAGTAACCACCTTTAACCGGAACCGTGTGCCCCAGTGCCCGGTAGTCAGAATCAGAGGCGCGACCGGAGTTCCAATACCCTTCATCGGAATCCAAGAAATAGAACGAAGACTCCGGGCGGGTTTGGAAACGCACCGAGTTAAACAGGTAGAACTCCGCTTCCGCCCCCACAAAACAGGTGTCGGCAATCCCCGTCGAACGCAAGAAGGCTTCGGCTTTAGCTGCAATCTGGCGCGGGTCGCGGGAAAATGGCTCATCGGTAATCGGGTCAACGATGGAGAAAATAATCACCAACGTTGGGTCGGCGCGGAAGGGATCTAAATAAGCACTGGAAACATCTGCCACCAGCTTCATGTCAGATTCGTGGATCTCGGTGAAACCACGCACGGAAGAGCCGTCAAACATCAACCCTTCAGTTAGAGCCACCTCCAGTTCCTGGACCGGGATGGTGAAGTGCTGCTGGGTTCCGGGAAGGTCACAAAAACGCACGTCGATAAACCGTACCTGGTTTTCGGCGGCGAACTTCAAGGCTTCCTCGTTAGATGAAAACATTACGGGACCTTCCATTAGCGGATGACTGATTTATTCCACAGGAAAAATACCACGGTTGACACTTATCAGCCTGGTTTGTCTCATCTGAGAGCTAACACTGTCCATTCCCTGACCGCGGCAAGTGAGTAAACATCTGCTTTCACCACCTGCCTACAATAGGGGCGTGCCTGACCTCAGTTACCGTCCTCGAACCGCGGACATTCCCACCGACCCGGGAGTGTACCGTTTCATTGACGGCAACGGGCAGGTGATTTACGTCGGCAAGGCCAAGAACCTACGCCAGCGCCTGTCCAGCTACTTCCGCGACTTTGCTTCCCTGCATCCGCGTACCCAGAACATGGTTTCCACCGCCAAGCAAGTGCAGTGGACGGTGGTTAATAACGAGGTCGAGGCCCTGACCTTGGAGTATTCCTGGATTAAGGAATACGACCCGCGCTTCAATGTCATGTACCGCGACGATAAGTCGTATCCGTACTTGGCGGTAACCATGGGGGAGGAGATCCCCCGCATGCACATTATGCGCGGCGCCAGGCGTAAGGGGACGCGCTACTTCGGCCCGTATTCGCAGGTGTGGGCGATCCGCGAAACCATGGAGCAGCTGCAGCGGGTTTTCCCCATGCGCACCTGTTCGAACGGGGTGTTGCGCCGCGCCCAGGCGCAAGGACGCCCCTGCCTGCTGGCTCATATCGGTAAGTGTGCGGCGCCGTGTACCGGGCAGATCTCGGTGGAAGATCACCGCCAGATGGCCCAGGACGTGTGCCAGTTCATGGCGGGCAAGGTCGGCCCCTATCTGCGGGAAAAACGCGCCGAAATGCGCAGCGCCGCCGCCGATTTGGAGTTCGAAAAGGCAGCTCAAGCGCGCGATGAGATAGCGGCGTTAGAGAAAGCCTTGGAACAAAACGCGGTGGTTTTAGACGACGGCACAGACGCTGACGTATTCGCCCTGGTACTGGATGAGTTGGAAGCTGCCGTCCACGTTTTCCACGTCCGCGGCGGCCGTATCCGGGGCGTGCGCGGCTGGGTGGTGGACCGACGCGCCGGTGACGACGCCAGTGACTTGATGGCGACGCTGCTGCAGCAAGTGTATTCCGAAGCTGACGAGGGCGACCCCACCGCCTCGCAGCGTCAACGCGCAGTTTCCGTCGACGACGTCGAGCACACCTCTACCCGCGCCATTCCGGCACTGGTGATGGTATCCCACCTGCCGACGCAAACTGAGGTGTTAACTTCTTGGCTGACGCAGCGCCGCGGCGCCAAGGTACGTATCTACCAGCCACAGCGCGGCGATAAAGCGAGTTTACTTAAGACCGTGCAGGCTAACGCTGAGCATTCCTTGCGCCTGCATAAGTCACGCCGCAGCGCCGACCTTACCCAGCGCAGTAAGGCGTTGGAAGAGCTCACTGATTTTCTGGGCCTAGACAATCCGCCTTTGCGCATCGAGTGTTACGACGTTTCTCACACCCAGGGCACTCACCAGGTGGCGTCAATGGTGGTGTTCGAAGACGGCGCACCCCGCAAACGTGACTATCGTCATTTCACGATTTCACCGATCGACGGCAAGCCGGCGGATGACACGGCCGCGATGAATCAGGTGCTGACTCGTCGCTTCTTACGTTTGCAAGAAGAAGAATCCCAGATTGAACTTAAAAGCGGGCAGGTAAGCGGCGAGCAATCGATTCAACGTTTTTCCTACCGTCCTTCGCTGGTGGTGGTGGACGGGGGAAGACCGCAGGTAGAGGCCGCCCGCCGCGCCTTAGATGCGGTGGGTGCCAATGTTGACGTGATTGGTTTAGCTAAACGCCTGGAGGAAGTGTGGTTGCCGGGGGAGGCCTATCCGCTGATCTTGCCTCGCCAAAGCGCCGCCCTGTACCTGCTGCAGTACCTGCGTGATGAGTCGCACCGCTTCGCGATTTCCCACCACCGCAAGAAACGCACTGCGGCGCAAACAAGTTCTTTCCTCGACGGGGTCGAGGGCGTGGGGCCGGCTCGTCAAAAAGCCTTGCTGAAGAAGTTTGGTTCCCTCAAGCGGATGCGCCGCGCCAGCGTGGAGGAGTTAGCCACTACTCCCGGGATTGGCCCGCAGTTGGCGCAGTCCCTATTCGATCAGTTACATGACCAGGCAGCGGACTAAGCCACGCCGGGAGCGTTCTCACTCCCAGCTATCCGGCGTTGAAGGTGCGCCTTAGCAGGCTCGCAAAACACTTTTGACACGAAGTCGAAGAAATCCTGGCAAACTGTATGGCATGAACGCATCTGATTCCCTCTCGTCCAATGGTGGTGACACCACTGCTGCTAGCGCAGCGGGTAAGGACGCTCAACATACTGTCGCGCCTAAGAATAAGGCCGGAGACGACCCTAATCCGCCCACGGTTCCAGCTGGTATTCCACTGCTTGATGAATCCTCGGCACTACCGCCAGCTGCCGACCCTGAGATGTTGATTATCACCGGCATGTCGGGCGCTGGCAGGACGCGCGCTGCCATGGCTTTGGAGGATCTGGATTGGTACGTAGTAGACAATCTTCCTCCCACACTATTGCCGTCCTTGGCGGGCATGATGACCGCCGATGGGGGAGGGGTGCACCGCCTGGGCGCGGTGGTAGATGTGCGTTCACGTGAGTTCTTCTCCAACTTTGAAGGCGTCTTAGCCCAGCTGAGTGAAAACCACGTGAACTATCGGTTGATTTTCCTCGACGCTGACGATCCCACCTTGGTGCGCCGCTACGAGTCGAACCGGCGGCCCCACCCACTGCAAGGCGATGGTCGCATTCTCGATGGCATCCGCAAGGAACGCGAGCTACTTCACCCGGTGCGCCAACGGGCAGATTCCATCATCGACACTTCCAAGATGAGTGTCCACGACCTGACTCGCCACATGCGTGATGTAGTTGCCGACGCGGCGGATACACCGTTAAAACTCACGGTAATGTCTTTTGGCTTCAAATATGGCTTACCCCTAGATGCCGACCATGTCTTGGACGTGCGCTTCTTAAAGAACCCCTATTGGGTGAGCGAACTGCGCCACCTGACGGGGCGCGACCAGCCGGTGGCAGAGTACGTCCTCGAACAGGAAGGGGCACGCGACTTCGCTTTAGGTTATGCCGATCTGCTAGCCCCCATGCTGCGCGGATACCTATCTGAGTTGAAACCGTTCGTTACCATTGCGATTGGCTGCACGGGTGGTAAGCATCGCTCCGTGGCCATGACTGAACTGATCGCTAAACAGCTACGCACCCATGATTTTCCAGTGCGAGTACTGCACCGCGACCTCGGTAAGGAGTGAGAACCACCATGTCGGGAATGCTGGATCGAGATGGCTGGCCGCTGCGAGGCGAAGCCGGAACCAAAGTAGTGGCTTTCGGTGGCGGCCACGGCTTGTCCGCTACTTTGCGCGCTCTCAAACACATCACTCACCAACTAACCGCGGTCGTCACGGTAGCTGATGACGGAGGCTCCTCCGGACGCCTTCGCGGGGAGATGGATGTACTTCCCCCCGGTGACCTGCGAATGGCCCTTGCATCACTGTGTGATGACTCCGAATGGGGGCTAACTTGGCGTGACGTGATGCAGCACCGCTTCACTACCGATGGCCCGCTGGATAATCATGCGCTGGGGAACTTGCTGATCGTGGCACTGTGGCAGTTGCTCGGTGACGAGGTCGATGGGCTGGACTGGGTGGCGAAACTACTTGGCGCCCACGGCCGTGTCTTACCGATGGCTGGGGTGCCGATCGATATCGAAGCTGACCTGAAGACGAAGGATGGTATTCGCACGGTGCGTGGCCAGTCGAAGGTCGCGACCGCCCCCGGCGCAGTGCAGCAGATCCGACTGCTCCCACCCAATCCTCCCGTGGTCCCGGAAGTGCTTGCCGCCATTGAGGAAGCCGAGTGGGTGGTCTTGGGCCCGGGGTCGTGGTACACCTCGGTGCTGCCGCACCTGCTGGTGTCGGATCTTCACGATGCCCTGGTTCGCACACCGGCGCGCCGGGCGCTGATCCTTAACTTGAGTTGCCAAGTGGGGGAGACAGATGAACTCACCGCAGGTGACCACGTGCGCGTGCTTCGCCAGCACGCTCCCGACTTGGCTTTAGACATTGTCATTGCCGACCCGGCGATGGTGGATGACATTGACGACCTTGAAGCTGCTGCCCGCGATATGGGCGCGCGCCTGCTTTTGCGTCAAGTTGCTACCGGGCGGGCTCGGGCCCTGCACGACCCCTTGCGTTTAGCGGCGGCTTTGCGTGATGCTTTCGACGGTATTTTAGGTGAGGTAGGGGAGCAGGAGTCGTGGTTAGCGTAAGCTAAAGACTTACGTCATTTTCTGGAAGCGCTGAAGAAGGTAGGAATGTCGCTCACAGCTTCTTTAAAGAAGGAACTTGTAGTTGCCCCGGTGGGTTCCGTTAGTGAAATTGCCGCTGAGGTAGCCGCAACCTTACGTTTCGCTGGTGGACTGCATTTGGTGTCGGGGCGCATCATTATTGAAGCTGAGTTGGATTCGCCAGCTGCGGCGGCCCGGCTGCGTACTTTCATGTTGAAGCTGTACTCAGTTTCCTCATCGGTGGTTATTGTTGCCGGCGGGGGATTGAAGAAAACTGATCGCTACGTCGTGCGGGTAGTTGAACGTGCCGACGAGTTAGCCCGATTCACCGGGTTGGTTGACAATCGTCGCCGCCCGATTCGGGGAATGCCTCGCGAAATTGTCGCGGCCGGTAAGGCCGAAGCCCTAGCGGCTTGGCGCGGTGCATTCTTAGCGCGCGGCTCCCTGGTCGAGCCGGGCCGTTCTTCAGCCATGGAGATTACCGCTCCCGGCCCGGAAGCGGCCTTAGCTATGGCGGGAGCAGCGCGGCGTTTGGGTGCGGTTGCGAAGGTGCGTGAAGTGCGCGGAGCTCATCGGGTGGTGGTACGGGATTCCGATGCCATCTTGAAACTTTTGAAGGCCTTGGGAGCGAGCGAAACCTACGCCCAGTGGCAGCAGCGCCAGCAGCGCCGGGAGGCGCGCGGCAGTGCCAACCGTTTAGCTAACTTTGATGACGCGAATCTGCGTCGCTCCGCCCGGGCAGCGGTGGCTGCCGGAGCGCGCGTGCAAAGAGCGTTTGAGATCCTCGGTGATGATGTGCCCCAGCATTTACTGGAAGCTGGGAAACTACGTCTTGAGCACAAGCAAGCGTCTTTAGAGGAACTGGGGAAGATTTCGAATCCACCTTTAACTAAGGATGCGGTGGCCGGACGTATTCGCCGATTACTGGCGATGGCGGATAAGGCCGCGCATGAAGCGGGCATTCCTGACACGGAAGCGGCTTTGACGGCGGAGATGCTCGAGGACGATTAAACACCTTTGAGATGCAACTCACGTTTAGCTCGATGGTGGCGGTAAATTACTACTCTGCCACGGCAGTTGTGAAAATAATTAGGCCGTCAGACCCTGCCATAGGGAATCAAAACGGTGTAAATTTGTAGATGCTGGCTCCGCAGAACCTCTGCGGACTAACCTGTGAACATCACCGGTTAGTTTCATCAGACGACAATGTGCGAAGACACATTACAGGAGGACATTGTGACCATCCGCGTCGGTATTAACGGCTTCGGTCGTATTGGCCGTAACTTCTTCCGTGCAGTGCTCGAACAGGGCGCTGACATCGAGATCGTCGCCGTAAACGACTTGACCGATAACGAAACCCTCGCCCACCTACTGAAGTGGGACTCCATCCTAGGCAAGCTTGACAAAGAGGTTACCTACGACGATGAGTCCATCACCGTTGGTGGCCACCGTATCCATGCTCTGGCTGAGCGCGATCCCGCTAACATCAAGTGGGGCGAAATGGGTGCCGACATCGTGATTGAGTCCACTGGCTTCTTCACCGATGCCACCAAGGCTAAGGCCCACATTGAAGGTGGCGCCAAGAAGGTCATCATCTCCGCTCCGGCGAAGAATGAAGACGCCACTTTCGTGGTTGGTGTTAACCACACCGATTACGATGCTGAGAAGCACAACATCATTTCCAACGCTTCTTGCACCACCAACTGCCTGGCCCCCATGGCCAAGGTACTGGATGAGAAGTTCGGCATCGAACGTGGCCTCATGACCACCATCCACGCCTACACCGGTGACCAGCGCCTACACGACGCCCCGCACAAGGATCTGCGTCGCGCCCGCGCTGCTGCTTTGAACATTGTTCCCACCACCACCGGTGCCGCCAAGGCTGTGGCCCTGGTACTACCGCAGCTGAAGGGCAAGCTGGACGGCTACGCCCTGCGCGTACCGACCCCGACCGGTTCCGTTACCGACTTGACCTTCACCGCCAAGTCCGAAGTAACCGTGGAATCCGTTAACGCCGCCATGAAGGAAGCCGCTGAAGGCGAACTCAAGGGCGTGCTCGGCTACTCCGACGGCTACCTGGTATCCACCGACATCACCACCGATCCGCTGTCGTCCATCTTCGACGCACCGCTGACCAAGGTGATCGACAACCAGGTGAAGGTTGTTTCCTGGTACGACAACGAGTGGGGCTACTCCAACCGTCTGGTTGACCTCACCGTTTACGTTGGTGAGCGTCTCTAAGCTCCCCTGACAAAGCGTAATGATGACGCCCGCGCATGCCACCCGCGTGCGCGGGCGTCAATCGTAAAGCCCACCCTGTGTGGGCGTCCCCCTGACCAAACGCAACCATGTGAGGAAAACAAACACATGTTGAGGACTATTGACAGCCTTGGTGACCTTAAAGGCAAACGCGTCCTAGTACGTTCCGATTTCAACGTTCCCCTAAAGGACGGTGCCATCACCGACGACGGCCGTATTCGTGCCGCCCTCCCGACGCTGACGAAACTGGTTGAGGCCGGTGCGCGCGTAATCGTTATGGCTCACCTGGGCCGCCCCAAGGGACAGGTTAACCCCGACTTCTCGCTGGCTCCGGTAGCTAAGCGACTGGGTGAACTGCTCGGCGCTCCCGTCACGCTCGCGAAGGACACCACCGGAGAATCCGCGGCCAGCGAAGTTGACAAACTTCAGGACGGACACGTCCTCCTGCTGGAGAACGTGCGTTTCGACCCGCGTGAAACCTCCAAGGATGACGCTGAGCGTGCAGAAATGGCAAACGAACTCGCTGCTTTCGGTGACGCTTTCGTTTCCGACGGCTTCGGGGTAGTGCACCGCAAGCAGACCTCGGTTTACGACATCGCCCAAAAACTACCTTCCGCCGCTGGCGACCTGGTAGTGAAGGAAATCGAGTCCCTTTCGAAAGCCACCGACAACCCCGAGCGCCCCTACGCGGTAGTGCTGGGAGGGTCGAAGGTGTCCGATAAGCTCGGCGTCATCGCTAACCTGCTCACCAAGGCGGACATGCTGCTAATCGGTGGCGGTATGGCGTTCACCTTCCTCAAAGCCAAGGGCTACGAAGTCGGTAGCTCCCTGCTGGAGGAAGATCAGGTCGACACCGTCAAGGGCTACCTGGAGGAAGCCCAAAAACGCGGCGTTGAACTGGTGCTGCCGGTTGACGTGATTGTGGCTCCGAAGTTCGACAAGGACGCCGAAGCCACCGTGGTTGACGCAGACGCTATCCCCGCCGACCAGATGGGCCTGGACATCGGACCGAAGTCGCAAGAACTGTACGCGGAAAAGATCGCTTCGGCTAAGACCGTGGCGTGGAACGGCCCGATGGGCGTATTCGAGTTCGACAAGTTCGCCGGTGGCACCCGTGCAGTGGCGCGTGCGCTTTCTGACGGCGACTGCTTCTCGGTAGTCGGTGGTGGCGACTCCGCCGCCGCGGTACGCCTGCTTGGCTTCGATGAATCAACTTTCTCTCACATTTCTACCGGTGGAGGTGCTTCCCTAGAACTGCTCGAAGGAAAGACGCTACCGGGTATCGCAGTATTGGAGGACTGAAATATGACACGCACCCCCCTTATGGCTGGTAACTGGAAGATGAACATGGACCACCTGGAAGCCATCCACCTGGTCCAGGGCCTCAACCAGCAACTAGCGGACACCAACTTTGACTTCAGCCGCACCGAAGTAGTTGTCATCCCCCCGTTCACCGACATTCGCTCGGTACAGACCGTGGTTGAAGGCGACGACATGAAGGTGAAGTACGGCGCCCAGGACGTATCCACCCACGAATCTGGCGCCTACACCGGTGAAGTTTCCGCCACCATGCTCAAGAAGCTGGGCTGCTCCTACGTGGTCGTTGGCCACTCCGAGCGCCGCGAATACCACAACGAGTCCGATGCCCTCGTTGGCGAAAAAGCTCGCGTTGCGCAGACCGCGGGTATGACCCCGATCATTTGCTGCGGCGAAGGACTGGACGTTCGCAAGGCCGGTAACCAGGTCTCCCACGTCCTCGCTCAGATCGACGGCGCGCTGGAGGGCATGTCCGCATCTGACGTTGCCACCGCCGTGATTGCCTACGAACCCATCTGGGCCATTGGCACCGGCGAGGTCGCTACCCCCGAGGACGCTCAGGAAGTGTGCGGGGCAATCCGCAAGCGCCTGGCAGAGCTGTATGATCAGGCCACTGCCGACGCCACTCGTATCCTCTACGGTGGGTCCGTTAAGTCTTCCAATGTTGCCGACATCATGGCGCAGGAAGATGTCGATGGCGCCCTCGTAGGTGGGGCTTCCTTGAAGGCTGACGAATTCGCTAAGATCGCGCGTTTCGACGCCTAACTAGTTGCACCGATTCTGCTCACTCCTCGCTAGGGGAGTGAGCAGAATCATTTATTACCCGCTGTATTTCCAGTCAGACGCGGCTTGTAAAATAGGAAAACCGCCTAACGTTCGCTAGAATCATAACGGCGCTGAAGTCGGCATCTAAGATGCTCATAGGTACAAACCCGGCGCCCGCTAAAGGGATCCACCTGCAGTCAAGAGTTGGGAAGAACAAACGTGTCAGTTCTAATGATCGTGCTAAAGGTACTGCTAGTACTAACCAGTATCTTCTTGGTCCTTACCATCTTGATGCACAAGGGCAAGGGTGGTGGCCTGTCAGACATGTTCGGTGGGGGACTGTCGTCCTCGGCAAGTTCTTCCGGCGTAGCTGAACGCAACCTGCAACGTATCACTATCGGCACCTTGGTGCTCTGGACCGTGGTCATTGTCGCGATAGGTATCTTGCAAAAGTTCATCTAACTTAGTACACATCTGCAGATGACTGTTAACGGTGGGGAAGCAACAGCAACTGTAGAGTATTTCTGCGCACGCGGGCACATAACCCGCGTGCGTTTTGCTGCCAGCGCACTGTTTTCCGTCCCCGCAACCTGGAACTGCAGTAGTTGCCACAAGCTGGCTTCACGCGAACGCCCAACAACCTGCCCTGAGAATCGCGGGCAGAGCCCTAGCCCACGTGAGGGTGAGGCCGATTCCTTCCCTAAACTTAGCGACCGCGGTTGGGAAGAAGTACGAAAAAGACGCAGCCAAGCAGAAGGTGAAACCCTGGTGCAGGAGGCTTTGGAACGTTTACGGGAAAACCGGCGCGGCACCTTAGATGCGGAGCCCTAGTTAACTCCCAACGCGACCCGGGATGCAGCTGAAGTGTCGCACCACCAGGTGGTACCGACTTGATTCATGACCGCTGACGGTAACTCCCTGAAGTCGGCCCCGTGAAGGGAGTGGGCCAGCACCGGCGCAACCTTGGGGCCGGAAGCTATAAACCAGGTGTATCGGGAACGGCGCAGCAGCGGCACACTCATAGTTAAGCGTTCGCGTGGCTCCTCCGGGCAGTGTGGAACCGGCAGCACCAGCCCCGAGCGGGTCAGTGACTCATGCGATGGGTAGAGCGCAGCTAAATGCCCATCAACTCCGATGTGCAAAAGGGCGATATCCATAGAGATAGAGCGCGGATCGATTAGGCGAGTGCGTGAAAACGTCTCCCGCATATGCGTTGAGTACGCGCGGGCGGCGTCCCCTAAAGATCCCTCACCGAAAGAAGGAGCTTGGTGGAGGCTAAATAGCTGGGGAAAACGGTCAACTAAAGTTTCCTGCAGGCGCGTGTCAACCCGGCGAGGATCACCGGCGGGGACGTAGACTTCATCGGCGCACCACAGGTGCACTGGGGACCACTCTTGAACTTCTTTCGGGTTAGCTGCCAGGATCTGCACGAATTTGTCGAGCCAGGCTTGAGTTGCGATCCCTGAAGAAAACGCCAGGTGGATGCGGGCGCGAAAGTGAGAAAGGCTCGCTATTTTGCGCACCAAAGAAGTAGCCGACTTCGCATGTAGCTCTTCGATCGTGCGAAATACCCTTAGATCCGAGTCCAACGTAGCCCTTTCCAAGAAAATGTCACGGCAGTCGATACCGGCCGTCGCGGCAATAAACACGCCTTCGCTTCTGGCACAAGCTTAACTGCTAAGGGGCAATAATCGTTACAATGACGCTATGTCACAAGAAGATTCTAAGACCGCAGCTCCGTCTGCCACACCCGAAGCAGAATGGGGAATGACCCCCGAAATCCTTTCCCAAATTGAAAGTGGCTTCACCGTAGAAGACACCAGTGTGGAACTGGGTGTACCCCTGGCAGGGAAAGTAACCTATCCTTCGATTCGTGTGCGACTGCCACTGGCCACACTGAACCGACACGGTTTGATTACCGGCGCTACCGGTACGGGGAAGACTCGCACTCTACAGTTATTGGCCGAAGGCCTAGCTAGCCACAGCGTGCCGGTGTTGCTTACCGACGTCAAAGGCGACCTGACGGGGATGGCAGAACCTGGTACCGCGTCGGAAAAACTGCAAGCCCGTTTGGAAACCATTGGGCAAGAGTTCTCACCCTCCGGTTTCAACCTCGAGTTACTGCACCTGGCCGGGACGGAGTCCAAAAATCCCGGTAGCGTACCGGTGCGCGCCGCGGTTTCGGACTTTGGGCCCCTTCTGATGGCGAAAGTGCTGGGGCTAAACGAAACCCAGGAACAAGCGTTGCAGCTTATCTACACCTGGGCTGATGAACGCGGACTGGCCCTGATAGATCTAAAGGATCTACGCGAAGTTATCTACTACTTAACCAATGACGGCAAGCCTGAGCTAGCGAAGATTGGGGGTGTATCCACTGCCACCGCCGGGGTTATCCTGCGTTCGGTGTCCGTACTTGATTCCCAAGGTGGAGACCAGTTCTTCGGGATTCCTTCATTTGATACTGCGGATCTGCTGCGACTAGGACGTGACGGCAGGGCAGTCATATCTAACCTGAACATTGCGTGTATAGACACTCAACCCGCGCTAGTGTCAGCCTTCATGATGTGGCTCCTAGCCGACCTATTCGATTCCCTACCGGAAGTAGGCGACACCGGCACCCCCAAACTAGTGGTCTTCCTCGACGAAGCTCACATCCTGTTTGAGCACGCCTCCAAGGCTTTCGTCGACCAGGTGATCCGCACGGTGAAACTCATTCGTTCCAAAGGCGTGGGGATCGTGTTCGTAACCCAAGAGCCAAGTGACATCCCTGACTCAGTAGCCGCGCAACTGGGTGCGCGTATCATGCACGCACAACGCGCCTACACTCCGGCGCAGGCTAAAACCTTAGAACAAACCGTCCAAACCCTACCGGCTAAAGGTTTGGACCTGGCGCAAGCCCTCACTAACCTGGGCACCGGTGAAGCCCTAGTAACCGTGCTTTCCGCCAAAGGTGTCCCCACTCCCGCTACGCCCACCAGGCTTTTCGCGCCTGTCTCAGTCATGGGCGAAGCCAGTGAAGATACTTTAGCTTCCCTGGGTACAGATTCCCCGCTTCTGGCTCGCTACCAGCAGGCAGTAGATCCCTATTCCGCCTTCGAGGCCATCAGTGAAGGAAAACTAACGCCCGCCGAAGAAGTTAGCGACGCACCCAAACCCAAAGCACAGTCCGATTCTGAGGCGCAACGAAAACGCGATCGGGAACTGGAAGAATCTATCCTGGGCGATTCCATCCCGCCTTCACCTTACTCGGATGCTTCCACCCGGTCCCAGCCGCAAAGGTCATCTAAGCCTAAAGGCAGGAATGAAGCCGATAGCGGCTCAGAGCTGACGGAAGTGTTCGGATCCATGCTTAACTCCGCGATGCGTTCGTTCGGTACCCAGCTAGGCAGAGAACTATCTCGCACTGTTTTCGGTACCCGGCGTCGACGCCGACGCTAATAGTAAGTTCCCATAACAAAGGTGGGTCGGTTCATCAAGGAACCGACCCACCAGCGTGTTAAACGCGCACTGTGTTACGCGCCCACTAGTTCGCGCAGCGCTCCAGTACTTCTTTAGCGACCTTCAAGACGTTGTCACCGGTGAACCCAAAGTATTCGAAGAGTTCATCGGCGGAACCAACCTCACCGAAGCTTTCAATACTGATGGCCCGCCCGTCGCTGCCCAGGTATTTCATCCACGGCATTGACAATCCGGCCTCCACACTGACGCGCGCCTTCACCGCCGACGGCAGCACAGACTCACGGTAGGCTTCATCTTGCGCGTCGAACCATTCCATACACGGCATGGAAACAACTCGGGCACCAACCCCTTCAGCAGCCAGTGCCTCACGCGCTTGCAGCGCGTATTGCACCTCTGATCCGGAAGCCATCAAAATAATTTGCGGGTCGCCCTCGCAATCAGCCAGCACGTAGCCACCGCGAGCAACCAGTTCAGCGCTGCCTAAACCATCACCTTCCCGGTCGAGCGTCGGCAGATTCTGGCGAGTGAGGATCAACCCCACCGGACCGCGCTGGCGTAGGGTCGCAGCCCAGGCCTGCGCAGTTTCGTTTGCATCCGCCGGGCGCACAATCGCCAGGTTTGGGATCGCGCGGTAGGCAGCCAAGTGCTCCACTGGCTGGTGGGTGGGTCCGTCCTCGCCCACACCCACAGAATCATGCGTCCACACGTAGGTGACCGGCAGATTCATCAGCGCTGCCAAACGCACAGCGCCGCGCATATAGTCGGAGAACACGAAGAAAGTTCCACCGTAGGGGCGTGTCATGCCTTCCAGAGCAATACCGTTAAGGGCTGCTCCCATGGCGTGTTCACGCACCCCGAAGTGCAGGTTGCGACCGTATTGGTGGCCGCTGAACATCTGCGAGGAACGTTCCTTAGGTAAGAATGAAGGCTCACCCTTCATGAAAGTGTTATTCGAGCCCGCTAGATCGGCTGAACCACCCCAAAGTTCAGGCAGTACCGGAGCTAAAGCGTTTAGGACCGTGCCTGAAGCGGCGCGGGTAGCCACCGCCTTGCCCGGTTCAAATACCGGCAGCGCTTGCTCCCAGTTAGCGGGAAGTTCTTTCGCCTGCAGGCGATCGAGGAGCTTCGCGGCCTCGGCATTGCCGTTCCGCCACGACTGCATGGCTTCGTCCCACTGACTGCGTGCTTCATGCGCACGTTTTTGAGCGTTTTCGCGACTGTGTTTGACCGCTTCTTCATCTACGTCGAACATCTTGTCGGGGTTAGCGCCCAGAGCCTCTTTCAGGCCGCGCAGCGCCACATCGCCAAGTTTCGAACCGTGGATACCACCGGTGTCTTGTTTCTCCGGGGTAGGCCACCCAATGATGGTGGACAGGGCAATGATGGAAGGACGCTCAGTTTCGGCCTTCGCGGCCTCCAACGCAGCATGTAGCGCTTCCATATCCTCGTGGTAGCCATCGGGCTGGCGCCAATCGACGCGCTGAGTATGCCAGCCGTAAGCTTCATACCGCGCCAGCACGTCCTCGTTGAATGCGATGGAAGTGTCATCTTCGATGGAGATGCGGTTGTCATCCCAAATCAAAATGAGGTTACCTAGGTTTTGCGTACCAGCTAGAGAACACGCCTCGGAAGAAATACCTTCCTGCAGGCACCCGTCGCCAGCTATCACGTAGATGCGGTGATCGAACGGTGAAGTCCCGGGTTCAGCGTCGGCGTCAAACATGCCACGTAGGCGCCGCTGCGCCATGGCCATACCCACGGCGGATGCGACTCCGGACCCGAGGGGGCCGGTGGTGATTTCCACGAAGTCAGTGTGACCGTACTCGGGGTGGCCGGGAGTGGGGGATTTAAAGGTGCGGAAAGCTTCCAGGTCTTCTAGTTCCAACCCACAGCCGGACAGGTACAGGGAGATATATTGCGTCAAAGAGGAGTGTCCTGCAGACATCACGAACCGGTCCCGCCCCAACCAGTTAGGGTCGGAAGGATCGAAACGCATGTGACGCTGGAAAAGAAGGTACGCAGCTGGGGCCAACGAGATAGCGGTACCGGGGTGACCTGAACCAGCTTTTTCCACCGCGTCCGCAGCTAGGATCCGAGCAGTAGTTACCGCGCGCTGGTCAAGTTCATTCCATTTCAGATTCATTGTAAATACCCACTCCTCAAGAGCTTTTAATGGTGTAGCTAAACCGTCCCTTCACCGCCTAAACCCTAAGAAGGCAAGCCGGTAAATGAAGACTGTCTAGCCACCTAATCGAACCGTGCGGTCTAGCAGCAACGCAGACTACACGCTTAGCACTAGACTACATCGTATGAGTCCCAGAATCTCGCACCTATCGCTGGAAGATGCGTTAGCTGATTTTGTCGATTTTCTAACCGTGGAAAAAGGGGCCTCGCCCCACACCGTAGGTGCCTACCGCAGGGACCTTCAACGCTTCGCAGATGGTTTACCCAACGCCACAATCACCCAGCTGCGCGACACCGATTTTGAACAACACCTAGCCGCCTTAGCCTCAGGGGAGGCAACGGGGAAACCGCTTTCGCCCTCTAGCGTCAGCCGGGCGCGAGCCTCCCTGCGGGCCTTCACCCGGTGGGCGGTTGACACCGACCTACTTGCCGATGACCCTGCCTCCGATTTAGCTCCCCGGGTACAGTCGCAACCATTGCCCCATGCCCTCACCGTTGAACAGGTAGCGTCCTTACTTGAGGCTGCCGCCAACCAGCCGGCCCCGGTAGGGGCGCGCGACAGTGCTTTGCTGGAACTGCTTTACGCCACTGGTGCCCGCATCAGTGAAGTTATCGCACTCACCCCGGGCGATATTGAGTTCGCTGACCCCGCGCATGTGCGCCTGTTTGGCAAAGGACGCAAGGAAAGACTGGTTCCCCTGGGTGATTACGCAGCGGCGGCACTGAAGGATTACCTCACGGCATCGCGGCCGGCACTGGCGGCTCGGAATCGCGGCGGCGCTAGCGGTGGCAACGCGGTGTTCTTAAACCTGCGAGGACGGCCCCTGACCCGGCAAAGTGCCTGGGAGATTGTTACCCGGGCAGCGCAGGCAGCTGAGATTGAGGTCAACGTCTCCCCGCACATGCTGCGGCACTCGTTTGCGACGCATCTACTGGAAGGGGGAGCGTCGATACGAGACGTGCAAGAACTGTTGGGACACGCCTCGTTGACTACCACGCAGATATACACGCGGGTAACGATATCTACCCTTAGGGAGGTCCACGCCCTCACGCACCCACGTAGCTAGGCGATGACTGCTCTTTTGGCGCGCGGTTGAAGCGTGGAAACGAAAGATGACATATCCTAAAAGGGTGAGTGATATTCAGCCTGGCCTTGTTCCTGTTCCCCCTGAAGGCGGACGTGATGATGCCTTCCCCACGCCTGCGCCGTTAGACAGTCATGGTCCGGCGCGGGTGATTGCGATGTGTAACCAAAAAGGTGGTGTAGGCAAGACCACAACCACCATAAACTTGGCTGCCTCCTTGGCTGAGTACGGTAGGCGCGTGCTGATTGTAGACTTCGACCCCCAAGGCGCTGCCTCCGCCGGATTGGGCGTTAACTCCGCTTCCTTGGAGCTAACGATCTACAACTTACTTTTGAATCCGCGGCTACCTGTCACCGACGCTATTGTGCGCACCGAGGTGCCGGGCCTGGACATCATTCCCGCCAACATCGACCTTTCCGCTGCCGAGGTCCAGCTTGTGAACGAAGTCGCAAGAGAACAAGCTCTCAGCCGCGTGCTGCGACCGATTATTGACGATTACGACGTCATCATTATCGACTGTCAGCCTTCTTTGGGACTGCTAACGGTAAATGCCCTCACCGCCGCTCACGGGGTGATGATTCCCCTGGAGGCGGAGTTCTTCGCGCTGCGCGGGGTGGCCTTACTGGTCGACACCATCGATATGGTGCGCGACCGTTTGAACCCGCGCCTCACCATTGACGGTATTTTGCCCACCATGGTGGATCTGCGCACCCTGCACTCCAGGGAAGTGCTGGAGCGCGTGAAGGAAGCCTTTGGTGACAAGGTCTATGACACGGTGATTCGCCGGGCCATTAAGTTCGCTGACGCTACCGTAGCTACCGAACCGATAACGGTCTACGCCCCCACGCATCCAGGAGCGCACGCCTACCGGCGTTTGGCGCGTGAGGTGATTGCGCGTGGCGACGCTGCCTGAAACCCCCACCGATACGCAGCCGAAAACAAACAGCGGATTTCACGTCAATCTGGAAAACTTTTCCGGCCCCTTTGACCTGCTGTTAGGTCTGATATCTCAACGCCAGCTTGATATCACGGAAGTGGCTTTAGCTGAAGTCACCGACGAGTTCATTTCCTACATGCGCCAGGAACCCGATCTTTCCTCCACCAGTGAGTTCCTGGTGGTGGCGGCGACATTGCTTGATATGAAGGCGCACAGTCTGCTTCCGCGCAGTGAAGATGAAGAGCACGAGGATTTAGAGTACCTCGAGACGCGCGACCTACTGTTTTCCCGGTTGCTGCAATACCGGGCGTTCAAGCAGGTGGCTGCGATATTTTCCGGCTTGTGGGCAGCGGGGGCACACACCCATCCGCGCGCGGTGACGTTGGAACCTCAGTTCGAAAAGGTACTGCCCACCTTAAAGTGGACGCTAACCCCGCAGGAGCTTGCCCGCCTAGCTGCCAACGCCCTCAGCCGTAAGCCGCCGCAGGTAGTGACCACCCATCTACACGACCCGCTGGTTCCAGTGCGTCCGCAAGCGGAGCTCATCTTGGCGCGAGTCAAGCTCTTAGGGCAAGCCTCCTTCGCCCAGCTGTGTGAGGACGCAGCTGACTTGAACACTGTCGTGTCAAGATTCCTGGCGATTTTAGACCTGTACCGGGAAGGCGCCATAGAGTTCCACCAGCCCCGCCCCTTGGAGGAACTGCTCATCCGTTGGAGTGGCCAGGAGACTAAGGTGGCGCAGATGACCATTGATGAAGAAGAATCTTCCCCCGTTTAAACGGTACAATCAGGCAGGTAGAGATATTGACGGGAGGTCAAGATGAGTGAAAAAGACGGCCAAGAAACGCAGCTACAGTGGCACAGTGAGTCACAGCTACGTAGTCATCTTGAAGCCATTTTGATGGTGGTAGACGCTCCCGCAAGAGTTGAAGATCTAGCGCAAACCTTCCAACTTGAAGAAGGTTATCTCCAGCAGCTTTTACAGACCATGAGCCGCCAATACGAAGAAGAAGGCAGAGGCTTCCAACTGCGCGAAATCGCGCAAGGCTGGCGGTTCTATTCCCATCCCGATAGCGCCGACGCGGTGAAGGCTTTCATAGCTGGAAATCACACCCAAAAGTTGACGCAAGCTGCCCTGGAGACTCTGGCTGTCATTGCCTACCGTCAGCCCATAACTCGGCAGCAAATATCTGCCATACGAGGCGTTAACGTTGATTCGGTGCTGCGCGGACTGGTGGTGCGAGGCCTGGTTGAAGAAGTCGGGCAGACCGCTACCGGGGCAGGCCTGTATCAGACGACTACCGAGTTTTTAGAGCGCATGGGACTGCGGTCACTGGAAGAACTAGCTCCTCTTGCCCCGTTCCTACCTAAAGCCGATGAGTTAGATGAGATTGCGAAGTTAGTGGAGGAAGCATGAAAAACGACCCGCATGTAGCAGATGGCGTGAGGCTGCAAAAAGTAATCGCGCAAAGTGGAGTTGCCTCCAGACGCAATGCCGAAAAACTCATGGAAGCTGGGCGCGTAAGCGTAGATGGCAAAGTGGTACGCCAACTGGGCACTCGCATCGACCCCAAGCGGCAAGTAGTGCACGTAGATGGGGAGCGACTGTTCTTAGAAGACTCCCCAGTAACCCTTGCGTTGAATAAACCGATGGGGGTCGTGTCCACTTTGGAAGATCCCGACGGGCGCCCCTGCCTGGCGGATTATGTTGAAGACTACCCGCAGCGACTGTTCCACGTCGGGCGGCTAGATATCGACACCGCTGGCCTGATCTTGCTCACCAATGACGGAGAGTTAGCCCACCGTCTAATGCACCCGTCCTGGGAAGTTCCGAAAACCTATGTCGCGACGGTTTCTGGGGAGGTTCCCCGCGGGCTTCGCCGCCACCTGCTACGTGGGATTGAACTGGAAGACGGGCCAGTACAGGTTGAAGACTTCCAGATCAACGACCACTACGGTGACATGACCATCGTGCAAATCCGACTACACGAAGGTCGCAACCGCATCGTGAGGCGCATTTTCGAACAAGTCGGGTTCCCGGTAGTGGAACTGGTTCGC
The DNA here is from genome assembly GCA_030537735.1 of Actinomycetaceae bacterium. GTDB lineage: Bacteria > Actinomycetota > Actinomycetes > Actinomycetales > Actinomycetaceae > Gleimia. The sequence goes on from JAUNVG010000001.1 coordinate 241,656, forward strand.
ACCGAGTTCGGCCCGGTTAAGATTGGGCGCCTACATCCTGGGGTGACGCGCCGCGTAACAGGCCCCGTGCTCAGTGCACTTTATTCCAGCGTAGGACTGTAGCGATGGCTCACCCTGTAGATTCCCAACCCATAGCTACCGCCGGACGTGTAGTCATTATCGGCTCCGGACTGCTGGGCACATCGATTGCGCTTCTGCTTCGCGCCAAGAATGTGGAAGTCTACCTTGAAGACGCATCCCCGGTATCCTTGGCGCTGGCTTGCGACCTAGGTGGCGGCCAGGCGGCAGCGAAGTACGCTGGTGACTCTGACTGGCACCAAAGCATTGCGTTGGCTGTGATCGCGGTTCCCCCAGACGTCACCGCACCTGTCACCATTGATGCCTTAAAGCGTTTCCCCAATGCGGTAGTGACAGATGTTGCCTCGGTGAAGACCCCCATCCTCAATGCGGTTCTTGCCGCTGACGTGGATCATCACCGCTACGTGCCATCCCACCCCATGGCCGGTCGGGAACGCTCCGGCGCGAGCGCCGCCGATCAGGACTTGTTCCGCTCCCGCCCCTGGGTGGTTATAAACCACCCTAAGGCAAGTAAACATGCCTTACTGACCGTGCGGGACCTGGCATTAGACTGCGGGGCGAGCGTAGTTAACTTAGACGCTACCGAACACGATCGGGCGGTAGCGATCGTCTCCCACGTGCCCCAGCTGGTTTCCTCACTACTAGCTGCACGCCTCGTGGAAGCCCCCGAGGAGGCCCTCGGGCTAATAGGGCAGGGGCTGCGTGATACCACTCGCATCGCTAACTCCGACCCGCGTCTTTGGAACTCCATCATCTGCGGCAACCGCGGCCCCATCAGCTCAGTGCTGACAGCTTTCGCCAAAGACCTTAGCGATCTACTCTCTGGCCTGACGGTAGCGACCGACAGTGATTTCGGCGAAGCGATAGCCACCCCCGGCTGCGTGGGCGCGGTCAATAGCGCCATGCAGGCCGGCAACGAGGGCGCCGCTCGCATACCTGGAAAACACGGTGGTGCACCCAGACGGTGGTCGGTGGTGGCCGTCCTCGTGCCCGACAAACCCGGGGAACTCGGCAGGCTATTTACCGACCTGGGGGCGGTGGGGATAAATATTGAAGATTTCTCCATGGATCACTCCGCCTACCAAAGGGTCGGAACAGCATACCTCAGCGTCGATCCGGCGCAAGCGGCTGAAGCTGAAGGCGAACTTGCCCAGCGCGGCTGGCGCATCGTGAAGCAATAAGGAAGGAAACGTCCTCATGAAGAAAGCCAACTGTTCGGCCCAAGACGTCAAACCACTAATAAGTCCGCGCCGCCCCCTCACCGTAGCTATTGACGGCCCTTCCGGCTCTGGTAAGTCCACCATCGCCCGCAGCCTCGCGCGTGGACTGGACCTAGACTACCTCGACACCGGCGCCATGTACCGGGCCTTGACTTGGTACTGTTTAGAAAACGACCTGCCCTTAGATGACCATGCGGCAGTCGCAGGTGCAGCGGATTCCTTCCCTCTGGAGCTGTCCACCGATCCTGACGACTTCAGGGTGCAGGTTGCAGGTGAGGACGTTACCTCCCAAATCCGGGAATCTTTCATCTCGCAACAGGTTTCAAAGGTCGCCACTAACCTGGATGTGCGCCAAGCCTTGGTGCGTCGCCAACGCGAAATAATCGACCAGTGCCAGGGGCAAGGCACCGGCTTAAGCCTGTCCGAGTGGGCAGCTGGGGCTGAGCCTGAAGCCAAGCGCACAGGTAGGGGAGTAGTGGCTGAAGGGCGCGACATCACCACCGTGGTCGCCCCTGACGCTAATGTGCGCATACTGCTCACAGCCAGTGAGGAAGCGCGCCTACGCCGGCGCGCCCAGCAGTTACACGGGCAGGCAGATGAGGAAAAACTCCAAGCTACCCGCGCCGAAGTGGTAGATCGCGACGCGCAGGACTCCACCGTTGTTAACTTCACTGAAGCTGCAGACGGGGTAGTGGAAATCGATTCTTCCGCGTGGAGCGTGGAAGAAACGCTCTCTTACCTGTACTGCCTGCTGCAGACCCTATTCGGCGAAGATGAAGAAGAGGAAGCCTGCGCGCGAGTAATGCGTGCTTCCTTGGAGCAATACGACCTAACCGCTGAAGATGCCGCGGTCCTAGAGCTGGAGCCCGACGATGCTGACAGCTCCACGCCGGCGGCGGGGCTACCCGTTTTAGCGATAATCGGCCGGCCCAACGTGGGTAAATCCACCATGGTAAACCGCATAATCCAAAGACGGGCGGCGGTAGTGCAAGACACTCCCGGAGTCACCCGTGACCGCGTTTCCTACCAAGCCCACTGGGCGGGACGGGACTTCACCGTGGTGGACACCGGTGGCTGGGAGCTAGACACCCGCGGGTTGGATAAGTCCGTTGCCGAACAGGCGGAGATCGCCATTGAAATGGCTGACGCCGTGCTGCTGGTGGTGGATGCCACGGTGGGAGCAACCGCTACCGATGAGCACCTGGTAAAGGTCCTTCGCCGCAGTGGTAAACCGGTGGTGTTAGCTGCCAACAAGGTTGATTCCGCCGGACAAGAAGCAGATGTTGCCTACCTGTGGTCACTGGGATTGGGCGAGCCCTACCCGGTTTCTGCCCTGCACGGGCGCGGCTCGGGGGACCTGCTTGACGCCATTATGGAGGTCTTGCCTCAAGAGTCGGCCCTTGCCCAAGCCCCACCGGAGGACGGCGTGCGCAGGATTGCTCTGCTGGGGCGACCCAACGTCGGTAAATCCTCATTACTGAATGCGCTCGCCAAAGGGGAGCGGGTGGTGGTTAACGACCTGGCGGGAACCACGCGCGACCCGGTAGATGAACTGGTTGAGATTGATGGCCGCCCCTGGTGGTTTGTGGACACCGCCGGGATCCGCCGGAAAATGCACAGGACGTCGGGGGCTGACTACTACGCCTCCCTGCGCACTCAGGCAGCGCTGGAAAAGTCCGAGGTCGCCCTCGTACTGTTGGACGCATCGGTCCCGCTGACGGAACAAGACGTACGAATCGTGCAGCAAGCCGTTGATGCCGGGCGCGCACTGGTGATCATTAACAATAAATGGGACCTGGTGGATGAAGAACGCAGAGACCTGCTGCGCGGTGAACACGCACGCGACCTCGCGCACGTATCTTGGGCATCGACTATTAATATCTCCGCCAAAACCACCTGGCACACCAACCGGCTGGTGCGTGCCATCGACCAGGCTTTGGACGGGTGGCAGACCCGTATCTCCACAGGTAAGCTCAACTCTTTCCTAGGGGAGTTGGTAGCGGCGCACCCGCACCCGGTTCGCGGAGGCAAACAGCCTCGCATACTTTTTGCCACCCAAGCGGGCACGCGCCCGCCGCGTTTCGTCATCTTCACCACCGGATTCCTTGATCCCGGTTACCGTAGGTTCATAGAACGTCGGTTGAGGGAAACCTTCGGATTCCACGGCACACCCATTCAAATCAGTGTTCGCGTGCGCGAAAAGCGTCGCAAGTAGGAGAAGTCACCATGGCAATTGCAAAGATTTTGCTTTACTACGGGATCACGCCCATATCGGATCCTGAGGCTATTCGCTTATGGCAGCGAGAACTCGCTAACAGCCTGGGGTTGCGCGGACGCATAATAGTCTCCCACCAGGGGATTAACGGCACTGTCGGCGGTGACCTGGACGCGGTCAAGCTCTACCGGCGTCGCACCCGCGAATACCAGGCCTTTGCCGATATAGATTTCAAATGGTCGGAAGGAACCGGACTGGACGAGCACGGGTACTCCCTGGATTTTCCCCGCCTGTCCGTTAAGGTACGGCCCGAACTCGTATCCTTCGGGGTACCAGAAGCGGTACATGTGGGCGATCGCGGCGTAGTCGGGGGAGGGAAGCATCTTTCCCCGGAGGAAGTAAACGCCCTGGTAGCCGAACGCGGCGACGAAGTAGCTTTCTTTGACGGGCGCAATGCTTGGGAAGCGCGACTGGGGAAGTTCAAAGACGCCGTGGTTCCGCCGGTGGGTACCAGTCATGACTTCGCGGCGCAGATAAGTGGTGGGAAGTTCGACCACCTGAAGGATCGCCCGGTAATCACCTACTGCACCGGGGGAGTGCGCTGTGAGTTCCTCTCCGCCATGCTCCTTCAGCAGGGCTTCAAAGAGGTGTACCAAATTGATGGCGGAATCGTACGCTACGGGGAAAAGTACGGTAACAACGGACTGTGGGAAGGGTCTCTAGCCGTTTTTGACGGGCGTGAACTGGTTGACTTTGGCCCGGATGTGAAGACGATTTCTACCTGCGATAGCTGCGGCCAGCCGACCTCGCTACTGGCTAACTGCGGTGACGACACCTGTGTGCGACGTTTTATTTGCTGCCCGCAGTGTCAGCAGGTGAAGTGCCCCGATCACGGTTTGACGAAGGTACGACGCGCCGGCGAACCTTCGATCGCGGACGGCGCCGCCGCCTCCACGGGCGAGCCGCAATAACGGGGCTGCGACGGTGCCTGAGCACTGATACCAGCCCTTCCAGGCCAAGTATCGCCACGGCTGTCCACATCCCAATGTAGGTGCCCCACTGATTGCCGGTAATGCGCTCTCCGACGAGGACGGCAACTACCGTCACCAAGGCGGGTTCAAGGTAGGAAAGCAGGCCGAAGATACCGTAGGGTAGTAGTTTTGCTGCCACCACGTAAAGCACTGTGCCGATTACCGAAATACCGGCCATGAACACCAGTATTACCAGCACAATGGGACGCTCAGCTAAGAGCTCCAAGTCGGCGCGAGTGCCGATGTACCACAGCACTACCGGTAGGGAAAGGGACATCTCCCACACCAGTGCTCCCACGCCGTCGGTTTCAAACTTGCGGCGGATGACGAAGTAGGCGGGGTAGCCTAAGCACACCAGGGCGGTCACCCACGATAGGTAGCCGATGCGAGCTATTTCCCAGATCACGGCGAATGCCGCTACCGCGGTGGCGACGTGGGAGAGGAAGCTCAGGCGCTCGCCGTATAGGAACCTACCTAGCACTACCATTGCCAGCGGCAGCAGGAAATACCCCAAGGTTAGATCCAGGGTATAGCCACTTTGCGGCGCCCAGCCAAACAGCCACATTTGCATCGCTAGCATGGGGGCGGTGAAGGCGTATGCCAGGAGTTTTTTCGGCTGCGCCACCACCCGTTTTGCTTCCCCAGTTACCCAGAAGAAACGTCCGGTCACTAGGAGCGCGATCGTTATGCCTGGGATCGTGAGCAGGATGCGCCAAGCCCACACGTCAATACTGTTAATGGGCGCGATCCAGGCGATCAGTGCCGCTAAGTAGCTGAAGAGGGCGAAGGCTAGTGAAGACACTACCGAGGCAAAAAGGCCGCGACGATTCATGGGGTGTTTTGTTCCTGGCACGAGCTGGGATGGAATGAGTAGTGCAAACTCTACCCGATTTATTTGCTGTTATGCATCCCGTAATCAGCGCGTGAAAGTGACCTTTGTCGCTACCTATTTTGGGTGCCTGTTAGGGCTTGGAATCACTCCTCACGTCCCATCTAGGATCAGATTGCACGCCCTTTGCCACCAGCACAGGATCGGCAGCCACTGGGGTGCGCAGCTTGGGGTAGCGCTTATCTTCTTTACCCCACCATGGCATGCGAGTGACGAACCCATCCACCGGGGGAGTGGGGGATTGCGGTTCAAGTCCGAAGTCCTGCGGGGTCTGGGGCAGCATGTCTACCACCCAGTACTTGTCGGCATCGTTAAAGTGCTCTTTAGCGATGGTGCGGTATTCGCCAAGTTCTTGGAAGATGCCGCTGGTGACGGGGTTGCGACGCTTAACGATGACGATGTAGAGCCAGTAGGCGAACAGTAAGACGTTGGAAATCAGCGCCAGGCCAGAGCAGACGATATTAGCTGTCGGGTTCATGGTGGCGAAGTTAGACTGCCCCGGTGCGATGAGGAACTCTGGTAGCAGGTTGTTCATCGCAATCCAGAACATGAGGGTGTAGCAGCGGAACCACAGCCACTGGCCTTTGGCCCACCAAAACGCCGGAATAGTGGCGGCAAGTAGTAGCGCCAGGGTGCAGTACCAGGTGTAGTCAGCTAAAGCGTTGTACAAGAAGGCGTGGTTCCACAGGTCGTAGGCAATGACCCAGGGCCATACCATGTCGACCCAGATCAAGCCCTTGACCTTTTCCTTCGGGTTGGTGGTAACAGCGATCTTCGCCCAGCCGGTCATGGTGATGATGTTCAAGCAGCCAGCGATGGCGGACATAATGTTCCAGTAGCCACCAATGGTGCGGAAACCAGTTTCAGGGTCGATACCAACGTTGGTGGCTGCGAAGTTAGCAGCCACTGCTTGGTACCAGGCATCGGAGTGCAGGGGCTCAGTGACTCCGCGCGTTTCCGGTAGGCCATTGATCATGTCGAGGGCGTGGGTGGCGTTGATTTCTTTCAGGCACTGCCAGTTCGCGGCGCAAGTGTTGTAGGCATCGGTGTGGAAGTAGATCGCGATGTCGCGAATATTTGCTTCCATAATATTGGTGGCGATACCAAGCCAGATGATGAAACCAATAACCATGATGTTGCGTCGGAACTTGCGCGGATTATTGCGCCCCATGTATAGGAATACGCCGTTGCAGATGGAGACGGTGACCATGATGACGTACTTGCCGAAGGGGAACCATCCCACCATTGGCACCGCATGGTAGGCAGCGTATGGCATGAGGGCGATTCCTCCGACCATCCAGATGGCGAAGACTGTCCATAGCCAGCGCCGGTTGATTTCGGCTACCGCTACTTGCGCTAGGAAGACGACGATCCAGATTAGGTACAGCTTTGGGGTGCCGATTTCCCAAAGACCGAGGAAGGTATTCAAGGTGGTCACCTTTCTGGTTACGAAGAATTTTCACTATTGGTTAGAATTTAAAGCTTGCGTTCACAGCCGGGGGAAGGGTTCGTCCTCGCACTGTCAGATTGCACCGCGAATTTAGTTCACATATTCGAACATTCGGGTCTTTCGTCCACCCTTTTTGTGTCACAAGTCACGTAAACTTGAACTACTTATCTACCGGGGCAACGCCGCCCCCACCAACCTGAATCGAAAGTGTGATTAATAAAATGACCGCACCTAAACCGTCCATTCTCAGCGGAAAGAACCTCGCCAAACTAGCTGCTGCCTCCACCGCAGCGATCTTTGGGGGGATGTACTACTACAGTCAGATGACCGGGCAAGCAACCCCGGAAGAAAAGGCTTTCACCTACCCCGGCGATGACCTCATCGACGCCAACTACAAGCACGCGTATTCTTCCACCTACGCCATCACCATCGACGCCCCCGCCTACGCTGTCTACCGCTATTTCAAGCAGATCGGCGCCCAGAAAGCAGGGTCCTACAGCTCCGAATTCTTAGAACGCATCTTCGCGCGATTGCCGTTCTACAACTACTACGAACTGCAAGAAGAATTCCAACAACCCGACTCCCTAGTAGCCGGAGACATCGCCGCCTTCGACTTCCACGGCATGTCCATGGAATGGGTCGACATCGTCCCCGGCAAATACGTGGTCTCTTGGGTAGACACCAAGATGCCGCCCGCCGCCCCCGGATCATTTGCCTTCCGCTTCCCCTTCATGGACCACTTCGCCGCTGCCTGGTGCTTCTACATGGTGCCCCTCAAAGGCGAACGCACCCGCCTCATCAACCACTGGCGCATCGGCTACGAACCGGCGAATTTCCTCACCAAAGCCATCAACTGGCTCAACATCGAACTCGTCGGTGGCTGCATGACGAATATGCAAAACACCTACATGAAACGCACCGTGGAGTTTCGCAAGAAGGAACAGTGGACCGGCAAATTCATGCGCGGCGTACTGGGAGGAAAGTTCTTCTCCGGAGGCGCACCCGCCTCGCGCTGGAGTGACACCCCACTATTCGAAGACACCTACACCCAGTGGTTCCGTTACGGGCGCCAAAACCCAGCCTCCAGCGAAATCCGCCCAGCCCGCACCGAAGACCCGAACTGGCCACCCACAGCACCGGGAACCCCCTGGGCGGAGGAAGTCGACTCGGAGTACTTCGAAGGCTGGACCGAACCGGAGTTTTCCTGGGATGAACAGATCCGCCAGAAGATGGAACGCACCTACCTGCCCAACTGGGGCAAAGAAAACAAGTAGGGAAAGGGCGATGCCACTATGATCGCGCCACTGGTCACCGACCTTACACCGACCTATCCCACCCTATTCTTCTTCGAAGTGGGGGAGTGGGCGGACTACCTGGGGCTAATCCTGGTAACCGCCGGACTGGCCTTCGGAGCATGGCTGATCAAGCGCTACAAATGGGCGGTATTGGTGTTCTTCATCGCAGCCCCACTACTGCTTACTATCTTCTGGTGGCCGTACTCCACCGAAGGCACAACCACCGCCGGGTGGTTCCCGGTGGTCAAGCACTACTCCGCGCTCTTGGGTTCGCTTTCATTAGTGGCATTGCAGTACTTCCCGAAGCTGCGCAACAAGTACTGGTACCTATGCCTGCCTCCGCTGCTGCTAGCGGTCAATATCTTGGAGGCAGTGGTGCGCGACTTCCAATGCTTCTTCGTTTACGGACCCGACCCGAACCAAGGTGGCATGCTCACCCTGGGTGGGGCGTGGAACATCATGAACGGGGTAGCGGGGATCTTAAACCTGCTGGCCATCTCCGGCTGGGTGGGGATATACGTACTGAAGGGACGTTCCAAGGCGATCATTTGGGGTGACCTCACCATTTGGTGGATCATCGCCTACGACTTGTGGAACTTCGCTTTCGTCTACAACTGTATTTCCGACCACGCTTGGTACTCGGGGCTGGCACTGCTGGCATCGTGCACCATTCCGGTACTGTTCAAACGCACTCGGGGATCGTGGATCCAATACCGGGCGTACACGCTGACGCTTTGGACAGCGTTCGTCCTCACCTTCCCCACGTTCACCAACGCCACCATCTTCGAACACCGCTCCTCCCACAACGAGGTAGCCCTGTTCCTGGTGTCGTTTGCCTCCCTGGCGGCTAATATCGCAGTATTTGCCTGGCATGTCTACCGCATTCGTCGCCACCGGCTCAACCCGTTCAAGGACGAGATCTACGCCGGAACCAAGGCCTACGAAACCCCGCGGATAGTTGGAGAGGAAGAACGCGTCCTCGCCGCCTAGACAGCGGGCGTGAGGTAAAGCAAAATCCCCGCGATATCGACTTTTCGTTGACATCGCGGGGATTTTCTTACTGTCGGGCTGGCGGGATTTGAACCCACGACCCCTTGACCCCCAGTCAAGTGCGCTACCAAGCTGCGCCACAGCCCGTGTCAATCATTCGTTGAATGCGACAGATTGATTCTAGCGCACCCAAACCTAACTTAGCCAATCCGCAAACCTTGACCCCGCTCACATTACCTGCTTTGCGCCCTGACGCTGATAGCATCGAAACATGCAATGCCAGTACTTCGAAGCCAACCTATGCCGATCCTGTACCTGGTTGGAAAAACCCTACCCCCAGCAGCTCCAAGACAAGAACGCGCATTGCCAATCCTTACTGCCGCAAGTGCCTGAAAAGGCCTGGCTCCCCATCCAGCCCTCCCCGCAGACAGGGTTTCGAAATAAAGCCAAACTCGCCGCCGGTGGACGGGGCGGAGACCTCACTTTGGGGATAAACACCCTACACGGGCCGAACCAGGATCTACAGCACTGCCCGCTTTATTCACCGCCCATGCGCTCCCTCATTCGCGACCTGGCGCGCTGGCTGAATTTTCTGGGCATTTCCCCCTATGATCTGCAAACCCGCAACGGGGAGTTAAAGTACCTGATCGTCACCGAAGGAGCCGACCACCAGTTCCTGGTGCGCCTGGTGGTTCGCTCCCACTACTGGCTGGGAAGATTGCGAGCACAAGTGCCCATGCTGCAACAGCAGTTTCCTGAGGTCGTGTCCTGGTCGGTAAATATTCACCCCGAACACGCCGCTACCTTGGCGGGGGAGGAAGAACACGTCCTCGCAGGCGGTTACGTACCCGTCAAATTCGGTGAGGTGACGGTATTATCCAACCCTGAAAGCTTCTTGCAGACCAATACTTTCGTCGCCACCGCACTGTACACTCAAGCCACTCGCTGGCTCGCAGCACTGGGAGTGAGTCGAGTACTGGATCTGTTTTGCGGAGTCGGCAGCTTCGCCCTCGCAGCAGCCAAAGCCGGCATCACGGCTCACGGCGTGGAAAGTGATCCCAGGGCAGTAGAAGCCGCGCAGATGAGCGCGCAGCAGGAAGCCTTAGCGGCTGCTTTCACCACTGCTGATGCCACTAACACGCTCACCGAGGCATTGGAAAAGGCCAACAATCCGCAGGCCGTAATCGTCAATCCGCCCCGGCGCGGCATCGGGGCGGCACTGGCGACGGATATCAACAACTCCGGCGTACCCTACGTGCTGTATTCTTCGTGTAATCCGCAGTCTTTCGCCCAGGATTTGACGCAGATGACGAACTACCGGGTGGTGCGTATTCGCCCATTTGACATGTTCCCCCACACCGCACATGTGGAGACGCTGTCTTTAATGACACGGACGAAAAACGGGTAAAACCCAACCGGGATTTACTAACAGAGGCGGACTTTTATGAGAATTCACGAATTCGGGCCGGACAAGGCCCCGAAGGTCGTACTGCTGCACGTAGCTGGCGCCCGCTGGGACTACTTCGAATACGTGGTCGCGCTTTTGGAAAACGACTTCCACGTCCTCGTGCCGGCTATCCCCGGATATGACGAAACCGATCCAGAGCTAGACTTCACCAGCGTCGAAGACATAGCCACCAACCTGGCTCGGCAGCTACAGGCAAGGGGGATCGAAACTATAGACCTACTTTTGGGATGTTCGATGGGTGGTTCCATTGCCTTAAAGATGGCAGCGGAGCACAAGGTAGGGGTTCGTAACTTAGTACTCGACGGCGCCATATTGCCCTACCAGTTACCTTGGCTCGCGACCCGCGCCATCGCCGTTAGGGACTTCCTCATGGTTTCGGCAGGAAAGTACGCGGCAGTGACAGTCTTGGAAAAGGCTTTCGCCACCGAGCAATACAGCCGCGAAGACGTTGAATACATCAAGGAAGTACTAGGTTCGATGAGCGCTCGCACCATTTGGCGCACGTTCGAGTCATGCAATAACTACACATTGCCGCCGCGGCTCCCACACTCGGTCGGCTACGTCGAATACTGGTACGGCGATAGGGAAGCCAGAGCCAGGCGCAGCGACATTCGCTACCTTAAACAGGTCTGTGCGCAGGCAAAGATAATCCGCATCCAAGACCGTGGGCACTGCGCCACCGCCACTTTCTTCCCCCAGCAGATGGCTGCGCGTATACGCAAACTAGTGCCATAATTTCAATGTCGGCTAAGAACTTGAAGCTAGTAGGATCGCTATGTGCACCACCTTTTGTTACCGCCCCCAGGCTGTTAAAGGCGCCTATTTCGGGCGCAGCATGGATATTGACTGCTCCTTCGGTGAACATCTTGTAGTGTCCCCACGCGCGGCTAAGCGCAGCTACAAGCACCTGGACAATCCTCCCACCACCCAAATGTCACTTATGGGGATGGCTTCAGTGGTGAACGAAACCGCGCTTTATGCCGAGGCGATTAGCGAAAGTGGCCTGTACTGCGCGGGTTTGAATTTCCCCCGCACCGCCCACTACGGCAAGCCTATTTCCGGGGCCATTAACCTGGCGCCCTATGAGCTAATTCCCTACCTGCTTACCCAGGCGCGCGACCTGAACCAGGCTCGTGAGATCTTGCGTCAAGTTAACCTGTGCGACACCGCATTCATGCCGGGGCTACCGGTTGCCCCCATGCATTTTTTCCTCTCCGACGGTGGCAATCACCTGATTATCGAACCGCAGGCCGATGGCATTCATATTTACGAGGACGACCTGGGCGTCCTTACCAATAACCCGCCGTATCCGACGCATCGGGCGAATATTGAAAACTACCTGCACCTGTCGACAGCCAATCGCGGTGGGGGAGTGATCGAACCGACCGCCTACGGAGAAGGCCTTGGCTTAGTGGGGCTTCCCGGCGACTTTTCCCCCATGTCCCGGTATGTGCGGACCGCGATACTCAAGGCGGCGGCGCAGCAGGTGCCTGCACAGCACTCACCTGAGCCTGTTTTCGAAGTACTGCACCTGCTGCACGCTGTGGCCATGGTGCGCGGCAGTGTCGTGACCGCGGCAGGAAATTACGATATCACCCGCTACTTCGCTTGCTTCGGGCAAGAGGACTTAACCTGTACCTTCCACACCTACGACAACTTCCAACCGTACGCGGTAAGGTTACGCGACCATGACCTCGACTCCAGTGACTTAGTGGTCTACCCACTGCCCGAGGCAGGTGAACTGCCGACACCGCCTCGTAAGTAGACCCTAAATTTCTAGATCGCGCGGAACGAAAGCTGTTCGGCTTTCTTCGCCCTGCCTGCTTGGAACACGATTGCCACGGTAGCTATCGCCACTCCAATCAAGTCGGTCATGGTGTTAGGCGACATCATCGATAGCGCCGCGACGAAGAACAGGATGCGGATGCACCACGGGATCTGCACCATCAGGTGTCCTTCCACTGCCACGGCCAGCATGAGCACCCCGAAGATCGCGGTCAAGGTCACGGAGATCACTTCAGTCCACGATCCTTGCATCAGCAAAGCTGGGTTCAGTACGAACATGAAGGGAATGATGTAACCAGCTAGTGCCAGGCGCATTGACTGCACTCCTGTGCGCATGGGGTCTGCTCCCGATAGTCCTGCGGCGGCGAAGGAAGCCAGCGCCACCGGTGGGGTGATGTTCGCGAACAGGCCGAAGTAGAAGACGAACATGTGAGCAACCAGCGGTTCTACCCCCAGTTCACCTAAGGCTGGGGCCGCCATGGTGGCGGTAATGATGTAGGTGGGGATGGAAGGCAGTCCCATGCCCAGGATGATTGAGGCAATCATTGTTAGGAACAAGGAGAACACCAGGTTGCCGGCACCGAAGGCTACGATGGCGTGGGCTAGTTTCACGCCGAATCCGGTGAGGGTTACAACCCCAACGATAATCCCAACGGCCGCGCACGCTACCGCCACTGACACAGCTGTCTTCGCACCGTCTTCGAGGGAGTCCACAATGTCCTTTGGACTCATACGGGTGGCGGGCCGCAGTTCGGCGACCACCACGGTGAGAAGGATGGTGAGTAGCGCCGAGAATAAAATGGTGCGCCCGGAAAAGAACAGCATGTAAATCAAGAACGCCAGCGGGATAAGCAGGTGCCCGCGTTCACGCATTACTTCTTTCACTGCCGGCAGGTTTTCGCGCGATATACCCTTCAGGCCGCGGCGAGTGGCACGCAAGTGCACTTGGGCAATGATTCCCAGGTAGTAAAGCAGCGCCGGGATAATGGCGGCCAAGGCGATCTGGTTGTAGGGGATCCCCAGGGTTTCAGCCATAATGAACGCCGACGCGCCCATAATGGGTGGCAGGATTTGCCCACCTACCGAGGCGGTGGATTCAACCGCGCCGGCAAATAGCGGTCGGTACCCTACGCGTTTCATCAGGGGGATGGTGAAGGCACCGGTAGTTACCACGTTGGCCACGGCCGCGCCGTTAATGGATCCTAAGAATCCGGAAGCCAGCACTGCCACTTTCGCCGGTCCGCCACGCGATTGTCCGGCGAGGGCGAGGGCGAAGTCGTTGAAGAACTGTCCCATACCTGACTTTTGTAGTACCGCCCCGAACAGTACGAATAGGAATATGTAGGAAGCTGACACGGCGATGGCGGTGCCGTAGACACCTTCGGCGGTGAGGTAGAGGAAGTTAATCATGTCCCCTAGTTCGTAGCCGCGGTGCCGGAAGGTGCCTGGCACCATTCGACCAAACAGGCCGTAGCCGAGGAATACTAGCGCCAAGATGGGAAGTGCCCAGCCGGTAAGACGCCTCGCTGCTTCGATGACGAGGACGATGAGGATGGCACCGAAGACAATGTCACTGGTGGTGGGTTCCCCGGCTCGGCGGACAATGTCGGAGTAGTTAGCCACTACATAAACCGCGGTTGATATGGATGCCACGATTAACACCAGGTCATACACGGGGATCTTGTAGCGGTTGGCGCTCTTATACGGCGGGTAAAGGGCGAAGCCGAGCGTCAAGATGGCGGCCACGTGAATGGCGCGGTGCTGCAGTATCGGTGGGGTTCCGAAGTAGGAGGTGTACATGTGGTAGAGCGAAAGCATGATAGCCACTATCGACACTGCGGTAGCTGCAGGCTTCCATTGGATTTCGCGCAGGCGGGATTCGCGATCGAACTTTGCCAGTACTTCCTTCGTATCTGGGGTGTGTTCTTCGCCTGGTTCTATTTCAACCTCAAGATCGCGTGGCGGGCGGTTTTCACGCATTCCTACTCCTTTACTGACAGCTCCACAAAGGCGTGGTGCTCAATATCTTCGCTGCGTATCAGGTGCTGTCCCACTCGCAGGCTGTGTTTGGTGTGGTGGGAATGTATCCACCGAACCTGTGGCATGGGGCGGTGGATTTGGCGGACATGTATCACACCGTCCTCGATAGAGGTAACGCCACCGGGATCGGCGGGCACCCCGGCTCCGTATCCGCGTAAGGTGATTTCTTCAAGGTAGAGTTCACTGCCTCCAACCACGTAGGTTTCCGTCCATGGTTCGTGTTCGATGGAGTGGATCCATGACAGTGTTGCGCTCAATCCATCTTCGGCCTTAACGCAGTAGTAGTCTTCCCCGGTGCGCTGGTTGGTTACGCATAGCTGCGGATGGGGCTGCCTCATTAAGGCAGTGAGGATCACCGCCACCGTGATGGCAACGGTGATCCCCACGATGGATAGGGTTTTACTTAAGCGCACCCTTTTCCTTGAAGTACTTCACTGCGCCGGGGTGCAAGTCCACGGCCAGACCATCTTCGATCGAATCCAAGGTGATCTTGGTGGCCGCCTTGTGCGCCTGGTGGATACTATCTAGGTTTTCGAACAGTGCCTTGGTGATGGCGTAAACCTGTTCGTCGCTGAGGTCGGGGGACACTAGCAGCTGGTTAGTGATGGAAGCGGTAGGCACGTCTTCTTCCTGGTCGTAGGTGCCACCGGGAATGGCGTCTTGTTTGAAGAAGGGGTACTTCTCAATCAAGGCTTTCATCCCATCACCTTCAATCGGCACGATAACGACGTCATGAGAAGTCACTAGATCCATAACGGAGGAGTTCGGCAGCCCCGAGGTTACGAACGCCGCGTCAACTTGGCCGTTCTTCATCTGGTCAATGGAATCTGCGTAGGACAGGAAGTCTTCTTCAATGTCGTCGTATGACATGCCGTGGGCTTCTAGGATCATCTGCGCGTTCAGCTCCACCCCGGAGTTTTGGTCACCTACACCGATACGTTTGCCTTTCATGTCAGCTACTGACTTGATGCCTGACTGTTCGGTGGTGACGATTTGCACGAAGTTCGGGTAGAGCGCGGTGATGGCTTTGAGGTCTTTGAGCTGTTCCTTGCCTTCGAAGGGTCCGGTGCCTTCTACTGCTTGACGGGTGGCATCACCCATGGCGAAAGCGATTTCGGCCTTGCCACTGGTTATGAGGGTTATGTTTTCCACCGAGGCTCCGGTTGCTTGCACGGAGGAGTCGGCTCCTAGTTGGTCTTTGAGTACTTGCGCCATGGTGGCGCCGATTTGGTAGTAGGGGCCGGAAGTGCCACCGGCTGCAATGGTTACGAAGTCAACTGAGGCTTGTGTTCCACCATCGGAGGATCCGCCGTTTCCAGATGAGGAGGGGGCGTCTGCTGAGCAGGCCGATAGGGTCACAGCCGCGCTGGCGGCGAGGGCTAGTAGTACGCGTCGTCGCATAGCTATCTCCTTGTGGTCGTTGGCTAAGGGAATATGTCAAGTCACTGACACAAGGGGCCGAAACGGGACGTTCGACCTATGGCATTTACCATGAGCGCCAAACTAACAAGCATCGCCGACCTGGGCAAGAGATAGTCCAACTGGTGATATGCGATTTCCTATACTGTTACCAATTTGTTTGTTAAGACAACGATTTCAATGCGCTGATACCGGCGCAACCACTTCAGTTCAGCTGTTCAAACTTACGCGCCCACGCCGAGCGAATCGGGTTGGCGTTGGCAAGCATAATGTTGAACCGGTCGTTAGCGATCTCAATCACTTCGGCTAGCGCCACCAAGTGTTCCTGAGCGGGGGAGTTCTCCAAGCGGCGCACTCCTTGATCGATAATCTGCTGGCGCGAGTCCATGGTGGTTAGGCAAGCCACGAAGGGGAACCCAAACTTCGCACGATACTGTTCACAAAGCTCACGCAGCTGTTCCTGTTCGGAATCGTTCATTTCCCCTAACGCCAGCGAACCAATATCACGGGAGATTTCTGCAGCTTCGCCTTCGTCAGAAAGAAGTAGCTGAGCCATATCGGGGTAGTCGTGTATCAACTTATCTTGACGCTCCACGCCGGCGGTCAGCACCGCTTCTTGAATGGTGTCACGCAACTGCTGGACGTCTTTGAAGGGACGCCCTTGCCAGGCTTGTTCAAGCGGCCATACTTGGTCGTTGAAAAGGGGCGCAAAAGTGCGTACGAACTCGGTTTGATCCATGGCGTTAACCTGCTCTAAACCAATCGCCCGCCCGTCACTTCCGGCAGCTACATCTGGACCGGATTGGCGCCCTACGTGGAAGAACAGCAGGTTCAGCACGATGGCGGTAATGGATCCCAGTGTCACCCCGGAGGCGAAGAAAATCTGAGCCCAAGATGGGAATACCGCCGCGATGCCTGGTTTGAATGAAACCAGCATTGCCAGCCCAAGGGAAGTGGTAACAATGACTGCGTTGCGGGCATCATGCAGGTCCACTTTCGAAAGCATCTGAATGCCAACCAGCGCCACGTTGGCAAACAACGCTAGGGAGGCTCCGCCCAGCACTGGGCCGGGGATGGAAGCCACTATCGCTCCGGCCTTGGGGATCAGGCCAAGGATGATCATAATGACCCCGGCGGCGGCCACTACCCAGCGTGATTTCACTCGAGTTAGGCGCACCAGTCCGACATTTTGCGCAAAGCAGGTGTAGGGGAAGGAGTTGAGCACTCCTCCCAAAGCGGTTGATAGCCCGTCAGCTCGCAAGGCGGCAGCAATGTGTTCCTTCGTTATGCGCCGTCCCACGATTTCGCCGGCTGCAAAGACATCGCCGGTGGTTTCCACCATGGTTATGAGCATGACGATAATCATGGAGATGGCACCGCTGAGGGCAAACTTTGGCCACCCGAAGTAGAACGGGGTAGTTACCCCCACCCAGGAGGAGGTGCTGACCGCCCCGAATGAAGCATCCCCCAGTGCGATCGCCACCGCCGTGCCGATCACCAGGCCCAGCAATACGGAGATGGTTCCGAGGAAGCCTTTGAAGAACCGCTGCACCACGATGATGATTGCCAAGGTGCCGGCGGCGTAGGCCAGGGAGCGCATGCCTATGGGTTGGGGCGGGTTCATCTCGTCGACGCGGTTGATGATGTCTCCGGCGCTCACGCCCAGCAGGGTGATGCCCATGGTGATTAGGACGGTGCCAATCACTACTTGGGGAAAGAACCTGATAAAGCGAGCGAATAGGGGAGCGGCGAAGAAGGTGAACAGGCCGGCAATAATGATTGATCCGTAGATATAGGGAAGGCCCGCAACACCTCCGTCCGGTCCGGTGACTGCGAGCCCAATAGCAATGATGGGGGAGATAGCGGTGGTTGTGACACCTTGGATAATGGGTAGTCTTACGCCGACTTTCCAAAATCCAACGGATTGGATCAAGGTGGCGATCCCGCAGGTGAATAGGTCGGCGTTAATAAGGTGGATGGTTTCTTCCGGCCCTAGTTTCAGCCCACCTGCGATTACCAGTGGCACTACTACCGCGCCGGCGTAGAATGCCAAGACGTGCTGGACTGATAGCAGCGCGGTCTTTGGTAGGGGAGGGAGGGCGTCGACGGGGTGAATCTGGCTGGGATTGCGCATAGTGATCCTCACATCGTGATGCTGGATATGTTCACTATAGAATGGCGCCAGGTAAACTCCTAAATTCTTCTCGACAGTTAGAACTACCATCTGCAAGGACTGATTATTGACTGAGTTCATTTCTCTGTTCACGATCGCGGTGATCGCCTTGCTGGCGCCGCTGATCTCCCACTTGATACCCCGGAACGCGATTCCGGAGGTGGTGCTTTTGGTGGGTGCGGGCGTAGTGGTCGGCCCTAACGTTTTGGGGCTGGTGCACTTATCGGGCTCGCTCAGTTTGCTAAGTGAGCTTGGCCTGGCGTTCTTATTCATGTTGGCTGGCTATGAGATTGAGGTGGCTCAGGTTAAGGGGCCACGAGGACGTATCGCCCTGGGCGCGTGGATAGCTAGTTTCGCGTTGGCGGCGTTAGCCGTTTTCTTACTGCCTTTGGTGGAGTTCGATACTTTCCAGGGGGCGGCGATCGCGATTTCTTTAACAGCCACCGCCTTGGGAACCTTGATTCCGATTCTGAAAGAACGCGGGATTTTGCGTTCCCCAGTTGGGCTCATGGTTACCGCCCACGGGATAG
The DNA here is from genome assembly GCA_030537735.1 of Actinomycetaceae bacterium. Taxonomy (GTDB): domain Bacteria; phylum Actinomycetota; class Actinomycetes; order Actinomycetales; family Actinomycetaceae; genus Gleimia. The sequence continues at coordinate 260,239 of JAUNVG010000001.1, forward strand.
TGGGGGAAATAGCACCTATCTTGGCAATGGCGTTGCTGCTGTCTTTTCGCTCCACCGCTGAGACTTTGGCTGTTATCGGCGCTTTCATTTTGATTTCGGTAGTGATCGCCACTGTCCCGGTCCAGGCACGCAAGTTCGGCTCACGCCTGCTGGCATTGATTCACATGAAGGCCCAAACCACCGCCCAAACTACGGTTCGCCTAACTGTGGTGGTGTTGGTTGGTTTGGTGACGCTGGCTGATATTTTTGCTCTTGACGTGGTGCTGGGGGCTTTCGCTGCGGGCTTCATTGTCCGCACCGCGGTGCCAGATGGGCGTGAGGAGTTGGAAGAAAAACTTGACGGCCTTGCCTACGGGTTCATGATTCCGCTTTTCTTCGTCACTTCCGGTGCCGCTATCGATCCTGCGGCGGTAGGTGAACAGCCCCTAGCTTTGGTTGGGTTCGTGGTCTTGCTGCTTGGGGTGCGTGCGATTCCGGTTTTCGTTTCCACCTATTTGCCTTCCATCCGCGACGATTTCACTTCGCGCGAGCGCGTCACGGTGGCGCTGTACGCCACTACGTCGCTACCGATTATCGTGGCGGTCACCCACGTCGCTACCGCTGCGGAGGCGATGTCTGAAACAGTGGCGTCGATTTTGGTTTCCGCAGGTGCCCTTTCGGTACTGTTGATGCCGATGCTGGCGGCGATCAGCGGGGCGGCTGCAGATGCGCATCCGATTCAACGTGCCCTTTCACAAATGCGGCGCCTGGGTGGCTCTCGCACCAGCGGGGTGTCGAAGACGGCAGCTAACACCATGCGTAAGCGCGGAAACACTAAGTCGACTCGCACTGCTGAAGGATCTAAGAGCGCGCAGGCTTCTTCGCGGGTGCAGACCCAAAGCAGCACGCCAGGTACTAAAACCGGCAGCGCTTCAGGCACTAAGCCGCGTTCTTCCGCTGCTCCTAAGGTGTCCTCTCCACTGTCTCGAGGCAAACGCCCATCTAAGGATGTAAATGCCGATAAGTCTTCTTGACGCTTCCTTCCCGCGGGTAAGCGTATTGCTACCCGTTAGTTCGCTAGACTGACGTATATGCGAACTATTACTAAGGCTGAAGCCCTCCAACGCGCACAGGACATTACCTGGGTGGCGAACCGTGTGGAGTTGGATCTTACTAACGCTGAGGATCTGGAGGCTGCTACCTTCGGTTCCGTAACAGTTTTGGACTTCATTTCCCAATCTGAGACCACGTTCATTGACCTTATCGCCGATAGCGTTAGTGCCGTAACCGTAGACGGTGAGCCCGCCCAGTACCATTTCGATGGGGCGCGCATAACGTTAGAAGAGCTACCAACGGGCAGGGAACTTGAGGTTCGCATTGACGCCCGCTGCCGGTATTCACGCAGCGGTGAGGGCCTGCACCGCTACCGCGACCCCGAAGATGGGCGCGTTTACCTCTACACCCAGTTTGAGCCCACTGACGCGCGGCGCGTCTACGCGTGCTTTGACCAGCCGGGAATGAAGGCTCGCTGGAGCATGCAGGTTAAAGCTTGTTCCGATTGGGTGGTCCTTTCTAATCAACCAGCCACGCAGACGAACACCACCCAAGATGGCTTCCAGTTGGTTTCTTTCGCCCCAACCCCGCCGCTTTCTGCATACATCACCGCGGTAGTGGCAGGGCCTTATAAGTACTTTGACGGGGGCACGTGGAGTGGGGGAGCCTCTGACGGGGGTCATGTTGAGATTCCGCTCGGCCTGTACTGCCGCCAGGCGTTAGCGAAGTTTTGCGATGCCGAAGATATCTTCCACACCACTCGCACGGGTTTGGATTTTTATCACGATCGCTATGGCTTCACCTACCCGTGGGGTAAGTATGATCAGGTTTTCGTTCCCGAATACAACTTAGGGGCAATGGAAAACCCCGGGTGCGTTACCTTCACCGAGGACTACCTGTACCGTGATACGCCAACGCAAGCGCAAAAACAGTCGCGGGCGAATACGATTTTCCACGAAATGTGCCACATGTGGTTTGGTGACCTGGTTACTCCCGCGTGGTGGGATGATCTGTGGTTGAAGGAGTCTTTTGCCGATAACCAAGGCTCTTGGGGCTTGGTTGAAACCGGTCTGTATCCGGGGGAGTGGGCTACTTTCGCTGCCGGCCGCAAAGAGTGGGCTTACCATCAAGATCAGCTTCCCACCACGCACCCGATTGCCGCTGACATTCCCGATGTGGAGGCCGCTAAACACAACTTCGATGGCATTACCTACGCCAAAGGGGCGGCGGTTTTAAAGCAGCTGGTGGCTTACGTGGGGCCGGAGGCTTTCTTCGCGGGGGCGCGCACCTATTTCCAAGACCATGCTTTCGGCGCGACCTCGCTGCCTGATTTCCTTTCCGCCTTGCAAGATGCTTCCCACCGCGAGGACCTGGATCAGTGGCAGCAAGCGTGGCTGCACACCGCCAGTCCCTCTCGGCTGCGCTCTGACCTGCAGGCCTCGCCCGGTTCTCAGACCGCTATTTTGCACCTGGAACAGTCGTGTACCGATGCTGTAACCGGGCAGGACGTGCTTCGCCCTCACGCGCTGCGGGTGGGCCTTTACAGTATGGGTTCGGGGCGAGGCCGTGTGGGTAGTGTCGATGTGACCTTGCGTGAGCGGCAACTGCAGGTGGAGTTGTCTGCGGCACAGTTGGATACGTCCGTTGACTTTTGCGATGTGGACCTGGTGGTCTGTAATGATGATGACCTCACCTACGCTGTGATGCAGTTCGACGAAGCCCAGCTAGCTACCGCTTTGGAGCATGTGGGAGATATTCCTCAGTCGGTTTCGCGCGCGGTGGTGTGGTCGGCGCTATGGGCCGCGGTGTTGGATGGACGCGTGGACCCGGCGCGTTACCTGCAGGCGGCGGCCCGTTTTGCTCCGCAGGAAACTGATGCTCCGCTGGCTCTAGATATTGCGAATCGGGCGCTAGAAGTGCTGGGACGCTACCTACCTGGGGGGAGGCGTCGGCAACTGGGAGCAGCTTTTGCTTCCACCGCTATTGCCCGCATTGCGCAGGCTGACAGGGACAGCGATGACGCGAAGTTGTGGGCCCAGGTCGCGGTTCGCACGCTGGCGTTACTCGATGACGACAATGCGGATTTCACGGCCTTCTTGGAAGACCTAGCGGCGCTTCGTTCCCCCTTGTTGGAGGTGGGGCCGTCGCTGGCTTGGCGGGCTCGCACGGTGTTGGCGGCGCGCGGCCTGCTAACGGAAGAAGACATTAAGGCGGCTTTAGCTGCCGACCCGTCGGGGGAAGCACATGAGTCAGCGCTGGTTGCCCGCAGCGCCATGCCCACCCGTACCGCTCGCCTGCGGGCCTGGGATCAGGTGGTTTCCCAAGATCTAGCTAATGATGATTTGAGCGCCATCTTGTCCGGTTTGCACCTGGGTGCGGCGCGCGCCGGAGCGGTTGGGCTCACCACCCAGTTCTTCGCCAACGTGGATGAGTACTGGGACAACCACACCATTGGGATGGGTAGGCGTTTTCTTGCGGGTGCTTATCCGGCGCGGGTGGATCTGGATTTCCCCGAGGATGCGCAGGCTGTGCTGTCCCTAGCACAGGCCTGGTTAGAGGCGCGAGCGCACGCTCCCCACGCCCTCGTTCGTCTGATGCGTGAAGGCTACGATAATCTCCAACGTTCCTACCGATTGCAGAAACAATGGATGATTCCCAACGCTTAGCACCGCCCACACTCGATAGCAGTGGGGCACAGGCACCGCCCCTTCGCCGGCGCGCGCAAAGGCATGAGGCTGAATCCTCCGCGGTGGAGGACGCCTCGCTTTCTTTGCTGCGTTCTTTGCTTGACGACCCGTTGAGCTACTACGTTGCTTCGCGCCCCAAGGTTAACCCTCGGCGTTCTTTTGCTGAGCGCGTATTGATTGGCGTACTGACTTTGCTAATGGCCTTCATGATCACTTGGTCGGTGCGTGCGCTGGTTTCGATGGCGGATCCGCAGGAGGTGGTGCGTGATGGTTTGGTTAGCCAAGTTAGTTCCCAGCGTGCCCAGTTGGAAAGCCTGTCGGGCCAGGTCGATGAGCTGAAAGGGCAGTTGTCGTTACTTTCTGCAGCTAATCCAGTTGCCACTGAGGTTGACTCCCAAAGTGCGTTGTCAGCGCAGTTGGATGAGCTTGAGGGCGAGGGTGTGGTCGTTACCTTGAGTGAGTCTGATTCCCAGGATCGGCAAAAGCGGGTACAGGATACGGATCTGCGCATTTTGGTTAATGCCCTGTGGTCTGCGGATGCGGAGGGTATCAGCATCAATGGGGAGCGGTTGGGGCCGAACACCGCGATCCGTAGCGCCGGTGGCACGATTTTAGTTAACTTCAATCCGATAGTTGCCCCCTATCAAGTTGGCGCTATCGGTGACCAGCGGGCCTTGGAGTTAGCGGTTCGCCGGGGGGAGGCTAGTAAGTATTTCGATGCTTTGTCTTCGCTTTATGGCATTTCGGTTAAGATTGTTCGCCAACCCGACATTCACTTGGATAAAGCCGCACTTAACAGCCCAAAGTTAGCTACTGTTATGAGCACGGAGGAGGAATAGAACGTGATCGCTATTTTCGGGCTCATCATCGGAGTGGTTCTGGGGATCTTGATTGACCCGGAGATTCCTTACGTGTTGCAGCCCTTCTTGCCCGTAGCTGTAGTGGCAGCGATTGACGCTCTTTTCGGGGGGACGCGTTCTTATTTGGATGGCCGCTTCTCGGATCGGGTTTTCATTGTTTCCTTCTTCTGGAACGTGTTAGTCGCAGCGCTGCTGGTGTTCCTCGGTGGACAGTTGGGCGTGGGTGGAGCGATGACCACTGCGATCGTGGTGGTTTTGGGGATCCGGATCTTCTCTAACGCGGCCGCTATTCGCCGGCATATTTTTGGAGCTTAGATGAGCTTGCCTGTAGATGGTGACAAGAATTCGCCTGCGCCGGCTCCGCAGTGGGATCAGCCTCCCACCCAGATGCTACCTGCGGTTGCGAATGCTCCAGCGTCGAAGGATTCACCGCCTGAGCCTTCAACAGGCGCGGGTTCATCTTCTTCTTCTTTTTCTTCCACGGTTCGGGCCGCTGCCCACACTTCCAACCAGTTTGGAGCTTCAAGCAAGCAGTCGAGCCGTCGCCTGCGGGATTTACTGGTTGCCCCTATTCGCCCGATCCATGTGGTTATCGCACTGATGTGCTTGGTGCTGGGGTTTGCTTTGGTGACCCAGATTAAGATCCAACGCGCTGACCCGTTGGATAACTTGCACGAGGACGAGTTGGTGGTTTTGCTTGACCAGCTGACCACTTCGGAAAGGCAGTTGCGTAAACAGCGCAATGAGTTGGCCGTCCAGGTGCAAAGGTTGCAGTCGTCGCATTCTCAGTATGAGGCGGCGAAGGAGGCAGCGCAGAAGGATGCGGAGCGAGCGCAGATAATGGCGGGCACGGTGGCGGTGCATGGTCCGGGTTTGACGATGACTTTGCAGGAAGGCAATGAACCGATCACGGCGCATAGTTTTGTCAATATCTTGGGCGAGTTGCGCAATGCCGGAGCGGAAGCGATTGACGTAAATGGGCAGCGCATTACGGCTTCGAGTTACGTAACGACGGTGCCGGGTGGGTTGAGTATTTCGGGGTTCACGATCACGCCGCCCTATAGGTGGAGTGTGATTGGGGATGCGGACACGATTTTGCCTGCTTTAGATATTCCGCGGGGGGCGATTTCCCGGGTTCGTGGTAGTGGTTCTACGGTGACGTTTGAGCGTCATGATGATCTTAAGATCGTCTCAGTGTCGCTGCCGCAGTCTTACCGTTACGCTGAAGTGAAATAATGAAGATGCTTTAGGGTAAATTAGTAGGTAGTCTGTTATCTTCGTGTGATCGAGTTCTGTGAAGGAGTTCCGATGTCGATTCCGAACGTCCCGGATCCCTCTGAAACTGCTGTTTTCGGAGCTGTCGGGGTTCCCGCTGAGGTTGAGGAACCTGCGGTTCAGGCTCCCTTATCTGCTCGTGATCAGGCAGCGGTTGAGGCTTTGCCGGTGGGTTCAGCGTTGCTGATCGTGCAGCGCGGCCCTAATTCTGGTGCGCGTTTCCTGCTGGATGCGAGCCACACTAGTGCTGGTCGCAGCCCGAAGGCAGACATCTTTTTGGATGATGTGACGGTGTCGCGTCGTCACTGTGAGTTCATTGCTAGCGAGGGCGGATTCGTCGTTCGCGATTCTGGTTCCTTGAATGGCACCTATGTTAACCGTGAGCGTACTGAACAGGCTGCGCTCAAGGCGGGCGATGAGGTTCAGATCGGCAAGTACCGCTTGACCTACCACCCCTCTCAAAACTGATGGATTCCTCTGCCAAGAAGTCCTCTCCTGTCGTTGTTACGTCACCGACTCCCTGGCCGCGTGATGTTTCCCACCGTGCCCATTTGCCGATTGGGCAGGTACTTTCCCTGGTGAAGCCGGAGTTTCCGGCGCTGACTCTTTCGAAGATTCGTTACCTGGAAAAGGAGGGGTTATTAACCCCGAAGCGTACGGCGGCGGGTTACCGGCAGTATTCTGATGCCGATGTCCAACGCCTGCGTTACATCCTTACTTTGCAGCGGGATTCTTACTGCCCGCTGGAGGTAATCGGCGATCACTTGGCGGCTTTGGATGCTGGGCATGAAGATGAGCTTGAACCTACCGTGAAGGTGGTTAGTGAGGCCGGTAAAACTAAGGTTCCGGTGGGGTCTTCGGTTAGTGTGCGCCAGCTTTGCGATCTGACTGGGATTACTCGTGAAGAGGTGGAAAGCTACGTGAAGTTGGGGATTTTGACCCCTGACTTGGCGGGTTATTTTCCGGTGCGTGCGATCCAGATTGTGCAGCTGGTGGCGCAGATAAATAAGCTTGGTATTCCTACGCGGATGTTGCGTACTTTGCGTAATAGTGCTGAACGGCAAGCTGACCTGATCGATCAAACGGTGGATCCGATGCGGGCGCGTGGACGTTCCGGTGATGTGGAGCGTGCTCACGCTAAGGCGCAGCAGCTTACGGAGCAGTGCGCGAACCTTCATCGGGAGTTTTTGCGTGGGGCGGTTGATCGCTTGATGGAAAGCGGTAGATAACAATTTCATCTCAAGTTAAACTTGAACTTGAAGGCTAGCCGTGTCGGCATTGACGAATCAAGTTTGACGCAATAGCGTGAAATACATTAACGGCTACAAAGCCCTAACTAACATTCCAGGAGACACGGTGAACAACACTGCGAGCGCCTCACAATCAGGCCACCAGGGCATGCTTTTTGGCGATGTCCTTGCCGATCTTGGCCCCGACACCGGCTATCGCGGGAAGGTTGCTTGCCAGGCGGTCGGCATCACCTACCGGCAGCTAGATTATTGGGCACGAACCGGCCTAGTTGAACCTTCAATCCGCTCGGCGCAGGGTTCTGGAAGTCAAAGGCTGTATTCTTTCCGGGACATCTTGGTACTGAAGGTTGTTAAGCGCCTGCTTGACACTGGGGTTTCTTTGCAGCAGATACGCGAAGCTATCCAGCACTTGAAGGATCGTGGGGTAGAGGACCTAGCTACCATCACCCTGATGAGCGATGGCGCGTCCGTTTACGAGTGCCGCTCGCGCGATGAAATGATTGACCTCATTGAAGGTGGCCAGGGCGTTTTCGGCATTGCGGTTGGCCGCGTGTGGCGTGAGGTTGAGGGCTCACTGGCGGAGCTACCCACGGAAGAAGCTGAGGAAATTCCCGTTATGGTCGATGAGTTAGCTGCTCGCCGGCGGGCGCGTCGCTACGTTTCTTGATCTAGATATTTCAGTTTTCGCCCCGGATTACTTTCCGGGGCGAAAACTATTTGCAGCCTAACCTAGACCCGCGCGGGTGCCTGCCTCTAGGTCAGGGCCTGCGCTTTATTTACTGATTCCAGTATCTTAGTGCCACTCATTTGGCGGGCTTTGGACGCTGCGATCACTGTCAGGATCACCGAGCTTACGCCCCAAAGCAGCAGTCGGAATATGACTGAGGTGAGGGAGATGATCTCTCCACCTAGGACGGTGTGCGACAGTCCCGAAGACAGGATCGACAGTGGCACCACGCCTTCAATGGCGTGGAAAGCTTCGGGGGCAGTTTCAATCGGGATGACCCCGCCCAGTGACACCACTTGTATGACTAGGAATAGCAGTGCCAGTAGGCGACCCAACCGAGCTCCCGCCACCGCCAGCATGGCTTGGTTTACGGCGGCGAAGACCGCTACCCCTAGGGCCACTAGGAAGGTGGTGGCGATGAGGTTTACCGGTTTGACGCCCATGGCCGTTGCCACCACGATCACGCCTAGCGCTTGTAGCGCACCGATCGCGAGGGCGGGCCAGAGGGAACGCCACGCTACCTGCCAAGAGGTGTGGGTAGAGGCCAGCAGTCGCCTGCGCAGTCCGGGCATAACCAGGTAGGCCCCGAATGCTCCTATCCACAATACGATGGCGGCCGCCCAGGGGAAGACCACGTTCGCTAGTGCGGTGGCCTGGTTTATACGGTCATCTTGTGCGCGCACCGGGATAGCGCCCATTTTGACGATGCGGGTGCGTTCTGCATCGGTGTATGAGGGCACTTGCTGGGCGCCGTCTTCCAGTTCACTGGCAAAACGGGTGGTTCCTTTGATTAGTTCCATTACACCTGCGTCGAGGGCGGATGCTCCTTGCGCTAGGGTGCTGCCACCTTCGGTTAGCTGCCCAGCCCCGTCAGCTGCCTGCGAAATACCCCCTGCTAACTCATCGGCTCCCGATGAGAGGGCTTGAGTTCCAGCCATTAGTTGGTTGATGCCGGATGCGAGTTGGCGTGATCCTCCAACCAAGGAAGGGTTAGTTCCGTCTCCGTTCAACGCGGTGTTGACTGTGTTTATGCCGTCTTTGAGCTGGGAGATCCCCTGGGCTAGGCCGGGTGAATCAGGTTTACCGTTTACTCCCAGGTTTAGTTCTTGGGCACCTGCGGCCAGTTGATTGGCGCCGTCGCGAAGCTCGGTGAGTTTAGCGTCTATACCTTTTATGCCTCCTGCGGCTTGCAGCCGGTCGGTGAACTCTTCGATCTGGCGGCTAATGCGCAGCAAGTCATCCTTTAACTGTTCAACTCCCAGATCGCTAAGAGCCTGGTTCAACCGTGCCAGCACTTGATCTATTTCGGGATTGGAAGTCGGCCATTGCGCTATCACTGATTCCACGGTGGCGATGGCTGCGCGCAGTTGCTGACAGTCCTCAGGGCCGGTGGCTAAGGCTTCACATTCAGTTAGCGCTGCCTGCAGCTGGGGCAGTAGGCCGACATTATTGGCGTCTCCTTCTAACTGTCCACGCAGGGCCAGCAGTAGGCCGTTGGAGTCAGCTAGCGCTGCTTCCAATCGTTCAAGATCGGCTTGGATCTGGGCAGTGCTGGGGATCTGCTCTAAGTAGTCTTCGGGCAGGAGTTGTTCTAGTTCCATCAGGACTTTGGTGACTTTTTGCAAGCTGGTGGTGAGTGTTCCCACGCCTTCGCCTAGCTGGGCGCTTCCTTCAGCCAGGGCTTTAGTGCCTTCGGCTAGTCCGCCCGGGCCGTTAACTCCGGCGTCGATAGCCGATACCCCGCCTACCAGGCCGGGTTGCTGTTTCGTTCCAGCTACCCCTTGACCCAGTTGTGCCAGGCCACCTGCTAGCCTGTTTGCCCCGGCTTGTAGTTGTCCTACACCAGAGTTAAGTTCTCCAGCGCCCCCCGCCAGCGCTTGAGCGCCGTCACTGGCCTCACCTAATCCGGAGGACAGTTCAGTTAACCCTGATGATAGTTGCCATGCTCCCGACGATAAGGCGGAGGAGCCTTGCCCTAAGCGTTTGGCGCCGTCATCTAGCTGGGCGGCTCCGTCAGCTGCTTGACCGAGTTGATCTTTCATCTCGTTGAATCCCAGGTATATCTGGTCAAGCATTCTTTCGGTAAATTCTGACCCCATCGAGTGGGCGGCAGCGTCGGCAATCTGTTGGGAAATCATTCCCATGATTTCGGAAGACGCATCGTTGGAAGTCACTGTTATGAGGGCGGCCTTAGCGTCTGTAGTGCCAATGGTGACCAGGTTTTCGGAGAATTTTTCCGGGATGGTGATTACCGCTTGGTATTTACCTTCAGCCAGGCCGGTGCGAGCGTTTTCTTCCTTCACCAAATGCCAGTTAAGGTTGGTGCGCACATCTTCCTTGGGGTACATGAGGCCGGAGGCCAGTTGGCGTCCTAGGGGCACCATTTGTTTAGTGCCGTTTAGTTCCATTTCCACGCCTTTATCGAGGTTCACGATAGCGGCAGGTATCTGGTCGAAGCGGTCGGTGCGCCCGGAGGTTGACCAAATAGTTAAGGCTGCGGCAAGGACCGGTAGCAGTAATGTGGCGATAATGGCTCGCCAGTCACGTAGTGATAAGTTCATCGGGCTGTCGCCTCCTGCGGTAGAGCTGAGGGCACAAAATATTCATCCTCAGGGGCGTCGAATTGCCAGCGGCATGCTGGTGTCAAGATTGCGGCGCTGCCGTTTCGCAATTCGCGTTCGATTAGTTCAGCTTCTTTACGGTTTATGGGCCTATCAATGAGGTATAGCTTTTGCTTGTTTTGCCGTTTTTTCCGTCCGCCAAGGGGTGTGTATGGAAGGTCTGCTCTTTGTTCCAGTAGGGGAGTGCGGGCTACTACACGGCCGCTTTCATCGGCCGTTGAGGTGTCGAAGACAAATAGGGTGCCTTCATCCAGGCGGGCACGCCCGCCGAATGCCAGCAGCAGTGCGCGAGTGGCTCCGCGTGCACCATCCAGGCGCAGTATCTGCCCGGGCCGCACCGCGACGGTGGCGTTATCAACTATCTTCGTTGCCCGGCCACCGATGGTGACCTCATGGGCACGTGCTACCACTTCGCCGTACTGTTTTTGCCAATCTAGATGCCTGAATCTTTCATCCATTCCCATACCTTCAACGTCAAAGGTAGGCAGCATCCGGTCGAGCCATGGCGGAATGTACCAGGCCCTATCGCCCAGGATTTGCAGCACCGCAGGCACCAGGGTCATGCGCACTAAGAAGGCATCTACTGCCACACCGACGGCGAGGCCGAAGGCAATGGGTTGGACGTAGAAGGACCCGCCCGGGATAAAGCCGGAGAACACCGAAATCATGATCAGTGCCGCCACCACTACCACGGTGGCTGAGGCGTTGAAACCGGTGTGGATGGATTCGCGGGCTTTACCTGAGTGCACGTAGTCTTCGCGAATGCGTGAAACTAGGAACACTTCGTAGTCCATCGCCAGGCCAAACAGCACGCCCATAAGAATGATGGGCATGAAGGAGATAACGGGCCCGACCTGGCCGATCAGTAGCGCATCATTAGCCCAGCCTTTGATGAACACTAGGGTAGTGGTACCAAAGGCCGCTCCCACCGAAAACAGGTAGCCAACGGTGGCTTTTATCGGCACCCAGAGGGAGCGGAAGACGATGGTGAGCAAAACTAGCGATAGCCCCACAACGATGATCCCGAAAGGCAGTAGGGCTTTAAACAGTTGTTCAGATACGTCGATGGCTACCGCTGCTGAACCGGTGACCATGGTGTTGGAGATTCCGTAGGTTTGTTCCCATTCGGGGGCGGCATTTCTGAGCGCATGCACGAGGTTTTCGGTGGAGGCAGCTTCGGGGCCTTCGCGTGGAATTATGGCAACTATCCCCAGGTCGGCTTTCCGGTTAGGAGTCGATAGTTGGATATGGTCCACATCTTTGATCTTGCTGATGTCATCAGCCAGGTCGTCCATAAGTTTCAGGGGATCTTCAGAGGTAATGATGTCGGTGATTACCAGCAGTGGACCGTTTGCGCCAGCTCCGAAGTTTTCTTCCACCAGGTCGTAGGTTTGGCGCCCCATGGTGGATTCGTCTTCTACGCCGTTATCTGGCAGTGCCAGGCGCAGGGCATAGGACGGCACTGTCATAACCGCCACTAAGGCGGTTACCGCGAGGATCGTTAGCCACGGGTGGGAAGTGGTGACCGACACCCACCAGGCTGCCGGGGTGCGCCGGCGCGGTGCTTTTTCAGGTTGTTCCTGTAGGTCGGCAGATAGTATTTCTGCTTCCTCTTCGGGGGCGTCAGTTTGCTTCTTGCGTCGCGATTTTTTCGGTTTCGGGCGTAGCCTGTCACCCAGTACCGCCAGCAGCGCCGGGAGGCCGGTCACCGCGATAAGTGCGGCAATAGCGACGGCGAGTGCAGCGCACATACCCATAACCGACAGGAAGGGAATGTTGGCAACGATCAGAGCAAGGAGGGCGATCACTACCGTTGTGCCCGCAAATAGTACCGCGCCGCCAGAGGTGGCGATGGCGCGGGGAATGGATTCTGCCACTGTGTATCCGTGTCGGAGCTGGTCGCGGTGGCGTGAAACTATGAATAGTGCGTAGTCGATTCCCACAGCCAGCCCCAGCATGATCGCCAGTGTCGGGGTGGTGGTGGAGATAGGAACGACTGCGGCGATTAGCATTACGATCACCATCGCTATTGCCACTCCGGTGATGGCGGAGATAATAGGTACAGAGGCGGCAATAAACGATCCGAAGGTGAGTGCCAGTACCACTAGAGCCAAGGCAACGCCGGCGGCTTCCGTGGCAGATAGGGGTACTTCCGTGGTTGACATGATGTTGCCACCCACGTGTACGTCCAGGCCTGCTTCACTGGCTTCGCTGGCTGTCTTTACGACCTCATCCACCACCTTTTGGTCGATGGAGTCCAGCCCGAATTCGAACTGTACTTGCCCCAGGGCGTAGCGTTGGTTGTCGGAAACCAGGGGGTCCATGAGGCTATCGTCAAAGGGATTGGAAGAAGTCAGTACGCTTTCAATTTCGCCGACCTTCGACATGGTTTCTTCGATGGTTTGCTGGTAGTCGTAGATGTTCTTTCCCTCATCTACGCCGAAGACGATTTGTCCGGAAGTTCCGGATAGTTCTTCGAAGCGTTCTTCCAGCACGTCCAGTCCTTCTTGGCCTTCGGTGCCGGGGATAGTGAAGTCGTTCGTGAGTTGCCCACCGACAGTAAACATGGCAACTACCGTGATTACGAGCATTCCTATCCAGGCAGCGAGGACGGCACGGGCGTGAGAGACCGTGTAGTTGGCTATACGGTAAAGAACAGATGACACGAGTTCTCCATAAACTTCTAATACATAAGCGTATTCGATACTTCTATGTATCGTTCCAATACTATAATGTATCGAGGTAACTACAAACCCGTTCAACGAAGAGAGCCAAGATGGACCTGAGACTTAAACGGCGGCGCGAACACACGCGCGAGCGGATTGTGGCAGCAGCCGCCAAAGTATTTGCCAATAAGGGTGTGGCAGGTGCAACAGTGGACGACTTGTCACAGGCCGCTGGCTTCACCCGCGGGGCGTTTTATTCGAATTTCGCCACTAAAGAAGAGGTCTTCACCGAAACCCTGACCACCTTCACCCAGGAGTTGGTCACCAGGATCTATGACGAGATAGAAATTCTCGATAGGGAAGTGGCCCCCGAAACTGCCATGCGCGCAATCCTGCGAGCCACCCGCCCCCAGGGGCAGCTGTGGGTGCTACTGGAAGCAGAAGGTATGCGCCAAGCCCTGGTGAACGATTCTATCCGGGATGTATATCTTAAGAATCGCGATTACCTAGCGCGGGCGCTGGTGCACGTGCTGTCCACTTCGGCTACTGATTTTCATCACCAAAGCCTCACCTGGGAGCGCACCGCTGAAGAGTTGCAAAACCTAGCTGAACTAATCCTTGCAACTTACGCCCAGGTTTTGATGCTAGATCACCTGCAGGGAGAAGACTCCACCGAACGCCTGTTGGATCTACTGCAGACACTCATTTTTCCCTTGAACGATTAGGCAGGCTAAGACCTAGGGATGCGCCCCAGCAGCTAAGTACAAGCAAACCGTCCCGGCGGAAACAGCCGCGCCAACCGTTCCAACGCAAGAGCTCACCCAAATCGTCGCAGCAGCGAAGTGCGCATAAACCGTTCCAACGCAAGAGCTCACCCAAACCGTTCCATCGGCGGAGTGTGCGCGGTTGACACCAGCAGAAAAGTCCGCGTGGGCCGCCAGCACAAAAGCACGCCTGGGCCGCCAGGCGGGGAAGTGACCGCAAATCGCTAACCTTGCCCGCGGTGGCGAATCACCTCCCCGTATCTGACATAATGTACATTATCGGAACGTAGTATAGTTTTGGCATGAAACTCGAAGCCCAGCATTTGCGCAAGAACACACAGTTTGTACGCCACCGGCAAGCTTTTGCAGCCAGTGCCACAATAACCCCTGCAGGTAAACTTGCACCGACACACAACGACCAACTTAAAGGATGTGATTCGCCGTGGCCGATCGCGCTTTACGTGGCATGCAGATTGGATCTAAGTCCCTCGAAACCGAAGACGGCATCGTTTTTGCTGAGCGCACTCAGCGTTACTACCAATGCGAAAACGGACACGACTTTTCGGTGTCGATGGCAGTTGACGCCGACGCTCCCGCAACCTGGGAATGTCGCTGTGGCGCCGCTGCCGAATACCTAGGCACCGCTGAGCCCGAAGAAACTAAACCCGCCAAACCCGTGCGCACCCACTGGGACATGCTTTTAGAACGTCGCAGCGAAGAAGAATTAGAAGTTCTGCTGGAAGAACAACTCGAAGTGCTTCGTCGCGGCGAGCTACGCGACGGCGTTGCCTACCAGCGCTAACATAAGCCAACAAACAGGTTTGGGGACAAAATCTATTGATTTTGCCCCCAAACTATTACTCCCCCGTAGCTCCACAAAGAATTGACTTTACCTTTTCTTTACGTTGCCAGAGTCCCCATTTAGTGACATTAATCAGTTCCTCTTTAATAATGTCCCCATCCATCTTGGACTCCCCTGCTCGTCGCTCCAGGAACACAATCGGAACTTCCACAATGCGAGCCCCGCGCCGCGCCGCACGCCAGGTCATCTCTACTTGGAAACCATAGCCTCGTGACTGTACTTCCCCACTGTCGACTAACTCGCGCAAAATGGGATGGCGGTAAACCCGAAATCCGGCAGTGGCATCGGCCACCCCCAAACGTAACAGGGCTTGGATGTAGGCGTTACCTAAGCGAGATAGCGCAATACGATGGGCACCCCAACCTTGAGTGCCACCGTTTGGAACCCAACGCGATCCAATCACTAAATCAGGCTTATCACTTTGCTGCGCCCGCTCGATTAGCCGAGTTAAATCCACCACCCGGTGCGAGCCATCAGCATCCATTTGGATGAAATACTCGTATCCGCGTTCAAGCCCCCAGGCGAAACCATCCAAGTAGGCACTAGCCAAACCAGACTTGGCTGGCCGCTGCATCAAATGGATCTGATCATTGGCTCTTTTCTCCACCCATTGGCCGGTGCCGTCGGGGCTGGAATCATCCACCACCAGCACATGCACCTGCGGAAGGTGGGTGAACAGGGCTCCCAGTAAACCAGGCAAATTCTGTAGCTCGTTATAAGTGGGGATAACTACCAAAGTGGGGACCGAAATATTCATGGTCATAGTATATCCACGCGCTGACTTAGCGTTTCCGCCTCCGTTTAGTCCGTCCTCGCTTGCTCTCAAGCACGTGCAAGTAGAGGGATGAAAACACGACTAGCCCCCACGCACTCATCGCGAAGGTGTCAACCACCGGTTTGAAGCGAGCGGAAAAAGTCACGGTATGTCGAAGCGGTAGGTTAGCTACTCGCCAACTAGGTTCAAATAGTTTAGTGTCGGCCAGCACCGAACCATCGGGGTAGATTAATGCAGATACGCCGTTAGTGGACACTTGCACAGCGCTTCTAGAAAGCGACATGGCCCGCAGGCGCACCATTTGCAGCTGCTGGGTTGATTCGGCGGAATACCCGAAGGAAGAGTTATTCGTAGGCACCACAATAAGCGCGCCTCCGTCCCGCACCGGGCCGGCAAAAATCCGTTCGTATGCGGCTTCAAAGCAAATACCAATCGCTATCGGCAGTTGCTTACCACCGGCCAATTCTAACGTCATTAGGCCCGGCTCCTTGCCGGGCAGCATGTCCGCATGGATGCGCGCGGTTTCCTTCGAAAGGATAGACAGAAAATCCCGCATAGGGATGTATTCACCGAAAGGAACGGGCAACTGTTTAGTGTAGGTAGGTCCGACCTGACCGCCAGGTAGGATTGCCACCGCATCGTTATACCGATAACCATCTTCGTAGCGAACAGTGCCCACTAGCAGCGGTACCTTTACCAACTGTGATGCTTGCTTCACTCGCCTCATAGTTTCGGGGTTTGCAGATAAATCCCGATCTAGGGAGTTTTCTCCCCAAAGCACCAAGTCGGCATCCATTCCCTCGGAAACAGCTTTGCCAGTGGTGTTCAAATGATTGTCGGTAACCTTATGTTCTTGCGCAAAAGTAGCATCTGCGGGTAGCTCTACGTTTCCCTGTATTAGGCCGACTCGAACGGCTCCGTCTTCCTGCTGCGCTGGCAGGGGAAGCAGGATCGGTAAGATCGCCAAAGCTAAAGCTCCGATCCCCGCTATTGGGCGTGTCCACCAGCGGGTTGGACGTTGCCACTCCACCAAGGAAAACACTCTTCGCAATGCCACCGATATCATCAGTAAAGCGACCGCGATAGTGACCTCACTACCCCACGGCGCTAAATGCCCCAGCGGGGAATCCACTTGCGAATAGGACACTAGCGCCCAGGGGAAGCCTCCGAACGGTATCCGGCTGCGTACCTGTTCCATCCCCGCCCAGGTTAAGGCTATGAGTACGGCGTCAAACAAAATGGAGTTTAAACGTAAACGCAAAGGACGCATTAAAGCTATGGTTGCTGCCCACGCCCCGATGAAGAGTCCTTGGATTCCAGCTAGGACAGCCCACGGCAGGTAGGTTCCTACCGAAATAGTGGCCCACCAAATATGCGCCAGGAAGAAGCTCCAGCCAAAGATGAATCCATACCAGGCTGCCCGCCCCGTCCTCACCCGATCGACTGCACTAATTACTAATGCCAAGGAAGGGGCAGCTAAATACCAGGCACCGATGTCTGGGAAAGTTGCCCACAGTCCCAGTGCGCCCAGCGCTAGTAAGATGTAGTCCCAGCCTCGCCGCGAACCGCGTGCGGCTTCAACACGTTTAGAGGCTAACTTAGCGCCCATTATTCGCTTCCGGCTCCCACTCGGGGATAGTTTCGTCTGCCGGCTCCCACTCGGGGATAGTTTCGTCTGCCGGCTGTTCCCACCAGGCTTCCTCCTCAGGCGCAGCATCGGATGATACGGCAACTATCGGGGCTGAACCGGGTTCGCTAACCGAAACCACCGACCGGCGGATCGATTGGATTGCCCACTGGGCGTTAGTAGCTACCTGTCCCCCAGCAATCACCTGTATCTGATGTAAAACATCCACAACCTGGCGACACCAGCGCACCCAGTCCCCGGCTTCCAGGTCAGCAGCCCGCACGGTAGTAGCCAGGTCATCTCCTTGCACCCACCAGTACATAGCTGAGACCAGCCCTGTTTCAAGCGGTGCCGAAGTCACGGTTCGAGCTTGCGCTTCAGCGCGCTGAATTGTGCCCATAATCTGCTGCGTGCGGTTCAACGCCTTACCCAGTTTGCCACTCACACCACCAGGTATCTCAGTGTCGGGCAAATGATCTTTACGAGATTCAAAAACACATGCGCTCACAACCGCGGCGAGCTGCGCGGGGTCAAGCTCGTCCCAGATCCCCTGATCCAGTGCCAAAGCCAAAACCAGGTCACGTTCAGCGTAGATGCGGCGCAATAGTTGCCCGGTAGGGGTCAACTGTGTGCCCTCCATGCAGCCAACCTGCTGTAGGACTTGCACTACAGCATCGAATCGGCGCCCCAGGGAGGAAGTACGCGAACGCACCTGCCCATTCAAAGCCTGATAGTCGCGCCTAGCATGCAACCATGACTTCGCCTCCCGCGCATGCATGTCCCTGTGTTCACACTGGTGAACCGGGTGTGAGCGGATAAGATTTTCTAACTTTTGAATCTGACTGCGCTGAGCTTGCGTCAACGGGTTCTTCATACGCTTAGGACGCCTAAGCTTCTTCTGCCTACGCATGTAACGCAGATCTTTAGCTATTAGCCCCTTGTACTTACCCACCGCGCGCAGCCAGGTAGAGGGCAAACGCATGCGCCCCACGACCGCGAATCCTTCATCCAAAGCAGCCGGGCCAACAGCTCGCGCTCCCCCACCGTCATAGACAATCTGAATCGTGCCGCTACCGTTGTCAGCTCGAGTCACCACTGCATCGGTATATCCCCCGCCATCAGGGATGGAAATCACATCCCCCACACGCAAAGACAGTAGTTCTTGCGCCAGATAGTTCAGTTCAATCCGATTACGTGAACGCGCAGTTCGTTTTTGTAACAGTGCCAGTTCATCACGTGCTATAACGTATTCTTGCGCATCCCCCTTAGAGCACTCCCACTTCCTACCGACCGCTTCCATCTTCTCTTTAGCTTCTTTGGCTTGACGGGCAAGCTCCACCACCTGCCGGTCAGTTTGGAACTGCGCAAAAGACCTCTCAACCAGGGATCTAGCTTGTTCCAAACTTCCAGCCGCAGCTAGGTTAGCCACCATGTTGTAAGTCGGTGCAAAAGCAGAAATCAATGGGTATGAACGTTTAGATGCAAGGGCTGACACTAACGCGGGTTCTATCTCGTCACGGTAAACCACCACCGCATGACCTAAAGTATCAATACCGCGCCGCCCGGCTCGCCCAGTTAGCTGCGTGTACTCTCCCGCGGTCAGACCAACGTGGGAGTGCCCGTTGTATTTAGTCAACGACTCCAACACCACGCTACGTGCCGGCATGTTAATACCCAAAGCCAGGGTTTCCGTGGCGAAAACTAGCTTCACCAGGCCGGTACTGAAAAGCTTTTCAACGATTTCTTTGAAAAGGGGAAGCATCCCCGCGTGGTGGGCAGCAACACCCATCTCCAGCGCCTGGGCAAAAGAATACGCCCGCAGCACCTTCAACTCACTGGCAGGTAACGTCTCCAGCGCTGGCTCCACCAGCGCCCGGATTCGCCTGCGCTCATCTTCACTAGTTAGCTCAATACCGGCGCTTACCACCTGCTGCACCGCTTCATCGCAGCCGGCGCGGGAAAAAATGAAATAAATGCCCGGAAGCAGATTCGACCGATCCAAAGTGATCGCCACTTCAGGACGGGAACTGCGAACGCTGCGTCGACGCACATTGCGCATGCGACGCCCTCCCGCTAACTGCCTTTCACGTTGGGCAGCCGAACGTGACTGCAGCCCACTGGCACGGGCAATAGCAGAACGCAACTGCGGATTTATCTGCGAAGAATGCCGACTCGGGCCCACACCGCCAGCTTGTTCTTCTTTTACATAAAGGTCATGTAGCGTTCGCCCCACCAACATGTGCTGACGCAAAGGTACCGGGCGGACTTCGGAAATAATGACGTCGCAACCGTTTCGCACGTGCCCGATCCAGTCCCCGAACTCTTCGGCGTTAGATACGGTCGCTGACAATGCGATTGCACGCACATTTTCAGGCATAAGGATAAGAACTTCTTCCCACACCGGGCCGCGGAACTTATCGGCAAGATAATGCACCTCATCCAACACCACAAAACCCAGGTCGCTCAAGTCCTTGCCCGCATAAATCATATTGCGAGCCACTTCGGTGGTCATGACAATCACCGGCGCCTGCGCGTTAATGGCTACATCCCCGGTGAGCAGGCCGACGTTTTCACTGCCGAAGCGTTCCCCTAGGTCACGGTACTTCTGGTTAGAAAGAGCCTTCATGGGGGTGGTGTAAAAGGCTCTCTCCCCGCGCTGCAAGGCCAGGTAGCAGGCAAACTCCCCCACCACGGTTTTACCTGCTCCCGTGGGCGCTGCGACAAGCACATTATGGCCATCTTCAACGCTAGCTAAAGCGGTTTGCTGGAAGTCATCGAGGATGTAACTCAAGGTCTGCTGGTAGCGTCCCCGGTGGCTGCGCTCCGTAGCCGCACGGGCCTTAGCATCCCGGTAACGCTGTGCCGCGCTAAGGTTATCTGAGTTAGCTTCCGACCCCCGACGGCGCCGACGGCGTGCACTCACGACGCATCATCTTCATGCGTTGCCAAGGCGGCATCAAGTTCAGCCTCAATACGAGCTTGTTTACGGTCCCACCGCTTATCGTGCAGAAAACACACTCCGATGGCAAGGAAATACAAGGCCACCAGGAATAGCGCTTGGAAAGTCATGGTCCACGGATCAGGCAAAGGGTTAGCTATGGCAGCAAAGATGAAGGCCACGGCCACTGCCCACCGCCAGGTTTTCATCATGGTAGTAGCACGCAAGATGTTCAACTGGTTTAGTCCCACCATCGCCAAAGGCACCAGCATGGAAATACCGAAGACAATCACCAACCGCATGTAGAAACTGAAATAGAGGTTGGCCTTCATCAGCATCTCTGACTGGGAAGGGGCAAAGGAGGTAAGCACCTGCACGGCGTGAGGCATAATCAAAAGACCCATCCCCACCCCGATCGCGAATAGCACTATACCCGCGAAGGTGAAGATAAGTACGTAGGCTTTTTCCTTACGATGCAGGGCCGGAGCCAAATATGCCCAAGTTTGGTAAAGCCACCACGGGCTAGCCAAGATAAAGCCAGCGAACATGGTGATTCGCAGTTTCAAATCAAACGCGGCAGAAATCGTCTCGAAGTTGAGTTCAGCTTGTCTACCCTGCTCACGCAGATCCGCCAGTGGCTGCGCCATAAAAGTGAAGATAGGGTCGTAGAAAATCCACGCCACTACGGTTCCGATCAAAATCCCCAGCAAGGACCAAAGGATTCGGCTGCGCAGCTCCCTGATATGCTCCACCAGGGGCATGCGCCCTTCCGGGTCCTTCTTCTTTTTCAGTCGCGCCATCTTCGAATACTGTTATCTCTACAGATAGAGTTTTAGCTTGCGAATGCTACTTACTTATTGCCGTCGTTAGGATCGACAAAGGTAGTGGACTCAGGCTTTTCAGAGCGGGGGTTATTGGTCACCTCAGGATCAACCGAAGGCACTGCGGGCGGTACCACAGTTTCCTCAGCGGCCTTCGTATCATTTTGATCCTCGGTCAGCTCACGCATCTCTTTCTTCAGGACCTTCGCGGATTGGCCAACGTTCTTAGCGATGTTCGGCAGCCGATTAGCGCCAAATAGGATCACCAAGACGATGAGGACAATGACGATGTGCCACGGCTTGAAAGCGCCCATTGTTTTCTATCTCCCTGTACTGGGACCGACATCAGAGCTAGTATCTGGCGGCCGGCCGATAACTGTAGTGACGTCGCCTAGTCTACCGTATTTATTGCACCTTCCACCCAGCGGTATGAATCCAACGCCTGCCTAGCGCGCGCAGCAGCACCATCCAAAAGCGTGCGATCGCTGCACTCCCGCAGCCCCTCCCCTAGCTTCAACAGCTGATTTTCACCCCAAACGCGGTCATGAACTTCAACTGTGAAGGTTGCATCCTTACGGCCAGCTCGTCGCATCAGAGTCAAAGCCCACATCCACTGACGATCCACTTCAAGCCTCACCTCACGCCCACTACTAGGACTGCTCTGCAGGTCCGCGCGGGTGCGAGAGTTAGGCGTTAACCTGAGTTCGCGCATGCGGTCACAGCGGAAGTTCCTATCGGCTTCAGCTTCGAAACAATAACCCTGCACCAGCCAATGCCCATCTAAGTATTGAACCTGGCGAGGCTGGACCTCACGCGAAGTTTCCTTACCCTTGATGTCAGTGTATTCGAACCCGATATTCATCCCCTGGTTCAAAGCCTTGAGACAAAGTAGCCGATTAGCAGCCTCCTGAGAATCAGCTTCCACCCACACCAAGGAGCTCTCTAAGTTCTCAAATCCTTCTAGTGGAGCCAATTTCGCAGACGTAGAAAGCAGTAACTGCACCGGCACCGCCGGCACCAGCCGCGTGTAGAGCCAAAGCGCGATAAGCGCAGCTCGCCTTTGGGTCAACGTCAGATCTGAAGTTTGGTAGATGTCCTGATTCCCGACAGTTAACGCGATGACATCTTCTTCGAAATAGCGATGCCACTCCAACTGCACCTGCGTGTCGTAACAGTCACTGCCGTAGTAGGTCAAGTCAAGGTCGCCGATAATGGCTTCCACCTGAGCGCGCGTAAGACCAAAGTGGGAAGCAACCTCATCTACCGTAGCGCTACCACGCTCATCCACCCATTCCAGGATAGCTAAGGTGCGTTCCAGCCTGTCTGTAAGGTTAGCCATCACCCTACCCCCTGCCCTCAAGTGCACTCTGACGCCGTTTAGAAGTCGAAGTCTCAGCGTTACGGTTCTCGCCGCCCTCAGCGAGCTTAGCTACATGATCTAAAGCTGCCACAACGTTTTCTTTCAACTCCAGTGGGGAAAGCACTAAACAGTTCTCAGGATCTGACATAACCCGATCCCACCACCGTTTATAAGAGTCAAAGTTACCCACCATCAGGTCCCACCCAGAGGCACTCAAATCGCGGTAGCGACGAAAAGCGGAATCTAACTCTTGCGCTGTCGCAGGTGTGCAACGCTCGCGGATCAGGTTCGCTCGACCAGCTTTTAACAACAGCAGGGGGCGGATCTTAGTTACTGAGGTGTCACTGGTGTCGGGACGATCCTGAGTTGCCTCAGAGCCCAATATCTTGCAGCTGTTAGGTTTTATCCTGGTGATATTAAAATGCCTGGGTGCTTGCCTGTCACAATCCCAGCAATGAAGCAGGATCTGTGAATCGTTAACAAGCATCCTCCACGGTTCTACCTTACGCAGTTGCCATTGCCCGTCAGCGCCGGGGTATTTGAAACTAATCTGCCTGCGGCCATTCATCGCTTCCCAAACAGTAGCTATCAAAGCCGGTTGGGTTAACCCAGAATGCACTATTTCCATGCCTCTAGGTAGCGTTTCTACTTCCCCCGCAGCGGCGCGGATTTTCTCTGCACCGCTTCCACTAGCATCCCCCCAAAGCTCCATCGCTTGGTTGATCAAGGCACATTCAGAGGACGTAAGTTCACTGTGCCAACGCTGTTTAGGCGGGAATATACGGTAGGTGTCTTCCCCTTCCACATTCACAGCTAACGTAATATCGCATCCGGCTCGCTCCAAGGAGCGTTTATCGCGGGAAAACTGCCGCTCCTTAGCTTCCTCGCTGGCATTGGTGTCGTAGCCCAGCACCAACTGGTAGATTTCCTTCTTCGTCAACGCATGGGGATGGTAACTCAATGCTAAGAGTAAGGACAGTAGCCGTTGCCCCGATCCGTTCTTCGCGCTCATATCACCACCTTAACCGTTAAGCTAAAAGGGTGATGCAACGACAAGCGCGACTTATCCAAATCCAGCAGGAACGGGAAGGACTCATCGAAGGGCAATCCAAAATTATCGCCCACCCACCGAATGCTGAAACACTGCTCAGCGGTGAAGTAATCCCTGTCCTTGCCCTAACTGACCTAGTTGGCGAAATCAACGTCGGTGACAGCATCCGGATCGAGTGCTCCGCGCTAGCTAAATCCTTAGGAACAGGAGGTTTCGCCACCGTCATCAGTAGCGCCACCCTACCTGGTGATAAAGTCCCCCAGCGCGGGCACATCATGAAGGCGCGCTACACGCCACACCAGACAATGGTGCTATCGGTAGAAGAGCTTGACTCCCCCTACCGCAAGCAAATGGAACTAGCCGATGACCTGCATTCCATGCCGGTAGTGGTAGCTGACCTGCATTCGGCGTTAGCTCCCATACTGTTGGGTAGCAAAGCCACTCAAAGCAGCCTGCGCATAGCTTATATCCACGATGACAGTGCAGCTTTACCGGCCGCTTTTTCTAACCTAGTCTCAACCTTACGCAAAGAAGGCTACCTCAGTGCCACCATTACCTGCGGCCAAGCTTTTGGTGGGGATCTGGAGGCAGTGAGCCTACCGTCAGGTTTACTGGCAGCGCGCCACGTCGTCAATGCTGACGTGTGCATTGTGGCTCCCGGACCCGGGGTGGCCGGAACCGGGACGAAGTGGGGATTTTCAGGCACCGCCACTGCCACTGCCTTAAACGTTGCCAGCGCCCTAGGTGGCATACCCATAGCTGCTGTAAGGGGCTCTAATGCGGATGCTCGAGGTAAACACCGCGGCATATCCCATCACAGCCTAAGCGTTCTTAGCCGCCTGGTGCTAGCTTCGGTAGACATACCGCTACCGAGAATCGAAAACGACTTGGCCAGTCAGGTCGGCATCGATACGCAAATACTTCAACTTGTAGACCAGCAGCTAACTACCGTTTCTGGCAAGCACTCAATCATTCCCATACCTGCCAAACCACTGTGGCTCCACCTACAACAGCATTCGCACTTGCTTTCCACCATGGGCAGAGGACTAGAAACTGACCCCTTGGCGTTCCTGCTGGCAGCCGCCAGCGGCGCTTACGCCGCTAGTGCAATCTAGCAAGTTCGCGCACCAGCTGGCAGCGGTGAAAAAGGACCACCCCAGTTAGAGTCGGCTAGCTGTCAGCGCGGTGACAATAATGCCGCGGGCACCTTCGGCGTGAAGCTGATCCATAACGTTGTTCACGTCCTCGGTCTTAACCATGGAACGCACAGCCATCCAGGTGGTATCGGCTAGTGGGGAAATGGTGGGCGAATCGAACCCTGGCGTTATACGCAAGGCGGCTTCTAGGTCGCGCTCATGAATGTTGTAGTCAACCACCATGTAAGAGCGAGCCACCATCACACCGTCAAGGCGCCTGCGGACAACGTCAACTCTTTCATCTTCAAGCATCTGCGGCCGGCAGATCAACACCGCTTCCGACTCAAGCAGTGTCGGTCCGAAAACATCCAGCCCGGCAGCGCGCAAGGTGGACCCGGTTTCAACCACGTCCGCGATCACATCTGCCACGCCCAGGCGAATGGAGGACTCCACCGCCCCATCCAGGTGCACAACGGCGGCATCTACCTCATGGTCGGCAAGGTAGTCTTCAACTAAGCGATCATAAGAAGTCGCTACCCGTTTACCTGCAATGTCGGATAAGTCTTGGAACTGCCCGGCCGACCCGGCGAAGCGGAAACGCGAACGCGCAAAACCTAGGCTCTTACATTCGACCGCGCCCGCACCGGAGTCAAGCAATAGATCCCTGCCCGTGATGCCTAAATGAATCGTGCCCTGCCCCACGTAGACAGCGATATCGCGTGGGCGCAGGAAGAAGATTTCCACGCCGCTGGATTCATCGCGAATCACCAGTTCACGTCCTCGTCGGCGAGCTTTATATCCCGCTTCGGTGAGCATAGCGATAGCTGGCTCAGATAGTGAACCCTTATTTGGTACAGCGATGCGTAACATTCTTTTCCTTATTCCACCTACGTCTTAGCGGCTTTTGATTTGTGTAGTTACCTGCGTAAACCTGCTAAACGGCTAGCGTCGAAGTATCAACCACCGCCGGTAGCTTACGCTATTGGCTAGAGTTTCTTATAAATGTCTTCTAAGGTCAGCCCCTTCTTCACCATCATCACCTGTAGGTGGTAGAGCAGCTGAGAGATCTCCAAGGCCGCATCGTCATCGGATTCGTATTCGCACGCCATCCACACTTCCGCAGCTTCTTCAACGATCTTTTTCCCGATCGTATGCACTCCGCCATCGAGTTCCTTCACAGTCCCCGACCCTTCGGGGCGGGTGCGGGCGATGGTCTGCAGCTGGGAGAAAAGTTCTTCAAAAGTTTTCACCCTACCAGTGTAGAAGATACTGTCAGGGCTATTTATTTTGACCGGATGTAGAGATTAACCCTACCGGTGAGCCGAGGACCGGGAGCTCCCCGACCCTCGACCCACCGCTGGTCACAAGCACGCAGCTTTCCAGGCTTATTTCAAGTATTCGTTGGTCACGGTTTCATCGAGCTTAACGGGCGCCCCCATCAGCCCAGGCACAGTGGTGAGGAACTTGTCCATCTCTTCCCACAACTGCAGATCCTGAGTCACATCCGCTGTTCCGTTTGGCGCAATCAGCTTAGCGGTCGCATCTGCCGTGGCTTTCGCCGCCTGTCGAGCCTGGTCGGTAGACAGCGACGGGTCGCGTTTCTCCGTGGCTTTCACCGCCGCGTCAGTATCGTCAACGAAGGCTTGCATACCTTTTTGAATCGCCGCCAAAGCGGCGCGCACCTGCTGCGGATGGGTGCGAGCGTACTCCCCTGTGGTGACTATCGTGGCTCCCACCAGGGGAGTTTTATTCGCGGTCGTCAGCGGTATTTGGCGGGCCTTAATGCCGGCTTGTTCCAGTTGCACCGCATCGTTGTTGACGAAACCAACGATGGCGTCCACCTGATCCGTTTGCAAGGCAGCCATCTGCGTATATCCAATCGCCATGACTTCGATATCGCTAGTTTCCATCTGCGCGTCTTTTAGGGCCGCCAACAGGCCGTACCAGTTGGATCCGAACTCTCCGGGAAGCCCAACTTTTTTGCCTTTCAAATCCGCAATGGTTTTAATGTCGGACTCATCTTTGACGATGACAACTACCGGGTAAGAGGCGTAGTACTGCCCCACCGACACCAGGTCCATGCCCTGGGAGCGCGCCTGAATCATTTCGTCTCCGGTGGCGACCACCAGGTTTTCTTTGCCCGCCAGCAGTTGCGTGAACAGCCCTTCATCCGCCCCGTGGTGCCGGATGGTGGCGTTTACTCCTTCAGCTTGGAAGAACTGGTTATCTTCCGCCAGGTAGGTGGGGGCGAACTGTACGTTCGGTATGTAGGTCAATCCCACGGTTACGTCATTGCTGTCTGCGTCTTCACTGGGAGCGCCCGAGTTGTTCGTCTGCGGTTGTACCGAGGACGTGCATGCGGTTAGGGCCATAGTGGCAGCAATGACGGTGGCCAGTATGCCCCGTCGTGACCATATTGAGGGGGTGGACATGAGTTTCCTTCCGTTGGTTTTTACAAGGGGTTGCAGTCGTATCAGTATTGGCGTACCCACCACCGCTCAAACAGGTATAAAGCGGTGTAGATAGTCATCGCTAAGACGCACAGTAAAGTGATGGTGACGAACATGCCGGTGGTGTCAACGGCGTGCCGCTGGGCGGTAAGCACCGTACCTAGGCCGGTACCACCCATCACCATTTCGCCCACTACTGCACCGGTAATGGAAAGCGTAAAACCATTGCGCAAGCCGGTGGTTATGGCATGTAGCGCCAGTGGGCCTTCGATACTTAACAGCAGGCGTAAACCGTGGGCCCCATCAAGGTTGGCTGCTTCCAGCACGTTGACGTCAAGTTGTCTCAAGCCCAGCGTGGCTCCAAGCAGAATCGGGAAAAACACCATCAGCGCACACAGCGCCACGATGGCGGCAGTGCCGTATCCAATCCATAGCACCAGCAGTGGAGCTAGCGCGATAGCCGGTATCGCTTGAGTGGCACCCAAGAAGGGCTCAATCGCAGCTGCAACTACTTTCGAGCGGTATATCAAGTAGGCCAACGGCAGGGCTATAGCTGCACCCACCAAACAGCCCAGTGCGGCTTCATAGGTGGTCCACGCAAAGGCGGTCCAGGTCTGGGAGCGCCAGATCTCTAGCAGCAGCCGGGAGGCGAACTGCGCCGGTGAGGGAAGCACCCACTGCGGTAGGGACTGGGTTTGAGTGGCAAGATGCCAAGCACTCACCGCTAGCAGAGCAAGCACGGCGGGAGCGGTGACGTTCATTACCGGAGACGACTTTGCCCGGCGGCGTCGCGCATAGTGCGACGAAGATGGTCTACCTACCCGGTAATCGGCAACCGGATGAGGCTGTGCCATAGTAAAACCCCCGTCTACTGCTGTCTAGCGCACCGGGGGTGGTTAGGTGTCAGAGCCAATGCTTGCTCAGATACTTCGCGTTCAATGTCGCAATGCTTTTAGAACGCTAAGCACGCTGCCGCAGTGGCCTGTTGCTCCTCCCATCCGGACTTTAACCGTCGGTACCGGAATTTCACCGGTTCAACCGCTTGCGCGGGTCGCGGACTATAACCGCCGGTTCGGAGTTTCACCGACCCCGGAGCTTTTTCTCTTCTTCACCCTACCCTATCTTGAGCTGTCTTGGGTGATTTGTACGCTCAGTGTGCACACATGGCCGCTTTCGCAGCCGCTCGCAACGCCTCCACCTCACTGTAGGCATCTTCACTGCGGTAAACCGCGGAACCAGCCACGAACACGTCGGCCCCTGCTTCTGCCGCCAAGGTAATGGTCTGGCGGGAAACACCACCATCAACTTGAATCGCCAGCTCCAGGTCGCGCCTGTCAGCAGCCGCACGCACGCGCCGGATCTTTTCCAGTTGCGACTCTAAGAAAGGCTGCCCCCCGAAGCCGGGTTCCACCGTCATCACTAGGATCATGTCGAAGGCATCTAGCACATCGAGGTAGTCGTGAATATCGGTAGTTGGTTTCAGTCCCAACCCCACCTTTGCACCCAGGCGCCGGATTTCGCGAGCTATACGCAAGGGGGCGCCAGCGGCCTCGGCGTGGAAGGTAACCGACGCGGCCCCGGCCTCGGCGTACTGGGGAGCCCACCTATCAGGGTCGTTAATCATCAAATGGCAATCTAGAGGCAAGATATTTTTCGCAATCAGCGCCTCCACCACCGGCAACCCCCAGGTGAGGTTGGGTACGAAGTGGTTGTCCATAACGTCGACGTGGGCGAAATCGGCATTGCGAATCTTATGCATCTCACCGACTAGGTCTGCCACGTCGCAGTTCAGGATCGACGGACTGATGGTGGGTTCCACGGTTCCTCCTAAGATTTCTTACGCATTAGGCTTAAAAACATGGCGTCGGTGCCATGTAGGTGTGGCCACATTTGTACCACATTGCCCTGCCCTACCGGGGTGCCTTCGACCTCGATGGGGTTCATAGCTACCTCATCTAGTAGCTGCGCAGCTGGCAATACTTCCAAATCCGGCAGTCCCTGTAGTTTCTGCACTTGCGCCAGGGTTTCTTCCACGTGCGGGGTACACGTTACGTACGCCAGTACACCCCCGGGAGCAAGGGCTTTCCAAGCGGAGCTAAGTAACTGGCTTTGCAGTTTCACCAGCCCCGGTACGTCCTTAGCTTCGTGTCGCCACCGTGATTCCGGTCGCCTACGTAGCGATCCCAATCCGGAACAGGGGGCATCAAGAAGGATCCGATCGAAGTGGTTTTCCCCCCCTAGCTCGCGACCGTCACCAACTTGCACGCTCACTCGGTCCAGTCCAGCCACGGTTTGTTCAACCAGCCGGGCGCGGTGGGGTGCGACTTCATTAGCCAGTAGTTGCGCGCCGCGTGCCTGTGCGAAGGCCCCCAGTAGGCCGGCTTTGCCTCCCGGGCCGGCGCACATGTCGAGCCAACGGCGGTCGATGCCATCGACCGGCACGTTCGCGAGTGCGGTGGTCACAAGTTGTGAGGCTTCGTCCTGCACGGCTGCTCGCCCATCGCGGATGGCGTTCAATCTTCCCGGGTCACCACCGCTGAGGATTACTGACCATTCGGAGAAATCTCCGGGCCGGGCAGTGGTGTGGAGGAAATATTCAGCGTCGTCTGCAAGGTCGGCGGGCAGAATCATTCCCGGTCGCGCACACAGGCTCACTTCAGGGTTGACGTTATTGGCAGCCAGTAGTTCTTCCAACTCCCGCGGGTCACGCCCGTGGGCCGACAGGGCGGCGGCAAATGCCCGCACGATCCACTGCGGGTGGGAGAACTCCACGCTAACGCGCTCAGCGTCCCTTTCGATGGCGTGAATCTTCTGTTCCCAATATTCGACGC
The DNA here is from genome assembly GCA_030537735.1 of Actinomycetaceae bacterium. GTDB lineage: Bacteria > Actinomycetota > Actinomycetes > Actinomycetales > Actinomycetaceae > Gleimia. The sequence goes on from JAUNVG010000001.1 coordinate 289,972, forward strand.
CTTTTTCCACTAGGGAACGCGCCGTACCGTTGACGAATTTTTCTGCCCCGCGTTCGCAGTAGAGCTTAGCTAGCTCCACCCCTTCAGCTACCGCCGCGTGGTTGGGTACCCGCAGGTGCAGCAGCTGGTGGGCGGTAAGACGCAAGATCACTCTCACACTGGTGTCTAGGCGATGCAACGGGCGGTTAACTAAGTGCCCTAGTACCCAGTCGATCCGCCCCTGGTTACGCAAGGTTCCATAGGTCAGTTCAGTGGCGAAGGCCGCGTCACGACGGTCAAGCCGGGCCCGCCAAATGGCACTGGGCAAGATGAGGTTGGCGTAAGCATCGTCGTCTTCAACGCGCACCAGGGTTTCGAAAGCTACCGTGCGCGCTGGCGATACTCGCCCACGTCGCCGATTTGGAGCGGGTGTCATCTGTGGTTATTCCTTCTTCTAACGCGGTTACGCTACTCTTTGCTGTCTGCTTGCGGCTCGGTGGTGAAGATCTTTTCGCCCTCCCCGATGCGCGCTCCTCTAGCCCAATCGGCTGCTGCCATTTTCGACTTACCGGCAGGAGCTAAAGTGAGCAGTTCCAGGTCGCCTTCACCGGTACCCATAAAAACTTGTTTCTTGGTGGCGCGCAGTTGGCCCGGTTTAAGCTCCTTGGTGGCAGCGGGCTTAGTGGCAAGTATTTTCATGCGTTGTTGCCCATCCCAAAGGTATGCGCCAGGCTGCGGGCTGCGGGCGCGCACAAAGTTATGGATGACCGTGGCCGGGGCATGTACGTCAATGACTAGTTCTTCACGAGTGATTTTCGGGGCAATCGTCACCCCCTGTTCGGGTTGCGGCTGCGGATTAGCGGTTCCCGCCTCAATGGAGGACACCACGTCTACTAGCTGGCGGGCTCCGATTTCGGATAGCTCTTGCAGCAGGGTTCCAGCGTCGACGTCGGGTTCTATAGAGCGGATGCGGGTGTCGTAGATGGGGCCGGTGTCTAGCCCAGTTTCCAGTTGGAACACGGTGGTGGCGGTGGTTTCATCTGCGGCTTCAATCGCCCGTTGTACCGGGGCCGCGCCGCGCCAGCGAGGCAGCGCAGAAAAGTGCAGGTTGATGAAACCGTATTCGAAGGCTGCCAGCAGGCTTTCTGGTATGAGCGCCCCGTAGGCTACTACCACTCCCAGCTGGGCGCCACTGTCAATGAGTTGGCGCTGGATTTCTTCAGCGCGCAGGTTGTCTGCTTGCCAGGTTGGCAGGTTATGTTCTTCTGCCCATTTGCCCACGGCCGATGGAATTAGTTTGCGGCTGCGTCCACGCGCAGCCGGAGGGCGCGTGAGGACTCCTACTATTTCGTGTTCACTTTCAAGTAGTGCTTGAAACGGTTTCAGCGCAACGTCGGGGGTTCCTACTAGCAGTATCTTCACGGGGCTAGTCTACCGCTTTGTAGCCCTTTACTTACTTTCCTCACCTGGTCTGGTCCCAGTAGGCCGCGGCTGGCTAGTTCTTGTGCGAGTTGCTCAGCGTCAATGAACCTGATGCCTTCCATGCCAACTGCTTGTGCTGCGGCTATGTTGTCTTCCCTGTCATCGACCATAATCATGTCTTTTAGTGGGGTGTGGAAACGCTTCTGCGCAAGCTCAAAAATGGCTCTGTCCGGTTTCGCTATCCCTTCGTAGCCGGAAACTATGCGCGGACCCAGATCTTCAATAAACGGATGGGCGGCGAGGGTGTGTTGGAAAAGCTCCACTCCCCAGTTGGACAGGACCGCGGTTTTCACCCGATTGGCATGCAGCTGTGAGATTAGCGTGCGCATCCCGGGTACCACGCCGGTTAGGGACAGTCGATAGTTGCGGAAGAACCTTTCCCAAATGGCGATGTCGCCGCGGTGACGATCCTTTACGTATCGCATCACTTCGCTGACGGAGCGGCCGCGGTCGAGGGCTTCGTTCAACTGCCAAAACTCGCTGCGCTCGGTGAAGTCTTCCCATTCTTTTTCGTTCAAGTGACCACTTTGGGTGGCAGCGGAATCTGAGAGGACAATGACTTGCCCCAGGTCGAATACTACGCGTTTACTCATTTTTTCGCCCGTTGTTTAGATGTGAATGTCCTGCGTCAGATCAACGCCGGTGGGTTTAGTCGCAAGGTTACAGTTCCTTGCCTCTTCGCGCTGCGGGTTTGCTGTAGTTGCCACAGTTCTTTCATCAAGTCGGTCACTTCCGGGTTGGGGGTGCGTATGAGGGCGCGGGTGGGATTGGGGTACATGTGCTTAGGTATGTCCCTTCCGTGGAGGGAGAGCACCCCAATGAGTTGCGCACTGCGCGGTAGCGGTATTTGCGCGATGAAGTCTTCGACGCTGTCTTTGTTTCCTTCCACTGCGATCATGGTGGAGGCGGGGTAGAAGTTTAGTTCGTGACGTTCCTCTAAGAGTCGTTGACCGTATCCCAGTGGGTCGCGTCTTACCAGAGCCTGGGCGAGGACGGTGTCTTCCAATCCCACGATCAGGAGTTTGCCTTGGGGGTGAACCAGGCTGTGTACCCGCATCCACCGTCGCAGTGCTTCTTCGGGGGCCCATAGTTCTGGCCGGCCCACAATGGCAGTGGGGTCGGTTACGACTGCCAGCTGGAATCCGCCGGTGGTGATGGGTTCGGACCCGGGGGTAGCCACCACTATTTGGGTATCGGGTTCCACCGCGGTTTTAATGCCACTTTCTGCGTCAGATATGACTACCCTGGTTTCGGGGAAGGCACGTTTGAGGTCTTCCCCGGTGCGGGTGGAACCGACCCGGCGAGTTGTCCAGGTGGTGTTTGCGCACTCTTGACACTTCCAGTGTTCGATCTTGGCGGCGCACCAAGAGCATAAAAGCTCCCCGTGCTGAGTCGCCCGTAAAGGCCCGGTGCAAGCTTGGCAGCGTGCCGCTTGCCGGCATTGGCTACAACTAATCAGCGAGCTCCACCCCCGGTGAGGTACGTGGATTAGCACCTGCCCGTGTTGGTCTACAACTTTACGAATCTGGCTTTGTACCTGCGCCGGGAGGCTGCCTTTACCGGCGTTGCCGTATCGTTGCCGCTCCATGTGGTCGAAGATCTCCACGGTTGCAGTTTGGCGTTGCATTTGTATGCGATCTGGGACCAGTGGTTGAGCCCACGCGGTTGCGACTAAACCAAGCTGGGCTACTGTCATGGAAGGGCCGAGGACGGTGAGGGAGACTTCTTGAATATGGGAGCGTCTGGTGGCGACATCTAGCGCATTCCAATACGGAGTTTGAGGCTCCCACATGCGGTCATCACCGGGATCCGCTAACACGATGGTGGTGAGATTCTCTAAGGGGGCTAGCACCACTGAACGAGTGCCTATGAGTACGCGCGTTTGTGCGCTGCGTTGCTTGAGGAAGGAATCCCAACGTTTCGCGGGTTTATCTTCGGGTAAGTGAGTGTCTATTTCGGCAGCCGATACTACTTGGCGTTCAACCAACTGAAGCATTTGCCTATAGGTTGCTTCGACTTCGCTGGAGGTCGGTACAACTACGATCACGCTCCCGCCACCGCTAACGGCGGCGCTAACGATGTCAGTCAGTGCGCTTTGACGCTCTCCCCACGCCGGGTACATACCGGGCATCGTGAGGCACATTATTCTTTGGGGCTGGGTTCCTTTTTCCAGGTTCGCGAAAACGGTCGATGCTGCCCGGTAGGCTTCCCAGGTGGGCGCGTGCGCTGCGGGCGTTGCTTCCCGGTCAACTTCCGGTTTAGGCTCAGCGGACTTTTCCCAAGTTATCGAACTTCCCTTATTAGCGGTAATGAACTTCTTCTCCGCCCCCGCGTGTCGGGCCGGAAGCATAGTTTTAAGGAAAGTAACCCGGCTTACCGCATACCGGGTGGCAAGTTGAGTGGCCAACACAAGCATCTGTTTACTCACCACCGGAAACGGACTTATTACCCGCTGAATGGAGGCGAGTTTGCCTTTAAAATCACTGTGGTTGACCGTTTCCACCACCCACGCATTGGTGAGGCGCCCGGCGAATCGCACTCGCACCATCATGCCGGGCTCAAGGGGCTGTAGTTCGGGGGGAACCTGGTAGTCGAACAGGCGGTCTAAGTGCGGTAGTTCGCTGTCAACAATGACTCTGGCTACCCGGCTTGGCGTTCGCTGGCTGTCAGCCGCGCCCTGCGCACGACGGTGGGAAGACTGGGCCAAAGACGGCGAGAAATCAGCCGGCGTCTTACCTTGGGGCTTGAAGCTGGTGCTTTGCCCGGACGCCACAGGGCTTGAGTTGGAGCGCTCCGGCAGCGGGTGGCCGCCGACTTCCTCCCAGGACAGGAGAGCATCATCGTCCGCTTCGCGGGCCTTGCCTCCTTCCCGGATACCAGTCACTGTCAATCCCCTACTGCGCCCTGCAGGTCCTCAACCAGGTCGAGGTTTTCCCACGTGAAACCGGGACGACCAAAGTGGCCGTATGCGGCAGTGGGAGCAAACCCCGGTTCAGTGAGCCGCAACCGGTCGATGATGGCGCGTGGGCGTAAGTCAACCACCTGGCGCACTGCTGCCAGCAATCTGTCCTCCGGCACCGTGGCGGTGCCGTAAGTGTTTATCCACAGTCCCACCGGCTCTGCCCGGCCGATGGCGTAGGCCACCTGCAGTTCGCACTGCTTAGCCAGACCCGCAGCCACCAGGTTCTTCGCCACCCACCTCATCGCGTAAGAGGCGGACCGGTCCACCTTAGTGGCGTCCTTACCGGAGAACGCTCCCCCACCGTGACGGGCAAACCCACCGTAAGTGTCGACGATGATTTTGCGCCCCGTCAACCCGGTGTCAGCGCTCGGCCCGCCGTGGACGAACCGTCCCGAAGGGTTGATTAGCAGCTGCACGTCCTCCCCCGCCAGGTGATAGTGCTCCAGCACCGGCGCAACCACCTCACGTTCCACTATGGAACGGATCTGCGGCAGTTCCAGCTGCGGTGCATGCTGGGTGGATACCACCACGGTGTCCAAGCGTTTTGCTACCCCGTTTTCGTACTGCACAGTCACCTGGGTTTTCCCGTCGGGACGCAGTTGCGACTCGCTGTTGCAGCGCACGTCCTCAAGCTTTTGTGCCAAACTGTGCGCCAACGCAATGGGCAGGGGCATTAGCTGGGCCGTTTCATCGCAGGCGTAGCCGAACATGATTCCCTGATCGCCAGCGCCCTGAGCGGAGATCAGATCTTCACTGCCGAGCTCACGGGCTTCGAAAGAACGATCCACGCTCTGGGCAATGTCGTTTGACTGCTGATCCAAAATGGAGCTAACTTCCAAGGTCTCACTACAAAACCCGGTATCAGCTTCGTTGTAACCAATATCGGCCACCGCGGCGCGAACCAGTTCCTCCACCGGGAGCTCATCCACGCCTGAGACTTCCCCCGCTACGATCACGCGGTTGGTGGTGACCATGGTTTCGATGGCGGCTCTCACCTGCGGGTTAGCTTTAAGGGCAGCGTCTAAAAGCGTGTCAGAAATGCGGTCAGCAACCTTATCGGGGTGACCTGCCGTTACCGATTCGGAGGTAAATAGTTGACAGTTTTTCACGTTAACAGCCTTTCGCAGTTAGAGCCGCGGGATTGCCCCTAACTCTTTACTTGCTATCGATTATAAAGTCGGGTACGGACACTGCGTTTGCCACCGCAGGTGAGCGCTAGGAGTTAGCGCGAGCGGGCGCCTAGATACTCGGTAAGTAGCTGCACTAAACCTTGCGCCACCTGCGCCTTAGTGCCAGCAAAAGACTCCACTTCATTGCCGTTCTTGTCGAGGACGCTCACCCGGTTGTCGACGTCACCGAAACCTTTGCCGTTGCCGACTTGGTTAACCGCTAAGAAAGTTGCCTTCTTACGCTTGGCTTTTTCTTTTCCGCGCTCTTGCACCGAAGCGTCCTTATCTCCGGTTTCAGCGGCGAATCCCAAGGTCGCTAGCTGCGGTTTCGCCCTTACCACGGAGGCCAAAATATCTGGATTGGGCACCAGTTCAAGCGTGAGATTGCCCGGATGGTCGCCCTTCTTCAGCTTCGATTCACTTACGTTTGCGGGACGGTAGTCAGCCACTGCAGCCACGCAGGCCACCACGTCAGCGTTATCTAGACGCTGCATCACTGCCGCTTCCATATCGCGGGCGCTGACCACCTCGGTCACCTGCACGCCCGCGGGGATTAGCCGGGCATCCACATTGGCGGCGATCAGTTCCACCTGAGCACCTTCAGCGGCTAGAGCCCGCGCCAGCTCACAACCTTGCCGGCCGGAGGAATGATTACCCAAATACCGCACTGGATCCAATGCTTCACGGGTTCCACCGGCGGTTACAATAGCGTTGATTCCGGCCAGCGCACCGGTAGAGCTTTGCTCAGGTGAGCGGCGAATCTGCCAAGCCCGTGCCGCTATTGCCTCTGGCTCTTCCATTCGCCCTAAACCGCTATCGCCACTGGACAGTGCCCCGCTAGCCGGACCAATGAAGTGGAAACCACGCTGGCGCAGGACCTGGATATTGTCCTGGGTGGCGTCAGCTTCCCACATGGCGGTGTGCATCGCAGGGGCTAACAGTACCGGGCAGGACGCAGCTAAAATCGTGTTCGTTAAAAGGTCACCGGCTAGACCGGCGCGGATCTTAGCCAGCAGGTCAGCGGTAGCGGGAGCAACCACGATCAGGTCAGTTTCACGCGCTGCCTCCACGTGCTCTACTCCCCCACCGCTTGAAAAAACCGTGGAGCTAACCGGCCGGCCCGTTAAGCCAGACCAGGTGGAAGAGCCAACGAAATGCTCACTGGCAGGAGTGGGTATCACTTCCACCTCAGCGCCGCCGCGCTGCAATTCGCGCAGCAACAAAGCCGACTTGTAAGCAGCGATACCGGCTCCCACGCCTAAAACAATGCGTGGTGCCTTCCCTGCGCTGCTAACTGAAGTTGTCACTCCCCAGCCTGTGAGCCTGTCTCCTCCATTACCAGGAGGTCTTCGTTAATCTCACGCAGCGCGGTAGAAAGCGGTTTATCGTCGGGCTCAACCGGTACCACCGGGCCGACGAACTGAACGGTGTTGGACTCCAACTGCAAGTTGTAAGAGTTGATCTGGCGAGCGCGACGCGCAGCGTAGACCACCAGGGCGTATTTAGAATCCACCTTCTCCATCAAGTCATCAATCGGTGGGTAGGTGATTCCCTCCGGGTGGGCAACGATTCCCGTCATTTGACCATTCCTTAACTGTCGATGCTCTTAATACTCGCCCCTATCTTACGCCAGCTGCATAATGTGGGCTAGCTGCGAAACTGTGTCATCAACCTCGTCATTAACAATCACGTGATTAAACTCATCTTGCGCTGCCATTTCCGTACGAGCAGTAAGTAGCCGGCGCTCAATCTGCGCATCCGTTTCCGACCCACGCCCACGCAAACGCTTCTCCAGTTCTTCCCACGACGGCGGGGCAATGAAAATGAACAGTGCTTGCGGCATAGCCTTTCGCACCTGCCTGGCACCATCAAGGTCAATCTCCAACACCGGGGCTCTGCCCTTCTGCTGAGCGTTTTCCACCGTAGTGCGTAAAGTCCCATAAAAATGGTCACCGTGGACGGTGGCCCACTCCAGGAAATCACCGGCCGCAATGGCTTCTTCAAAAGCTTCCCGGCTGAGGAAATGGTAGTGAATACCGTTAATCTCCCCATCGCGCGGCGGACGAGTGGTAGCTGAGACACTCAAATCAATCTGCGGATACAACTGCACTAAACGCTTGAGCACAGTGCCCTTACCCACCCCTGACGGGCCCACTATCACTGTTAGAGGAAAACGGTCGGGGGCGGAACTGTGGTGCTGGTCGTCAATCATGACTCCCATGTTGCCACATCTTCCGCCCCCGCTGCCGAAGTGTCACCAAGGATGGTTCGTTAAACGCATCCGCCCACTGACACAAACGCCACTAAGCGCTGATCTGCAAAAGCTCGCGACGCCCTCGTCCCATAATCCGATCCGGAGTTAAGGTAGCACGCAAAAGCAAGCCCACCGAAGCATCCCACACCCCTACCCGGCGGGCAGAAGGACGAGTACGGAAACGCTGAGTATTCAAGAAATTCAGCAACCGCACCAGCTGGGCGTAGTTAGCTTTCGAAAGCTCGTCATATAAGGCGAATACGAACGCAGTTTGAGGATCGGACTCGGCATACTCCAAACGCAAATTCACCGGTTCGAAATCGTTAAGAACCAAGGTGACCTTCTTGGCCTCAACCAGCGATTCCAAACGCGAAGACGGCAAAGAAAAACAGATCTTCTCAGTGTGGAGGGCCTCCACCTGCACCGGCATCTCCTGTCCGTCCACCTCCAAAGTGCCAGGAGCCTGGTAAGCCGACAAACGATGACGATGGCGCGGCTGATCCACCGCTGCCGCCAAAGCCCCAAGCAGACACAAAGTATTGAACAGCAACCAGCCCAGCGGAATCGCGATCGGTAACAGTGCCAGCCAACCATTGAGGTAAACGGTGTAACCGCTCCAAGCGAGCACGCCGAGCGAAGCCAGGAAAAGCAGTAACTGTGGCCAGGCCTTCTCCCACGCGAAACGCGCATGCCCCGCCTCGCGCCCCTTGCTGGTGACTTGGAAGCCGATATTGTTGCCAAAGATCGCCTCCTGGAGCACCGCTACCGCGATCTGGGGGGCTTGGGCCAGTTCGTAAATCGAAGTCCACACCGTCTTGAAACGGCCCTTAGTTACCGCGTCGTAAATGAAACGCGAGTACATGAACTGCGTTGCCCACAGCATCAGGAAGTGGGATAGCTCCCCGCGTAGCAGTTCGATTCCGGAGCTGAGGACAATCATCGGAAGCAAAAGGAAGGCCATGCGGTAGATGCCGAAGAACCAAAAATGTACCGAATCAAGTAGCAGCCACTTTTGAGCGAAAGACAAGTTACGCAGGCGACGCGGACCGTACTTCTTCGCCACCTGGATATTGCCCCGACCCCAGCGGATGCGCTGCTTTAAAAGATCAGCGTAGGTTTCCGCCGCTAGACCGGTAGCGAGGACCTCATTGACATACACCGATTCAAAGCCGGCGTTTTGCAGCAGCAATCCCGTCGCCATATCTTCGGTGATCACATCAGTTACGAAACCACCCACCTGCGCCAGTGCGCTGCGGCGGAAAATAGCTCCCGAACCAATGTAGATGGTGGCGTTGAACTTATCGCGCTGCGGTTCGATGAAGCGCATGAAGAAATCCTGGTCATTGCGCATGGTGTGTTCACCGAACAGGTTGTTTTGGAACACGTCCTCGTTGTGGAAAGCCTGCGGCACCTGCACGAAAGCCACATTGTGGTTTTGGAAGTGACCTAAAGTGCGACGCAGGAACTGTGGCTTCAACACCATGTCCGCATCCATGGTGACGATGAACTCCCCGCGGGTGTGCTGCAAGGCGTGGTTTAAGTTACCCGCCTTAGCGCCCTCGTGGTCATCACGGCGAATGTAACCAACCGACCACTTGCGGGCAAGTTCGCGCATGAACGGGCGGTCACCGTCATCACAGATGTAAACGTTGAAGCGATCGCGAGGGTAATCCAGCTGGGTGGCAGCCACCACGGTGGCCTCCACAATGTCAACAGGCTCATTGTAGGTAGCAATGTAAACATCAACCGTGGGTACTTCCTGGGCTGGGATCTCCGGAGCCCGCCGGGGCTCAGCAGTTTCCCAAAACAGCATTGCAAAGCCAACGGTTTGGATAATCGCGATGATTTCCAGCAGCAAGAATCCCACTCCGAAAGCGATGTTCCAGGCACCGGAAGTAGGAATCGTGTAGGTGACACGCCAGGCTACGTAGAAGGTGGCAAGCACCAGGTATGCCACGATGAGGGGCTTGCGATAGCCTTCCTTAAAGCGCGCCACCATGCTTATGAGGAAACCCGTAGCTAAGACGGCTAGGAGAATTAAAAACCACATTGCGAACTTCCTTGCGTAGAGGGAATGTTAACGCTGCGATGGTGGAAAAGACCCTTCCGGGCGCGCCACAGAGCACCGGGAAATTACCTAAAACCCGGTGGCTCCGTTGACCTTCTCTACCTGGGAACGTGGTTAGGGTTCCCGCGCAGGTTAAGCCGCCAGTTTTTAGGCAACTCCAGCCACCCTAGCACCGCCTAATCCACCTACCAAAGCTGGGCATAATCTATGCCTGGCCTTTACCTACGGGGGTATTTCCGCCCCCTGTTACCAGGGGGCGGAAAGATCTAGTCGGCTAAAGCCTGGCGCAGATGGGTTTGCAGCTGGTCGACCTGCACCCGCATGGACTGCGGGTCTGGGCCGGCCTGCAGCAAAGAGCGCGAAACGTTTACAAGCACCTGGCTGCGCACGGTGGCGAAACGCTGGCGAACCTGCTCGGCGGTGGCGCCCTGGGCGCCGAAACCGGGCGCCAGTATAGGTGCGCGAGTGGTGGTCAAATCTTCTCCTAGGACCTGGGTGGAGTCGGTCACGGTAGCGCCAACTACCACCCCCACCGATCCCAGTTCGACGCTTTCCGACGCACCGGAGGAATCGTTTGCCTCATTCACCCAACGCATTACCTGGCGAGCCACCGGAACTTCGCTGCCGCCCTCTTGCGACCAAACGCTACGCTGCAGAGCCTGCGCCTGCGGATTGGAAGTGAGCACCAAGGCGAACAGCCCCTTACCGTGACGCAACGCTAGCTGCACGGTAGCGTCAAACACCTGCGGCCCCAGATACGGCGAAACCGTGATCGCATCGCAGTCCAAAGCCGCCCCCACCGGTAGGTAGGCTTGGGCGTAGCCATCCATGGTGGAGCCAATGTCGCCACGTTTGACGTCAACCACGGTAAGAACCCCGTCGCGGCGAGCCCACTGCAGCATCTGCTCCAAGACCGCCAGGCCAGCGGAGCCGAAACGCTCATAGAAGGCCATCTGCGGTTTCAAGATCGCAGCCCCAGATAAGCCCTCATAGGCGCGTTTGGTGAACTCAGACAAACCCCGAATGCTATCGTCCAGACCCCACTGCTGCAGCAGGAAAGGGTGCGGGTCGATCCCCGCACAAAGTGGCCCCAGCTCCCCCATCGCCTGCTGCAGGCGGGAGCCGAAAGGTTTCACACCTGAATCTGTGCTCACTTCGCACCTGCCTTCTCATCCGCACCCAAGGCCGCATGTCGCTGCGCCCGGGCGGCGTCATACTCTTGCAGGGAACGGATCTCAAAACTGCCTAAACGCTGCGCCTCAATCGCCTGCACCGCGGCGCCGAAAGACTGCAAGGTGGTGATGATCGCGATCCCCGCGGAAGTCGCCGCCGTGCGAATCGCGTAACCATCGCGGCGAGTTGACTGACCCTGCGGGGTGTTGACCACCATGTTAATCTCCCCGCGGTGAATCAAATCCACCACCGTCGGAGCCCCGCTGCCACGTTCGGATTCCTTCGCCACCGACTTCACTTCAATCCCGTGACGACGCAAAACCGAGGCGGTACCGGAAGTTGCCAGCACCTCGAACCCAAGATCCACCAACCGCTGGACTGGGAACACCACCGCCCGCTTATCGCTATCGGCAATCGAAACGAAAACTGTACCTTCACTGGGTAAACCACCGTACGCCGCTACCTGCGACTTATTGAAAGCCTGCGGGAAAGACATGTCGTGACCCATTACCTCCCCGGTAGAGCGCATCTCCGGGCCCAGTAAAGTATCGACCACGTTGCCTGTGCGATCACGGAAACGGTGGAAGGGCAATACCGCTTCCTTCACCGACACCGGCTCTTCCAAATCCGTGAACGAAGCATCCACCACCGGCAGATCCCCACTGGCACGCAACTGCGAAATACTGGCACCAAGCTGGATCTTCGCCGCCGCCCGCGCCAGGGAGGCTCCCAACGCCTTGGACGCAAACGGCACCGTACGAGAAGCACGCGGATTAGCCTCAATCACGTACAGCACGTCCGAAGCCAAAGCGAACTGGATATTCAACAGCCCGCGCACTCCCACGCCGGCGGCGATGGCCTTCGTGGAGTCACAAATGCGGCGAATCTGACGTTCCGACAGTGACATCGGCGGCATCACGCAAGCGGAGTCACCGGAGTGAATCCCCGCTTCCTCAATATGCTCCATAATCCCTCCCATGAACAGTTCCTCACCGTCATAGAGGGCATCGACGTCGATCTCCACCGCATCATCTAAGAAACGATCGATTAGCAGTGGCCCGGAAGCGAAACTGACCTCACCCAAACGCTGCAGGTACGATTCCATTCCGGGTTGGTCGTAGACAATCTCCATCCCCCTGCCGCCGAGGACGAATGAAGGCCTAGCCAATACCGGGTAGCCTTCTTTCTCCGCCACCTGGATAGCCGCCCCGGCGCTGGTGGCAGTGCCGTGAGCTGGGCTGGGAAGGTTGGCGGCGTCCAACACCTGCGCGAACTCCTCGCGGTCTTCAGCCAAGGCGATGGAAGCTGGGCTGGTGCCCACTATCGGCACTCCCGCGTCCTCTAAGGCCTGCGCCAACGAAAGCGGGGTTTGCCCACCCAGTTGCACCATTACGCCCACCACCGGGCCGGCTTCGCATTCGGCGCGGTAAACTTCCAACACGTCCTCGAACGTCAATGGTTCAAAATAAAGACGATCGGAGATGTCGTAGTCGGTAGAGACCGTCTCCGGATTGCAGTTGACCATGATGGTGTCGTACTCATCGCGCAACGCCATGGCCGCGTGGACACAGGAATAATCAAACTCAATCCCCTGCCCAATACGGTTCGGCCCCGACCCTAAAATCATCACCGCTGGACGCTGGCGGGCGGTGACTTCCGTGGTCAGGTCATAGCTCGAATAGTAATACGGGGTCGAAGCTTCGAACTCCGCCGCGCAAGTATCAACCGTCTTAAACACCGGGTGGATGTTAAAAGCCCGGCGAATCTCACGCACGGTCGCCGCCTGCAGGCCACGCAACTGCCCGATCTGCACATCAGAGAACCCGTGCCTCTTGGCCTGGCGCAAAACCTCTTCACTAAGCGCGGGCGCCTGCGCCACCTGCTGGGCGAGCTCGTTAAGCAGCTGGATCTGATCTAGGAACCACGGATCGATGCCGGTCGCGGCGTACACGTCCTCGACACTGACACCGGCACGCAGAACCTGCTGCACCTGCAGTAGGCGACCATCGGTGGGAGTGGAGATAGCAGAGCGCGCCTGCGCTAGCTCTTCACCTTCCAAAACCGGCACGTCCCAGCGGAAAGTGGAGCCAGCCTTGTCGATTGAGCGCATCGCCTTTTGTAGCGCCTCAGTGAAGTTGCGTCCCAAAGACATCGCTTCGCCCACCGATTTCATGGAAGTAGTTAACGTGGGGTCAGCGGCCGGGAACTTCTCAAACGCGAACCGCGGAACCTTAACCACTACGTAGTCCAAAGTGGGTTCGAACGAAGCAGGAGTGGAAGCGGTAATGTCATTGGGAATCTCATCCAAGGTGTAGCCCAACGCCAAACGCGCCGCCATCTTCGCGATCGGGAAACCCGTGGCCTTCGAAGCCAGCGCGGAAGAGCGCGAAACCCGCGGGTTCATTTCAATCACCACCACGCGCCCAGAACGCGGGTCGATGGCGAACTGAATGTTGCACCCACCGGTGTCCACTCCGACTTCGCGAATCACTGCGATACCGATATCGCGAAGCTTTTGCAGCTCCCGATCGGTCAGGGTCAAAGCCGGGGCCACGGTGATGGAATCGCCGGTGTGAACACCCACCGGATCGACGTTTTCAATCGAGCAAACCACCACCACGTTATCGGCGCGGTCGCGCATTAACTCCAGTTCGAACTCTTTCCAACCCAAGATGGATTCTTCTAAGAGCACCTCGTTGGTAATGGAATCACGCAGGCCCAGTCCCGCGATGCGATCTAAATCTGCGGGAGTGTGGGCGATACCGGACCCCAAGCCTCCCATGGTGAAGGAGGGGCGAACCACCAGCGGGTAGCCCAGGTCGGCAGCGGCCGCGTGGCACTCCTCCAAGGAGTGCGCAATCGCAGAACGCGCCACCTGCGCCCCGCAACGCTCCACCACTCGTTTAAACTCATCTCGGTCTTCCCCGGCGTTAATGGCGGTGGCCGAAGCCCCGATCATTTCCACCCCGAACTCAGCAAGCACCCCGGCTTCTTCCAAGGCGATAGCGGCGTTCAAAGCCGTCTGACCACCCAGGGTGGGCAGCAGCGCGCTGGGGCGTTCCTTGGCGATAATCTGAGTGAGGACCTCGGTGGTGATGGGTTCAATGTAGGTGGCATCGGCCACCTGCGGGTCAGTCATAATGGTCGCCGGGTTGGAGTTAACTAAAATCACCCGCACGCCTTCGTCCTTTAGGACGCGGCAAGCCTGGGTTCCCGAATAGTCGAACTCGCAGGCCTGACCAATCACGATCGGACCAGAGCCGATCACCAGTACCGATTCAATATCACTGCGACGTGGCATGGCGTTAGTTTTCCTTCCCCGCGTTAGCGGCAATCATGTGCATAAAGCGGTCGAACAGGTGCTCACCATCGTGGGGGCCAGCAGCCGCCTCCGGGTGGAACTGCACCGAAAACGCCGGCAAGTCCAAGGCTCGTAGCCCTTCAACTACCTGATCGTTAAGGTTCACGTGCGAAACCTGCACGCGGCCGAACTCCGCCTCCGGGGCTGGCACAGGCTCCCCCACCGGGGCGTCAACTGCGAACCCGTGATTGTGGCTGGTGATCTCCACTTTCCCAGTGGTCAGATCGCGGATCGGTTGATTCACCCCGCGGTGGCCAAAGCGCAGCTTGTAGGTGTCAAACCCCAAAGCCCGCCCGAAAAGCTGGTGGCCGAAGCAAATACCGAAAAATGGGATGCGATGCCTCAACACCTCGCGTAGGACCTCCACCTGGTGGTCGGCGGTAGCCGGATCGCCCGGCCCGTTAGAGAAAAACACCGCATCTGGAGCTAGGTCCAGGATCTGCTGGGCACTCACCCCAGCCGGGACCACCGTTAGCCTGGCTCCCCGCTGCGCCAGTTGCTCGGGAGTGCGAGACTTAATCCCCAGATCCACCGCCACAATGTGGGCCTTTTCTTCCCCCTGGGCCGGCACCGAGTAGGCTTCAGCGGAAGTCACATCCTCCACCAGGCCTGACCCTGTCATCGGTTGGTGGGAGCGCACGTGGGCGACGAAAGCCGCTCGGGTTTGCTCCGGAACCCAGTGACCCCCGCTTTGGTGTACCTCGGTAGGTAGTGACTGGCCGGAAAAAATCCCGCACCTCATGGCGCCTTTTTCACGGATGTGGCGAGTGATGGCGCGAGTATCAACCTCACTTATGCCGATAATGTTTTGCTCACAAAGATCGGTTTCCAACTCCCTTTGCGAACGCCAACTGGAGCTGCGGCGAGCAGGGTCGCGCACCACGATTCCGCCGGCCCAAATCCGGTCGGACTCCACGTCCTCGTCATTCATCCCAGTATTGCCAATATGGGGCGATGTCATGACGATGATCTGGCGGTGATACGACGGGTCGGTGAGGGTCTCTTGATATCCAGTCATACCGGTAGTGAAAACCAACTCACCGAGGGCGGTCCCCGCCGCTCCCCACTGCTTGCCGACGAAAATCGTGCCGTCTTCAAGGATTAACAGAGCCGGTCCAGGTGAAGTCGAAGTCATATTGCTTTCCCCCTTCTTACCGATCTTCTTTAGCCAGCGGAACGCCGTCGGCGACGGTGATATTACCTTGCCAAATCGTCCACATCACCTGGGTAGGTAACTCCTCCCCCAGGTAGGGTGAGTTCGACGAACGCGACCACAGGTGGTCAGTGGCCACTACCCGACGCACCTGCGGATCCACCAGCACCACGTTGGCGGGTTCCCCCACTGTTAACGGCCGGCCCTGGCCATCCACCCGACCAATACGCGCAGGATTAGCTGACATCACTCGCGCCACATCAGCCCAAGACATGCGGCCAGGTTCCACCATGGTCTTAACGATCACTGCCAACGCAGTTTCCAACCCGGTCATGCCGAACGCCCCAGCCTGCCACTCACAATCCTTTGACTCCAACGGGTGGGGCGCATGGTCGGTGCCAACAATGTCGATGGTGCCGTCCGCCAAGCCAGCTCGCACCGCTTCCACATCCCGCTCGGTACGCAGCGGCGGATTGACTTTGTAACGCGGATCGTAGGTGCGGGCCTTGTCTTCGGTGAGGTAAAGGTGGTGGGGAGTTGCTTCCGCCGTCACCTGGATTCCACGTTTCTTCGCCCAGCGCACGATCTCAACCGAACCCGCCGTGGACAAGTGGCACACGTGCACGCGCGAACCAACATGTTCAGCTAAGAGCACGTCGCGGGCAATAATGGCTTCCTCCGCCACCGCTGGCCAGCCCGCTAAACCTAGTTCAGCTGACAGTGGGGACTCATTCATCTGCGCCCCTTCGGTCAGCTGCGGATCCTGCGCGTGCTGGGCAATCACCCCGTCGAAGGTTTTTACGTATTCCAAGGCCCGGCGCATCAGCACCGGATCGGAAACGCACATACCATCATCGGAAAAGACCTTCACTCGCGCGGTGGAGGCAGCCATCGCTCCCATGGCCGAAAGCTGCTTACCTTCTAGCCCCACGGTCACCGCGCCCACTGGGCGCACCTCGCACCAGGCGGCCTCCGCGCCCAATGCCGCCACCTGTTCCACGATGGCGGCGCTGTCAGCTACCGGGCGAGTATTTGCCATGGCGTGCACGCAGGTGTATCCGCCAACGGCGGCCGCGCGCGTACCGGTGAACACGGTTTCCGCATCCTCTTGTCCGGGTTGGCGCAAATGGGTGTGTAGATCCACCAGGCCCGGCAGGGCGATAAGACCGTCAGCCTCAATCACCCGGTGGTTAGCCTCAAGCTCACTGCCAGCATCGGCGCCGACCGCCACAATCACACCATCTTTAATGGCTATATCTGTTTTTTCTTCCCCCAAAATGGAGGCCCCGCGAATCAGAATCTGCTTAGACATCAGTATTACCTTCCCCAGCCAGTAGTAGATAAAGGGCAGCCATGCGCACGCTCACCCCGTTGTTGACCTGTTCCACGATCACCGAACGCGGGTGATCGGCGGCTTCAGCGCAGATCTCCAAACCGCGATTCATCGGCCCCGGATGCATGATGCGACACTGCGGTGGCAGGTTCGTTAGACGTTGCCGATCTAAACCGTACGCACTGTGGTACTCCCCCGGGGAGGGGAAGAACCCGCCACCGAGGGAACTCATGCGTTCGCGTTGCACCCGCAGCATGATAATGGCATCGGGTTGGTGGGTGGCGATCGCCGTGTCCAAGTTGTAGCTGACCTGGCACGGCCACTGATCTATCCCCACGGGAACCAAGGTGGGCGGAGCCACCACCATTACTTGCGCTCCCAGCAGGGAAAACAGTTGCACGTCTGAGCGTGCCACCCGCGAATGCAGGATGTCGCCCACAATGATGATCCGTTTGCCGGTTAGTTTCGAACCGATTAGTTCTTCCCGGTCGCGGTGGTAGCGTCGCAAGGTCATGGCGTCTAACAGTGCCTGCGTCGGGTGCTGGTGGGTGCCATCGCCGGCGTTCAAAACCGGCAGGTCCATCCACCCGGCGTGAGCCAACCGGTGGGCGGCCCCGGAGGAAGAATGGCGCATGACCACCGCGTCGGCTCCCATTGCCTGCAAAGTCAGGGCGGTGTCTTTCAAGGACTCACCCTTAGACACCGAAGAGCCCTTGGCGGCGAAGTTAATCACATCTGCCGACAGTCGTTTAGCGGCCGCTTCAAAGCTCAGGCGAGTTCGAGTGGAATCTTCAAAAAACAAGTTCACCACGGTTTTGCCACGCAAAGTAGGCAGCTTCTTCACTCGCCGCTCCTGCGTGGCAGCCATTGACTCAGCGGTGTCGAGCAGGCGCAGAGCGTCTTCTTCACTGAGGTCTGCAATATCAATGAGGTGCTTCATTTTGCCTCCGTAATGATTACCGCATCGGTGCCGTCTATTTCTTGGCAGTGGATTTCGACAGATTCAGACTTCGACGTCGGCAGGTTCTTTCCTACGAAGTCGGGGCGTATCGGTAGTTCGCGGTGGCCTCGATCCACCAGTACCGCCAGCAGCACGCGCTTGGGGCGTCCAATGTCGAAAAGGGCATCCAAAGCGCTATTAACGGTGCGGCCGGTGTAGAGCACGTCGTCAACAAGTACCACCGTGCGGTTGTCGATGCCCCCGGCAGGTACGGAGGTCGGGTGCGGGGTTCGCAGTGGTTGATCCGCTAAGTCATCGCGGTACATGGTGATGTCGAGGCTGCCTACCGCAACATCTGTGTTGGTGATTTTTCGCAGTTGCTGCGCTAGTCGTTTCGCTAGGGTGGCTCCTCGCGTGGGGATTCCCAAGATGACGAGGTCGGCCCCTCCCTTAGTGCATTCGATGACCTCATAGGCGATGCGGGTGAGGGCACGTTCGATATCTGCGGCCGTTAAAACGACCTTTTCTTTTGTGCTGGTCACAGCTTTCTCCTTTCCCGCCTCTCTGGACGGCTTTAAAGGACGGTTCTATTTGTAATCAACGCCCGTAACGAGAACCGTTACGGGCGTTGAAGTCTTAAGTGTCGCGTTCGTCAGTCGTAGATTCAACCTGAACGCTTAGCAGCGGAGCCTGCGGGGTTTGGTCGGCTCCTGCTGAATTCTCTACCGGGGGTGCGGTGTCGGTTTCTTGCAACTGTGAAGGTAGATTGTCCAAATCCAAAGCGTCCAGATCTATTCCCCCACTGTCGCCTGGCGTTTCACCGCCAGCATCTAGACCGGGTTGGTCGATGTCCGCGGCCGCGCCGGGAGCGGGATCCACATTCGCTTCCAAGTCAGCAGCGTCGTCTTCTTGCCGATCTTCAGCTTCAACGGAGGCCTCCGCTTGCGATGGTGTTTGCGCTGCCTGTGGTAAAGAATCATCGGTGCGATCGAAGCTGCGGAAGGCAGCTTCCAGGGCTTCGTCGGCGGCGCGTACTTCTTCACGATTGGCGCGCACCGCATCCAAAATGGCGTTCACACGCGCAGGTGAGTCATCAGCCGAAACGGCTTTCGCAATAATCACCGCCTCATCGATGGCAGTGACGCTGGGGACGTCCTCATTCCATAGAATCTCCCACACGCCCACTCTCAATACCGCCCGATCCACTGCCGGTAACCGATCCAGGTCGCGGTTAGTTGAATGGGTAGCAATCAAGTCATCGATGTCGTACAGGTGTTCCGCGACGCCCTCCACTACCTCGATAGCGTAAGGAGGCAGCGGGGTCTGCGCAGCGGTTATGGTACGCCTCTGGTCAAGTAGGTCCAGCAAGTCTTCGCGGTAGCGCGACAAGCCTCGCTGGTCAGCTTCGAACAGGACATCGACCGCGCGCTTGCGGGCGCGCGTGCGGGAAGTGAAAGAGCGTTCCTTCATTAGTCGTTGACGCGTCCTGCGTATTCACCCGTGCGAGTATCAACCTTAATGCGGGTTCCCTGCTCCAAGAACAGCGGTACCTGAATGTCATACCCGGTTTCCAGCGTGGCAGGCTTGGTTCCCGCGTTCGAACGGTCTCCCTGCAGTCCCGGCTCGGTGTAGGTGATTTCCAAGGTCACGGTGGCGGGAAGCTCCACGAACAGCACGTTACCTTCATACATGGAAACGATGGCGGATTGGTTCTCCATCAGGAAGCGCTTGGCGTCACCAATGATGTCGCCGCCCACCAGGTACTGGTCGTAAGTGGAGGCATCCATGAAGACATAGTCGTTGCCGTCCTGGTACAGGTAGGTCATGTCCCGGCGGTCAACGGTGGCGGTTTCTACCTTGACACCGGCGTTAAAGGTTTTATCCACGGTTTTACCGGACAGGACGTTCTTCAGCTTCGAACGCACGAAGGCGGGGCCTTTACCGGGCTTGACGTGTTGGAATTCAACGACAGACCAAAGCTGGTTGTCGATTTTCAGAACCATACCGTTCTTCAGGTCGTTAGTTGTTGCCACGAGTTCACCTATCTTGTAGTTGTGCGGGCAGTTTTCAGTCGGCTTTAGAATACCGCGCCGCCGCCACTAATGCGAGTAGCGAAGCCGCATTCTGGCTAGCTTCGATCGTAGTTGTGTCCATGATCTCACGCTCCAGCCCATCCCAAGCCTGCCGGTAGGAATCCACCATTGTTGCGAATGTCCTTCGCAGCGGGCCAAAACCAACTGTGCGGGGCGCATTCAACCCCGTGCGGCGCATTAGCGTATCTAAGTCAGCTGTCACCTCAACAAGAACACGCGAGGTTGAGTTGTCACTAAGAATCTTTTGTATCTGTGGTTGTGTCACCACCTCCGGCCCCAGCACCAGTATCCTGCCTTCGGTGTCGTCCTCGTCCGGAAGCGTGGACAGTAGTTGCTCCGCTAGTTCGCGTTGCCAGCGCAAAGCCACATCGGTGCCTTCTCGCACTAGAATCTGCCCCACCGGCTGGCCGGCCACCCGAGCTACCTCTTCATCTAGTTCAATCACAGGTAAGGCGGTTGCTTCCGCTAGGGCCTGAGCCAACGCGGTCTTACCCGCGCCAGCTACCCCGAAAATAATGTATTCCACCTTCAGTCCTCGCTATTACCGTGAAATAACTCATGGTCTTGCATTACCGTCCAGGCCTGTTCCAACACTTGCCCAGGAATGGCTTCCACCCGGGTACTACCTGGTTGCGGCGTTAGCACCATGCGGATTTGACCGGAGCGAACCTTCTTATCGGTATTCATCACCGTGTAGATCTGCTCCCAAGACTCGGCACTCCAGCTCGTCGGTAAACCCTGTGCGGAAAAAATCGCTTCTTGTTTTTCCACCCACTCCCACTGGCAATACCCCAGCAAAAACGCCACTATGGAGGCGTAGATACAGCCGATAGCTACCGCTTCTCCATGGCGGACACGATAGTTGGAAAGCTTTTCTACCGCGTGGGCCAAAGTGTGACCGTAGTTCAAGATCTCGCGCATTCCAGCTTCTTTGAGGTCACTTCCCACCACCTCAGCTTTTACCTTCACAGCGCGTTCAATCAGTTCCCTCACCACCGGGTCGCCGGCTTTAACGCGCCGGCCTTCAACCAGCTGCAAAATCTCAGTGTCACGAATGCAGCCGCATTTAATGACCTCCGCCATCCCGGCGTTGAAATCCTCCGCAGGCAGGGTAGCTAACGTGTCCGTGTCGGCCACTACCGCGCGCGGAGAATGAAACGCTCCCGCTAGGTTCTTCCCAGCTGCAGTGTTAATCCCGGTCTTTCCCCCCACCGCGGCATCCACCATCGCCAGTAAGGTGGTGGGAATCTGCACCACGTCCACCCCGCGTAGCCACGTGGCTGCCACGAAACCAGCTAGGTCGGTAGTAGCCCCACCGCCCAGCCCGACCACCAGGTCGCGCCTGGAGATCCCCGCTGCTGCGGCCTCTTCCCACGCCTGCGCCAGTACGCTAACGTCTTTGCCGGCCTCGCCGTCAGGGTGGCAAAAACAGCGCACCTGGTGAGTTTTAGCCCAGCGCTCAGCTAGGCGCTCAGCCAGCGGCTGCAAGGTAGGCGGATGAATCAGCAAAATGCGTTCATATTCGCTGAAACTAAAGAAACGATCATCTTCTAACAGTCCCGCACCAATGTGCACCGGATAAGTGTGCTCCGCATGCACCTGTATTTCACTCACGACCTCACCTACCTGTGTCTTCGTCTTCGCCCCGGTCAATACCGGTAATAACCCCAGCCTCAGTCAAAGCCTGCTGCAGGCGCGAAAAATTAACGTGCTTGGGAGCGTCATCTACCTCCACCGTCACATCCGCTACCTGCCGGTACCACGGCAGCCTGCGCTCCGCCAACGCCGCCAGGCGATCACCGCCGCCTTTGAGCAAGGGACGGTGATTGCTCTTCGCGGTGCGCCGCTGCGCCTCCGGCACCGAGACATCTAGGAAAACCGTGAACACCTGGTTAAGCAGGTCGCGGTTATCGGCGCGCTCCACCACTCCGCCACCGGTGGCGATCACGCACCGTTTCCTACCAACTACCTGCGCTAAACAGCGGTGCTCCCACTGGCGGAAGCATTCCTCCCCCGACTGGAAAAGCTCGGCGATGGTGCGACCACTACGCATCTGCAGGTAATCATCCAAGTCAATTACCTCCCACCCCAAAAGCTCACCCAAGGCGCGAGCGAGGTTGGTTTTACCACTGCCTGGCAACCCCACTAAGGCAACCGTGTCTACGCGGCTCACGAGGCGTCCTCGCGCTGTTCGCCCTGCAAACGCGAACGCACCTGGCGCTGGTGGGTGGCAACCGCCTGCCGGATCCGCTCCACCGACCCCGAACCGTACATCTTCATCACCGCATCTGCCAAAGTAATCGCAACCATCGCCTCAGCAATCACCGCCGCCGGCACCACCGCGCAAGTGTCGGAACGCTGATGCAAGGCAGGGGCGCCCTGACCGGTACGCAAATCAATCGTTGCGCGCGGCCTGGGAACAGTAGAAATCGGTTTGAAACCCACCGTGACTCGCACTGGCTCACCGTTACTCATCCCACCTTCGACGCCGCCAGCACGATTACTGCTGCGCCGCACGCCACCGTCATCGGTGGGGAAGATATCGTCATGCGCATGCGAACCCAACGCGCTCACTTGCCCCTGCCCGGCACCGACCGCCACCGTTTTAGCGGAAGGAATCGACATTAACGCTGCAGCCAGGCGCGCATCGAGGCGTTCATCCCACTGCGTATAGCTACCCAACCCGACCGGTAGGTGGTAAGCGCAAACTTCCACCATTCCCCCGATGGTGTCCCCGTTGGCATGAGCGGCATCAATCGCCGCCACGAAAGCCGCACTGGTATCAGCATCCGCGGCGCGCACCGGGTCAGCGTCCAACAGCTCCCGAGTCTTAGCCGGCCCGTGCTTGGCAATCAAAGCATCGAAAGCCGCATTGTCGCCCCTGCACTCACCGATCTGCACCACCTGGGAGGCGATCTCAATACCCGCCACTTGCTGCAGGAAACGGCGAGCTACCTCCCCCACTGCCACGCGCGTGGCGGTCTCACGCGCTGAAGCTCTTTCCAAAACCGCGCGTGCATCCGCATGGTCGAACTTCATCATGCCCGCGAAATCAGCGTGCCCCGGACGAGGACGTGTCAGTCGCCGGTTGCGCGCCACCTCCCGTTCATCCCCGGTGCCCGCGTCAATAAGTAAGTCACTTGGGTCCACCGGGTCGGCGCTCATCACCACTTCCCATTTGGGCCACTCACTATTAGCGATTTCGATAGCCACTGGGGAACCTAGAGTAACGCCGTGGCGCACGCCCCCAAGAATCCGCACCGCGTCCTGTTCGAACTTTTGTCGCGCGCCCCTCCCGTAACCGAGGCGCCGGCGTGCCAAGGCGGCTTTAATGTGTTCACTGGTTAACTCAACCCCCGCCGGTACGCCGTCAAGGACGCCAACTAAAGAAGGGCCGTGTGACTCCCCTGCGCTCAACCATCTCATCATACGGTTAGTTTGGCACAGGGCAGGTAGAAGGTCGCGGGTAGGTTCTGACTGTGAGACGACCACCCCCAGGGGCGCGGCCCGCGGTGGAGCCTACAGCCAAGAAATCGCGCGCGACAGCGTCACCCAACCCAGTAGTGCCCCGCCCACCATGGAAGGGCCGAACGCAATCTTAGAGTGCAAAGTAGCCCTCCTAGTAGCTAACTTCCAAATCGCCACGGCCCCGGCGATTAAGAAAGCGTAAACCAAACCACCAAAGGCCACTCCCGCTCCGTAGGCACCCAGCCACATGCCCAGCACGGGGGCTAACCGCACGTCGCCACGCCCTAGTCCCAAACCGGCAAGATGCACCAGCAGCAACGGCACCGTCCACACTAAAGCACCCGTAACGGCGCCGAATAAGACTTCATATCCTCCGCGCGGGGCGGGAAATAGTGGGTAGGCAAAACTCAAAAATACCGTGACCGTGATCGTCAAAATTACCATCATGGTGGCGACGTTGATTAACGCTGTCGGCAGGCGGTGAGTTAAAGCATCAACCCAAGCCAAGGTCGCGAGTAAAGCAATCACACTTACGCTTACTGCCAGTAGAGGGTCGCGGGCGGTTAGGGACCACGTCATTACCTGCATTAAGGTAACCATGTAAAAGCCCCGGGTGCGAGTGGGTAAATCCTGCGCGGGTAAGTAGTCTTTTAGGACTTCGCGTCCGTCATTGTTAAGCCACAAGTTAACCAGCGCGCCACTTAAGAAAGCCCACAGGCTGACCAATAAGAGTGCGGAGTTCATTCGTTTCTTCCCCCATTCGGTTGCATTTACGACCTTCTCCCATCACTCCAACCGATTAGACACTCACTAACCGCGTTGTACAGCCTCCTCCAAAGCCTGCCGCATAACCTCAACGGGAGCGGGCTCACCCGTCATTAAAGTGAACTGCTGGCAAGCCTGGTAGAGCAACATTTCATGGCCCGAACACACCAGTGCTCCCCCACTGGAAGCAGCCTGAGCCAGTTTCGACGGCCACGGATCGTAGGCGGCATCAAGCACGATCGCACCCGCTTTAACGTCGAACTTCCCCGCCCAGTGGTCAGCCACCCCCGCCGGCAGGGTCGAGACCACGATATCGGCGCTCTCAAGAGCGCTAACCACACGTTTTTCATCCCGCCAAGGAATCGGAGTAGTACTAACTCCCAAACGGGTCTGCGCTAGTGAAATCGAACCCGGACCACCGAAGTTACGAGCCACCACACTGACCTGTCCCACTTTCAACTGGCCCAATGCCGCCAACGCCGATGAGGCGGTAGCGCGCGCCCCCAAGATCACCGCGCTCCCTCCCTTGGCGAAGTGAACGTCCTCGCCCGCAGTGTGGATCAAAGCCTGGGCGATGCCGTAGACATCCGTGTTGAAACCGGTGCGGACATTGCCGCTGAGCACCACCGTGTTCACTGCGCCAACAGCTTGCGCAAGAGGTTCAATCGCGTCCAGATACGGCATGATTGCCTGCTTGTGAGGCATCGTCACCGCCAGGCCCAAAAGATCCGGGGCCAAGTCCGAAACGAACCCGGCTAGGTCATCTTTAGAGACGGTGACGGCGGAAAAGGCAGCATCCACGCCGCAATGGGCGTAGGCCGCATTGTGAATACACGGAGAGAGGCTATGCGTTACAGGATCACCTATGACGAAAGCACGCACCGTTAGCACTTATCCTTATGGGCCTCGCACCATTGCCGCAGCAGCACGATATTGGCATCATGCTCATCTTTCGTCACCGCGAACTTGGTTTCCCCACTGTCCAGATCGACAGTTACGAAATACAACCAATCCCCGTCAGCGGGCTTGAGTGTAGCCTCGACCGCTTCGCGCGAAGGCGAGGCAATCGGCGTAGGCGGAAGCCCCTTGTGGATGTAAGTGTTATAAGGCGTATCCTTCTCCAAGTCATCGGCGGTGGGAATACCCCCAGAACGCCCCACCCCATAGTTCACGGTCGAATCCATGTTCAAGAACCCAGCGGTCTCCCCTGCGGGGTTCGCTAAACGGTTCTCAATCACGCGCGCCACCTGCGGCAAGTAGCGGTCGATATTGACTTCCATCTCCAGGATCGAAGCCTTCGTCAACACCGTATGCCACTGCTCACGTGGAACTTGCAGCTCCTCCAGGGTGGTAACCGTGCCCTTAACCATGCGTTCAAGCACCTGCGCGGGCTTCTCATCCACATGGATCTCATAGGTCCCCGGAGCTAACCAGCCTTCCAAACTGCCGTTAGCTTCCGCGGGTAAACCAATAGCGGCAGGATCCTTCACGGCGGCGTCAACGTCCTCGTCACTAAACTTCGCGAACGCCTTCATCTTCTCGGTGACATCCTTAACCGAAGCTCCAGGTATCACCGTCACCGCATTCGAAGAACGTCTAGTTTCATCTAATAGCGCAGCTACCGCCTGCACCGCACTCATCTGCTTCTTAAGCTGGTAGGTACCCGGCTGAATCGAAGTAGCATCAGCGTTGTCATTCCACGCCACTAAGAACGCTTCTTCACTCTTCACGACCCCAGCTTTAACCAGGTTCGCACCAATTATGGCACCCGTATCGCTGGGGTTAATGACGAACTCCACCGAGCCAGTGCCGGGACCGGGATAGTCATCCGAGACCTGCACCGAACCGTCTTTCCACAGCAATTTGAAGGAAATATACGCACACCCCGCCAACACTGCGGCAACCGTGAGCAAAATGAAGAAACTACGGATCTTCGCATTGCGTCGTTTGCGACGCAAACGCTTACGCTCAACCTCGATGCGCCGCGAACGCACCCCGGTAGTGAGCGGGTCCATCAGCACCGGGGAAGCACCACCGGCGGAGCCGGCGGGCTTAGGAACTTCACGCGCATTAGCGGCAGTAGGGATATTGCTTTCCCCTGCTCGCCCCTGCTGCGGTTCAACGCTAGGTGCAGCCGGCGCTGCCGGGGTTGTGGAACGTACAGGAGTAGGCACCCCGGGGCGAGTCGCATTGCCCGACCCACTGGCGCCCTGTTCACGACGCGAATCGGGAGTGGGAACATCCCCGGTGCTGCTTGCGTTTAACTGCCCATCCGAAGAGTCAGCCCCAGTCTTAGGACTACTACTGGCGCGCGGTGGAACTCCATCACGCACAGGAGCGGCGGATCGCTGCATACGACTCTTCGCAGCAGCCTCCTGTCGCGCGCGAATAATGTCACGCCGCGACGGTAAGCCCGACGGACGAACATTTTGCGCACCCGACTGCGATTGGGGGTCTTGCTCACTCACAGCGTTGCATACACCTTCCCGCTTGGCGTCACACCAACACGTCAAACTCTACGCGCCTCAACGCCCCTAGCTAAAGACTGCCAGAAGACGATAAAGGCAATTTTCATTTCTCCAGACTACCAGCACAAACCCCAAACATTGCCATTAACTAACCGCGGCAGGCAAACCCCGCGCAAAGCTAACGCGCCCACACGCACCATTGAAGGACGCTAACTACAGTTGCCACCACCACTGCAGGTACGCAAACTACCGCGGCCGCCACACTGTCTCCCCCGCTGGGCGGGCAGTAGAACGCTCCATCTCCAAAGCCGTTTCTAAAATAATCGCCGCCGCAATCGGGTCGACCTTACCCTTACGCTCACGGGTCGACACCTGCATCTGAGACAAATGCGCCTGCGCCTGCACGGAAGTGAGTCGCTCATCAACCAACGCCACCCGCAGATGCGGGCACAGCTGACCAAGTTTCACCGCGAATTTGCGCGCAGCACGCGCCGAACTGCCAACCTTACCTGACATGTGGCGAGGGTAGCCGACGATGATCTCCACCGCCTCACGTTCGCGGGCAATCTCAGCGACCTCCGCCACGTCCTCGTCCCCGTAAGGATCGGCCTGCACCACCGTTAAAGGAAGCACCACGCTAGCTTGGGGGTCGCTCACCGACACCCCAATACGAGCGCCGCCGTAATCTACCCCCAAACGCACGCCCGGGCGCATTACTTCGCTTCCACCGCCAGCTTCACCGCGTCCAAGGCCGCCGCTGCCTGCGACGCGTCCTTACCCGCTCCCTGCGCCAAGTCCGGGCGGCCACCGCCACCGCCACCAAGCACAGAAGTAGCCGTCTTCACCAGGTCCCCGGCACGCAAACCGAAGTCGCGGGCCGCCTCATTGGTGGCAGCCACCACGTGCACGCGACCACCGTGGTGAGCCAGCAACGTCACCACCGAGGCTTCCGCCCCCAAACGGTCACGCACACCAACGGCCAAATCGCGTAAACGATCGGCTGCGCCGACCTCACCCAAGTCAGCTAAAACCGCGTGGCACTTGCCCACCCGTTTAGCCTGCTGCGCCAACTGCGGAACCTGATCGAGCAACTGCGCCGCCGAAAGCGCCGCCAGTTCCTTCTCCGTTTCCTTCAACTTACGCATCAAGGATTCAATCCGCCCCGGAAGGTCCTCCGCCTTACCGCCCAACATCGCAGACAGCTGGGAAACCAAAGCATGTTCCTTCGCTTGCAGGGCGTAGGCCCCATCGCCGACCAGCGCATCCACGCGGCGCACACCCGAGCCAATCGAGGACTCAGACAAAATCGCAATCCGCCCCACACGGCCGGTAGCGGGAACGTGAGTACCCGCGCAAAGCTCACGCGACCAGCCCTCACCGATGTCCACCACACGCACCCGGTCACCATACTTTTCACCGAACAAAGCGGTAGCGCCCATCGCCTTAGCGGTATCTAGATCGGTAATCATGTCGGTAACTGAAAGGTCATCAGCCAAACGCGCATTCACGCGTTCTTCCACGCCCGCCATCACCTCAGCCGGAACCGCCGCATGGTGGCGGAAATCAAAACGCATACGGGAAGGCGAATTCTCCGAACCCGCCTGGGTTGCGCCCTCACCCAAGAACTCACGCAGCCCCTGGTGAACCATGTGGGTCGCGGTATGAGCCCGCGCAATCGCTAAACGCCGCTGCGTGTCAATCTCAGCCACGCACCCCTCATCGACGGCGATAGTGCCCTCCACCAAGTGACCACGATGCACCGGCATACCCTTAATCGGGGCCTGGACGTCATCAACTTCCACAATGCCACCACCGGCAGTGCGAATAGTGCCGTGGTCAGGTAGCTGGCCACCCATCTCCGCGTAGAACGGGGTGCGCGCCAAAATGATCTCAACATCGGCTGGAGCGCTCACCGTCTCACTCGGCTTACCATCATGCAAAATCCCAGTAATGTTGGTAGCCACCGACGCATCCGTGTAGCCCACGAACTGAGGCTGCTCCCCCATATGCTGCAAAATATCGTGATAAACGCGCGAATCAACGTGGCCGGACTTCTTCTTCAACGCATCCGCACGCGCCCGCTGTTTTTGCTCATTCATCAACTCGCGGAAACGAGCCTCGTCAACACCGACACCCTGCTCCCGCGCCATCTCCAAAGTTAAATCAATCGGGAACCCGTAAGTATCGTGCAGGGCAAACGCCTGCTCCCCAGAAAGCTGGGGCTTACCACCACTAGCCTTAGCCTGCGTCACCGCGGTATCCAAAATCGTGGTACCACCGGCCAAGGTACGCCGGAAAGCCGTTTCCTCATGGTAGGCAACATCGCTGATGCGATCCCAGTTCGTTTCCAAATCCGGGTAGGAAGCCTTCATCGCATCGCGCGAAACCGGGAACAAATCAGGCAAAGTCGCCGAATCCACACCCAGTAAACGCATCGAACGCACCGCCCGGCGAATCAAACGACGCAACACGTAGCCACGCCCATCATTACCTGGCACTACCCCATCGTTAATCAGCATCATCGCCGAACGCACGTGGTCAGCCACGATACGCATGCGCACATCGTCCTCGGGATCACCACCCAAATACTGGCGCGCACTCAGCTGCTCAACAGCGGAAATAACCGGACGCACCTCGTCAATCTCATACATATTGTTCTTACCTTGCAAAACGAAGGCAAGACGCTCCAAGCCCGCACCGGTGTCAATAGCCTTTTCATCCAGCTCCCCCAGCAGCGGGTAGTCCTTACCACTACCCTCCCCGCGTAGGTACTGGTCGAAAACCAGGTTCCAAACCTCCAGGTAGCGGTCGCCACCGGGATCGACCGTGCCGCCCTCAGCTTCCGGACCGAACTGCGGACCGCGATCGTAGTGCCACTCCGCGCACGGACCCGCCGGGCCGGGCTGACCGGTATCCCAGAAGTTCTCCTCCCGCTTCAGCTTCACAATATGCTTCGGATCCAAACCGATACCGCGGGTGAGAACATCATAGGACTCATCATCCTTCTCCCAAATGGTCACCCACATGCGATCGCCATCGAGGCCGTAATGCCCGTTTTTGACATCACCGGTCAGCAGCTCCCAGGCGAAGTTAATCGCCCCCTCCTTGAAGTAATCCCCAAAGGAGAAGTTCCCATTCATCTGGAAGAACGTACCGTGGCGAGTAGTGCGCCCGACGTTATCGATGTCGTTGGTACGCAGGCACTTCTGCACCGAGGCTACCCGCGGCCAAGGAGCTTTCTCCGCCCCAATAATGTAGGGAATGAAAGGAACCATGCCGGCAATGGTGAAAAGAATCGAAGGATCCGGAGAAACCAAAGGAACAGAAGGTCGGATCTCATGCCCATTTTGAGCAAAGTAATCTTTCCAACGCTTAGCGATCTCAGCAGTACGCATTTGTCAGCCTTCTCAGAAGTGAACTGGATTTTAGGGATACCGCCACCATACTAGCGGCCAGATACAGCGCAGGCACCTTACCCCCAAAAAGGAAAGCAAGGTGCCTGCGGCTATTAAAGCATCAGCGTGAGTAGTATTCGACCACTAGCTGGTCGTCACAAATCACGGGAACCTCAGCGCGTTCTGGGCGACGCACCAGGGTGAAACGCAGGCGCTCCAAATCGACATCCAAGTAGCCCGGAACCTCAGGCAGAACGTCGCGGTGAACACCAGCAGCCGCCACCTCGAAAGGCACCGCGGTCTGGGACTTCGGCTTCACCTGCACAGTCTGTCCCGGCTTCACCCGGAAAGACGGGCGGTCAACGATCTTGCCGTCAACCAGGATGTGGCGGTGTACAACCACCTGGCGAGCCTGCGCAATGGTGCGCGCAAAACCAGCGCGCAAAACCAGCGCATCCAGGCGCATCTCCAGCAGCTCAATCAAGTTCGAACCGGTCTTACCCTCAGCCCGCAAAGCCTCCACGAAAGCGCGGTGCATCTGGGCCTCGCGAATACCGTACTGAGCGCGTAGACGCTGCTTTTCCTTCAAACGCACAGCGTAGTCGGATTCTTGACGACGGCGAGCACGGCCATGCTCACCCGGACCGTAGGGGCGACGCTCAAAGTAACGAGCAGCCTTCGGGGTCAACGGAATACCGAGGGCGCGGGAAAGACGCACCTGACGGCGAGCGCGATTAGGCATAAGAAAGTAACCTTCCTGTTTCGTTTCATGAATCATGCGCCAACGGCGCATGGGGCCACCACCGGGTAGAAAACCTACCCTCGGCTAAGACCCCAGGTCTTTGCTGCCCATAACTGAGCAACTTTAGAAGTTTAGCGCATCTTCAGGCGCGCTCGCACCTTTGCTAAGCGAGACGTGATCACTGCCTCAAAACCACGCTCAGTCGGGGAATAATACTCCCGCCCCTCCAACTCATCTGGAAGATACTGCTGGGCAGCGATCGCATGCTCAGCATCATGGGCATACTCATAGCCCTTACCGTGTCCCAAACGCTCCGCACCCTGATAGTGACCATCACGCAAGTGCATCGGCACCGAACCAATCTTGCCCGCCCGCACATCCGCAATCGCCCGATCGATCGCCACGTAAGCCGCATTCGACTTCGGAGCAGTAGCAACCGCTATGACGGCCTGCGCCAAAATAATTCGCGCCTCCGGCATCCCCACGAACGCCACCGCCCGCGCCGCGTCCGTTGCAATGGCCAGTGCCTGCGGATCTGCCATCCCCACGTCCTCACTGGCGCAAATCACAATCCGCCGAGCAATATAACGCGGGTCCTCCCCCGCCTCCACCATGCGCGCCAAATAGTGAATCGCGGCATCCACATCCGAACCGCGCATCGATTTAATGAAAGCCGAAATCACATCGTAATGCTCATCCTGACCGTAACGCACCAACGCCGCATCAGCTGCCTGCTGCACATGGTCAGTGTCAATCGCAAAGACCCCCACGTCCTCGGCGGCGCCCGCACTCGCCTCCAGCAACGTTAAAACCCGGCGAGCGTCACCGCCACACAAACGCAACAGCGACTCACGCGCCTGGGGCGAAAGGGTGAAGCGACCATTAAAACCACGCTCGTGCGACAACGCCCGGTCAATAACAGCGTTCAAACTTTGGGTGTTGAAAGAATTCAACGTCAGCAGTAGCGAACGCGAAAGGAGCGGTGCAATCACACAAAACGACGGATTCTCCGTGGTGGCCGCAATCAAAGTCACCCACCCGTTCTCCACCGCCGGCAACAAGGCGTCTTGTTGAGACTTAGAAAACCGATGCACCTCATCGACGAAAAGAACCGTCTCCTCACCGGTAGCAAGCAGGTGCGCCTTGGCCTCATTAATCACCTTGCGCAGCGCCGCCACCCCGGACTCAACCGCAGACACCTGCGCAAACCTGCGCCCGCTATCGCGCGCAATCAACAGCGCCAAAGTAGTTTTACCCACCCCTGGCGGCCCCCACAAAACCACCGAAGACACTCCCGCCATACCGGAAGAGCCCGACAGCAAACGACGCAGAGGCGACCCCGCCTCCAGCAGGTGGTCTTGCCCCAAAACCTCATCTACCGTCCGCGGCCGCAAACGCACCGCCAGCGGGGCGCCCACAGACGGTTGCGCCACCGCCGAATCTGCAGTTAAAGAAGCCTCAAATAAATCCACGTCGGTCCTCACGCTCACCAGCAGTTATCGCACGCCACACCCGAAGGAACGTCACTCACACGCCAAATGCGCCACACGTCCTCGCGTGTACCACCCGCACGAAACCATCTTCGCCACCGTATCCACCAACTGCTTACGCTCAGCTACCTTAATACGATCTAACAAACTGTCTTCATCATCGGCAGGCAACACCGGAACCGCCGTCTGCGACAAGATCGAACCAGTATCCATCCCCGCATCGACCAAGAACACCGTGGCGCCCGCTAGCTTCACCCCCGCAGCCAGGGCCTGAGCTGGGCCATCAGTGCCCGTAAACGAGGGAAGCAAAGAGTTATGAGTGTTAATAATCCGACCGGGGAAGGCAGCAAGGACGCGGCCTCCGAGTAGCTTCAAGAACCCGGCACTAACCACCAGGTCGGCGCCGCTTTCACACAACACATTCGCCAAGTACTCATCCCACTGGCTGCGGGTAGCGAAATCAGAAACCGCGACCACCGCGGTGGACAGGCCCTGGTCCTCTGCCCACGCCAGGCCAGCGGTGTGGGGCCGATCCGCCACCACTAAAACCACCTCGATGCCGATGTTGGGAGCTTGTTCCACCAGAGCCTGCATATTCGAACCCTGGCCAGAAATCAGGACCGCCACTTTGGCAGGCTGGGGCAACGACCAATGCTCGTGTCGGCTGGCCCATTGCTCGCCGTCAGTCGAAAAGCTCGACACTTCCCGCTCCCTCACGTACCACCTCAGGGCTACCGGACGTAAAATCGATAACCGTAGTTACGCCCTCGTTCCCAACCGGTCCATCGACGATCATGTCCACAAAACTACCAACCTTTTCCTCTACCTCTAGAGGATCCCACAAGGCTTCAGTTTCGCCGGGCATAATCAACGTCGAACACAGCACCGGCTCACCCAGTTCCTCCACCACTGCCTGGGTAATGTTGTGGTCGGGAAGACGAACGCCCACAGTGTGCTTCTTCTTATTCAAAGTCATACGCGGCACTTCCTTAGTACCGGGCAAAATGAAAGTGTAAGGGCCCGGAGTCAAGGCTTTAATAGTGCGGAACGCCTTATTGTCAACGAACACAAGTGCGCCCAACTGCGAAAAACTGTGGCAGAGCAAAGAAAAATTGTGCTTCTCATCCAAGTCGCGGATCTGGCGAATACGATCCATCCCATCCTTGTTACCCAACTGAGTGCAAATAGCATAGCCAGAGTCAGTAGGAAGGGCTACTACTCCCCCTGAAGTGAGAACCTCACAAACCTGCTTCACTAGGCGCGGCTGCGGATTAACTGGGTGAATTTCTATAACGCTCATGTATTCATCCTAACAACCACCAACGCCACCGTCTGCCGCAGCGCATCTTGGGCACTGAAGTCAGCCACTAGCTAAAATCAGCACCATGGATCTAATTTCATCAATCGGCCTGTCTTCAGCCTCTGGACTAAACGCATACATCCCCATGCTCATACTTGGCCTCATGGACCGGTATACCTCGCTGGTGGAACTACCAGCCGGCTGGGACTGGGTATCCAACGGGTGGGTTCTAACCGGTGTAGCAGTACTGCTAGTGGTCGAATTCTTCGCCGATAAAATCCCCGTGCTCGACACCGTCAACGACACCGTGCAGTCACTGGTGCGTCCAGCCTCAGGTGGGATCGTGTTCTCCTCAGCCTTAGCTGGCGATCAGATGTTCAACCCCAACTCCGCCGCCTTCACCTGGGGGCCTTTCATCGCGGGAGCAGTCATCGCCTTAGCCTTCCACCTGGCGAAAATGTTTACGCGCCCGGTAGCAAATGCCTCCACCGCAGGGCTGGCAGCACCCGTAATGTCTGCAACCGGGGACGTAACCTCCTTCTTCCTAGCCTTCACTGCCCTACTTATTCCAGTGTTGGCACTGCTGGCAATCTTGCTAGTATTGGCGGCATTTGCCTACCTGATATGGCGGGTATTGAAGCGACGCAAATCCGCTCCCATAAGCTAACGCCACTGCCGGCGCTAACTCCACAAAACGATGACAACAAAGTTTTGGCTCCCAGCGTGAACGCTGGGAGCCAAAATCTTCTAAACTACCCGGTTCGACACCAAGGGTCGCGCAGGCACGCACCCACTGGTTGCCAACCTAGCCCACTGCTTAGGACGAAGCCTGCGCGGCGGCGTCATCGTCCTCGTCCTCGTCCTCGGGCTGGGCATCAACTCCTGCTTCTGCGCGCTGCTCAGCAGTAATCGGAGCCGGAGCTTGAGTGAGCGGATCGAAACCACCACCGGATTTGGGGAATGCAATCACATCGCGGATCGATTCCGAACCGGTTAGTAGCATCACCATGCGGTCCCAACCGAAAGCAATCCCACCGTGGGGAGGGGCGCCGAACTTAAACGCATCCAGGAGGAAACCGAACTTCTCCTGTGCTTCTTCCGGCCCAATGCCCATAACGTTGAAGACACGCTCTTGCACGTCACGACGATGGATACGGATGGAGCCACCGCCAATCTCGTTACCGTTACAGACAATGTCATAAGCGTAAGCTAAAGCGTTGCCGGGATCTTCTTCGAAACGATCGATCCACTCCGGGTTCGGCGAAGTAAACGCATGGTGCACCGCGGTCCACGCCGAATGTCCCAAGTCCACATCGTCATCCTGGCCCGAAGGCTTAAACAAGGGAGCATCTACCACCCAAACGAAAGACCACTTGTCTTCATCGATGAGTCCAACTCGGTGCCCCACCTCCAGGCGGGTTGCCCCCAAAAGCGCGCGCGCCTGATCAGCTGCTCCGGCGCCGAAGAAAATACAGTCACCCGGATTGGCTCCCGTAGCCTCGCACAGTCCAGCGCGTTCCGCTTCCGAAATATTCTTAGCTACCGGACCACCCAGGGTGCCGTCCTCAGCGACAGTGACGTAAGCCAGTCCCTTGGCACCGCGCGAACGCGCCCATTCTTGCCACTTGTCGAAAGTACGGCGCGGCTGCGACCCGCCACCGGGCATAACCACTGCCCCCACGTAGGGAGCTTGGAAGACGCGGAAGGGAGTGTCACTGAAATACTCAGTCAGGTCGGTGATCTCCAAACCGAAACGCAGATCGGGCTTGTCAGTACCGTACTTTTCCATCGCGTCTTTGAAAGTCATGCGCGGAAGCGGCAACGGCACCTCATACCCGATGGTTGCCCAGGCAGCGGCAAGGACCTTTTCCGCCACCGCAATCACGTCGTCTTGTTCGACGAAAGACATCTCAATATCAAGCTGGGTGAACTCCGGCTGCCTATCTGCACGGAAGTCCTCATCGCGGTAGCAACGAGCAATCTGATAGTAGCGTTCCATTCCAGCTACCATCAGTAGCTGCTTAAAGAGCTGGGGAGATTGAGGAAGGGCGTACCACGATCCGGGCGACAAGCGCGCCGGCACCAGGAAGTCACGCGCACCTTCAGGAGTTGAACGGGTCAGCGTCGGAGTTTCAATCTCCACGAACCCTTCATCGTCCAGTACCCGCCTGGCGGCCTGCGAAATCTTCGAACGCAAACGAATAGCGTGCTGGGCAGCAGGGCGACGCAAATCTAGGTAACGGTACTTCAAGCGGGTTTCTTCCCCGACTTTATTGCCTTCCTCGCTGTGTGCGGATACTTGGAACGGCAAAGGCGCACAAGTATTGAGGATCTCGATGTCGTCACCTAGGACTTCGATCTGCCCGGTGGGAATGTTCGGGTTCTCGTTGCCTTCGGGACGGCGCGAGACCTCGCCCGTTACCCGCAGAACAAACTCTGAGCGCAGAAGATGGGCAACGTCCTCGTCACGAACCACAACCTGAGCAATCCCAGAAGCGTCGCGAAGATCCACAAAAACGACGCCACCGTGGTCGCGTCGTCTATCAACCCACCCGGTTAAGGTCACAGTCTGACCAATGGACTGGGCGTTTAAGGTTCCTATTTCACATGTACGCAGCATTTAGCGTTCCTTCCTTACAGTTGCGTCACCGCTGAACGGGCGGGCGCATAGTGAATATTCTAATGCCGTTATCGCAACCCTCTCCAAATCACCCCGATGACTGTGACCGGCCCTACATCTGCAGTGCTGATGCTGCCCACTACAAAAGGCCGAAAACAGAAGACTAGCCCAGTTGAATAATCACGTAATATGTGGAACGTGAGTGTTCCTGAGTCTTCTACCCGCGCTGTCGATACTCCCACCTCAAGGTCGCTTTCCACCACGGAGCGCGATCTGATGGTAGGCGCGTTAATCCTGATCACCACCGGCGCTTTCGAAGCCATGGCAGTAATCAATGCCATGCCAACAGTGGTTAAATACTTTGGCCCCGACCAGTGGTTTGCATTGGTATCTGGAATCGCCATCGCCATGCAGGTTGTCTCCACTGTGGTAGCTGGCTGGCTAGCTGATCACCGCGGCGTGGGAGTGTGCCTTTACGGTGGGCTTACACTCTTCGCACTGGGAGCGTTAGCCGCCGGATTGGCGCCAAGCCTGGTAGTTTTCGCTTTCGCCCGCGCCTTACAAGGCATAGGGGGAGGCCTAATCATAGTTCCGCTCTACGTCCTCATCGGTGCCCTGGTTCCCGCTTCCAAACGCCCGCGATTCTTCGCCGCTTTCTCCTACGCCTGGGTAGTTCCGTCTATGGTGGGGCCGGCACTATCTGGCTGGATAATCACCCACTTTTCCTGGCGCATCGTTTTCCTGATTTCGCTTCCCATGGCAGCGCTTTCAATAGTTCCGCTAGTGCGAAGCGTAAACCGCACAAAAGTCGCTAAGAAGGATTGGGACAACTTCCCTAAAGTGCCGATGCTCGCCGGAATCGGGTTCGCTACCGCCATAACGGTTTGGCAGGTAGCTGGCGGTTTCACCGACGCTAAACGCTGGCTAGCAGTAGTCGCAGCGGGCGTGTTGCTGGTGGTAGCGCTGCGTTACCTTCTGCCCGCGGGGGCTCTTAAAGCTGTTCCCGGTATTCCCGCGATCATTTCCACTCGCCTGCTAATCATGGCTTCCATGATTGGCGCGGAAGCCTTCGTACCGCTTGTGCTCGAACGGGTACACCACTGGCACCCGTTACAAACCGGTCTAGGCGTCGCGATGGGAACTATCACTTGGACTATTGGCTCCTGGTTGCAAGCCCGCATCACTGTCCCCAAGAAGCGCCGTTCTCTACCGTTCATAGGTACCGGCTTAGTCTTAACCGGAGCAGTAGTAGCGATGACTCTGCCGTGGGTGGGAATCCACCCCGTGGTCGGCCTTATCGGTTGGTCTATAACCGGTCTGGGTATGGGCCTGGCCGTCGCCACCACCTCCGACCTAGTGTTGAGTATGGCGGACCAATCCCAGCATGGCCAGGTATCTTCTGCGTTGCAAGTAGCTGACTCAGTAGGCCCCGCCTTGAGTATGGGGATCGCAGCCCTAGCGCTCAGTGTCACCATGGGGATGACGCCAGTGGCAGCGGCGGGCACGTGGTGGTCAGCAGTGGTATTCCTCCCGGCTTCAGCCCTTGCAGTGGTTACCGCTGCCGCCGGTTTATTAGCGGCAAAACACATACACGCATAGAGTTTGCCTTAACATGTGCGGGAATTCACCCGGTGGTGATCGCGGTTTTGACCGCTACTGCGTGTAGGCTTGAGCGCACTAGCCTATTCAACGACGTCGGGCGCAAGGATGATCCTGACAGGGCGCTGGATGCGCTTACACGCGCCCCGCTGCCTCTATTTTCAGAATCCAGGAATTTATGACCGACCTTACTTTTGCCGACCTCCAACTACCAGAAAATGTTCTTAGTGCAGTAGAAAAAATGGGGTTCAACTCCCCCACACCTATCCAAGCTGAAGCGATACCTGCACTACTTGAAGGCCGTGACGTGGTGGGTGTCGCGCAGACAGGCACAGGTAAAACCGCAGCCTTCGCCCTCCCCCTCCTTACCTACATCGACCCCAACTTGAAACAGGTGCAAGCACTGATCTTGGCGCCCACCCGCGAACTAGCTCTACAAAGTTCAAAAGCGGTGGAGGCTTTTGCAGCCAGCGTCCAAGCGGTAAACGTGGTGACTGTTTACGGGGGAGCTTCCTATCTTCCCCAACTCAAAGCGCTAAAAGATGGCGCGCAAGTGGTGGTGGGAACGCCTGGCCGAGTCATCGACCTGATTGAAAAAGGCAAGTTGGATTGCACGGCAGTACGAGTTTTCGTGCTCGATGAGGCAGACGAAATGCTTAGGATGGGATTCGCTGAAGACGTCGATACCATTGCGGCCTCTGTTCCTGCCCCCGGAGAGCGCATCACTGCCCTATTTTCAGCCACCATGCCTGCCGCTATTGAAGCGGTAGCACAAAAGCACTTAGTCGACCCGGTACATATTTCGGTTGCTCCACCAGCCACCGTGGCTGACACCTTGGAGCAAACCTATGCGGTGGTCCCTTTCAAATATAAGTTGGAAGCCCTATGGCGCGTACTGGTGGCGCGCTCCGAGGATGCCGCCATCGTATTCGTACGTACCCGCATCGATGCTGAAGAAGTCGCCGCAGATATGACCCGTAGAGGCCTAAAAGCGGCAGCTATTTCTGGGGACGTTTCTCAAGCCGAACGCGAAAGGATTGTCACGCGTTTGCGTGAGGGGTCTTTAGATGTCTTAGTGGCAACTGACGTAGCTGCTCGTGGTTTAGATGTGGAGCGTATCGGTTTAGTAATTAACTTCGATGTGCCCCGCGAAGCGGAAGCGTACGTGCACCGAGTCGGACGCACCGGTCGCGCAGGCCGTCAGGGACGGGCCTTAACTTTCTTCACTCCCCGAGAAGAACCGCGCCTGAAAGTGATAGAAAAGCTAACTGGCACCGAAATGGAAGCTGCACTCATCCCCACCTTGGGTCAGGTACGGTTACTTCGAGCTAAGCGCTTACTGTCGGGACTACATGAGCGCCGTGAACAACTCATCGAAACAGATACAACCGACTTCGCCGATTTGGTGGAGAGTTTCAGCTTCTCCTTAGACCTATCTCCACTGGAAGTAGCAGCCGGCCTGTTAGCGGACCTAACGGGTGCTTTGGAACCTGCCTCCGACACTCGCCGCGGCGGAGGGAAGGTCCGCTGGGAAGAGGAAGTGGACGAGGACGGTAACTTCGTCAGCGCAGTATTCGAAGTTGGTCGCGGCGCTAAGAAGGCCCGTTCGCGTGGCGGGGCACGCCCAACGTCCTCGGGGTTCCCGGTACGCTACCGCATCGAAGTGGGAAAGAAAGACGGTGTTAAACCCGCCGCGATCGTTGGTGCCATCACCGGCGAAGGCGGGGTGAATGGTTCGGATTTGGGGCGTATAGAAATCTACCCGACATTCTCTCTGGTAGAAATGTCTGGACACCTGTCCCAGGATGCGGCCAATAAGATCGGGCGAGCCACGATCGCTGGTAGGCGCCTGCGGATTCGTGAAGATACCGGCCCTAAGAATACAGGTTCTAAAGGTGGTTCCCGATCGGAGAATAAGCGTAACGCGAACCGTCACAAACGCCGCGATCTAGCCAGCGCTAAATCCGCGAAACGTTCTTTTCACGATCGGCGCCACCAGCGTTAGTTCCTTCACTTTAACCGGTTAACGTTAGTACCTTCACTTTGGGTTGGCTTTGCCGAGCATATTTCCAATCCGCTCTTGGCGTTGGAGTTCACCCAGCAATGGAACCCACACTTCCCGGCTAACTACTTCCCCAACCGCTTGGCGAAGTGCACGGCAGGCCTGCTTTTGTCTTCGCCGCGCCATTAATCTAACGAATCCCGTTGCGATTAAGGCAATCAGCACGGTGCCGGCAATCCCCGCACCCACTAACAGTGTTGGTATCGGCAATCCCTCCCAATATGGAGGGTTCCAAGGCAAAAGCAGGAAGTTTCGGGCTATGACAATCGCCCCGAGCCATACTGCTGCCGCCAGTGAGATGACCCAAAATATCCACTGCAGTGCGTTAAAGAATCGCCAGCTTTTTGGGGGTTTGTTCCCCATCCGCAGGTCGGTGGATGAAATCGCGTGGTTCAGTTCTTGACTGATTTGTACGAAGTCCTCACGCAGTTGCGTATAAAGGCGACTACGCCAGGTGTGGGGGCGGTTTTCTGCTATCGCTTGGGATGCTTCACGCGCTTGAACGTGAAGTACTTCTTCGCTGGTTAAGGGCGCTGGTAGGGAGTGCACCTGGTCGCTGCCGTCTCCTTGCAGGTGTAGTCGCTTCAACGGATCTGCGCGCAACGCTCTTATCCCACGTGTGGGGAGCCACCCGCAGTGGCGTATTCCGCGGTGTATATAAGCTCGCTGCACGGCTTGACATATCGACTTGACTCCAGCGGCTTGGATGGCTGCCTCTTGAAGTTTTCCTTCCCATTCGTCGTAGGCGGCAGTAGCGGTGAAACTATCCACCCCGAGTGCTTGAGCGATTTGGGAAAGAGCCCAGTCAACATCGCCGTTGAGTCGTCCCGCTTCCTGTTTTTGCTGGTTCGCTACTTCACTGATGGTTGCGCGTAGGGTTTCAATGCCGTCACCAGTTACCGCCGAGGTAGCTATCACCTGCGGGTCTACGATTCCGTCCTCGTGCAGTAGTCGCGTCAGATCGGCTTTGACCCTTTGCGTTTCAGGTGGCGTAAGCCTGTCGGTCTGGGTCAGTACCCCCAAGGTGACTCGTGAATGGTGGGCAAGCGGGCGGACGAATTCGTGGTGCAGAATGTGATCAGCGTATTTTTGTGGATCTGCGACCCACACGAGGACGTCTACGCGCTCGGCTAGACGATCCACAATTTGCCGGTTTGCCCGGTCAACGGAATCGATGTCGGGCAGATCAATAACAGTAACGTTTTCAGGTAGTCCGGCACCTTCGGGCACTATTACCCTGCCAGCTACCCCCATCCAGTCAAGCAACTCGCTGGTGTCTTTACCTGCTCCGCACACGGCCAGGGCTTCGGTGGTGGTGGGGCGGCGCACTCCGACTTGGGCTACGTCGGCTCCTACTAATGCGTTTACCAAGCTGGATTTGCCCGATCCGGTGGCTCCAACCAGGGCCACCACGCTTATGTCCGGGTTCAGTGCTAGCCGTTCTTTTGCTCGGTGCGCTACAGCAGAGACCTGGGCTAAGAGATCTGGCTCCAGGTCTTCTGCAGCCAGTGATATTAGTTCGGTTAGGTCTTTTATTCGTTCCCTGATGTCCTGGTTACGACGGTGGCGTTTCATGCTTACTCCCCTTCCACGGTTTCCCAGTGGGGGTCGTTTTCCCTCATCGGAGTTCGCGCGGGGCTGAGTTCAGGTGTACCGGCGTCAGCCAATTCGGGATTTGGAGCGCCGGGAGCTCCTTGCAGTATCCGCTGGTGGGCGGCTTCCCACTGCTTAGCCACGTGTGCGACAGCAGCGTTAAAGGTTTCGGCGTCTGGGGTTGGTGGCAGTGCTTCGTGGAATACGCTGAGTTCGTTTTCTATCAGGTCGGTGCAGCGTCGATCTAATAGTTGTACCGCGCGTTTAGTCATGGCTGCGACTTCTTTACTACCGAATACCGATTCCAGTAGCCGCTGGGCAACTACCGAGGTGGCTCCCGCAACACCCACTTCCGCGCCGGTGAGTCCGCCAGTGGATGCAAAGATCACTACCATTAGCGATACGCCCAGCAGGTTTACGCCCACCGCTAACATTCGTGCTGCGGTTTTGCGTGCTCCGCCTTGTTCGCGGATCATTTCCAGCAGATCGTGTTGCCATTGCCGGGTTACTTTATCCGCTTGCATACGGACTTTGCCGGCGTCCAATGGTGGCGTTGCTTCTTCATATAAGCGCACGGCGTTGTCGCGTCGCCACGCCGCGCGTACTTCGTCTTCAGCTCTTGTTATTGCTGTCGTTATGACTGTGGTGAGGTTGTCTGCGATGGCGGCGTGGACTGGTTCAGCGCGTTTGTCGTTCTGGTTCCCGAAGATTCCTGCGAGTTTGCCTCGCACCCAAGAGATGGATGCGTCGATGCTTTTTCCTAGGTCCGCTGTTCCTAATACTTCTTGCCAGCGGTTGAGTACCTCCCCACGTAGTAGCGCTCCTTTTTGGGCGCTACTGCGAATGTAGCGGCGCGCCTGGTGCGCGGCATTGTCTACGGTAGCGTTCGCATCTGTGAGCACTTGTGCCTGCTGCTGGACAGCTTCGCTTAGTTTCGTACTGTCGGCGAGGACGGTGCGTACCGATCCGTATACTGCGCGTCTGGCGGTGTGGCGACGCGATTGGGCGGTGTCGGCAAGGGAAGTTAGCCAGTTACGCAGTGGCGTGAGGGTTGCGGGTGAAAGCATGGCACTATTGAGTGCTTGTTCACTGATGCACAGGATCGGTGCTCTTCCCAGTCCCGCGGTGGCAAGCATCCGCGTGAGGTCGCTGTGGATTTCTTCTTCCGCTCCCGGTGGTATGCGGTTGAGGACGATGGTTACAGCAATATTTCTCTGTGCCGCTTCACGCAGGGTTTGCCAGGGTAGAGCATCGGCGTATCTTGCGGCGGTGGTTACGAATACCCACAGGTCCGCCGCGTCCAGTAGTTGACGGGCAAGTTCGCGATTATCGTCCACCACCGAATCGAGGTCGGGGGCATCCAATATTGCTATGCCGTGGGGTACGGTGTCTACTTGCCGCAGTTCTAGTTCTTTGTGACTGCCACTGCTGGGTTCTGAAGGTCCAGCTGCGGAGTCCACCCGTACTCTGGCTAGTCCGGGTAGGACATGTCCGCGTTCGAACCAGTTGGTGTCTTCTGCGCGGTGCATCAGGATGGGGCGACGGGTGGTTGGGCGTACCGCGGAGGAGGCCGATATTATCCTGCCCAGTAGGGAGTTAACTATGGTGGATTTACCCGCCCCGGTAGATCCCCCGACGACGCATAGTAGTGGGGCGTCAAGATTTTCTAATCGGGGT
Source organism: Actinomycetaceae bacterium (assembly GCA_030537735.1). GTDB lineage: Bacteria > Actinomycetota > Actinomycetes > Actinomycetales > Actinomycetaceae > Gleimia. Next base: position 333,118 of record JAUNVG010000001.1, read on the forward strand.
AGGATGTGGTCGCGCAGGCGGTCGTAGCTGCGTTTGCGGTTGGCTCGTGCGCCTTCAACTCCAGACAGCTCTAACGGCAGGTTGAGGGTGTGGAGTTCTTGCAGCAGTTGCTTCAAACCGGTGTCTTCCCCACCCATCGTTGCGTTCCTCCTTGGAGCCGAAACTGGCGTTGCATGCATCCATGCTGTGCGCTATCTGCTGATCCACTTCAAGTTGTGGTTACATAACTTTTACCATCTTAGCGGGATTGCCGCCTGCGCACGTGCCTAAGAATGGTTACCGGTGACTACTTCAGTTATCAGACACTACCCTTACTTTTAGATCTTCGGCAGCTGGCATCCAAGTTGCGGGGTCGATTGGTTCTTGTTGCCCGGTGCGCAGGTCTTTTACGGTTACGCTTTGGTCTTCTTCGAGGAAACACACGAACGGTATCCCGCGTTTGTCGGCGTATTTGATTTGTTTACCGAATTTGCTGGCTTTGGGAGAAACTTCCGTGGCGATTCCTCTTTGCCGCAGTACGCGGGCAACTGCGTTGGATTCGCCTCGGGTTTGCTCGTTTGCTACCGCCACTAGCACGCAGGTGGGCACGGTGCGGGTGGGTTTAATCATCTGCTGTGAACTCATGCGCGATAGTAGTCGCGATACCCCGATCGACATCCCCACGCCCAGGTAGGATCGTTTGCCGTCGCTGGCGAGGGAGTCGTACCGCCCTCCTGAACAGATGGATCCGAGGTCTTCGTGACCTTCTATGATGGTTTCGTACACGGTGCCGGTGTAGTAGTCCAGGCCTCGGGTGATTGAAAGGTCGGCGACAATGTGGTCGCCTGCTTGTTCATGGGTGTCTTGCAGTACTTGATTTAGTTCTTGCAGGCCTTGTTGTAGGGTTTCGTTTTCTACTCCGAGGGCGGTGACTGCGTTGGTGATGGTTTCTTTGCCTCCGCGGATACCTGCGAGGGCGAGGAGTTTGTCCGCTTGTTCTTCACTGACGCCGTTTGCGGTGAGGATTTGTTTGACTCCATCGGGTCCGACTTTGGCGATTTTGTCGATTGCCCGCAATGCTTCGTCGATGTCGTCGACTCCGATTCCTTCGCAGAAGCCTTGCACAATTTTGCGGTTGTTAATCATGATGGTCACCGGTGGTATCGGTAGGGCGCTGAGCGCTTCGAACATCACCAGTGGTAGTTCGCTTTCGTAGTGCCTCGGCAGGTCGCCGTCGGCCACGATGTCGATGTCTGCTTGTATGAATTCTCGGTAGCGTCCGTCTTGGGGGCGTTCGCCGCGCCAGACGTGCTGGATTTGGTAGCGGCGGAAGGGGAATGCCAGTTGGTTTCGGTTTTCGAGGACGTAGCGTGCGAACGGCACGGTTAGGTCGAAGTGTAGTCCGAGGGTTTTATCTGTAACTTCCGCCTGCGGGTCGTGTATGCGTGAGAGCACGTAGACCTCTTTAGAGGTTTCCCCTTTGCGTTGTAACTCCCCTACCGGTTCTACTGCGCGAGTGTGCAGGGATGTGAACCCGTGTAGTTCGAATACTTCACGCAGGTGGTCGAGGACGTTTTGTTCGACGATGCGTCCGCCGGGTAGCCATTCGGGAAAGCCTGATAAAGATGTACGTGCAAACATAGTTTTATTATGGCAGATCCTGTTGGGGGTGCTTATTCACCATCCAGCGTAGTGGGGTTTTGAGTCCGGGAACTTTTCCTGGTTTTATCCGAGTTCGCGCGCTCTTATCACGTATGGATTGGTACGTTTTTCGATGTCCCAGGTGGTGGCTGGCCCGTGGCCCGGTAGCAGCCAGGTGGCGGGGTCGATGGCGTTTGCGAGGGTTCGCAGGGTGTGTCGCATTTGGGTTTCGTCGCCTCCGGGCAGGTCGGTTCGCCCCACGGAGCCAGCGAAGATTACGTCTCCGCACCAGGCTAGTGGTTGGGCTTGTCCTTGTGCGGGGTGCACGGGGGGCAGGCCGGGTACGTCTAGTTGTAGTTCTTCGTCCGCACTGACTTCTGTGAGGAATATTGCGCTGCCTTCTGAATGCCCGGGGGCGGGGACCATTAGCACTGGTATGCCTGCGGCGAGGGTGATGGTTTGGGTTGGCAGTTCGCGGATGTCTGCGGGGCGGTTCCAGCTTTGTCCGCCGAGTTCTAGGGGGAATGGCAGGTGCGCCATGGGGTTTTGGAGTCGGTATGAGTCGGGCCCGGGGATCCACACGGGAGCGTTGAAGGCAGCGCAGTCCCATACGTGGTCGGGGTGCCCGTGCGTGAGCAGGACGTTGACCGCTGTTAGTTGGTTTTGTTTCAGGTAGTCCTTGATGCGCTCGGCGGTGCCGTATCCGGGGTCGATAATGAGTGCTTCGTTGGTGTCTGCTGCGTGCGCGATGTATGCGTTTTCGCCAAGCATTGGGGACGGGATAGCTTGGATTTTCATATCTTCATATTACTAGGTGGGCGTTTGTAGAGCGGTAATGAGTTTCTTGCAGATTGAAACCATGTGCGCAACACCACGTTTAGGGCATAGGATGGGAGATTGCAGAGGTAACGCGCCTGTGCTGATAGTTTTGTCGAGCGGTCTGGCTGCAAAGCCCACCCCGTCCTGTGAGGAATAACGTGAGCGATCCCGTAGAGAACACCCCAGTTTCCGACGTCCCACAACCTGCTACTACCCCACCGGCTGAGCCGGTAGATTCCGTTGCTGATGCTCCCCAGGGCTCAGCTGCGGTAGATGCTGATGCCACTGGTTTAGGGGGTGTGGTTGCTGACGAGTCGGCAGTTTCGGTTGACTCGTCCGCAGATGTTGCGGGCGAGGCTAGTGAGCCTGATACTGATGCGGCTGGCCCCGCAGTGGTAGTGCGTGCGCCGTCTGATATTGATCCGGCTGAGTTCGGTCGGGTTGACGAGGACGGTCAGGTGTGGGTTCGTGAGGCTGGGGGCGAGCGCCTGGTTGGTTCCTATCCGGATGAGGTTCCGAGCGATCCCTTGGCTTTGTATACTCGTCGTTTCCTGGATTTGGAAGCTACGGTTAACTTGTTTGAGATGAGACTTCCAACTTTGAGTCCCCGTGATATTGATCAGGGTTTGAAGACTTTGGATGAGTCCATGGTGGAGCCTGCGGTGGTTGGCGACATTGATGGTTTGCGTGAACGTGTAGCGCAGTTACATGAGCGCGGTAAGGCTCGTAAGGAGGAGTCGAAGGCGGAGAGGGCCGCGGCGAAGGAGCAGGCTTTAGCTGAACGCACTGCGGTGGTGGAGGAAGCTGAGGCTATTGCCGCGCAGGATCCGGCTCGCACGCAGTGGAAGAACTCCGGCCAGCAGCTGCGTGATTTGCTAGAGCAGTGGAAACAGTTGCAGCGGCAAGGGCCGCGTTTGGATCGGGCTGATGAGGACGCCTTGTGGAAGCGTTTTTCCTCTGCTCGTACGAAGTTCGACCGTCACCGTCGCCAGTTTTATTCCCAGCGTGAGGCTCGCCAGGCGGAGGCTAAGGCGAAGAAGGAAAAGCTGGTGGAGGAAGCTGAGGCTTTGCAAAACTCCACTGATTGGGGTCCGACTGCTGGAGCTTACCGGGATTTGATGGAACGCTGGAAGCAGGCGGGTCATGCTGCGCGGCGTGAAGATGACCAGTTGTGGGCGCGTTTCCGAGCGGCGCAGCAGGTTTTCTTCGATGCTCGTAGGGCTAACTCCCAAGCGGTTGACGCCCAGTTCCGCGCGAATTTGGAGGTTAAGGAGCAGCTTCTAGAAGAAGCTGAGGCTTTGCTGCCGATTAAGGATTTGCAAGCTACCATTGCTAAGCTTCGTGACATTCAAGATCGCTGGGATGAGGCTGGCCGCGTTCCGCGTCAGGATGTTTCGCGCGTTGAGGGCCGTATGAGGGCGGTGGAGAAGGCGGTTCGAGACGCTGAAGATGAGCAGTGGCGACGTACCGATCCCACTACTAAGGCCCGTGCCGAGGGGATGCTTGGCCAGTTGGAGGATTCGATCGCCCAGCTGGAGGCAGAACTGGAGCAGGCTAAGACTGCGAGCGATGACGCTAAGGTTAAGTCCATTACTGAGGCTTTGGAAACTAAGCGGGCGTGGTTTAATCAGATTCAAGGCGCAGTGGATTAGCCTTTAGTGGTTCTTAACCACGTTTAGGGCTTGTCAGATTTGCGCTGACAGTCTTTAGGTTTGGGGCTTAGCCAGTTGGCTAAGCCCCAAACCTTTTTCCTTACTTTTGGTGTTGCGTGCGCAGTGGTTTACTTGTTCTTTCGGTGTGGCCGGTTACCGTGGACGCGGCGCACTTCGAACACTGAGTCCACTTTGCGCAGCGCAGCCATAATGGCGTTTAGCATTGAAGTTTCTGCCATTTCCACGGTGAACCTGGTAGTTGCCACGCGGTCGGCACTTGTCGACATGTTGCCGGAGAGGATATTTACCTGGTAGTCCGACAGTATTGACGATAGGTCTCCTAGCAGGCCGGCTCTGTCGAGGGCTTTGATTTCTATCTGTACCAGGTAGGCGGCTGCTGCCGTGGTGTCCCACCGCACTGGTAGGAAACGTTCTGGGTGGGATTTCTTTAACGCGATGGCGTTGGCGCATTCGGGTGAGTGTACGCTCACGCCCTGGCCGCGCGTTATGAACCCGACAATCGGGTCCGATGGTACCGGGGTGCAGCATTTGGCTACTTTCACCCACACGTCGTTGCTGGACATGCCTTCGACGACTACTCCTCCGGAACTGGAGGTTGCGGTTGCGTGTCGTATTGCGCCGGGAGTTACCGCTTCAGACAGTGTCTCTTCTGTGCCGGAGTCTCCACCCAGGCTGTCTATTAGTTTCTTCACCACGTTGGAGGCTGATACTTGGTTGTCTCCGACGGCGGCGTAGAGGGCGGCGATGGAGTTGTAGCCCATACCGGCAGCAACCGATGTGACAGTGTCGTGGCTCATGAGCCTTTGCAGCGGTAGGTTTTGCTTGCGCATCGCACGCGCAATGCTTTCCTTGCCGATCTCAATGGCTTCTTCGCGGCGTTCTTTACTGAACCAGGATTTGATTTTCGACCGGGCGCGGGAGGAGGCAACGAATTTCAGCCAGTCTCTGCTTGGTCCGGCTTTGGAAGACTTCGAGGTGAATACCTCTACGATGTCTCCGCTTTCTAAGGTTGACTCCAAGCTTACTAGTTTGCCATTAACGCGCGCTCCGATAGTGCGGTGCCCCACTTCAGTGTGGACCGCGTAAGCGAAGTCAACCGGGGTGGCGCCGGCTGGCAGTACTTGCACTTCCCCTTTAGGTGTGAATACGTAGACTTCGTCTCCCGCGATCTCATAGCGCAGTGAATCTAAGAATTCCTCCGGGTCTCCGGTTTCGCGCTCCATTTGTATGAGGCCGCGTAGCCAGTTCATTTGTTCTTGCGGATTCATCCGATCCGCATCGGCACTGGTGGCGTTGGGGTTTTGCTTGTATCTCCAGTGCGCTGCCACACCGTATTCGGCGCGCTCATGCATTTCGAAGGTGCGTACCTGTATTTCCACGGGGCGACCTTGCGGCCCCATCACGGTGGTGTGTAGTGACTGGTAGAGGTTAAACTTCGGGGTCGCAATATAGTCTTTGAATCGCCCTGGCAGTGGTGACCAGCGTGAGTGTATGGCTCCGATAACGGCGTAGCAGTCCCGCACTGTTTCTACGAGTACGCGCACACCCACCAGGTCGTAGATGTCGTCGAAGGCTTTCCCCCGCACGATCATCTTCTGGTAGATCGAGTAGTGGTTTTTGGGTCGGCCCGAAACCTTTCCCCGCACTCCCCCATTGCGCAGGTCTTCTTCGATGGTTAGCACCACGTGGCGCAGGTATTCTTCCCGCTGCGGTGCGCGTTCGGTTACCAGGCGGTCTATTTCCGCGTATATCTCCGGGTATAGGGTGATGAAGGAGCGTTCTTCCAGTTCCCACTTAATGGTGTTCATTCCCAGCCGGTGGGCTAGCGGGGCGTATATCTCAAGTGTTTCTCTTGCTTTGCGTTGCGCTGAGTCGCGCGGGACGTACTGCCAGGTTCTGGCGTTATGTAGGCGATCTCCCAGCTTGATCAAAAGTGTGCGGATGTCTTTGGACATCGCCACAATCATTTTCCGCAGGGTTTCTGACTGCGCACTCGATCCGTATTTGACTTTGTCTAGTTTTGTAACGCCGTCTACTAACAGTGCTATCTGCGGACCGTAGTCGGCGGTGAGTTCTTCCAGGGTGTATTCGGTGTCTTCGACAGTGTCGTGCAGCAGGGCCGCCACCAGTGTTGGCGGAGTCATACCTATTTCCGCCAAGATGGTCGCCACTGCCACGGGGTGAGTGATGTATGGTTCTCCAGATTTGCGGTACTGCCCTTCGTGATAGTGCCGGGCGGTTTCGTAGGCTCGTTCAATGACATCTACGTCGGCTTTGGGGTGATGTGCCCTTACGGCTCGAATGAGTGGTTCAATCTCGGGCGCGGTGGCGCGGCGGCGCGATCCGAACCACATAAGTCCAGAACGCACCCGGGAACCAGAAACTGGGTGCGTTGAAGCGGAGTCATGTTGTGGGGATGTCATTTTTCCATGTTATACCGGTATCAATACGAAAGGGACAATCCACGACCAGTTGAGTCGCGAATTGCCCCTTGTCGGTATCGCTATTGTGGACTTTGCGGTAAAAGTTAGAACGCCACCGCTGATTCCACTGTGATGCCGGGCAGTTTGGTCCGCCCGTTGAGATCGGTCAGTTCTAGTAGCACCGCTACGGCTGCCACTTGAGCGTCGCACTGGCGGATTAGTTCCACTGCTGCGGCCGCGGTTCCACCGGTGGCGAGCACATCGTCGATGATGAGTACTCGTGACCCGGGTTGGACTGATTCGGGCCGCAGTTCCATGCGTGCTTTGCCGTATTCCAGCTCATATTCGACGCCGATGAGCGGTCCGGGGAGTTTGCCTGCTTTGCGTACCGTGATCATGCCTAGCCCCAAGGCGGTGGCAAGTGGAGCGGCAAGAATGAACCCGCGCGATTCCAACCCGGCGATGGCATCTATGCGACCGCGGTAGTGGTCGGCGAGGCCGTCAATCAGTTCGCGGAAGGCGTTGCCGTCAGCGAGAAGTGGAGTTATGTCGCGAAACAGTACCCCCGGTTCGGGGAAGTCCGGTATTTCCCGTAGGTGGGAGGTGATTAGCTCCCCTAGCCGGCCCTTGAGTTCAGCGCTCATCGTTTCTTCTTCCTATTCTTCCGGCGCGGCTGGGCTGCTTGCCCTAGGTGGCGACCCGGAGTGGGATTCTGTACGCGGATGCTAGTTTCTGTGTCCGTTTTCTTGGTTTTGGCAGTGTCAGCTAGTGCTGGTTCTTTGCGGTTTCCCGCACCTTTGACTTTACCGCCTTTGCGTTCGTGTTTTTTATCTGCGGACGTTTGAGTTTTGCCTTCCCGCTGAGACAGTACTCGCGCCGTGTGTGCGCTGATCTTCTTAGACCGGTTCCGCAGCACTACCAGCATGGATGGGGCGATCAGGATGGAGGACAGCGTTCCCGCTATCATGCCGACGAACAAAGCTAGAGAGATGTCAGTTAGTGTGCCCGCTCCCAGCAGTATAGAGCCGAGGAAGAGGATGGCTCCCACGGGCAGCAGCGCCACCACCGAGGTGTTGATTGATCGCACCAGGGTTTGGTTTACCGCTAGGTTCACTAGTTCACCGAAGGTGTAGCGAGCTTGCGCGGTCACTGAGGAGGTCAGTTCACGCACCCGGTCGAATACCACCACGGTGTCGTACAGTGAGTAGGCCAAGATAGTGAGGAAACCGATCACGGTTGCCGGTGAGACCTCAACTTGAACCAGGGCGAAGAACCCGGCGGTGAGGAAAATGTCGTGGAAGAGGGCGAATAGCGCTGCCACCGACATTTCCCAAGATTTAAAGTAGATAGTCATCATCAGGCCCACCAGGACCAGGAAGATAACCAGGGAGTTAGCGGCTTTACGAGTTACTTCTCCACCCCAGGATGGGCCAATGTTGGTGGCGTCAACGTCTTGGGATTCGACCTCGTATGCCTGCGCCAGCGCGTTGGAGATGTCGCGTGTTTCGTTGGGGTCCACCTGGGCGGTCTGCACTCGGATACCTGAAGTGCCCAGCTGCGATACTCTTACTGTGTCGTTGGAGGCCCCGAACTTAGACATCACGTCGTAGGCGCGCTGCTGGTCGGTGATGGTGGTGTTAACCACGGAGAACTGCGATCCGCCCGAGAATTCGATCGAAGGGTTGATTCCGCGTATACCTACCAGCGCCATGGCGAGGACGATTAGCCCCAGTCCCACGCTGATCCACAGTTTCCGGCGTTCGATGAACCCGTAAGACTTTTCCCCGTGGTAGAGGGCGTTGCCCCAGGCTGCGAAACTCATCATGATTGCTGCTCCTTATCGGATGCGCGGTTGGCCGCTTCGTCGGCGGTAGTAGTATCAGACGATTGCGTTGGTTCCTCATTCGCGTTGTCGCGTTGTGCTTCCAGCTGGGCTTCGCGCCGGCGTTGAGCGATGGAGGCGTACCCCGGCTGGGCTTTCATCTGAGGTTTAATCCCTGACCTATTGGTTTTGTCTTTACCGGATCCTGCTGGCAGGCGCACTTGTCCGCGTCCGCGGTAGACAGCTGCGGAGGTGGCCCCGAGGTGTTCTGGGTCGAGCCCGGATAGACGGTGTCCCCCACCGAAGAACTTGGTGCGGATTAGCAGCACCATCATCGGGTGGGTGAACATGAGGATAACCACTAGGTCTACCACGGTGGTCAGCCCCAGGGTGAAGGCGAAGCCCTGTACCCCGCCGACAGCCAGGAAGTAGAGCACGATAGCTGCCAGTAGGTTCACCATATCGGAGATAATAATCGTCAACCGCGCGCGCACCCATCCGGTGCGAACCGCTGTTTGCAGGGGTTGTCCAGAGCGTACTTCGTCGCGTATGCGCTCGAAGTAAACGATGAATGAGTCCGCGGTGATACCGATCGCAATAATGAGGCCGGTTACGCCAGCCAACGACAGTCGGTATCCCATTAGCCACGATAGTAGGGCGATCGCCAGGTAGACGATAACGGCTGCCACCAATAGTGAGCCAGCGGCGATGACCGACAGACCGCGGTACTGCCAGATAAGGTAGAGCACCACGAGGACGAGGCCAGCTAAACCAGCCCACAGTCCCTTCACCAGGTGGTCCGCCCCCAGGGTAGCGGAGATGGCGCGTTCGGATTCCACCGTGAAGTTCAGTGGCAGCGATCCGAACTGCAATTGGTTGGCCAGGGTGCGTGCCGTTTCCGGAGTGAAGTCACCGCTGATTTCGGCGTTACCGTCGTAAATGGCGGCGTTCATAGAGGGCGCTGAAATGACGTTTCCGTCTAGCACCATGGCGAAGCGTGAGCGGGTGGGGTCTTCTCCACGCAGGTCGTATAGGCGCTTGGATAGCTCACCGAAGATCTTGGCTCCTTCGCTATCGAAGCTAATGTGTACCACCCAGCGTCCGGTGGTGGCGCCTTGCGCGTTGCGTTCTTGTCCGCCGGCTGCGGTCTTTAGGTGCTTACCTTCCAGCTCAACCGGGCCCAGTAGGTACTTACTGTCACCGTTCAAACCACAGGCGATGGTGGGGGCTTCCGTATCGGCAGCCGATCCTCGTGCCTGAGCGGCGGGGTCGGTGCAGTCTGTCATGAGGAAGTCGAAGAGCAGTTTTTCCGTAATCCAGTTCTGGTCGGAGGCATCCACCGGGTCGGCGGCGGGTTTGTCACTGAGTTCTCCGTCCCCGTCGCGGTCAGCAGCCTGGCGGGCGGCAGCTTCTGCTTGTGCCGGATCTACGGGCACCGGCGGAGCAGTGGGAGCGGCAGAGGCTTCAGTGCTAGGGGTCGGAGTCGCGGTTGCGGTTTCAGCTTCGGTGGCTTGCTCGCTGGGTTCGGCGGAGGGGTCCGCGCTCGGGGTTGCCGTGGCTTGTGCCTGCTGTAGGGCTAGGTCTTGCCCGATGGAGGTCGGGTGGGACGCTAGCAGTACCGGCCTGAAGACCATGACCGCGGAGGAGCGCACCAGGTCGAGGGTTTCCTCACTTGGCTGCCCAGGCAGGGAGACCACGATGTTGCGGCCACCTTGACTGGTGATTTCTGCTTCAGCCACGCCGGAGGCGTCCACCCGCTTACGTAGGATCTCGATTGCTTGGTTCAAGTCCTGTTCGGTGATCGGCTGGGCTGCTTTGGCGCCTTCTTGCGCGGTGGGAGTGAGGATAAGTTGGGTTCCTCCCTGCAGGTCCAGGGCCAGTTCCGGGGTGGGAGAGGTTAGTTTACGTGCCGCTCCTACCCCCAGCGCGATGGCTGCGATGAGGATGAAAATCCCCAGTGTTATGAGCGGGCGAAACGCACTGCGTTTAGTTTTTGCCACGGTTGCTTCCTTGATTGTTTCTTAGCGCTGGTGACTAAGTTGGAGTAGCTTGAATCGTTTTAAGAAGTCTTATCGCGAGGACGTGGTGTCCGTGTCCTCGTCGGGTTCGTTTCCGATGGGTTCTTCTTCCAAGGTGGAGTAGGAATCATCTTCAGTTTCTACTTGGTCTGCTGCCTCGCTTAGCTCTGGTTCAACGGTCTGCAGGCCGGTGTTGTTTACCTGGTCAAGGTCGTTTTCGTCCTCGTCTTGCGTGGATGCGAACGGGGGTTCTCCCACCGAGTTGATGGCCTTAATGTTCCAGTAGCTTTCTTCTCCCCGCGGGGTTTGTAAAATCACTACTTCGCCGTCAACGTCGGCGACGATTCCGTACATTCCGGAGCCGGTTCGCACCCAGGTGCCTGGCTCAAGTTGTTGCTGTAGCTGCTGCATTTCTTGCATGCGTTTTTTGCTTCCGCGCGAAGAGAAATACATCATGGCCAGTAGGCCGACCAGCAGCATTGTTAAGATTACGGGATCCACAGCAAAGCACTCCTTAGTAAACTGTTCCTTGCAGATTCTAAGCCGAACGGGGCATTTTTGCGAGTTCGTTGACGGATTTTGGGGATATTGTCACGATTGATTCCGTCAGTCAAATAGTCCATCTGGTTGGGGTGGCCGCAGCCCCAGGTGTTCCCATGCTTGCGCGGTGGCGGCCCGCCCTCGCGGAGTGCGTATCATGAACCCTTCCCTGACCAGGTAGGGTTCTGCCACGGTTTCAACAGTTTCCGCTTCCTCCCCCACCGTTACTGCCAGGGTGGTTAGTCCCACCGGGCCACCTTGGAAACGCCGGCACAGGGCTTCGAGTACTGCCCGGTCGAGGCGGTCCAATCCCTGCGGATCGACTTCGAATAGTTCGAGTGCGGCGTGTGCGGCTTCTAGGTCAATGTCCCCATCGGAGTGAACGTGTGCCCAGTCCACCACGCGCCGCAGCAGGCGGTTCGCGATACGGGGGGTGCCACGTGAGCGGCGCGCGATTTCTACCGCGGCATTTTGGTCGATAGCGACCTCGAGCAGCGCTGCGGAGCGGGTTACTACTCGTTCCAGTTCACTGGCGTCGTAGTATTCCAGGTGGGCGGTGAAGCCGAAACGATCGCGCAGCGGGGCGGGCAGCAAGCCGGAGCGAGTGGTGGCTCCCACCACGGTAAATGGCGGAAGCGTGAGTGGGATCGAGGTCGCCCCCGGGCCTTTACCGACCACAATGTCGATCCTGAAGTCCTCCATCGCTAGGTAGAGCATTTCCTCCGCGGTGCGTGCCAGGCGGTGGATTTCATCAATGAACAGTACGTCGCCTTCTTGCAGGGATGAAAGTATCGCCGCTAGGTCCCCGGCGTGTTGAATCGCTGGCCCTGAGGTCAAACGCAGTGACGCTCCCATTTCGGCGGCCACGATCATCGCTAGGGTGGTTTTGCCCAGTCCGGGTGGGCCCGCTAACAGGATGTGGTCTACCGTGCGTGCGCGACTGCGCGCGGCTGAGAGCACTAGATCTAGTTGCTTGCGAACCACCGGCTGTCCGATGAAGTCTTCTAGTCGCCGTGGCCGCAGGGCAGCTTCGGCGGCGCGTTCGACGTCGTCGGCACCGGTGTCTACCATTCTTTCGATTTCTTCAGCCATGGTTTCCTCCCAGGGCGATTAGTGCTGCGCGCAGCATGTCGGAAGTATTCATTCCTGACCCGGCGAACTGAGCTACAGCTTCTTCAGCGCGCGCACTGTTCCATCCTAGTGACACGAGGGCGGCTACCACTTCTTTACCGGTAGTGTCATCCACTGTTGGCTTCACCGGCATCGCCGCGCTGGGTGGGCCCAGCTTGTCTCCAATGTTGATTATCAACCGTTGGGCGGATTTCTTTCCTACTCCGGGAATGCGCTGGAGGGCTTTTTCGTCTTCGTTCGCCAGTGCTTGTCGTAGTTCGTCGGGGGTGAATACTTCCAGTGCGGCGAGGGCGGTGCGTGGCCCCACGCCGGTAACGGACTGCAAGGCATTGTGCGTGTCGCGTTCGTCGCTGGAGAGGAAACCGTAAAGAGTGAGGGAGTCTTCGCGCACCACCATGGCGGTGTGTAGTTCCACGTCCTCTCCGTGACGCAGTTGCATGAGCGTGCGCGAGTTGGTGTGTATTAGGTATCCAACACCGGTGGTGGTGACGATTACCTTGTCAGCTCCGATGTGGTGCACGCGCCCTTGTATTAAGGCGATCACGGTTGCGTGTTCCTCCGTCTTCTGTATCCCTGTGCGGTTTTCGCAGCGTTGTGGTGTTAACGCTTTGGCTATTGGGTGGTGTGTGTAGCTCCGTTAGCTTCGTCAGCGACAGCTGACTTTAACGTTTTGGTTTTGTCTTCAGCTTAGCGCGTGGGTCGACGGCTCCGCGCCGACGACTCGCAGCCAGGGCTTGTGACCATTGTTGCTGGGCGGCGGTCATGTTGGTGCGGGCGGTAACGCCGCCCGACAAGGACACGTCAATGCGATTATCTGTTGGGGCTCCCTGCAGACCGGTGCCGCGCCAGGCGTGGCAGATCGCGATCGCCAGCGCGTCGGCGGCGTCAGCTGGTTTAGGTGGCTTGTCCATATTTAGCACCCTGGCCACCATGTGCTGTACCTGGGCTTTGGATGCTACCCCCGACCCGGTGACGGCGGCTTTCACTTCCGAGGGCGTGTGCACCGCCAGCGGTAGTCCGGCCCTGCCTGCGCACACCATGGCGGCCCCCATGGCCTGCATAGTGGTGGTTACTGATTGGAGGTTGTCTTGGGCGAATACTCGTTCAATCGCAACTACATGCGGCTGGTATTTTTCAATCACTTCATCGATTACGTCCGCAATGGTGCGCAGCCGAAAGTGGGTGGCGAGCTTGGCATCTGAACGCGCCACTTGGTAGTGAATCAGTTTCGCCCGCCGGGAGTCATCCACTTCCACTAGGCCCAGGCCGCAGCGGGTGATTCCGGGGTCTATCCCCAGTACTCTCATACTTCCCATACGTCCTCATTCCCGTGCTGCTTTGACTGTCCCAGCCGCTCACTGCCCTGGCCCGGACCACACTGCAAATAATAGGCCGCGCCAACGTGGCTTTGACGTTGGCGCGGCCGTGGGCAGAGTTATTCTTCTTCCTCCAGCTGGGCGCGCACTTCATCGGAGGCAGTGAAGTTGGTGAAGATGTTTTGCACATCGTCAGAGTCTTCTAACGCATCAATCATGCGCAGAACTTTCTTCACGCCCTCCAAGTCCAGTTCCACTTCGGTAGAGGGTACGAAACCGGCTTCGGCCGAATCGTAGTCGATCCCGTTTTCCTGCAGGGCGCTACGTACCGCGATCAGGTCGGTGGCTTCGCAAACTACTTGCAGTTTTTCGCCTTCGTCGGTGATTTCTTCCGCGCCGGCGTCAAGCACCGCCATCATCACGGTGTCTTCGTCTACCTCATCGGACTTGGGGATCTCAATCAGGCCTTTACGGGTGAACAGGTAGGCAACGGAGCCGGGGTCCGCTAGGGACCCGCCGTTGCGGGAAAACGCCACGCGCACGTCGGAGGCAGCGCGGTTGCGGTTGTCGGTTAGACACTCCACTAAGAATGCGACCCCTCCGGGACCGTAGCCTTCGTACATGATGGTTTCCCAGTCGGCTCCACCTGCTTCCGCGCCGGATCCGCGTTTGACGGCGCGGTCGATGTTGTCTCCGGGTACGGAGTTTTTCTTCGCTTTTTGGATTGCGTCGTAGAGGGTGGGGTTACCTGCCGGGTCTCCCCCACCGGTGCGAGCTGCAACTTCAATATTCTTGACAAGGCGCGCAAATAGTTTGCCGCGTTTCGCGTCGAGTGCTGCCTTCTTGTGCTTAGTGGTGGCCCACTTAGAGTGACCTGCCATGTCCTTTATCCTTTCGTGCTTCCCTCCACTGGGGAGGCACCTGCTTGCCTGTACTCGTCGATTTTAACGCACTGCCCGTCCCAACCGCGTTCCAGCAACCTGGGGAGCAGCTCTTTAAGCTCGGGCGGGTATATGGGAATGCTTTGCCGCGACAGCGCCCCTAGTTCCTCGGCGTTGAACCATCGCATTTCGTCAAGTAGTTGTTTTTCATCCGCTGTCCACCGCTGGTTATCCAACTGTGTCTGGGTGGTGTAGAGCAGGTAGAACTTCTCATCCTGGCACCGCATCCGGTCGGCGAAGAACATCGCGGCTCGGCGTTCAACGACCGGCCCAACTAGGGCCTGTACCGGGGCTTTGATACCGGTTTCCTCATAGCATTCGCGCCGTGCCCCCTGGCGGTGGGTTTCGCCCTCGTGCAGTCCCCCACCGACGGTGAACCACCAGGTGTGGGTGGGGTTGTTTTGATCGTGGCCGCGTATTAGCAGGGTACGTTTGCGCTGCTCATCTATCACTATTACGCGTGCAGCTTTTCGGTAGGGAACCCCCATTGGGCCGATGGGCCATTCTTCTTGCAAAACCACTGCTCACCCCTGCTCTATCGTGCGGCGGGCTTGCAGCACGCGGGTGAACGTGGTGATGGTGGTAGCCAATGCCACCCAGGTGAAAGCCACCAGCGGCAGCCAAACACTCAGTCCGAAACCGTGCAAACCACACGCAACTAGCACGATTACCAACCGGTCGGTGCGTTCGGCGATTCCACCACTGGCACTAGCTCCCATACTTTCGGCTTTGGCTCGCGCGTACGGCACTGTGGTGGCTCCCACCAGGGTGATTAGGCTGGCGATCAGCAGCCAGGTTCTCTCCCACCCGGGGGTCATTCCGATCGCTATCCAATACACCAGGGAACCAAATACGGCTCCGTCACCGATGCGGTCAAGCGTGGAGTCCAAAAACGCCCCAAAACGCGATGATTGACCGGTGTGACGAGCCAACAGTCCGTCAAGGGAGTCAGCAAATAACACCACTCCCAGGCTGATTGCACCGCTCGCCCACCGCCCGGTTCCCAGCAGCGTAACTGCCAGCGCCACCGTTATCACCGTGCCTGCCACGGTGATGTGATTGGGGCGCACTCCCGCTTTGGCAAGAAGTTTTACCGGGGCGGAAAACACCGCGCGAGTGAGGGATCTTCCGTGACTTCCTAGCAATTACTACCCACTTCATCCCAGGCGGCAGCTAGTCGCGCTCGGGCATCCGCCAGCAGCTCGGGCACCGCTTTGGTGCGGGCAATAATGGGCAGGAAGTTTGCGTCTCCGCGCCAGCGCGGCACCACATGCTGGTGCAGGTGCGCGGCGATGCCAGCTCCGGCAACGTCACCTTGGTTCATTCCCAAGTTGAATCCTTGCGGGCTGGCTACCGCCCGAATCACACGCATAGCGCGGGCGGTGAGGGCGCTAATTTCGTCGCGTTCTTGCACAGTTATCTCGGTGTAGTCCGATACGTGCCGGTAGGGGCAGATGAGGACGTGTCCGGAGTTGTATGGAAACAGGTTCATAAGTACAAACGCTGTTTTCCCGCGGTGGACGATGAGGGCGTCCTCGTCGCTGCGATTGGGGCCGACGCAAAACGGGCAGTCCTTGGAGTCGGTGGTGGCGGGCTTGGACTCCCCACCGATGTATGCCATGCGGTGAGGTGTCCACAGTCGGTCGAATGAGTCGGGCACACCAGCGAGGGCGCGCCCGTCCTCCCACTGACTTTCCATCAGCTATTCACTCGCTGTTCAATGGCGGTAACGATGCGTTCAATGGCTTCGTCCACGGGCACCCCGTTGTCTTGACTGCCATCGCGCATACGGAACGATACCGCTGCGGCCTCCACGTCCTCACCCCCGGCGATGAGGGTGAAGGGGATCTTGTCTTTGGAGGCGTTGCGGATCTTCTTCCCGAATCGGTCGTCACTGCGGTCGACTTCTACACGTATCCCGCGGGCACGCAGCTTGTCCGCCACTTCCATGAGGTAGTCATCGAATACTTCCGCCACCGGGATACAGCGCACTTGTACGGGTGCCAGCCAGGCGGGGAAGGCTCCGGCGTAGTGTTCGGTGAGGATGGCGAAGAAACGCTCAATGGCGCCAAATAGGGCGCGGTGAATCATAACTGGACGCTGGCGGCTACCGTCGGCTGCGGTGTATTCCAGGTTGAATCGCTCTGGCAAGTTGAAGTCCAGTTGGATGGTGGACATTTGCCAGGTGCGTCCAATGGCGTCTTTGGCTTGCACTGAGATCTTCGGCCCGTAGAACGCGGCGCCGCCGGGATCGGGCACCAGGTCCAGTCCGGAGGCAGTGGCGACTTCTTCCAGGGTGCGGGTGGCTTCTTCCCACACCTCGTCGTCGCCTACGAACTTTTCTGGGTTCTTGGTGGATAGCTCTAGGTAGAAGTCATCCAGCCCGTAGTCTTTGAGCAGGTCTAGGACGAAGGTCAGTAGCCGCGTGAGTTCGTCTTTCATTTGCTCGCGCGTGCAGTAGATGTGGGCATCGTCTTGGGTGAACCCGCGCGCCCGCGCGAGGCCGTGCACTACTCCGGATTTTTCGTACCGGTACACGGTCCCAAACTCGAACAGTCGCAGCGGTAGTTCCCGATATGAGCGCCCCCGCGACTTGTAGATCAGGTTATGCATGGGGCAGTTCATGGGTTTGAGGTAGTAGTCCTGCCCGGCTTTAGTGACCTGCCCGGTCTCGGGGTCGATCTCTTCGTCGATGTGCAGGGCGGGGAACATCCCGTCCTTATACCAGCTGAGGTGTCCGGAGGTTTCGAATAGTTGCCCCTTGGTGATGTGGGGGGTGTAGACGAACTCGTAGCCGCTTTCTTGGTGTCGTTTGCGGGAGTATTCTTCCATTTCCATGCGGATGACTCCGCCCTTGGGGTGGAAGCATGCCAGCCCCGATCCGATTTCGTCGGGGAAGGAGAAAAGGTCCAGTTCGGTTCCGAGTTTGCGGTGGTCGCGTCGTTCGGCTTCTTTGAGTCGGGTGAGGTAGTTGGTTAGTTCGTCTTTGCTGGGCCAGGCGGTGCCGTAGATGCGTTGTAGTTGGTCGTTCTTTTGGTCTCCGAGCCAGTAGGCTGCGGAGGTTTTCATCAGTGCAATTCCCTGCCCGATGATTTTGGTAGACGGCACGTGCGGGCCGCGGCACAGGTCGGTCCACACGATTTCACCGCGGCGGTTGACGTTGTCGTACATGGTGAGCTCGCCCTCGCCCACTTCCACCGAGGCTCCTTCTGCGTCGGCTTTGCTTTTCGCCCCGATTAGGTACAGTTTGTGGGGTTGTTCAGCTAGTTCTTCGCGTGCTTGTTCTTCAGTGACGACGCGGCGCCGGAAGGTTTGGTTTTCCTTCACGATGCGTTTCATGAGTTTTTCGATTTTCTTCAGGTCTTCGGGCGTGAAGGGCTCTACGTTGCCGAAGTCGTAGTAGAAACCGTCGGCCACGGGTGGGCCGATTCCCAGGTCAACTTGGGGGTTTAGTTGCTGCACGGCTTGCGCCATGACGTGGGTGCAGGAGTGGCGCAGGATTGCCAGCCCCGTTTCGGAGTGGATGCTAATACCGTTTACTTCGTCTCCTGCTTGCAGCGGGTGCGTTAGGTCCACGTCTTGCCCGTTTAGGGTCATTGCGATGATTTCGCTGCGATCTTGGTAGAGCTGTGTACCGGTGGTTTCTTCCGTTACTTTCATGGCTTGACCATCGACGCGGATTTCGATTTCCCCCACGGGTTTCTCCTCGTTACTTTTGTTTGCGTGCACGTTTGGTTCCGTGCCGCCTGGTTTTTCCTAGTGTCATTCTACTCTGTTGTGTGCGATTGTCTGCGACTGGGCTCTCCCCTGCCGCAGGAGGGCGGGGCGGGTGTTTGCGCATTTGGCTTGGTGGCGCTGGTGGTGGGTGTTATTTGCGGTTTGCGCGGCTGAGTAGGTTTTTCACGTTTCGTTTGGTTTTGACGACTTTTTGTAGGGTGCGATACGCCAGTGGCCGTATGGGGTAGTCCCAGGCTCCGTCTATTTGGATGCTGTTCTTGGCGAAGTCACGCTTGTAGATGCCAAGTTTATGCAGGTTGGGGAAGCGCGTGGAGTCCACTCCCATCAGGTCGTAGCTGAGTATCCCTTCTTCCCCTAGGGTTTTCGCGATCCAGTAGTCAAGGTAGCGGGAGGCATACACTTGTCTTCCCAGTGCACTGTGCGCCCCGTAGTAGGCGTAGGCTTTCTTGTCATTGATAAGTACTATCACCCAGGTCACGATTTCATCGCGGTAGCGCACTCCGAATACTCGGGCGTGTTGGGGGCCAAGGCTATTAAGCATGGTCCAGTACGTGCTGATGGGGTGGATGCGGAAGCCGTCGCGTTCAGCGGTTTCTACTAGCACTTCGTAGAGGTCTTCGAAGGCGCGGTAGTTGATACCTGTGAGTTCTTCGGCGGTGGCACCTTTTTGCGCCATGCTGGTGATGGCCTTGCGTATGCTTCTGCGGCCGTCTTTAGACATGGAGTTGAGTATTTTTTCTTCGTCTCCCCCGCAGGTGTCTACTTCAACGGTTTCGTCATAGCTTAGGTATTGGAGTAGGTCTTTTAACTGCGGGTGGGAGTAGTGGGCGTGCAGTCGTATGAATGGTATTTTCGGGAAGCGTTTGCGAATTTCTGCTGCTAGGGCTTGGCGCAGTGCGTGTTCGTTTTCGGGGGTTTGGCTTCGCAGCCATACGGGTCCGCGTTTGGCCCACAGGAACGGCACGAATCGCATGCGGTAGAGGCTGAGGCTTACCAGGGCTACGGGTTTGTCGTTTATGGAAAACAGGTAGCGACCGATGTTTGGGTGTTCGAGTGCTTGGTCGTAGTTGTCCCATGCGGCGCTTTGCTCTACCGGCAGTGGTACCACTCCGGCAGCTACTATCCGCATCTGTTCTGCGTCTATGGGCGTTAGCCGGTAGCTCACCGTTTCCCCATCTGTTTAATGGCTTTCAGCGGCGGGTTGTCGGCGTTATTCACGGCGCTTCTCTCTGTTGTTACACAGTTGCATGAGTGGTCTTTTGCGTGGACTTTACGGTTTCCCACTTCTTAGTGGTCCACGGGAAAATTCCAGCATCAATCAGCTGTTTGCTATGTCACCTTAGTAACGTGTCTTTAAATAGTTTTTGCCTCCGTCAGGAGGCAAAAAGCTTTAGGTGATTGTGGTGGGCGATACTGGGATCGAACCAGTGACCTCTTCCGTGTGAAGGAAGCGCGCTACCCCTGCGCCAATCGCCCGAGGTGGGTACCGGATTCGAACCGGTGTTTACGGCTTTGCAGGCCGCTGCCTATCCTCTCGGCCAACCCACCACGGTAAACCACCTGGAGTGGTCGACCGAGCGGATGACGGGACTCGAACCCGCGACCCTCACCTTGGCAAGGTGATGCTCTACCAACTGAGCCACATCCGCGTTGTCAGGTGATTTTTCTTCACTTGACTCACCCGCTAGTTTCACTATTGGGCACGCGAATACTTTACGCGACTTTCGCGTGAGGTGCAAAATTTTTCGTCCCGGTGACGGGTGAACTTTCGTTTTGCCCACTCGCGTTTGGGGTTTCGCCTCGTCCGGGACGAGCCGCTAGTAGCGCCCACAGGATACAAGCCAGGTCAATGATTTCTTGCATGAATGCTCCAACCACTGCCGGCATGATTCCACTGGCTCCTACCAGCATGAGCACTATCGACAGGCCTACGCCTATCCCGATAGCTTGTAGCGCTACTTGCATGGTGCGTTTTCCGATCGCGATTGCCCGCGCAGCACGGTAAATATCATCACGCATAATCACTACGTCAGCGGTTTCAGAAGCGGCGGTGGAACCTCGCGCTCCCATGGCGATACCTACATCGGCGGTGGCGAGGACGGGGGCGTCGTTCACTCCGTCACCGACCGCTGCCACCGGGTGGGTTAGGTGTTTGATGGCGGTTACTTTATCTGCGGGCAGTAGTTCGGCGTTTATTTCGTTTATTCCTACTTCTGCCGCGATTGCTTGCGCGGTGGGCAGACTGTCACCGGTGATCATAATGATGTCTTCTACCCCAAGTTGGTGCATGGTGGCGATGGTGGCGGGCGCGTCTGGACGCACTTCGTCACTTAGTTCAAGTGCGCCTTTCCACTTGCCGTCGACCGCAACATGAACGCGGATGTGTCCGGGTTTAAGTGTCTGCAGGTCCCCTGGCGCATTGGTTAGCCGCGCACTTCCAACTGCCACTTGGTGTCCGGCGACGGTTCCGCGCACGCCGTGTCCGCTGATTTCTTCCACTTCACTAGCTAGCGGGATGTCAAGGTCGCGTTCGTGGGCGGCTTGCACTACCGCTTTCGCCAGCGGGTGGGGTGATTGGTTTTCCAGTGCCGCCGCCCATGCCAGCAGTTCTTCCGGTAGGTCAAGGTCACCGCTGTCATCGGCTATCACTACCGGTTCCCCTTGGGTGAGAGTGCCGGTTTTATCCATTGCCACGGTGCGGATGCGTGAGAGTCGCTCCAAGGTGCCGGAGTCTTTGATGATGATGCCTTCTTCGGCGGCGCGGTTCATGCCAGCCAGGAACGCCACCGGGGCTGCTAGCAGCAGTGGGCAGGGGGTGGCGACAACGAGCACTTGAGCCAAGCGCACGGGGTCCCCGGAGTACCACCAGGCTACCCCTGCGATCACGAACGCTATGAGGGTGAATGGCACTGCCACGCGGTCAGCGATGCGCACCACCGGGGCTTGGGAAGCTTGGGCTTGTTCGACCAGTTTAATTATCTGCTGGTATTGGGACTCACTTGCCAGGGCGGTGGCGGTGATTTCCATGGCTTTTGCACCGTTTACACCACCCGATAGCACTTGGTCTGCGCGCCGGTGTTCTACCGGTAGTGATTCGCCGGTGAGGGAGGATTCTTCCGTGACCGCGTAGTCGGTGTTTAGGATGCCATCTACAGGCACCACTTCTCCGGGGCGTACGAGTATGCGTTGGCCGACTTCAATGTTTTCTACCGCTGTCTCTACCGTGTTTCCGGCCTCGTCGAGGACGTGCGCGGTGGTTGGTACGCTATCGAGCAGTCCGGATAGCTGTTTGCGAGCGCGCCTGGCGGCGTAGTCTTCGAGTGCTTCCCCGCCCGATAGCATCAGGCATACGATGAGGGCAGCCCAGTATTCACCGACCACCACGGTGGAGATGATGGCAGTTACCGCCAGTAGGTCTATCCCCCAGGCTCCCCCTAAGATTTGCTTGACCATGTCCCATGACAGGATGGCGGCCATGATGAGGGCGAATACTGATACCAGTAGCTTCACTTCACTGACACCTAGCGCGGTTCCCACTAGCGCTAGGATTCCTACCACTATGGTTGCCACTAATTCGGGATACTGACGCATGCCTTGAATTACTTTCTCCATGCCCCCATTATCCCTCTTTATAAATGGCTTTTCTAGCAGGTGAAGCCTTACCTAACCTTGAGTTACCGGGGTTTTCTAAGCCTTACCTAAATGTTAAATCAGCGTGAAACAATGTGGCTATTATTATTTAGATAAACCTAATCTAAGCTGGTTCTCTTTTTAGGGATTTACAAATTTGGGGTGCACAGGGTACAAAAAATGCCCCGGGATTTCCCGGAGCTAGTGGTGGGCGATACTGGGATCGAACCAGTGACCTCTTCCGTGTCAGGGAAGCGCGCTCCCGCTGCGCCAATCGCCCGAGCGGATGACGGGACTCGAACCCGCGACCCTCACCTTGGCAAGGTGATGCTCTACCAACTGAGCCACATCCGCATTGCCCCGTTTGAACGGTGCTTTAGAAACTCTACTTCAAGATGACCCGGAGCGCAAAATCGATAACAGTCACTACCACTCTTCAGACCATGTAATGATGGTTCAGTGACCTCCACAGCAGTTATCGCTACATTAGGCTTCATCACCGGCGCGACAGCAGCGGTGATTTGCTCGATGTTGCTGCTACGACTCCTTCCTCCCTCAATTGCCCCCAGCTCCAAAGCTATCCACAGGAGGCTCTTAGGCCCCCTGGCAAAAGGTCGCTACCGGAAACCAAGGTCCCAAGAGCCAGAGCATGTTCACCTCCTGTCTCACGAAATCCGCACTCCTCTTTCGCTCATAAAGGGCGCTACAGAGCTCCTCGCAGATGAATCGCCAGGCCCCCTCACCGCGGCTCAAAAACAGTTCCTTACTACCATCAAGCAAAATGCCGACTTCGCTATTTCAATGGCAGAGAACTTCCTCCTAGATGCTCGTTTGCAAAGCGCGGCATTGCGCCTGAACTTAACATCTTTCGACCTGCGTGTTCTCACCCGGGACACCGCGCGCCAACTGCGTGAAGTGAATGGCACTCCCCTGGTAGTCACCGATCCTGGCGATCCCTTAATCTTGGAAGCAGATCAAGACCTCATCCGCCAGGTCTTGTGGAACCTCATCAACAATGCGTGCAGGCACAGCAACCACCAACACGTTGAAGTCCGCACCTACCGGCGGGAAGACAACGTGGTAATCGAGATCGCAGACTACGGCAGCGGAATCACCCCGGAACAGAGGAAAGTCTTATTCACCCCATTCTCCCAGTTTCCTGATAAGCCCACTACTCCCCCACATTCCGTTCCCACTGCATCGACACCTCACCTTTCCCCTGCTGCCGTTGACTCCAGTAAAATCTCAAAACCAGCGACGCCAATACCCCCGAAAGCTCCCCCTACCGGAGTCGGCCTGGGCATGGGGATTGTGCGCACTATTGCTCAGATGCATGGGGGCCGCGTAGTAGTAGATTCCATCAGTGGTCACGGTACTGTAATGCACGTCGTGTTACCGTGTGAGCAACCGCAGGCCACAACAGGTTGGAGAGGAAAGTTAGCGTGGGTAAGAAAAACGCTCTAGTTGTAGACGACGAGCGGCAAATGACTGCGATTATTTCCTTCGCCCTCCAAACCGAAGGTTTCAACTGTTACGAGTGCCACGATGGGCAAAGCGCTTGGCAAGCTTTCTGTAGCGGCCACTTCGACCTGGTGGTACTCGATCTAATGCTTCCAGATATTTCCGGAATCACCCTATGTGAACGTATCCGGGCTCACTCCGGGGTCCCGATTTTGATGCTTACCGCTTTGGGTGATGTCGAACAACGCGTGGCAGGGCTTGAATCCGGAGCCGATGACTACCTGGCAAAACCCTTCTCCCCACGTGAACTGGTGCTACGAGCATCTTCCCTGGTACGACGCTCAAGCGAATCCACCACCAGCGGCGCGGACGATATCGTAAACCACCGCATGCGTGAGGACCCTCTGCACGGAACCGTTTATATTGACGACCGGTGCGTAGAGGTATCCGACATAGAAAAGCGTCTGCTGCGCGTCCTCATGCAAGAACCCGGACGGGTGTTTTCAGTATTCGAGTTACTAAACAAAGTCTGGGGGACCACTGCCAGTGCAGGTGGAAACTCGATGGTAAAGACCACCATCTATCGCCTACGGAAACGACTAGATACAGCCGGTGTTCACAGTGAGGTTATAGGCTCCGTGCGCGGTCGCGGTTACTACACTCCAGAAAAGTCACAATATTGCGACCAAGTGTGACCATACGCCATCGATATGTAACCATCCCTAAGTGACACTGGAATCGTTCCTATCGTTAGCAAGTTGCTTCCTGCGGCAATGGGCATGAAATGACTTGCATGTACAAAGAGGTCGATTCAAGATGGCGAAGTTGTCAATGCCGAAGTGGTTGCAAGCCCCGCCTGCGGCTACTCCCCTTCCTCCCGACAGAGTAAAAGAAATATACCCGCGTTGGCGATTCCAAGTATTCCTTGGCATATTTATCGGATACGCCGGTTTCTACCTGATTCGAAACAACGTATCTGCGGTCGCCCCGCTGCTCATCAGTGATACCGGCATCGACAAGGTCGGACTAGGCATTGTAGCTAACGCGGTTCTCTTTGCCTACGGTCTTTCTAAGTTCTTCTCCGCGATGCTGTCCGACCGCGCCAACGCCAGATACTTCCTCCCACTAGGCCTGGCTCTGTCCGCGGTAATGAACCTTCTGATCGCCTTCGTCCCTTGGCTAACTGCCAGCGTAGGCATCTTCGCAACCGCTATGTTCATCAACGGTTGGTTCCAGGGGATGGGCTGGCCTCCTTGCGGCCGCGTCCTCGTTCATTGGTACTCCACTAACGAACGCGGATGGAAAACGGCGATTTGGAATACCGCTCACAACGTTGGTGGTGCCGGCTTACCTGCACTAATCGGGGTCGGGCTGGCCTGGACCGGAGATAAATGGCAAGCCGCCTTCTGGGTTCCTGCAGTAGTTGCCCTATTCGTGGCCCTTTTGGGCTTCATCCTCATTCGCGACACACCAGCCTCAATCGGTTTACCCCCGATCGAGGAGTACCGCAACGATCCTGCGAAGGTAGAGGTAGATAAATCCAGTGACATTTCCGCTAAGGAAATGCTGATGAAGCACGTTCTCACCAACCGCACAATCGTCATGCTGGCTGTCGCTAACATCTTCGTCTATACCCTTCGGTATGGTGTTCTGAACTGGATCACGGTGTTCTTGTCAGAAAAGCACCATATGGAAATCAGCGGTGGCCTAGTAGGCTTCGCAGCCTTCGAACTCGCAGGCATTCTAGGCACCATTGTTTGCGGCTGGATGTCAGATAAGGTCTTCAAAGGATACCGTTCAGGAGCCGGTATCTTCTTCACCGTAGCCACAGCCCTAGCTATCGCAGGATACTGGCTGGTCCCGGTAGGCACCCCCTCTTGGATACTGATCCTTCTAATCGCTCTTATCGGCGGATTAATCTACGGACCGGTTATGCTGATCGGCCTGCAGGCCATCGACCTTTCACCGGCTAACGTGGCGGGCACAGCAGCAGGTTTCACCGGGCTTTTGGGATATTTGCTGGGCGCCACCTTAGCTTCCACCGGTGTCGGTATTTTAGTTCAGCACTTTGGCTGGGACGTCACCTTCATAGTCTTCATCGTGTTCTCCGCCGCTACGGTAGCACTGTTCGCCATCGTGGGCCGCGATGAGAAGCTACTTATGGAAAGACACCGTCAACGTTCCCAGGCACAACAATAGTTTCGAGCCAACACACCCTTTCGGGTAAGGATTAGGGTCGCATTTACCATGATGCGACCCTAATCCTCTTAGAATGAGTCCTATGACGTGCACGCGTGTTACCCCTCGTTTAGATGCACACAGGGTGGCGTCGCTGCCAAAGCATCAAACTATTAGGCGCATCATCACTACAGCCTTAACCGCAGCACTAATGGTAGTCCTAACCTCCTGCTCGGGATTGACTGCAGCTGAGCGCAACCGTCCTCAAATACGGTTTATTTGCTCTAATGAAGAGGAGATTTGCCGAAGTTGGGCAGAAAAATATCAACTCGAAACCGGTGTGAGAACCAGCTACTTGCGTCTACCCACTTCAGAAGCACTCGCCCGCGTAGCCTCACACCGCTACGCCCCGGAATTCGATGCTTGGGTCGGAGGCCCCTCCGAGAACTACTTGGTAGCAAAAGACCAGGGACTACTAGAGCCAATATCACTACCCGAAGCTAATATTCCTGCGCGCTACCGTGACCGAGATGGTCACTGGTTTGGGATTTATGCTTCACTGCTGGGATTTTGTGTGAACCAAGATGTGCTCGATAAACACAATCTACCTGTCCCACAATCCTGGGAAGATTTAGAAGACAGCCAGTGGCAATCATGGATTAGCGCCTCCTCACCGCTAACTTCGGGAACCGCATTCACCGCGCTTTGGACCCAAGCAACGATCTTCGGCCCAGACGCAGCCAGACACCTAAAAGCCGTTTACCAAAACGTCGGGAGATTGACGCACTCAGGGACCGCACCAGCTAACGTCGTCGCCCGTGGCCAAGCCGCTGTCGCTATTAGCTTCACCCCATACTGTTTATCGCCAGATTCCACTGCGCAGTCTTCGTTGCGAATTATCTACCCGCAAGAGGGTACTTTCTACGAGGTAGGCGGGGCCGCCGTCCTCGCCGGCGGTAATAATATTTCGCAGGCTAAGAGCTTCTTGAGCTGGGTTACTTCACCTACCGGCCAAACTGTTGCCAGCGACTGCGGAGTGAACCAAATTCCCATCAATGAATCGGTACCGGGCAACCTCACCAGTTATCTGCGTAATACCAAGATACGCGTGCTGGATCTATCCACTCAAGAAGCTTCCCAAGCGCGCGCTGCTTGGCTGGAATGGTTTGCGAATACCCAATGGTGAGACAAGCAACCGGTGAAAAAGTACTCACCGCGACCGCGGTACTGACGGTGGGACTATGCCTCCTACTGCTCCTTTTCATCCCACTGGCAGCGCTGTTCGTTTCAGCCTGGCCTACAGGCAACGAAATCTCCAGCATGATTCCCTCCTGCGCAGGGAGTGGAACCGCTAGTGACACAGCCTGCCTGCAGCACCCACAGATATATTTGAAGAAGGCCTCGCAAGCTACCTTAGTGTCCCTTTTGATCGCGGTAGCTGCCTCCGTGCTAGCGAGCGCGTTCGGCACCATTACTGCCGTGTCCACCTGGTATTTGCCTCGCCAGTTCACCGCTATCTGCGACGCTTTGAACCTGCTGATACTTGCACTTCCGACATTTGCCATTGGTGCCAGCCTCGACCTTTCCCTTGGTCGCAGCTCCCTCTTCTCTCCCCTACTGGGATACCATCGCTTCGCCGGCATCACAGCCACAGTAGTGATCTTCGTATTAGCCTATTCACCCATCGCTTACTTTTCCGGCAGGCTCGCATTAATGCGGATTTCCAAACGAGCCGCCTGGCAGTCCCGCACTTTAGGCCTCTATGGTTGGCGACTGGCCCGCCGCACAGTTTTACCCGCGATCACAGCCAGCATCGCCCTACCTTACGGGATCATTTTCCTTCTCACCATCTCCGATCCCCTTGTGCCTTCTCTTTTTACAGATCACCAACTCACCGCCGCAACATACGTCTGGCTCCTAGTTTCAGCGTTGGGTGATTTCCGTCTAGCTTCATTCCTAGGCTTATTCCTACTGGTAATAGCATCCCTAGCAGTGTCATCACTTTGGCTAATCCAACATCACCTAACCCGGCATTTCCCCGCTATAGCCAATCTTCAACGACGCCCAGCTCGACCTGAAGATGAGCTTTGGATTCCAGGCAGGATCTCGCGTGTCGCCCTGACTGTGAACCTGCTTAATATTGCAATCAACCTTTGGGCACTATTGCCCGTAGTTACTGCTTTCTTCACTACCCGATGGCCCATTATTTCCGTTGATGTAGTAGTGAATACCCTAGTTTTTGCCCTGGTAGCGGTCATCCTTTCCTTAACTGTTTACGCTTCCGCTGCGTGGCTTTTAACACGCTCTAGGCTTAGCGCTAAAGTCACTACTTTTTTCCTCACCAGTCTTCTAATAGTTCCAGGTGCTACCTCCGGCACCGGCCTCGCTTTAGCCTACGGTTCGCCGCGCACCGTTAATAGTCTTCCCTCCTGGCTGGCGAGCACCTCAGCGGTAGGAGAAGGCGCTTTCCTCATTATCGCTTCGTTCTTAACAACAGCGATCCCGATTCTGTTCTGGACGCTCAATGCCCTCGGCGCCCGGTGGCCGCGCCTGAGCATCGAAATGGCGATGGTGCTGGGAGCCAGCCGATTCCGTGCCCTAAGGACCGTGCTCCTGCCCGCCAGTGCCCATATCCTGGCAGTAGCGCTAACCGTCACTGCAGCCACCTCCACTGTCATGGTGGCACCTTTAATTTGGGTTACATCCGCTCAAACACCGGTAGCTATCACCCACGTATTCACGCTCTTGGATCACGCCCAATACGAACAGGCCCTAGCCAGTTGCCTGGTACTGGCTTTAACCACCGTATCCTTAGTAGCACTAACCAGGTTGGCAATTGCCTTAGTCAGTCAACCGGCCGGAGGTCAGTGATGAGTCTTCTAACCTTGCAAAATCTGGATGTCAAACGTCGAGGCAAACCAATCTTGAAGAACATTAATCTGCGCATTGACGCCGGGGAAATGGTAGTTTTGATGGGCTCTTCGGGAGCGGGGAAATCTACCCTCCTGCGAGCCATCTGCGGGCTTCAGCGCCTCCACAGCGGGCGCATACTTTTGGCTGGAAAAGATATAACCGACCAACCCGTGCACCTACGTTCCGCAGCAATGGTCATGGACGAAGCCGGTCTTTTCCCGCACTACACGGTTCGGGAAAATATTCGCTTTGCGGTGCGCGAGAGCTCTGAGATCACCGCCAATGAACAGGTGGAGGTCGCTCTAACCGGGCTAGACCTAAGCCACCTTGCCGAGCGCTACCCGCGCGAGCTGTCAACCGGACAACAACAAAAGGTCGCACTTGCCCGGGCTTTAGTAAGACGCCCGAAGATCATGCTTTTTGACGAGCCCTTCGCACACGTAGATCGAGCATCTGCTAGCGACTTGGGTACCGCTTTACAACGTATGCACCGTCGCCTCGGATGCGCCGCCCTATTCGTCACCCATGACATCGAGGAAGCCTACGCCCTCGCTGATCGAGTGGTTCATCTTTCCAACGGAGAGGTAGTGCAAGACGACTTTCCTGAAGAGGTACATGACCGCCCTGCTTCCCTGGAAATCGCCCGCGCCTGCGGTGCGCAAACTTTCCTTACCTACCAGGGGCGAGTCGAGGTCAACGCTTTAGGGGAGGTGTTCTTGGTAGGAGAACTTCTAGGCCAGAACATGCGAGTAAATGCGGCCGAGGATTTTGCCGCCTGGCAGGGTGATACTAAAGATTCAGTGGTGGTTGCCTATCCCAACGCAGTTTCTCTTTCCGTTCTACCTCCCAGTTCACATGATGCGCGTGTACAAGGACCCATCGGCCAAGTCAACGCTCAAACCTACCGCGGACAGTGGTACGTGACAGAGGTGGAATCAGAGTTGGGAACGGTGGTGGCGTATACCCCCACCGACCCACCTACTTGCGTAGTAGGCGATCGTGTACGCATTAACCTAGATCAACGCAAACTGTGGGCATTACCACTGCCTAGCTAAGATTTTTCTCTCTATCGCGCGCTTTGTCGCTTATGGCATGGTTAATCGCTGCGGTTTCTGGCAATGTTAATAGTATGCAGATATGGCCTGGAGAACCCTACCCACTAGGAGCGACCTACGACGGGTCGGGAACTAATTTCGCAATTTTTTCTTCGGTGGCAGACAAGGTAGAGCTTTGCCTGCTTGATGAAGACCGGCAGGAACAACGTGTGGAATTAACGGAAGTTGATGCCCACGTTTGGCACGCTTACCTTCCCGGGGTGCAGCCCGGTCAGCGTTACGGCTACCGGGTGCACGGCCCCTACGATCCCGCTAACGGGCACCGTTGCGACCCTAATAAGCTCCTTCTCGACCCGTACGCTAAAGCCATAGACGGTCAGGTAACCACCTCAGAGGCGCTGTATTCGTACACTTTCGCTGACCCTTCCCAGCGCAATGAGGCTGATTCCGCCGCTGAGACTATGGTTTCAGTGGTGATCAACCCCTTCTTCGATTGGGGACACGATCGCCCTCCGGCGCATGAGTACCACAACACGGTGATTTACGAAGCGCATGTTAAGGGTATGACGCAGCTGCATCCCGAGGTCCCAGAGAAGCTACGTGGCACCTACGCGGGTATGGCTCACCCGGCGGTGGTTGAACATCTTAAGAGCCTGGGTATTACCGCTTTAGAGCTAATGCCGGTCCACCAATACGTCAACGACCCGTACTTGCAGGAAAAAGGCCTGTCCAACTACTGGGGTTATAACACTATCGGTTTCTTCGCCCCGCACAACGCCTACACTGCCTACGGCAATGAGGGCCAGCAGGTACAAGAGTTCAAGCAGATGGTGAAGACCTACCACGAAGCTGACATTGAGATCATTTTAGACGTGGTCTACAACCACACTGCCGAAGGCAACCACATGGGCCCGACCCTGAGTTTCCGCGGTATCGACAACGCTTCCTACTACCGCCTGGTGGATGACGATAAAGCCCACTATTTCGACACCACCGGAACCGGGAACTCCCTGCTGATGAGTTCCCCCCACGTGCTGCAGTTGATTATGGATTCACTGCGGTACTGGGTGACAGAAATGCACGTCGACGGTTTCCGTTTCGACTTGGCCTCCACCTTGGCTCGCCAGTTCCACGAGGTAGATCGCCTCTCAGCGTTCTTTGACCTCATTCAGCAAGACCCGGTGATTTCCCAGGTGAAGTTGATTGCCGAACCGTGGGATGTGGGGGTCGGTGGCTACCAGGTGGGAGGATTCCCCCCTCTGTGGTCGGAGTGGAATGGTAAGTACCGCGACACGGTGCGTGATTTCTGGCGAGGAGAGTTCTCTTCCCTGCCCGGTTTGGCCTCGCGCATCACAGGTTCGGCTGACCTGTATGAGCATTCGGGGCGTCGCCCCATGGCTTCGATTAACTTCGTGACCGCTCACGACGGGTTCACTATGCGCGATTTGGTTTCTTATAACCAAAAACATAATGATGCCAATGGCGAGGGCGGTGGCGACGGGGAGTCGAATAACCGTTCTTGGAACTGTGGTGAGGAAGGCCCCACGCAAGATCCTGAGATTCGTTCCCTGCGTTTGCGCCAGCACCGCAATTTCCTCACTACCATGATGATTTCCCAAGGTGTGCCGATGATCTCTCATGGGGATGAGTTCGGCCGCACCCAGCAGGGTAATAACAATACCTACTGCCAGGACAATGAGCTTTCTTGGATGGATTGGGATCTGAAAGAGGATCAAGAACAGCTACTATCTTTCAGCCAACGCATTTTAGATCTGCGTAAGTCTCACCCGGTCTTCCGCCGCCGCCGTTTCTTCGCCGGCAGCGCTGAACGCGGTGGGGAGTCATCCTTGGGTGAGATTGAATGGTTTAACCCCTCCGGTGCTCACATGCAAGATGAGGAATGGGATCAAGCGTGGGCGCGGGCCACCATGATTTTCCTCAACGGCAACGGCATCCACGAGCCCGATGAACGCGGGCAGCGGGTAGTTGATGATGACTTCTTCCTATGTATCAACGCTGCCCCGGAAAAGATTGATTTCCATCTACCTGGCCCGACTTACGGGCAGCAGTGGTTGACGGAGATCAACACCGCTGATGATTGTGACCAGTCGACCTATGCTGCTGGCGAAGTAATTACTGTTAGTGCCCGCTCCATCATTATTGTGAGGAGCCCACGCTAAGGAGAACAATGTCTGACACCGCCCACCCCCACCTTCCCCATCCGGACCGGCACATTCCTCTAACTACCTACCGGCTGCAGATCAGCCCCAGTTTCACTTTCACCGACGCCATGGGAGTGCTGGATTACTTGGTGGAGTTGGGGGTGAGCGATGTCTACCTCTCCCCTATTTTGCAAGCAGCACCGGGTTCTACTCACGGCTACGACGTGGTTGATCACCGCCACGTCAACCGCGAACTGGGCGGCCGGGAAGCTTTCATTGCCTTAGCAAACGCTGCCCATGACCGTGGTCTCAAAGTGGTGGTAGATGTGGTCCCTAACCACATGGCAGTGCCCACTCCGGTGTGGCATAACAAGGCGATGTGGTCAGTGTTAAAGCACGGCCATGAGTCTCAGTTCGCCAATTGGTTCGATGTGGAGCTGGATTCACCGATTCTTATGCCTGTCCTGGGCCGGCGCATTGGGCAAGTGCTGGCTGACCAGGAGCTGGAGCTGGTGCAGATGGTGGTCCCCACGGAGCCGGAATACGGTGAGCAGTGGGTGTTGAAATACTACGACCACGTCTTCCCCGTAGCTAAAGGTACCGAGTCCCTCCCGCTTTCAGTGTTGGTGGAGCGGCAGTACTATCGCCTGGCGCATTGGAAGGTGGCTTCGGAGGAACTGAACTACCGTCGTTTCTTCGACGTGGGAACTTTAGCGGGCTTGCGGGTGGAGCGTGAAGAGGTTTTCGACGCCACCCATGCTTTGTTACTGGAGTTATTCCACGCTGGCCATATTGATGCTTTCCGCGTTGACCACCCGGACGGTTTGGCTGATCCGCGCGAGTATTTCCGCCGGCTTTCGCACGCTACCGGTGGGGCGTGGATTGTGGCGGAAAAAATCCTTGAAGGGGAAGAAGAGCTACCTTCCGATTGGGCGGTTGCCGGCACCACTGGTTACGACACTGCTTGGCGTTTGGGTGCTTTGTTTAGTGATGAGCGCGCGGCTTTACCTCTGGGTGCGGTGATGCGTGATTTGACGGGGGATTCTCCCTCGGATTTGCCGCGCCTGCGTAAGGATGCGAAAACCCAGATCGTGGATACTTCCTTAGCTGCGGAAGTGCGCCGGGTGGCGTCTTTGATTTGGGATATCTGCCAGGAGGATTTACGGCTTCGCGATCACACCTTGCGTGGTTTAACCGATTGCGTGAGGCAACTGATTATCGAGATGGATCGCTACCGCGCCTACGTCTATCCGGGTGAGAGTGCCTCGCCCCTGTCGCGGGCGTTGGTGACGGAAGCTGCCCAGCGGGCGTTGGTGGACCTGGATGAGGACCTGGTTGACACCATGGACGTGATTGTGGCGCTTACTTTGGGTGATGAGGTTGGCTCGGCGGGTCTGGATCGTTCCGATGAGCGTCGCCGGGAAGTGGTGGTCCGGATTCAGCAGATTTGCGGCGCGGTGGAAGCTAAGGGCGTGG
The DNA here is from genome assembly GCA_030537735.1 of Actinomycetaceae bacterium. Lineage (GTDB taxonomy): Bacteria > Actinomycetota > Actinomycetes > Actinomycetales > Actinomycetaceae > Gleimia. The sequence continues at coordinate 366,034 of JAUNVG010000001.1, forward strand.
AGGACACTGCCTTTTACCGTTGGACGCATTTGCTTTCGGCGTGCGAGGTGGGCTCTGAACCTGAGGTTGTGGGTTTGGACATCGACCGTTTTCACGCGTTCGCAGCTCGTTTGCAGGCCACCTGGCCGGCCACGATGACGGCGGGTACGACGCATGATACTAAGCGTGGCGAGGACGTACGGCGTCGCATTAGTGTGCTGACCCAGTTCCCCCAGCAGTGGGCGGCTTTGGTTACTCAGATGCGGGCGGAGACCGCGAGTGTGCGGCCGGCGAATTTGCCCGGTCGGATGGAGAATTTGTTGTGGCAGATTTTGGTGGGCACGTTTTCCGATACTGATTCGCTTTCTTGGCAACGCCTGGAGCAGTATCTGGTTAAGGCTATGCGCGAGCAGAAGCAGTGGACGTCTTGGACGCATGTTAATGCGGAGGCGGAAGCGGAGTTCTTAGAGTTTGCGCGCGCCGCGTTTGAAAGCCCAGCGGTTACGAAGTTGCTTCAGCAGTGGCGGGAGTTAACGCAGCAGGCGGTTTGTGACACGATTATTGCCACTAAGGCGGTGCAGTTAATGCTTCCCGGGGTGGCGGATGTGTATCAGGGCTCGGAGATTACCGCTACTTCTTTGGTTGATCCCGATAACCGTCGCCCGGTTGATTTCGCTTACTTGCGTAAGCGCCTGCAGCAGTTGTCGTCAACTGCGAAGGATAATGTCGACGATTTGAAGTTGTGGGTTACGCATGTGGCTTTACAGCTTCGTCAGGCTTTTGCGTCTGCTTTTGTTTCTGCGCAGGCGGGTTACCAGCCTCTTCCCACTACCTCGACGCATTGTCTGGCGTTTGCCCGCTCCAATGATGCCGGCCCGCAGGTGGTGGTGTTGGCGGCGCGTTTGACCGCTACTTTAGAAAACCTCGGTGGCTGGGGAAGTTCGTTTGTGGTGCTTCCTGCCGGGGAGTGGGTGGATGCGTTAACTGGGCGTGTTTTCAGTGGTGACACTAGTTTGAGTGAAGTTTTCACGCATCATCCTGTGGCGTTGCTGACCCGGATGGAGACCACTGGTGATGACGGACTTGGCTCGCCAGTAGAGGCCTAGGTTTGGAGAACTGTTATGAGTACTTGCGAAGGGTTTCGGCCTGAGGGCGGGAACGGGTCGAAGGTGGATTTAGATGCCACTGGTTGGCACTGTTTTCCTCCTGGGCGCGGTCAGGTTGCGGTCTGGTCAAGGTCTGCTTCACACGTTGAGGTCGTGACTGCGCACGCCACTTACCCCATGCACCGCGACGGCGGCTGGTGGCGGTGTGAGACTGCCTTACCCGATGGTGTCGATTACTTCTTTGCGGTGGATGGAAAACAAGTTCCTGACCCGCGGGGTTTATACCGTCCCCAGGGGGTGCACGGCCCGGCGCGCACCTGGACTCCCCCTTCACTGCAACACCCGGACTTGGGTTCAACTTTGGGTAAGGTTTTCTACGAGCTGCACGTGGGGACGTTCACCCCGGAGGGCACGTTCGCGGCGGCGGCGAAGAAACTGCCGTACTTGCGTGACCTTGGGGTGCAGGTGGTGGAAGTGATGCCGGTTGCTGCCTTCCCTGGCGACTTCGGTTGGGGCTATGACGGGGTCGGCATTTATGCCACGCAGGCTTGTTACGGTGGCCCGCAGCAGTTTGTTGATTTTATTCGTGCTGCCCACGACTTAGGGATACAGGTTTGCTTGGACCTGGTATTGAATCACTTGGGGCCGGTGGGTAACTATATTGCGCTTTTGGATGATTATTATTCGGATTCGCACACCACTCCCTGGGGGCCTGCTTTCGATTTAGATGGGGCGAATGCTTCCCACACTCGGGATTTCTTAATCGGTGCAGCCTTGCATTTCCTGGGTGATATGGGCTGTGATGCTTTGCGCCTGGATGCTGTCCACGCGCTGGTGGATGATTCCAACTACCACCTGTTAGCTGAGCTTTCCGATACGGTGTCGCTTTTACAGAACCAGGTTGGGCGCACTCTTACTTTGATTGCAGAATCTGACCTCAATGACCCGATCATGGTAACCCCCACAGCGCAGGGTGGTCGCGGGATGGACGGCCAGTGGGATGATGATTTACACCATGCTTTGCACGCTACATTCACCGGTGAGTCCCACGGCTATTACGGTGATTTCGCTGCCCGGGGGGCTCTAACTAAGGCTTTCGAGGACGTGTTCGTCCACGACGGCGGATACTCTTCTTTCCGCGGCAAGAACTGGGGCGTTCCGGTGACTCCCGGTGAGGATCGGCGTCGTTTCCTCATTTTCTCCCAAAACCACGATCAGGTCGGTAACCGCGCGATTGGGGATCGTCCTTCTCGTAAACTTTCTTCAGCGCAGTTGGCGGCGCAGGCTGCTCTAACTTTGCTTTCTCCCTTCACTCCCCTGCTGTTCCAAGGTCAAGAGTGGGGCAGTGAGCAGCCGTTCTTATTCTTTTCCGACCAGCAGGGCGATGAAGCGATGGCGGCCGCGATGCGTGAGGGCCGAGAGCGGGAGTTCGCCGATCATGGTTGGGATGCGATCTACGGCCAGCGGGTTGAGGTTCCCGACCCGACCAGCGCCGACACCTTCGAGTTTAGTAAGCTCGATTGGGCGCAGTTGGACAGTGGCGAGGCTAAAAAACTGTGGCATTGGCACCGTATGCTTACGCGTTTGCGCTCTAACTACCAAGAGTATTTCGACGGTTCGGGAGTGCACCTTACTTGGACGGGAGATTTACTGTCCATGTCAGCGTCTAAACCGGTTCCCGTGGTGGTTGTTAACTTCGGTTCAGTTCCGCTTCCAGTTAGCGGTGAAGTTCTTTATAGCTGGGAGGACTTCACCGCGGGTGATACCCCACCTGCGTGCCCTCAAGGCGCTGGTTCCTTCCTCCTGTCCCCTGGTTCGGTAGCGATTTTGCGCCCCTAGTAGATGGCTCATAGGGGCCTTTCGCGCTCGATTTGTCTTGGTTTTACCTTTAGTTCTGGCGCGCCTGCCACACTCAAGGGTTTTATTGAGTTATTTTTATCTCGTGGTTGTGACTGGGGTTGAGGACAGCGATTTCCCGCAGGTGCCGCCTGATTTCATTTCGGCTTTAGGCACCTTACGCTCGGTGGGGCCTTGTCACGGCATTAGCTTTGAGGAAGTACCTGCCCCTCGCAATATTGCTCCTTTCGCGGCCGCGGTGCGAGCTTTCACCGACGCTGACGATGGCTATCACCCACTCGCCACGGGTAGGTTCGTCATCTTGCACGACCCCGCTACTCAACCTGGTTGGAATAGCACTTTCCGCTTGGTCACCTACGTGCGTTCCCAGATGGATGCTGAACTTGGTGATGATCCGTTACTTGGTGAAGTGGTTTGGAGTTGGGTCCATGACGCTTTTGACCATTGCGGTGCTAACGCCCTGGCTTTGAATGGCACGGTAACGCGGGAGCTGTCGGAGACTTTCGGTGGTTTGCAGCTGCGTCGTTCGGGCTTGGAGGTGGAGCTGCGCGCCTCGTGGTCACCGGCGACGTTAGACCTGCAGCCTCACATGAGTAGCTGGCTGGAAGTAATGGCTCGCTGCGCTGGGACCATTAGTTGTGATTATTTAGATTCGTTGGGTGTTTCTAGATAACATGTCTGTTCCCGCAAGCGATTCCCCTAATCCTTACCCCATGGTTCTTCACCCTCACGAGGGCACTCCCGATCCGGTGGATTCGGTGAGTAGTTATGACCAGGCGGTTACCTTACTTTCGGCTTCGTCTTCGCCGGTGGCGGTTGATGTTGAACGCGCAGCTGGATACCGGTATTCCGATCGGGCGTATTTGATTCAGATTCGCCGCGAGGACGTGGGGACTTTCCTTTTCGACCCGCCTTCCCTTTTAGATTCCTCCCAGTTGGCTACTGGCGATCTGCGGGCTTTGAACGCGGCGTTGGGTAATCACCTGTGGATTCTTCACTCTGCGCATCAGGATTTGAAGAGCTTGAAGGAAGTGGGTCTGGTTCCGCCGCGCCTATTCGACACTGAGATCGCCGCGCGCCTGCTTGGGTTAACTCGTTTTTCCTTGGTGGCAGTGTGTGAGCAAGAGCTGGGTTTGTCTTTAGCTAAAGACCACCAGGCGGCGGATTGGTCGGTTCGTCCGCTCCCGAGGGCGTGGCTGAGGTATGCGGCCTTGGATGTGGAGTTGTTAACCGCTTTATACGAGCGCTTGTCATCTCAGTTACGTGAGCGGGGCCGCTGGCAGTGGGCGCAGGAGGAGTTTTCCCACGTCCTGACCTGCCCTGCGAAAGAACAGGATCCGCAGCGTTGGCGTTCAACTCCGGGTGCGGGAAAGATTAATACTCCGCGCGGTTTAGCTGCCTTGGAAGAACTTTGGCGCACACGGGAGGCCATTGCTGCTGACAGCGACATTGCTGCTGGTCGCTTGGTTCCTCACCGGGTATTGGTTCAGATGGCTATGCATCCGCCGAGGAATAAACGCCAGCTTATGAATATTGAGGTAATGCGCAAGCCGAATGTGCGCAACCATGCTAAGGACTGGTTGGAGGCGTTAAATCGCGCGAAGTTCCGTCCAGAACAGCAGCTGCCTTCTCTTAAACGCCGGGTTGATAGCTCTAACACCCCTACTCGCCCGACGTTATGGAAGCAGTCTCACCCGCAGGCTTTTGCCCGTTTGCAGTGCATCCGCGCGGCGGTTAAGGGGGTTTGCCAGCCTTTGGGTTTGGAGCCAGAGGTGGTTTTTGAACCGCGCATTCAACGCCAGTTGGCCTGGACGCAGGTAGCTTACCGCGGGCAGGATTTCCAAACGTACTTGCTGCGTTTGGGGGCCCGCCCGTGGCAAGTTGATCTGTGCGCCACCGCGATTGAGCGTTCCTTGCGCGATTGCCGCTCGTAAGTGCCCACCCGCCCGCCGCAGGTTCCCTCAGCGTTATTTTGGGCTCCCCGGTTAGCTCTACTTTTGGAAGTAGTCAGTTACCTGTTTAACTATCTGCGGCGCGGTAATACCGCATTCTTCCACGATTTTCGCACGCGCCGCGTGGGTGAGGAACCGCCTTTGAATGCCGTGTGTCTGCACCGGCTGATACGACTTTGCCCGGGTCAGGGCCGAGCGTACATTAGCTCCGAATCCGCCCTCTACCAGTCCGTCTTCAATGGTGACAATCAGGTCGTATTCTTTGATTGCTGCGATTAGTTCAGGTGAGACCGGCAGCAGCCATCGCGGGTCGATCACGGTTGCGTGCAGACCTTGTTCTTGCAGTTCTTTAGCTACTTCGATACCGAGGTTAGCGAACGCTCCAGTGGCTAGGATTGCCACTTTTTGTTCGCTGCTCTGCCCGCGGTAGAGGACGTCACCGTAGTTATTTCGCTCCAGTGCTGCTATCGGTTCGGGCAAGCTCCCCTTGGGGTAGCGCACTACGGTTGGGGCGTCATCTACCGCGATCGCTTCGCGCAGGGCTTGCCGCAAGGTGGCTTCGTCCCTGGGGGCTGCAAGCTTTAGGCCCGGCACTAGGGAGAGCATGGCAATATCCCACATCCCGTTGTGGGACGGCCCGTCATCACCGGTGATCCCAGCCCGGTCCAGGACGAAGGTTACTGGCGCCCGATGTAAAGCCACGTCCATGAGCACTTGGTCGAAGGCGCGGTTAAGGAAGGTGGCGTAGACCGCGAACACCGGGTGCGCCCCGGCGTATGCCATTCCCGCGGCAGCGGTTACCGCGTGCTGTTCGGCTATCCCCACGTCCAGCACTCTTTCGGGGTGGGCTTCGGCTAGTGGTTTTAACCCTACCGGCGCCATCATGGCGGCGGTGATTGCCACTACCTGGGGGTTTTCCTGGGCGATTTTAACTATCTCTTCAGCGAATACCGCTGTCCAGCCAAATCTGGAGGGCGCCACGGGCAGACCGGTTTCTGGGTGGATCACACCCACCGCGTGGAACCTGTCGGCCACGTCTTCTTCCGCGGGCACGTATCCGCGCCCCTTTTGGGTGATGACATGGACGATTACTGGGCGTTTAGCGGCTTTGGCTCGAGTGAGGGCGAACTCAATGGCGACTTCGTCGTGCCCGTCTATGGGCCCTACGTATTTCAACCCCAGGTCTTCAAACATCACTTGCGGGGCGAGTACGTCCTTAACTCCAGCTTTTAAGCCGTGCAGCGCTTCGAAAGCCGCTTCGCCGGGTTTGCCGTGTGATAGCAGTTTGCGTTTGCCCCAGGCTAGGGCTTTTTCGTAGCTTTGTGAGGTCCGTAAGGCGTCCAAGTGGTGCGCGAGCCCACCGATGGTGGGAGCGTATGAGCGGCCGTTGTCGTTTACTACGATCACCAAGCGGGAGCGCTCATGTTCTGCGATGTTATTGAGCGCTTCCCACGCCATGCCTCCGGTTAGGGCGCCGTCTCCGATGACTGCGATGACGTGGTCTTTACGTCCGGTGCGTTCGAATTCGCGGGCTATTCCATCTGCCCACGATAGGGCGGTAGAGGCGTGGGAGTTTTCCACCACGTCGTGTATTGATTCTTCTCGGGAGGGGTAGCCTGATATTCCACCGGCTTGACGGAGGGCGGAAAAATCTTGCCGCCCGGTTAGTAGTTTGTGAACGTAGCTTTGGTGCCCGGTGTCAAAAATGAGGGTGTCTCGGGGGGAGTCAAACACCCGGTGGAGGGCGATGGTTAGTTCCACTACTCCAAGGTTGGGGCCCAGGTGACCGCCGGTGCGTGATACGGATGCCACTAGGTACTGTCGGATTTCTTCCGCGAGCGTAACTAGTTCTGCAGAAGTCATTGTCTGCAGATCTGCGGGTTTAGTTATCCGTTTCAGGAGTTTTCCGGTGACAACGCGGTCTTGTGAGGCCATATATCCATCATATCTGTCTTAACTGTTTTCGCTCACTTCGGTATTTTACCGCGGGAGCGAAGTCGCCTTTGTGTTCTTATCTCTACCTAGTCTAATGGCAGATAATAGTGCTTTCACCCGGTTGCTGCGCCGCGTCTTCCCCTTCCCCCCTCTCCCCTCCCGAAAGATGCCCCTCCCCCTTCCGCCCGCGCCTTCGGGGACCGTCACTTCCGGTCCGCATCTGCCTCTGCTAGCCCCCGGTTGCACTTGGCTTCGGTTCTCACTTCCCGCATCTAGTTCGAGGTTGATAAATTAGAGGCAGTATTTTGTCTAAGGAAGGGCATGTCATGCTAACCCGCCCATTTGGCTTGTGGGATTCGTCCATTACTACTTCTGATTTAACGAATCGTTCGGTGAGTCTTTCTCAGGTACGTATTGACGGTTCTTCCACCTATTGGATTGAAGGTCGCTCCCATCAAGGCGGACGCCGAGTACTGTTGCGCCACCACGGTCATGGTCTTACCGAGGAGGTTCTGCCCCTTATCGATCAGTCGATCCTTCCCGACGTGGCCACTCGCGTGCACGAGTACGGTGGGCGGGCTTACGCGGTTCAAGATGGGGTGATTGTTTTCTCCCACGCCGGCGATAACCGTGTTTACAGTTACGATTGTTCCCGCCCCGCTGACGGGGTGCAGGTTCTAACTCCTTTAGATGATCGCCGTTACGGGGATTTCGAGATCGCTCCGGTACGCGGGTTGGTGTACGCAGTTTGCGAAGATCACCGCGCTGGCGGCGAGCCCGTTAACTATTTGGTGGCGATTCCCCTGGACGGGTCTGCGTCTCGCGGCGACGGCGAAATCACTGAGGTTTTCAGCGGCACTGACTTCGTTATTTCACCGACTTTAAGCCCCGACGGCACGAAGTTAGCTTGGATCACTTGGATTCACCCTCACATGCCGTGGACCCAGTCGCAGTTGCATGTGGGCAGTTTGGACTTCTCCGGCAAGATTTCTTCATCCCTGACCTTGGTTGATACCGAGGGGGTCTGTGTCTACGAGCCTCGCTGGAGTTTATCTGGCGATTTGATTCACGTAGATGATTCCTCAGGTTGGGCGAACCTGTATCGCACTGAAGGGTTCGGTTGGGAAGCCGAAGAACCCGCCGAGGCGTGGATGTCACGCCTACGTACCCGGCGCCTGCATCCTTCTAAGCGGGCTTTTTCTCACCCTCACTGGCAACTTGGTTTGCATTCTTTCGACAACTTAGATTCGGAACATTTGATTTGTTCCTGGGCCGAGGACGGCTACTGGCATCTAGGGACCGTGCGGTTAGACAATGGCCAGCTGGAACGCTGGGATCTTCCGTGGTGGCCCATCGGTAACGTCGCGGCCAGTGATTCACGTGTAGTTCTTCTAGCTGACAGCGCTGACCAGCCTCCTGCGGTGGTGCAGATCCAAGACGGGCAAACCACTGTGCTGCGTTCATCGACTTATTCTGAGGTCTCCCCCGAGTTGGTTTCGGTTGCTGAACCTTTCACCTACCCAACCCGCGATGGTCAAGAGGCATACGGGTTCTTCTATCGGCCTAAGAATCCGGGTTTTGCCGCCCCCGCAGGTGAGCTTCCCCCGCTGCTTGTATTGGTTCACGGCGGCCCCACTTCTTCTGCTCGCCCCGGTTTGAAACTGGCGGTACAGTTTTGGACTTCCCGCGGTTTCGCGGTGGCTGACATTAATCACCGCGGCTCCACGGGCTTTGGCAGGCACTTTCGCCAGGCTTTGGATGGGAACTGGGGTGTAATGGACGTTACCGACTGCGCCGACGCCGTTAAGTTCCTGGTGGTTCAAGGCAAGGTCGATCCGGCGCGGGTAGCGATCCGAGGCGGTTCCGCTGGTGGCTTCACTACTCTAGCCGCATTAGCCAGTACCGATGTTTTCACCGCCGGCACTTGCCTTTACGGTATTGCTGACCTGGCGGTCCTAGCTGACCAGACCCACAAGTTCGAGTCCCGCTACCTGCAGGGCTTACTTGGGGTGAAGGATTTTTCCGATCCCCTGGTTAAGGAGCGCTCTCCCCTCACTAGGGTCTCAGACATTACCGCTCCCCTACTGTGGTTACAAGGTGAGGACGATAAGGTAGTGCCCATCACCCAGGCCAACTTGATGGTGGATGCTTTACGCCAGCAAGGCAATGACGTGGATTTGAAGGTCTACCCCGGTGAGGGTCACGGTTTTTTGCGCGCCCCCAACATTCACGACGCCGTTGAAACTGAGCTAGCTTTCTACCGCCGAGTGTGGGGTTTGGAATGATTCCATTCCGGTTTCACTTTCCTGCTGCCTCGCCGATAGTTTGCCACCAGCCAAGAGCGGGGTTGTAATGCGCGCGGGCTCTAGTGGGCACAGGACTGTAATGAGTGCGGGATTGTAATGGGCACCGAAGACGTGGTGAAGGCACCGGCTCGGCGTAACTGGCGTCAGCTGTTCATCGGGCACCGCAGCGCCCAGGCCCTGCTAGCTGTCCTCATCGGGGCAGCCACCGCCCTGGTTTGCGTGGCGTTCCACTTTTTAATCATTTCCTGGTCCGCCTTCATGACTTCGGAAACAGATTTCGCCGCCACCGCCTCCCAACGCCCCAACATCTGGTCACCGGGCCCGGTGTGGCTGATCGTGGTCCCCGCGATTTCGGGTTTAGTCTACGGCCCAATCGTCCACCGCTGGGCTCCCGCCGCACGCGGCATCGGTATTCCAGAGGTAATGCTAGCGGTTCGTCGTCGCGGCGGTCAGATTCCGCGTGCAGTGATGTTCGTTAAGGTCTTCGCCGCAGCTATCACCATCGGCGGGGGCGGTTCCGTGGGCAAAGAAGGCCCGGTAGTTCAAGCCGGCGCCACGGTGGGTTCCTTAGTGGGCAGTTTCTTCCAGATGCCTCGCCGCCGCCTAGTGATCTTAGTTTCTTGCGGCTCAGCCGCCGGCATAGCCGCTACCTTTAACGCTCCCCTGGCGGCAGCAGTGTTCGTCTTAGAGGTAATCTTGGTGGAGTTCAACGCCGAGGTATTCGGCATGGCGGTGCTTGCCTCGGTCTCATCCGCAGTGGTTTCACGCTCCATCATCGGCGACGCTTTCGTCATCGACCTACCTTCCGACCTGGTTTTAGAGTCCCAAACCGACCTGTGGGCGGTGGCGCTGGTGGGGCTAGTGTGCACTTTCGGGGGGTTGGCGCTATCTAAAACCCTGTACTGGCTCAGTGACATATTCGAACGCCTCTACCGCGGCCCGCAGTGGGCTCAACCTGCCCTCGGCGGCCTCATCCTGGGGGTGGGTTTATGGCTCTTCCCCATGCTGTATGGCACTTCCACCCAGGTGCAAACTTCCGCTTTGGTAGGCGAGTTCGCGATCACTACCCTAATGGCTCTGGCGGCTTTGAAGATCCTGTTCACTTCCTACACCATCGCCATGGGAGGCTCGGGAGGGATCTTCGCCCCCTCCCTCTTCATCGGCGCCATGCTGGGCTCCGCCATTGGCCTACTACTTTCGAACTGGACTTTTTCAGAACCTGGGCTTTTCGGCATTATCGGCATGGGTGCAGCCTTCGCCGGGGCGGCGCGCGCCCCCATAGCGGCGGTTTTAATCATTGTGGAGATGACCGGTCAGTATTCACTCACGCTGCCACTAATGCTGGCGGTGGTAATCGCCACCTTCACTTCGCGTTTCTTCACTCGCCACACCATTTACACAGAAAAACTAGTCCGACGCGGGGAACAAATCGACGATCCGGTGAATATGACTTTGCTTGGCCGCAATCAGGCCCGCAACCTAATGGGCCCGGTCCCTGGCACGGTTAATGCCGCCACTTCCTTAGAGGATGCTTTTAAAGAGATGTCCGCCGCCGAAGTCACGGTGCTGCCGGTAGTCGATGACGAGGGCGTGTTTATCGGTTGTGTGTCTTCCCTGGAGTTAGCTTCCGGCCGCCTGCGTAAACCCGAGCCACAGCGGGTACGTGACCTCCACTTGACCACCGTTAGTGTTGATGCTGATACTTTGCCTTCCATTGTGATGCAGCGAATGTTGGGCTCGCACGTGGCGGGTGTTCCGGTGTTGGAAGATGGCAGGTTAGTTGGTTGGCTGTCGACTGAGGATTTAGTTGAGCGGATCTATCGCCAGCAGCGTCAGGCGATCGCCCAGCGTGAACAGGAGACTTCGTGGGGTTCACGTTGGCAGGAAAAACGCCGTAAACGCTAGTTTTCGCAGCTAGAAGGCGCCCTGCCCCGCTGGCCGGGGGAAATGCTTGTGCCCCGGCTACCTAGGTAGCCGGGGCACAAACTTGGCGCTGCTAGCTCAGTGTCACTTCGCTAGTTGACGCAGCACGTACTGCAAGATACCGCCGTTGCGGAAGTAATCGGCTTCTCCGGGGGTGTCGATGCGCACGCGCGCATCAAACTCAATGCGGCTGCCGTCAGCCTTGGTTGCAACCACCTTAACGGTGCGCGGCGTGGTTCCTTCATTAAGGGCCTCGATGCCGGTGATATCGATAGTTTCGGTACCATCCAGGCCCAGGCTGTTGCGGTCTTCACCGTCCGGGAACTGCAGCGGCAGCACTCCCATACCAATCAAGTTAGAACGGTGGATACGCTCGAAGGATTCGGTGATTACCGCTTTAACTCCCAGTAGCGAAGTTCCCTTTGCCGCCCAGTCACGGGAGGATCCGGACCCGTATTCTTTACCGCCTAGCACAACCAGGGGGATACCAGCTTGGGCGTAGTTCATGGCGGCATCGTACACCGCTGCTTGGGGTGCGCCTTCTTGGGTGAAGTCGCGGGTGAATCCACCTTCAACCCCGTCAAGCAGTTCGTTCTTAATGCGGATATTGGCGAAGGTGCCGCGAATCATTACTTCGTGGTTACCGCGCCGCGACCCGTAGGAGTTGAAGTCACGCCTGGCCACTGAGTTATCGGTCAGGTAGCGACCGGCGGGAGTATCGGCGCGGAAGGAACCAGCTGGGGAAATGTGGTCGGTGGTCACGGAATCGCCCAGCTTGAGCAGGACGCGTGCCCCGTGAATGTCGCTTACCGCTTCAGGTTCCATTCCCATACCTTCGAAGAACGGCGCCTTACGAATGTAGGTGGAGGCATCATCCCAGTCGAAGGTTGCCCCTTCTGGGGTTTCCAGGCTCTGCCAACGCTCATCGCCAGCAAAAACGTCGGCGTAGTCCTTGGCGAACATATCGGCATCAATGGTGGCATCAATCGTGGCTTGTACGTCTGCCGGTTCAGGCCAAATATCAGACAAGAATACGTCCTTGCCTTCCTGGTCCTGACCCAGTGGCTGGGTTTCGAAATCGAAGTCCATGGTCCCTGCCAGGGCGTATGCGATCACCAGCGGCGGGGAAGCCAGGTAGTTCATCTTCACGTCGGGGTTAATGCGACCTTCGAAGTTACGGTTACCGGATAGTACCGACACTACCGTGAGGTCTTCTTCGTTAACCGCGTTGGAGATCTCTTCCGGTAGCGGACCGGAGTTGCCGATACAGGTGGTGCAGCCGTAACCAACCAGGTTGAAGCCCAGTTCGTTCAGGTACGGCCACAGGCCCGCCTTCTCGTAGTAGTCAGTAACTACCTTAGAGCCCGGCGCCATGGAGGTCTTGACCCACGGCTTGCGTTTGAGTCCGCGTTCTACCGCGTTCTTCGCCAGCATGGCGGCCGCCATCATCACCGAGGGGTTGGAGGTGTTGGTGCAAGAAGTGATCGAAGCAATCACCACGTGCCCGTGATCCAGCTGGGTTTCAGTGCCGTCAGCCAGAGTTAGATTCACCCGGTGGTGAGGACGTTTACTCGCCTTCTTGGCTTCCTTGGGGCCGTCCTGGTCACTTTCGTCATCCAAAACCACCGGATCGGAGGCTTCCATGGTGGCTGCCAGGGCGCGGTCAAGTTCGGTTTCTTCCAATCCCTTCCCGGAGACGTACTCGGGCAGGGTGCCAGCAAAGCTTTCCTTCGCTTTGGAAAGTTCGATACGGTCTTGCGGGCGCTTGGGGCCGGCGATGGAAGGCACCACCGTTGACAAGTCCAGCTCCAGGTACTCAGAGTACTTCGCTTCCCGGCTGGGATCATGCCACAGCCCTTGAGCCTTGGTGTATTCCTCTACCAGGCGAATGCTGTCCTCGCTGCGCCCGGTCAGGCGCAGGTAGTCGAGGGTAACTTCGTCAATCGGGAAGATCGCGGCGGTGGAGCCGAATTCGGGTGACATGTTGCCGATAGTGGCGCGGTTGGCGAGCGGTACTTGCGCCACGCCCTCACCGTAAAACTCCACGAACTTACCCACTACCCCGTGTTCACGCAGCATCTGGGTAATGGTTAGCACCACGTCGGTGGCGGTTGCGCCGGTGGGAATGGATCCGGAAAGTTTGAAGCCCACTACCTTGGGAATCAACATGGATACCGGCTGACCCAGCATGGCGGCTTCAGCTTCGATACCACCCACACCCCAGCCGAGGACGCCCAGGCCGTTAACCATGGTGGTGTGAGAGTCGGTGCCCACACAGGTATCGGGGTAGGCGGTGGTGGTGCCGTCGTCTTCTTCCTTGGCGAAGACGGTGCGTGCCAGGTGCTCAATATTTACCTGGTGCACGATACCGGTGCCTGGGGGAACGACTCGGAAGTTTTCGAATGCACCTTGTCCCCACCGCAGGAACTGGTAGCGCTCGCGGTTGCGTTCGTATTCGATTTCCATGTTGCGCTCAAGTGCGTCTTGGCGTCCGAATACGTCGATTACTACCGAGTGGTCGATGACCATTTCCGCGGGGTTTAGTGGGTTGATCTTATTGGGATCGCCACCTAGTTCTGCTACGGCTTCACGCATGGTTGCCAGGTCCACAACGCAGGGGACCCCGGTGAAGTCCTGCATCACCACGCGGGCGGGGGTGAATTGGATTTCGGTATCGGGCTCAGCTTGCGGATCCCAGTTGGCGAGCGCTTCGATGTGCTCGCGGGTGGTGTTGGCACCGTCTTCGGTGCGTAGTAGGTTTTCCGCTAGGACTTTGAGTGCGTAGGGAAGCTTTTCCAGTCCCGGCACGGCATCGAGCCGGAAGATGCGGTAGTTCTTCCCATCGACGTTGAGGTCGGCGCCGGCCTTGAAGGTGTCCAGACTCGTCACGTTCTCTCCTCACAGTAGGGGTGACAATCGGTAGCAATGCCAATGTGTCAACACCGAGATTCTCGATGTCGAGATAACTTCATCGTAACAGTGCATCCACCTAATTGTCGCCCGATAGGGATTGAAGTCGCGCTAAAGTCGTGTAATCCCTCACAAATTCAAGGTTTCGAGGGCGTCACGGAAGTTCCCAAACAGAGACAATTTCGACATGGTGAGTTTGCGGAAATAGGTCGATAGCTTCGATCCCACCTAGCGCATAGCCCGATTCAAGCAAAGCTGCACAGTCGCGCGCACCTGCCGCCGGATCACACGAAACCAAAACCACCCGCTGGGCTTTAAGCTCGGCGATAGCTGCGATCACTTCCCTACCGGCTCCGGCGCGTGGAGGATCCAACACCACGGCAGTTGGTGACCCGCCAAACTGCCGCCCCGCCCTCTTAACTGTGCAAGCATCAACATTGCCCCGCCAGATACGCACGCCAGTGCCCAGGCTCGCTAGGTTACTACGCGCATCCGCAACCGCTTGCGCCGCCCCTTCCACGGTGAGAAGGCGACCTGTCGGCCCGATTTGCTCAGCCATGAAGAAACTGAGTAAACCCGCTCCCGCATACAGCTCCAGCACGCTGTCGCCCGGCTGTAATCGGCTAAGGCGCATAACGGTTTCCACCAGGTCGTTTGCAGCGCTGCGGTGCGATTGCCAAAAACCCTGGGCGTGTACTGTTAGCCCCACCTGTTGACCCGCGTGCTGTACCTGCCAGGTAACGAAGGGGGCAACTTCTTTACCGTCAGGGTCGTAGACTTTCTTGCCCACCACAATGCGTGCTTGCCCCTTTTGTGGAGCTAGCAAACGCACGCGCTGGCCCGGCTTCCACTTCTTGCTCCAGGGCGTATCGCCCCACACCTGCAACTGCAGTAATGACTCATCAGCCAGGGGCATGTCCTCGATATCTATAAGCTCACGCCCGTGGGCTGGGCGCATAGCTAAACGCCCGCGCGCACTGACTTCACATTCGATTCGTAGCCGCCGGTGCAGCGCCACTTCACCTTCATCCCCACTGGCAGCGCGCACCCGTGCACCGCCTGTCCCAAGCTGGGCCTGCACGTGTTGGTATAGTTCTTTGCCCCCTACTCGCCTTAACTGATCGTAGATAACTTGTTCTTTCCACTGCCGTTGGAAGGACTCTTCCAAGTGGCCCAGCTCCGCACCGCCTACGCCCCCAGGGCCAGCCTGAGGCCAGATGTGGGCTCGCCTAGCCGGATGCGGGTCTAAGACTTCCACGGCATCTGCGTAAGCCACCTTCGAACGCTGCGTGTGTATCACAGCGCGCACAGTTTCACCCGCAGCGGTGTGGGCAACGAACACCGGTTTGCCCTCTTTAGTGTGAGCGATACAGGTTCCCCCGTGGGCGGGAGCTAGGGGTTTAAGCTCAATCAGCGTTGGACTCATCGGTGTTTGACTCATTGGCGACTTTCATCTTTAGCATCGGCTAGCCAAGGCACGATGGTAACCATCACGCCATCTTCACGTTGGCAACGCCGTTGTAGGTACTCCACTTCTCGGTTGTGCAGCAGAGAATGTATGGGACGGGAAAAGATCACGCAGGGGATAACCACGTTGATGACGGTGCGTTTACGCGAACGTCGAAGCCGGCGGATGTGGTCAATGAGGGCATCACCTTGGTGACTACCGTTAGCTGCCAACAAGGTCATAGGTAGCTCCAGGCCTCGTTCGCGCCACTGTTGCAGCACTTCTTCAGCGTCATCTCCACCTTGATCCAGGTGGACGAGTTCGGCGCTGGCTGGATGGGCAGCTTTGACCCACTGCGCGGTGCGTTCCACCAGTGGCCCCACAGTGGGTGCGACCACCAGGTAGTGGACGTTCGCGGGGATCTTTGTCACCTCAATGGGTTCTTCAACGGTAGATGTACCGTATGTAAGGTAGTAGCGCCGCACGGCGTAGAGGATTACGTAGAGCACCGAGATAGCCGCTACTGCCAGCCAGGCGGCGCGGGTTAAGTCAGACAGGGCAAAGGCCACGACAACCAGTGAAGATATGGCAAAGCCGATTAGGGCTAGTAAACGGGCTTTCTTCATGGATTTCCTCCGTTGTGAATGGCCTTCCACTCGTAACTGCTGATTCCAATAACGCCAGCTAGCTAGTCGGGTTAAAGCAAATGAGCCAAAACCCGAAATAACCAGTGCCGGCAGTACGTACTCCACCCGGCTTCCCGCTACCGCCACCAGCGTAGCTGCCGCCACCGCATACCAGGGGACCGCCGAAGCCACATAAGTGTCTTTCGTATCCGAATGCGGCAGCATGTGGCCGTAGGCTAGTTCGCGGTTCAATTGTGCTCCGTCGTGAAGCACCGTGCGGGCCGCCACCACCGCGATAGAAAGCAGTATGAGCACGATTGCCGTTAGCACCCAAGAAGGTAAGTGCAGCCAGCGGGCTGCGCTTATAAGGGCGCCGTGGCGGGAGATGAAACGCTCAGCTTCAACGTCACCGATATTTATAAGCGTTAGGATGATCAATCCAGATCCCGCTAGTACCATTGCCATAGTGGTGATCGCTCCGTAACGCGAACGGGGTGCTGCAAAGGCACGTAAGTCAAGATTTACATACCTAACCAGCAGTGCCGGGGTAAGCGCAATGGTGAACGCTCCCAGTAGTGCCAAGATGATCTGCCAAAAGGATTCCGATTGTTGGGATACTTGCTGAGATAGGTTGGTGAGCTCTTCGGTGGTGGTGGTGGTACGGAAGTAAGGCGTAGACCCCATGAGTGCACCGGTTAGGAAGCTCAGCACCGCCGCCCCTACCGCGGTCACGATCGCACCAACGCGAGTTAGTCGGCGCATCCCCAGCACCGAAGGCAGTGCCAGCACCAAGGCCAGTGCCACCGATATGGGGCGGCGCGCTTGATGCAGCACGGGCCACTGCGCCACAGCTACCGTAACCATTGCGGCGATTATTACCGCATACAAGGCAATGTGTTCCACCACCGCGCAGGCCGCTGCCAACACGGTGGCGCGGGCTCCCAGGGCGTCATTGAGATGCCCGTATTCACCGACATGGCGGTTCCTAGCCCACAAGACTGATCCAGCTGAGGCAGTGAGCACTGTGATCAGGGGCAGGCAGATAATCATTAACCACAGCGCCACTGTCATATCGTATTCCCCACCCAGTGGGGATAGTGCGTAGTAGAGGGCATCTGGTAGCCACACACTTGCCAGTACCAGTACTGCGGCAGCACTAATGACGACCGGATATTTAGCTACCGGCCTGGCGGGAGGGTATTGCACCTGCCCAAGTGTGTTGATACGCGCAATGGAAGCCATAGTAGTCCTACTCTACCTGGGTTTACTGATAGCTTAGGAATGTGCACTTCGTAGTAATGGGAGCCGGGCGGGTGGGTGCCGCTTTGGCTATTAATCTCGATCGGCAAGGACACTCGGTGTCTTTGATTGACCAAAACCCCGATGCTTTCCGACGCCTACCGTCAGATTTCTCCGGTCGGCGCGTGACTGGAAACGGTTTCGACCGCGACACGCTAAAGCAGGCTGGCATCGAAGATGCCTATGCGTTTGCGGCCGTGTCCTCGGGCGATAACTCCAATATTATTGCCGCCCGGGTGGTTAGGGAGACTTTCGGCATAGAGCGGGTAGTTGCACGGATCTACGATCCGGCTCGCGCCCAAGTCTATGAGCGCCTGGGGATTCCCACCGTGGCCACTGTCAGGCGCACGACTGAGGCTGTTCTTTCTTGGATGATGCCACCGGATATACAGGTGGTGTGGAGGCATGAAACTGGCAAAGTGTCTTTAGTGGTTGCCCGCCCTTCCAAGGAATGGTACGGAGTTTCTTTCAAGACAGTTGCAGACTTAGTTTCCGCCCCGGTGGTTTTTGTTAACCGGCTCGGTGATCTACAAGTTGCCGCTAATGACCTGGTGGTGCAGGAAAATGACGAGCTTTATTTTGCTCTCGGTGAAGGCCCGGCAGAAGAGGTTCGTGAAATCTTAACTCGGCCACCGCAGATTGAAGGTTAAGCCATGTTTATTGTTATCGCAGGCGCAGGCTCGGTGGGGCGTTCCATTGCGCGCGAACTCATCACTAAAGGTCACGACGTGACTTTGATTGATCGGCGCCCCCAGCAGATGCAGGTAGCTTCGGTAGCTCACGCCGAATGGGTGCTTGCTGATGCTTGCTCCCCCGACTCCCTCAGTGAGGCAGGGGTCGATAAATGTGACGTGATGGTGGCTGCCACCGGCGATGATAAAGCTAACCTGGTGATTTCTTTACTCGCTAAATCGGAGTTCGCAGTTCCGCGCGTGGTTGCCAGGGTGAACAATCCTAAGAATGAGTGGATGTTTAATGCCGGTTGGGGCGTAGACGTGCCCGTGTCGACTCCCAGGGTGATGACGGCGCTGGTGGAAGAAGCCGTTTCCGTTGGGGCGTTGGTGAAGTTGTTTGCTTTCCACGAGGCCGGGGCCTCCCTGCACGCGATTACCTTACCTGCTCATTCGCGAGCCTCGGGTAAGACGGTGGAGCAGTTGCCGCTACCTAGTCAAGTTCAGATTCTCACCGTGCTTCGAGACGATGCTCCTTTAGCTGCTGATAAGGATCTGGCGTTGGAACCTGGCGATGAGCTGGTGATGCTTTTGATGGCAGATAATAGCGAGCTGAGCAACGCTATCGAAGCTGTCTTTACTGCTCGCGAGCAGCCGCCTCACGATAGTTAACGTAGACGGGGCGCAGCACTGTCCAAGTCACCCAGGCAACTACCGCTGCGGCGGGTAGTCCCAAGACGATTTTCACGATCCCTAAAGTAACTACCTGGTCGCTTATCCAAAGCGGGATCTGGGTAATTAGCCTTACTAGGAACAGTCCGAGCCACCACCAGGTAACTACTTTTCCTCCTTTAGCGAGGGCGCGGTGTTGGGGGTCTTTCCACCATTTGCTCGGTAGCTCTAGCATCCATCCCAACAGCAGGGACACCGCCGGTGCCCGCACGGCTAAGGTGGCTGCCAGCCCCGCGGCCCAGGCGGCGTTGGTTATCAAGCTCCAGATGTAGTAGTTTCTAGCTTCACCTGAGATCGCGGCAGCTGCCACTGATATAGCCAGGGTAAAGAAACCCATACCCGCGAACTTGGATGATTCGCGTGCGATTATTCTGGCCGCTACAAAGACCAGTGCAACTGCCACTGAGGCGACCAGTGAAATTGTCAGCTGGGCTGAGGCTATATAGACAACCAGGAACACTAGGCCCGGGACAATGGTTTCTGTTAGTCCCCGCCACCCGCCTACCGCGGTGTGGAAGTCAAAGTTTTCTGCCTGTAGCTGCCCCCACTGCGCTAGTTTTTCCTCCGTTTGCGGGTCCGCACCAGGCCGGGCCTGCTCGCTTGGTTGCGTTTGCGGGCCATCGCTGTCAGGGGCGTTCGCCGAAGACTCACTATTGCTATCTGTAGCCATCAGAAAAGATCCTTTTGCCTACTTACTTTCTAGTAAACGGTAGTAGGGGTTAAGTAAAACCGGCTGTCCGCTGCGGACTGACACCGTGGCTTCCAGGTGGATGCGGTCCCCCACGCGCACTCCGGGTAGTTCACTGCGTCCCATCCACACCGCTACTGCGGTGCCCGTACCATCGTGGACGTACACCGTTAGCTGCGGTAGCTGGTGAGCCTCGGGGTAGGTAATGGCCACGACCTTTCCTTCGACGCTTTGTCGCAGTCGTGGTTGCAGATCTTTTATCGCAGCAACGCTATGAGCAGACATACGTAACCAGTGTCTAGTGAAGTTTGTCTATGAGTTCCTGCGGCAGAGTTAGCGCAATGACGGATTCCGGTGGGCGCGGTGACTTATCTCGGTACACCACGATGTTGTCAATTATTTCGCTAACCTGGTTGAAGGCTGCTTCTTCCACGGCGGCTGGGCCTTGGATGTCTATGCGCAGCACCCAGCGCGGCCCTTCCACTCCGACGATGCGGATAAAATTCTTAACTTTCCGACCATCGGGCGTGGTCCCACTCGAAGCTGCCTGTATCTCGGTTCCCCACCGACCCTTGACTTCGCGGGCTTTTACGCCTTCGTTGGCAACGGATTCCAAGGTCTTTTGACGCACCCGGTCCCACGACCCACCGGTGGTGGGAGAGGCGGCGACCATAATGTTTAAACGCGAAGAACCCACTACTACACCCAGCCGGTTGATGCTGGATCCGTCGGCGCCAAACTCTGGCTGAATCTGCACTCCCGGCACGCTGGGTAGATATAGCGCCCCGAAATCCAAGTAACCTTGCGAGGTATCACGCTGCGAAGCATCGTAGGGACCGAAGTCCTCACTGGGGACAGATGTGAGCTTTGTTACTTTCGTTTCGTCTTCACCAGATTCCTCAGCAGCAGCGTATCCCGGCGCTGCGCCCTCGTCACCGATGGCCTTATTCTGGCTTGCTTTTGAACGTCTGAACCAACCCATAGCGTCATTGTCTCACTATTTAGCTTCTTGCGTAATTTGGGGACAAACCCAAGTTCACGAACTCGGGTAACTCCCACTCAGGGCGCGGTTTTGGATAACGCGCCCCAAAGCGTGCTCACCCAGTTTTACCAACCGTGCCTTTAGCGACTGAGTTTCCCACTATTCGGAACACTCGGCGCAAACCGGCATCCCGTCCTCTTCGTAAGCCAGCTGTGAACGATGGTGCACAAGGAAGCACTCAGAGCAGGTGAATTCATCATCTTGACGTGGCACTACCCGCACCGTGAGTTCTTCGTTAGACAGGTCTGCACCGGGAAGCTCGAAGTCCTCCGCAACCTCGTTTTCGTCCTCATCTACAGCGTTAGAGCCGGTATCGTTTCGCCTACCTTTGAGCTCTTCAAGCGAGTCCTCGGAGACGTCGTCTTCGTTCTTACGGGGAGCGTCGTAATCGGTTGCCATGGGACACCTCGTTTCGTCACGGGAGTGCATTTAACTGCAGTAAGTCCACTCCAATGTATATAACCTTCTGCGCCGGGATATTAGCACCAAATGCCTGTCAATGGTAATACAACTGGCTGCAAGCCCGTACAATGACATGATAGCGCCATGTTGTCGGGCGCTAACGAGATGATGATGGGAGTCTCAATGATTGAATTGGAGCTACTCGGCTCACACGCGGACGGTTCGCAACTTGTCTTCACCGACCCTGAAGGCAAACGCTATTTGGTCACCATTGATGACGCCCTCAAAGCCAAGATACGCCGACATTCCATGGTGCGCGACAACCTGCCCCAAGTAGGTAAGCAGCTATCCCCCCGACAGATTCAACAACTACTGCGCGCCGGTATGGAACCGGCAGAAATCGCAGCTAACTACGAAACTGACGTGGCGCGCGTAGAAAGGTTCGCCGGCCCGGTTAAAGCCGAACGAGCCTACCTGGTGTCGAAAGCATTAGAAGCGCCCGTGGGGCGCGAAAGCAGCGCTCCCCCGCTACGGGATCTAGTGATAGACCGTCTGGCTACTCGCGGGGTGGATGCTGAGTCCCTGACTTGGTCAGCTTTTCGCGGCGAAGACCGTCCCTGGCAGCTGCGTTTGTTCTTCATTCAATCCGCCAAACAATGTGAGGCGAACTGGGAAGTGAGTGCCGAAGGTATTTTGCAGCGAGCTTTGGATGAGGAAGCACGCTGGCTCACAGAAACCACCACTCCCGCTGCCCCACCGCACGTTTCTAACGTGATTGCTGGCACCACCCCCGCAGTAGGCCAACCCCAGTCTGCTGACAGCGTAGAAGCTCTTTTAGATGAGCTGGCCGCTGCCCGCGGAAGGCGTCAAACCGTAGATCCCGATGTCGATGAGCCGCCCTTGCGGCTAGCTGCCTCCCGGCTACGAAACACTGCCACCACTGAAGACGAGCCGACAGTGTCCTCTCCCCTACGCTTCGTGCGGTATTCGCGGGGCGCAGAAAAGCTCCAGGAAGAGTCCAAGAAAGCTGCAAATCAGACCCCCAGCGCCCCAACGCCCGCCGCTCCAACTTCCGGCGCCGACACCGCCGCGGCAAGTGGGCCAACCGGCAGCAGAGTTGAGGACTCACCCACTTCAGAACAATCATCGGTGCCGGACACTAACCAGGCCGGAGCGACAAGTGATGGGCACGCTCCAATCGCCGCTGGCCGGTCCCCTAACGCCGCGGTGGCCGGTTCTGAGCACCACCGCGGGCAAGGATCAGAAGAGACCGCTACCGCTGGTAGCGAGGCTACCTCCGCTTCCAGTGACGACCTGCCGGGTACGGCTAGTTCAAACCCAGATCTTGAAGCTAAAGGCGGGGATGGTCTTAACTCCGGGGTCCTGCCCGGTCTAGATGGCCTAGGGCAAGCGGATAAGAAGGAAGACTCCCCCAGCCCGCGCCCGAAGCGTTCTAAGCGCCGCTCGGTCCCTGCCTGGGATGAGATCATCTTCGGCTCTAGGGGCGAGGAGTAACCGCTTCCTATTTCAGCCTGGCGGCCACAATGGATCGTTCACTTTCAGTTAGCGACCCGTGGACCCCCGGCAGTGCTAAGGTGGTTGTGCGTTGGGTGCGTGAGTCCCCAACCGTCCAGTGATCATTTAAGAACACTAAAGCCGCTCCAACGTCCTCGTTCCCAGGTCCAGGTCCCCAAACTTGCGTTAAGTCGGTTCGGGGAACCATCCAGGCGCGATCTGCCAGCGACTCGCACCAGCGGTCCAGCACTTCCTGGTCATCTGGTGTTTGGGTATGCAGGTGTATGCACCGGCCCTCCCCCGCAAGCAGTTTCACACCGGTGGTCAAATGCGGCTGGCTTGCAATATCAATGCGGGTATCAGGCAAGGATGAGACCATACCGTGATCAGCGGTAAGTATCACTGCCGTGTCAGCGGGTAGCTGGCTGCACAGTAGCTTTAATCCGGCGTCCACTTCTTCTAATGCATTGAGCCATTCTTGCGATCCCGGCCCATGTCCATGCCCGGCGTGATCCAGGCCGTGCCAGTACAAGTAAACTAAATCAACCCCACCAACGCTGGTGTTGACCGCACGGTTGACCCGCTCAACTAAACTGTCTGCCCCCACGTATTGGGCACCCCGTAAAGCGGCGCGAGTTAATCCGGAAGCGGCAAACTTCCTGGCATTAACAACCGCGCTACTTACCCCTAAACTCCGCGCCCGCTGAAACAAAGTGGGCACCTGCTGCCTGTCTTCGGGACTAACGCTGGCATTGGAAAAACTCAGCAGGTCGGTGGTTTTGTCCCCATCCGCAACTGCCCACCCCACCATCCGCGTGGCGGCAGGTAGCCCTCCGGTGGTGAAAGCGGTAATGGCTGACGCAGTGGTGGAAGGGATGATGGTTTTAGCTGACACAAACTCGTTTTCGTGGGAGCGTAAAAACGGAAGGTAAGCGCGGTAGACACTGACTGCTTCTGCCCCCATCCCATCGACCATCACCACCACTGCGCGCCGAATTCCTTCCAAGTGAAGTTTCTGGGTGGTTAGTTCCAGCCGCTGGCGCCAGAGCCGATCTGATTGCGCGCCCATCGTCTGCAGGTAGTGGGGTATTACTGGCTCATCCGCAGAGCTTTTTGGTGTCCCTACATGCGTCGCTAGCGAGGCAAGTATGTCCGGTAGGAATAAGTCGCCCTCCCCGAGGGTGTCCACCCAACTGGGTAGATCCGTGACGCTGCTGATGGGGGTGAGGCGATCCATGCTTTCCTCCGGCGTGGAAACTCGGTTCAAGTCGGCCTTTTTGGAACAATAGTATCCATGGCTAAAACTACCGTACCGCCAGTTCGCGACCACATTGTTGAAATCGATGTCTCTGATGAGATGCGCACTTCTTTCCTGGAGTACGCCTACTCGGTTATCTACGCTCGCGCGCTTCCCGATGCGCGCGATGGTTGCAAACCCGTGCAAAGGCGCATCCTGTACCAAATGTCACGTATGGGGTTGCGCCCAGACCGCGGTCACGTCAAGTCACAAAGCGTGGTGGGCGATGTTATGGGTAAGCTCCACCCCCACGGTGACAGCGCCATCTACGATGCGCTGGTGCGTTTGGCGCAGCCTTTTAACCTGCGCGTGCCTTTGGTGGACGGTCACGGTAACTTCGGCTCCTTAGATGACGGCCCCGCGGCGGCGCGTTACACCGAAGCTCGCCTTGCTCCTGCTGCCATGGATATGGTGGCGGATTTGGACGAGGACGTGGTGGATTTTGTCCCCAACTATGACGGTCGCACCACGCAGCCGGAAGTACTGCCCGCGGGTTTTCCGCAACTGCTGGTTAACGGAGCTTCGGGTATCGCCGTTGGTATGGCGACTAATATTGCTCCGCACAACTTAGGTGAAGTCATCCAAGCCACCTGCCATCTGATTGACAATCCGCAGGCAAGCAATGAAGAACTGATGCAGTTCGTTCCCGGCCCGGATTTACCTGAAGGTGGGATTATCGTTGGCTTGGATGGGGTACGCGAAGCCTACGAGACCGGGCGCGGCACGTTCCGCGTAAGGGCTCACATGAGCGTGGAGCGTGTCAGTGCCCGAAAGCAGGGAATCGTCATCACCCAACTGCCCTACATGGTCGGTCCTGAACGAGTTATTGAACGCATTAAGGATGCGGTTAACGCCAAACGTCTGAAGGGGATTTCTAACGTCACTAACCTCACTGACCGCCATCACGGTGTGCGCCTGGTGGTGGAAGTGAAGAATGGTTTTAACCCGGAAGCGGTAATCGCGCAGCTGTATCGCTGGACCCCGTTGGAGGATACGTTCTCTATCAATGCCGTGGCTTTGGTAGATGGTAAGCCCCTGACTTTAAGCTTGCGCCAGATGCTGGAAGTTTATTTGGATCACCGCCTATCGGTGGTGCGCAGGCGCAGCGAATTCCGTCTGGCTCGGGCCCAGGAGGCCTTGCACCTGGTGGAGGGCCTACTTCTAGCGATTGTTGATATTGACGATGTGATCACGGTGATTCGCTCCTCTGAAGATGTCGATACGGCTCGCTCCAGGCTTATGCTGGCTTTCGACCTTTCTACCGAGCAGGCCGATCACATTTTGTCCCTGCGTCTGCGGCGCCTAACTAAGTTCTCTCGCATCGAGTTGGAAGCGCAAAGAGATGAACTGCAGGCCACGATTGACGAACTTGAGTCCATTTTGGGCTCGCAGACAAATCTGCGTCAGTTAGTGCGCCGGGAGCTACTTGACGTCAGTGCCCGGCTGGCCACGCCTAGACGCACCCTTTTACTTAACGTTGATGCCCAGCAGATCAGTGCGCAAAAGGTTTCTGACGCGGTTCCGCTGGAGATACCCG
Organism: Actinomycetaceae bacterium; assembly: GCA_030537735.1. GTDB lineage: Bacteria > Actinomycetota > Actinomycetes > Actinomycetales > Actinomycetaceae > Gleimia. The sequence continues at coordinate 391,258 of JAUNVG010000001.1, forward strand.
ATGAGCCAGTTACCGTGGTTTTGACCAGTAATGGTGGCTTACTGCGGGTGGATGGGGGCGAGCCCCTAGTGCCAACTGAGCAGCGCGGCATTTGGGATACGTTTAAAGTTCAGCTTCCTTCCACTGCCCGCAGCCAGGTGGGCTTGGTAGACGCCCTGGGGCTGGCTCACCGCGTTGATGTCGTGGCCTTGCCGAGTGTGCCGCGCACAGCTTCGAACCCGTCGTTCGCGGCAGCCATCAACGTCTCTCAGCTAATCGGTGAAGACATTGAACCGGTCGGTTTAATACCGGTTGAGGGCGAGGACGTGTCCGGTGTCGTAACTGCCCTGGGGGTCGTTAAACGTGTGCGTACTGACTACCCCAAGACCGATAGCTTCGAAGTGATTTCACTGGCGGAGGGCGACCGCGTGGTACATGCCGCGCCTTGCCCGGACGATACCGATGTGGTGATGATTTCCGCTGCCGCGCAACTGCTGCGCACTCCCGCGGGGAAGATCCGCCCTCAGGGGCGCTCCGCCCAGGGGGTGGCGGGCATGTCCGTGTCGGCGCAGGCACCGGTGATTACCGCTGGGTTCTTACCTCCTGAAGATGGCCATGTTATTACTGTTGCTGCCGGTGATGACAGTGATGGTGAGGGTCTATTTGGTTCGGATCAAACTTCGGTTAAAGTCACCAACTTGGATGCCTACCCCACCAAGGGGCGAGCGGGCATGGGTGTTCGTTGCCACCGGTTCTTGAAGGGGGAAGCTCGTTTGTCTCTGGCGGCGGTGGGCAGCGGAGAGCCTATTGCTTGTTCCGATACCGGCGCGGAAGTGAAACTACCGGCAATCGATGTCAAACGTGACGGTTCCGGGCAGCCACTGAGCCGCCACATCAGTGCTGTTTCCTAATATGAAGGCGCCACGGCCAGTGGCTCGAACCAGGTTAGGATGCTGCAGACGCATTGGTGAACTGGGGTAGGTCTTACTTAAAGTGCTTTCGAATAAACGCGAGTAGTGCCCACAGTTTCGAATCCCAAGGCAGCGTAGATACTCAACGCTTGAGAGCTATTGGAAGAAGAAACCCCCGCAGCGGTTGCTTCCATGCCGTCTTGGCGCTGGGCCGACATTGATTTAGCTATCAGTGCTTGCGCGGCGCGGCCCCCTTCGCGGTATCCAGGAAGGACCGCTAACATGTCGATGGTGCCTTCACGCCATCCCAGCGCGGACCAGTCTTGGGAGTACTTCGAAGCCATCACGAACCCCACGGGACGCAGACGATCGGCGGAACGGTCCACTGCCACGAAGGACCATTGAGGATTGAAGTCATCGCGTCCGGCCAACCACGATTCCAGGGTGAATGGAACTTCTTCATTGTTTTCCAACCGCACCTGATTCGCCACCGCCAGAATCTGTGCTTCTTCCAGGCTTTCCCACGATTCCAAAGTCAAGAAACTAGGTAGCGCGGGCACTTCGACAGGGCGGGTTTCCCCCTCGCCATCATCGCGCAGGAAAGCGCGCAGATCGTAGGAGCTTCCCGCCCACTCATATCCGAGCAGTCGCAGGTGTCCTTCTAGGTCGACTTGACCGTCCTCGACGTAAAACAGGATTTGCTTTTGCGGGTGGTCCACCCCCGCTAGCAGCCGACGTGCTTCTTCGGTTTGCCACGACACCAGCAGCCCGCCTAGGCCGCGCCCGCGCATAATCGGGTCGACTCCTCCTTGGCACACTGCCACATTTGGGCGAGAGTTACGGATGCGAACCAGCCCATAGCACCTGATACTGCCGTGGACGAATCCCCCTACCAGTGTGCAGGCACTGGCTTGTACCAGGAGTTCTTCAACTTCAGCTTCCGAAGTGCGGTATGGTAACGAGTCGTATTTTTCGATGCGGTGCAAGATGCTCGCAAAATCGGGCCCATCAGCGGCGTTAAGAAGACGCCATTCGAACCCGCCGACTTGGCTCGGCAGGTGCGGGAGCATGGGCTTTTCTTCTGCAGACAGCACGTTCCTCTTTCACCTCGGGGTCGTTTGTTTCTTCAGGTAGCTTACCGGATTCTTTAGAATTCAGCACTAAAGGCTGAGCTCTCTGACGCGCTGCAAGGCTCGATTCAGTTCCCTTTAGCTGATATCTAAAGCGTAGTAAACCTGCTGACCGATAGCGGAAAAACCCATCCGCCGGTAGAACTCATGTGCTCCCTGGGCGTTGTCAACATCCACATCCAAAGTGAAACTAACGGCTCCGCAACTGTGCGCTGACTGCATTGATTTCCAAAGTAATGCGCGTGCTGCTCCCAGCCCGCGTACCTGGGGGCTGACTGCCAGTAACTCTCCGTAGGCGTCTGCTTGGCCGGTGCCGATCCACTGCGCTGGCCGGCGGCTAGCGAGGATATATCCCACCACTTGATTTTCGGCGTTCGTGGCGATGAAAGACCACCGCGGATCTGCCGCCGCTATCGACCTGCGCCACCATTGTTCAGTGTCGGCGCGCTGTCCCCAAGCAGTGTCGAACACGTTAACGTGAAGCTCAGCTACTTCATTTTCGCGGCACGGATCCCAGTTGAGGATTTCAATACCGTTAGTTTGCGCGGTGCGCAATGGTTCATTTTCTGTGGTGGCCGGTGAGGGCAACTGGCAGGTGAGCACCTCGAAGGTGCGTTGTGGGCTGAACCCTGCGGCCATGTAGAGGCGTCGACGTTCATTGACGTGTGCATCCACTAAGTTATATACGCGGGCGTGTCGTTCATTGCCATGGAGGCATTTCGCTAGTAGTTCACGGGCGCGTTGGTCTTGCCATTTCAAGACTGCTCTGCCGATTCCTCGCCCGCGTAAGGCGGGGTCGGTGAAGGCGTTGATACGTGCGCAACCGGTTCCGTCGCTGCCTTCAGCGATCTCCACCCACGCTACGGCTCGCACTTGCTGGGAGCTGTCGACCCCGACAATGGCGTCCCCTTGCAGTGCCCCTTGAGAGATTTCAACCAAGTCAACTATTTCACGGCTTTCGCACCGCATTAGTGCCCGATCTGCGTCTTCGCATTGGGAGATAAGCTGCGCTACCTCCCGCAAGTCCGCGGCTACTACCTGCCACCATTGCAAACCCAGGTGACCGGGTGGATAGTGGGTTCCCATCCGAGGATTCGATGTATGGGGCGTATTCATGCCTCTATCCTAGTTTAATTAGGTCTTTCGTCTTATATCGTCAACGATTTTTGATATCGCATCAACTTCTGCGGCTTCGCTCAGGCGTCGATCTGCTCCCGAGACAGCCTATCTGCACCTTCCACAATGAAGTCCCGGCGCGGAGCCACCTCAGTTCCCATTAGCAGCTCGAATATACGTTCCGCCTCTAAGACCGCGGCTTCGTCTTCTAAAGTGATCCGCCGCAGCGTGCGGTGCGCGGGATCCATGGTCGTCTCAGCTAACTGATCCGCATCCATTTCTCCCAGGCCCTTGTACCTTTGGATGGGTTCTTTGAACTTGCGGCCCGCTTTGCGTAATTGCCGCAGCTTTTGGTGCAGTTCCTCTTCCGAATAGGTGTAGATCAACTCCGCTGGTCGCCTCCCCTGTTTGGGCAGTTCAATGCGGTGCAGTGGTGGAACAGCGGCGTAGAGCCTGCCGGCTTCCACCAGTGGGCGCATGTAGCGGAAGAAGAGCGTAAGTAGCAGGGTTCGGATATGAGCCCCATCCACGTCGGCATCGGTCATGAGAACAACTTTCCCATACCGTGCCTGCGAAAGGTCAAAGGTGCGTCCAGAGCCTGCTCCAATAATCTGGATAATCGCCGAGCATTCGGCGTTAGAGAGCATGTCGGCGGTAGATTTTTTCTGCACGTTCAAGATCTTCCCGCGAATTGGGAACAGTGCTTGATACTCAGACGAACGCGCGAATTTAGCTGTTCCGAGGGCGGAGTCACCTTCGACGATGAACAGTTCGGAAGATTCCACGTCGTTTCCGCGGCAGTCAGCTAGTTTCGCAGGTAGCGAAGATGTCTCCAAAGCGTTTTTGCGTCGCGAGATTTCTTTGTGCATCCGCGCCGACACCCGAGCTTTCATCTCACCAACGATTTTCTCCATCCAGGCGTCGTTGGTTTGTTTCTGCTCGCGTTTAGTGGATTTGAAACGGTTCTTCAGGTAGTCAGATACGACTTTGTTCACCACTTGCCGGATTTGCGCGGTGCCAAGCACTTCCTTTGTCTGGCCTTCGAACTGCGGCTCGGGGAAACGTACCGTGACCACTGCTGTCATCCCAGCAAGTATGTCTTCTTTTTCTATGCGGCCGTCTTTGGCGGTTATTTTGTATTTGCGTGGATTCTTTTCAGCTACCGCACGAATGTGTTTGACTAAAGCCTGTTCGAAGCCTTGGATGTGGGTACCGCCCTTGGGGGTAGCGATAATGTTAACGAAAGCGCGGGTGTGCGTGTCGTAGCCAACGCCCCACCGCATGGCGATATCGACTTCACAGGTTCGTTCGATTTCTACTGGTTGTAGGTGCCCGGTTTCGTCTAGGCGTTGCACAACTTCGTCATAGGTTCCGCTGCCTTGAATGCGCATAGTGTCGGTCACCGCAGCGTCGGGGGCTAGGAACTCTACGAAGTCTTCCACTCCCCCATCGAAGCGTAGGACTTCTTCTTTTGCTTCTTCGGTGCGTTCGTCGCGCACCTTGATGGTTAGCCCGGGCACCAGGAAAGCGGTTTGGCGAGCGCGTTCTAATAGCGCATCCCAGTCGAATCCTTCACTGGATGGGAAGATCTGGAAATCTGCCCAGAACCTGACTCGGGTGCCGCTTGTGCCGCGTTTGGCTTTCCCTACTATTTCTAGTTCGGAAGCTTCGGTGAAGGGAACAAAGTCACTGTTGGGGGTCCGCCCCTTGGAGTCGTCAAAACGCCCGGGTTCACCGCGGCGGAAACACATCTGATAAGTTTTCCCACCCCGGTCGACCTGCACGTCTAAACGTGCCGATAGAGCGTTGACCACCGAGGCACCCACCCCGTGCAGCCCGCCTGCTGAACCGTAGGATCCGCCTCCGAACTTACCGCCTGCGTGGAGTTTGGTGAAGACTACTTCCACACCGCTTAGCCCCACGCTAGAAACCGTATCTACCGGTATGCCACGGCCGTTGTCGGCTACGGAAACCGAGTGATCGGGGTGGAGGGTGACATCTATCTGTTTGCAGTGCCCTTCTAAAGCTTCATCCACCGCGTTGTCAATGATTTCCCACAGACAGTGCATCAGGCCACGGGAATCGGTCGAGCCAATATACATGCCCGGCCTTTTGCGAACAGCTTCCAGTCCCTCTAGCACCGATAAGTGCCGGGCTGTGTACTCGGGCGCTTTGCTGCTTACAGTTTCCTTTTTTGCCACCCAACTATTTTAGGTCAAAGCCATCGCGCGCTGGCTCTGCCACGCCCGATAGGCTGCGCGATTGCCGGCCTGCGGAGCTGGTTTAGGCAACATTTACGCGCGCCCTCACCGGTGTTGTAAGGACGCGCGTAGTGCTTGTGTTTAGTCGAGGTAGTCGCGTAGGACTTGCGAGCGTGAAGGGTGACGCAGTTTCGACATGGTCTTGGATTCGATCTGTCGAATACGCTCGCGCGTTACCCCGTAGACCTTCCCGATTTCGTCCAGGGTCTTAGGCTGTCCGTCGCCAAGTCCGAAGCGCATTGAAACTACTCCGGCTTCCCGTTCGGAGAGGGTATCTAGCACGCGGTGGAGCTGTTCTTGCAAAAGTGTGAAAGACACTGCGTCGGTGGGGACGATGGCTTCGGAGTCCTCAATCAGGTCACCGAATTCTGAGTCCCCGTCCTCACCAAGTGGGGTGTGCAAAGAGATCGGTTCGCGCCCGTACTTCTGTACTTCCACTACCTTCTCTGGAGTCATGTCTAGTTCTTTAGCTAGTTCCTCCGGAGTGGGCTCACGGCCCAGGTCCTGCAGCATCTGTCGCTGGACTCGAGCGAGCTTATTGATCACTTCCACCATGTGTACGGGGATGCGGATGGTGCGTGCCTGGTCCGCCATGGCACGAGTAATCGCCTGACGGATCCACCAGGTAGCGTAGGTAGAGAACTTGTAGCCCTTGGTGTAATCGAACTTCTCTACTGCGCGAATCAGACCCAGGTTGCCTTCTTGAATCAGGTCTAGGAAAAGCATTCCTCGACCGGTGTAGCGTTTAGCGAGCGAAACCACCAGGCGCAGGTTGGCTTCTAGCAGGTGGTTCTTAGCTAGTTGCCCGTCTTGCACTATGATCTGCATTTCGCGGCGCAGCTTGGAAGGCATTTCGTTGCCGGCTCGTTTGATCTTTTGCTCGGCGAACAGTCCTGCTTCAATGCGGCGTGCAAGATCAACTTCCTGAGCTGCAGTTAGCAGTGCTACTTTCCCGATCTGCTTGAGGTAGTCCTTCACCGGGTCTGCGGTAGCTCCTGCGACGGTTACCTTCTGTACTGGTTCGTCGGTGTCGTCGGAGTCGGATACTACGAACCCACCGGAGCGTACCGCGGTTTGGTCTTCATCCTCTTGCTTACGTTTTTTACGTCGTCCGGATTTAGGCTTGTCTTCGCCGTCTTCGTCCTCGTCCTCGTCTTCGTCTTCTTCGTCGATATCTTCCTCATCGATATCGTCTTCATCTTCGTCTTCGTCAATGTCGAGGTCGTCTTCCACCTCTTCGACATCATCGAAGTTTTCAGGTTCTGCTTCTATAGCTTCATCGAGCTTTTCTTCCTCTAGCTCGACATCTTCAACTAGGGGTTTTTCTGCTTCTTTAGCCTTAGCGGTAGTTTTCTTCGCTGCGGGCTTAGCGGCGGTCTTCTTCGCCGCTGGTTTCTTCGCAGCGGTGGCCT
>JAUNVG010000001.1:398166-444480 GCA_030537735.1 Actinomycetaceae bacterium
TGGGCTTTTCCTCCGCGCTGTCAGCCTTAGCCTTAGCGGTAGTCTTCTTCGCCGCCGGCTTAGCGGCGGTCTTCTTTGCCGCCGGTTTCTTCGCAGCGGTGGCCTTGGGCTTTTCCTCCGCGCTGTCAGCCTTAGCCTTAGCGGTAGTCTTCTTCGCCGCAGGTTTGGCTGCAGTTTTCTTTTCTGCTGTTGCCTTCGCTGGGGCGGTAGTCTTAGACTGCCCCCCAGTGGCCTTCTTCCGTGTAGCGGTCTTCTTTGCGTCCGACTTACTAGGGTTCTCTTCTGCTTTCACGGTCGCCTTCTTAGAAGCGGTATCCGATGCTGCCACCAGCCTCACCTTTCGCCATCTCGCATCACGAAACTCTACAAGTACGTTCTAATCTCACTATCTGATAACGCATAGGGATGGTTTTTATTCCCACTTACCTAAAATGCCTCACACTCGTGGTGTGCAATGGCTAACTCACAGTGCAGACGTATGTCGAAAATCTAGACACAGTCTTTCTGACGCTAGCTATCCCCCACAGATGTTCGCCAAGTCGTAACAGATAGGTTAATACCTCAACAACGCCTTCAATTATAATCGCCACCTGTAGTTGCAGCGAATCGACCCCAATATGAGGGGCGTTAACGATGCGTCAGAAAGGTTCCTTCTACCGCTCAAACTCGGTGGTGGTCAAAACTGGGCAAGGCGCGTCAAGCAGCACGCGCGAGGCGTTAACCCCCAGATTAACCGACCCGTAGCCACCTCGGCGCAGCCCTAAGACGATAAGTGCAGCATTGATTTCACCAGCAACATCCAACAAGGTTTCCGCTACCGGTTCATTCCCACTGGCGTTACGCACTTGGAAAGGCACGCCGCAAGATTCTAAGGCTGTCCACAATCGATCGTGAGCGTCCATTTCCGTGCGTTCATCGTCGGCACTCATCCTAGAGGCGACCACTATAGTCAGATCTGTTCCCCTTTGTTTGGCTGCGCGTATGGCCAGCTGCAAGGCAGCATCAGACTCAGGTTTACCGTGGTAACTCAAAACAACCGACATGAACCCTCCTTATTGTCTACTGCTTAGGGTATCTTTAGGGGCATGTCCATCACTAATTCTCAGGCTTCACCCGCTATCGACTTACCCAGCTTCGCTCCCCAGATGCAAAACCGCTGCCGCAGCTTCTTAGAGCGAGAGCTGGCCCGTCACCGCGGGCACAGCGCGCTATCTGCCTTTGCGCAAATCGTGACCCCCTACGTGACCGAGGGTAAGACCTTACGCGCTCTAGGCGTTAGTGTCGGAGCAGCTGTAGCCAGCGGGGCAGAACTGGGAACCGATCAGATTGCCCTGGACCTGGGACTAGCTTTGGAGCTCTACCAAGGCTCCGCCCTTATCCACGACGATTTCATTGACCAAGCCCCCATGCGTCGTGGCCAGCCCAGCGCCCACGTAAGAGCCACCACCTTGCTACCTCATTCCGCAGCCGTACCTACTGCGATTCTCGCTGGCGACTACCTACTTTCATTGACGCATTTGGCAACTTCCGAAGCCCTGGCGCACTGTGATCGCAGCGTGCAGTATCGGGTGGGTCGTTACCTGGCTGACATCACTGCCGAAGTGGCCTGGGGGCAGTATCTTGACGTGCTCACTGGCACTGCTGATCTTGGCGATCCACGTTCCTTGCAGCAACACGTGATGGAAGTAATTGCGGTAAAAGCCGGTAACTACTCGGTCATGCGCCCGTTACTTTTAGGAGCGTTAATCCACACCGGAAGAGAAGAAGTCCTAGCCCCACTTCAAATGGCTGGGCACAACTGGGGACTGGCTTTCCAGCTGCGAGATGACGCCCTCGATTTCGCGAAAGCTTCCAAGGCAACAGGAAAACGGCGTGGTACCGACATGCGTGAAGGTAAACGTACGGTTTTGCTAGCCTTGACCCTTCAACATGCTGACCCTTATGACCGCATGGAAATCTTGCAGGCGCTGGGCAACCCTCAGCTCACCGACAGTGACATTGAGTCCATTTACCAGATTATGTTGCGCAGCGGAGCCTGGGAAGAACACGAAGCCCTCATCAGCAAACTCAGTAAACAGGGACAAGAGGCTCTCACTGGAAGTCCACTATCTGACAGTGCCTTAAACCTGTTACAGGACTACGCCAAACTGCTACTAGAACGTGAGTACTAGCGCTTAGAACGCTAGCGGCAAGATAGCGTTTCTTACTTCGCGTACTCGGTTTTTCGCCAGCAGTTCCAAAGGTGGGCTCTCAAGCCCATCTTGCTCACTAAGCATCCAATCTGTGGCTTCTTCTGCGCTGAATCCCGCATCAAGCAGCATGGTCATCGTGCCGCGAACCGACTCTAGCGGAACCCACCCGTTAGGGCCTTTGGCGATACAGTCGGCGGGAACATGGGGCTGCCGGTCGATCATCACTTTTAGCAGGACATGTTCTGCCCAAAGCTGTTTGATACGCGATGGAGTTACCCCCAACTTTAAGGCCGCTTGACGTTGCGAAAGCATTTCACTCATGGATGCATCCTAGTCCAGCCTAGCTTGCTGTGCCACCACCAGCTTTCCCACCTAGCGCACCTATTACCCTCAGCTTGCGCTAATCCACGCCACTTCGGGGTGGTAGACGCACTTGAGGAGGGAGGTTGCGTAGAATCTGCACCGTGGGATTATTTTCTAACTGGCGCCAACAGGCTCAACAAGGTAACCAGCCGGACGCATCGACGCCCGATGCTCCGGCGCAACCGTTGCCCGAGCAAGCTCCAGTGGGAACTGATTCCAATGTGAAAACCGCCCCCACCGAAGAACCTCAAGTAATTGCCGACCCTTTGGTGGGCATGCGTATAGATGACCGCTACCGGATTGTGTCGTTACTGGCGCGCGGTGGCATGGCTACCGTTTACACCGGTTACGATACGCGTCTTGAGCGTCCCGTGGCGGTTAAAGTGATGCACCCCCACCTTGCGCAATCGGAAGATTTCGTCCAACGTTTCCGCCGGGAAGCAAGGTCGGCGGCCCGCATCATCCACCCCTCGGTTGTTTCTGTCTTCGACCAAGGTGTCGTCGGTGGTAGCGGGTATTTGGTGATGGAGCTAGTTTCTGGTGTCAGCTTGCGTGACAAGCTCAATGCTGAAGGCTCCTTCGAGGTCGCTTACGCATTGGAAGTAACTGAAGCGATCTTGAGAGCTTTGGTGGCAGCGCACCGCAACGGTGTCATTCACCGTGACATTAAGCCAGAGAACGTGCTGGTACCAGATGAAGGGCCGGTTAAGGTAGTGGATTTCGGGCTAGCTCGAGCCGCTTCCGACGTGTCCGCTGCCAGTACTGGTTCGGTACTGGGCACCGTAGCCTACCTGCCGCCCGAACTCGTTTCCGAAGACAATCCCGATGGGCGTTGTGACCTGTACGCGTTGGGAATCATGCTTTTCGAAATGATAACGGGACATACCCCGTTTGAAGATCGAAGTGCGATCCAAATAGCTTGGGCTCATGTTAACGAGGACGTACCACCCCCTTCACGTTTAGAACGCTGGCTTCCACCTGAGGTAGATGACTTCGTTTGCACGTTGGCGGCTCGGCAAAGGGATGATCGTCCCGCAGACGCCCAGACCGCCCTCGACGATTTGATTAAGTTACGTGCCCAGCTACCCGATGAGGTTCTCCACCGCCGAGCGGAAGTGGAGTTACCTAATCCCAATGAAGCGTTGACGGCTCCGGTGCGCACGCATGGGCAAACCGTTGCCCTACCTCTGGGTGGCGATTCCGCTGTCCCGGTTAAAGCTAAAACTGCTAAACCTCGAAAACGTCGGCGGGCTCCACTGATCGTGACAACTGTAATAATGCTGCTAGCGGTGTCCTCCGTAGCCTTCGGCTGGTGGTGGACGCAGTACGGTCCAGGCGCCTACATTACCGTCCCGGTTCTGACCGGTAAGACTGAGGCGGAGGCGACTGAAACTCTGCAGGCGCTAGATCTCAAAGTCGGGTTGAACCAGGATTTCTCCGATGACATTGGTGAAGGTTTAGTCATTCGAACTGACCCCGATGGTGGCGGGAAGATCCACAAATCAGGTACCGTCACCCTGGTCCTATCCAAAGGCGTGAAGATGGTGGAGGTTCCTAACCTGGTTGCCAGCACTAAAGAAGATGCCCTGGCAAAACTTCAGGAAGTGGATCTTAGCGCGGGGACAGTTTCCGAAGAATACTCCGAAACCATGGGCAAGGGGCAAGTAGTTTCACAAAGTTTGGAACCGGGTTCCTCACAAGTTCACGGCTCAGCAGTTGACCTGGTTATATCCAAAGGCCGTGAGCCCCTAAAGGTCCCAGAGCTTGTGGGTAAGGACATTAGTGATGCTCAAAAGCTCCTAGCTGATACCGGCTTGGGGGTTTCGGTAGTTGAAGAGTTCTCCGACGATGTCGGTAAAGGTGTCGTTATTTCCCAAAAGCCGGCAGCTGAGGAAACTTTGTACCGTAATGATCCAGTTGAGCTAGTAGTGTCTAAAGGCCCCGAAACGGTGACGGTACCCGACGTGGTACGCATGTCGGAGGCCGATGCGATAGCGACCCTAGAGGCTGCGGGATTGAACGTGAAAGTAACCCGCATTTACGTGGTCTTCGGTAATGTCGCGATGACGGTACCGGAAGCCGGTGAGGTCGTGCGCGTAGGATCCACCGTAGAAATACGCTTGGTCTAGGAAACGGCCGCAGGCACACAGGTACTAGGCATACTCGTATTGCGTTAGCACCCCTACACTGTGGGGGTACTCGTCCCCGGTCGCTCCCCTACACTGTGGGCGTACTTGTACTGCGGTAGCGCCCTAAACCTGCACACGCGCCCGCCTGAACGCTGGGTTAGCTATTAGCGGCACGCAGCAATCCACCAACGCGGAACGCCATTTCCAACGACTGCTGGTGGTTAAGCCGCGGATCAACCAAGGTTTCGTAGCGTTTGCCTAGCTCGTTCTCCCCCAGGTGCTCAGATCCGCCCAGGACTTCAGTTACATCGTCACCGGTGAGTTCAAAATGGATTCCACCGGGCGCAGTACCGACTTCCTGGTGGGAGGCGAAAAATCCTTCCACTTCACGCATAATCGTTTCAAAATCGCGGGTCTTAACACCCGAGGCGGTCTGGATCGTGTTCCCATGCATGGGGTCACATATCCAAGTCACCTCCCGCCCATCATCTTTCACAGCTTGCAGCAATGGGGGAAGCAGATCCGTAATCTTTTCCGCACCCATGCGGGTAATGAAACTCAAACGCCCTGGCTCCCCCTGCGGGTTAAGCCTGTCAATCAATTGCAAGAGATCATCAGCGCTAGCATTCGGACCGACTTTCACACCAACCGGGTTACGCACGCCAGCTAAAAGTTCCACGTGCGCTCCCTGCGGTTGCCTGGTGCGCTCCCCAATCCACAGGAAGTGACCAGAAGTGTTGTACAGGTCTCCACCCCGAGAGTCAATCCGCGTCATAGCGGCCTCATATTCAAGCAGCAACGCTTCATGGGAAGCATATAAGTCAACTACTCTTAAGGCCTCGAAGTCAGCTCCGGCTGCTTCCATGAACTTCACGGCCCTGTTGATCTCTTGCGCTAAAGCTTCGTAGCGGGCGTAGGCGGGGTTAGAGGTGAAACCGCGGTTCCACTCATGCACACGCCGCATGTCGGCATACCCACCCTTAGTGAAAGCCCGAATCAAGTTCAAAGTAGAAGCTGAGTACTGGTAGACATCCAGTAGCCGGTTGGGATCTGGCTCCCGCCCCGCCGGTGTGAACTCGTGGTCGTTGACTGCGTCACCACAGTAAGAAGGCAGCTCCACCCCGTCGCGTTCTTCCGTCGGGTTGGATCGAGGCTTAGCGTACTGGCCTGCGATCCTCCCCACTTTCACGATTGGTAGGGATGCGCCGTAGGTGAGTACTACCGCCATCTGAAGCAGGGTTTGAATCTTTAAACGAATCTGATCAGCAGTGGTGGAGGCGAAAGTCTCCGCGCAATCACCGCCCATTAAGATGAAAGCTTCTCCCCTGCCCGCCAAAGCTACCTGCTGACGCAAATCGTCGACCTCGCCGGCGAAAACTAGCGGGGGCCGGCGCCGCAGTGCCTCTGTAACTGCAGCTACCTCCCCGGCATCGGCGTAGTTCGGTTGGTGCTTAGCAGCAAAAGTGCGCCAAGTATCCCACGGGAAGCTTTGGTCGGTAATCATGAAATTAAGCCTACCTATTTCACTATGATTCGGGCGCACGTCCCAAGCTATGGAACGTGCGCCCGAAAGACAATCAGACTGGATTACAGACGCGGCGAGGGGGAAACAGCTTCGCCGATTTCACCCATCATTTCCACGAACCAGTCAGTCTTGATGTCGAACTTCTTAGCTCCTGCGATGCGTTTGAAGCTGATCGCCTTGAGCTTGTCGCCATCTTCTTCGTCGTGTCCAACTACCCCGGACTCCCCACGCAGTGCACATTCAACTGCGTAGTCGGTCATCGACTTAATCAGGCGCAGATCCTCCGCGTTCGCCTTGGCTGAACGAGAGAAGTATCCGGATTTTTGCACCATTACTTTTTCCGCACCGATGCGCTCTGCGAACTGCTTCGCGAACCAGTTACCGGGGTTGATGGTGTCGAGCTTGACGTGGCCGAACGGGTCGCGCTGGACTTCCTCACCGGCCTCTTCCATTTCACGGACAATCTCAACTACGCCGGCACCTTCAGACAAGAAGATGTTTACGTTACCGATCTCATCCATGATCGCCTTCAGGCGCTTAGCTTCTTTATCGATCTCTACATCGTCTTCGGGAATGTACACAGCGTGAATATCCCAGCGTTCCTTAGACAGGCCAAGTTCGGGAGCCCACTGCTGTTTCTTCCACCAGTCACGGTAGGCTTTCGCTGCGGCGGCCGTGAGGTAACCACAGTTACGCCCCATAACCTCGTGAATAATCAGCATACGCGGGTTGGAACGATGCTCACCGATGATGTTCTGGGCGAACACTGCAGCTTGTTCGGCAGCAGTCCAGGCACCAAGGGACTGACGGATTGGTACTACGTCATTGTCGATGGTCTTGGGCAAGCCCACCACCGTGAGGTGGTAGTCATTTTCTTCCAGGTAGTGCGCCAGGTCGGCCGCAGTGGTGTTGGTGTCGTCACCACCGATGGTGTGAAGTACGTCAACCTTGTCGGCGCGCAGGCGATCAGCTGCCACCTTTAGGGGATCTTCGCCGGGCTTGACCAGGCCGCGTTTGACCAGGTCATCTTTATTGGTCAGTTTCACCCGAGAGTTACCGATTGGGGACCCGCCGTACTGATGCAACAGTCCGGCCTTCTTACGGGCAGCTTCGTCAATGGTGATGTAGTTACCGCTCAGAAGCCCGTGGTAGCCATGCTGGTAGGCAATAATCTCGATCTGTGGATCCAGCTCGGAATAGCGTTCAATCAATCCGCCGACCGCAGAAGACAAGCAAGGGGCGAAGCCGCCCGCCGTAAGCAAAGCAACACGCTGGATGGGCATAGTTATAGGCCTTTCAATCGGGTATACAGTGGCGCCGTGCGCCTTTGCTATTGTACCTAAATACCGGCACTAGCAAGGTGACCTCGGTCCCCTAGCTAATGAGTACTACTTATCTTCCCCACCATCCGTGGCAGAGCCATTGGGATCCGAGCCTAGTTCTTCCTCGGTGGGTTGAGGTACTTCTACTTCCGGTGCTTGTCGACCACCGGGGGCTTTGGCTCCCCCAGGTACCGGGCCGGCGAACTTGCCTTCTTTTGCCAGCTGAGCCTTCACATCAGCGGCATACAGGTCAACGTATTCCTGCCCTGAAAGCAGCATCAAGTTGTACATAATCTCATCGGTGACTGCGCGCAGCGTGTAGCGGTCGCGAGCCAGTCCCCGATAACGCGAGAAATCTAGGGGTTCACCGATTACGATGCCAACCCGATGGAGGTTGGGAATTTTCTGCCCGATTGGCTGGGCAATATTGGTACCTATCATCGCTACCGGGATTACCGGGGCCCCAGATTCTAAAGCCAACCGTGCCACTCCGACTTTTCCGCGGTAGAGACGACCGTCTGGACTGCGAGTGCCCTCCGGGTAGATCCCGAATAGTTCCCCTTCCGCCAGGCGCGCCAGGCCGGTACGCAAAGCCGCGTCCGCTGCTTTCCCAGAGGAGCGATCAACCGGGATCGTTCCAACCGCGCGCATGAACTTCGCAGTTAGCTTGCCCTTGAACCCGGTACCGGTGAAGTAATCTGACTTCCCCAGGAAGACAACTTCACGGTCAATCATTAAAGGAAGGAATACCGAATCAAATACTGCCATGTGGTTGGAAGCAAGAATGGCTGCGCCGGTGTCGGGAATATTTTCTTTTCCGCGAATCCACGGCCGGTATATACCTTTCAAGAAGGGGCCAGCACCTTTCTTCAGAACCTGATAGAGCACCGGTGTAACCTCCTAGGTAAACAATTCTTTCACTAACTTGTCAGTCTAGTGGTCTAAGCTGCTCATTAGGTAAGCAATGAGGGTGAGTCCTAACGGACGTATGGCTAAAGCCCATGCACGTGTGTCAATTTGTGACAGACAAGCCACTGGAATGGGGTCAGGAGACCTGCACTATGATCGAAGACTTTAGGCAAGTATCTGCCGTACCTAAAGCAGTGCACTCACGCACCTTCATAGTTGTAGATGTAGAGACCACCGGTTTGCGCGCTACCGACGCCATCACAGAGATAGGTGCGGTAAGAATAGTAGATGGCGTGATTATGGACTCTTTTACCTCCCTAGTAGACCCGCAGCGCCCCATCCCCCCAGCAGTGACTTCCCTAACTGGAATAACTGACTCAATGGTGGCTCAAGCCCCCAGCGTGAAAACTGTGATCGAGGATTTCATTTCTTGGGCAAAGCTAGATACCACCACCGACCACGATCAGGCAGGTGTAACCCTGCTGGCCCATAACGCCAATTTTGATATCGGGTTCATCACTCGCGCCTGCGCAGCCAATGATGTTCACTGGCCCACCCCGCACGTTCTGGACACGCTCTCGTTGGCCCGTACACATCTTCCCCGCCCGTTGGTTGGCAACTACCGGCTAGCAACGCTAGTGAATTTCTTCCAAGTTAGGAATCCTGCGGCCCACCGCGCCCTCGCAGACGCTTACGCTTGCGCCGCTGTTTTCCTCGGCATAGTGACACGCCTGACCCAAGAGCATCACCAACAGGGCCTCGACTTCACCTATCAAGACCTGCTAGTTGCCGCGTCTCCATCACCGTATGAATACCGACATCAGCTTTCGCTAACGCGCACCCTGCCAACGTCTGCGGGCGTTTATATTTTCCGCACCGATTCCGGCATTGTTCTCTACGTTGGGTCTGCAACCAACCTGCGAAACCGGGTTCGCTCCTATTTCGGCAGTAGTGAGAACCGCGAAAGAATACTGCGCTCCCTGGGTCAAATCAGCAAGATAGAAACCATCGTCACAAAAACCGTGTTGGAGGCGCGGGTTGTTGAACTACAGGCCATCCGTGAGCACCAGCCAATCTTAAATAGGTCTTCACGCCACCAGGACGAAACCGTGTGGTTACTGCAAATGCCGGAGGGCATCACCACTACGCACAGTCTGCAAGTGCTTCAAGCTAGTCGCGCTTTAGGACCATTCCGCCATACCGCTCAGGCCCTTCGAGCCCGCGCTGCCATCGCGGTAGCCACCGGGATGGATGAGTTCGAAGCCATGCACCTATCTGGCCGTCCTTTGCCTCTACCCGGTACAGAAGCTATGGACGCCCTACGTGGGCATAGCCAATTTGTCACTTCTTCCTTGCATGCGCTTATGGCTTCCTACGCTAGGGAGCACCGCTTCGAAGCTGCCCAACGGATCCGGGTGTTGCTAGACAGCTACCTCGAAGGCGTGCGCCGCCAACGTGATACCGCCCGGGTGGCAACAGCCGCAATAGCTTGGGCGCGCCCGTTAGATACACCCTCGCAAGACGCTAGCGCGGGTTCTTCCCGGGCCGGTAAATGGCGCCTACACCTGGCGATAGCAGGAAAGCTCGTCTCAACTTCAATCGTGGACTGCGAAGCAAGCGAGCTTGAGTGGCACTTAGCTGAGTTATTTGCACTTGCGGACCCGCAATATGGGTCCTTAATCGAAAAACTGCGACTTCGCTGGGAGCAAAAACACCTTCCCCAAGCACCTTACTTAGATGCCGGCAAGTACTTGGAGTGGGCCAGCTGGGAGGAAGTGCGCGAGCTGACTCGTGATCTAGAATCCAGCGAAACCAAGTTGATGTGGTGGGATGGTCCCATTCCCTGGGCAAGCCAGGTAAGTTGGCGTCATTTAGAGGCAGATCTTGGGGGTAACTCAGCGGTCAGCCAGACGAAACTCACCATAGATCGGGAAAGGCCCGACACTGACTACAACTAGCGGGCGTTCTACCTTAACGCTAGTTGACGGTAGTCAAGTGCCTGGCCTTCCGCTGTGACTGCCTATTATTTCTGCAGCAGTTCCGCCAGTGCCTGGCGCACCTCAATAGGATCTAGCGGCGTCGTGATCACCTTGCTACTTCCAGCAAACCGCGCTAACCATTCATCTTGAGGGCGGGCGATCAAAACCATCGCGGGCGCAACGTTGTCGTGTTCTACATGTAGGCGTCGCAGCACCGCCATGCCGCCTTCTTTTTGCGTTTCGCCATCAAGGATCAACGCATCGATTTGATTTTCTGCGAACTTAGTTACTGCCCCTTCTGCAGTGGCAGCTTCAACCCATTCCACAGGCGCCATTCCCGCAGCCGCTCGCACACCCACTGCGTCCATCACTGCGCGTCGAGTTTCCACATCATCGGAATAGAGCAAAACTTTCAGCTGTGCACGTTCATCACTCATCGGTAGATCCTTTTCTTCCTCGACGCGGATTTCCTAACCAATTAACCATTGTATAGTTCCCAACTAGTTTTAGTTCATTGCGCGTGTACGTCCACCGGCGTGAACCGATTCCCACAGTCTCAACGAGCCAGGGACTTAAGTGAACTAGGGCCTAAGTGCGCTAATCAGATCGTAGATAATGATCTGAGATTCTCCGTCCGCAACCGGCGTCTCAACCATCACCCGCGAACCTAGAGTTTGTCCAACTACCCCAGGGGTGTCACCAACGGGCTGAGGTGAAACCAGCGGTTCCCCGTTTTCCCACGTCACTCGCTTACTCTTAGAGCTAGTTTCCATAAGGGTTGCGTGGAAAGCTACGTAATCGGCTTCGTTGATCTTCTCCCCAGTACCAGTCGAAAGCACCGTCACTCGTATCGCTTCGGGAGCTTTATAGCCGTCGGAAAGTTCCAGCTGAGGGTCCGCCCCCAGCTCCCCGGTAATGCTCACTCCGTCAGGTAGCGCCTCATTGGTGGGGGTAGCGCCCTTTAGATTCGAAATATCTGAAGTCTGCATAACGCCGGTGATATCGATAACGAAAACTAGTGTGGAGTTCGCCGGTATTTTCTCGGTTGCGTGGTCGCCATAACCCCACTTCGCGGGCACCACCAACTCAACCCGATCACCAACGTGCTGTCCGGCAAGCCCCAATTGCCAGCCCTCAATTAGTCTGCCCAGTTCGAACACTACCGGTTGAGGATTCTCGCCTCCGCGTTCGAAAGTGGAGTCGAAGATCGAGCCGTCGTCCCAAAGCACGCCGTGGTAGTGTATTGCAACTGCTGCCCCGGAGGGAACTTCTTCACCATCACCTTGTATAACGGTCTTGGCGACAATAGTGTCAGGGGCCTGAGCCGAAACCGGTTTAACGGACACGCTCTTAGCAAATTCGCCGCCCACTTCCGGTAGTGGACCGTCGTAGTCACGGTTAACCACAGTTTCGGCAGCCGCAGAAGCATCCGCGCTAGGGGTATTTGTTTCCTGCGCATTGGGATCATTTTCTGCAGTGCAGCCGGCTAATGCCAGAGCCGAAGACGAAATCGCTACAAGGAATAGTCGGGCAATAGCCTTCATCGAGGTATTTTCTTTCTTCTAGAAAAGGAGCTTATAGAAGCCGAAGTCTTAGTGGAATGACTCACCACACGCACAGGTGCTAGTGGCGTTGGGGTTGTCAATGGTGAATCCCTGTTTTTCGATGGTGTCAAAGTAATCGATAGTGGCACCAGCCAAGTACGGTGCAGACATACGGTCAACTACGACTTCAACCCCGTCAAAATCGCGCAGCAAATCATCGTCAAGCAAACGATCGTCAAAGTACAGTGAGTACACTAAACCAGAGCATCCACCAGCTTGCACGGAAAGACGCAGCCGCAAATCATCGCGCCCCTCTTGCTCTAGTAGGCTGCGCACTTTATCTGCAGCGGCGGAAGTAAGTTCAACTTCGTGTGCGGGTGCGATGGCATCGTCGTTAGCGGTTACTGGATTTTCGTTGCTCATAGCGATTTTCTCTTCTTTCGGATGTTAGTCCTACCGGTGGCTCCGGATGGGACTAGTGCGGAATCATTGTATCGACTTACAACACTCTACTGTTAGCCCGCATACTTAGCACTTTCGCAACCAAGTGCGAGCCAGTATGCCTTGCACGCTTTCAGCATCGTCTCGCCCGCTAACGTGATACACGTTCGTCACCGCCCACTGCGCGACTTCATAGCGCGAAATCGTGCTTTCATGCGTGAAAACCACAAAGGGAACAGCTTGCTGCTGAGCCCATTGACCTAAGACGGGTATGGGACTGTAAGCAACAGTGTGGGAATGCAGGGGGCCTGTCAAAGCCACTACCAGGTCGGTTGGGGCTTGCAGGCTAGCAGCGTTCAACTGCATCATAGTTTCCCAAGCGTCCAACACTTGTCCGCCCACTGCCGGGGCAAGCAGACCTATCCCCCATCCTGTCCCACTGCCACTTCTAAGGGCGGGGCTTTGCTGAACCGGTAGCCGGTGGGGGCCACTGCCTGAGGTGATTTGTGCAAGACCAGACTTCGCGTCCCACTTCGAAAGTGCTTCACCCAACACTTTTAAGCTGCGCAGGTACTCCTCCGTGACCGTGACCGGCATGAGTTGTGGCGTCATAGATACCGCTGAAGAAAGGCCAAGTAACGGGCGATCAGTGGTCGTTAACACTCGTAGACGCCGGTTACCGATGCGCTCACGTGCACGGCTAAGTACCTGTTCTACTTGCCCGGTCCCAGCGCCCCGACCTGCTGTGCCCGCCCAGCTTTCAAGCAGGGCACCTAAGCTACCCCACGGCGGCGCCACCCTTGGGTCCTCGTGACGCGCAACCAGGTAGGTGGTGGCGCCAGGTGGCGCCCACGCTTGCAAATCAGGCAGCTGCTCGTAGCTGATTAATCGGTCGGGCCAGGTAAGCAAGGACTCAAGCTCATCGGGTTCAACCCTTATCACCCGTGCTTTTACCTGCCCATCCGACAGTTGCTCTTTCAGCCCCTGGGCCGTCAAAGACGGGCCCGGGGCGTTTCCACCAGCTTCGCTATGCCCAAGCTTGCCAGCTACCGCCAAGTGCTGAAAAGCGCTTTGTCCACTCACCATAGTTAGGTTTCTAGGTCAGTTCTGCACTTACACCTGTGCGAATTTTTGCAGCATCAAAGCCTGCGCGAGGATGGCGTTATGCAACACGCTTAGGTCTTGACTTTCATTTTCCGAATGCGCGTTGGTGGCCGGGTCTTCGACGCCGGTGACGATTACTTGCGCCTGGGGGAACTCTCGTTGGAAGTCCGAGATAAAAGGTATCGACCCTCCCACACCAATATTGACTGACGCAACTCCCCACGCCTGGCTGAGACATTCATGGGCGATACGGGCCGCGGCAGATTCTAAATCAGCGCGATAGGACGGCCCGATTTCCCCTTCGATCACCTTCACCTGGGCACCAAAGGGAACATGGCTTTGCACGTGCTTAACCAATGCTTCCATAGCTTTGTCACCGTCCTCGCCAGGTACCGTACGCAAGGAAACTTTGAAACTGCACTCCGGAATAATGGTGTTGGAAGACTCCCGCACCGAGGTGGCGTCAAAACCAATAATGGACAATGCCGGTTGGGTCCACATGCGCGAAGCCAGGTCACCAACTCCGGCTAGTTTCGTTCCCGGTAGCAACGAAGCATCGCGACGAAAATCCGTTTCGTCCCAGTCCACGTCGGAAGTAGTCGAGCCACCCAGTCCTTCGATAGCGACCTTGCCGTCCTCATCGTGGAAGCTAGCTATCAGCCGGCTAGCCAGCGTAACGGCATCCAGCACTGGCCCGCCGAACATTCCCGAGTGCAAAGCATGATCTAATACCCGCACCTGGACCGTGGCATCGACCAGTCCGCGCAGTGAGGCGGTAACCGCAGGTACCTGCACGGTCCAGTTATCGGAGTCAGCCACCACGATGTAGTCGGCAGCCAAAAGCTCGTGATACGTGCGCAGGAAATCTGGGAATGAGGGAGAACCGATCTCTTCTTCACCTTCGATAAAGACGGTCACGTTAACGCCCAGATCATCACCCAGCAGCGATAGGGCCCCCAGGTGAACAATCACTCCGGCACCATCGTCGGAGGTACCACGTCCATACAGGCGCCCATCACGTTCTTGCGGTTCAAATGGGTCCGACAGCCAACGTTGCGTATCGCCTGCTGGTTGCACGTCGTGGTGGGCGTATAGCAGCACGGTCGGTGCCCCCTCTATGTGAGGAGTTTGACCAACTACCGCAGGGCGTCCCTGACTTCCATCTGGATTCTTAGCCGCGAGGATCTGGGTATCTAACCCGCGTTCAGCTAAACGTTTTTCTACCCAACGCGCACTTTCCCAAACCTTCGTTTGGTCGAAAGAATCCGAAGACACTGAAGGAATACGCACAAGGTCCTTGAGTTCTTCAACAAGCGCGGGGAATATTTCTTCCAGGTTCTTTCGTAGTTCTACTGTCATGGACTTAACGCTATCAATGCCTGGGGAAACATCCTAATGCAGTACGAAACCTCTTTGGGTTCTAGTTAGCCCAATGCTTCAGGTACAGTAAGAAGCGTGTTTGGAAAGCAAAAGAGCAGTGAAGTAACCGGCAACTCGGCTGCGTCCGAGAAAGTTGTTAAGTCCCCGAAAAAAGGTAAGGGACGCCCCACTCCTACCCGGAAACAGGCTGAAGCTGCGCGACGTCGGGATGCCATTCCCGCCGACCGCAAGCTAGCTAAGAAGCTAGCTAAAGAGCGCCGGGATTTAGCTTGGCAACGCCAGCAAGAAGCTTTGGAAACCGGGGACGAACGCTACCTCCCGGCACGCGACCTAGGGCCGGCTCGACGTTTCATCCGCAACTATGTAGATGCGCGTTGGTCTTTTGCTGAGTTTGTGCTGCCCGCCATGCTGCTGATGTTCGTTGCCGTTTTTGCAGTGGGACTGCTAGCCCGCTACACCTCTGCGGCGGTGGCTGCTAACACCTTACAGGTAGTGACCATGGGTACCTATGGCCTGCTGCTGCTTTCAATCGTTGAGTCGATTTGGGTGGTGCGCAAGTCCCGTCGCCTCTACGAAGAAAAACACCCCTCTAAGCCGTGGACCCGGGGCGCTTGGTTCTACACCTTCTCCCGCATGATTATGGCTCGCCGGTGGCGCAAGCCCAACCCGCAGGTGGAGCGAGGAGCCTCAATCAAATAGCGGCTAGCGCCTAGTCAAATAGCGCTTAGGACCTCCCCAAATAGCGGGCTGTAGCTACTGCAGGCGCTTGCACCTACCTTCCCAAGTTAGCTGTTGCGCACCTGGCGCCCCGCATTTGAATCGATTGCGCTCAATCTAGTATCCGCGCTCACGCAAACCTCGGTTAATCTTACTTGGCCAAAGCGCTCCCTGATAGATGAAGGCGGTTAGGCCTTCAAGTAGGTCTGCCCCTGCCTCCAGCAGCCTCTGTGCATCTTCAACACTGCTGATCCCTCCGACTCCGATAATGGTGCGGGACGGATCTAGCTCTTTACGAAGTAACCGAATCACAGCTTCAGCGCGATCAAGTAAGCGCGGCCCGGACACTCCGCCTTCCCCATATTCATGCTGGTTAGTCGTATTAGTGGCGACAATTCCTGCTACGTCAAGCCGATTAACTAGGCCCGCTATATTGACAATCTCATCATCTTCCAGATCCGGAGCGATCTTCACCAAAATCGGGACACGCTTCGCTTTCCCACTGCAAGCTTCGCTAGCTCCCTGCTTCGTCGCCGTGACGATCTGTTCTAAAGACTCAACAGTTTGCAGCTGGCGCAGACCTACGGTGTTGGGTGAGGAAACATTTATCACCAGAAAATCAGCTAAATCGGCAAGTTCACGCGCGCAGCGATAGTAGTCCTGCGGGGCTTGGTCGGCCGCAGTGGTCTTATTCTTACCGATGTTGACACCAATCACCAGGCTGCGTCCGGCTTTAGTTTTGCGTAGCTTCCGCAGACGTTGGCGCACCACTTCAGCGCCTTCATTGTTGAAACCCATGCGGTTTCGGATTTCCTTGGATTCAGGTAGTCGCCACAGACGAGGCTTATCGTTGCCCGGTTGCGGACGCGGCGTCACTGTTCCGACTTCTACGAAGGAAAACCCCATGGCTGCGAACGCTGGCACTGCCCTGGCGTTCTTATCCATTCCGGCAGCTAAGCCCAGTTTGCCCCGCATCATCCGAGGCACGAATCCGTCAGCCTCTAGCCGCTCTTCTACGCGTGGAAACGTTGCCCGCATGGTTGCCGCGGCACCGGGAAGGCGACTGCAGGTCTCCAGCGCGCTCATCACTACGTCGTGGGCCTGCTCGGGGTCAGTGCGACTTATGAAGTGCTTAAAAATCCATTCATACACGCCCCCAAGCCTACCTTGTAAAAAGCTCCGGTAGTGTTTTGCACTCAGTACAATCTCCAGTCGCCTTCCAATATTTCGGTGCCGCTTCAGTGCAGCGGGTAGCCTAATCCCACCAAAGCCACCATCCCATGCGGTACGGCTCCCACATGGGGAACATTGGCCATATTTCATCCGGTTCACAAAAAGCCGTAGAAATCCCTAAATCTGAAGATATGGCGTCCCACAAGATCTCACAATCACAACTATCATCATGGTCGGCATTGACCTGATACTCGTCGTATCCGGCAACCCACAGTCCTTCGATCGTCAATCTTTCATCGTGGCGGCTCGGCCCCACCGCGTAACCGTGAAGTCTGACGTTTATGGGGTTGGCCACAGCGATCTTTAGTAGTTCATCGCATCGCGGCCCCAGGTTTTGCCGATCACGCAGATTAGGCCGCGTCAGATTTGATAGCAGCCTTTCTGCCGCCGCTGCACCCATGCCAGCAAAAACTAAGAAAGATGGAATTTCCAGTAAAGGCTCGTCAGCGGGCACCTCCAAAGACGTCACGTAAGGCTGGATAATGCTTCCGATGGCGCGTTTCGTGGTCCACCCCCGCGGCCCGTAGATACCTTCAGGTGGAGTGCGATTGGCACCGGTTTCCTTCCCATCTTGCTGACCCAGGTTGGTATCGGTGGGAATAATGTTGGCCTTAGCAGTCAACGGTTTAGTCATGGCAACGTTTCCTTTCCTTGAGATTTGGACGCTCTTACCATGACAAGGACTGCCCGCTTAGCGCTTGCAACCACCGGTGAGGCTGTGGATAGAGCCAGCGGCATTAAAAACAGTGGATAAACTCCCCTCCCCCGCCTTGCCGCATTTCCCCAACGGCATCGAAATAACGGACAATAGTTCCTATGCGCGTTGATATCACTGACCTAACTGACCCCGCACTTGCTGACTACACCAACATGACCGACGTCGCGTTACGTTCCAAAGTGGAACCCGAACGTGGTTTATTCATGGCAGAATCACGCAACGTCATCTTGCGCGCGGTGGAGGCAGGCTATCGTCCTCGTTCTTTCCTAATGGCGGAAAAATGGTTGGACTCTATGTCCGACATCTTGGATAAGTTCCCCCACGTTCCGGTGTACGTCGCCAACGAGGACGCGTTGCGACAGTTAACCGGATTCCACCTTCACCGCGGGGCCCTTGCCTCCATGCACCGCAAGGAGTTACCGCAAGCTTGCCAGTTACTGGCCCAGGCCCGCCGCATCGCCATTTTAGAAGATATCGTCGACCACACGAACGTGGGGGCCATCTTCCGCTCTGCGGCTGCCCTGGGCGTGGACGCGATCTTAGTAACGCCATCGTGCGCCGACCCCTTGTACCGGCGTTCCGTGCGGGTCTCAATGGGAACGGTTTTTCAAATACCTTGGACCCGTCTAGATACCTGGCCTGCCCCGCAACTGCTAAACGAGTACAACTACCATTCAGTTGCACTGGCATTGGAAGCCGACAGTCGAACTCTAGACGATTTCTGCAGCTTCTTACGATGCGCTCCTGACCAAAAAGTCGCTTGGGTGCTTGGCAGTGAAGGATACGGATTAAAGCCACGTACCATTTCGAGCCTGGACTCCAAAGTCATTATCCCCATGTCCCACGGGGTGGATTCTTTAAACGTAGCGGCCGCAGCAGCCGTGGTTTTCTGGGCCACCCGCCCCCAGAGCAGTAGCGCTGGAGTCAAACCCCATCTAAGTATGTAGAAGTTGCTCAATAACTTCTAAAGTTTCTTCCCAACCGGTAACCGGTTTAGTGCGGTAGCCAGCAACTAGAACCGGGTAGTCATTGCCATCGGGGTCTAAGCGGTCACCAACGAAGAGTAAATCGTCTTTTTCGATCCCAGTTGCCGCCACCAACTTACCGATACCGTAGGCTTTGTCGATCCCGCGCGCCGTGATGTCAACCGAAGTTGACCCGCCCGCCCGCACCTGCAGCTGCGGCAGTTTAACGCTCAACGCCTGCCGCAAGGCGATCTTCTTCTCCCCCGTAGGATCCCACCGGCGTTTATCCGCTAACGCCGCCTCTTGACCTAAAGCTGAATAAGTCAGTTGGGTACCGCGGTCTTCAATGATTTCTCCACGCGGATTCTCACACCAAAAACCCAGTTCCCGAGCAGTTGCTTCAACTACTTTTTTAGTTTCTTCACGCACGCTTTCAGGCAGGTCGTGACGGTATTGGACCTGCCACTGCCCCTGTTTGAACCGGTAGTAAACGGTGCCGCAGGTCGGCATTAGGTGCAGATCAGCCAGATTCGCCCCGGTGCCTTCTAATCCCGCAAGCAGCTGCTTTTGGAACTGCTTGAACTGGCCCCCAGAAATCACACACACCGGCACCCGCTCCAGTAGCTGCTTCAAAGCCTGTGCCATGGCCGGCTCTATCGCACTTTTTGAAGGTGCAAGGGTGTCATCTAAGTCAAAGGCCACGAGTTTAACGTATGTGTCAACTGACACTTGAAAACTTCCTAACTCCTGGGACCGCGTTGGCCACAGACGAAGTGCTGAACTGCCGTACGCCTCTATTCTACCCGTGTCCGCAGCTAAAGATGACACCCCACACTGCCCGGCCTCTTCTGTGAGGCAGTGACTTTCCAAGGTGGCATAACAATACTGCTCAGACACCGGTGGCCAGTCAGATAAGTAATCTAACTGGCCACCGGATATTTGTCGCACGCGCCTTCGACGTTAATCTGTCATGGCGCCGAGCGGTTCGTCCTCGTAATCACTTTCCGGAACCGGAAGCAACTGCAAGGCCACGATGGATGCGACCAAGCCACCCCAGACGATCACGATGGTGGCAACCATGAGGATAATGGATTCGGGGGTCATGTTTATTCCTCTCCCTTGAAGCGTACGATTTTCTCAGCTTTGGCTTTCTTACTCCACGGCAACCAGGTGAAGATAGCCGAAATAATCAGGCCGAAGATAATAGCTCCCCACCCAAACAGCAGTACGTTAATGGAGCCGGGGCTGTAATCTCCATACCCTTCGGTGAGGTAGGAAACCACTTCCTGGAACAGCATCACTGCCAGCACCACCGGCACTACCAGTCCCACCATCCAGTTCCATGCCTTCGGCACGCCAACAGAAGAAGTCAGATTCAGGTGGCGACGCAACACCCCGATACGAGGTGCTACGAAGAACGCAACTAGGGTCATGGCAATAGCGGAGCTGACCACGCCGATGTTGTTGATGAAGGCATCCACCACGTCCAGATTCGTAAGCCCGGTAGTGGTAGAGAACAAGGCGGTGGAAACCACTGCGGAGATCACAGAGACGTAGACCGCTGCCTTCTTCGCCGGAAGGTTGAACTTATCTTGGATAGCGCCCGAAACCACCTGCAGCAGGGACAGCAGCGAAGTGATACCCGCCAAAGTCAAAGAGGTGAAGAACAAGATCCCGAACAGGACTCCACCGGGCATCAAAGAGATGATGGTGGGGAAGGTAACGAACGACAAGATCGGTCCGGTTAACCCTTCCAGTTCGCCAACAGTGGTGTGCGACTGATGGGCCATGAAACCAAGGGTGGCGAACACTCCGATGCCTGCCAAAAGTTCGAAGGAGGAGTTCGCAAAGCCCGCCACCAGGCCGGTGCCGGTTAGGTTAGAACGCCGTGGCAGGTAGGACGCGTAGGTAAGCATAATGCCGAAAGCAATCGACATGGAGAAGAAGATCTGCGAAAACGCTGCCAGCCACACATCGGCGTTGGTTAGCGCTTGCCAGTCCGGTGCGAAGAACTCCGATAGGCCTTCGACTGCGCCAGGTAGGAATAGCGCGCGCACCACCAAGATGAGGAAGAGCAAAACCAGAAGCGGGATAAAGATGCGGTTAACTTTTTCCACCCCGCGGGAGATACCTCGCGCTAGTGCGAACGTTACAAACACCCACACCAGCACCAGCGGGATGAAGATCTGCATAACCGGGGTGAAGGAAATGAGCTTATCGCCCTCCACCTTAAGGAAGTCTTCGAGGAAGAAGGTGGTGGCGTCCTCGCCCCACGCCATGCGCACGGAGAACACCGTGTACATGGCTGCCCAGGCGATAATCACCGCGTAGTAGACCAAGATGATGAAGGATACCGCGACCTGCCACCAGCCGAGGAACTCAGCTTTTTTAGCGAGTCTGCGGAAGGTTAAAGGAGCCGAACCGCGGTACTTGTGCCCCAGGGAGTAGTCCAAAAGGAGCACTGGAATACCAACGAAAAGTAACGCAATGATGTAGGGAAGAATGAATGCGCCACCGCCATTGGTGTAGGCCACGCCGGGGAAACGCCAGATATTTCCCAGGCCGATGGCTGAACCGACCGCGGCTAAAAGGAAGCCGTATTGACCGGTCCACAAATCGCGTTTCCCGGTACCTGACTTGGGGTTTGCCTTACTGGACATATGGTCCTCCTTGAAGTTTCAGGGATACCGGTCACTGTAATCGCATATAGGAAAAATAAAGGTGCTGTCTCTCAGTGTGGGCACTGGATTCAAAATTGGTTCTGCGTCACACTAGATGCACCCAGTCAAATAAAGGTTTGACTCACGTCCGAAAGGTAGCTGATAGTGGCAACCCCTCATATTAATGCTGAGCCTGGAGATTTCGCTCCCGCAGTCCTCATGCCCGGAGACCCCAAACGCGCTGAACGTATCGCCAAACTACTCATGGACGACGCCCGCCTGGTCACCGATGTACGCGGAATGCTCGGCTTTACAGGCACCGTTGATGGCCGCCCTCTTTCCGTCATGGGTTCGGGAATGGGACAGCCTTCGGCGACCATTTACGTAACTGAACTGATGCGTGAATTCGGCGTTGAACGAGTGATCCGAGTGGGCACTTGTGGGGGAATCGCCCCGCAGGTGAAGGTCGGTGACGTGGTCGTGGGGCTAGCTGCCCATACCGATTCGGCGATGAATACCTTCCGACTGCCCGGGATGAACTTCTCCGCCGTTGGTTCCTTCCAAATGGCTCGCGCCGCAGTTGAGGCTGCCGGCGATGATGCCAATGTACACGTTGGCACGATTTTGTCGCGCGACCATTTCTACCTGCCCACCCAAGCCCCTCTCGATCTGCTGGCGCAGTACGGGGTACTGGGCGTGGAAATGGAAGCTGCTGCCATGTACGGTGTGGCGGCAGAGCTAGGCAAAGAGGCACTCACCATTTTGACGGTTTCCGACCACCTGCTCGATTCTTCCAATGACATGAGCGCGGAAGATCGCGAAACCCGTTTCCAAGGAGCCTTGAAGCTGGCGGTAGCTGCGGCGTTCGCTTAAACAACACCAAAGTGGGTGCTGCCGGATTTTACCGGTGGCACCCACTTTCTTACGCACCCACGCTTGTGTCCGCGGTTAGGTAATGTGCATCCAGTGCGGCTGCATTATCTGGTCGCGCAACTGCCGCCAGTTGGGTAAATACCCATCCATTCGCCGGTAGAAACTCCTGCCGTGTCCGTGTTCCCAAAGATGAGTTAGTTCGTGGACCAAGATGTACTCAACCAGCTCTTCAGGGACTTTCGATAACTGCAGGTTTAAGTTGATCTTACGTAAGTCAGATCGGCAAGAACCCCACCGGGTGCGCATCTGCTTGTAGGTGATCCGGTCTACTTCCAATCCCACAATCGGCTCCCAGATTCGCAGCAAGCTACTTACATAGTCAGCCAAAATAGCTCTGCGCACAGAGCTAACCTCATCAGGGACGGAAGCTGGGACCGAAGAAAGGTAGAGGGCGTCGGCAGTTAGAAGCCACCTTATAGCGGTAAGCGGATCGGTATTTGCGTTTATACCTTCGGGTAGGGGTTTAACTTGCTTGTGGGAGCCGAAGATGTAGACCCACCCCCCAAATCGCCAGTCCGACTGCGGGGCTTCGCGCCGGCGTTTTTCGGTCCGAGCCAAGGCCGCTCGGATCCACTGCCTGCGACTTTGAACGAAATCGTAGATCTCTTCGGTACTCGTGTCATAGTCGGTGTTTAGCGTTACTTCCCCGGTAAGGTCATTGACTCGCAACGTCATGCGCGTCGTTGGGCGCCGCTTAACAATGATTATCTGCCCATCTATTAACTCCGGATAGGCATACACCTTTCCCCGACGCATAATCGCTATTTACGACCTAGGTACCGCTCGACGCGGTGAATAATCATTTCCAGTGCTACCAGGTTTCGCCCACCTTCAGGAATGATCACATCGGCTTTACGCTTGGAAGGTTCCACGTAAAGTTCGTGCATGGGCTTGACGGTTGCCAAGTATTGGGACTCGACAGACTCCAGGGTACGTCCTCGTTCCAGAACGTCACGCTTGACGCGGCGCAGTATACGAACGTCCGCATCAGTATCGACAAATAGCTTTATGTCGAACAGGTCGCACAGCTGGGGGAAGCAGAGAATGAGGATACCTTCAACAATGATCACCGGGTGAGAATCAACTCTGGTGGTTTCTTTGGAGCGGTTATGAATGGTGTAGTCATAGACCGGGCAGTCGATGCTTTCACCGCTAATGAGCTTTTGTAGCTGGCTAATCATGAGGTCGTTATCGAAAGCGTCTGGAGAGTCGTAGTTGAGCTTACAGCGCTCTTCATAGGTCAGGTCCGAATGTTCCCGGTAGTAGTTATCGTGATACACCACGGAGACGTCAGTGTCGAAGTGACGAATAAGTTCTGCAGTTAAAGTGGTTTTCCCAGATCCAGTCCCACCTGCAATACCAATAACCAACGGGCGCACGGCGTCTCCAATCGTTGAAAGATTTTCCCTCATTCTAGCGCTTTAGTGAACGTGGTTGAATCGCCTGTGGATAAACTTCCAGCCGCCAGATTTCCGATTGCAATAAGCGTGAATCTATCCCACCCCAAACACACCTATTATGATCTACCTCACTTTTGCGGCACAAGCGGCAAACCTATGCAAGAATCGTATATGAAATGGCTAAAGGGTGGGCACCGTCGCCCACACTTTCGCTAGAAACTGCCACACATAGGAGTGAGGAGACAGATCGTGCAATTCCACCACCACGGCTACGTGTCCACCAATCCGCGAGTTGAACCAGCTGCCGGTGTCGGCCTAAATCCCCCGCAAGAACTACCCGAGAAAGTCGACGTCCTCATTGTCGGCTCCGGCCCCGCCGGCATGATAACCGCCGCGCAACTTGCTCAGTTCCCCAACGTGACCACCGCCCTCATCGAACGCCGAGACGATCGTCTCTACATCGGCCACGCCGACGGCGTGCAGGCACGCTCGGTTGAGACCTTCCAAGCATTCGGTTTCGCCAACGAAATCACCGACGAAGCCTACCGCATTACCGAAACCTCCTTCTGGAAGCCAGACCCCAACAACCCTGACCACATTATCCGCTCTGGACGCACCGAGGACGATCCGCTCGGGATCTCCGAATTCCCCCACCTAATCGTCAACCAGGCGCGGGTTCTGGACTACTTCCGCGAGTTCGCCTACAACTCCCCCGCGCGTCTGTCCCCTTACTACGGGTGGGAGTTTGTCGACCTAACCATTAATGACGGCGAAGAGTACCCGGTGCAATGCCAGCTCAAGCGCAGTGCCGGTGAGGACGAAGGTAAGGAGTTCACCGTTTACGCCAAATACGTCCTGGGAGCGGACGGTGCTCACTCCCGGGTGCGCCGTGCTATTGGCGTCCAGCACCTCGGGGGTGTTTCCTACCACGCGTGGGGCGTTATGGATATCTTGCTAAACACCGACTTCCCCGATATTCGCACCAAGTGCATCATTCAGTCCAACGCCGGTTCCATTTTGCATATTCCACGCGAGGGCGGTTACCTGGTGCGCATGTATGTGGACCTCGGTGAGGTGGCTGAGGACGACAACCACGCCGTGCGCAATACGCCTTTGGAAGAGATCATTGCCCGCGCCAATGCCATTGTCGCGCCCTATTCATTGGATGTGCGCGAGGTGGCGTGGTGGAGCGTTTACGAAGTGGGCCACCGGGTGACTGATCGTTTCGATGAGATCCCAGTGGAGGAAGCTGGTACCCGCGACCCGCATGTGTTCATCGCTGGGGATGCCTGCCACACGCACTCGGCTAAGGCCGGCCAGGGGATGAATGTGTCCATGCAAGACGGTTTCAACCTGGCTTGGAAACTCGGACACGTCCTATCTGGCCTTGCCCCTGCTTCTTTGCTTGCTTCCTACACGGCTGAGCGTCAGGAGATCGCGCAGAACCTGATTGACTTTGACTTGAAGTGGTCTTCGATGATGGCGAAGAACCCTGCCTCCGCGGCGGAGGGTGAACAGTCCATCGAGGATTACTACGTGGCTACCGCGGAGTTCCCTGCCGGGTTCATGACCCAGTACAAGCCTTCGCTGCTTATTGGCGATAATGCCCGCCAAGACCTGGCTGCCGGTTTCCCCCTGGGTAAGCGTTTTAAGTCCACCTGGGTGTCTCGGCGCAGTGATGGTAACACTGTGCAGCTGGGTCATCTGCATCGGGCGGATGGTCGTTGGCGGATCTATGTTTTTGCCGACGAGCTTCCCGGCAATGATGGCAAGGTAGATGCTTGGGGTGACTTTATGGCCAATGACCCCAGCTCCCCGGTGCGTCGCTTCACCCCTAAGGACGGCTATACCGATGCCTTGTTCGACATAAAAGTTATCTACCCGCAGTCGCATACTGAGTTTGAGCCCGGCGACGTGCCCCAGATTTTCAAGCCCAAGAATGGCGCGCTTGGCTTGGTGAACTTGGAAAAGATTTTCGGCACTTTGCCAAACGATTCCATTTTCCGCGAACGCCAGGTTAGCAAGGAAGGGGCGGTCGTGGTGGTACGTCCGGACATGTATGTAGCGCATATCCTTCCTCTTGATGCTACCGCTGAGCTAGCTGAGTTCTTTGCGGGCATCTATCAGGATCAATAACCGGCGGAATCTCCCTTTCCGCTCTGGCCGCCTATAGTCGATAGGCCGGTGGTGCCGTCCTCTTTCCGAGGGCGGCACCACTGTTTTACGTCGCTGCTTCAGTTGCGCGTTGGCTGCGATGACGCAACGACAATCGCGTCACTGGACAGGGGCGATATCTTGTATTTCACACCTCCACCATGAAGTGCGACACACTGTCGCACTTTTTGGGGTTTTTCGCAAAAACCAACATGCGACGCCTGCGCTCGAGCGGTAGAGTCAACGGAAGCAACTACAATGTTTGGAGATTTTTCATGTTCCTTGCTTGGCAAGAAATAAAACACTCGCCGTGGCGCTACATCTCTATCGCCGCAGTAGTGTTCTTAGTCAGTTACTTGGTTTACTTCCTCACCGGACTGGCCTGGGGGTTAGCGGCGTCCTACACCGAGGCCATCAAGCCTTGGAAGGCTAACTCGATTACCGTAACCGAAGCCTCTAACAAAAATGCCCTGGCTTCGCGCATCCCCCGCGAAAAACTCGAAATCCCGCAAGACTCTGCTGCCCTCACCATGACGGTTGCGGCGGTGGAAGACCTACAAGAGCAAGATCAGCAGGATCAAAACTCCGATAGCGAGGACGACTCCCCCACTGCCCGCGTCGACACTTACGTATTCGCCATAGATCCCGACAGATTCCTCGCCCCTGAGGTGGTTGAAGGCGATCCCCTTTCCGGCAGCGGCGAAGCGGTTGTGGATG
Organism: Actinomycetaceae bacterium; assembly: GCA_030537735.1. Taxonomy (GTDB): domain Bacteria; phylum Actinomycetota; class Actinomycetes; order Actinomycetales; family Actinomycetaceae; genus Gleimia. The sequence continues at coordinate 424,552 of JAUNVG010000001.1, forward strand.
CCAAGCTCAAGCGCGCCGGCTACCAGCTGGGCGATGACATTCTTTTGCCCCAGGCCCAAGACCCGGTGCGTATCGTTGGTTTTTCCAAGCAAACACGCTTCCAGACCGCGCCCGTTATCTATGTAGATGACGAGGACGTGGATGCGCTCTTGGGGCAAGGAACTTCCCGTTTCGTCTCCGTGGTTGTCAACCGCGGTGACGACCGTCCAAGTGCGGACGCTGATCTAGAAAGCGTCAGCGAGTCTGTTTTCATCGACAATCTTCCCGGCTATCGCGCCCAGTACTTGACGTTCTCCCTCATGGTCGGGTCGATGATTCTCATCTTGTCCCTGGTGCTGGGGATTTTCATGTACGTCCTCACCCTGCAAAAGAAGACGATTTTCGGGATCATGAAGGCTCGCGGTATTTCCACCGCCTACATTGCCCGCGCCGGTGCTTATCAGACTTTGATGGTCTCCACCGCCGGGGTGTTAGCTGGCCTTGGCGCTGCGGCTGCCAGTGGCTTAGCCTTGGCCGACACTGCTCCTTTCGCCATCAACACCTGGCTCTTTGCCCTGGTGACGGCGGCTTTCATTCTCTTCACTCTGGTGGGTTCGCTCTTCCCCATCCGCGTGATTTCCAAGATCGATCCGGTAAAGGCGATTGGGTGATTTAACCATGATTGAGCTTCAAGGTGTAACAAGAGAATTCAAGCAGGGCAGCGAAACCATCCAGGCCGTTAAAGACACTGATTTCACGGCCGAAGCAGGACAGTTCATCGCTATTATCGGCCCGTCAGGTTCAGGGAAGTCAACCCTGCTAACCATTATCGGCGGCCTGCAGTCCCCCACCAGCGGTAAGGTAACCATCGCGGGCGAAGACTTGTCGACCGCTTCGAAAGCGCAACTGTCGAAGATGCGTTTTTCGAAACTGGGTTTCATTTTACAAGCCTCTTCCCTGGTGCCTTTCATTAAGGTCAAGGACCAGTTGGTGTTGCACGACAAGGTGCGTGGCAAGCGCCCCGACAACGCTCGACGCGACCACCTGCTTGAGTCTTTGGGCGTGGAAAAGCTTGCGAATAAGTATCCCGCTCAGCTTTCCGGTGGTGAGCGTCAGCGAGTGGCGATCGCGGCGGCCTTGTACCACGATCCCAAGGTTGTCCTAGCCGATGAGCCGACCGCGGCTTTGGACACCGAACGCGCCACTGAAACCGTCAAACTGCTGCGCGACTTAACCAATGGCTCGGATCGGACGACCATTATGGTCACCCACGATGAGCGCCTCACTAAGTACTGCGACGCGGTTTACCGGATGGAAGATGGTACTCTCACCCGCCAGTAAGTGGTGCATACACCCATCTGAATCTGCTTGGCTAATGCTACGGGGCTAGACTATTTGGCATGAGTGAAATAGTTTTTGACACCAATGCTTCCAGTTATGTTGAAACCGAGTTTCAAGACCCGCAGACCCCTCCTACGCAGGATTTTTACCGCCACGCTAACGGCAGGTGGCTTGATACCCACCAGATTCCGGCGGACAGGTCGGCAGATGGTGCCTTCCACCAGTTAGCTGAGCTTTCGGAAAAGAACCAACGCGACCTGGTGGAAGGGTTGGACACTACGGACTCAGATCCTGATAAAGCTAAGATCGCTGGCGTCTATCGCCAGTTCATGGACACCGACCGGGTGGAAGAACTGGGTCTTACCCCCTTGGTAGATGACCTTGCCTTGGTAGATCAGGCCAGCAATCACCAAGAGCTTTTCGTCTCTATGGCTCGTTTAGATCGCCTGGGTGTGCCCGGTTTATTCGGTGCGGGCGTCAGTGTGGACACTAACGACACTGACCGCTACTGCATTTTCCTCACCCAAGCTGGCCTGGGCCTTCCTGATGAGTCCTTCTACCGTGAGGCGCAGCATCAACCAATACGCGATGCGTACGTATCTTTCCTAAACTCGGCGCGGCAGTTACTTGCAGATGACGAGGGCGTGCAACTTCCTTCCTGGATGGGCGCGGACTTCGGTCAGACGGTGCTGGAGTTCGAAACTAAGGTCGCGGCAAACCACTGGGACCGGGTTTCACTTCGCGATCAGATTGCTTCTAACAACCCTTGTTTACTTGGTGAGTTCAACGCTAAGTACACGGGTTTGCCGTGGTCACAGTACTGGCAGGTGGTGAGCGAGTATGCCCAGCCTGACAGCCCGGCGATCGTTCGCCAGCCTTCTTTCTTTGCGGCGCTGCCTGAGCTTTGGAACGATTCCGATTTAGACTCTTTGCGTGCTTGGCTGGCGGCTCAGATTCTGCTCTCTCGCAGCCACTTGCTAAATGCCGCCATGGTTGAGGTGCATTTCCAGTTCAGCCGGATCCTTACGGGTGCGGATGAGTTGCGTGCCAGGTGGAAGCGCGGGCTGGGCATGGTGGAAACCGCTATGGGCGAGGCTTTGGGGCGTTTATTTGTCGATGCTCACTTCCCGCCCTCTTACCGTGAGCAAATGGAGGAGCTGGTTTCCCATCTTTTGGAGGCCTACCGCCAGTCGATAACGAATTTGCCGTGGATGGGTGAGGACACTCGTCAGGCGGCGTTGCGTAAGTTGGGCACTTTTAACCCCAAGATTGGTTACCCGAAGAAGTGGCGCAGTTTCGACCAGCTATCCCTGGGGGATGATTTAGTGGCCACGGCACGTAAGTGCGCTGAGTTTGAACACGATTTCAATTGGGGTCGTTTGGCTGCCGGTGAAGTGGATCGCGATGAGTGGCTGATGACTCCGCAGACGGTTAACGCCTACTACTATCCGCTTCTTAATGAGATTGTCTTCCCCGCGGCTATCTTGCGTCCGCCGTTCTTCGATCCGAAGGCTCCCATGGCTGTTAACTACGGTGCGATTGGTGCGGTTATCGGCCACGAGATTGGGCATGGTTTTGACGACCAGGGGTCGAATTTCGATGAGAAGGGTTTGCTGCGTAACTGGTGGAAGGACGCCGATCGGGAGGAGTTTTCGGCGCGCACGGCCAGGTTGATTGACCAGTACAGTCAGTTCAGCCCCGCCCAGTTGGATGATTCTTTCCGCGTTAACGGGGAGTTAACTATCGGGGAAAATATTGGCGACTTGGGTGGTTTGACTATCGCGTGGAAGGCTTATCAGCATGCTTTAGCTGAGCAGGGGGTTAGTTCTGCTCACGAGGACGTGCACGGCGATTACACGGGCGCGCAGCTGTTCTTCTATGCGTGGGCGCGAGTGTGGCGGCAGAAGTCTCGGGATGAATGGATGCGTCAGTTGCTGGTGATTGACCCGCATTCTCCCGCTGAGTTCCGCTGTAATGGCGTAGTTAAGAACTGCGATGCTTTCCATGAGACTTTTGGCACCAAACCTGGCGATGGTATGTGGTTGGATCCGCAGCAGCGTGTTTCTATCTGGTAGTTAGATGGCTGTAGCTGGATTTTGAGCCTCTTAGGTGGGCGCTGCTTGCGAAGTAGTCTTCGCCGGCGCGCCCACCACCGCGTAAAACCGGGTCTTACGTCCCTCTTTCAAGCAAAAAGCTCATATTTCTTACAAATTCCGCCCTTTCGTCGGGCTTTAACGATGGAAACGTGAAAAGATATATCTGATTGTTCGTAGCGCCCGGTTTCCGGGACTGGCAGCGGACCTATAGCCGTAAACAAGGAGGACTTTGCGTTTATGCCCGGGCAAAATCTCACGCACGAAGAAGCTATCGAACGTGGGTCGAAGGTAACCGTTTACCACTACGATGTCCATTTGGACTTAACCGGTGATGACAAGACTTTCACCTCTACCACGGTCATTGATTTTGACGCCCATGACGGGGCTTCAACTTTCGTGGATTTGATAGCTGAAAAGGTCAACCGCATTGAGCTCAATGGGGATAGCGTTGACACTGCTGCGTTCAGCGATAGCCGTGTCCATCTGGATAATCTAGCTCAACGTAACAAGGTCACGATTGAAGCGGTGTGCAACTACATGCATACCGGTGAGGGTCTGCACCGTTTCACCGATCCCGCTGATGGTTTGGACTATTGCTACTCCCAGTTCGAGGTTCCCGATGCCCGCCGGGTTTTCGCGGTTTTTGAACAACCCGACATGAAGGCTCAGTTCACTTTCCACGTTACCGCCCCGAGTTCTTGGATAGTGCTATCGAACTCTCCTTCCCCCGAACCGGTGGAAGCTGGCGAGGGCTGTCTTCGCTGGGATTTTTCCGCCACCGAGCAAATGTCTTCCTACATCACCGCGATTGTTGCCGGCCCTTACGTGGGTGAAACTTCCACTTTGGTTTCATCTGATGGCCGCACCATTCCCCTGGGGGTCTACTGCCGCCAGTCACTGCGCGAGCACTTGGATGCAGAATGGGTCTTCGACGTCACTCGCCAGGGTTTTGCTTTCTTTGAGAAGGAGTACGCCCACCCCTACCCGTTCCGCAAGTACGACCAGATTTTCGTCCCTGAATACAATGCTGGCGCGATGGAAAACGCTGGCTGCGTAACGTTCCGCGACCAGTACATTTTCCGCACTCAGCCCACCGCCGCTGACCTGGAGGGCCTAGCTAACACGATTTTGCACGAGCTGGCACACATGTGGTTTGGTGACCTGGTGACCATGCGTTGGTGGAATGACCTGTGGCTGAATGAGTCTTTCGCTGAGTTCATGTCGCACTTGTGTTTGGTGGAAGGAACCCGCCAGTGGCCAGATGCCTGGACCGGTTTCATGGCTCGCAAGGAGTGGGGTTTAACCCAGGATCAACTACCTTCCACCCACCCGATTGTGGCTCCGATTCGCGATCTGGCGGATGTGGAAGTCAACTTCGATGGGATTACCTACGCTAAGGGCGCGGCAGTGTTGCGCCAGTTGGTTTCCTACGTCGGGCGCGAGCCGTTTTTCCGCGCTTTAAATGGTTACTTCGCCGAACATGCGTGGTCGAACACTACCTTAGATGATCTAATGTCGAAGCTGGAGGAGGCCTCCGGCCGAGACTTGCAGGCGTGGTCTGCGGTGTGGTTGGAAGAAGCGGGCGTGACCTTGCTGCGTCCAGAAGTAGACGTGGACGAGGACGGTCGCGTGCGTGAGCTTGCAGTGGTGCAAGAATCGTTCACTGCGGGTTCTTCCCTTCGTCCGCACCGCCTGGCGGTAGCTGGCTATAGCGAAGTTGATGGCCAGGTGCGGCGCGTATTCCACGAGGAGTTAGACGTCGATGGTGGGCGCACCGTTGTCAGTTCTGCGCAAGGAATCGAGCGCCCAGAACTGATTTTGGTTAATGATGAGGATTTGGCGTACGCCAAGATCCGCCTCGATGAGCAGGGCTTGGACTTCGCCACCAAGCATATTGCGAACATGCCTGATGCTTTGACGCGCGCGATCGTGTTGGCCTCAGCTTGGGACATGGTGCGCGATGGGCAGATGAGCGCGCGCGCTTACTGCGATCTGGCTCTTAGCGCGATTCCCGCCGAAACTGACATCACCATGTTGGGTCTGCTGCTGCGTCGCATAGACACCGCTTTGACGTTGTACGTGAACCCGCAGCTGCAGAAGGAAGCCCTGGAAACCGTCGGCTCCAGGCTGCTGCTTTTGGCTCGCGCCGCCCAGGCTGGTACCGATCAGCAGCGACTGTTGGTGTTAGCGGCAGCCCGGCGCGCCGCTAATGCCGATCAGGCGCAGGCGGTGGAGCGTTTACGCACGGGCCAGGACACTCTTACCGGGCTGAACGTGGATGTGGATCTGCGTTGGTCTTTGCTGCTGGGTGCGGTGCGTACCGGGGTGGCTGGTGAAGAGCAGATTAAACAGATGGAGTTGGAAGATTCCACTATGACGGGAGCTCAAAGGGCAGCCCGCGCTCGTGCCGCTATGCCAACGGCGCAGGCTAAGGATGCGGCCTTTGAAGCGTTCTTATTCGATCCGTCCTTGTCTAATGACATGCGCCTAGCTACCGGCTATGGGTACTGGGATGGGGTTGAGTCCAACCCGAGTTTGCAGCGACCCCACGTGGAGAAGTACTTTGCCTCGCTTCTGCAGATTTGGCAGGACAATACTTTCCATACCGCTTCGTCGATGGTGCTGTTGGCCTTCCCCAAGGCCCTTACCGGCCGGGTGGCACAGCTAGATGTGGTTGGTTTGGGGCAGCAGTGGTTGGATGCTAACGAGGACGCCCCCGCTGGATTGCGTCGCTTGCTCAGTGAGTTGGTGGATGAGTCTGAGCGAGCTTTGCGGGCGCAGCAGTTACGCTAAGTTCCCTGGCAGGCGGGGTTCGATCGTTGGTTTTGTTCGCATTGCCCTCGGTCGAACCCCGTTTTCCTGTTCTTTGATTTCTTCCCCATTATGCACACCTTGCGGTGTGGGGCTAGTATGCCCCGTTTTTAGACGGTATTCTTCAAGTGTGATGGTCTTTAGTCTCAACCAACGGAGGTAGGGATGTCTTCTTCAGTGGATTCCACCGGTGCCGCAATTGTTGCCGGTTTGGGTGGTAAACCAAATATTGTGTCCTTGGAGGCTTGCATTACCCGCCTGCGGGTAGTTGTTAATGATGCGGCTGTAGTCGATGAGCAAGCATTGAAAGCTGCTGGGGCCTTCGATGTCGTTATGGTCGGGCCGGTGGTGCAGGTTGTGGTGGGGCCACAAGCTGATGACTTGGCTGACGCCATCGGGCAACTATAGAAGTTTTGCGTATGATCAGTGTTTATTCTCCCCTAAGTGGTAGTGTCCTTGCGCTGCATGAAGTAGATGACCCGGTCTTGGCTGAGGGCATAGTCGGCCATGGTTGTGCGGTAACCCCGGTAGAGCAGCGTTGGCATGAGGTGTGTGCGCCGGTCGATGGCAGGATCCTGAAGGTGTTGCCCCATGCTTTCTTAGTTTTTACACCCGCCGGCATCGGCGTGATAGTCCACATGGGCATTAACACCGTCAAGCTGCATGGGCAAGGGTTTGAGGTCCTTCGCAGTGAGGGCGATGAAGTCTCAGCTGGGGACGTGGTGGTGCGTTGGGATAGTTCGATCGCGAAGCAGGCAGGTATGGCCACTTCCGTTTCCGTTATTGCCTGCGACTTGCCCGCTGAGGTGATTAAGCTAAATGCTCCATCCGGTCGTGCTGTGCAGGCTCGTGACCTTCTGTTCGAGGTAAGTTTACCTACCCGCATTTAGCGACCTTAAGCTAGTTAATAGGCGCAAGCCCACTTCCTCCCACGCGCGAAGCATGGCGCGAGAAGGTGCGGGCAGCAGCTTCCCCTGCCTCTGCCTGTGCTATGGGGTTTTCACTTGCCCACAGTGGCGTTCATTATGTCGGCGTGCGCTTTTATTCCCGGTGGTGGGATTTCTTCGAAGGTCACTTCCCTGCCGCTGCTGTTACCTAAGGGCATTTTCCAGTTCGGGTATTCGGTATGGGTTCCGGGAAGGTTTTGCGGCCTAATGTCGCCCACAATATCGACCAGGGACACTGCCAGCAGTCTGGCTGGGGTTTTAGCAATGTAGCGGTAGAGCGCTTCGATAAGTTCTTCTTCACTTGGCTCCGCCGAGTGCAGCGCCCCGTGCGCCCGTAGAGCCTGGCTCATATTTTCCAGTTCTGCACGGTCGACTTGCCGCATCTTCTCGTAGGATTCAACTAGCAAACCCAAATCACTGCGCAGCTTGGTGTGGATTCCACGCATGTACCCGGCCGTGGGTGGCAGGTCGTGGGTGTTTACTGCCGCCAGCACTTCACGTCGGTAGTGTTGCGGCGCAAGCGGACTACCGTCCTCGTTGCGTTCAAACCACAGTATGGAAGTACCCAGGATTCCGCGTTCGTTGAGGTACCCACGCACCCAGGGTTCCACTGTCCCCAGGTCTTCTCCGATTACGACGCAGCCGGCTCGCTGCGCTTCCAGCAGCAGGATTCCCACCATGGCTTCGTGGTCGTAGTGCACGTAGGCGCCGTGGTTAGCTCCCATACCATCGGGGATCCACCACAATCTAAATAGCCCGAGTATGTGGTCGATTCTTACCGCTCCGGCATAAGACATGGTGGCGCGAATCATGGCGCGCAGCGGGCTATACCCACTTTCAGCTAGAGCCTGAGGGTTCCAGGGCGGTTGAGACCAGTTTTGCCCCTGCTGAGAATACATGTCCGGGGGCGCACCCACGCACATACCTGGGGCGAACATGTCGGTTTGGTCCCACACTTCCGAACCGTAGGGGTGTACACCTACCGCTAGGTCCCCCATAATGCCAATCGCCATCCCAGCTTCCCGAGCCCGCTTCTGCGCCTCTTGCAACTGCTGGGAGGCGATCCACTGCAGCCACATGTGGTAACGCACCCGCAGTTCGTTGCGTTGGCTAAACTGCTTGACCGCTTCACTTTCACTGTCGCGGTATTGCGGGGGAAGCGGCATGGAGTAGGTTTCAACTAGAGCGCACCACTGCGCGAATCTTTCCAGTGACTGCCCACCGGTTTCAATGAACTCATTGAACTCGGCTTCGCGTTCTTGACTGCGCGGCTGGCGAAACAGGACGCTAAGGGCTTCGTTTTTCGCCATCCACGACTGGTCCCGATCGATTAAACCGGGGTTGTCGGTTTCCTCCTGCAAAGATAGCGCGTGGCATTCTTGCAGGTGGATACGATCAGCTTGTTTGAGCAGCTGGTATTCTTCCACCATTTCCGGGCTGATGTACAGGGGCGCTAAGAACTGGCGCGTAACCGGCAGGTAGGGTGAGGGCTCAATCGGTTCGCATGGAGCTACCGCGTGCATGGGGTTAATGAGGTGGAAGTCGGCTCCGGCTCGCCCAAACATTTGGTTAAGGGAGGCCAGCACCGCGGTATCACCCATCCCCCAGCTTTGGGCTGAGCGCACCGAATACAGTTGGCTTGCTATTCCCCACATTTGTTCGCGTTGATTGAGGCTGGGTGGGTCTATGCGGTGAGGCACCACCACCAGATGCCCGTTGCTGCTGGTGCCGTCTTCTAGGTAGGCGGTGATGGTGTGGTCCCCCAGTGGTAGCGATTCGTCGAGGGCGAATGCTGCCCTGCCGATTAAGCTGCCGTTTACTTCTCTGGCTGGATCCCAGTTCTCGACTTGCGTGAGGCTGCGGGTGGTGCCGTCTTCGAGTGTTACCTCCACCCGCACCGAGCTGCCATCGGGTACGTGGATATGCACATCGCGCCAAGTTCCCACCCGCATTACTGTGCAAGCGGGGACGGTGCGCAGCCAGATTTGGTCTTCTTGCGCGGTTAGCGCCTTGTCGAGGTCGGATACTTGCGGATCCTGGGGAAGGTCGATTCCCAGTGAGTTGAGTACTTTAATGAGGGTACGGGGCTGAACTTCACGTAGATTCCCGTGCCAATCCCAGTAGGTGGTAGCTATCGCACTTTTTTGTGCAAGCAACTGTATTCTGCTAAATATTTCAGGGTGAATGGGCGGCGTCATTGAAGTCTCCAGCAAACGGGTCGACATTACACCCTAATGTTATTGCATTAGTGCGTTAGTTTCTTCTCACCTCCCCCGGCCTTGATGGACACCACATTTGTGCCCCTGATAGTCCTTGTCCGCAGCTGAGGCCAAGGGAGGGTAACGGGGGGTGTTTTTCCTCAGATGGAGCGTGCCGACACTACTAGACTTTGAAGGGAGCGGGTTTGTCTTTCACTCTTGGGTGTCGCTTTCGCCGCCGCTATCTTCGCTGTCATCGTCGTCTTGCCCATTGCCACTGTTAGATGATTTGATGACCGTGCGCATTTTCTCCACCATATCGGTGGCGTTGAATCGGACGATGATCTGTACGTAGTTACCCGACCGCACTACTGCCAGTGGTTTGGTTTGACGAATGATGCCTTCGTCAACTTGAGTCGGGTCTTTGCACGTGGCGCGAATACGCATCATGCACGGTTCTAGTTCACCGATGTTATCTGCTCCGCCCAGGCCACGTACGAGTTGGCGTGCTGCCTCCAATTTCCCCTCCTCCTTTGTTAACCACATCACATCTTATCCCTTTGGTGACACTTTGTACACCTCAGCTGTTGTTCTTCGGCGAGTTCACCTCCTAGCCCCACCCCATCCCCTGGTTTATTCATCTTCACCTGCTCAGCGTTAGCGTTCGGCATGCTTACCGTCTGCTTTTGAGCGAAAATAGGCTTTATGACTACTGCCCTGAACGTCCCTCAGCTATCGCAAGAACCCCTCGCCTCCGTATTGCGGGTACTGCAGTTAACTAGCGCGGGTGAAGATCAGTTTGAAGCTGATTGTCTACCGCAGATGGGCAGGGTCTACGGCGGGCAAGTGCTAGCCCAAGCGTTACTCGCCGCTGCCGCCACGGTAGCCGACGTCAGCCCCGAACGCCTGCCGCATTCTTTTCACGCCTATTTCCTTCGCGGTGGGGATCCGCAGAAGTCTTTTCAGCTAAAGGTCCACCGCTCCCACGATGGGCGTTCGTTTTCCTCCCGCCAGGTAAACGCTACCCAAGGCGGCAAGGACATCCTCACCCTCTTGGCTTCTTTCCAACTACCCCAGTCAGGGGTGGAACACGATAGGCAGATGCCGCAGGTACCCGCCCCTGAGGAACTGCGCTCTGCCTTGGAATACTTCCGGGAGATGGATCACCCGGTGGGGAAATTTCTTGGTAAAACCGTGGCTTTTGGTGTTCGCCACGTCCAAGAAACCCTGTATGTGCGCGCCCGTGGTGACGGGGATAGACGCCAGCAGCTGTGGATGCGCCCGCGCGCTCACATCGACGGCGCCAACCAACTATTGGGGCGGGTGTTACTGGCCTACGTAATAGACCAGGTGATGATGGAGCCAGCCTTACGCGCTCACGGGCTGTCTTGGATTACCCCGGGAATGGCCTTGGCTAGTTTGGATCACGCCATGTGGTTCTACCGCGATTTCGACATTAATGACTGGTTGCTCTATGACCAGGAGTCACCTTCAGCTCAAGGCGCCAGGGCCTTGGGGCACACCAGGGTTTTCACAGCCGACGGCATCTTGGTGGCCGAGGCCATGCAAGAAGCCATGCTTCGGCTACCGCAGGAAGGTGACCACAGCGGTAGTTCCAGTTGGACTTTCGATGCAGTCCCACCCCAATCCTAGTGATTGTCTTTCACATATTGGGTAAGTAGTTCGCATCCTCGTTGCACTTGTTGCGTTGCGCCAGCGAAGGAAACCCTTACGTAGCGCGATCCGTCCAGTGCTGGATCCAACCCGTCTCCAGCTTCACTATCGGGAGCGAAATCCACCCCGGGCGTTAACGCTACCCCCGTGCTTTGCAGCAGTTCAGCGCACCAGTTCACGGTGTCGGAGGTTAGGTGCGAAATATCGGCATAGCAGTAGAAGGCACCATCTGCAGGGGCAATAGTTTTAGCCCCAATAGCCTCCAGCGTAGACAAAACCACCTGCCGGTTTTCCCGATACCGCTCTACGTGGGAATCCAACTCGCTGGTGGCTTGCGTATCGAAAGCGGTAACTGCAGCTAGTTGCGACAAGGTGGGGGCAGACAGGTTCAGGTTTCCCAGTAGTATCTCCACCGGCCTCACAAGCGGTTCAGGCACTACTGCCCACCCCAGTCGCCAGCCGGTCATGGAATAGTATTTGGAAAAACTGCCTACCGCCACGTGTTTGTCACTGTATTGGGTGAGGGAGGCACACTTGGGTCCGAAGCTAATCCCATGGTAGATTTCGTCGCTTATAAGTAGCACGGAGTTTTCTTCGCACCACTTCGCAATCGCTGCAAGTTCACTGGGTGGTAGCACCGTGCCAGTGGGATTGGCCGGCGTTGCTATGATCAACCCCTTGGGTGCGGGTTGGTTGCGATAGCGCGCCTGGAGTTGTTCCACACTCGGCTGCCAGCGGGTTTGCGGGCCACAATCTATTTGATCTACTTTGCACCCCAATGCCGCCAAGGTATTGCGATAAGCAGGGTACCCGGGGCGGGTCATAGCTACCGTGTCCCCGTTTTCGAAGGCCGCTAGGAATATGGCGGTGAAAGCCGCGGAGGATCCGGTAGTTATAACAATGCGATCGGCCGGCACCTGCGCGCCATAGGTTTCCCGGTAGTGCTGGCTTATTCGCTCCCTCAGCTCGGGCATACCATTGGCGTCGGTGTAGCCAATCTGGTGGCTTCGCAGCGCCGCCGCGGCCGCTTCAAGCACGGCCTGCGGCGCTGGCGTTGAAGGTTGCCCCAGGCAAAGGGAGTAAACGGGGGTTCCTGCCTGCGCCAGTTGATTGCCCACTTTGAGGATCTCCATGGCGCGGAAAGGTTCCACCTGACCGCGTTTAGCTACCGGGATTTGCACTTCTAATCTCGCTTCAATCGACGGTGGGTAACGCGGTGCGGGCGAGCGGCCTCTGCCCCCAGTCGCTCAACTTTATTGCGCTCATACGCTTCGAAGTTACCTTCAAACCAGTACCAGTTCGCGGGGTTTTCTTCGGTGCCTTCCCAAGCCAGGATGTGGGTAGCGACCCGGTCTAGGAACCAGCGGTCGTGAGTGACCACTACCGCGCATCCGGGGAACTGCAGCAGCGCATTTTCCAACGAGCCGAGGGTTTCAACGTCAAGGTCGTTAGTGGGCTCATCCAACAGCAGCAGGTTTCCGCCCTGCTTGAGGGTCAGAGCCAGGTTTAACCGGTTGCGTTCCCCGCCCGAGAGCACCCCGGCAGGCTTTTGCTGGTCGGGGCCTTTGAACCCGAACGCCGATACGTAGGCTCGCGAAGGCATCTCCACATTGCCTACCTCAATGTAGTCCAACCCGTCGGAAACCACTTCCCATAGGGTTTTGTCGGGGTCGATGCCGGCACGGGTCTGGTCGACGTAGGAGATTTTCACGGTCTCCCCCACCTTCAGATCGCCACCGTCTAGAGGTTCCAATCCGACAATCGTCTTAAACAGGGTGGTTTTACCAACCCCGTTAGGCCCAATGACACCTACGATGCCGTTGCGAGGCAGGGAGAAAGACAGCCCGTCAATGAGCACGCGCTCACCGAAGCCTTTCTTCAAATCCTTCGCTTCGATAACGATATCGCCCAGGCGCGGACCTGGCGGGATTTGTATTTCTTCGAAGTCAAGCTTGCGGGTGCGCTCAGCTTCGGCTGCCATCTCTTCGTATCGAGCCAAACGCGCCTTGGATTTAGCCTGCCGACCCTTCGCGTTGGTACGCACCCACTCAAGTTCCTCCTGCAGGCGTTTAGCTAGTTTGGCATCTTTACGCCCTTGTACTTGCAAACGCTCGCGTTTCTTCTCCAAGTACGTCGTGTAGTTACCCTCGTAGGGGTAGAGACGACCGCGGTCAACTTCAGCGATCCATTCAGCCACGTGATCCAAGAAGTAACGATCGTGGGTGATGGCGATTACCGCTCCCGGGTAGGTCTTCAAGTGCTGTTCCAGCCAGAGCACGGATTCGGCATCCAAGTGGTTGGTGGGCTCATCCAGCAGTAATAGGTCGGGCTGTTCAAGCAGCAGGCGACAAAGCGCCACGCGGCGGCGTTCACCTCCGGAGAGCACTGAAACATCGGCATCCGGCGGCGGGCAGCGAAGCGCGTCCATTGCTTGTTCAAGTTGCGAATCCAAGTCCCAACCGTTGACCGCATCAATGTCGGCTTGCAGTTGCCCCATTTCTTCCATCAGGGCGTCGAAGTCGGCATCGGGGTCAGCCATCTGTGCGGACACTTCGTTGAAGCGCTCCAGTTTCTGCACCGTGTCAGACACACCCATTTGGACGTTTTCAAGTACGGTTTTATCCTCATCCAGCGGAGGTTCCTGCAGTAGGATACCCACCGAATAACCGGGGGTGAGACGGGCTTCACCGTTGGAAGGCTCATCCAGTCCTGCCATGATTTTCAAGATCGATGACTTACCGGCTCCGTTGGGGCCGACCATACCGATTTTTGCTCCTGGCAAGAACGCCATGGTCACATCGTCAAGGATGACTTTATCGCCATGTGATTTACGCGCCCGCACCATGGAGTAGATGTATTCCGCCACTTGGTTTTCCTCACCTTGCGTATTCGACGCCAGTTGCCCTGGCCTAGTTAGTGTCCGTTAGTCAGTTTACGCAACAGGTCCCAGTTCGAGCCAATATTAGACTAGACAAGAACCACATCCGGGAAGGAAGAAAACTGATGCACTGGCTAGTTCTGGTTATTTCCGCGCTCTTCGAAGCGGTATGGGCCAACGCCCTAGCGCAGATCGACGGTTTGTCCAAACCTGCTCCGATCCTAGTTTTCCTATTTGGCATGACCGTATCCATGGGAGGGTTAGGCTGGGCTCTGCGCGGTATCCCGGTGGGCACCGGCTACGCAGTTTGGGTGGGGATCGGTGCCTTTGCTACCGCCTCTTACGCCTTTGCCACCGGGGCAGAAGCAGTCACCGTCCTCAAAGTACTTTTCATGGTGGCGATAGTCGCTTGCGTAATAGGTCTAAAAGCGGTTTCGTCTTAGTCCCATTTAGCCGCCAATCATTTCTGTTTCTCCCACGGTGCGATTTCGCCTTCCACTACTTCGAACAGAGGGTGGGACTGCAGTTCACTTTCACTCTTGGGTAGGCGTTCAAGCTCTTGCGGACTGCGCTGGCTAACCTTGGCGCGCAAATGTTCAAGCTCATAGCGTAGCTGTCCATCGCTAACTTCAATCCGGGTGCGCGCTGATTGCGGTTTGCCGATTTTAGAAGCATCGAAACGGTAGCCGCGAGCGCTGGCTTCGTTCTGTATTTCCCACAGGTAGTCAGCTATTGTCTGCAGCGGGTCGGGGCTTTGGCGAAAACGCTGCAACTGGGGGTGGTGTCGGTAGCCGCGAGTGAGTCCGGCCAGCACCTTTTGTGCCAGCAGGCTTTCTCTCCACAGTGCCACCAGGGCGATACGGTCTAAGTGTTTTGGATGCAAACTCCATAAACGCATTATTGTTCTCTTTCTAGTATTGGCATATCTTCTTAATCTCTATATTCATACTGCCTTGAAGCCAGGTTCCAAGCTACCGACCTAGGCGGGTAACGAAAACACCGCTCATCTTTCCCTGGCCACCGACCGGTGCGGGTGAGTGCTTTTGCCCCACCCGCACCGATCAGTAGCGGATGCACACACCTAGGGTTTGCCAGCTTCTGCTTTAGAAGGCAGGTGGGTCTTTGGGATCAGGTATTTGCCCTTTACCCGGTTGGGAGGAAGCACTGTCCTTTGTGTCTTGCCCGTTTTCATGGATCTGCTCGGGGCCCGCTCCCGCGGCGGTTTCGGGCGCAGGAGCACCGTTGGGGCGATCGAGGCGGCGATTAGGCGTTGTTCCATCACCGTTGTCAGCGGACTTCACGCCCTTGATGAACTGAGTGATCCCGGCGCTTAAGTCGTGTCCCACGGTGGTTGCCACCACCGCCACTTCCGTGCCGTTAGTCTGTTTTTCTTCATTCTCCCACTGGTTTATCACCAGCCTGCCGTGCACCACTACCGGCTGTCCCTTACGGATTGAAAAACCCACATTACTTGCCAGTGAGTTCCAGGCTCTGATTGTGTACCAGGTGGTTTCCATATCGTGCCAAGTACCTGCTTCATCTCGCCCGCGCCGTGAAACCGCTAGGCGGAATCTTGCCGCCACGTGTCCATTCGGGGTGGTTGTTAGTTCCGGGTCGGTACCGACTCTTCCGCGTAAGGTGATTAGTACGCCGTCGTTGGATGAAGCTCGTAGCTTACCTACCACCGGCATAGGCTGGACCGAGTTCGGCAGTGTAGTAGCTGGGGTGACGAGGTTTTCGTTACCGTTGGGGTTTTGGGCATTAAGGTTCCAAGACATGGTCGTTCCTTTCTAGTTTTCTTAGTCAGTGGTGTCTTAGCGGAGACGGTAGGCGCTTGCGAAAAGTTTTAGAGCTGCGCCTGCTAAAGCTATGGCTAGTGCGGGCAGGTACAGATCGCTCACGCCGGTGCGCGCTAGTTCTTTGCCCTCAGTGGGAGGGGGCGCGGTTACCTTAGTGGTGCTGCCGTCTTCACTTTCTCCGGGAGGGGTCTGCTCCGGCGGCGGAGTAGTCTCCGGCGGCGTGGGACTGTCCCCTCCCTGCGGCGGAGTAGTCTCCGGCGGCGTGGGACTGTCCCCTCCCTGCGGCGGGACCGGTGGCAGATCTGTTGTCACCACTTGGAAAGACTCTTCTTTAATACCGAACCTGTCCATGACATCTGGCATTAAAAGGAAGTCTGCGTAGCCGCCCTCACCGCGAGTGTTCTGGTCGTATTGCAATGCCGAAACCACCCAACTGTAGTATCCCGGCTCCCAGGTTGGCAGCGCCCCGTCCAATAGGTGTCCAGTCTCTTCTGCAGTAGCGCGCACCTGGTAGGTTCCCGGCCCGGTTACAGTCACCATTCGACTCGCCGCTAAGGGGGCGTCTTGGGGGACTTCCTCGCTTTCGTCCACCGGGGTTGAAAATGGCCCGTAGAGTTCTGCTCGCAGTTGAAGCTCAACCGGGTCCCCATCTATGGTTTCAGGCCAGTTATCGGCCTGTAAGAAGATGTTGTCTACCGCTGGTTCATCTACTCGGAGGCGTTCGGATTCAACTTTGGTCGTGAACGCTACCGTCAGGTTGGGGGGAAGTAGTTTCAAGCCTGCTTTACTTGATATTTCAGTATTGGCTGGCTGCACGCTGATTAAGTCTTGATACGCAGGCGATTGCAAAATATCAATGCTGTTCGCGGGCAGCCCGGTGAAAGTAATCTCCACCGAGATCTCACCGTATGCGTTGTAATGGATCGGCAGCTGCACGGGGGCGGTCGCAGAGGTTATCTCCAGCGTGGTTTGCTGGTTTTGGAACTGGGCGGGACCGTGCAGGCTCAACTTACCTTGCAGTCCTGGCACCCAAGCGCCACTGGCTGCTTGCACACCCACATTAGTTACCGCCACAGACCCATCCGGTTGGCGTTCCACTTTGGGTTCAAGCTGGTAAGGGCCGGCGTATTTCATGGCGTGGGAAAGCATCTTCTGTGCCAGTTCACCACCGTCGGAGGGCGCCCTGGTGGAGAACCACCCCCAAGAAGGTAGTTGCGTCTGGACGGCCCAGGCGAAGGATTCTGCCTGTAGTTTGCTATCTTGCGGATCAGGGCGATTCCAGTGGTAGAGGGAAGTTATCAGGTAGGTGGTGTCAGCTTCCATTACACGTTTTTCGTTCGGGTGGCCTTTGGAAGTGTTAAAGTCGCGCAGGATCGTTTCTCCCACCGGGTGGGAAACCACTTCGAAGTCACTGGCCGGCGTTCGTTCGGTGGCGATATATTGCCCATCGCCGGCGCACACCCCCGCGTGTGGGTGTGAATGGGCGACTAGAAGGTTACCTGAACCTGTGATGGTGAAGCTCAGTGGCTGCGCTAAGGCGGTGGGCACCGTTAGAGCTAGGATAACGGCCACAAGAGCTAGGATTTGCCCCCTAAGTCTTGCGCCTAGCTTCAGCGCGCTTCGATGGTTGTCTCTTGTAGTGGTGCCAGCATTCGGAGCTGGGCATGCATGACTTTGCTGCATTGGAGTTCCTCTCTTTTGGGAGAACGACTCCATACTCGGGCGTTAGCAAGAAGCATTCACGCCCCCGAAAGTCAGCCTGTGGATAACGCTAAAACCTCCAAAGCTGTGGATAAGTTTTATCTCCTGGATCCATTTGCCCCGCACACCGGTATTGGTCCGCGAAAAAAATGAAGAGGGGTACCCACCGCGCGGGCAGGCCCCCCCTTCTTTGCCTTCTAACCACCTATTGGGCTATCCCCAACCCGGTTACTTCCTGGGCTACTTGGCGACACTCCACTCGCGAAGGCCCCTCCCCTGCGGGGAACAACGCCTTGCGGTAGTAGATGAGTTCTTGGATGGATTCCAAAATGTCGGCGCGCGCCCGATGCCCACCGTTCTTCACCGGAGCCTCTTCGAAGACACGGTGGTACCAGCGTTTGGCCAGCTCTTTAACAGTGGACACATCCACCACCCGGTAGTGCAGGTGCTCGATCAGCTCAGGCATATCCCGCTCTAAGAAAGATTTATCCGTACCAATCGAGTTCCCAGCCAGCAACGCCTTTTGCGGCTGGGGAACAATCGAACGCACGTAATCTAAAACCTGCGTTTTAGCTTCTTCTAGGGACACACCGCCCTCTAAGTCGTCTAATAGACCCGACTCGGTATGCATCTTACGCACGAAGCTACCCATTTGCTCAAGAGCTTGCACCGGCGGCTTAATGAGGATATCTATGCCTTCATCGACAATGTTCAACTGTTCATCGGTAACCACCACTGCGACTTCCACCAAGGCGTCTTTAGAAAGATCCAGCCCGGTCATCTCACAGTCAATCCACACCAGTGGGCGTTTCAACTTACTACTCATAGGCACCAGCTTACCTGCATTGCGAAACCGCATTCACCGCCGCGGCAATAGAACATGAACCACACCAGTTTTCGCTCTCCTCGCCACCGGGAAGACACAGCACGCGGCGCGAGCCGACAGGTCCGCGCTTGCCTCGCCCTCGACATATGGACGTAAAACTCACAACCTGCGGCCAATAACTAAACTATCTGGCATGTCGATAGCTTTTGATTCATTTTCTACCAATCAACCACAAGTCCCCACCTGCACCACCACCGGCAGTGCCCGTATTAATGGGCAAGGAAGCGCCGTGCACCCGCACGGGGAGCTACCTGTGAGTGCTCGTGACGTAGAAGAAGCTGCCAAAGTACTGTCCGGAGTGGCCAAATGCACCTCCTTGGACTACTCCGAGCGTCTGTCTAAGGAAGTAGGAGTAGATGTCTACCTCAAACGCGAAGACATGCAGGTATGCCGCTCCTTCAAAGTGCGCGGAGCCTACCGACGTATCTTCGACCTAGCCCACGGGGAGGAAGATTCCAACCGACAGGTGGTTTGCGCCTCCGCTGGTAACCACGCCCAAGGAGTTGCCTGGTCGTGCGCGCAGATGGGGATTAAGGGCACGATTTTCCTGCCTTCCAACACCCCGCGCCAAAAGCGTCAGCGCATCGCCACCATCGGTGGGCCGTGGGTAAACCAAGTGGTCGTGGACGGGTCTTTCGACATCGCCAACCAAGCCGCCCAAGAGTTCGCGGAATCCTCCGGCGCGGTCATGGTTCACCCCTTCGACGATCCCCTCACCATCGCAGGGCAAGGAACCATCGGAGTGGAACTCGACCAGCAGATGCCGGCGAACACCAAGACCGTGCTGATCCCCATCGGTGGAGGCGGTCTCGCAGCCGGGATCGCCACCTGGCTGCGCCAGGCCCGCCCCCACCTGCAGATCATCGGGGTGGAACCGCAGGGAGCGGCCTCTATGCGCGCCGCCCTAAAGGCAGACACCCCGGTTCGACTCGATGAAGTCGATTCTTTCGTCGATGGCACCGCCGTGGGGCGCGCCGGAGACACCACCTTCGCCGTAATTCGTGAACTCGTTGATGAGGTAGTTACCGTGCCCACCGGAGCGGTGTGCACGGAAATGCTAGACCTGTACCACTCCGAAGGAATCATTGCCGAACCTGCCGGAGCGCTGGCCGCAGCTGCGATTCGCCGCTACCTGCCGCAGATCCCCCAAGGACCCGTGGTGGGGATAGTTTCCGGTGGTAATAACGACCTATCCCGCTACGCTGAGGTCCAAGAACGCTCCCTGCGCCACGAAGGGCTGCGACACTACTTCCTGGTTACCTTCCCCCAAGAGCCCGGCGCGCTGCGTCGTTTCCTCGCTGACGTCCTCGCCGACGATCAAGATATCGTGCACTTTGAATACACCAAGAAGAACAACCGCGAAACCGGTCCGGCGCTGGTGGGGATTGACATCAATGACGCTGCCGACATTACTGCCCTGCGTCGGCGCATGGCAGCCTCTCCCCTACACGTGGAGCAGCTTAATCCAGATTCGCAGATCTTCCGGCTGCTGGTGTGATGCTTAGTTGGCTACCGCGGGCGGTACGCTACCGCTAAGCCCTGCGGTGCCGCTAAGCCCTGCGGTGCGAGCGCCGGGCCCGGCCGTGGTCGCCGGGGCGGGCCGGCGTAGTAGATCGCGC
>JAUNVG010000012.1 GCA_030537735.1 Actinomycetaceae bacterium
CCCTCCCGCCGCTGGCAGCTCGTTCCCGGGTCAGCCCCTCCCGCCCCGGGCTGTCTGTTTTCGGTGCGTTCTCGCCGGCCGCGGGCTTTTCTATCCACCGATCGCCACCGTGTCGGTTGCGTGGGGGTGGATTTCCCGTATCGGTGTCAGTGTGGAGGTCGATATGGTGTTGGAAGTTTGTACGCCTCACAGGCGTACAAACTCAGAAATTAAAGTCCCAACGACAGGCTCACTAAGCACCAGCGCCTGGGCTGCTAAGTCCCAACGACAGGCCCGCTAAAACCCGAAGAACCGGCCATTTTCAGCCGCTTTGCGCGCAAATCCGCAACAGCTCGCAAGCTCTAACATACTCTAACGTACTCTAACGAGCTCTAACGTACTCTAACAATGTTATAGTTACAGCATGTTTTCTAGTGGGGTCGAAAGAGCACTGAACTTGCCGCCCGATGAGGCCGTCAAAGAGCTTGCGGCGCTGCCTGAAACTCAATGGTTCGAACGTAAATCTGGCAAAGTAGCAGCGGCGGACCTGTCGAAGCCGATAGTCGCCATGGCGAACGCCGAAGGTGGCGTAATCGCGGTCGGTCTGCGCAGTGGGGAAGTAGAACCTGTAAGCGACAACGCCGATAATCAGATTCGTCAGGCAGCCATAGACTTCACTAGGCCGCAGGTGAGAACTCAAGTAGCTGAAATTAATTCATCTTCCGGGAGGGTCCTGATCTTACGTGTGGCTCCCGGCGACCAGGTGCACGAAACTCATAAGGGGGAGTGCTACCAGCGGATAGGGGATGAATCCAGGCGCTTGACGTTCTCGCAACGGCAAGAGCTCCAATGGGACCGAGGTGTTGCTAACTTCAGTGCCAGGCCTGTCGAAGGTGTCAACGTCGATGACCTGGACAGCAAACAACTAACTCAATACCAGCGCAACTTGGGATCTTCCTCCGTTGAACGCGCACTCGAAGCCAGGGATCTTTTAACTGTCAACGGCCAGGTCACCATTGCTGCTTACCTCCTTTTCGCCAACCGACCTCAGCAGCTTTTCCCCAATGCCTACGTGCGAGTGATTAAATACCTAGATAATGATCGCGGAACAGGAAGCGCACTGCAGATCGAGGACGGCTGCGACCTCCGTTGTGAAGGTTCCCTGCCCGAGCAAATTGAGCAGGCAAAGAAAGCTATTTCCCAGTTCTTGCCGCGCAGGCGCGGGCTAGGGGCAAGCGGTAGGTTCGAATCCCTACCAATAATTCCCCAGGATGCTTGGCTGGAGGGGCTAGTAAATGCCGTAATCCACCGGTCATACAGCATCAGCGGAGATCATATTAGGGTTGAAATCTTCCCTAATCGCGTGGAGATAACCAGTCCGGGCCGTTTCCCAGGCTTGTCTAACCCGGCGAGCCCAGAGACGATCAGCCGCAACGCTCGCAACCCTCGCATAGCTAGAGTCTGCGCGGAGTTCGGTTTCGCACAAGAGTTAGGTGAGGGGATCCGGCGCATATTCAATGAGATGCGCAAGATGGGTTTAACAGACCCCATGTATCAACAAACCCCCGAAGCTGTGCGTCTAACGCTATCGGCAAGCAATACGGTTCCAAGTCAAATCCTCGATCAGGTCGGGGGAAGTGGCAAGCTAATCCTGGACGCTTTGCGACAGGCTCAACGCCCGTTAGGGACTGGACAGATCGTAGAAATAGTAGGGCTAGCGCGCCCCACCGTGCTGCGACACCTGCGCCGATTAGCGGAAGTTGACCTGGTCTACCGTGAGGGAGCTTCGCCGAAAGATCCCCGCGCCACTTGGTCACTGAAATGAGAGTTGAGAGCCGCGCATTTAAGGAACTACTCTAACAAGCTCTAACGTACTCTAACATTGTTATAGTTACAGCTCCCTGTGGGAACGCTCGTCATACCCTGTCCTGGGCTCGCCAGTAGAAGCCGGTGACCACTCCAACCGCGTGTTCCCACGTCAGAGGTTGCGAGGCCAACGCCCCCGCACGTAACTGCCGCAAACGTTGCCGATCGCGATCCAACTCCACCAGCAAGGAAACCAGGTGCTCATCGGAACGAGCGGCGACACCGTCCTCGCCATCGGAAATGGAATCACAAATACCCGACCCCTTGCGGTACAGCACCGGCAGGCCGCAGGCGTGAGCCTCCATCGCTGCGATCCCGAAAGCTTCCTTCGTCACGGTGGAAATGAACAGGTCCGACTGCTGGTAGGCGTGAGCTAACTGCTCGGCGCTCACCCGCCCGGGCAGGTCCACCTTGAAACCGCGTTTACGTAAATGCTGCAGGTAGGGCAGTAGAACACCGTCACCGAAAATGCGTAAGTCGATGTGGGCGCCTCGCTCGCGGGCGGCGTCAACGACTTTCACGAGGGCGAGGACGCGCTTGCGTCTTACCAGGCGGCAGGCAGTTACCACCCGCAGGGGGCGGAGCTCATCAGGATGCGGGACGTAGGGGCGGTGGGAGTCGTCAAAAGAATCGGGCGAATCAGCACAGGACTTGCGGGAGTCTTCGCTGGCGATGCTTTGGCTGCGTACGCGCAGCCACGGCTGGGAATCAATCGAGTTCGGCAACACCTCGATGGGGAGGTTGGCGATGTCCTCAATAGCGGCAGCAGCGGGGCCGGAAACCGCCGTCAGAATTAGGCCAGCTCGCGCCCACTTCTTCAGCGGGTAGAAATGGCGGAAGACCGTGGCCGCATCCGAAACCACTGAATGCCAGGTCACCACTGCTGGCAACTCCAGGCGCACGCACGTATTGGCGGCCGCGCGCGCCAGGGGAGAAACAGTGGAACAGTGAATGTGTGCAACGTCGAAAGTAGGCAGCTCAGCAGCTAGTTGTTTAGCGGCTAAGGGGTTAAAAGGCATTGCCGCCGGTAACGGTAAAGATAAGCGGCGTATCTGGGGGCGGGGTCGGGATCCTGGTAGGGGGCCGCCGTTGACTGCGTCAGTCTGGGCACCGTCGTCGACCGCGTCAGTCTGGGGGCGGGGTCGGGATCCTGGCTGGGGGTCGCCGTTGACTGCGTCAGTCTGGGTAGCGCCGTTGACCGCGTTAGTCTGGGAGCCGCCGTCAACTGCCTCCGGCTGGGGGTCGTAGCTTCCCACGCCGGTGGTTTTATCGATCCCGGCAGTAGTGGTGAACACGCACACTTCGTGGCCGGCTTGGGAAAGGGCGTGAGCCAGTCCTGCCACCTGGGTTTCGATGCCACCTAAACGTGGCAGATAACAGTCACTAACTAGGGCAATACGCATTTAGTGCTCGTCCATCTATCACGGCTGTGCCAGCGCCCAAGAAGGCTGGCGCTGGGGCGGTGAACTAGAAGCCGAGTTCTTCGGCGCGACGCAAGAACTCCGACAGGCGGTTAGCGGCCGCCACCACGGCAGGGCCGTGCATGCGTCCGGGTTGGCGACCCATTCGTTCAACCGGGCCGGAGATTGAAACAGCGGCGACAACGCGACCGCCGGGGCCTCGTACCGGAGCAGAAACGGAAGCCACGCCGGCTTCACGTTCAGCTACCGACTGCGCCCAGCCTCGCCGACGCACGGCAGACAACATGGTGGCGTTGAATGAAGCTCCATACAGGCCGCGGTGCAGGCGGTCGGGTTCTTCCCACGCCAATAGCACCTGGGCGGCGGAGCCGGCTTTCATGGAAAGAGACGCACCCACGGGGATGGAATCACGCAGACCCATTTGCCGCTCGGCGGCAGCCACGCATACGCGCTGGTCGCCTTGGCGGCGATAGAGCTGAGAGGACTCCTTCGTGTGGTCGCGAAGCGCGATAAGTACCGGAGTGGCTGAAGCGAGCAGCCGGTCCTCACCTGCGGCGGAGGACAGTTCCGCCAGGCGCGGCCCTAAAACGAAGCGCCCCTGCATATCACGCGCTACGAAGCGGTGGTATTCAAGGGCGACGGCTAAACGGTGTGCGGTGGGGCGCGCTAACTGCGTACTTGCCACCAGTTGAGCCAAGGTTGCGGGGCCGGATTCAAGAGCTGAAAGGACCAGTGCAGCCTTGTCTAATACACCTACTCCACTAGATGCTGATTCCTCGTCCATGCGTTGATATTAGCATCTCATTGGGTGAGATGGTTAATCGTTGGGGGTGGGAAATTCGTTGGACTGGCTTAGAAAGACGGTTATTCGCCGTCCCGAGCAACAGTGAAACCATTTCCCGCGCCACCAGTGGGTACCTGAATCGACCCTGGGAAAAGCGCGCTAAGAAGCAGAAAGGGGTAGCCACCATGGGGAAGACTATGGCGGAAAAAGTGTGGCATGACCACATCGTGACCAAAGGCGCTGACGGAGCCCCCGACCTGCTTTACATCGACTTACACCTGTGCCACGAAGTCACCAGCCCGCAAGCCTTCGACGGGTTGCGACAAGCGGGACGGCCGGTACGGCGCCCCGACCTGACGATCGCCACCGAGGACCACAACACCCCCACGGTGAACATCAACCAACCGATCGCAGACCCCACTTCGCGTCTACAGATTGAAACCTTGCGCGCCAACGCCAAGGAGTTCGGCATCCGCCTGCACCCCCTGGGTGATGAGGAACAAGGAATCGTCCACGTCGTCGGACCGCAGCTGGGGCTGACCCAGCCGGGAATGACCATTGTTTGCGGCGACTCCCACACCTCCACCCACGGGGCTTTCGGGGCACTGGCGTTCGGCATCGGCACTTCCGAGGTCGAACACGTCCTCGCCACCCAAACCTTGCCGCTGGCGCCTTTCAAAACCATGGCAGTTACCGTGAACGGTTCCCTACCGCAGGGAGCCGGCGCGAAAGACATTATTTTGGCGGTGATCGCAAAGATCGGCACCGGCGGGGGACAGGGGTACGTGATTGAGTACCGCGGGCAAGCCATCCGCGAACTGTCCATGGAAGGGCGCATGACGGTTTGCAACATGTCCATTGAAGCTGGAGCGCGAGCCGGCATGGTGGCGCCGGACCAAACCACGTTCGACTACTTGAAGGGACGGCCCCACGCTCCCACCGGGCAGGACTGGGAAGACGCGGTCACCTACTGGAGTTCCTTAGCAAGTGACGAGGGCGCCCAGTTCGACACCGAGGTCGTCCTCGAAGGCAGCGACTTGGAGCCGTTCGTAACGTGGGGGACGAACCCGGGGCAGGGCGTGCCACTGTCGGCGCAAGTTCCTAACCCGGAAGAAATGACTGACCCCGATCAGGCCTTAGCCGCCCAGCGTGCCTTGGAATACATGGACCTGCAGCCGGGAACCCCGATGCGTGAAGTCGCCGTAGACGTGGTGTTCCTGGGGTCATGCACCAACGGGCGGATCGAGGATTTGAGGCAGGCTGCCAGCATTGTGAAGGGACGTAAACTTGCCCCCGGAGTGCAGATGCTGGTGGTTCCTGGCTCGGCGAAAGTGCGTTTGCAAGCTGAAGCTGAGGGCTTGGATAAGGTCTTCACTGAGTTTGGAGCGCAGTGGCGTCACGCTGGCTGCTCGATGTGTTTGGGGATGAACCCTGACCAGTTGCAGCCGGGGCAGCGGTGTGCGTCAACTTCGAACCGCAACTTCGAGGGCCGGCAAGGTAAGGGCGGTCGCACCCACCTGGTGTCCCCGGTGGTGGCGGCGTGTACGGCGGTTACCGGACGGCTATCTAGCCCGGTGGATCTACCCGAGTTAACGGCAGCTATCTGAGCGGCAGGAGGAGTAAAAATGGAACGTTTCATTTCTCACACCGGGGTTGGCGCTCCGCTGCGTCGCACCAACGTTGACACTGACCAGATCATTCCCGCGGTCTACTTAAAGCGCGTTACGCGCAGCGGGTTCGAAGATGCCCTGTTCGCGTCCTGGCGGGGCGAGGACGATTTCGTCCTTAATCAGCCGGCGTACCAGAACGCTTCGGTGCTGGTGGCAGGACGTGACTTCGGTACCGGGTCCTCGCGCGAACACGCGGTGTGGGCGTTGAAAGACTATGGTTTCAAGGTGGTTTTGAGCCCGAAGTTCGCCGACATTTTCCGCGGTAACTCCGGCAAACAGGGCCTGGTGACTGGGGTGATTACCGATGAGGTGTGCGAACAGTTGTGGAAGGAACTGGAAGCTAACCCCGGGGCGGAAGTGACGGTGGACCTAGAGAGTCAGACGGTCAAGTGCGGTTCAGTTGATGCTACTTTCGACATTGACTCATATACGCGCTGGCGCCTGATGGAAGGGCTCGATGATATCTCGTTGACGCTGTTGAATGAAGCCGACATTAACGATTACGAGTCGCGTCGCCCGGCGTTCAAACCCCGCACCTTGGAGTGATAATGCACTTGGAGCCCGCCCCGGGGCGCACTCACCCGAAGCGGGGCGAGGATACAAACTCGTGCCGGTTACAGTGATGCGAGTGGTTGGAAACGCTGGCCACCTGTCGTTTAGTAATGCTGCTTGGCTTGAGTAAACTAGCTAATAGCAGTTGAACGGAGACTGCATCGGCGTTGGGAAGGCAGATATGGATTCGGTGTTGCGGGTAAATGGCGGCAAACCGCTGCATGGCGAAATCACGGTGCGAGGGGCAAAAAACCTGGTACCCAAAGCTATGGTGGCGTCTTTACTGGCTGACACCCCGTCGAAACTGCGTAACGTGCCTCTTATCCGCGATGTTGACGTGGTCTCTCAACTACTGCACCTACACGGGGTGGGAGTTAACTTCGACCAGGGGGCGGGCGTACTCGACCTGGACCCGTCGGCGGTAACTTCAGCGCGAATCGATGCCATTGGATCCTTGGCGGGCTCATCGCGTATCCCGATCCTGTTCTGCGGTCCACTCTTGCACCGCTTAGGGGAGGCCTTCATCCCCGACCTAGGGGGATGCAATATTGGTGGCCGGCCGATTGACTTCCACCTGGAAACCTTGCGTTCATTTGGTGCGCGAGTGGAAAAACTCGACACCGGTTTGCGCATCGTGGCGAAAAGGCGTTTGCGAGGTACGCAGGTAGCCTTGCCTTACCCTTCGGTGGGGGCGACGGAACAAACCCTGCTGACGGCGGTGATGGCGGAAGGGCTGACGGAGCTGACCGGCGCCGCCATTGAACCGGAGATCATGGACCTAATCAACGTCCTGCAGAAGATGGGTGCGATTATTTCGGTCGATACCGATCGCACCATCCGTATCGAGGGCGTGGACCACCTTGAAGGCTACACTCACACTGCGCTGCCAGACCGCATTGAGGCAGCGTCATGGGCGTCGGCGGCCCTGGCAACCGGGGGTGACATTTACGTTCGCGGTGCGAACCAGCCGGACATGCTCACTTTCTTAAATACTTTCCGCAAAGCTGGTGGCCAGTTCCGCGTTGACGACAACGGTATTCGGTTCTGGCACCCGGGTGAGCCTTTGCAACCCATCGCGCTAGAAACCAATGTTCACCCCGGCTTCATGACGGATTGGCAACAGCCTTTAGTGGTGGCTCTGACGCAAGCCACGGGGCTGTCGATTGTGCATGAGACAGTGTATGAAAACCGTTTCGGATTCACTGAAGCACTACGGCAAATGGGCGCCAATATTCAGGTCTACCGTGAGTGCCTGGGGCGTTTGGAGTGTCGTTTTGGGCGCTCTAACTTCTACCACTCGGCAGTGATTTCCGGCCCCACGAAGCTAAGCGGTACGGAGATCACGGTCCCGGATCTGCGCGGCGGATTCTCCCACTTGATTGCGGCGCTGGCAGCTGAAGGCCAGTCCGTGGTGCACGGCATCGACATGATTTCGCGCGGCTACGAACACTTCCTCACCAAGTTGCGTCAACTAAATGCAGACGTGGAGTGAACCCAGCGCCTTAGCCGCAACCAGCGCGAGCAGCGTGGGGAGCGTGAGCGGCCCGCAGTAGGGCGCGTGCAAACCGCTTGTGTACAACGCCCCTAGCTGCGGCACCTACGAACCGCAGCGGCGCGCGTGCAAACCACAGCAGGGCGCGTGCAGTGACGTGTTAAACCCGTAAATGCGGACACAACGCTGGCGCGGGGGCTCTTTACAGTTATGCTTACAGGGTGAGTAAGAAACCTGAGGGCGTGTACAAGTTAGCCCTAAACGTGTGTCGACCGTTAGCGAAACTAACTACCCGCCCCCACTGGTCGGGGCAGGAACATCTACCTGACGGCCCCTTCATCTTGATCATTAACCACGTCACCGAGTACGACCCGATTGTGGTTATGCACTACTTGGAACAAGCCGGCCACGCGGTGCGGGCTCTAGCGAAAGACTCCCTGTTCCGCGTACCCGTGGTGAAGTGGGTTTTCACTTCCACCAAGATGGTGCCGGTCAACCGCGAAAGCTCCACCGCTACGGACGCTTTGAAATACGCTAAGTTAGCGTTGCTGGAAGGGGAAACGATCGCGATCTTCCCCGAAGGGACCCTCACCCGTGACCCGCAGCTGTGGCCGATGAAGTTCAAGACGGGGGCTGCGCGCCTGGCGTTAGCAACTGGCACCCCGGTTATCCCCTTGGCGCACTGGGGTGGGCAGAATGTGTTGTACCGCTGGCGCAAAGGACTACCGCGACTGGGTAAACGCCACGACACCTGGGTTATGGCCGGTCCGGCTATCGACCTGTCCGACCTGGCGCAGGACGAAAACGACCGCGAGGCGGTGGTGGAAGCAACCCGCCGCATGGAGGACCGCTTAACTGAGATGGTGGCGCAACTGCGTGGGGAGGAAGCTCCCGCGAAACGCTGGGATCCGAAGCTGGAAGCCTACCCGCAAGACTGACGCCCCAAGCCTCACCGAGCGATATCAATCACCAGGCGCACCGGGTCTTGCAGGGTGAAGATCCGGTACCCGCGCGCATCGGGAACCGAGACAGCGAAGTGGGTTTGCCCCTCGAACGCGGTGTCGAACCACGCCACCACGTCCTCATCTATCCACTTGTCGGCCGGGCCGGAGTAGAACTTGTCCGGGTCGCCTTTAAGTATCGGCATGCGGGTGCCTTCGATCCGTACATCCAGGTGCTTGCCGGGCTTTAGTGGTAGTGGTTCCCCGCGCCCGAGTTCGCGCGCTTGGTCCACCCAGCCGGCAAACCATCCGGGAGTGCCGCTGCCTTCGAATTCCACTACTACCCGGTAGAAGCTGGGGTGCAACCCCACCCGGAAGTCTGTGGCAAGTAAGTTACCGGCGTTGGGAGCAGCGGAAGTGTCCCCGCTTTCCCAACTGCTAGTGTCCGGTTGTGATTCGGCCGGTGCCCCGGACTCGCTAAGTTCCCCGCCCGGTAGTGGAGCGTCGGACGGCTTGCTGGTGGCGCCAGGGGAGCGCACCGGTGTCGCGGGGGCCGTCGGCGTCGTTTGCGCGGTGGAAGTGGGGGAGGGCGAGGCCGGTGTCTGCGGTTCGCTGCAGCCGGTGAGTGACACAGGTAGTAGCAGTAGGCACAGCGCGGTAGCGCCAAGCAGCTTCGCCTTGCGCGCGGCTGGGACCATTGCGGGTTTCAACGCGGAGTTCACTTCGGTTATTCTCTTTCCTTTTAGCTGCGTCAGTAGCGACTTCACTACCTGTTTGCTTTCCTCTTTGTAACTTATCACCGCTAACGGACATCGACTACCGGTTGACGCACCTGCCTTCCTCGGGGACGACGGGGGTGGGGGTAGCGATTTTGCGCTTGGAGCTGTGAAGTTCTTAACGTCTGTGCCTGCCGTCTTCCGCGCGGGCTTATGTGGAGATCCGCCTGGGTGCGGTAGTGTCGAACTATGGCTATCAGCACAGTGGCAATCATGGGAACCGGGGCTTGGGGGACGACTTTTGCTCAGGTATTAGCTGACACCGGAGTGCAGGTGAAGCTGTGGGGGCGCAGCGAAGAAACTGTAGCTCATATTCGACAGGGTGCGAACCCGAAATACTTGCCGGGCGTGCAGCTATCGAACCGCATTAGTGCTACCACTGATTTGAAACAGGCCCTGCAAGACGCAGACCTGCTGGTGGTGGCGGTTCCAACCCAAACGATACGCACCGTCCTCAACCAGTGGAAAAGACAGATCCTGGAAGCTAACGTGCCTGTTTTGACCTTGTCGAAAGGGATCGAGGACGGCACTGGCTTGCTGGTCACTCAGGTGGTAGCTGATGTCCTGGGGTTGCCTGAACGACAAGTTGCAGCGCTTTCAGGCCCCAACCTCGCCCGGGAAATCATTGCCATGCACCCCACTGCCACGGTCATCGCAGCCACCGACTTGGAGCTGGCGCGCAGTATCGTGGCGGCCTGCCATAATGACTATTTCCGCCCCTATGTCACTGCGGACGTGGTGGGAGCGGAGGTGGCGGGCGCGTCGAAGAACGTCATAGCCCTGGCGGTGGGTGCTGCCGAGGGCATGGGGTGGGGGATTAACACTCGCGCCACTTTAATCACCCGGGGACTGGCGGAGATGACCCGTCTAGGTATTGCCATGGGGGCGCAGGCTGATACTTTTGCCGGCCTCGCCGGGATGGGAGACCTGGTGGCGACGTGTTCATCTCACCTGTCTCGCAACTATTCCTTTGGGCTCCGCATCGGGCAAGGGTTGTCTTTGGGAGAAGCCACCAAACGCTCAGCGGGGGTGGTGGAAGGGGCTCGTACTGCCGGGCCGCTAGTGGATTTTGCCCGCTCCATAGGGGTATCTATGCCGATATCGGAGGCAGTTCGCGCAGTGGTGGAAACCGGGGTGGATGTAAATGAAATGGGGCAGCGACTGTTGCAGCGCCCGGCGAAGATGGATGGTTGGCGCCTGCAGAACCTGTGAGTCTAAGCGTTTTCAAACCAGCCGGCCCCAGCCAGCTCATTCGACCTCAACAACAGCTGAGGCGTTACCACTAGCGGATTGTAACGGCCCCGCGACTTAAGAGCACTCCTAGCATTTGTCTCACAATGCTTTCGGCCTCGGGGTGGTCACCGAACTCGGCGGTGGTAGCTGCCAACAACTGCCAACCTGTCTGCGGGGTGTGAAGCTGCTTCCAAAGGTAGGCCGCGATCGGGGTTAGTAATATGGTTAAAGGTGCTAGTGACAACAGAATCTGACCTTCGTCATCGGCTAGTGCATCAACCCAATCGGTGCGTTTGAAATGGCATACAAGATTAGTAGCAGCGTTACGCTGAAGCACTCTTTCCGCATATATATCCGTAGGCAGATCACTAGTCTTAGTATGTTTGATAGTTCCGGGTCCCAGACACTCCCACTTAGTTTCGGGAACCTGGTCGACGTGCTCGAATAGGTTTGCAATGATTTCCGAACAATCTGTGATTTCCCGATACCTAAGGAGCCAGGGACCACCGGACCGGGCACAGAGTTTGGCGTACGTGTGTAACGGGTCGTCTAAAAGTAATGCCGATGAGGTCTCCTGAATAATGCGAGCAAGGCCTTCCAACACGCCCAGTGACTGTAGCTGTGGCGCTCCTTCAAAGTCAGGGTCACGCTCTAGGATCACGACGCCAGCTAAATGAAGGGGCAGTGGCTTCCCATCACGTTTCGGTAGCTCCTTCAAACCGGCATCGGAGGGTGCCAGTCCTGTCTTTTTTTCACCGTCTTTGCGACTACCAATGGATAGAGGTTTTGGGTAGGGGAAGACTTCCCCGTCGGGTGTGCACGCCAGGGTTTCGTCGCTGACATAGCTGAAATCTATTCCAAGGTGTCGGACCGCTGTGGTTTTCCCGGTTCCGGAGGGAGCTACTAGGGCAATCACATCCCCCTTATCATTTGCTATCGCTCCGGCGTGCAGCAGAACGAGTTCCCCACAGGCTGCTGTGATAGCAGCTACGGTGACTTCTCTATGCAGATGGTAGTGGGTTGCTTCTTTCAGATCCTCCACCTTTATCCGCTTCACTTCCTCCAAAGTAGAAGATACATCTTCAGAAGTTAAAAGCTCCGCGCATGTATTCCACTCGTGTCGCAGCTCATCCTCCAAGCGTGGAGATATTTCTTTCATATCTAACTCAAATACGCTGGATATCGCTTTGATCTTCATAGTGATTCTTTCGACAGGTACAGGTGGGATCGGAATGATAGAAAATAGGTAAGACCATCTTCCTAAAGTAAGGTTAACGTTTGTCTTTGTCGGTAGGAAATCGCGCGCCTGTCTGTTAGGAGCAATCGAATTTGCTACGCGTTTACGCTATTGTTCTAGGGTGGCAAGTACCGATTACACAACCGTAGCAGTTAGCGGCTTCACCGTAGTAGTGGTAGCCGTTTTCACCTATGCGTCTATACTTGACGTGAGCGCGCTAGTGGGCGGTTGGAGTGGAAAAAAACTTCAGCTCTGGGGGGCATTGGGGGTACCGGCCTGGCTATCGAAACCGCTGGTGATGTGGTTGCAATCCATATTCCACCTGGTGCTTAGCCTGTTCCTAATATTGGCTTACGGTGAGCTACACACTCTCGCAGCAATAGCGGCGACTTTAACTAGCGGCCTCTACGTAGTGTTCGTTTGGCGCGCTTGGCGCCTTCGGCGACCATGCGGGTGTTTCCAAGAAGTGTCACCAGCCTCCCGCCGCGACATATTACGATCTGCTGCTCTCTTGTTTTCTGCCGTTGGGATTCTGATTGGCGGTCTGCGAGGGATGACTTGGCGTATGTCTTGGGAGATTACGCCTGTAGGCTCGGTTCTGATGGTGATACTGGTACTGGCAGCAATAGTAGTTGGCGTTTCGCTCGCTCCACCAAAGGCTCTTCCCCTCGATACCGGAACAGCAGGGAAGGCCGTTTTGCAGACTTCTGTGACTTCGGTGGAGAAAGTTGAAGAGTACCAGCGTACGGAAATACCACGAGTGTTCATCTTAGCTGGTAAAGAAGAAGTCCAGCTTCGCACATTAGCATTAAAACGCCCGACTTTGTTGTTCTACCTCTCCGGCGCTTGCGAACCCTGTAGTGATCTGATGAAAAGACTGCCTGAGTATCAAGAAAAGCTACCGGAGGTGGATTTCGTGGGTATAAGCGGGCACGATCCAAAAGAGCTTGATCTTCCCGAGGGGATGCGGCGGTATCAGGACCGTAACAACGTGCTGAAGTGGTTGATGCGGTTGTCCTCTCCTTCTGCACTACTTCTCACTCCGGATGGGATGATTTCTGGTGGGCCTGTACGTAGCGGAAGAATGATTGAGGAATTCATCAGCGACATACGCGCGGAGTTAGACTCAGTTCGCCAAGATGCTTGAAAATGAGACAAGTGCATAGACATTAGGAATCGGTGCGGATTTTTAGGCTGTAGGGGTGAATCACCGAATAAAGTTCTCACACGCTTGTCTGGAAACGGTCGAATCGTGGAGTCCACAGAGCGCAGATGTCAGCGGGGAACTGATAGAACCTATACTGGGTGAGATAGCCGGCTCATAGTTTTAAGGAATCTAGAATGATTAAGCCTAGAGTTGTACTCCTGTTTGGTGGACAAAGTGGCGAGCATCAGATCTCGTGCGCTACTGCTGCTTCCGTGTTGGAAGCTATCGATCGGGATCGGTTCGAAGTGATTCCAATCGGCATCACGACGGACGGGCAGTGGGTTAAGGTCCCTGATGACGCGGCTCTTTACCGTATGGAAAACGGTGAAGGCGCGGTCATCAAAAGCGCTGGTGAAACCGTTAGTTTCTGGGCGGGCACTAATGCCTTGATGGGGGTTGGATCCCTGCCGGAAGAGTACCGGGCGGGCGGGGTAGTTGAAGCGGAAGATTTGGGTCGTATCGATGTCGTGCTGCCGTTACTGCACGGGCCTTTCGGCGAGGACGGTTTCATCCAGGGATATTTAGAATCGTGCGATGTCCGCTACGTTGGTTGCGGGGTGGCGGCTTCTGCGGTGTGCATGGATAAGCACCTTACGAAGACTGTTCTTCGCGCAAGTGGTATCGCAGTCGGTAGATGGACACAGATCCCGGACCGGCTGTGGCAGCAGGATCGGTCGTTGGCTTTGGAACAGGCAGCCAGTGTGGGGCCGGTGGTGTACGTGAAACCGAACCGGGCTGGTTCATCTTTGGGCGTTAGCCGAGTAGACGATCTGTCGGATTTAGAACAAGCAATCGAACAGGCCCGAGTTCACGACCCGAATGTGATCGTGGAAGCAGAAGTTAAGGGTCGTGAAATCGAGTGCGGTGTGCTGGAGTTCGCTGATGGGCCGCGGGCTTCGGTGTGCGGTGAGATCGCCGTGAGTGGGAATAATTCGTTCTACGACTTCAAACATAAGTACCAGGTTCACGACGCGGTGCAAATCAAGTGTCCCACCCAGTTACCGGAAAACATCGCTAAGCAAATCCAGGAAATCTCTGTGGAAGCTTTCGAAGCGGTGCGCGCCGAGGGGCTGGCCAGAGTTGACTTCTTCTACCAGGAAGCTAGTGGGGAAGTGATCTTGTCGGAGATTAACACCATGCCGGGGATGACTCCTTGGTCAATGTACCCGGGGCTGTGGGCCGCTAGTGGCGTGCAGTATCGTGACCTGCTTACTCAACTTATTGAAGCTGCGCTGGCACGTCCTTCCGGATTACGGTAGTCGCAGTTGTCCTCATCGGTGCCCGTTTTCTTGTTTCTTGACTTAGAGTGGTGAATATGAAGCCTCGCGTTACTCTTGCTACCTCAGCCGACATGCCTAATCTTTATTCTGATGAAGAAGGGCTCTTAGACTACCTAGCCGATCGGGACACCGATCCGCGCATTGCACGCTGGGACGACCCCGACGTGAACTGGGACGAAGCGGGCTTAGTCGTAGTGCGGTCGGTGTCTGATTATGCCCTGCGCCGAAGTGAGTTCCTGCAGTGGGCTAAATCTGTACCTCGTATCCTCAATCACCCCGATATCTTGGATTGGAACTCTGACAAGCACTATCTGCAGGTTTTAGAAAAGTACGGGCTGCCTGTCATCCCTACCACCTGGTTGGAGCCGGAAGCGAAACTGTCCAAGCACCGGGTACATTCGCGTTTCCCGGCGTTGCAAGACTTTGTGGTTAAGCCTGCAGTGTCTTCTGGTTTGCGTGATATCGGCCGCTACCGTGCGATTGATTCAACTGACCGTAGGAACGCTATCGGGCACGTGATGAGTTTACTGGACGCCGGGCGATCGGTGATGCTGCAGCGTTACCGGGAAGAAATCGACACCCACGGGGAGATTTCTCTGATTTTCTTCAACGGTTTGGTCTCTCACGCGGTGGAGAAGAAAGCTATGCTTCACCCCTCACAGGTAAATGATGAGGGTATGCATGAGACTTTAACGACCGCGCGTGATGCCACCGCCGAAGAGTGGCGTTGGGGTGAGCAGATACGCTCGGTCCTGCACGCCCTAGTCAAGGATCGCCTGGGCAGGGATGAGCAGTTCCTCTTCAACCGGGTAGACGTTGTGCCAGATGGCAAAGGCTCGTTCCTGGTTATGGAAGCGTCCTTGGTTGATGCTCAGCTTTATTTGGATTCTTCTGAGGAAGCAATTCGCAACTTCGCTGACGCGATCTCGGTTCGCGCCCACTGGTAACTGAGCTCGGTGGCGCTTTCGCTGCCGGTAAGTCTGCCGCTAATGGGGTGAGCTGACTTCGATTTGGGCTCGCTCAGGGGAAGCTGGTAGTATCTTCAGTTGTTGCCGTTGGTAACGATGGTGGCTGTAGTTCAGCTGGTAGAGCACCTGGTTGTGGTCCAGGACGTCGCGGGTTCGAGTCCCGTCAGCCACCCGCAGATAGTTTCGGAGCCCACCTTTTGAGGTGGGCTCCGAAATGTTTATCGAGGGTTTGAAGCGTTACATTATTTGGATTATAGGGCTCTTCGGATTTTGGTGGGGTGTGTGTGGAAAATGGTGGTGAAGATGGTTCATGCTTAAGATGTGAAACGTAAACCTGAATCCATCTTGACCGTTACTGATTCTAACGCTATCTGGGCTATTTGGTTAGTTTGAAAGATGTGAGGGTCTTGGCTTACCACCGTGATGGGGCTGTGCAGTGAATAGAGATTGAGCAGGACTTTAACACCGGGTCGTGTCTGTGTTGCGCCAGTGGTGCACGGGTTAAGGATCGTCCTAAAGTTGCGTATATTGATCTGCCGGTTTATGGCCGCCCGATGCGGTGACTTTTTATGGTCAAGCCTTACTTAACGCTGACCGCAAGCGCCTAGACACTACCAGCGCGATCGGGCTAGACGAAACCAGTTTCTTAAGCCTGGGTCACAACCGCACCCAGTACGTGACCACAGTATGTGATGTCGCTAACCGGCAATTCATCGTTATCGTATCCAGCCGTGGCTATGTTGATGTTGCCTGTTTCCTCTACGACTTTCCCACCCAGCGGAAAACAACATCACCTACGCCACTGTAGATATGAGCCCAACCTAGTGGGCAGTATTCAACGTCGCACACCCAAAGCCACTCAAATTGCTGACCACTTCCACGTGATCACCCTCGCTAACCGCACCCTAGATAACGTGCGTTGTCGCGTCCAACAACAAACCCTAGGTCACCGAGGCCCTAAAACCTACCCGCTCTACCGCATCCGCCGCCTAATACGCGGGGAATACACACTCGACTAAGCATCTAAAGACCTCCCCACACACTACGAGCCCTGGGTGATCCCAACGGTGAAGTCGCTGTTACCCACGCTGTCAAAGATGGGCGACTTGGACTTGGTTTCGCGAGTCAATAATGTCGATGATTTGGTGGTTAGCCACATCGCACACGGTGGCTACGAGTCTGCAGTGCTTGCTGCCGTTATGCACAATCCTTGTAGCACCCAAACCGACCCGCTTGTAGTGATGATGCGTTTGTGGTCTGCGTTTATAAGCGCTTTAACGTAGATAGTTACTGCATCGATAGCCGTATGCCAATCACAACCAATCTCGCTTGCTACTTCGCTAACTGTGGTGCCTGCATAGACTTTCCGGGTTGCCCATTTTCCGGCCCGCGTTATCAGTTTCATGCGCGCACTAGCGATGCGTTTGCCATGGCTAGTCCACGAACCCATCTCGCAATCAGGGTTTGCGCATTACCAGCGGTCTTTGAGTCAAAGTAGTAGATAGGTAGATCAACGAAACGAACAGGTAGTTGGTCTTTAGCGTACCCTCGCTGGGTGAACTTCGGGCAGAAAGATTCGGAATAGTAAATTCGATGTTAAGTTCTGGCGTGGCCCGTAACGGTGGTAGGCCAAGACTTCGAGGTATCTCAAACTCACGTAACAAGCCACAATATCGTTAGAGTCAGTAACAAGAAGATGGACTCAGATTTACGTTTCCCACTTTAAGCATGAATCATCCCCACCACCCTTTTGCATCCACACCCAGCTACAGTCCGAAGAGCTATGGATCCGTCTTGCTTGTTGTCTCATCCTTTGTTGCCATCTGAGACGTTCGACACAGATAATGGGCGTGTGACAGTGTGTTGTCTCAAAAGCTTTATTTGTGAACATGTGTGTAAAAAGGCCCTGTGCGCAAAGCGTGTGAAGATCAAGCGGGGACTAGCATCTCTGTGAGATCCCTGAAATCATGCGTTTGCTGCTCGCTTTTACTTAAAGGTCTGCAAAACATTTTGCGTGAGAATTTTCCCATAGGGAGAGTTGTTATTCAGAAATAGTTGGAGTCGGCCACGCAAACTGCTTCAGATGTGAACTTTATTGATGGATTTGCCGGCCTCCGAACGTGGATATATGAGGAGCTTTTCTGATATCTTTACGTGTGTTCTAGCAATTTCTCTTCTCTGCGTGGGCTGCCTCGGTTCCCCCGCTGGTGCTAGAAGGTATTCGATCAGATGATTCCCATTAGCTCAGAAAGGGTAACTATGGAAAACCTGAGTATCTCACGCCGCACTGTGGCCAAGGGGGCGGCTTGGGCGGCCCCTGCGGTTGCTGTCGCATCCGTAGCCCAGGCTGCTCGTGTCTCGCCAGGAGCCTGCGATACGTTCAAATTCAACTGGGAGAAAGGCATTGGCGGCTTCTCCGGCATTCCTTTCCGCGCTGTTCCAACTGGTGATGCAGGTAACTCAGCGACAGCAAATGTCGCATTAGGCCTAGATGAAGGTAAAGGCGCAGTCACTAGCTGGACCTACCGCGGGGGGCTTCCTAGCAGCTTGTCTTTCGATCCTGCGACCAATCTCATTAAGGGGACGCCGGTTCTTGCGGATGTCGGTGTCCACATCATGGAATTTGATGTACTCCTCAAAGATGGCACTCTCTGTAAGCGACAGATTCCGGTCACGATTGAAGAGTACATGGCCCAAGGCCGTTGGACCTCAGACTGGGGTGCGCCTAAACAGAGCGCGAACATCATTGGTGTTCACTGGCTTAACACCACTGATACCCCAATCTGTGGCGACGACTTCAATATGAAGATCTGGTTCCGTGCGGTTAACGCCGACCTCAGTGAGAAGACTTCAGGCGTGACCCTGGGGGCTATCCCACTGTCATCCATTAACGTATCTAACTACTCCACTACCACCGGGCGGTGGTCGAACTCCTCCCCGGCTAATCAGTATCTGATGGTACGTAAGCACGATAAGTACAGCATCGCATGTGGGCAGTACTTTTTGGGGACCGGTGGCCACCGACCCATTGATGACTGGTTCAGCGCAGGCGTTGTGCGGTACCTCACCGCCTACGCCGGTGTTGAGTGCATGGTCGAGAAGCTTGCTGAGTTTGGCGTCACCCGTGCGGGTGAGGGCTTCTGGGAACTTAAGCTGGAGGAAGGTGCCTGCATCCAGCCCGGTGAGTTCATTCACGTTCAGATCGGTCAGGCCGGCCCCGGAACTGTACCGTGGGTTGGTGAGTTCGAAGTGAACACCCCGGTAGTTAGCACCAGGCTGTCCTCTCTTGACAACACCTACCTCCACGGTGATTGGGATCAGCCTCTGGCGCTTCCCTACACGCCGGGGGTTAACAACGGCATCAACGGTATCTTCTAACGAAGAAGCAGCCTGAGAAGTGCTCTTTACGCCCCCACCGAAACGGTGGGGGCGTAAAGCGTTGAAAACATGCAACCAACTACGAGATGGGATATAGGTCATGTGGTGTTGCTTTGACTGGGACTTTTCCTTCTGCTGATGGGGAAAGTAGGTATTGGTTTCGGTCACTGTTATTTGACGTCGAAAAAGAAATGTTTTGTATGTCAAGGGCTCATGGCTAAGCATGGTTTGACCTCTAGTGGCAAGCAGTGGTGGCGTTGCCGGAGGTGTAATCGAACAGGGGGTAGCACGATCAATAACGACGCTAAGGAGCTGGAAGGCTTCTTAGCGTGGCTAATGTGTGAAAAGCTCAAAGCGAGCTCACCGTCAGCGCTAGGTCGCCTTAGCTAACCAAGTGAAATTAGTCCACCCACACTCCACATGAACCTAGCTCCAGCAACACAAGTTGGCCTGTAATACCAAAAGACCCAGCTGGTGCTCAACACCACAGGCTCATTTAACGAGGAGAATTTAGTAAAGACTAATCCTCCAGATACACTGACCATGGAACGCTAAGACACGGCCCCGACCCAGAAGCGGGGGAATCACCGTCGAGCGTCCGGAAGAACAGCGCCACGCGGGCACCGAATACGCCCGGAAAGCGCCAAGTAGAACCGGACGGGTAAGCCCGACACAGCAGGAACGAGCGGCTCGCGCCGAACTCCGTGAAACGGGGAGCGGCGCAGGCAAGCGAGGTGGTACCGCGCACCTCACCAAAAGGTGAGGCCACGTCCTCGGCAATACGACGCTAACCGAGGACAACGAAAATGAGCGACAACACGCATTCACACTATCCGCGACACCGCGCCGACGACATCGCCGCCTCCCCTTCACTGCCGCAGATTGAACGCGACATACTCGCTTACTGGAAAGGAAACCACACCTTCACCCGCTCTGTGAATCAGCGCCCCACCGGGGAAGCCGGATCCAACGAATTCGTGTTCTACGACGGCCCGCCTTTCGCTAACGGGCTGCCCCACTACGGGCACTTGCTCACCGGTTACGTCAAAGACCTGGTGGGACGATACCAAACCATGCGCGGCAAACACGTTGAACGCCGCTTCGGGTGGGATACGCACGGACTGCCGGCAGAAATCGAAGCCGAACGCATCCTCGGGATTGGAGATAAATCCGAAATCGAAGGTGAAGGTGGCGTCGGGATCGACAAGTTTAACGACACCTGCCGCACCTCGGTGTTGCGCTACACCAAGGAATGGGAAGAGTACGTCACCCGCCAAGCGCGGTGGGTGGACTTCGAAAACGACTATAAAACCATGGACCTGGAGTACATGGAGTCCGTTATCTGGGCGTTTAAGACTCTGTACGACAAGGGGCTCGCATACGAAGGCCACCGCGTGCTGCCGTACTGTTGGAACGACCAGACCCCACTGTCGAACCACGAACTGAAGATGGATGACGACGTCTACCAAGACCGGCAGGACAACACCGTCACTGTGGGGTTGCGCCTGGAGACCGGGGAGCTGGCGCTGATTTGGACCACCACGCCTTGGACTTTGCCGTCGAACCTGGCGGTGGCGGTGGGACCGGACGTGGAATACGTTACCGTTGCCCCCAGTGAAGGGGAACTGGCGGGAGAGAAAGTCATTATCGCCAAAGCCCTGCTGGGAGCCTACGCCCGTGAACTCGGCGAAGAACCCACCGTTGTTGATAGCTACCCCGGCAGCGAGCTGGTGGGGCGGTCCTACGCGCCGATTTTTGACTTCTTCATTGACCGTGACGAGGACGTCCCCGGACCCAACGCCTGGAAGATCCTGGCAGCGGACTTCGTCACCACCGAGGACGGCACCGGCTTGGTGCACATGGCGCCCGCCTTCGGTGAAGACGACATGTACGCCTGCCAGGCCGCCGGTATAAAACCGGTAGTTCCGATTGACGAAGGTGGGCGTTTCACCGCGGAAGTTCCCGACTATGAGGGGCTGCAGGTTTTCGACGCCAATAAACCAATCATCACCGACCTGCGTGACGGCAGTGGGCCGATGGCGCGCCGCCCCGAAAGCGAGCGTGCAGTACTGGTGCGTCAAGCCTCCTACGTCCACTCCTACCCGCACTGCTGGCGCTGCCGTAAACCCCTGATCTACAAGGCGGTTTCGTCCTGGTTCGTGGAAGTAACCAAGATCCGCGACCGGATGGTGGAACTCAACGAAGAAATCACCTGGGTTCCGGGGCACATCAAGCATGGCCAGTTCGGCAAATGGTTGGAAGGGGCACGCGACTGGTCCATTTCCCGTAACCGCTTCTGGGGGTCCCCGATTCCGGTGTGGAAGTCCGACAACCCCGAATACCCGCGTATCGACGTCTACGGTTCGCTCGCGCAGTTGGAGGCCGACTTCGGGGTGGAAGTAAAGGACTTGCACCGACCCTTCATCGACACCCTGGTGCGTCCCAACCCCGATGACCCCACGGGTAAATCCATGATGCGCCGCATCCCCGACGTGTTGGACTGCTGGTTCGACTCCGGAGCCATGCCGTTCGCGCAAGTACACTACCCGTTCGAAAATGAACAGTGGTTCGACAGCCACTACCCGGGTGACTTCATCGTGGAATACATCGGGCAAACCCGCGGCTGGTTCTACACCCTGCACGTGATGGCGACCGCCCTGTTCGACCGCCCGGCCTTCCTCAACTGCATCTCCCACGGCATTATCCTGGGCGATGACGGGCGCAAGATGAGTAAATCCTTGCGTAACTACCCCGACGTGAACGGGGTGTATGACGATTACGGTGCTGACGCCATGCGTTGGTTCCTCATGTCCTCCCCGGTGGTGCGCGGCGGGAACCTGATTGTCACCGAGGATGGGATCCGCGACACCGTGCGCCAGATCCTGCTGCCGCTGTGGAACACCTGGTACTTCTTCGCCCTCTACGCCGGTACGTGTAACCGCGGCGAAGGCTACTTGGCTTCGGCAATAGAAGCGGATGCGGACGTGTGCCAAATGCCGGTGATGGACCGCTACCTGCTTGCCCGCACCCACGACCTGGTGGAAGCGGTGTCCACTAACTTGGATGACTTCGACATTCCCGCTGCCTGCCAGCAGGTGCGTGAATACTTGGACGTACTCACCAACTGGTACGTGCGCACCTCCCGGCAGCGATTCTGGGACGAGGACACCCAGGCTTTCGATACCTTGTACACCGCGTTAGAAACCCTCACGCGCGTGGCGGCGCCGCTGCTGCCGCTACTGACCGAGGAGATCTGGCGCGGCCTCACCGGAGGCGAATCGGTTCACCTCACCGACTACCCGCAGGCCCCCCAGGCGTGGGTGGATGCGGACCTGATCGCGGTGATGGATGAAGCGCGGCAAGTGGTTTCCGGTGCGCACGCCCTGCGTAAAGCGCAGAAGATCCGCGTGCGTCAGCCGCTTCGTCGCCTCACCGTGGTGACCGACTTGGCGCGGGAGCTGGTGAACTACCGCGACCTGATTGCGGCGGAGGTCAACATCAAGGAAGTTAACACCTTGCTGCCGAGTGAATCGGGGCTGCAGGTGCGCGAAGACATTACCCTTAACCCGCGTGAATTCGACCCGCAGGTGCGCAAGCTCACTTCGCGCCTGTTCGCGGCGGCGAAGTCCGGCCAGTGGGAAAAGCGTGGCGAGGACGTGGTGTTCGCTTCCATTGAAGTTGACGGCGAGCCGGTGGTGCTTGGCCCGCAGCAGTACAACCTCACTACCAGTGTGAGTGCCGAGGACGGGCAGGTCGCCAGCGTGCTTTCAACCGGGTCGTTCATCGTGCTGGATACCACGCTGGATGCGCAGTTGGAAGCCGAAGGGTACGCCCGTGACTTGGTGCGCGCGATTCAAGATGCGCGTAAGAGCGCGGGGCTGCATATCGCGGACCGGATTCGACTGCGAGTGGAGCTGCCAGCGCAGCGACTGGCGGATGCGCAAGCCCACGAGCAGATGATTGCGGCGGAGACACTGGCGCTGGAAACTGAGTTCGTTGCCGGATCGCAGGAGCAGCCGCAGATTGAGGTGGAAAAGCTCTGATGAGTAACCGCGGTGCAGAAGATGGAGAACTAGCGCAGTTCCTGGAGCAGTTAGACGCGCAGGTTGAGGCGCAGTCCGAGGCGGAGGTCTCTAGTGAGGACCTGGTCGCGGAAGTGATGAATCGTGACGTCAGCGCCGGGATGCGCGAGGTGCTTAGCGAACTGCACATGCTACCTGATGATGATGGGGCAGCGGGCGGCCCGGGCGCAGATGGTCAGGCCGCGGAGCAGGATCTGGACGCCACCCAGACCGCGGCGCTGATGCGGCGGGTGGAAAAGGACATTATTGCTCGCGCCCCCGAACACCAGGTGCAACCGTCCTTGGAGCGGGTGCAACTGGCGATGCACATACTGGGCGACCCCCAGCACGCGTATCGCAGTATTCACCTGACGGGAACCAATGGTAAAACCTCCACCAGTCGCATGATTGACTCCCTGCTGCAAGCCAGCGGCAGGCGAGTGGGGCGTTTCACCAGCCCGCACCTGAACACCATTCGCGAACGCATTTGCCTAAATGGTGAACCCCTTAGCGAGGAAGGCTTCCTTGCCGCGTACGCCGACGTCGCCCCCTACCTGGAGATGGTCGATGCCCATAGCGCCCAGCATGACGGGCCGCGCATGTCGTTCTTCGAAGTGCTCACCACCATGGCATACGCGGCTTTCGCCGACGCCCCCGTGGACGTGGCGGTGATGGAAGTGGGGATGGGTGGACAGTGGGACGCCACCAACGTCATCGACGCCGACGTAGCGGTTATCACCCCGATTGCGAAAGACCACGAAAAGTGGCTGGGAGCCACGGTGGAGGAGATCGCGCGCGAAAAGGTGGGGATTATTAAACCCGGGGCAGTGGTGGTGAGCGCCGTGCAAGAACCATCGGTGGAGGCCATTATCCGAAAGGCCTGCGAAGAAAAAGGCGCCACCTTGCGGATGCTGGGGGAGGAAATTGATTTAGTTTCCCGCCAAGTCGGGGTGGGCGGACAGCTCATAAGCGTGCGCACCCCCGCCGCCACCTACGAAGACATCGCCCTACCCCTGCTGGGAGTGCACCAAGCCACTAATGCTGCCTTGGCGTTGGCTGCGGTAGAAGCGTTTAACTCCGGGCGCGCCCTGGAAGGAAACATCGTAGAGGAAGGATTCGGCGCCGCCACCTCTCCCGGGCGATTGGAAGTGGTGCGTTCGTCTCCTTCCATTATCGTTGACGCCGCTCACAATCCGCACGGCGCGGCCGCCCTCGTCGCGGCAGTGGAAGAATCATTCGACTACTCCACTATTGTGGGGGTCTACAGTGCGATGGCGGATAAGAACGTCGAAGCGGTGCTGGCCGAAGTCGAACCACTGCTGGATGAGATCGTCATAACCGGGATGGACTCCCCGCGCGCCATGAGCGTGGAAGAACTCACCAGTATCGCCGCAGACGTATTCGGAGCGGAAAGAGTGTGGAGTGAACCGGCGCTACTCGACGCCATTGACCGGGCGGTGGAACGCAGCGAAATAGCGGGTGACCCAGCTGCCTCAAGTGGAGTGGTGGTATTTGGGTCAGTGGTGTTAGCGGGAGCCGCGCGCGCACTTGTACTCGGTAAATAGTGGTACCGAACTGGCTAACGTGCGAAACTGGTG
Organism: Actinomycetaceae bacterium; assembly: GCA_030537735.1. Taxonomy (GTDB): domain Bacteria; phylum Actinomycetota; class Actinomycetes; order Actinomycetales; family Actinomycetaceae; genus Gleimia. The sequence continues at coordinate 24,444 of JAUNVG010000012.1, forward strand.
TGTGAGCGCGCTAACACCAGTGGCGGTGCGGGCGCGGATTTAACGAACTGGAGGATCAGCGTGAAAAAGCTAGTAAACGACGTGCACGACGTGGTGGCGCAGTCCCTGGAAGGATTCAAAGCCGCTCATAGCGACATTATCGACATCAGCCTGAACCCTGACTTGGTGGTGCGGGCCACCCCGAAGGACGAAGGCAAAGTTGGGATTATATCTGGCGGCGGATCCGGACACGAACCCCTGCACGGCGGGTACGTCGGCTACGGCATGTTGGACGCAGCCGTGCCCGGCGCCATGTTTACCTCACCCACCCCCGACCCGATTGTGGAAGCCACTCGCCGCGCCGACCGCGGCGCCGGCGTGCTGCACATTGTGAAGAACTACACCGGCGACGTGCTCAACTTCGAAACCGCCGCCGAACTGGCGGAAATGGACGACATTGAAGTCACCACCGTTATCACTAATGATGACGTCGCGGTGGAGGACTCCCTCTACACCGCTGGGCGGCGAGGAGTTGCCGGAACCATGCTGGTGGAAAAGATCGCTGGCGCCGCAGCCGAACGCGGTGATGACTTAGAGGCTGTCACCAAGATCGCCCAGGCAGTTAATGACAATATGCGCTCCATGGGGCTGGCACTTGGGCCTTGCACCGTACCGCACGCAGGCACCCCGTCTTTCGACCTGGGGGAGAGCGAAGTGGAAATGGGCATCGGGATCCACGGGGAACCCGGCTACCGGCGCACCGAGATGAAACCGGCTGACGCGCTGGTGGAAGAAATGTACACCAAGGTACGCGATGACTTGCCGTTTAAGTCCGGAGACGAAGTGATCGTCCTCGTCAACGGTATGGGAGGAACCCCGCTGTCGGAACTGTACGTGGTAAACCGCAAACTGCACCAGCTGTTGGAAGCCGACGGGCTGAAAGCAGTTCGCACCATGGTGGGTAACTACGTCACCAGTTTAGAGATGCCGGGATGCTCCATCACGCTGCTGCGCGTGCAAGAGGACATGGTGGAACTGTTCGACGCGCCGGTGCACACGGCCGCACTGCGGAAAGGAATGTAACGAATATGACGCTTGATACCAAGTGGGCAATACGGTGGATGAAGCTGTCGCAAGAGGTGATTGCCGAAAACCGGGTGGAACTGATTGAACTAGACCGCCAAATCGGTGACGGCGACCATGGGGAGAACCTCGATCGCGGATTCACCGCGATGGTTAAAGCCCTGGATGAAACGCCGTGCGAAACCGTTGGTGAAGTTTTCAAGATCGTGGCTAAAACCCTCATGTCCACTGTCGGTGGCGCCGCTGGGCCGCTGTATGGAACCGCGTTCTTGCGGGCGGCGAAGGAAGCCGGCAGTGACAGTATCAATGCCTCCGGAGTGCTGACCATGCTCACCGCGGCGCTGGGAGGAATCCAGGCGCGCGGTAAAGCCCAGGTGGGGGAAAAGACCATGGTGGATGCCTGGTCTCCCGCGGTGGAAGCCGCCCGCGAAATCGCCGGGCCCGACGAGGACGGGGTTGCCACCTTGGAAGCAGCGGCGAAAGCTGCTCGCGCCGGAGCCGAAGCCACCAAGCCCATGAAAGCCACGAAGGGGCGTGCCTCCTACCTGGGAGAGCGTTCCATCGGCCACCTCGATCCCGGAGCGGTGTCTTCGGCGTTGATCTTGGAACAAGCAGTGGAGGCTGCGCGTGAGTGAAAAGAAAATAACCACCGCCCTGGTTGTGGTTTCCCACAGTGAGACCCTGGCCAGCGGGGTGGTGGAACTGGCTAGCCAAATGGCCGCTGACGTGCGTTTCCTGCCGGCCGCGGGACGCGACGACGGTGGGATTGGCACCAGTTACGAAAAGATCGAGCAAGCGGTGACGGCGGCGCGCGCTGCGGAACTGGAAGTGGTAGTGCTAACCGACCTGGGTTCAGCCACCATGACAGTTGAGTCAGTGTTGGAGTTCTACGAGGACGAACCTGTCTTCTTCGCTGATGCTCCCTTAGTTGAGGGCGCAGTGGCGGCCGCGGTTGCTGCCCAGCAGGGTAAACCCGCTAGGCAGGTGTGGCAAGAAGCGGTGGCAGCTGGTCAACTGTGGGGCTCGGCCGAAGACGGCGCCGGCGAAGACTGCGCCGGTGACGGGGACGGGGAGCCTGCCGGTGCAGGTGCCGAAGCTCGGGGCTCGGCCGGTGACGGCGCTGCAGCTGGGGACTCGGCCGGTGACGGCACCGCTAAAGCCACGGTAACCGTGGGGGAGCCCGACGGGCTGCACGCCCGCCCGGCGGCGCTACTGGCGCAACTGGTTAACAACAGTGGCGAGGAAGTACTAGTAAACGGTATCGAAGCTAACTCGGTGATGTCACTTATGGCGGCGGGGATCCACCACGGGGACGAAGTCACCGTTGAAGTTAGTGGCCCGCACGCTGAAGAAACCCTGGCGCAGATAACCGACAAGCTCACAAACGGATTCGCCCCTTCCTAGCGGGTATCTCCATATCAAGATAAACTATGAATGTATAGGCGCACTGCCGCCCCGCACAATGAAGTCACGAAAGGAAAGCTCATGCCTACACCCGACCTGCTAGATGCCGAAAAAGAACACTCCCTGGTGCTGGTTAAGCCCGACGGGTTCGCGCGCGGCCTCACCGGTGAAGTACTGCGACGCATCGAAGCCAAAGGCTACGTGCTCAAAGGCTTGAAGATTAAGAAAGCCAACGAAGAACTACTCGGTGAACACTACGTAGAACACAAGGAAAAGCACTTCTTCAAAGACCTGGTCGAATACATGTCCTCCGGGCCGGTAGTTGCCATCGTGGTTGAAGGTGACCGCGTAATCGAAGGAGTCCGCTCCCTCATGGGCAACACCAACCCCACCCTGGCAGCGCCCGGCACCATCCGTGGAGACTTAGGACGCGACTGGGGAACAGGGAACGTGGAAAATATCGTCCACGGGTCTGATTCACCGCTGTCGGCCGCACGCGAAATCGCGCTGTGGTTCCCGGAACTGACCTACAAGGAATCCTAAGAAGTCAGCGCCGTAACTGACAGCCCCAACTAGACGTCCAAGAATATCCGCCTACCCGCAAAATGCACCTTAAAACCCTTACTCTTAGAGGCTTCAAATCATTTGCCTCCACCACCACGCTGAACCTGGAACCGGGAATCACCTGCGTGGTTGGACCCAACGGCTCAGGGAAGTCCAATGTGGTGGACGCCCTGGCGTGGGTGATGGGGGAACAAGGGGCTAAAACCCTGCGGGGAGCGCAGATGGCGGACGTCATCTTCGCCGGCACCACTGGGCGCGCCCCCCTGGGGCGCGCCCAAGTGGCGCTCACCATCGACAACACCGATGGAGCGCTGCCGATCGAATATTCGGAAGTCACCATCTCTCGCACCCTGTTTCGCGGTGGCGGATCCGAATACTCCATAAACGGCACCCCCTGTCGCCTGCTCGATATCCAAGAACTACTATCCGACACCGGCATGGGCCGGCAGATGCACGTGATCGTGGGGCAGGGACAACTCGATGCCGTGCTCGCCTCCGGCCCGATGGAGCGGCGCGGGTTCATCGAAGAAGCCGCAGGGGTGCTAAAGCACCGGCGCCGTAAAGAACGCGCGCTGCGCAAGTTGGACTCCATGGAAGGCAACTTGGTGCGAGTGCGGGACTTAGTTAGCGAAATCCAACGCCAACTTAAACCACTTGCCAAACAGGCTGAAACCGCCAGGCGCGCCTCCGTCATACAAGCCACCGTGCGTGATGCACGCGCCCGGCTGCTGGCCGATGAACTAGAAGACCTACAGCAACGACTCGGCGCCGGAGCCGCCAGCCACGCCCAGCTGCAGGCCCGGCGCAATGACCTAAGCGCACGCCTGGATGAAGCTAAAGCCGCGTTAGAAGAAGCCGAAGAAACCGCGCGTAAAGGCACCCCCCGCACCCAGGAACTCACCCGGCTGTGGCAAGAGTTCTCCACTGTGCAAGCCTCACTATCGACCTTGCAGTCACTAGCGCAAGACCGCCTGCAAGCGTTGGAAAAACCCCGCCCCAAGCCAGCAGATGACCTAAACCAACTCAGCCAGCGGGTAGATGAAGCGAACGCCGCTGATAGTGAACTACTGCGGGAAGTGGAAGAGGCTGGGAAACAACTGGCCGAAGTCGTGGGAAGGCGTGAAGAAGCCGAAACCGCGGCGCGGCGACGGTTGGAAAAAGTGCGGACACTGGAAGCAGAACACGCCGCGCGGCGCGAACAAATCGCGCGCCTCGTCGGTGACGTACAAGCGGCGCGGGACCGGTTAAGTGCCGCCCAAGCTGAAGTTGGTCGCATGGATGAAGCGGTGCAGCAGGCGAAGGAGCGCGCCGAAGAAGCGCAACGCGAACTCCAACAACTTGGGCAACGCCCCGCAGACGATGACTCCACCGCCACCGCCCACACCCAGGCCAACGCTGAACGCGACCGTGCGCGCGAAGCGGTAGACGCCCTCATACGTAAAGAAACCCAAGCACATTCGGAACTGGCGACCTGGCGCTCGCGGTTGGAAACCCTAGGACAATCCTTGGCCCCCGAAGACACCACCGCGCAACTGCTTGAAAGTGGTGACCCGCAGGTCAAAGGCGCTTTAGCACCCATGTTGCGTATCACCGACGGGTACGAAAACGCGGTGGCGGCGCTGCTGGAGCCACTGACTGACTCCGCGGTGGTTACCAGTATGGAAGTTGCCGCCCAGCACGCGGATGGGAACGCGCGGCGGATGGTGATCGCCAGTCAAACCCAAGAAGACGTGAAAACACCGGTTAGTGACTTGGCGCTGCCACCATCGGTGGTGAGCGCAGGCGAAACTGTGCAAGCCGACCCGCAGGTAGCGGCCACCGTCGCCGCACTACTGGCTAACTGCGCTATCGCCCCCGACATTGACAGTGCGCAGCAAGCCTTGAAAGTGCCCGGCATTAAGCGGGTGGCCACCACCGGCGGGGACGTCCTTAGCGTTCACAGCGTGCAAACCTCCGGTTCAGACCGAGCCTCCGTGTTGCGGCGCCACGCCGAATACGAACGCGCCGCAGCTGAAACCGCCCGCGCCGAAGAAGACCTGGAACAAGTGCGTAGCCAGTTGAAACAGGCGCGCACCAACTACGACAAAGCAGTGCAGGCCGCCAACGAAGCGTTGAAGCAGATGCGGCAAGCGGATTCGGCCCGCGCCAAGGAAATCGAACGCCACGCGCGCGCCTCCTCCGCCGCCAGGGCTGCCGCCGGTGAATACGAACGGCTCCAAACCACGCGCGACCGGGTGGCGGCAGGTGTGGAACGCGCCCGCCAGACCCTGGTTGAAGCCGAAGCGAAGGAAGCCGCCACCCACGCCTTGGCGCCCCTGCCTGACCCCGAGCAGGCGCGAGCCGAAGCCGACAGCGCCGAGGACGCCGCCCGCGCCGCGCGCGCTGAAGAAACCAACCAGCGACTGCAGTTACGCACCCTGGAAGAACGCTCTACCCGCGCCAAAGACCGGGCGCGTTCCCTGCGGCAACAACTGTCTCGCAGCCAAGAAGCCAACCGCACCTGGCAGCAGGAAGAACAACGTCGCCAACGCCGCCAACAGGCCACCGCCGCGGTGTTGCAAAAGGTGCGACCCGCCCTCGCTGTGGCCACGCAATCGGTGGAAGAAGCCGCCCGCGCGTTGGCGGCAGCGGAATCAGAACGCACCGAAGCCTCCGAAGTGGCAAGCGCCCGCCGCCGCGACGTGGACGACCTGCGCGCCCAACTGCTGGAGATATCCGACGCCGCGCACCGCGACGAAATCGCGTTGCAGGAAGTTAAACTGCGTTTCGACCACGCCGCTGCGGAAGCAGTGGAACAACTGGGGATGGAAACTGAGGACCTCATCAGCCAGTTCGGACCTCACAACCTGGTGGAAGACGACGAACCATACCCCTACGTGCGCGCCGAACAAGAAAAACGGCTGCGTAAAGCCCAGCGGGAACTGGACCGACTAGGAGCCATTAACCCGCTGGCTTTAGAAGAACACGAAGCGTTAAGTACCCGCCACAAATTCCTCACCGACCAGCTACGGGACCTCACCCAGTCCAAAGCAGACCTGCTTGACATCGTGGAAGAAGTCGATGCCCGCGTGGAGGAAGTGTTCACCCAGGCGTTCTTCGACACGCAAGCGGCTTTCGCTGAAGTGTTCGCCACCCTCTTCCCCGGCGGGTCGGGCAAGCTTTCACTCACCGACCCAGAAGACATGCTGAACACCGGGGTGGAGATTGAGGTGCGCCCAGCGGGGAAGAAGATTAACCGCCTGTCCCTGCTCTCAGGTGGGGAACGCTCCCTAGCGGCAGTGGCGCTACTGGTGGCGATCTTCAAGGCGCGTCCCTCACCGTTTTACGTGATGGACGAGGTCGAGGCCGCCCTCGATGATGTGAACCTGTCGCGACTGCTGGAGATCTTCACCCAGCTGCGCCGGGATTCGCAGCTTATTATCGTCACCCACCAAAAGCGGACCATGCGCATCGCTGATGCGCTTTACGGGGTGACGATGCGTGATGGGGTTACGTCCGTGGTTTCCTCGCGCCTGGCTGAAACCGATGAGGACGTGGCCGGCAGTTAGCGCGGTATACGCGGCGCTGGCGTAGGTGGCGGAGTTAACGGTCACAATCTGATAAATTTCCGTGTCCGGGTGGGAACGAAAGCGTAAATCTGCAAGTCTAAAAGAGTGGGTTCTTTCATCCTGATTATCGTCACCATGCTAGCTGTGCTCATGGTGGCACTGGCGGTACTCTTTTCACTGCTGGTGTCAAGGCGAACAGTTTCTGACTGGCAAAGCCACATTGTTGCCACCACTAATGAACTGAAGAACCCCGAAGAAGACCCGGTAGTGCCGCAAAGAACGGACCTGAAGACGGTTATCGACGAAGAAGCTGTCGGCGGGTCAGCCTACCTCACGGCCGAAGAACTACCCCGCTTCGAACGGCGCAGCGAATAAGTTCTTTCCTCCCCCCAGCCTGCACTTGGCGCGCCTGCCCGCTGCGCCCACAAGAGCGCCCAGTATGTGGTGACAGTGCCGGCTTGTATTGGCTCCTAGCGCGGTAATCAGTCAAGATGGGTGTATGAACGAAATCATGCAGTTCCTATCCACGAACGTCGGTATCGCCACCATTGCTGCGATACTTGTGCTCCTAGTTGGCATTGGAGTTGGGGTGGGCGTTTACAAACGCCGCCAACAACTGCCACCGGCCCCGCCGCGCACGCAAATACCCGGAACCGACCAGGTGATCCCCACCGAGGCGGCGCCGAGCCCGGCAGAAGACGAACTACAACCGCCAACGGTCACGGAAGAAACCGCGCCGCAAACCCAGGTAGAGCAGCCGGAAGAAACCCCCGCCGCCCCCGCTCTGGAAGAACCAGAATCGCGAGTGGGCCGGATGCAGCGACTGCGTGCGCGCCTAGCTGGCTCCGGTAAGCTTGGCGCCACCTTAGTGTCGATTCTTGCCCGCGGCGACCTGTCGGAAATGGACTGGGAAGAAATCGAAGACACCCTACTAATGGCTGACCTGGGGTTGGAAGCCACCGAAGAAATCATGGCGAATATGCGCACCGCGGTGAAAGTGCACGGCACCGCAGATACGCAAAAGGTACGTGAACTACTGGAAGAAGAACTGCTCAAACTGGTTGATCCCGACATGAATCGCAGTTTGCACCTCGAGGGCGACCCCGCCGACCCCGAGCACCCGGCGGTAGTGCTGATGGTGGGAGTAAACGGCACGGGTAAGACCACCACCGTCGGGAAACTGGCGCGACTGCTGGTGGCGGAAGGAAAAACCGTGCTGCTGGGAGCGGCCGACACCTTCCGAGCCGCGGCCGCCGAGCAGCTTGCCACCTGGGGTGAGCGCGTGGGCGTGGAAACTGTGCGCTCACAGGTGGAAGGACGCGACCCGGCCTCGGTGGCGTTTGACTCGGTGAAACGAGGGCGGGAAGCCGGCGTTGACGTGGTGTTAGTTGACACCGCGGGACGCTTGCAGAATAAGAGCGCCCTGATGGATGAGTTGGGCAAAGTTAAAAGAGTGATTGAAAAGCACGGTTCAGTGGCAGAAACTCTGCTGGTGTTGGATGCCACCACCGGGCAAAACGGTATACGCCAGGCCGAAGCCTTCGCAGAAGCGGTCAATATCACCGGAGTGGTGCTCACCAAGCTCGATGGGTCAGCCAAGGGTGGGATCGTGGTTTCAGTGCAGCGCGCCCTGGGAGTACCCGTGAAACTGGTGGGACTAGGGGAAGGCGCAGACGACCTCGCCCCCTTCGACCCGCAGGACTTCGTTAAAGCCCTGGTCAGATAAAGAGGATGGTTTGGCCCGCTACGCCCGGGCAAACCAATTCGGTAAGGTAGACACCAGTTAAGACACCGCCCTTGAGGAGACCACCTTGTTCAACAACCTGTCCTCACGACTGAGCGATTCCTTCCGCAAGCTACGCGGCAAAGGGATCATTAGTGAAGCAGATATCGACCAAACCACCGCCGACATTCGCCGCGCACTGCTGGACGCGGACGTGGCACTACCCGTGGTGCGACAGTTCACCGCGCAAGTTAGGGAAAAGGCACGCGGCGCACTCGTCACTCAAGGACTGAACCCGGGTCAACAGATCGTGCGGATCGTGCACGACGAACTGGTGGAGATCCTCGGCGGAGAAACCCGGGAGCTGAACTTCGCCCAACGCGGGCCCACGGTGTTCATGCTGGCGGGTTTGCAAGGCGCTGGTAAAACCACGCTGGCAGGTAAGCTTGGCCACTGGATGCGCAGTGAAGGTAAACGAGTGCTACTGGTGGCTTCGGACCTGCAGCGCCCCAACGCGGTAACCCAGCTGCAAGTGGTTGGCGAGCGCGCCGGCGTGGAAGTGTGGGCACCCGAACCCGGCAACGGGGTGGGCGACCCGGTGCAGGTGGCTCGCAGCGGCGTTAACCACGCGATTGAAAATGGTTACGACCTGGTGGTGGTCGACACCGCCGGTCGCCTGGGCGTAGACGAAGAAATGATGCAACAGGCCCGCGACATTCGCGAGGCCGTTAACCCCCACGAAGTACTGTTCGTCCTCGACGCCATGGTCGGCCAAGACGCGGTACACACCTCGGTGGCGTTCCGTGACGGCGTGGGCTTCACCGGCGTGGTCTTGTCGAAACTTGACGGTGACGCTCGCGGTGGCGCCGCGCTTTCGGTGCGTGGAGTAACCGGAGCACCCATCCTGTTCGCCTCCACCGGCGAAGGATTGGAAGACTTCGAACGCTTCCATCCTGATCGTATGGCCGGGCGGATCCTGGATATGGGCGATATTCTCACCCTGATTGAGCAGGCTGAGAAGAAAATCGACCAGGAAGAAGCTGAAGCGGCCGCGCAAAAGGCGCTTTCAGGGGAGCTGACGCTGCAGGACTTCCTCAGCCAGCTACAGCAGATCCGCAAACTCGGGTCGATGAAGAAACTGCTCGGCATGATGCCGGGCGTGGGGCAGATGCGTGAGCAGTTGGAGAACTTCGACGAAAGCGAAGTTAACCGGGTTGAAGCAATCATCCACTCCATGACCCCGGCTGAACGCCAGAACGTGAAACTACTTAACGGCTCGCGTCGGGCGCGTATTGCCCGCGGTGCAGGCGTGACGGTAGCGGAAGTGAACGCTTTAGTGAAGCGTTTCGAAGCCGCCCGCGAAATGATGAAACGCATGGGCTCTGGTGGGGGAATGCCCGGCATGGGTGGTTTCCCCGGGATGGGGAACCTGCCGGGAGCCGGCAAACGCGCCGGAGCGCGCCAGCCGAAGAAGAACAAGAAGAAATCGAAATCTAAGGTCTCAGGCAACCCCGCGAAACGTCGCCAACAGGAACTGGCAGCCATGCTGCCGCGTGAGCAGCGCCGCGGAGCCGCCTTCGGGGCGGGGAACCAGGCGGACGCGCCGCGACCGACGTTAGATGACCTACCCGACGACATTAAACGCATGCTCGGCGGACACTGATGCTGATACGCGCCTGCGCGCTTTGGGCGCAATCTGCCGAAGAAGACCACCGCTGGGTTGAAGGACTGTTCCAAGTTAGGGACGGGCGTATTTACCGGGTGGAGGAAACCGGGGCGGAGGTCCCCACCCACCGCGGTTGGATGATTCCGGGGTTGGTGGACGTGCACTGCCACATTGGGTATAGCCAAAGCGGTCCGGTAGATGAAGCCGGTATGAGAGCGCAGGCGCAGGCGAACTTTCGCGCCGCCGTGACCGCGGTGCGTGACTGCGGCTCACCGGTTGATAACCGCGCGGTCGCCGCTGACAGTCCCATCCAGATTCTGCGCGCTGGCCGCCACATCGCTCGCCCCAAACGCTATATCCGCTCATTGGCGGTGGAAGTGGAAGAAACCGAGCTGGTCGATGAAGTTATTCGCCAAGCCCACCAAGGAAGCGGTTGGGTGAAGCTGGTGGGGGACTGGATCGATCGGCGCGACGGCTCCCAATCCGACCTGCGTCCCCTATGGTCTGCACCCGCCCTGGTGGACGCGGTTAGCGCCGCCCACGAACTGGGCGCGAAAGTAGCTGTCCACACTTTCGCCCACGACACCATCGACGCCTTACTGGAAGCGGGAGTGGACAGCATCGAACACGGTAGCGGCATGGACCGCGACCAGGTGGCGCAGGCCGCTGCCCTTGGTATCGCGATCACCCCGACACTGATGCAGGTGGGTTTATTCCCCGAGTTCGCGACGGCTGCGGGCAGTAAGTACCCGGTCTACGCCGCCACCATGACGAACCTGTCCGCCGGGCACGAGGACGTGTGGGAAAGTTTCGTTGAAAGCGGCGTGCAGCTACTGCCGGGCACCGACGCGGGCGGGTATCAAAAGCACGGGAGCCTATCTGCGGAACTAGCGCTGTGGGAAAAGGCCGGGCTACCCGCGCGCGAGATTTTAGACGCCGCCACTTGGAAAGCGCGTCACTTCCTGGGGCTCGCTGGCCTGTATGAGGGCGCGGTAGCTGACTTTGCGCTCTATGACCGCGACCCGCGCGCGGACTTGAGCGCGTTAAAGGCACCCGCGTTGGTGGTTGCAGGTAACCACACCAGCGCTAGTGGGAAGTGAGGTTCCCGCGAGGCCCGGGAGTCGGGGCGAAGCACCGCGAGGACTTCAGGGAAGGGACGGAACGCGCGGCCGCAGCCGCCGGGAGTCGAACAAAGCTCACAAACGCGGCCCGGGAGTCGGGGCGGACCCGCTGTCGGGCAGCTTTAACCGCTAGGCGTAAACCACTTCCAACAACTGCGAAGCCTGCTCCAAAGCCGGAGCCTTCAACCCCGCCGCAGTAGCGGCCACTACCGGACCCACCCCGCCGGAGCGGAACGGCTCAGCGTCCGTGGGCACGCTATGGAAGACCTCACCGCCAGAGAGGCGAACCAGGTGCGCACCGGCCAACACATCCCAGGGTTTGACCTGGGTGGCGAAAACCGCGCCCCCGTGACCGCACGCCAACCGCGCCAAGTCGAGGGCACACGCACCGGGACGACGCACCGCGCGGAACCCCTCCAACAGCACTTTGAAACCAGAAAACGCCTGCTGCGGGTAGTTCTTAAGGTCGCGCGAGGTGGGGAAGTAGCTAAATAGGGTGGCCTCGGCCTGCGAGGACGGGCCGGCAGAATCCAAGGCAAAGAACTCACCTTCCACTTCCAACCAGCCGCGCTCGCGCGCCCCCCAAATGGTGCGGCCATAGCAGGGAATGTGGATCGCTGCCGCCACCGTCACCCCATCTAACTGCACCGCGATGGAGGTGCCAAAGTATTCATCTCCTGCCGCGAAGTTCGAAGTACCATCAATGGGGTCCACCACCCACCGCACTCGCGAAGCTAGGGAACGTGCATCTACGTGAGCGTTGAAATCGGGGGCAGTGATCCCATCGAGGTCGCGCGGCTGCCCACCGGCAAGTAGTTGCACGCCGTGTTCTTCCCCCAGCATGCTGGAGCCGGGGATGAAACGCCCCAAGAACTGCGCTAACGCTGATTCCACCTGGCGGTCAAACACCGTCACCGGGTCGTGGTGGTCGACTTTCAACTCCGCTTCCCCTACGCGCAGTCGCGCCTGACGCAAATACGGGCCACACGCTAACGCCGCCCCGCGAGCCATTAGAGCCAGTTCGTGGCAAAGCTCAGACGAATCGAGGACGCGCTGGTCGTCCTCGGAAATGAACGACAAACGCGGCGGCTGGACGCGAACACCCTCACAAGGCATTGGTGAAAGTTCCCTTCCGATATTGGAGTTTTAGATAAAATCATTGTCTCACGCCCGCCGCGGGGGCGGACGTGAGCAATAACACCTCGAAAAGCCGGTGGGGAAGTGGCCTAAACTTGGGGGAAACGGCAAGTATCTGGCAAAATGAAATGTTGTACCCGGAGATGGCGGGCCCTCTCTCCGTTGATCTTCGTGTCCGGGAACCGCAGCGCCAACGCAACCCCCCGCGCCAGCCTGTCGGATCCACACCAACATTGATCAAGGAGTGACCACTACCGTGGCAGTTCGAATTCGACTAAAGCGCATGGGCAAGAAGCACCAGCCGTTCTACCGTATCGTAGTCGTCGACCAGCGCAAGAAGCGCGACGGTCGCGTGATTGAAGAGATCGGCACCTACGACCCCACTCGCCAGCCTTCACACATGCAGGTTAAGGGCGAACGCGCACAATACTGGCTCTCGGTTGGCGCACAGCCTTCCGACCAAGTCCTCAAGATCCTCAAGCTCACCGGTGACTGGGCCGCCCACAAGGGCGTTAAGAACCCCGTTTCCCGCGTGAAGGTAGCTGAAAGCGACGCCGAAGCGGCCGCCAAGGCGATCCAGGCAGTGGAGGACGAAGCCATCAAACGTAAGGCAGACGCCGCCGCAGAAAAGGCCAAGGAAGAAGCGGCCAAGGCTGCTGAAGCTGAAGCCCCCGCTGAGGAAACCACGGAAACCGAGGAAGCCTGAAAATGTTAGCTGACGCCCTAGAACACCTGGTTTGCGGCATCGTTGACAACCCCGATGATGTAGAGGTACGCGCCCGCTCCATGCGTCGCGGAAAACTACTGGAAGTGCGAGTCAACCCCGAAGACCTAGGTCGGGTCATTGGACGCAACGGCCGCACTGCGCGCGCCTTGCGGACTGTAATGTCAGCGCTGGCTACTCGCGGACCCGTGCGAGTTGACGTAGTAGATACCGACCGTAACTAGCTACGACAACGCGGCGAGGTACTTGCCAAGCACTTAAAGTAAAAGGCGGTGTGAACCACTCACACCGCCTTTTACCGCACCAGGAGGCTCGTCGTTCACCGCACCGGGAGGCTTATCGCGCCTCGGCCGCTACGCCAAAGTGCTTCCCCCGAAGGAAGCTACAAGGACTCAACTGCCCACACCCCTTTCAGGAAGAAACCATGGACGTAATCGTCGGAACCATCACCTCCGCACACGGACTGCGCGGGGACGTCATGGTGCAAGTTCGCACCGACTCACCCGAAGATAGGTTCTACCCCGCAGCTGAACTGCGCACCGACCCCGCCGAACGCGGGCCGCTGACCATCGCCAGTGTGCGGGTACACAAGGGGCAGCTAATGGTGCGCTTCGACCAGTGCCAGGATCGCAATCAAGCAGAAGCGCTACGCGGAACCCACTTGGTGGTCGATACCGAGGACGTGGAGCCGGAAGAAGACGCTTGGTACCCCCACGAACTCAAGGGGCTGGCGGTGGTGGGGGCCGACGCGCAAGAATACGGGACCGTGAAAGACCTGATCCCCGGCGCCGCCCAGGACCTGCTGGTGGTGGACACCGGGAAAGGGGAAGTGCTGGTGCCGTTCGTGGTGGAGATCGTTCCCACCGTTGACGTGCAAGCAGGTAGGGTCGTGCTGACCCCGCCGGGGGGAATGTTCGACGAGGACGAGGACTAACCCATGCGCATTGACGTGCTGACGATTTTCCCCCAGTACTTCGACGTGCTGTCCCTTTCCCTGCTGGGGAAAGCCCAGTTTAAGAACGTTGACAGTGGGGGAGTGAGTTTCGGTATCCACGACTTGCGTCAGTGGACCACAGACCGTCACCACAGTGTCGACGATTCTCCCTACGGTGGGGGTGCAGGAATGGTAATGCGCGCTGACGTGTGGGGTAAAGGCTTGGACGCGGTGCTGGCGAACGCTGGCGCGGCCTCCGACGCAACCGGGCAGCGCGTAGTGTTGGCTATCCCCACGCCCTCGGGTGAGCCACTGACACAAAAGCGGGTGGAAGAACTCACCGACGTTACGCAGCTGGTGATTGCGTGCGGGCGTTACGAAGGTATTGACTACCGGGTGGTGGAAGAATACCAAGACCGCGCTGACGTGCAGGTGTGGGAGTACTCGATCGGCGACTACGTGTTAAACGGCGGGGAAGTAGCGGCTTTAGTGCTGATTGAAGCCGTAACTCGCCTGCGGGAAGGGTTCATGTCCAACCCCCAGTCCCTGGAGGAAGAATCCTTCACCGACCAGTTACTGGAATACCCCGCTTATACGCGCCCACCTACTTGGAGGGAGCGGGAAGTGCCCGCGGTACTGCGCTCCGGTGACCACGCCCGCATCCAGCGTTGGCGGCGCCAACAGTCTTTGCGGCGCACTGCTCGGCGCCGACCTGACCTGGTGCAAAACCTTAATCCGCGCTCGCTCACGGTGGAAGACAAAGAGGAGCTAATTTCTTGCGGCTGGGTGCACAACCACTCGAAGTGGCAGGAAGTGACCTTGCGGGAAGCGCAAGAAAACGACTTGGCGAAGCTGGTGGCGTTAGCCCAACGCACGTTCCCCGATGCTTGCCCCGACCATCTTCCCGCCCAAGCAATCAATGAGCACGTGCAAAGCCAGTTGAATACTGACGCCATTAGCCAGTGGCTGGCAGATCCGGACACGGTGGTGCTGGTTGCGCAGATTAACGACGGTGAAGCCGGGGAACTGGTGGGCTACACCATGGCGCGTAACTACGCTGCTGGTGGTGGGCCGGCGGACGTGCCGAAGAAATTCTTTGCCCGTGCCTCCAGCTACTTGTCGAAATGCTACGTTGACCGCTCCTACCGCGGCACCGGGGTAGCGGGCGCGCTGGTGGAAGCCACCGTGACGGCAGTTGTGGAGTTGGCTTGTGGCGCTGAAGGTGAAGCCGAAGATACTGGCCGCCCAGTTACCGTACCGACGAAGATGGTGGTGGGAACCAACCGAGGTAATGGTCCTGCTATCGCCCTGTACCGGCGTCACGGTTTCAAGCGGCGCGGTCGGCGGGTATTCGAAGTCGGTGGGATCCGTAACGAGGACGTGGTGCTGGTACGCGCCTTCGCGTCCTCGTGAATCCGGTGGGAACCCAGGCGCGGGGTTTCCGGTGCGGGCGCGCGGTCGCGGGTTGCGGGGCGGTTGCGGCGGGCGCGGGTTTCGGGGCGGGCGCGCGGTTTCCAAACCCGGGGCGCGCGGTTTCCGAGCTGGTCGCGGCGGTAGCCTTGCGGGTTGGAACTGTGTTCGGATCCACTGGGAGGATATCGACTTAAAGACGCCGAATGTGCCACAATAGATCGGGTTGAGTACGGTCGGTGCGACCTGCCGCAGGGGGACACCGCGGGCCGAACTCACGAACAACAGCAGGCAGTTGGTAGCTGCCAGTAGAAACGGAAATGACCTGCGGCATGACCGTTGAGGAGACAACATGCAAAAGCTCGACATCGTTGATGCCGAATCCTTGCGCGATGACATTCCCCAGTTCCGCGCCGGCGACACCGTTAAAGTACACGTGAAAGTTACCGAAGGTAACACCACTCGTATCCAGGTGTTCCAAGGTGTGGTAATCCGCCGCAGTGGTGGCGGCGTGCGTGAAACCTTCACCGTGCGTAAACTCTCCTTCGGTGTGGGCGTGGAGCGTACCTTCCCGGTGCACAGCCCGAAGGTAGATAAGATCGAGGTAGTTAGCCGCGGCCGCGTGCGTCGCGCCAAGCTGTACTACCTGCGTGAGCGTCACGGGAAGTCCGCGCGTATCCGCGAGCTGCGATAACTACGCGGCCCCGTCAAGCCCTGGAGCCCACCTCCGGGGCTTGAGCTTTATTCTTTAACCACCAAGGAAACGGCTATGAGGAAAACCCATCGACCGCGCCACCGCGCCGATGTCGGGCACGTGAACCCGGTTTTAGCTAGGCTGCTGGAATGGTCCGTTGTAATCGTCATTGCTTTGAGCCTGTCCATGGTTATACGGACTTTCTTCTTCCAAGCTTTCTGGATCCCGTCTTCATCCATGGAAGACACCTTGCAAATCGGTGACAATGTCGCTGCCAGCCCGCTGGTGCCCCTGGTCAGCGGGGTAGAACGTGGGGATGTGGTGGTGTTCCAAGATGACTTGGGATGGCTGCCCCCTTATGTGGAGAAAACGGGTTTTCGTGGTTTCGTCCAAGACGCTTTGGTTTTCGTTGGGCTGCGACCAGCTTCGGGAGACCAACACCTGGTTAAGCGCGTAATCGGTGTGGGTGGGGACCGCGTGACCTGCTGTGAAGAAGATGGTTTGATACGGGTAAACGGCACTGCCCTTAACGAACCCTACGTGAAGGGTCCCAGTTCCGCGCAGGTGGCTTTCGACGTTACCGTGCCCGACGGTTACTTGTGGGTGATGGGGGACAACCGTGGTAACTCGGCTGACTCCCGAGCCCACCCGGGGCGGGAATTCGTTTCGGAGTCCTCCGTGGTCGGTAAGGTCGTGTGGGTGACGTGGCCGTTTTCGCACTGGGGTAATCCCACCGATCATTCCCCGTTCACTTCGGTGCCGGAAGTTGAGAAGTAAATGACCTTGAGCGTTCCCTCTTTGGAGTTGGAACGTCACTGGATGAGTAGTGGCGTGGTGGCCGGCATGGACGAGGTCGGTCGCGGCGCGTTAGCTGGACCGGTGGCGGTGGGAGCATGCGTCCCCGGTGAGGGGGAGTTTCCGCAGGGTTTGACGGATTCGAAGAAACTTACCCCGCGGCGCCGGGAAGATTTATTCACCCCGTTAGCGAACTGGGCGCGCGCCCTGGTGGTGGGGATGGCCTCGGCTGCGGAGGTGGATTCCTTGGGGATCAGTGGCGCTTTGCAGTTGGCGGGGTGGCGCGCGTTAGGGTGTTTAACTACAAGCGGTGCCGGCCCGCAAGTGGTGATTCTTGATGGTAAGCATGATTGGCTAAGCGTAGGCGGTGCCCTGTTTTCTGCCCCTGACACGAACCAGCCGGTGCCGGGCGTGGAGGTTCCCCGGGTGGTTACGGCCGTGAAAGCTGACTTACAGTGCGCCTCGGTGGCGGCCGCGTCGGTGGCGGCTAAGGTGGCGCGTGATAACTTACTGCAATCCTTACCTGACCGCGGGTATGGTTTCGCTAAGCACAAGGGGTATGGGGCTGCGGCTCACCGCCAGGCAATAGCAACCCTGGGGGCGAGCGCCATCCACAGGCAGTCGTGGAACCTCACCGGCGGCGCAAGTATAGTGGCAAACTGAACTGGGAAAGGGGTAGGAAGTCACCGTGAGTTCAGATATTGAAGGTTACGAAAATAACCTGGAACTGGAATTGTTTCGCGAATACCGCGACGTCATTAACCTATTCACCTACGTGGTGGAGACCGAACGCCGATTCTACCTATGCAACCAGGTGGACGTGCAGGTACACCCGGTGGGCTCGGACGTGTTCTTCGAAGTGCGCATGACCGATGCCTGGGTGTGGGATATCTACCGTTCTTCTCGTTTCATCAAGTCAGTGCGAGTGCTGACTTTCAAAGACATTAACGTAGAGGAACTAGCTAAGAACGAACTGGAACTGCCCTAGTCCCGGGGCAGGAAGTTTTCCACAAACCTGCGTCTTTAACTCTTTTCCACAGCCTGACACACTAGGTTGCGCCCGCCCTTGACTTCTGCGCCACAGTGTCAGGTATGGATACCAAAACCTCAACCGCGAAAACGTCGCGGCAGTTGTTAGGGCGCGTCGGTGAAGAACTCGCCGCCCAATACTTACGTGAACACGGCTGGCAGATACTGTCACGCAACTACCGCGCTCGCGGTTTCGAACTCGACCTCATTGCCCGGCGAGGCACGCTCACCGCGATAGTGGAGGTGCGTACTCGCAAGAACCAAAATAGTTGCGATATCGCAGAGACTGTCACCGCTGAAAAACTGCGTTCCCTGCGGCGCGGCGCGGCGCATTGGCGCGACCACGCGAACTATCACGGGGCGATTCGTTTTGACGTAATAACTGTAAACGTTAGCGCTGGTTGCGCTCACTTGCGTCACTACCCGCATTTCATTTAGAGGGGGCGGGCAAGTGGACACTGTACTGGTGACAACCAACGCCGTGGCGCTGGTGGGGATCGAAGCACATGTCATTCGAGTGGAAACCCACGTCGGCCCGGGCATGGTGGTTTTCAACGTGGTGGGGTTACCTGACACTTCGGTGCGTGAATCTAAAGACCGGGTGCGAGCGGCCCTGCAGTCGTGCGCGGTGGAGTGGTTTGCGAAACGGGTGACGGTGAATCTGTCTCCCGCTGACCTGCCGAAAGCGGGCGCAGTTTTCGACCTGGCTATTGCGATGGGGTTGCTGGGGGCGGCGCGCGCCGGCTACCGGCAGGTGGTGGTGGCGGCGCAGAACTACGCTGAAGCCGCCCTGGTGCCGGGAGTGCAGGTGCGTGGCTGCACCCATCTTTCGCAAGTGGTGGAGTGCTGCCGTAACTGGGACGAAAGCGCCGCCGCCTACGCGCAGCCGCCAAAGCCAGGCAAGCCGCTTCCAGGAGCTACGGAGGCGGGTGTGGATCTGGGTGATATTCGCGGCCAGCACGAAGCCATGGAGTCCTTGGTGGTCACCGCCGCGGGCGGTCACCACCTGTTGATGATTGGGGAGCCGGGGGCAGGTAAAACCATGCTGGCGCGCGCCCTGCCGAGTATTTTGCCGCCTTTAGACGATGACCAGGCGATCGAAACCACCGCGGTTCATTCCTTGGCGGGAACCTTGGAACCGGGCCAAGGGCTCATGCGGATCCCGCCTTTCCAAATGCCTCACCACAGCGCCACTTTGCCCGCCATCATTGGAGGAGGCAGCCAAGGCCTCACCCCAGGTGCTGCTTCCTTGGCTCACCATGGGGTGCTGTTTTTAGACGAGGCCACGGAGTTTAACGCTCACGTACTTGACGGTATGCGCCAACCGTTAGAGAGCGGCTATGTGCGGGTGCATCGGGCACGCTACCGCGCCCAGCTTCCAGCTCGCTTCCAACTGGTGTTGGCCACCAACCCGTGCCCGTGCGGCAACGCCCTGTCTAAGGGCAAGACCTGTAAGTGTTCGTCCATACAGTTGCGCCGCTATATGGGGCGCCTGTCCGGGCCGTTAATGGACCGGGTGGATGTGCATGTCACCATGCATTCGCCTTCCCGCGCGGACCTGGCGCGCCCGGCGCCTTACACGAGTGCGACCGCGCGCGAAAAAGTCCGGCAGGCGCGCGCACGAGCGGCGCATCGGTGGCGTGAATACCCGTGGTCGCTTAACGCTCACGTGCCGGCGAGGCAACTTCGCCGCTCCGGCAGCCTCAATGCGCGAGCGTGTGAATACCTCGATGACGCGGTTGGGCGAGGGGTGCTCAGTATGCGCGGGGCCGACCGGGTTTTACGCCTGGCGCTGACGCTTGCCGACATGGAGGGGCGGGCGCAAGTAGATCTGGCTGATATCGGAAAAGCTTTGCAGTATCGGAATGGAGCTCACTATGGGAACTATTGATTTCAACAACCCGCTGCACGTGGCGTGCGGTTGGGCGAACTTACAAGAACCTGGGGATGAAACCGCAGGCCTACTGCGTTCACTGGTGGGGGCGGACACCGCGCTGGAGATGGTGATGACCCACGAACATGCGAATGTGGTTGTCAGCTACCTTAAGGACCAGCCGGAGGCGGCGGCTCACAATTTTGAAAAGGCCTGGCAGCGGTGGCGAGCGCGGTTGGACACTACCCACATTGAAAATGACCTAGCTACCATGGAGCGTTTAGGTGGGTGGGTGATTTATCCCGGTCACGAACTGTGGCCTGAGGCGGTGGAGGACCTGGGGTTGGCGGCTCCGGTGGCGATCTGGGGTTTGGGCAGCCTATTGCCGGAAGGCCAGCTTCCGCCCGTGCGGGTGGCGATTGTGGGAGCGCGAGCTTGTACCGCGGCGGGAGAAAGGCACGCTTGGGAACTGGGGCACGAACTTGCCCACGATGGTGTCAGCGTGGTTTCAGGTGGGGCTTTCGGCATTGACATTGCCGCCCACCACGGGGCTTTAAAAGCCGGTCATACGTTGGCGGTAATGGCAGGGGGACTGAGCCAGCTCTACCCGCGCGCGCACGAGGAATCTTTCCAACAGGTAGTTGAAAGTGGGGGAGGGATTATCAGCGAGGTACCCCCGTTTTGGCGTCCCGCCAGGTGGCGGTTTGTCTCCCGCAACCGAGTTATCGCAGCTATTAGTGATGCCACCATCATGGTGGAGGCAGCGTCACGGTCAGGGGCGGTAGTTACCTTGGCGCGCGCCATGGAAATGGGGCGAGAAGTCGGCGCCTACCCCGGTCCGGTGGGTTCTCCCACTACTGAGGGCTGCCACCAGGCAATCCGCAACGGGGCCACGTTGGTCACTTGCGCCAGCCACGTCCTCGAAATGGTAAGACCACTGGGACAGGTGGAAGACGCCGACGCGACGGCGCCACTGTTTGATTTGGCCCCCGATGAGCAGCGGGTGTTCGACGCCATGCCGAAACGGCGGGCCGCGAGGGCTCAAGACATCGCGGTCGCAGCCGGGCTGGGGGTGGATGAAACCCTGGGAATATTGGCGCGCCTGGTGCTGGGTGGGAAAGTGAGCGCCGCCCAGCAGCGGTATGCGCGTAGGACTTAGCTTGCGCGCGCCGCAAGAACAGGTGGTGATGGTGGGTTAGTCTGACTGGTAGAAAGGCAGCAGGAAGTGAAGTTACCAGCGTAAGGATGGGGGCGAGGGCGTGGGGCAGGGGCCATCGAAACGCCGAGAGGACGTGTTGCGGCAGTGGGAGAACTACCTCACCCACACTCGCGGCCTGTCGGAGCACACGGTGCGCGCCTACGTTCACGACGTCACGCAGGCGTGGGATTTCACGTTAGCGCAGGCGGATTTAGATGGTGAGCAGTTCACTTCCAGGGCGTTGCGTGCCTGGTTGGCTGACTGCACCCGCAGCGGCCATTCGCGGGCGGCGGTGGCGCGCTACGCTTCCAGTTTGCGCACTTTCGGGGCCTGGCTTCGTCGTAGCCACTACCTGGAGGTTGACCCCACTACTAAGCTGCGTTCAGCGCCCCTAGATCAAGTGCTGCCCCACACTCTCAATCCCGCGCAGGCCAAACAGCTGTTAGATAGCTACCAGCAGCGGCCCGACGCCGACGATCCTCAGCTTCAACGCGATCGCGCTATGTTCGAAGTTTTGTACTCCACCGGTATTCGCGTTAGTGAGCTAACCGCTTTGAACTTAGGTAACCTCGATGCCACCGCGCGCACCCTGCGGGTTTGGGGTAAAGGCAGTAAAGAGCGCGTGGTGCCCTACGGCACCGCCGCCCACGCGGCCTTACGCATTTGGGTGGAACAAGGACGCCCCCAGCTTTTCACCCCGCAAGCTGGCGAAGCGTTATTCTTAGGCGCTCGCGGTGGGCGCATTGATGCGCGAGTGGTGCGGGATCGTTTGACTGCCGGTTGCACGTGGGCGAAAGTGCCGTTGATTAGCCCCCACGGGTTGCGCCACAGCGCCGCCACTCACATGGTTGAAGGCGGGGCTGACCTGCGCGCGGTGCAGGACCTTTTAGGACATTCTTCCTTGCAAACCACGCAGCGTTACACGCATGTGGATGCAGCTAGATTGAGTAAGATCGTGCGGCAAGCACACCCGCGCGCCACCCGTCACTAAAGCGCAGGGGCTTTCCAGTCGCATCAGTTGGGGGCCAGTGCGGGCCGGTAGTTCACTACGCCAGCGCCCCGCGCAAGGGTCAATCAGCGCGGGAGGTCCTACTCGTCCAGCTAGTTCCACTAGCGGGGTTGAAACCATGCCTAAAGCTACCTTGGGGGAAGGACTAATCCTCCCAAGGCAGTAGGCGCACCTCACCTATCACTAGTAGCAGCGGATTGAGGTATTCGTGGCGCCCGCGTTTGACTCCCCAGTGTAGGCAGTCTCCCTCGTGGCCGGGCTCCAGGGTGCCGACCACGGTGCCGGCGGGAATAGTCTGGCCGACACTGACTGTGGGGGAGAGCGGCTCGAAAGTAGAGCGCAAGCCACCTTCGTGAGCGATAGAAACTACCTGGCGATCCACTAACTTGCCGGCATACACCACGGTGCCGGCGCGCGGGGCACGCACCGGCGTGCCCACCGCCACGCACAGGTCCACCCCGCGGTGTCCTGCCTGCCAGTGTTTAGGTGGCGGGTCGAACTTGCGTCCCACCACCAGGGGAGGGGGAACCGGGGGAAGCCAACGCTCCGGCTGCGCGTGAGCGGCGAAAGGGTGGGCGGCAAAGGGGACTGTCACCAGTAAGGTCAAGGCCCCAGCCCAAAGCAAGAGGCCGGCAACTAGCTGACGCCAAAGTGGAAGGCGCGTTCGCCGGTGGGCTGCCGAACCACCGCTGGCCGTCGAGCTGTGGCCTGCCGCGCCGCCTGCTGTGCCGTGGCTTGCCGCGCCGCCTGCCGCGCCGCCGTCGGTCGTGAGGGAGACAGAGAAAAGAAAACTAACTAACTGCATGTCGCCAAAGTAAAGACGCCGGAACGAAGCCAGCCACCCGCCCTCGTAATGTCTGTGGATAAAACGCGTCTGTGAGGGCGTATTCACAAGGCCGGTAATTCACACCAGCGCCCCCAATCCGGTAGAATCGACGCGGCACTTCTTTGCGGAAGTGACTAACGCGCGTCCAGTACCGCCCCCACTGTTGGAAACGGCAGTGGCCTCGCGGACGGGGAAGCCACAGTGCCAGTTGGAAACAACTGGAGGTAACCGCCGGGGACGCTAGGGCCGAAAGGCAGTAACTGAAACCCGAGCGCAAAGCGCTCCCGACCGGGCACGAAAGCCCCGCGAAAGGAAAACCATGGCAGTTGTTACCATGCGTCAGCTCCTGGAAAGCGGTGTTCACTTCGGACACCAGACCCGCCGTTGGAACCCGAAGATGAAGAAGTTCATCCTCACCGAACGCAACGGCATCTACGTAATCGACCTGTCGCAGACCATTGCCGACATCGACATTGCTTATGACTTCGTGAAGGAAACCGTCGCACACGGTGGCAACATCCTTTTCGTCGGCACCAAGAAGCAAGCCCAAGAATCCATCGAAGAACACGCCGAGCGCGTAGGCATGCCCTACGTTAACCACCGCTGGCTCGGTGGTATGCTCACCAACTTCCAGACCGTTTCCAAGCGCCTGCAACGCATGAAGGAACTGGAACAGATTGACTTTGATGACGTAGCGTCCTCCGGTCACACCAAGAAAGAACTGCTCATGATGCGTCGGGAGATGGAAAAACTCCAGCGCTCACTGGGTGGTATCCGCGACATGTACAAGACCCCCTCCATGCTGTGGGTTGTTGACACCAACAAGGAACAGCTGGCGATTTCCGAAGCTAAGAAGCTCGGCATCCCGGTGGTTGCGATCCTGGACACCAACTGCGATCCCGACGAGGTCGACTACGGCGTTCCCGGAAACGACGACGCCATTCGCTCCGTTGACATCCTCACCCGCGTGATTGCCGACGCTTGCGCCGCGGGTCTGCTGGCTCGTAACGAGAAGCGTCAGCGCAGCGGTGAAGAAGAAGCTGCTGAACCGATGGCCGAGTGGGAACGCGAAATGCTGACCACCAGCGAAGCCGATGAAAAGCAGGCAGAAGAAGCCAAGGAAGAAAAGCCCGCCGAAGCAGAAGCCGATGAAAAGCCGGCTGAAGGCGAAGCTAAGTAACTGCCCGCAGAACCAACATTTTAGAAAAGGACTAACATGGCGAACTACACTGCCGCCGACGTCAAGGCCCTGCGCGAGCAGACCGGCGCCGGCATGATGGACGTCAAGAAAGCTCTGGATGAAGCTAACGGCGACAAAGAAAAGGCCCTTGAAATCATCCGCCTTTCCGGACTCAAATCCCTCTCCAAGCGTGAAGGCCGCACCGCTTCCGCTGGCCTGATTGCCGGCCGCGTAGAAGATGGCAACGTCGGCGTAATGGTGGAAGTTAACTCCGAAACCGACTTCGTCGCTAAGAACGACAAGTTCATCGCGTTTGCGAACACCATCCTCGATGCTGCTATCAACTCCAAGGCCACCGAGGTCGAGGCCCTGCTGGCAGCCGAAGCTGAAGATGGCACTGTTTCCAACATGGTGGACAACATGGCCGCGGTTATCGGTGAAAAGATCGTGGTGCGTCGCGTAGTGCGCGTCGAAGGCGAAGCCGTAGACCTGTACTTGCACCAGACTTCCGCTGACCTACCTGCCCAGGTGGGCGTCCTCGTAGCCACCGACCAGGCAGGCGCCGAGGTCGCACGCGACGTCGCCATGCACGTGGCCGGGTTCCAGCCTGATTACCTGGATCGTGACTCCGTGCCGGCAGACGTGCTGGAGAAGGAACGCGACACCCTCACCAAGCTGACGATTTCCGAAGGCAAGCCCGAACACATTGCGGAAAAGATCGTCGAAGGCCGTATGGGCGCGTTCTACAAAGACAACTGCCTAGTAGACCAGGACTTCGCACGTGACCCGTCCAAGACCGTGGGCGCAGTCCTGAAAGAAGCAGGCGCGAAGGTAACCGAATTCGTTCGTTACCAGGTAGGCGCCTAACCTACCTAAACGGTGGCCCCGTTCCCACACGTGGAACGGGGCTTTACCACAACCCGGATGAACCGCAGCCACCGAAGGAGTAAACCATGGACAACAACCCCCAGCCAACCCGCCGAGTCCTACTGAAACTATCCGGTGAAGTCTTCGGTGGAGGCAGCATCGGGCTAGACCCCAAAGTCGTATCCAACACCGCCAGTCAGATCGCCGCCGCCGTGAACGAAGGAGTCCAAGTCGCAGTGGTGGTAGGGGGCGGAAACTTCTTCCGCGGCGCGGAACTATCCCAACACGGACTGGACCGGGCACGCGCTGACTACATGGGAATGTTGGGAACGGTGATGAACGCCCTCGCCCTGCAGGACTTCTTAGAACAAGAAGGCGTCACCACCCGGGTGCAGTCCGCGATCTCCATGCGGCAGGTAGCTGAACCCTACATTCCGCTTAAAGCCATACGGCACTTGGAGAAGGGCCGGGTAGTGGTGTTCGGCGCCGGCGCCGGGCTGCCGTATTTTTCTACCGACACGGTTTCGGCTCAGCGCGCGTTGGAGACCCGCTGTTCGGAACTGCTCGTTGGTAAGAACGGGGTGGATGGGATCTACACGGATGATCCGCGTACGAACCCCGAGGCGAAGCGGATTGACTTCGTTACCTATCAAGACGCGCTTGCGCAAGGGTTGAGAGTGGTTGATGCCGCCGCGTTCTCCCTGTGTCAGGATAATAATCTGGACATGCGGGTTTTCGGAATGAGTGAACCTGGGAACGTGACTGCCGCACTATTGGGTAAGAAGATCGGTACGCTGGTATCAACCACTGCTAAAAACTAACAAGTTTGAGGAGAAGCAAACATGATTGAAGACGCCTTATTGGAAGCCGAAGAAGGCATGGAAAAAGCGTTGGAAGCCACTCGTCGCGAGTTTGGAAATATTCGCACCGGGCGGGCCAACCCCGACATGTTTAACCAGATCCTCGTCGACTACTACGGCGCTCCCACGCCGTTGCAGCAGCTGGCGTCCCTGCAGATCCCGGAAGCTCGCATGGTGCTCATCAGCCCCTACGACCGCGGTGCGGTAGCGGAGATTATTCGCGCCATCCGCGAATCGAACCTGGGGATTAACCCCACTGATGACGGTAACGTGATTCGCTGTAACCTTCCGGCCCTTACCGAAGAGCGTCGTAAGGACTACGTCAAGCAGGCTCGCCAGCGGGCGGAAGAAGGACGCATCTCGGTGCGTAACGAGCGTCGCAAAGCCAAGGAAGAACTTGACCGTATTAAGAAAGACGGTGAAGACGGCGAGGACGCGGTCGAGCGTGGGGAAAAGGAACTAGAGTCCCTCACCAAGAGCTTCGTTGACAAGATCGACCAAGAGTTGGCAGAAAAAGAAAAAGACCTGATGACGGTCTAGAGGATATGTCATTAGCCCTTGTCGGCGGCTGCGACGCTGACGGCAAGGGCCGATGCCACAGAGCCTAACAACCGGACAAGCGACACGTGGACCTGAAAAAAGTATTCAACCCTGGACCTACCCAGAACCACAAGCCCCTTCCTGCCTCGGGCCGGGCTGGGCGCAACCTCCCGGCAGCTATCTCCGTGGGAGTGCTGCTAGCCGTAATCGCGGTGGGGTCACTGGTGTTTTCCCCACTGACGTTCTTCATACTGATTAACGTCTTAGTGGTTGTGGCGCTGTGGGAACTAGCTGGAGCTTTCGCCCGGCAAAACCGGCAAATCGTACTGGCACCCACCTGGGTGGGGGCAGTAGGTATGCTGTTTTGCGCGCGCTACCTGGGGTCCGAAGCAACCCTGGCGGCACTGTCACTAACCGTGCTGGCAGTGGCGGTGTGGAAACTACTAGACCGACCGATTCTGCAGGTCCTACCGGACCTGATGGTCACTATTTTCGCCCTCATGTACGTGCCTGGCTTGGCTTCGTTCGTGGTGCTGCTACTGAACTCCGATGCCGGTTGGCAGGCGGTGTTGATTTACATTGCCTTAGCAGTTGCTAACGACCTGGGCGGGTGGATGACTGGGGTGTTGTGGGGTAAACACCCGATGGCGCCGCGGATTTCTCCGAAGAAATCTTGGGAAGGGTTCGCCGGTTCGGTGGCGCTGTCACTGGCGGTGGCGATACCGGGCATGATGTGGATTGGTGTTACCTGGTGGTGGGGGATCCCGCTGGCGATCCTCACCACCATTGCAGCCACCACGGGGGACCTGGTGGAATCGCTGATAAAACGCGACGTGGGGCTTAAAGACATGTCTAACCTGCTGCCTGGGCACGGCGGGTTGATGGACCGTATGGATTCGCTGCTGATGGTGGCGCCCATGATGTACCTGGTGGTGGCGGTGGCGCTACCGTGAAAGCCAAACCCCACTCCAACCGCGGTGGCGGGCCTGGCTCCCGTCAAGGTAAGAACCCCGCCGCGCGCACTGAGAAGACCGTGAAAGTGCGACGCGAGACCAACCCCAACCCGCGCACTGAGAAGATCGTGAAGGTGCGCGGCGAAAACCCCAACCCGCGCACTGAGAACCCCGCCCCGCGCGCGGGCGGTAAGCCTGTGCGCCTGCGGCAGGTTATGCCCACCGACCAGGCTCCCGAAGGGGCCCAACCCGGCAGGCCGGTGCGTAAACTGTCGTTCGCTGCTCGCCGGCGCGGTAAGCCACCTACGCACTTTGCTGACCTGGGGGTAGAAGATCGCAAGAAACTCGTGGTGGAAGCGGGTTTGCCGGCTTTTCGTGCCAACCAGTTGGCGCGCCACTACTTCACCAACCACCAAGCCGACCCGCAGGCCATGACAGACCTGCCTGCCTCGGCTCGGGCCGTGGTGGCGGAAAAGATTATGCCCCGACTCATACGGCAGGTTACCTCCCAGCGGGCAGACGGGGGCACCACCGTTAAATACCTGTGGGAACTATACGACGGTGCGCGCGTGGAGTCGGTGCTCATGCGCTACCCCAACCGCACCACCTTGTGTATCTCCTCCCAAGCCGGGTGCGGCATGGCGTGCCCATTTTGCGCCACCGGACAAATGGGGCTGACCCGGAACCTGTCGGCCGCAGAAATAATCGAGCAAATCCGTGACGCTGCCCGCGCCTGCGCTGAAGGTGAGCTCGCCGGGGGACCGACGCGACTGACCAACATTGTTTTCATGGGAATGGGCGAACCGCTGGCGAACTTCCCCGCGATCCGCACCGTCCTCGCCCGCCTAACCGACCCCACTCCGGAAGGATTTGGGATGTCGGCACGAAACATCACCGTCTCCACCGTGGGGTTGGTGCCGAAAATCGACCAGCTCGCCCAGCTTGGCCTGCCGGTGACTTTGGCGGTGTCGCTGCACGCGCCTGATGATGAGTTGCGCGATGAGTTAATCCCCATAAACTCGCGGTGGAAGGTGGGGGAGTTGCTGGATGCGGCTCGCAACTACTTCCGCGCCACCGGGCGGCGCGTGTCCATTGAGTACGCGTTGATAAAAGACATGAATGACCACCCGTGGCGGGCGCAGTTGTTGGCTGATGAGATTAACCGGCGAGGACGTGGCTGGGTGCACGTAAACCCCATTCCTCTTAACCCTACGCCGGGGTCGATCTGGACTGCTTCTACCCCGCGAGCGCAGCGTGAATTCGTCGAAACGCTAAGAAAATCCGGGATTACCACTACGATTCGTGATACACGTGGTTCAGACATTGACGGTGCTTGCGGACAGCTAGCCACGAGCGTCAAAAAAGCGGAGGACAAGCACAATGAGTGAAGCAACTGCTAAAGGTGACATCATGTTCCCACGAGTACGCTTCTACCGAAAGGGTTACCAGCCTAAAGCGGTTGACGAATTCCTACACGAGGCTCGCGAAGCCTACGAAGGTGGGATACCGGCTTCGGAGTTTTCCTCTGGCACCATCCACAAAGCCATGTTCCCCCTCACTCGCGGCGGGTACGACCCGGTTTCAGTAGACGCTGCGCTCGACCGGTTGGAGGCGGCTTTCCTGGCGCGTGACCGCGCCGACCACGTGGCGGTAAACGGTGAGCAAGCCTGGCTCGACCACGTTGCTGACCGCGCCACCACCCTCTACCCGCGTCTGGTGCGCCCCGAGGGGGAGCGTTTCGCTAACCCCGCAAAGGGGGCGATCGGCTACCAGATAGAAGCCGTTGATGCTTTCATGGACAGGTTGGCGGCGTTCTTTGACGATGAGATTGAACTGCGTGTCGACAGCGTGCGCACCATTACTTTCCCTCCCGCCAAAGGCCAAGACGCCTACCTTGAAGGCCCCGTTGATGCTTATTTGGCGCGCGTGATTGAGATCCTCCTGGCAGTGGAATAGTCGTGCGTAAACTCTCACTCCTGGGAGCCACCGGCTCCATCGGCACCCAAGCGTTGGATATTGTCGCTGACCACCGCGACGAAATCGAAGTGGTGGCCCTAGCCAGCGGGGGAGGTAACCTGCAGCTGGCATTAGATCAGGCTGCTGCTTTCCGCCCGCAATACCTTGCTTTCGCTAAGGCCGATGAGGGCGAAGTGCAGGCGGGGCTGAAAGCGCGCGGCCTAAGTGGGGTGGAAGTCGGCATCGGGGACGAGGCGATGCAAGACGCCGCCCGCGCCGCCGGCAGTGACGGCATTGTTCTAAACGGCATCACCGGGGGAGTGGGACTAAAACCGACGTTGGCAGCGTTGGAAAGCGGAGCGCGCCTGGCGTTGGCGAATAAAGAATCCTTGGTGGTGGGCGCGCCCCTGGTGCGGCAAGCCTGCAAACGCCCCGGGCAGGTGGTTCCGGTGGATTCAGAGCACTCCGCCATCGCCCAGTGCTTGGCTTCCGGTCGCCACCAGCGCGGCCTAACTGCCAGTGAGGTAACTGGGGAAAGCGAAGTCTCGCGCCTGATACTGACTGCTTCGGGTGGGCCGTTCCGCGGTAAGAAACGCCGCGACTTAGAACACGTAACCGCGGCGGAAGCACTCAAGCACCCCACTTGGGCGATGGGGCCGGTAGTTACCATTAACTCCTCCACTTTGATGAATAAAGCGTTAGAGCTGATTGAAGCGTGGGTGCTGTTCGACATTGAACCCAGCCGGCTCGAGGCCGTGGTGCACCCCCAATCAATCGTGCACTCCATGGTGGAGTTCCAAGATGGAGCCACCATCGCCCAGGCTTCACCGCCGGACATGCACCTGCCGATCGCCCTGGCACTGTCATGGCCCAAACGCTGGGCGCAAGTGGAACCACCGTGCCGGTGGGATAGTGCCACCAGCTGGGACTTCGAACCGGTCGACCACGAAACCTTCCCCGCTTTGAAGCTGGCGCGCCAAGCCATGGAAGCTTCACACACGCATCCGGCGGTGTTAAATAGCGCCAACGAAGTATGCGTTGATGCTTTCTTGGCGGGGGAGTTGAAGTACTTGGCGATCGTGGACACGGTGGCGCAAGTATTGGAAGAACACGAAGGCACGCGGGAACCGAGCTTGGAAGAAATCCTCACCGCCCAGCGGTGGGCGAAAGCACGCGCTAAGGAACTCATAGCCCGCTAACCCCAGCCACGTCCTCGAACGAATGTGGAACCAAGACGATAGGGGACTAACATAGGCAGTCGAGGAGGGTGAAATGCTCAGCTACATAATCGGCATCCTAGTGATGGTCGTGTTCATTATGATCTCGGTAGCGTTACACGAACTGGGGCACATGATTCCAGCGAAACGATTCGGCGTATACGTACCCCAATACATGGTGGGTTTTGGCCCCACGTTGTGGTCGAAGACAATCGGGGAAACCGAGTACGGCATCAAATGGATACTGCTAGGTGGCTACGTGCGTCTAGCTGGCATGTTCCGCCCAGCTCCGCCCGGGGTCGCCACCGAACGCAAGGACGGGCGCCCCACGTTGGCTCAGGAAGCGCGCGAAGCCAGCGCCGAGGAACTACCCGCGGGGCGCCAACACCAGGCTTTTTACCGGCTCTCAGTGCCGAAGAAACTCACCGTCATGCTGGGCGGGCCGGTGGTGAACCTGGTGATGTCGGTCCTGCTGTTTGCCTTCATCATCCTGGGGGTGGGGCTTAACGCTCCTTCCACCACGGTGGCGCGCGTGCCGGAGTGTTTCAGCCCCGACGGCACCTGCAGCGCTGAACACTCGGTGCGAACCCCAGCGTCGGAAGCGGGGATACAAAGCGGGGATCAGATTGTGTCGTGGAACGGGCAGGTCACCGACACTTGGAAAGACATTACAGGTGCGATTGAACGCGCCGGGAAACAGCCGTCCACGGTGGTGGTTAACCGCGACGGCCAGGAGCTGACTTTGCAGCTGCAGCCGGCGCTTTTCGGCGGTGCTTACAAGGCCGGGATCGTGTCGCAGTTGCAGCGTCAACGCGGAGGCCTCGGACAGGTAGCGGACGTGTCCTGGGCGACGTTCACCGGAACTGCGAAAGTAGTGTTCGCCCTGCCTAAAGCAGTGTGGGACACCGCGGTGGGAACGTTCAGCGGTCAAGAGCGAGACCCGAACTCGGTGCTGTCCATAGTGGGAGTGGGGCGCCTGGCGGGGGAAGTCAGCGCCGAAGGCGGGAGCGTAACGTTCCTGGACCGGATGACAATGATGCTAGCGATGTGGGCGTCACTGAATATGGCGCTGTTCGTTTTTAACTTGATCCCGCTGCCGCCGCTAGATGGCGGTCACGTCGCCGGAGCCCTGTGGGAGGGAGTGCGCCGCCAGTTCAACCGCGTGCGAGGGCGACGCGACCCGGGTGCGGCAGACACCGCCCGCCTGGTGCCGCTGACTTACGCGGTGAGCTTGGCATTGGTGGCGATGACGGTGGTGTTGGTGGTGGCTGACATTGTTAACCCGATTCACTTGCCGTGAGAAGTGATAGCAAGGCTTTAGCGTGGTACGTTGGAGTTCGGTAAAACACTAAGAAGCGGGGGCGCGAGCGGCGCAATCGCAGTACTTGGGGAGTTGAAGAAGTCGTGACTGAAGTTGGTTTGGGAATGCCGACCGTTAAAACCGCGCCGTTTCCGCGTAAACCCACCCGCCTGATCCGAGTCGGGTCGGTGCCAGTGGGTGGCGGCTCCCCGGTGTCGGTACAGTCCATGACGACCACTAAAACCACGGATATTGGTGGCACGTTGCAGCAGATCGCGGAGCTGACGGCCGCGGGCTGTGACATTGTGCGCGTGGCGTGCCCTTCGGCTGATGATGCTGAAGCGCTGCCGATCATTGCGAAGAAATCCACTATCCCGGTGATTGCTGACATTCACTTCCAACCTCGCTACGTGTTTGCTGCGATCGAGGGCGGGTGCGCCGCGGTGCGAGTAAACCCCGGTAATATCCGCAAGTTCGATGACCAGGTCAAAGACATCACCAAGGCGGCTTCCGACCACGGGGTGTCGTTGCGTATCGGAGTTAACGCTGGATCCTTGGACCCGCGGTTGCTGAAGAAGTACGGTAAGGCCACCCCCGAGGCGTTGGCGGAGTCCGCCATGTGGGAGGCGTCCTTATTCGAAGAACACGACTTCCACGATTTTAAGATCTCGGTGAAACACCACGACCCGGTGGTGATGATTCGCGCCTACGAGATTCTTGCGGAAAACGGTGACTGGCCCTTGCACCTGGGCGTGACCGAGGCCGGCCCGCAGTTCCAAGGAACCATTAAGTCCGCCACCGCTTTCGGCGCGTTGCTGCGCCAGGGGATCGGGGACACGATCCGAGTCTCACTTTCGGCTCCTCCGGTGGAAGAAGTCAAGGTCGGTATTGAGATCTTGCAGTCCTTGGGGTTGCGCGAACGCACCTTGGAGATCGTGTCTTGCCCCTCGTGCGGGCGCGCGCAGGTAGATGTTTACACGTTGGCTAACGAAGTCACTGAAGGGCTCAAAGGCGTGACCGTGCCGCTGCGAGTGGCGGTAATGGGGTGCGTGGTGAACGGCCCGGGCGAGGCTCGTGAAGCTGACCTGGGGGTGGCCTCTGGTAACGGTAAGGGGCAGATCTTCATTAAGGGCAAAGTGGTGGAAACCGTGCCTGAGGATCAGATTGTCGAAACCCTCATCCGCCACGCGCAAGCCCTGGCCGAAGAAATGGGCCTGGAGGAAGGCTCCGGCCAGGTGGATGTGATCGCCTAGGGGCTTTCGGCCGGGTGAATAGGCTTACTTCGCTCGGCTTTCGCGGGCCGGAAGTTTTCCACTTCCGCCACTAAGCCGTTAGGCTAAGACATGTGTTAAAGAACATGTCGAACTTTTTTGTCCGCACCCTGCGTGAAGACCCCGCCGACGCGGAGGTCGCCAGCCACAAACTACTGGTTCGCGCCGGCTACATCCGCCGCGCCGCTCCCGGCATCTACACCTGGATGCCCCTGGGGTTGCAAGTGTTGCGCCGCGTAGAACAGATCGTGCGCGAGGAAATGGAAGCCATCGGCGGCCAGGAAGTACACTTCCCGGCGCTGCTGCCAGCTGAACCCTACCAGCGCACTAACCGGTGGGAAGAATACGGCCCCACCCTGTTCAAACTTAAGGACCGCAAGGACGGGGACTACCTGCTGGCTCCGACGCATGAGGAAATGTTCACCCTGCTGGTGAAAGACATGTATTCGTCCTACAAGGACCTGCCACTTACCCTGTACCAAATCCAAACTAAGTACCGTGACGAGGCTCGTCCGCGTGCCGGCATTATCCGCGGGCGCGAGTTCGTGATGAAAGATTCCTACTCTTTCGACCTCGATGACGAGGGGTTGGATAAGTCTTACGAAATGCACCGCCAGGCGTATGAGAAGATCTTTACTCGCCTGGGACTGGAATACGCCATCTGCCAAGCCATGTCCGGCGCCATGGGTGGGTCGCGTTCGGAGGAGTTCTTGCACCCGTGCAGCATCGGGGAGGATACGTTCGTGCGCTCCGCCGGTGGCTACACCGCTAACGCCGAGGCCGTGACCACGGTTGCCCCGGACCCGGTTGATGCTTCCAATGTTCCGGCCATGGAACTGCGCGAAACCCCTGGGGCCAGCACCATAGCGGCACTGGTGGAGTATTCGAATGAGAACTATCCGCGCACCGACCGCCCCTGGCAGGCAGCGGACATGCTTAAGAGCTTCGTGGTCACTCTCACTCACCCCGATGGGCAAGAAGAAGTGGTGAACTTAGCGATCCCCGGTGATCGCGATGTCGACCCCAAACGCTTGGAAGCATTCTTCGCTCCCGCGGAAGTGGCGCTGGCTACTGCCGAGGACTTGGCGAAGCACCCTGAACTGGTGGCCGGCTACCTGGGGCCGCAGGTGTGTGGGGCGGGCGCCCCGGGCCGCACCTATGATGAGGACGGTAACCCCCAAGGCGCGGTGCGCCTACTGGTGGACCCGCGGGTAGTGGAAGGCACCGAGTGGATTACCGGCGGTAACCGCGAAGGATTCCACGCCTACCACACGGTGGCGGGACGTGACTTCACCGCTGATGGGACTGCGGAAGTAGCCGAAATCAAGGCCGGCGATCCCGCTCCTGATGGGTCGGGCCCGCTGGAGTTGGCGCGCGGTATCGAGATTGGCCACATCTTCCAACTGGGGCGTAAGTACGCTAAAGCCTTGGATCTGCAGGTGTTGGATCAAAACGGTAAAACCCAGGTCGTGACCATGGGGTCTTACGGCATTGGGGTTTCACGAGTGATGGCGGCCTTGGCGGAAGCCACGGCGGATGAGAAGGGGTTGGCCTGGCCTATGGTGGTGGCTCCGTTCCACCTGCATGTGTTGGCTACCGGTAAGGGGGAGGAGATCTTCCAAACCGCCGCTGACCTGGCCAGCGCAGTGTCCGAGGCCGGTTTCGAGGTTTTGTTCGATGACCGGGTGAAGGTTTCTGCCGGTGTTAAGTTCGCCGACGCTGAACTGATGGGCATGCCGTACGCCCTGGTGGTGGGGCGCGGCCTGAAAGATGGGGTAGTGGAGCTACGTAACCGCCGCAGCGGGGAGCGCACCGATTTGCCGGTGGGTGAAGCTGCCCAACGCATTATTGAGATCTTGGCTGAAAACAGGGAGGCCACCAAGTGACTCAGCGAGACATTCGTGTCATAGGTGATCCGGTGCTTCGCACCCCGTGCGAGTGGATCACCGACATTGACCAGCGGGTTAAGAACCTGGTTGAAGACCTGTTGGAAAACGTGGACGAGGACGGCCGCGCGGGTTTGGCTGCGAACCAGATCGGCGTGGGGTTGCGCGCGTTTTCGTGGAACATTGACGGAGAAATCGGCTACGTCCTCAACCCCAAACTGGTGGAAGTTTCCGAAGACGAATACCAGGACGGGGACGAAGGCTGCCTGTCGGTGCCGGGACTGTGGTTCCCCACCCAACGCGCGTGGTATGCGCGAGTGGAAGGTATTGACTTGGATGGTAAGCCCGTGGTGGTGGAAGGTGAAGAGCTGATGGCGCGCTGCCTGCAGCACGAAACCGACCACCTGGAGGGGATGTTGTATTTGGATCGCCTCGATCGCGCCACCCGGAAGAAGGCTTTGCGTCAAGTTCGCGACTTGATGTGACAGCACGGGGGTGCAAAAACCGCGCTGATAGGGCACAATAGCAAGTAACACCGCGCATTCACGCAATCGGTGGAGGTCGTAGGGGAAGACGCACCTCGAACCGATTGGAGACAGATGATGACTGGGAACTACACCCGCGGTGTACTTTTCGTGCATTCAGCACCGCCCGTGCTGTGTCCGCACATTGAATGGTCAGTTGCCACCGTCCTCGATCAGGATGTGAGTTTACAATGGACCGATCAGCCGGCTGCGCCCGGAATGAAACGCTGCGAGTACTCCTGGATTGGCCCGGTGGGCACGGGAGCGCAGTTGGCGTCCAGTATGCGCGGGTGGGAGCACCTGCGTTATGAAGTGACTGAAGAAGGCATGAGGGGCTCAGATGGTGCTCGCTGGTGCCACACCCCGGAACTGGGGATTTACCACGCGCCTATGGACGTGTCGGGGAACATGTTGGTTCCTGAAGATCGCATCCGCGCGGCCCTGGCGGAGAGTAATGACCTGGTGGGGTTGCGTGCGAAACTGCGCTTGGCGTTGGGGCAGGCGTGGGATGACGAGTTAGAGCCGTTCCGCTATGCGGGCGAGGGAGTACCCGTGCGCTGGCTGCACCGAGTAGGGTAGGCCCGTGGCGCAGTCAATGGCGGACCTGCTGGGCGCGGCGTTAGCGGCGGCCAAAGAGCAGGCTGAGCAAGCGGAGCTGGCGGAGCGGGAACAAGGTAGTGAGCTCGGGGGCGACGAGCGCCCACAAACGCAAGGCGCGGCGGGCGCGGGCGCTGGTGCTGGCGCGGGTGCTGTAGGTGCGTCTGGGACTGCCACGGGTGCTGGGACTGCCGCGGGCG
>JAUNVG010000013.1:0-15163 GCA_030537735.1 Actinomycetaceae bacterium
ATTGAAACACTCCTTCGAAGTAAGAAGCGTTGCAACGCTAACTAGAACTCAAGCCCACTGCAGGGGCGGAAGGGCCTGCAGTGGCGGGGCAGGGGCAAGGGGCGGCAGGAACTAGCCGATGATGGGACGCTCTTGCGGCATGCGAATCACGCGGCGCCGTTCACGCAACGCCAGCGCCGCCGCCACCGTCATGGTTCCGGTGCGCCCCAGGTACATCAGTGCCGACAGCACGTACTTACCGCCATCGGGTAGGTCCCCGGTGATACCCGTAGAAAGCCCGACGGTAGCGAACGCGGAGATCGACTCAAACAGTACGACGTCCAGCGAATACGGCGTAATCAGCAGCAGAATCAGCACCGCCGACGACACCAGGAAAACCCCGATCAGCATGACCGCGACGGCCAGGCGCACGGTCGAAGGCGGAATGCGCCGCCCGAACGCTTCAATGTCGCGGTCACCGCGGGCTTCAGCGAGCACCGCCAAAGTCAGCACCGCGATGGTAGTGACCTTAATGCCACCGGCTGTGGACGCCGAGCCACCACCAATGAACATGAGGATGTCCTGGACGAACCAGGTGCCGCGTGTCATCTGCCCCACGTCGAGGATGGAGATCCCCGACGAACGGGCGTTGACCCCCGCTAAAAGGGAATGCATGATGCGTTCGGTGATGGTTAGATCCCCGTAGGTGTCCGGGTTTGACCACTCCAGGGTGCCGACAATCAGTGACCCGACGATCGCCAGCGCCACGTAGGTGGTGAGCGTGAGTTTGGCGTGCAAGGTGAGCCTGCGGGGTGTGCGCCAGTTGCGTGTCAGGTCCATGATTACGGGGAACCCGACCGCGCCCACTGCGGTTCCGATGATGATTGGGGTGATCATCCATACGTCGGAAACGTGTGGTGCTAGGCCGTCGGGCAGGATCACGAATCCGGCGTTGTTGAAGATGGAGATCGCCATGAATAGCGCGTACCACAGGGCGTGCGCCAGGTCGTAGTCCAGTGTCAGGTAGCGCGGCAGCAGCGCGGCGAAAATCAGTAGGTCTGCGGCTACCGCGGTGGTGACAACGGCTTTCAACAGTGAGCCAACTTGCCCCAAACTGGAAGTTTTCGTTTCCGACGCCGCCAGCATCCGCTGCGTCAATCCGATGTGGCGCGAGACCGCGAACCCGAGGATGGACGCTAGCGTCATGACGCCGAGTCCTCCGATGGAGATCCCGAGGGCGAGGACGGCCTGCCCGAAAACGGACCAGTAGTTCGCGGTGTCGACAGTGGTGAGTCCAGTTACGCAGACGGCTGAGGTAGCGTTGAAAAGTGCGTCTGCCAGGGGTGCGCGTATCCCTGAAGTGGTTGCTATCGGTAGTGACAGTAAGGCGGTGACGGTGGCGACAATGGAGGCGAACACGGTCATCGCTAGGCGCGCGGGGTAGTGGCGTGCCATGTGGTCGATTTGGGTGCGGATACGCTGGTTGATGCTGGGAGTGACGGCGTGCGCTGCAGCTAGCGGAGTGTCGGTGGCTACCGGTCGGTCGACCTTGGGGTCGTTATGCATCGACGGGGGGAGGGTGTCGGGACGGAATTTGGCCTGCGCCGAACGTGAGAATGGTAACTTCACGCGGCCCCTCCTTCCCTTTAAGTGTCACGCTGTGCGGGTGGTGTTTTCACTGACCTCACTACCCACCTTAGCGGTACCGGCTGTTTAGCTGATGTGGTTGCCAGCTAGCTTGTGTTTTTAACTTTACAGTCGCACCTGAGTTGTGGCTGCGTGCTTGTTCTTGGAAGCGGTAGTTTCGCGCTTAGCTACCAAGACTGGCTCATTTAGTTTAAGATAAACCATGAAACACATGCGAAAAAACAGTGTTTTGCTCCCATTCTTCACTCATCTGGTAAGGACTTGATTGCGCATGAGCAACCAACCGCGGCCGCGTTTCATGACGGCGGCTGAAGTCGCTGACTTGATACGAGTGTCGAAAATGACGGTTTACCGTATGATCCACGCTGGGGAGCTACCTGCGATCCGGGTGGGGAAGTCTTTCCGAGTGCCGCAGCAGGCAGTGCAGCAGCTAATCGATGCGGGGCTTGCCGACTGGGGGCAAGATGAAACCGAGGCGATGGGAAGGTAAACTACAACTCGTCTCGACCATTGGCAGATGTGTCGGAAGTTAGCACGAACGCAAACCACCTAGTTCGCTAGGTTGAATCAGTTGTTTAGGAGGGGCGATGGGCTCCGTAATCAAGAAGCGTCGCAAGCGTATGGCGAAGAAGAAGCACCGTAAGTTGCTTCGTAAGACTCGTCACCAGCGTCGCAACAAGAAGTAGTTAGGATAAGGCCCCGTCAAGACGGGGCCTGTTCTATACCTACCGCCGGTATCGGCCTACAGGCTGCCGGGCCGCTGGTGCGGGGGCGAAGAACACCGCTGAAGGAACGCCGGTATCGGCAAAGGGCGCGAACTGATAGTTAGGTCTAGACGCGATCTTCGCTGAAGGTAAACTATCTTGGAGTGCAGGAAAACAGCACCAGCCACGTCAAACGAGGCACCGTCCTCGTGATAATACAAATCAAAGGGCAGTGAAGATGGAAACCACGATTCACCTTATGCGGCACGGAGAAGTGGATAACCCAGACGCTATTTTGTACGGGCGTCGCCCCGGGTTTGGTTTGACTACGCTGGGCAAGAACATGGCGCAGAAGGTCGCTGACACGCTGGTGGAAAGCGAACACGACATTAAAGCTGTGATTGCCTCCCCGCTGCTGCGCGCCCAACAAACCGCTGCCCCCACCGCCCGCGCTTACGGGGTGGAACTGCAATCTGATGCCCGACTTATCGAAGCGTGGAACACCTTCGAGGGGGTGGCGGTGAACGCTAACCGCGCGCAGTTGGCGAACCCGAAATATTGGTGGCGCTACCGCGACCCGTTTACACCCTCATGGTCCGAACCCTACAGTGACCTGGTGGTGCGGATGCGGGCCGCAGTGTCGGACGCACTGGGTAAGTATCGCGGGTCAGAGGTGTTAATGGTCTCCCACCAGTTACCGATTTGGACGTTGCGTTCATGGGTGGAGCACCGCCCCTTGGCGCATGACCCGAGGCGACGGGAATGCTCGTTAGCGTCGTTGACGTCCCTGGTTTTTCGAGACAACACTCTCACGGCGGTAGCGTACTGGGAGCCGGCGGGGGAACTGCTGCAGTCCGCGGCCGATATGGTTCCGGGGTCCTCGGAAGCAGACCTAGCACATTAGCAGTGCGCGCGGGTGCGCCGGGTCAGTGATTTTTCTTCACGAGGGCGGCCCGCTTGTGCAGTGCGTCACGGGAAGAGCGCACACTCGCCCAAAGATTCAACATAAAGCTGAATCTTGTGCAAAATCTCTAAACTTTCAGTAGTGTACGACACAGTTGCATACACACAGACGTGTGCGACCCGAGCGTGAAGTAAGCGCTGAAACTTCGAAAACATGGTTGGTGAAATACTCCAACCGAGTCTAAAGGTGGACAAATGACTTCTGAGATTACCTTCCTGGGGATGGACCTGTTCTGGCTCATTGCCGCAGCTGGAGGTGGCTTCCTCGGGGCCGCAATCGGAGCTAACCTGGCCTTCGGTTTCACCGGTGTCAGCATTTTGCTGGGCCTGGGTGTACTGGCGGCTACCGGAAACACCATTATCATTGATTATGTTGCTTTCGGCCCGGTATTCGGCCCCCACATCGCCTTCGCCGGTGGTGTAGCCGCTGCAGCTTACGCAGCTAAACAAGGCAAACTCGCAGACACTGGCGGCGGTAAGGACCTGAACACCGCCATGGCCGGTTTCGGCAATCCCGAGGCACTGCTGGTAGGTGCAGGGTTCGGTGTACTTGGCTACATCGTCCAGAACCTAATCGCCCAGATCCCGTGGTTTGGTGGACACACTGACTCCGTGGCACTGACCGTTATGCTCTCCGGCATCCTGGCGCGCGTGCTATTTGGCAAGACCGGTGTAGTTTCCTGGATTTCCAACCCGACCGCCGATCACTGCTGGGTACCCTGGCAGCAAGAACCCAAGCAATACCTGGTATTCGGTCTGCTGGCCGGCATCTTCGGTGCGGGCACTGCAGTGGCAGTCGCCGTCGCGTTCCCCGAGCTCGCTGACGTTGCACAGATCCTTCCCTTCGCCATTTCGGCGCTGTGCATCATCATCATTTCCTTCGGCGTGACCGTGCCGGTTACTCACCACATGACCATCATCGCGGGGCTAGCTGGCGTGAAGTTCATGACCGCTTTCGGCTTGAGCCCGCTGGTGGCCATGATCATCGGTGTGGCCTTCGGTGTCTTCGCTGCTTGGCTGGCTGAGATCATGAACCGTGCGTTCCACGCTAAGGGCGACACCCACATTGATCCCCCGGCTGCGGCCATCTGGATCTCTACCTTGATTATCCTCTCGATCGCAGGCTAATCACCTAACGCGACTAGCGAAGGTTCGGGGCACCCACACGGGTGCCCCGAACCTTTGTTTTTTAGTAGTGCGCGCTTAGGAGGCGAATGGAATCACCCTCGGCGAGCTCGATGCGTTAAACCGACTGAGGTGAATCACCGGGCTTGTCATCATCGTCATCGCTTAAGGAAGAACCCGGAGCATCGTCGCCGGAGGACAGGTCCGCGGCGTCTTCGAGGCCGGCGGGGTGGTCATAAAAGGAGGAGGCGTCTGCGTCGTTGTTGGAAACGTCAGCTTCTCCGCTAAGGAGGGAATCGTCCTCGTCGAAAAGCGTGGTGTCGGGAGCGGACCCCTCGCTGGCTCGCTGCTGCGCCTGCCGCTGCCGGTGGATTTCCTTTTCCAACTTCCATAGGAACTCGGGATCGTCGTCGGGAGCAACCGGGCCGCGCGGGGCGGAAGTGGCGCGGTTGGGGCGCAGCACCGAGTCAGGGGAGGACCACAGTGTGGGGCGCCCCTGGGTGAGCCCTTGCTCGGCGGCAATCACGCGAGAAATCACCGTCCACGCGATGCCTCCGACTGGGAAAGTGAAAATAATGAAAAGGATGATTAGAGCTTTAGGAATATTTCGCGGTATGCGGTCTTCAGGGGTGCGAGCGCAGTCAGCGATCGCGTAGATGGTGATTGCTAGGCCTAGTACGAATAGCAGCACCCGAGCCATTATTCGCTCCTTCCCAAGAACCTGACGACGCTAGCCCGATCGTGAGGACGTAGACGCGCGTTCCGGTACGTCGATCGGGGGTCCTGCCTTGCTATGGGCAGTATTTCCAGTTTAGTAGATAGCGCGTCTACCTGCCCGTGGGGCGGGGGCGAGGTGCGCTGGTGGCGAGGACGTGGCGGGTCGCAGGGGACAGGGTGAGGTGCGCTGGTGGCGAGGACGTGGCGGGACGGGCCGCGGAGGCTTGCCCGGCGGCTAGTTCCACCAGGTGAAAACCGCAGCTAGGATCACGCCGTAACCGAGCGTGAGGAAGCCGGTGGAGCGCAGGACCGACAACAGGGCCGGGCCTTGCGCGCCGCGGCGTACCGCACCGCACAAATGCACCACGGGGAACAGGGCTGCCACCGCGATTAGGGTGGTGGCAATCGAAACGCTCTTCAAGGCCAACGCAAAACACACGTAGGTGCCAACTAAAAGCAGGCAGTAAGTGAAACGAGAACGACGCTGCCCTAAACGAACTGCCAGGGTTTTCTTGCCCACTTCCCGGTCAGTGGGAATGTCGCGGATATTGTTCACAAACAGTAAGGCGATGGAAGCTAAACCCACTCCGGTTGCGCTGACCCACAGCCACCACGGCGCTGAAGGAACCTGCACCCAGGTGGTGGCAACCGTGGCCATTAGGCCGAAGAACACGAACACAAACAGCTCCGATAAGCCCACTCCCGCATAGCCGTATGGGTGCGAGCCCCCGGTGTAGAACCAGGCAGCAGCCACCGCCGTAATACCGGCAGCCAGCAGCCACCAGGTCCCCGACCACCACAGCAACGTTAAGCCCAACAATCCGGCAACAGCGAAACACCCTAAGGCGAGCGTCAGTACCGTTTTAGCGGGCACCTGCCCCGAAGCCGTCAGGCGCGTTGGGCCCACTCGCGCGTCATCGGTGCCGCGTACTCCGTCGGAGTAGTCGTTAGCGAAGTTAACCCCCACCTGCAGGCTCAGGGCCACCGCCAGCGCCAGCAGCGACTTGCCGGCGGAGAACCCTCCCAGTCGAGCGGCGGCTCCGGCGCCGATAATGACGGGTGCGGCCGCTGCCGGTAGGGTGCGAAGCCGTGCTCCTTCGAGCCACATTGAAACCGAAGCCATTGAGATCTACTTCCTAACCACTTTCGACACGTTCCCCGCCGCGCCACAACCAGCGCCCTGTTTTCGCGTTGAAACTACCTGCGCCAAGCCTTCCCGGCTGTTAGCGCTGCTTCTAATATTTTACGAACCTCACCGGCAGGGACCTTATCTAACGCGGTGCGGGGTAGCTCACTGGTGCAGGCCACCACTCGCGGCGCCCACGCCGCCGGTAAGACTTCCTTCACGGCCTCGCGCAACTGTGGGCCGAGCTCAGCCGGATCCGCCTCGCTCTCCACCAGCACAGCCACCACTTGCCCCCAGTCACGATCATCCAACCCCACGGTGAATGCATGCCCCGGCACCAGGCCGGTTTTTTCAACCGCGGCGTTAACCTGATTCGGGTCGACGTTAACCGCGCCGGTAATAATCACCTGGTCGGCTCGTCCTCGCACCTGGACACGCCCATCTTCCACCGCGCCCAGGTCGCGGGTTGGCAGCCAGCGGCGCCCGTCCTCGTAAAAGATCGAGGTCGGCCCCGCGTCCAGGTACCCCTCCATCAGCATCGGTCCGCTGATCTGCAGCTGGCCTTGGGAGTCGGAGCGCACCTGCACCCCGGGCAGCGCGGCGCCGTCGTAAACGCATCCCCCGCCGGTTTCCGTCATCCCGTAGGTGGTCACCACGTTCAGGCCGGCGGCGCGGGCGCGGGAAATCAGGTCCGGGTCGAGGGCGGATCCTCCCACTAAAATCGCGTCGAGTTTCGCCAGTTCCTCCACTAGCGCGCCGCCGGTTTCTAAGGCGAGCTGCAGTTGGCGAGCCACCAACGACAGGTAGGCGCGAGGGCGGGTGGGGAAGTTCCAGTTGGAAGCGTCGGTGGCGGTGCGGCAGGCGGTGTGTAGGTTCTCGGCGTTGAAACCATCGGACATGTCGGCAAGCACCGGTGGCAGTCCGGCGACACAAGAGCGCATGATGGTTTGCAACCCGGCGACGTGGTGTACGGGCAGGGCCACAATCCAGCGGCCGGGGCCTCCTAGATAGTCGTGGGTGGCGCGCGCTGACGCTACCAGCGCTCCAGTGGAAAGCCCCACCAGACGGGCAGTGCCGGAAGTGGAACCGGAGGTTTCCACAATCACGTCAACTTCGCGAGGTAGGTGCTGCAGGCGCCCCTGTAAAGCCAGGTTCGTGGTGGTGAGACGCTGGGGGAGGCATTGGTCGAACGGGCGGGGCGCAACGATGATCCACTGGCCGCGATCCAACCCGGTTTTTTCCTTACGCTCGTGAAACTCCCACAGCTTATGGATGGCACTGTAGGTGCGGGTCACCGCGGTGGGGGAGGTGCCGCCGGGAGTAAGTAGTAGTTGCGGGTCAGGCATGTGGTGTTCTTTCAGTTAAGGGGGCTAGAAGTAGTAGGGGAAGGAACTCCAATCCGGTGGGCGGCGCTCCACGAACGCATCGCGCCCCTCCTGGGCTTCCTCCGTCATATAGGCCATGCGGGTGGCTTCCCCCGCAAACACCTGCTGGCCAGCTAAACCATCGTCAGCCAGGTTGAAAGCAAACTTCAACATGCGGATAGCCTGCGGAGACTTCGACGCAATCATCCGCGCCCACTGCCAAGCTGTGTCCTCGATCTCAGCGTGCGCCACGGCCTCGTTAACTACCCCCCACTGCGCCGCCTGGTCGGCGCTGTATTCGCGGGCGAGGAAGAAAATCTCGCGCGCCCGCTTATCTCCGACCTGGCGCGCCAAAAGCGCCGAACCGTAGCCGGCGTCAAAAGACCCTACGTTGGCGTCGGTTTGCATGAAGCGCGCGTGCTCGCGTGAAGCAATCGAAAGGTCGCACACCACGTTCAAGGAGTGCCCCCCTCCGGCTGCCCAACCATTTACCACGCAGATCACCACTTTGGGCATGGTGCGGATGAGGCGCTGTACCTCTAAAATATGCAGGCGACCGGCGCGCGCCGGGTCGATGGCTTCGCGTCGGGCCTGGGCGGAGTCGTCCTCGGAGGTCTCAGTGCTCTCATACTGGTAGCCCGCCTTGCCGCGAATACGTTGATCCCCGCCGGAACAAAACCCGTAGCCGCCGTCTTTCGGGGACGGCCCATTCCCGGTGAGGATAACTGCAGCCACGTCCGGGCTCATGCGGGCATGGTCCAAACAGCGGTAGAGCTCATCGACCGTGTGGGGGCGAAAAGCGTTGCGTAAAGTGGGCCGGTCGAAAGCGATGCGCACTACCGGCATGTCCTCGCCGGCGGGGCGCCCGTCCTGTTCACCGCGAGAAACCCCCCGGTGGTAGGTGATGTCGGTGAGGTTGAAGCCAGCAACTTCCCGCCACCGCGCGGGGTCGAAAGTGTCCGAAACCTGGTCTAAAGCGCTCATAGGCACCAGTTTACGTGGGTTGGACCGCGGTGCCGAAAACACGGGGGAGAGTATGGGGGCGGCGAGGACGTGCGCCCGGGCTTACAAAGTAAGGGGAAAGAACGCGGATTAGCGTTTGCGGCACCTGCCGGTATGAGCGCTAAGATAAAACCATGGATTTCCCCCTCTCAGGACGCTCGTTCTTACGTGAGCTCGACT
Organism: Actinomycetaceae bacterium; assembly: GCA_030537735.1. Classification (GTDB taxonomy): domain Bacteria; phylum Actinomycetota; class Actinomycetes; order Actinomycetales; family Actinomycetaceae; genus Gleimia. The sequence continues at coordinate 8,808 of JAUNVG010000013.1, forward strand.
TCACCACCGAAGAATGGAACTACCTACTGGACCTAGCGGCGCAGCTGAAGGCCGCTAAACGCAGCGGGAAGGAAACGAAATACTTAGAGGGGCGCAATATCGCCCTCATTTTCGAAAAGTCATCCACCCGCACTCGTTGTTCTTTCGAAACCGCCGCTTTCGACCAGGGCGCACACACCACCTACCTGGACCCGGCGTCCTCCCACCTGGGAGTGAAGGAATCGGTGGCCGACACCGCCCGCGTACTGGGGCGCATGTATGACGCGATCGAGCTGCGCGGCAACGACCAGACCACCGCGGAACTGCTGCACGAGTGGTCGGGTGTCCCGGTTTACAACGGGCTCACCGACGCTTGGCACCCCACGCAGATGCTGGCTGACATGCTGACCATGCGTGAACACAGCGACCGTCCTCTACATGAAACCGCGTTCGCCTACGTGGGCGATGCCCGATACAACATGGGACGTTCGCTGCTGGTGACGGGAGCGATGATGGGGATGCGCACGGTGATTTGCGCACCTGAATCCTTACAGCCACCGGCGGAAGTGATCGAAATGGCGCGTGAGCGGGCGCGTGAAACCGGTGCGGAAATCGTCATTACCGAGGACGTGGGCGAGGTTCGCGGATGCGACTTCCTCCACACGGACATGTGGGTGTCGATGGGGGAGCCTGACTCGGTTTGGGATGAGCGCGTGGCGTTGCTGCGTCCCTACCGGGTGGACGCAAAAATGATGGAGTTGGCGGGGGAGAACACCAAATTCATGCACTGCCTGCCGTCTTTGCATGACACCAGCACCGCGGTGGGGCGCCGGATTTACGAAAAGTACGGGCTCGACGGGTGCGAGGTCAGTAACGAAGTTTTTGAATCCCCTGCCTCCGTGGTGTTCGACCAGGCGGAGAACCGTCTGCACACCATTAAAGCCGTGATGGTGGCGACTTTGGGGCGGTAGCTGTAGGCCGCGCGGGGAGTCTTTGTGGTAGCGAGTGAGAAAACTGGCGATTAGAATACTGGTAGCATCTATCTTCTATCCAGGATCTCTATCCGCAAGCATGTCTAGACTTTAGGACCACTAACTATGAGTGAAAATACTCGCCAGATGCAGCAAAATGACCGGCAGCGCGAGATCGTGCAGCTGGCTATGCGTCACGGCGCAGTCAGTGTCGAAGACATGGTTAGGGAACTGGGTGTTTCCACCATGACGGTGTACCGCGATGTCGCTGCCTTGGAAGCAGCCGGACTGGTGCGCCGCCAGCGAGGCAAGATCATTGCTTCGGCCTCTGGCTTGCATGAAGCTAGCGCCCACTACCGGTTGGAACAAGAATCTGCAAGTAAACGCCAGATCGCCAAGGCGGTAGCGCCGCTAATCCAACCGGGGGAGTCAATCATGCTTGATGACTCCACTTCTTCGGTGTGGCTACTACGCGAACTACTAGGCTCAATGGGACTGTCGGTGGTGACCAACTCACTGCTGGTGGCTTCCCAACTGCAGGGCAACGACAACCATTCACTGTTTATGCTCGGTGGCGAATACCAGCCGTGGGCCGACGCCACCATGGGGCCGATAACGATCGCCACGCTGGAAAAACTCCACGCCGACGTGTGCGTGATCTCAGCTTCCGGGGTGCGCGATGAAGCCTTCTTCCACCCCTATGCCGACGTGGCAGCGGTGAAGAAGAAGATGATGGAAGTATCCGAACGCACGGTGCTGCTTTTAGACCACACCAAGTTCTCCCGCCGCGCCCTGCACGCGTTTGCCTCGGTAAGCGACATTGACGTGATGGTGGTGGATGCTAAAACCCGTAAAGAGGACATCACTCGCTACCGTGACATGGGTGTGCGGGTCCTGGTCGCCGGGAAGTAGGCCAGCCGCCCGGTGCCACGTGCACCCGCCGCCCGCCCGCTGCCACGCCCGCCGGCTGCCACGCGCCCCAATCTGCCGGTTGGAACTAACCTGAGAAGAACTGTGCGACAATGTGGCTATGCGTGAAAAATCCCCTGTGAAAATGCCTGATTTTGTTGCCTACGGTGGAGACTGGAACCCCGATCAGTGGCCGGAAGAAACCGTGCGCGAAGACATCGAACTCATGCAAGAAGCCGGCGTGAACCTGGTTTCGCTGGCGATCTTTTCCTGGGCAAAACTCGAACCCTCCCCGGGGCAGTACGATTTCGGCTGGCTGCGCCAAATCATGGACCAGTGCGCTGAGGCAGGTATTTTCGTAGATCTGGCGACGGGAACTGCCAGCCCCCCGGTGTGGATGGCTCGCCAGGATCCCAACTCCCTACCGGTTAACTCCAGCGGAGTACGCATGGAGTTCGGCTCACGCCAACAGTACTGCCCGTCCTCGCCCACCTACCGCAAACACGCACGCGCCCTGGCGTCAGCGTTGGCGCGCGAGTTCCAAGACCACCCGGCACTGGCGATGTGGCACGTGAACAACGAGTACGCCTGCCACACTTTCACCTGCCACTGCTCGGCGTGCACCACCCAGTTCCAGGAGTGGCTGCGTGCCCGCTACCGTGACATTGACGCCCTTAACCGGGCGTGGAATACCTATTTTTGGGCGCAAATCTATTCCGACTTTTCACAGATCCACACCCCCAAAGACGCCCCCACTTTGCGCAACCCGGCGCAAATGTTGGACTACTGGCGTTTCAGTGACGAACAGTTACTGAGCCTGTACCGCGCCGAAGCCGACGCCGTGAGGGAATACACCGCGCACCTGCCGGTAACCACTAACTTCATGGGGGATTTCCTACCGCTGAACTACCGCGAGTGGGCTCGTTACGTGGACGTGGTCTCCGATGACTGCTACCCGGAGCCTTCGCGCGCCGACAGTGCTCACGAGGTCGCTTTCCGCGCTGACTTGATGCGTAGTTTCAAGCAGGGCCAGCCGTTCATTTTAATGGAGCAAACCACCGGTATGGTGCAGTGGCGAGCTCAAAACGCTATGAAGCGCCCCGGGCAGTTCCGGCTGTGGTCGCTGGCGTGCGTAGCGCACGGGGCCGATGGTATTTTGCAGTTCCAGTGGCGCCAGAGCCCCGGCGGGGCGGAAATGTTCCACTCCGCCATGGTGGATCACTCCAAGCGCCTGTCGCGCCGCTGGCCGGAAGTGGTGCAGTTGGGCGCGGACCTGCAGAACTTGCGAGAAGTGCTTGGAAGCCGGGTGGAAACCGAGGTTGCGGTGGTGGCGGATTGGGATAGTGCGCGCGCCCTCCACCTGAGCGAGGGCCCCACCCAGTTCCCCGCGGTATTTGACGGGCCGCGCCAGTGGCACCGCACCTTGTGGGAAGCGAACATTCCTTGTGACCTGATTGGGGTGGAGGACGACCTGGATCGTTACCGGGTGATCATCGTTTCGCAGATGGTGATTGATTATCCGGATTTCGCTTCGCGTTTAACTGCCGCCGTAAAAGCGGGAGCGCAGGTGGTGGTCACCGCCCCCACCGCGGTTATGGATCCAACCATGCGAGCAGTGCTAGATGGGTACTTGGGGTCCTTGTCCCCGCTGCTGGGAGTGCGGGTGACTGACCTTAATTTGTTGGCTCCTCAGGAAGCGGAAAGTGGGGTGGAAGGGCGAGGACGTCCCCACCCTGTTACTGACCGCATTAGTTCCGCAGTGGGTGTACCTGGGGCGAGTGACACTCGCGCAGTTGAGGTGGAAAACTTGGCGTTGCGCCGGGCGCTGGAAGGGTTGTGTGACCCCACTCCCGCCATCCACACCGGGCTGTGGGGTGAGTTGTTAAAGATTGATTCCGATGAGGTTGAAGTCGCCGCCACTTTCGCGGATGGGGATTTAGCTGGTGAACCTGCCATTACTCGCCACCAGGTGGGTCAGGGGCAGGCGTGGTACGTGGCCACTGACCTTGACAGCGTGGGACGCGCCGCACTGCTGCGGGTCTTGGCTGCCAGTGGGCGAGTGTCCATGCGCGCTAATGACCTGCCAGCCGGAGTGGAATACGTGCGCCGCGGGGAGCTGGACTTTTACCTCAACCACGGTGATAAAGCCGTGGAGCTTGCCGGTATCACCGGAGTGGATCGCCTCACCGGGCAGGCCCTAACCGGGCACGTGGTGTTGGGGCCGCGCTCAGCAGTGGTGGTCGCCGACAAGTAACTGGTCTTGCCAGGCACCGGCGTACCTATGTCGGGCTAGCGTCGGGCCGAGGACTAACGGCGGGCAGGGGCTAGCGCGGGGCCGGCGGGCGATGACTGGCGGGCAAGTTTCGGAATCAGGCGTCGGCGCCCCGATACGGGGACTAACGCCGGGCCGGGTCTACCGCCGGGCAGGGACTAACGCCGACCGCTAGTCTTGGGGACGCTTCTTCCGGTTGCGGAACTTCGCCTGCCCGCGCGAGCCGTTCGAACTCTTACGGTAAGGAGAGTTCTTCCGCCAGGTGGGGATGAGCCACTGCGGGTAGCGAGTTCCAAACAACCCCATAATCACCCCGGCGGTGCCAGCTATCGCCAGTGGCACTCCTATCGCGAACAGGGTGATTTTAAGCGCGGGTATCTGGTAGCTGAGGTTGGCAGCCGAAATCACCACTAAAGCCCACAGCGCCAGGGCAAAAGAAGGTAGGAACACAAACGCGAAAGGCTCATCAATGAGTCCGCGCGTGCGCTCCCAGGTACGAGCTTTTTCGCTATCAACCCGCAGGTATAGCGCGCCCGCGGTGGAGATAACGGCCAGGCCCAGAGCAAGGAAAAGCATGCTTACACACTACCGGCTAAGAGTCCTCCGCGACGCTTAGAGTGGGTTTTTGTCTCGCACAGTGAGGCACAATGGTGTTGTGACTGCTTGTGATTTATTCCCGATCCCCATCAGCTCCCTACCTGCATCCACCCGTCGGGTGCTGGCAGGAATCGATCAGATCTTGCTTTACCGCACCGCCCTCACCCACCGTTTCCGCGGGATCACGAGCCGCGACGGCCTTCTACTACGCGGCGCCCACGGCTGGGCGGAGGTATCGCCCTTTTGGGATTACGACAGCGCCGAAAGCGCCACTTGGCTGCAGGCGGGCCTGGCGCAGGCGCGTTCGCAGGCAGTTACGCCGCGCCGCAGCCAGGTCCCGGTGAACGCCACCATCCCGGTGGTATCTGCGCAGCGAGCCGCGCAGCTGGTGGCTCAGTCGGGAGGCTGTAGCACCGTGAAAGTGAAGGTCGCTGACCCTCGTTCCACTTTGACGCAAGACTGCGAACGCCTAGAGGCGGTGCGCCAGGCCTTAACTGAACAGTTGCGTCAGCGCGGTCAAGACGCCAGCGCCGGTCGTATCCGGGTCGATGCCAATACCGCGTGGGATAGAGAAGAAGCGGTTAAAGCTATTGGCGCTTTGGATCGGGCTGCGGCAGGCTTGGAATACGTTGAACAGCCCTGCCCGTCGGTGGCGGATCTAGCGTGGGTGCGTGCCCGCGTGGAGGTCCCCATCGCGGCGGATGAGTCGGTGCGTCGAGCCCGTGACCCGCTGGCGGTGGCGCGCGCTCAGGCCGCTGACCTGCTGGTGGTGAAAGTCCAACCACTTGGAGGCGCGCACAGGATCCACCAGATTGCGGAAGAAACCGGTTTGCCGGTAGTGGTGTCGTCGGCGTTGGATTCTTCCGTGGGGTTGGCACGCGCCGCCCAGTGCGCCGCGTCCTTACCGGATCTTCCTTTCGCCTGCGGACTTGGCACGGCGCGCCTGCTGGAAGGTGACGTCACTACCCGCCGAGTGCTTTCCCGCGACGGTGCGGTGGAAGTTTTCGACCCGGTGGTTGACGAGGACGTGGTGGCTGAGCCAGCCTCAGCCGAGCAGTTGGCATTGGTGGAACGTTGGGTTGATAGGCTTACTCGGATGTGTGCGCATATCGATGCCGATACCGGGTTGGTCCGGGCTGAGGGAGATTTACCATGAGCGCAGTTGTAGACAGCTTCGCCCTGCTTGACGCCCTGGTGGCTGGCGGGGTGCGTCACCTGGTGCTCTGCCCGGGTTCGCGTTCCGCTCCCTTGGCATACGCCGCTGCCGCCTGGGAAGAAGCCGGAGCACTACGCATCCACCCGCGTGTTGATGAACGCGCCGCCGGTTTTTACGCCTTGGGGCTGGCGCGCTCCACGGGCGCTCCCGCGGCGGTATTAATGACTTCAGGCACCGCGGTTCCCCACCTGTACCCAGCAGTGGTTGAAGCCGCACACACCGGCACTCCGCTGCTGGTTGTCAGCGCCGACCGCCCCTGGGAGCTACGAGGCGTGGGGGCGTCTCAAACTACCACCCAGGTGGGGATGTTCACCCCGCATCTGCGCCACTCGCTGGACCTACCCGCCGGCCTGGGAGTGGAACTGGGGCAGGATGATTCCTTGCGGCGAGTAAGCAACGTGGTTGGTCGCGC
>JAUNVG010000013.1:15263-39975 GCA_030537735.1 Actinomycetaceae bacterium
GGCCCCCTCCGCCGGCGCCGCGGTTTCGCTGCCAACGCATTCGCAGTTAGTCGATTGGGCGCAACTGCGGTGGGATCAACACCGTCAGCGAATACTGCCCCCAAGCACTCAAGAGACAGCACTTGTCAGCCACCATGCTTCCACCGGCCACCACGCGACCACCGCAGTAGGCTCCCCCTCATCTCCGCGCGGGGCAACGGTACGGGCCAGTGACGTCCTCGACCCGCAGGCTCCCACGGTAATAATCGCCGCTGACCGCGGATATCAGCCTCCCGCTACCGCGGATTTCGCGGGGGCACTGGCAGCCAGGTTGGAGGTGCCGGTACTGGCCGAGCCGTCCTCGGGCGTGCGCGAGGAAACTTGGTACTGCCCCCACCAACAGCAGGTCCTCACCCGCTGGGGAGGGCAGGTGCGGCAAGCGATTGTGGTGGGTACTCCCACCCTTTCTCGCCCGGTGGGTCGCCTGCTGGCGCGCCCCGACGTGCGGGTGATTGTGCTGGCAACAACTTCGGATCCGGTGCGCCCGTGGCCGGACCTATTCGGCAACGCGCACTGGGTGGGCCCGGACCTGGAATGGGATGTGGAGTTCGCTCCCCAGGTGCGGGACTGGGGGCGGGAGTTGTTGGCTCGCGCTCGCGGTTTAACTGCGGGTATCGAGGCCGCCCCCACCGCTGGGCTGGGGGTGGCGCGCGCAGTGTGGGACAGTGTGGAGCCTGACCAGATTCTGCTGGCGGGAGCTTCCAACGCCATCCGCTACCTGGATTTGGCGGCGCCGCGCCCCGCTCGCGCACAGGTGTTCGCTAACCGTGGGCAAGCCGGGATTGATGGCACCATTGCCACGGCGTTGGGTTTGCACGCGGGCAGTGGGAAAGCGGTGCGAGTGCTGCTGGGGGACCTCACCGCGATTCACGACGTGGGGTCGTTGGCGCTGCCCAGCGGAGCAGAGGCGGATGTGGATTTAGTGGTGATTGACGATAGCGGCGGGCAGATTTTCCGCACGCTTGAACATGGTCAGGCCGCGAGTGAATCGCACTATCAGCAGCTTTTCGCTATGGGCGTAAACGTGGATTACCGGGCGTTGGCAGCGGCGTTTGGTTGGGAGTTCGCCGAGCTTGTGTGGCACGAGGGCGGGGCGGGTGAGTTGGCGCAGATACTGACGCAATACCGCGGTGGGCGGCGCCTGGTGCGGGTGAGTTGTGATCATTCGCAGGTGGGTGAGCAGTTGCGAGCGGTTATTGCTGGTGGTTGATTTGCCTCACCACCCGCGAAGGCGTCCAGAAAACATTCAGGAAACCTTCAGAAGTGCGTAAGTGGAAACTAGAAAATAGGGTTTGAACTTAGAAAAAGCAGCACCAATGCGGCAATAAAAATTGGGCGAGGAGAATGAAGATGGATTCGCACTCGGAACGACCCCGGGACTTGGACTCGAACGCCAACCAAGACGGCGGGGACAACCGTGAACCACAAGCACCCTGGGAGGAGTGGGCGAGTGATTACACCGCCGCCGGCTACCCCGGTGCGGAAAATACCGAGCACACGGACTCTAACTATTCGGCCTGGGGCGCGCAGGGAGATAGCCGCGCGCAGTATGGCGCCACCTACTCTGGTCCTGGAGTGCAGGCAAATGCACACGCGCAAGCTTTCCCCACCTACGGCACTGCGGTAGCCAACGGCAAAGGCGGCAGGAAATCTATCCTGCGCATCGTCCTCGGGCTAGTGATCGCGCTTATCCTGCTGGCGCTGGCAATAGCGGGGATCGGTGGAGCGGTGTACCTGTCGACCTCATCCACCAACGGACAAACCACACAAACCAGTCAAGTAGTGGAACAGCCAGAGGAAACCACCAAGTCACCGCTGGCCGGACGCGCGTCCTCGGCACCGGACTGGGAGGCCGTGTCCAGCGCGGTTCGCCCCGCCACCGTCGCCATTCAGGTGCGAGTGGGCAACGGCGGTGACTCCGGATCCGGAGTGCTTTGGGACAACACCGGCAATATTGTCACCAACTACCACGTGGTTTCGGAAGCCTCCGGCGAGGACTCGATAACCGTGATCTTGAACGACGGGCGACTCTACCACGCGAAGGTGGTGGGCACCGACCCCACCACTGACTTAGCGGTGATAAAACTGCAATCGCCTCCCGCGGACTTGGTGGCGGCGAACTTCGGAAGCTCGCAGGACCTAAAAGTGGGGCAGGCAGTGATGGCGATCGGCTCACCGCTGGGGCTGGATGACACCGTCACCACCGGGATTGTTTCGGCCCTTGACCGCCCGGTGGCAGTGAAAACGGCGGTGCCTCGCGGGCAGGGGATGAGCCCCGGATTCGATAACCCGTTCCTGCGGCCTGAACAGCCCGAACCAGAGCCAGTTATCACCAACGCCATCCAAGTTGATGCCTCCATTAACCCCGGTAACTCCGGTGGGCCGCTGTTCGACGACGCCGGGCGAGTGATTGGCATTAACTCCTCGATCGCTTCCCTGGGGTCAGCGGAGGAAAACTCCGGCTCCATTGGTTTGGGGTTCGCGATTCCCGTGGACCTGGTTAAAACCGTGGCGGGGCAGTTGATTGAAAAGGGGCAAGTGGATCACGGCCAGTTGGGAGTGCGAGTGGCGACGGCAGCGGTGCATGTTGATGGGATTACTCGCCTGGGTCTGGAAGTAAGTGACGTCACTCGCGGTTCCGGGGCGGAAGCTGCTGGTATCCGCGCGGGAGACTACATCATTGCGATTGACGGTAAGGACGTGCGTAGTACGCGTTCCCTCATCGGGTACGTGCGGCGCTACACCTCGGGTGAAAGCGTCACGTTGAAGGTCGTAAGAGGCGGCAGCACGGAAGAAATCCAAGTGCAGTTAAGCTCCCTGAACCGCTAAAACCCGGAGGCGGGGCGGGTGCGTGGCGCGCTCACGCGGGGCCGCGGCGCTAGGCACCCGACGCTGACCACGTCCTCACCCGTCCGCGCAAGTTACGCAGCTACCTCGTTGCAACAGACCTGCTGCCCGCAGAATCTGAGCTGAATCGGGCCAGTCGCGGCCACCTTGCGACCGCGGAAAGTCCCTTTCAGTTTGGTTGCGAACCAACCCCCAGGGTTTCCAGCATGGCTGCCATTTTCGCCTGGGTTTCGGCCAGTTCCGCGTCCGGGTCGGAAGTGGGCATTATCCCTCCGCCTGCGAACAGGCGGATCGAAGTGCCACCGGCATCTAACTGCCCGCACCGCAATGCGATTGCACACGCGCCGGCTCCGGTGGCGTCCATCCACCCCACTGGACCGCAGTACCGGCCGCGGTCGGTGGCTTCGAAAGCCGCGAGGATCTCGAACGCGTCTTGGGTGGGGGTGCCGCACACCGCGGCCGAAGGATGTAGCTGGGCGAGGACGTCGCACAGTCCGCGCGAAGATTCCAAATGCCCGCTTATATCTGTCGCCAGGTGGGTGACGTGGGCTAAGTCCAACAGGAACGGGGCCGCATCAGCTTGCAGAGTGCGCGTCATAGATTCCAACGCCCCGGTCACTGACGACACCGCCAGTGCGTGTTCTTCCCGGTCCTTATCTGAGCGCATGAGCAGCTCGCCCTCCCCCGGGCGGCAGGTTCCCGCCAGCACGCGCGAGTGCACCTCTTGCCCGCGCACCGAAGCAAGCATCTCCGGGGAAGCACCCACCAGTCCGGCAACCGCGAAAACCCAGCAACTGGGATTAGCGGCGTGAAGGTTGGAAACCATTTGATTCAAAGCTAGGGGCTGTTGGCTTTGCACATTGAGGTCGCGCGCCATAACTACCTTTTGCGCTGCTCCGGAGCGGATCTCCGCAATCACGTCAGCTACCGCAGCTTTCCAGCGTGAGCGGCGCATAGTGCCAGGGGTCAACGCCACGGATCCGAGGGCGGGCGCGGGCGCGCCAGAAACGGGCGTGCCAGAAACGGGGTGGGGCTGCGAGCCCGCGGGGACCGACTCGGGCACGCTGTCAGCGTTCACCTGCGCGGTGAGGACGAACCACTCGCCCGCAAAGTTAATCCACGTCCGACGCGGCAACACCGCCACCGCCGGAGTGTGCGGACCGAACCCGAACGAAATGAAAGCAACCGGAAGCGTCAACCCGGCGGCTACCAGGGAAGGGCCGTGACCGCCCTCGTCCGCCAACGTAGCCTGCGAAACCACCTGCTGCCAGCGACGCGAAATCCGCGAGAACTGCGGCTGCTGGCGCACCTGGTCACCGGGGACGTGGTCGCGCGCCGAAAGCAAACCCATGACGTCATCGCGCGAAGGGTTGATAAGCGTGGAGGTGGTGATGGACTCATCCACGTACACTCCCGGTGGGGGAGCCGGGGCCGCCACTAACGCCAGCGCCGCGCCCTCACCCACCAAAGTCGGCTGCGGGTGAGCAGCGAAATCCGGACCTGCCCAAACCGACAGCAACTGGGACGGGTCGAGCTGCGAAACCAAGTCAGGTAAATCTGCCGGTGCCTGCGACGGGTCGAGTCGACGCAAGGTCAGGGCAAGAGAGTCAAAGGTGTGCACGATTAAGTAGTCTAACCGACCAGGCGGCTTAACCCGCCGATCGCGATCCGCTTTCACGCAAACGCGTCGTTCGTGTCAATATTGAACCTATGCAGCAAGACCACCAACCTCAAACGCCCCCCGCGACTACGCAGGCGGCGGACGTTGACCGTGCCGGATTGGATAAGAAACCATCCGAAATCGCGGGAATGTTCAATAAAGTGGCGCGTCGGTACGACCTGACCAACGAGGCCTTCACCCTCGGGCAGCTGCATATTTGGAGGCGCGCTACGCGGCGGGCATTAAACCCCAAACCCGGACAGCGCATCCTTGACCTGGCGGCTGGAACCGGGTCTTCTACTGCGGCGCTGGCGGAAAGCGGCGCCGAAGTGGTGGCCTGTGACCTGTCCGAAGGCATGATTGAAGTGGGGCGAAAACGCCACCCGGAACTGCAGTTCGTGCAAGGCGATGCCACGAACTTACCGTTCGCCGACGCCAGTTTTGACGCCGCCACGATCTCTTTTGGGTTACGTAACGTGGTGGATACGCGCCTGGCGTTAAAGGAGATGGCGCGGGTGGTTAAACCCGGTGGGCAGCTGGTGATTTGCGAGGTTTCCCACCCCACTTGGAAGCCACTGGAACTGGGGTACAACTTCTACTTGAAACAGGTGCTCACTCGGATTGCGGAGATGGTTTCTTCCGATGGGGCTGCCTACGAGTACTTCATTGAATCGATTCAGGACTGGCCTGACCAGGAAGTGTTGGGGCGGATGATTGTGGAGTGCGGGTGGAGCAAAGTTCAATACCGCAACTACACCGGCGGCATTGTGGCGATACACCGCGCGCTGCGTCCGCGGGGCTAAAAACCCGGTGGAATGTGAGGAATGGAACGTGACTAATTAAATACGTCACGCCGATGTAATCAAATATGATTGAAGTGGCGTCGGAAAAGCACCCGTTTTGCGGGTAAAACCGCGCCGTAACGCTGCTGTTGCACATGCGTGCCATTTCCCCGGTAGGGTAGAGGAAGTGTGCAGGCAAATAGGTAGCTCCGAACGCGCGAACGGGAAACCTCAAATGCCGACAGAACAATTCCATCCGCAACAGGTAGGGGAGGAAAGCGTGGAACTCGAAGACGGGCGCAACCTGAGCGCTGATGTCGTCGTAGTTGGCGCCGGACCCGCAGGCTCCGCAACCTCCTATTACCTGGCGCGTGCTGGCCTGGATGTCATCTTGTTAGAAAAGGCCAGCTTCCCCCGCGACAAGATCTGCGGTGACGGACTCACCCCCGCAGCGGTAGCGGAAGTGAACCTCATGGGAGTGGACACCACCGGGTGGATGCGGAACAAGGGGCTGAATGTAGTTGGTGGGGGACACTCCATCTACCTGCCTTGGATTGAGCAAAAATCCAGCCCCGACTACGGCATGGCGCGCGCCCGGATGGACTTCGACCACGACCTGGTGAAACGCGCAGTTACTGCCGGAGTGAGGCTGTACGAAAACCACAACGTCACCGGCGCCATACAAACCCCCAGCGGACGCATGGCGGGAGTGGAAGCCAAAGTCGGGCGCGGCAAGGACGCCCAAACCGTCACCGTGAAAGCCCGCGTAGTAGTGGAAGCCGGAGGGGTCGCAGCCCGCCTGGCGACCTCGGTGGGAATTGAAAAGATCGCTAACCGTCCCATGGGGGTAGCTGCGCGAGCCTACTTCAAATCCCCTAAAGGCAACGCCGAATGGATGGACTCCCACCTGGAACTGTGGTCAGGTAAACGCGGCGAATCAGACCTGCTACCCGGATACGGGTGGATCTTCCCCCTTGGTAACGACATTGTGAACGTAGGTTTAGGGTCGGTGTCCTCCACCGCTAAAGCCACCACCTTGCCGTACCGCGAAATCTTCAAGACCTGGATCGCGAACCTACCCGAAGAATGGGAACTGTCCGAAGAAACCCAGATCGGCAAACTCAGGTCCGCGGCCCTACCCATGTCTTTCAACCGCAAACCCCACTACCGCGACGGCCTCGTCATCGTCGGTGACGCCGGCGGAATGGTGTCGCCCTTCGACGGGGAAGGTATCGCCCCCGCCATGCGCGCCGGACGCTACGCCGCCGAAGCCATCGTTTCCGCCCTCGGGCGCCGCAGCGACGCCGGGTTCGACAAAGCCATGGAAGTTTACACCGAAGCCCTCGGCCAAGACTGGGGTGGGTACTACTCAATGGGACGCATCTTCGTGCGACTGATTGAAAACCCACAGATAATGCACCTTTGCACGAAGTACGGACTGCCACGTCCTCGTCTGATGAAGTTAGTACACAAACTACTATCGGACTCCTACGAGCGTCGCGGCGGAGACTTCGACGACCGATTAATACACACCCTTTCCAAGGTGGTGCCGCAGGTATGAAAACTCGCAACCACCGACTGGAGGCACAATGAACCCGTATTTCCCACTCATCATCATGGCGGTGACGGCACTAGCCGTCGCCCTGGGAGGCCTGGGCGCCTCCGCCATTTTAGGGCCGACCAAGAAGAACAAGGTCAAGGCCTCTAACTACGAATGTGGAGTCGACCCGCTACACACCGAAGCCGAAATGGGACGCTTCCCGGTGAAGTACTACCTGGTGGCCATGACCTTCATTGTGTTCGACATTGAAGTGGTGTTCCTCTACCCCTGGGCCGTCAGCTTCGGCAAACTCGGCATCTTCGGACTAATCATTATGCTCACGTTCATTGCCCTCATCACCGTGCCGTTCGTCTACGAATGGCGTCGCGGTGGCTTGGAATGGGACTGATAGGAGGGATACCAGATGGGAATCGAAGAACAACTACCCGCAGGCATCGCGCTAACATCCATCGAAAAAGTCCTGGGACTGGCACGCAAACACTCCCAATGGCCGGTGACCATGGGGCTGGCGTGCTGCTCCATTGAGATGATGGCGGCAGGTACCCCGCGTTTCGACATGTCACGCTTCGGCCTGGAAGTATTCCGCGCCTCCCCCCGTCACGCTGACTTGATGATCGTGGCTGGACGCCTATCGCACAAGATGGCACCCATCGTGCGCCGCGTGTACGACTCCATGCCGGAACCGAAGTGGGTTATCTCCATGGGGGCGTGCGCATCCTCCGGAGGCATGTTCAACAACTACGCGCTGGTGCAAGGCTGTGACCACATTATTCCCGTGGACGTGTACCTGCCTGGATGTCCTCCGCGCCCGGAAGCGCTGATTAACTCCATCCTGGTGCTGCGCGAGCAGATCTACAACGAAAAACTTGGCGTTAACCGCCGCGAAATCGCCCGTCGGGCGGAGGAAGCCGCGCTAGCTGCCACCCCCACCCACCAGATGAAGGGACTGCTGGCATGAGTGAAAACGTCCCCACCCCCGCCAACGACCAAACTCCGGCGGTTAGCGGGCTGCAGCAGCGCCGCGAACACGGCGACCCGGCCCCCCGCGTAGTAGACGTACGCACCGGGCAGTGGGGAGTGCATGGCTCCGGCGACACCACCGGCTTCGGTGGTCTCACCCGCGAAGTCATCCTCCCCGGTGAATCCGCCCGCCCCTACGGTGGGTGGTTCGATAGCGTGGTGGACATCCTCGAAGAACTGATTGTCGAGGACGGAAAAGCTGTTTCTGACGTCATCGAACGTGTCGTGGTGGACCGCGACGAACTAACTATTTTCATTGCCCGTGAGCACCTGGTGGAAGTGTGCCGCTGGCTGCGAGATGACCAGGACCTGCGTTTCGAACTGTGCCTAGGAGTCTCCGGGGTTCACTACCCGGGAGATAAAGGCGCGGAACTGCACGCCGTCTACCACCTGATGTCGGTCACCCACAACCGCAACCTGCGATTGGAAGTTACCTGCCCAGACGAAGACTGCCAGATCCCCTCGGTGGTGTCGGTCTACCCCGGTAATGACTGGCACGAACGTGAAACCTGGGACCTGATGGGGATCGTATTCACCGGCCACCCAGGCTTGACTCGAACCGCCATGCCCGATGACTGGGTAGGGCACCCGCAGCGCAAAGACTACCCGCTTGGGGGTATCCCAGTGGAATACAAGGGCGCTACCGTTCCGCCGCCAGACACACGGAGGTCGTACAACTAATGAAGGAAAGCACACCGGTTTTCCGAGCCACGGCTGCCAGCCTGGACGTAGACGAACTACCCGAAGTCCTCGCCCAAGGTGGGGACTGGGAAGACGTGCTGTCGGAGATTGAAAAACTCTCCCAAGAACGCATCGTCCTCAACCTCGGCCCCGTTCACCCCTCCACCCACGGGGTGCTGCGCGTAATCCTAGAAATCGACGGCGAAACCGTGCGGGAGTCCCGACTCAACACCGGGTACCTGCACACCGGTATCGAAAAGAACATGGAATACCGCACCTGGACGCAGGGCGTGACCTTCTGTACTCGTATGGACTACGTGGCGCCGCTATTTAACGAGGCCGTGTACGTCCTCGCCGTGGAAAAGCTGCTTGGGATCGAAGACCAAGTACCACAGCGAGCCAACTGGATTCGCATCATGATGATGGAACTGAACCGCATCGCCTCCCACCTGGTGGCGATCGGGTCAGGCGGTAACGAGCTCGGCGCCACCACCATGATGACGATTGCCTTCCGTGAACGCGAAGAAATCCTGCGGATCTTCGAACGCGTCACCGGGCTGCGTATGAACAACGCCTACTTCCGCCCCGGTGGGGTAGCCCAAGACATCCCCGCAGGCACCACTCAGTACGTGCGTGACCTGATGGTGAAAGTACGTAAAGGGATTGGGGAACTGCAAGACCTCACGCAAGAAAACCCCATCTTCAAACTGCGGCACATTAACGTTGGCTACATGTCGCTGGCGTCCATGATGGCGCTGGGAATGACCGGGCCGTGCCTGCGAGCCGCCGGACTACCGCTGGACCTGCGTAAAACCCAGCCGTACTGGGGATACGACCAGCTGGACTTCGAAGTCCCTGTGCGCGACCAGTCCGACGCCTACAACCGCGTGCAAGTGCGCTTCGACGAATGCTACCAGTCACTGAAGATCATCATGCAGTGCCTGGACCGACTGGACGCCTGCGAAGGTGACCCGGTGATGGTGCAAGACCCCGCCATTAAGTGGCCCGCACAGCTGTCGGTGTCCGCCGATGGGCAGGGGAACTCCCTTGAACACATCCGCGAAATCATGGGAACCTCCATGGAATCGCTTATCCACCACTTCAAACTGGTCACCGAAGGATTCAAAGTCCCCGCCGGCCAGACCTACGCTCAGGTGGAGCACGCCAAGGGCATTATTGGCTGCCACGTAGTTTCCGACGGTGGCACCCGCCCCTACCGCGCGCACTTCCGCGACCCGTCCTTCTCTAACCTGCAATCCTTCGCCATGATGACCGAGGGCGGCCAGCTGGCTGACGTGGTTGTCTCCCTGGCGTCCATTGACCCCGTGTTAGGAGGTGTGGACCGCTAATGTACAGCCCCGAAGTAAAACAGCGTTTGCGCTCACAAGCGGAACAGATCATGTCCCGCTACCCGGCTGGCCACGAACGTTCCGCGCTGCTACCCATGCTGCACCTCGTGCAGTCCGAAGACGGATACGTATCCGCCGACGGAATCACCCTCTGCGCCGAAATGCTGGGGTTGAGCCGACCCGAAGTCAGTGCGGTAGCGACCTTCTACTCCCAGTACAAGCGCCACCCCAACGGCACCTACAACGTCGGTGTATGCACCAACGCGCTGTGCGCCGTCATGGGGGGAGACGAAATCTGGGAAGCGGTGGAAAGCCACCTGGGAGTCGGACACGACGAAACCACCGAAGACGGACAGATCACCCTTGAACGCCTCGAATGTAACGCCGCCTGCGACTACGCGCCGGTAGTGATGGTGAACTGGGAGTTCTTCGACAACCAAACCCCCGAATCGACCATTGAACTGGTGGACAGCCTACGCGCCGGGCGCCCCGTGCAACCCACGCGCGGCCCCGACCAGGTCCCCACCTTCAAGGAAATCTCCCACCTGCTGGCAGGATTCGAAGACGGGCACGTAGACGAAGGGCCCTCCGCGGGCGAACCCAGCTTGCGCGGCCTGCACGCCGCCCGCGAACACGGCTGGGAATGCCCCACCGTGGCAAGTGGTGGCCACTCCAGCCAGCCGGCTGAAGAAGTCGGCGCCGAGCACTCCTCCGCTGACCGTCCAGCAGTGACGGAAGAAGACCGGAAGGGAACCGAAAACGGAGGTGAAGACAAGTGAGTGAAGTGACTTTCACCAAACCCGGAACCCTCACCCCCATCGTCACTCGCGGTTGGGGAGAGGACCGTTCCTGGACGCTTGCGTCCTACCGTTCTCGCGGCGGCTACCAAGGGTTGGAAAAAGCCCTACGGATGGAGCCGAAAGACATTACCGAAACCGTGAAAGCCTCCGGGCTGCGCGGACGTGGTGGCGCCGGATTCCCCACCGGACTAAAGTGGTCGTTCCTGCCCCCCGACGACGGTAAACCGCGCTACCTGGTGGTAAACGCCGACGAGTCCGAACCCGGCACCTGTAAAGACATTCCGCTACTGATGGCCAATCCCCACGTCCTCATTGAGGGCATGGCGATCACCGCCCGCGCCATCCGCTGCGAACACGCCTTCATCTACCTGCGCGGCGAAGTCGCCCACGTCTACCGGCGCCTACTGGCCGCGGTCAGAGAAGCCGAAGAAGCCGGAATCATCGGACAAGGACGCGGCCCGAACGGTGACTTCAACCTGCGGATCACCGCGCACGCCGGTGCCGGTGCTTACATCTGCGGTGAAGAAACCGCGCTGTTGGACTCCCTTGAAGGACGGCGCGGACACCCGCGCCTGAAGCCGCCGTTCCCCGCGGTGGAAGGCCTCTACGCGCGCCCCACCGTGGTGAATAACGTTGAATCTATCTCTCAAGTGGCGGGAATCTTCCAAAACGAGGACGGCTGGTTCAACACCATGGGGACGGAAAAGTCCTCCGGCCACGGCCTGTTCTCCATTTCCGGGCACGTACGCAACCCCGGACAGTTCGAGGCCCCCTTCGGCATCACCATGCGCGAACTCATCGACATGGCAGGTGGAATCCGCGAAGGACACACCTTGAAGTTCTGGACCCCCGGGGGGTCGTCTACCCCGATCTTCACCGAAGCGGAACTAGACGTACCGCTCGACTACGAATCAGTGGCGGAAGCTGGCTCCATGCTCGCCACCCGCGCGCTGCAAGTATTCGACGAAACCACCTCGGTGGTGCGGGTTATCTCGCGCTGGACAGACTTCTACCAGCACGAATCGTGCGGCAAATGCACCCCCTGCCGAGAAGGCACCTACTGGATGAAACAGATCATGCACCGCCTGGAAGAAGGCCGCGGCCTACCCGGTGACATTGACCTGCTTGACGAGATTGCCGGCAACATCGCGGGACGGTCCTTCTGCGCCCTCGGTGACGCCGCTGCCACCCCCATTAAGAGTGGTATCGCACGCTTCCGCGAAGAGTTCGAACAGGGAATGCACACCCCCGCACGCGAACTATTCCCCTACGAAGCGTCCGCCGTTTTTAACCGCGCTGCCGCTAGCAACGAAGGAGGCCGCCGATGAGCGACAAAGCCGCCGTGGAGATGGTGACCCTCACCATCGACAACAACGAGGTGAGCGTGCCCAAAGGCACCCTCATCATCCGCGCGGCCGAAACCATCGGTATTCGGATCCCGCGTTTTTGTGACCACCCGCTACTAAAACCCGCCGGCGCGTGCCGCCAGTGCTTAGTAGAGGTGGCAATGCCTGACCGCGAAGGCAACGTCCGCCCCATGCCCAAACCGCAAACCGCCTGCACCATGACGGTTATGCCCGGTATGGAGGTCAAAACCCAACGCACCTCGGAAGTGGCGGAAAAAGCCCAGAAGGGGATCATGGAGTTCCTCCTGATCAACCACCCGCTGGACTGCCCCATCTGCGACAAGGGCGGCGAATGTCCCCTGCAGAACCAAGCCATGACCGAAGGGCGCGAAGTGTCGCGTTTCGCCGACGCCAAACGCACCTTCCCCAAACCCGTGCGCCTATCCACCCAGATCCTGCTCGACCGCGAACGCTGCATCCTGTGCCAGCGTTGCGTGCGTTTTTCCAAGCAGATCGCAGGGGATGCCTTCATCGACCTGCAAGGTCGAGGCGGCGGCTCCTCCCCGGTGGACGACCACTACTTCATGGGTGAGCAAATCGGAACCTTCGACACCGCGGTGCTTGGTTTCCACAACGAGGACCTACCCCACGGCGCGCAACTACCCGCCGCCGAGGGCGTGGCCGGGCCGTACGGCGGTCACGGGATCGCCGGATCCCTACACGCCGGACCCACCGGGGATGCGCACCTGGACGAAACCGGACGCCCCTTCGCATCCTACTTCTCCGGTAACACCATCCAAATCTGTCCCGTCGGTGCCCTCACCGCCGCGTCCTACCGTTTCCGCGGTCGCCCCTTCGACCTGGCGTCCACCCCGTCGGTAACCGAACACGACGCCTCCGGCTCCGCCATTCGCGTAGACATTCGCCGCGGCAACATCGTTCGCCGCCTCGCCGGAGAAGACGCCGCCGTCAACGAAGAATGGATCACCGACAAAGACCGGTTCGCCTACCAGTGGGCATACACCGACCAACGCCTGAACACGCCCCTGGTGCGCGAAGGCGGGAAACTGGTGGAATCCACTTGGGCTGAGGCCCTGACCGTGGCCGCCGCGGGCCTGGCGAAAGCCAAGGACAGCGGTAAAATCGCCGCCATGCCCGGGGGACGCCTGAGCGTGGAAGACGCCTACGCCTGGTCCAAGTTCGCCCGCCTGGCATTGGGAACCAACCAGGTTGACCAGCGGGTGCGAGCCACCAGCTTCGAAGAAACCAAGTTCCTAGGAGCCTTCGTCGCCGGACGCGGACTTGATGTCACCTATGAAGACATTGAAAAAGCTGGGCGCGTACTGCTAGTGGGGTTGGAGCCCGAAGACGAGATTGGCTCGGTGTTCTTACGCCTACGTAAAGGCGTGCTGGCAGGGACCGTTAAGGTCACCACGGTGGCGCCCTACACCACCGCCTCCAGCCACAAACTCCAAGCTGACGTGATTCACGCCGCTCCCGGTACCGAACCGGAAGTCATCGACCACCTTGGTGCCGACCTGGAAACTGAACTTGCCAACGGCATCGTCCTGGTGGGGGAGAGGTGCGTAGACACCCCCGGCCTGTACAGCGCAGTGGCCCGACTGATCAGTGCCACCGGCGCCCGCGTGGCCTGGATCCCGCGTCGCGCCGGCGAACGCGGAGGCGTGGAAGCAGGTCTGCTGCCACAACTACTCCCATTTGGCCGCCCCTGGGACGACCCGGCGGCGCGCGCCGAAGTGGAATCCGTGTGGGGCGCAGCGCTACCCGAAACCGGCGCCAAATGCACCGTAGACATGCTGGCAGACACCGAAAGTGAAACCCTCGCAGCCGCGGTAGTGGGAGGCGTCGACCTGCGCGACGTACCCGACCCCGCGCAACTGCGACGCGCCCTCGAAACCGCCGGTTTCGTGGTGAGCCTGGAAGTAAACGCCAGCGAACTCACCGAATACGCCGACGTGGTATTGCCGGTAGCGCCCCCCAGCGAAAAGAACGGCACGTTCATTAACTGGGAAGGACGCCTACGCCCCTTCGGGCAAGCCCTGGCATCACGCGCCCTTACCGACCGTGACGCCCTGGTGCGGCTCGCCGCCGAACTAGGGGTTAACCTCGGGATCGAAACCCTGGCGCAAACCCACGCCGAAATGAACGAACTAATGGGATGGGCAGGAACGCGCCTACCGCAGCCGGAACAAGCCGCGCGCGAACTGCACGCACCCGCCCGCGGCGAGGCCGTCCTCGCCACCCACAAACTCATGTTGGACGACGGCCTGCTACAAGCCGGCGCCCCCGAACTGGCAGGCACCGCCCGCAAGTCGGTGGCACGTCTAAACGCTGAAACCATCCGCGAACTAGGAATGGAAGAAGGCCAACGCCTACAGGTCAGCACCGAACGCGGAACCATCACCCTGCCGGTGGTGGCCGCCGACCTACCCGCAGGCGTGGTGTGGCTACCAACCTGTTCGCGCGGCAGCCACGTGCATGAAACCCTGGGAGCGGGACACGGCAATGTCGTAACCGTTTCCGCATACTCGGAGGTGACCCGATGAGTTCCCTACTACCCCTAGCGCTGATCCCCGCCGCCCCGCCGGTAACGGCCCCGGCAGACTTCAGCCAGGAAACCTGGTGGCTAACCCTAATCAAAGCCATCTTCATCGTGGTGTTCCTGATCGTGTCCGTAATCTTGGCACTGTGGGTGGAACGACGCGGCCTAGCGCGCATGCAGACCCGCCCCGGCCCCAACGTGGCCGGCCCGCTCGGACTGTTCCAGGCATTCGCCGACGCCGGTAAGTTGCTGTTCAAAGAAGACATTTGGACCGACCGGGCAGAGAAGTTCATCTACTTCCTTGCCCCCGCGATTTCCGCGTTCGCCGCATTCATGGTGTTCGCCGTTATCCCCATGGGTCCGAACGTGTCCATGTTCGGACACTGGACCCCACTGCAGTTGACCGACATGCCGGTGGCCGTGCTCTACATCCTGGCGATTGCCTCCCTTGGACTGTACGGCATCGTGCTGGGTGGCTGGTCCACCCGCTCCACCCTGCCACTACTGGGATCGGTACGTTCCGCGGCGCAGGTAATCTCCTACGAACTAGCCATGGGCATGTCCCTGGTGAGCGTATTCCTGGTCGCCGGCTCCATGTCCACCTCCCAAATCGTCGGGTCACAATACCCGGTATGGTGGGCATTCGCCCTCGCCCCCGCGTTCATCATCTACGTGATCTCCATGGTCGGTGAAGTAAACCGCCTGCCCTTCGACCTTCCCGAAGCCGAAGGTGAACTGGTAGCCGGACACATGACCGAGTACTCCTCCATGAAGTTCGGCTGGTACTACCTATCCGAATACATCAACATGTTCAACGTGTCCGCAGTCGCCACCACCGTGTTCTTCGGAGGCTGGCACGCACCGTTCGGACTGGGGTACATCCCGTTCATCGACTTCAACGCCGGCTGGTGGGGCATGCTGTGGTTCACCTTGAAGATGTGGGCATTCTTCTTCTTCATGGTGTGGACCCGCGGTACCCTCCTGCGTTTCCGCTACGACCAGTTCATGGCCCTGGGATGGAAGGTACTCATCCCCATTTCCCTGGGATGGATCATCATCGTTGCCCTCACCCAGGGGGTACGCATGTGGGTAACCGACTCCTTCCTGGCCATCACCGGAGGAATCGTGGCGGTATTCCTCATCATCATGATCATCATGTGGCTGTTCGACCGCCCCGAAGAAAAGTCGGACGAGGACGCCAACGCCCCATTTGACCCATTCGCCGGAGGCTACCCGGTGCCGCCGCTACCAGGGCAGCAGCTACCGCCCTCGCCCCGCGCCGGACGCACGCCGGTCACCGTCAGCGTCAACGCCACCGCAGATGAAGCCGCCAACACCGGTTCCACCGCGAAGGAGGAAACCAAATGACGACGGAAAACAATACCGACAGCTCAGGGATGCTCTACGAGCACGACCCCAAAGGCTTCCTCGGTGAACTGTTCGCCCCCATCGCCGGGTACGGAGTGACAATCTCGTCCTTCTTCCGCCCCACGGTGACCGAACAGTACCCGTTCGAAGGCCCCTTCACCCAGCCGCGATTCCACGGCCG
The DNA here is from genome assembly GCA_030537735.1 of Actinomycetaceae bacterium. Taxonomy (GTDB): domain Bacteria; phylum Actinomycetota; class Actinomycetes; order Actinomycetales; family Actinomycetaceae; genus Gleimia. Next base: position 31,461 of record JAUNVG010000013.1, read on the forward strand.
CCACCAGCTCAACCGCTACCCCGACGGCCTGGAAAAGTGCATCGGCTGCGAACTGTGCGCGTGGGCGTGCCCGGCGGACGCCATCTTGGTGGAAGCTGGAAACAACACCCCCGAAGCCCAGTACGCTCCCGGTGAACGCTACGGGCGGGTGTACCAGATTAACTACCTGCGTTGCATCTTCTGCGGCCTTTGCATCGAAGCCTGCCCCACCCGGGCACTCACCATGAGCAACGACTTCGAACTGGCTGACTACGACCGCGAAGACCTCATTTTTGAAAAGTCCCAGATCCTGGCGCCCCTGGAAGAAGGGATGCTGGCCGCGCCCCACCCGATGGTGGCGGGGATGAGCGATGGGGACTACTACCGCGGAGCCGTCACCGGCCCCACTGCCGCGCAAGTCGACTGGGTCCGTAGCCAGCGGCCTGATGACCCCACGTTGGATGCGGCCGCCGCTGCCGCTGCTTCTGCTGGTGCGACCCCGGCGGCTCCTGCTGCCGGACGCGAAGACAACAACCGTACTGCTCCTTCTGGCGCGAAACCGGAAAACCCTGAGGAGGCGAAGCACTAATGCTCGCAGCCGTATTAAATCAGCCGCAAATGGCCAGCATGGGTGAAGCCGTCCTGTTTTGGATCGTGGCCGCCGTCATGGTGCTAGGTGCGCTGGGCGTGCTGTTCTTCAAGAAAGCCGCCTACGCCGCCTTGTCCATGGTCACCGTCATGCTGGGTCTGGCCGTGCTCTACCTGGCACACGGAGCCCCCTTCATGGGGATCGTGCAAGTGGTGGTGTACACCGGCGCCATTATGATGCTGTTCCTATTCGTCCTAATGATGATCGGCTTACAGGCCTCGGACGAATACCAACAGCAGCGCCGCTCCAACATCATCATGGCCAGCGTGGGAGGTCTAATCCTCGCCGCCGCCCTGGGCGCAGTGGTGTGGACCATTCAAGGTCCATCCAACTCCGCCTTCCCCGGCGATGTCTTCTCCGATGAGCCGGTAGAGAGCCTGGCCTACGAGCTATTCGCCAACCACTGGTTCTCCATGGAACTAGCTGGCGCGCTACTAATCACCGCCGCGGTAGGAGCAGTGCTACTGACCCACGCCGACCGGCTCACCCCGCGCCACACCCAGCGCCACGTAGTGGAAGCCAAGATGGCTGCCTACTCAGCTTCCGGCCGGCACGTCGGCCAGCACACCGCTCCCGGCGTTTACGCGCGCTCCACCTCCCCGGACGTGGGCGCCCTCTCCGGTGAAACCGGCAAGCCCGTCACCGAGTCGATCCCGCGCGTGCTGCGCGTACGCGGACTGGATCGCTCCATTGGTTCCATCGACCCCGGCTTTGCGCGCGACCTGCAAGCGGCGCAACACGGCGACGATTCACGCGCCTACCACGGCGTAGAAGCCACCCACCGAGTCCACCAATCCGGATCGTGGGGTATGGCAGGCGAAAGCGCCCCCAGCGGGCTGCGCCAACTTGACGCTGGCACCCAGCCCAGCCTGGAGGCAGGCAGCCAGGAATCGGCTATCGCCGACGCCGGTGACGCTAAGCCCGCCGACTCGAAGCCCGCCGACGCCGGGACCTCGAACGAAAGTGAGGGACAGGCCAAATGAGTCTGACAAACTATCTCATCCTCGCGATGGTACTGTTCTCCATCGGGGCAGTGGTCGTCCTCGTACGCCGATCCGCCGTGATCTCACTAATGGGCGTCGAACTCATGCTTAACTCCGCCAACCTAGTGCTGGTGACCTTCGCCCGCATGCACGCCGACTTCTCCGGGCAAGTCATGGCATTCTTCGTAATGGTCGTAGCCGCCGCCGAAGTCGTGGTGGGACTAGCCATTATCGTGTCCATATTCCGCTCGCGACGCTCCACCAGCGTCGACGAAGTCAACCTACTGAAGAACTGAAGGAGGAAAGATGATTAACTCAACGCTCCTTCCCGTCCTCGCCCCCGCAGGCGACACCATGGCACCCTACGAACTAGCAACCGGGACCGCCACCCTCGCCCCCCTGATGATCCTCATCCCCCTGGGGGTATCGATCCTGCTACTGCTACTAGGACGAGTCAGCGACAAATGGGGCCACTGGCTCGCCGTCGCCGCCTCCTGGGCGTCCTTCGGCATCGGAGCCGCCATCCTCGTGCAGTTCCTAGGCATGGACCCCGGCTCACGGAAAATGGGACTATCCCTATTTTCCTGGATACCCGCCGGAGAGTTCTCAGTAGACGTCGGCATGATGCTCGACCCGCTATCCCTAACATTCGTGATGCTGGTGACCTTCGTTGGCTCCCTCATCCACGTCTACGCCGTGGCCTACATGGAACACGACACCGACCGGCGACGCTTCTTCGCCTACCTCAACCTCTTCATCGCCGCCATGCTCACCCTGGTACTGGGAAGCTCCTACGTGGTGCTGTTCGTCGGTTGGGAAGGCGTCGGCCTGGCCTCCTACCTGCTAATCGGGTTCTGGAACTACGTACCCGACTACGCCTCCGCCGCCAACAAAGCCTTCATCATGAACCGCATCGGCGACATGGGACTACTACTAGCCATGATGGTGATGGTGGCGCAGTTCAAGTCAGTGGACTTCGTAGACGTCAGCAGCCAAGTCGGATCCGCGCCCACCTGGGCAGCCACCGCCATCGGCATCTTCCTGCTGGTAGCGGCCTGCGGTAAATCCGCGCAGTTCCCACTCCAAGCCTGGCTCGGCGACGCCATGGCCGGCCCCACCCCGGTGTCGGCACTCATCCACGCCGCCACCATGGTCACCGCCGGTGTCTACCTGGTGGTACGCTCCGGCGCCGTCTACCTGGCCTCCCCGGTAGCCGCCACCGCCGTAGCCATCATCGGTGCCATAACCCTACTATTCGGAGCCATCGTAGGTACCGCCAAGGACGACATGAAGAAGGTGCTGGCCGCCTCCACCATGTCGCAAATCGGCTACATGATGCTAGGAGCCGGACTAGGCCCCATCGGCTGGGCATTCGCCATCTTCCACCTACTGACCCACGGCTTCTTCAAAGCCCTCATGTTCCTCGGAGCAGGCTCAGTAATGCACGCCAACAACGACGAAGTAAACATGCGTCGCTTCGGCGCGCTCTCCGGCCCCATGAAAATCACCTGGCTGACCTTCGCCATGGGCTGGCTCGCCATCCTCGGCGTACCGCCATTTTCCGGCTACTGGTCCAAAGACCCACTAATCGAACACGCCTTCACCCCCCAGCACTTCGGTAACCTCGGGGAAGTCGCGTGGACCGGGTGGATCTACGGCACAGTAGCGCTAGTCGGCGCCGGAATCACCGCGTTCTACATGTCCCGCCTCTTCTTCATGACCTTCCACGGCAAAGCCCGCTGGGCCACCGACGAGGCCGGACAAACCATCAAACCGCACGAATCCCCCTTGCTGATGACCATCCCCATGATCATCCTGGCAGTGGGAGCCGTATTCCTCGGCGGCCTGCTCGCCGTGAACTCCGCGTTCATCCACTGGTTAGAACCAGTAACCGGACACGGCGAACACGCGCAGCCAGTACTGCCCGTCCTCGTCATCCAAATCGGAGTGCTCGCCGTCGTCATCATCGGCGCCGCCCTGGCGTGGATGAAGTACGGACGCGCCGAAGTACCAACCGCAGTACCCGCAGGCAACGCCCTGGTACACGCGGCCCGCAACGACCTATACCAAGACCAAGTGAACAACGGCCTCGCCGTCGTCCCCGCCACCATGCTCACCAAGGCGGTCACCGCCGCCGACAAGTACGCCGTGGACGGAGCCGTAAACGGACTGGGCAAACTGTCACAAAGCATTGGGAAACTGGTCACCAAGTCGCAAACCGGATACGTGCGCGGCTATGCCTCATACATTCTGGGCGGAGTCATCCTCGCCCTCGTCGTCGTGATCGCGACACGGTTCTAACGGGCGGAGGGAAAACGTATGCAAACGCTTACAATCACCGCAACCACCACGGCCGCAAGCGCCCTGGCCAGCCCCGTGGAGGGGAACCTACCATGGCTATCCATCCTCATTGGACTGCCCGCGCTGGTAGGAATCCTCACCCTGGCACTGGCCCCATTGCGCGTCATCGGTCGCTGGATCGCACTGTCCGCCGCCGGCGTCGAACTCGTCCTCGCCATCATCGCCGCCACCACCATGAACTGGAACGGCAACGGCGCACAACTAGCTGAAACCTACCCGTGGATACCACGCATCGGCATCAGCTGGGCCCTGGGAGTAACCCAACTGGGCATGGTCATGATCCTCCTCGCCGCCGCCCTCGTACCACTGGTACTGGTGGCAGCTTGGAACGAAGACAACGGCCGGCGCGACGTCGGACGAAACTCCGGCACCTACGCCGCACTCATCCTGGTACTCGAAGCATTCATGGTAATGATCTTCGCTGCCCGCGACGTCGCCGTGTTCTACATCGCCTTCGAAGCCATGCTCATCCCCCTGTACTTCATGGTGGGACGATACGGGCAATCCACTAGCGCCGAAAACCACCGCGCCGCCATCAAATTCCTGCTGTACTCACTGTTCGGCGGACTGGTCATGCTCGGTGGCCTCATCGGGATCTACGTCGTCTCCGGCGGAGGAGAAACCGCCTTCTTGGTGGAAAACCTCGCCGGACTTGAAATGGCAAGCAACGTTGAACTAGCGATCTTCGTGACCTTCTTCATCGCCTTCGCCATCAAAGCGCCTATGGTGCCGGTACACACCTGGCTACCCGACACCGCCGCCGTCGCGCGCCCCGGTACCTCCGCACTACTGGTCGGCGTGCTGGATAAAATCGGCACCTACGGAATGCTGGCACTGTGCCTGCCGCTATTCCCCCACGCCTCCGCCCAAGCCGCGCCAGTAATCATCACGTTCGCCCTCATCTCCATCATCTGGGGCGGGCTGGCAGCCATCGGGCAACGCGACGTCATGCGACTGGTGTCCTTCACCTCCGTATCCCACTTCGGATTCATGGTGCTAGGCATCTACGTCGGATCGCACCTGGCACTGGTAGGCGCAATGTTCTACATGGTGGCCCACGGCGTATCCATCGCCGCCATGTTCCTCATCTCCGGATTCCTCGCCGAACGCGGAAACTCCCGCACCATCGCCGACTACCAAGGCATGCAGCGAGTAACCCCGCTAATCGCAGGAACCTGGCTAGTAGCCGGCCTCGCCTCAGTAGCGCTGCCCGGCCTATCCGGATTCGTACCCGAATACCTGGTACTAGTAGGAACCTGGAGCGCACTACCGGCCGCCGCACTGGTAGCGGTACTGGGAGTAGTAATCGCTGCCTGCTACCTGCTACTGCCATACAAACGCATGTTCACCGGGCCGGTGCCTAAAGCCGTGAACGGACGCGCCAGCGAAAAAGTCGCTGACCTGAACTGGCGAGAAAAGACCGTAGTGGCACCGCTGCTACTGGCATCCGCAGTACTGGGAATCTGGTCCGCACCACTGGTCAACGCACTGAACCCGGTAGCGGAAACCGCCCTCGCACAACTAAACGAAGGACAAGCCGCAGTGGCAGCCCAGGCAACCGAGGACACCAACGCCCTCGCACAACTAGCCGAAGGACAAACCGCAGCGGCAACCGTGGACGCCAACGTCCTCGCACAACTAGCCGAAGGACAAACTGCAGCGGCAACCGTGGACGCGAACGTCCTCGCCGCTGACACCACCTTCGAAGGGAGCACAAAGTGACGACCCTACTAACGACACCCATGCTCGAAGGCACCCTCACCGCACCCGACGTGCAGTGGGCCGCCCTCGTGCCCGTCATGATCGTGCTGGGCGCAGCCGTGATCGGCGTCCTGGTTGAAGCCTTCGCACCCGCGAAAGTCCGCCGCGCCATCCAAATCCTGCTCTCCCTAGTAGCAGTCCTAGCCTCCCTCGTCGTAGTGGTCTGGCGGTGGACCACCATCAACACCGCTGACGGCAGCATCAGCCCCAACCAAGGCATCCTGCCCGAATACATGGAAGACACCCTCACCCTGGCGGCGCAAGCCATCCTGCTGGTGATCGCCTTCCTCGCGATACTGGTAATCGCCGACCGCACCGAAATCGGTGACGGCGCCTTCGCCGCCCAGCCAGCCGATAGGCCCGGATCCTCCGACGAAGACATCTCCATCGCCAAGGCCTACCAGCGCACGGAAATCTTCCCACTGACACTGTTCAGCCTCGGCGGCATGATGGTATTCCCCGCGGCGACCTCCCTAATCGCCCTGTTCGTAGCGCTGGAAGTCATGTCACTACCGCTGTACATCATGGCAGCCACCGCGCGTCGACGCCGGCAACTATCCCAAGAAGCCGCACTCAAATACTTCGTGCTCGGAGCCTTCGCATCCGCGTTCTTCCTCATGGGGGGCGCCCTGCTCTACGGAGTCACCGGCACCCTCAACCTGAACGAAATCGCACGCACCGCACCGCAACTAGCGGGCGTTGACTGGATCATCATCGTCGGCATCCTCGGAGTCCTCATCGGACTACTGTTCAAAGTGGGCGCCGCCCCCTTCCACGCCTGGACCCCAGACGTATACCAAGGATCGCCCACCCCCATCACCGGGTACATGGCTGCCGCCGTTAAAGTCGCCGCCTTCGCCACCCTGGTACGGTTCTACCTCACCGTAGCCCAACCCTTCCAATGGGACCTGGCATGGATCGTGGGAGCTATCGCAGCACTCACCATGCTGGTAGGTACCTTCGCAGGATTGGTGCAAAAGGATATCAAGCGACTACTGGCGTACTCCTCCATCGCACACGCCGGATTCGTCCTCATCGGAATCCTCGCCCTGCAAGAGAGCACCGCCGGTTCGGTAATGTTCTACCTGCTCGGCTACGGCATCGCCACCGTCGGTGCGTTCGCCATCGTGGCGCTAGTGCGACACTCCGACACCCAGGGCAACGTCACCGGCGAAGCCACCGAAATCGCGCGCTGGGCTGGGCTGGGACGCAAATCCCCACTGCTCGCCACCGCCATGATGATCTTCCTACTATCCTTCGCAGGGATCCCCCTGACCTCCGGATTCATCGGGAAGTTCGTGGTCTTCGCAGACGGTATCGCCGGCGGATACGTGGGACTGGTGATTTTGGCGCTGGCGTGCTCGGCGATAACCGCGTTCTACTACTTCCGACTGATGGTACTGATGTTCTTCACCGAACCCGATGAATCGACCGTCGCCATCAAATCCGAAGGATACGGCGTAATCGCCATCATCCTGAGTGCGGTAACCACCATAGTTCTAGGTATCGCCGCGCAACCAGTACTTGAACTATTGTCTAATGTGGTTGTATTGCTACCGTGAGTGAAAACCAAACCGCAGCTACGCCCCCAGCGTTGACAACCGAAGTCATCGACGACCTGGTCCGCACCGACCTGGAACGCATCGAACACACCCTGCACCAGTGTGTAACCGGCGCCGGACCACTAATCGACGAACTCACTTCGCACCTGTCGCGAGCTGGGGGCAAACGCATGCGCCCCATGCTCTCACTGCTGTGCGCCCAACTCGGCGCGCCTGGTGAAACCGCCAACCAGCAGGTAATCAATGCCGCCACCGCGGTTGAACTCACCCACCTGGCGACGCTCTACCACGACGACGTCATGGACTCCGCTCCGCAGCGACGGGGCGTGCCCGCCGCCCAGCACCAATGGGGGAACAACCGCGCCATCCTCGCGGGTGACGTGCTTTTCGCGCGTGCTTCGCGGCTAGTGGCACCCCTGGGGCAAGACAGTATCGACCACCACGCGCGCACCTTTGAACGGCTGTGCGCCGGGCAGCTGAATGAGACGTTCGGCCCCGGCGAAGGTGACGATCCGGTGGAGTTCTACCTGCAGGTGCTAGCCGATAAAACCGGGTCGCTCATCCAGGCCGCAGCGGTATTCGGATCGTGGCACTCTGGGGCGCCGCGGGAATATTCGGACGCGGTGGGAACCTACGGCGAACGCATCGGGGTGGCATTCCAACTGGCTGATGACGTTATCGACCTGACTTCGGATGCGGAAGTATCCGGTAAAACTCCGGGAACCGACTTGCTCGAAGGGGTAGTGACCCTGCCGATCCTGCTGCTGCAACGCAAACGCGCCGGCGGGAACCTTGATGCGGCTGGCACCAGGCTGCTGGAGGAGTTTGAAGACGGTATTGAGGATGAGCAACTTGCTGATGTGGTTGCTCGACTGTCAAGCCATGAAGTCGTGGAAGAAACCCGAAACATGGCGCGCAAATGGGCTGACGACGCGGTAGCCGCTCTAGAGCCACTGCCTGAGGGAGCTGTGAAAGAAGCCTTGGTGCAGTTCGCTGCGCTTATGGTTGACCGCATGAACTAAGGCCTGCGGGCAGCTGGCAGCGGGCAGCGGGCAACCCAGGTGCTGTCTGCCGCCGGTTCCGATGCCTGCCGTGTTTTGCGACTGTGAGTGTTTACGCCAAGTTTTTGCGACTGTGAGTGTTTACGCCAACCTTTCGCCACTGTGAGTGTTTGCGCCAGTTTCGGGCTAGTTTTTGGTCTAACCGCTCACGGTGGGTGA
>JAUNVG010000013.1:40075-59576 GCA_030537735.1 Actinomycetaceae bacterium
GAGTGTTTGCGCCAGTTTCGGGCTAGTTTTTGGTCTAACCGCTCACGGTGGGTGAGGGGCCTGGCTGCGGGTGCTCTGCCGCCGGTCCTATTGCCTGTCCTGCTTTTGCCACTGTGAGGGTTTGCGCCAGTTTCGGGGTGGTTTTTGGTCTAACCGCTCACGGTGGGTGAAGGGCCTGGCTGCGGGTGGCCTGCGGCCGGTCCTATTGCCTGTCCTGCTTTTGCCACTGTGAGTGTTTGCGCCAGTTTCGGGCTGGTTTTTGGTCTAACCGCTCACGGTGGGTGAGGAGAGTGCGGGGGCGGAGAGTGCGGGGTAGGGGTTGGCGCCGCTAACCAGCAAGGCCAGCTAGCGGCGCAAGGCTTCACCTACTCCGCCGCCGCGACAAGCTCCACAGGCCTAGAACAATCGCCAGCAGAAGAATCTGCGTCAGAGATCGCGTTGTCAGCAACCTTCGAGCCTGAAGCATCCCGAGCCGGCGCCACAGAGTCTGAACCCTCCCCAGAAACACCACCTGCGGCGCGCTGAGCGGAAATGCGCACGATTTGTAACGCGCCCAGTAAGCCGGCTATTAAAAACACTCCAGCACCCACCAGAGCAAACGCCGTAGCATGCCCGAAACCAGTCTCCAAAGCAGCCACTAGCTCATGCTCGGACATGTGCGTCAACAGCTGTGACACACCCAAAGGATCGGCATTCGGGTTCACCGGGGCGCCACCTAACAAAGCCGAACGCAACTGAATAATCAACGAGCCAACCGAACCCGTAACAGCCTCAGCCAACCGGTCAGCCTCACCCAAACCAGCGCCGGCCCGCTCCAACTGATTAACGATAGCGCTCGGTAAAGTCGCAGCCACAATCGTCCCCGCCAAAGCAGTACCCAACGCCGACCCGAGCTGACGTACCGTGGACTGAGTGGCCGAACCCTGCCCCGACTGCGCAACCGGAATATCGGCCAACACCGTCGAAGTCAACTGAGCAGAAGCAATCCCCAGACCCGTGCCGTAAACAACGAGACACGCAGCCACAACCAGTGCAGAGCGGCCCTGGTAAACCACGACAGCAGTTGCGAAAACCGCCACCACTTCAAGCGACAATCCCAGCAGAACAGCCTTCGCAGCTCCAAGCTTTTGCGCTATGAAACGCGCGCTCCCGCCGGAAACGAAAGCCCCAGCAGCCATCGCAGCTAGCGCCCAACCCGCTTGCATGATCGACAAACCCGCAGCAGACATCAGATAAAGCGGCAAAATGAAAACCAGTGCGAACTCACCGACAGCTACCGCCATAGCGGCGAGGTTGCCCCAACGGAAAGTGGGGAACGAAAGCAAAGACAAGTCAATAATCACCGGCTGATTCAGTTTCGTCCGCCGCCGCTGCGTAACCACGAACGCTGCGATTAAAACCAACGCAACAAACCCGATAACCGCCGTCAAACTCACCGGATTTGAAACTTTCCATGTCAGACCGAGGACGGAGACGTCCTCGCGCGGAGAAAACCAACCATACGTGGGGCCTTCGATGATCGCGAAAACTAGCGCGCCGAAACCGGCAGCGGAAAGGACTAGGCCGGTGAAATCGAAACCGGATTCGCTCGGGGAGCGGGTTTCGTCAACGAATGCAATGGCGGCGACGATCACAAGGGCGCCAATGGGGACGTTTACCCAAAAGATCCAAGGCCACGACCACGTCTGGGTCAGCCAGGCGCCAAGGAGAGGTCCGATAGCGGCTACGCCAGCCATGATGGCTCCCCAGATTCCGAAAGCAATAGCGCGATCTCGGCCGCGGAAGGTGGCGTTCACGGTGGCGAGGGAGCTGGGCAGAACCATGGCTCCGCCGACACCTTGCACGGCGCGAGCGAAGATTAGTAGCGCGGCGTTGGGGGAGAGGGCGGCGATAACGGAACCGGCGATGAAGACCGCGATGCCGCCGGTGAAGATGCGGCGGCGGCCGACCAGGTCACCCCAACGTCCGCAACTCATGAGGAGAGCGGCGAAGACCACGGCGTAGAGAGCGTTAATCCATTGCGCGGTCGATAGGTCAAGGTTGAGGTCGGCGATGATGGTTGGTAGTGCGATACCGACGATGGTGCCGTCGAGGACAATCATTGCTAGTCCCGCGGCCAGGGTGGTTAGGGCAAACCAGCGCGTGTTGCTTTTCGATGTTGTCATTATGGTCACTCCCGAAGTGTTGTCGGCGGCTTTGAGTTGACCGTCGGTTTCGGTGGGGTGGTGGGGCACAAAACAAGTGTGCGACACCCTGTCTCATTTGAGTGTAGCACAAATGCGACACCCTGTCGCGCCGGGTGGTGGTGGGGTGGGCAGGGAGTGGGAGCGGGGACTGGTTGCGGGTGGCCTGCGGCCGATCCCAGCGCTGGTCCAGTCTCGCCACTGTGAGTGTTTAGACCAGTTTTGGGGTGCTTTTTGGACTAAACCCTCACAGTGGGTGAAGGGGGACAGGGCAGGACGTGGGTGGTCGGGGAGTACGAACGCGCATACGCTACGGGAGGTTCAAATAACAGCGAAAAGCCCATGGAACCCGCATCCATCCAATCCCTACAGCCCACGCACTAGCCCCTGTGCCACAATAGAGACATGCCCACACCAAACACTCGCCGCGAAAACATGATCACCACACTCGTCGACGCCGCCGAAGAAATCATGTTCACCCAAGGCCCCCAAGCGCTCACCGCAACAGCCGTGGCCAAACGCGCCGGCATCGCGCGCAACTCCATCTACCGATACGTCAACTCCATAGACGAACTCCCCGCCCACGTCCTCGCCCGACACCTGCCGCCCTGGATCGAAGCCGTCGAAAACGCCCTCGCCACCAGCAGCGACCCGCGCGAACGCATACGAAAATACGTCGAAACCAACCTCCAACGCGCCGACCACGCCGGGCACGCCCAACTAATGGCAATGGCGAGACACATGCCCCCACACACCCTGCAACAAGTTGATGGCGCACACCAGCTCCTCGCCGCCACGCTTCTAGAAGAATGCGAAAAACTCGACCCCCAAGGCGCCCAGCTCACCGCCGCCTTCATACGAGCCATCCTCGAAACCGGGATGAACGCCATCGGGCGTGGCGCCGACATTAACGAAGTGATTACGCGCTCCACCCAAGCCTGCGACGCCATCATGGAACAATGCCAGCAAAACCAGCCTTAACCCCACCTGTAACGCGTCTAATAGCGCATCCGACGAAAAAATCCGTAGAATAACGGTGTTTGTGTCTTACGAGCCCGCGAACGCGCGGTGGAAAGTGAGCCCGGAGTGAATCAGCCTCGTCCGCTCAGTGTTGCAGTAATCGGTGCCGGCCCGGCAGGTATCTACGCCTCCGACATCCTGTCTAAATCAGGACTCGACGTAGAAATCGACCTGTTTGAACGCCTGCCAGCCCCCTACGGCCTGGTGCGCTACGGCGTGGCCCCCGACCACCCGCGAATCAAACAAATCATCGTGGCGCTGTACAAGATCCTCCAACGCGGAGACATCCGCCTGCTAGGCAACGTCAACATTGGCCAGGACGTCACCGTCGAAGACCTCCACAACCACTACGACGCTGTGATCTTCGCCACCGGGTCGGATCGGGATGCACCCCTCGACATCCCCGGCGTAGACCTGCCGCAATGCTACGGGGCAGCCGACTTCGTCTCCTGGTACGACGGGCACCCCGACTACCCGCGCGAATGGGAACTAAACGCCAAAGAAATCGCCGTCATCGGTGTAGGGAACGTGGCCTTGGACGTCGCGCGCGTCCTCGCCAAACACGTCGAGGACATGCTGGTGACCGAAATCCCCGAAAACGTCGCCGCCGGGCTGCGGAAAAACCCGGTCACCGACGTGCACGTATTCGGCCGGCGAGGCCCCGCGCAAGTTAAGTTCACGCCCCTGGAGCTGCGTGAGCTCGGTAAACAGCCCGACGTGGACGTGATCGTCTACGAAGAAGATTTCGACTTCGACGAAGGATCCCAAGCCGCGATCCAAGCGTCGAACCAAACCAAACAAGTCGTCAAAGCGCTCACTAACTACGCGATGGAGGACGAACACACCGCGTCGCGTCGCATCCACATCCACATGTTCCACGCGCCGGCGGAGATCCTCGCCGACGAGGACGGGAACGTGCGTGGGATCCGCACCGAACGTACTCGCCTGGTGGGGGATGGGAACGTGGAAGGAACCGGAGAGTTCATCGACACCCCTGTGCAGGCGGTTTACCGCGCGGTAGGGTACTTCTCCAGCCCCATCGAAGGGGTGCCGTTCGACAACAAGCGCGGCGTGATCCCGAACGAAGCTGGGCGCGTTTTGGACGCGGATGGGAAGCCCATTTCCGGCCTATACGCCACCGGGTGGGTCAAGCGCGGCCCCGTCGGGCTCATCGGATCCACCAAGTCCGACGCGCAAGAAACCATCGCGAACCTGGTGGAGGATGCGCAGGCAGGAGTATTGCACGCAGGTAGTGAAGCGGTCGGGCATGAAGCCATGATCGCGTTGCTGGAAGAACGCGGTATTCCCTACACCACTTGGCAGGGATGGGAACTACTTGACGCTTATGAGCAGCAGCTGGGCGAGGACTACTGTGAAGTTGAAGGCGATCGCGGGCCGCGGGAGCGTGTGAAAGTGGTTTCGCGAGCTGCTATGACCGCGATTTCTCGGGGCGAGGACGATGGGGATGAGCTTGACCTGATCGGTACTCCGGGGGAGAACTTCGGATAAGAGGTGCTGTGCGGATTTCGGGCGTTGACTCCTGGTCGAGCTTTGGCTGACGTGTGAAGTCTTCGCTTGTGAAGCTGAACTGAGGGCGTGGATCGTGAGATCCGCGCCCTCGGTGTTTGCCTGGGGTGAGGGAACGGGCGGTCGTGTCCTGGTTTCGCCACTGTGAGTGTTTAGGCCAGTTTTGGGGTCGTTTTTGGATTAAACGCTCACGGTGGGTGAATGAGGAAACGGGCGGTCGTGCCTTGATTTCGCCACTGTGAGTGTTTAGGCCAGTTTCGGGGTGGATTTTGGACTAATCCCTCACGGTGGGTAAGCGCGGGGGCGGACAGGCGCGCGAGGCTGCATCAAGGCACCCCCACCCTCACCTTCAGGAACTTCTCATGAAATTGTCAGCCCCCACGGATAGAGTCAAGATGAAAAGTCAGGTATTCACGAGGTACACCATGCACTCCAACACTGTGAAAACAGCGGTGCTCTTCACAGCACTAACCGGGCTAGTAGTGGCCATTGGAGCAACGCTATCTTACGGAACGGGCTCCAACCTCTGGCTCATTCTCAGCATTGCGATGGCACTTGGAACCAACGCGTACGCATACTGGTTCTCCGACAAGCTTGCCTTGGCCTCCATGCGCGCCGTCGAAGTCAGCCAGCAAGAGGCTCCGCAGTTGCACGCCATGGTTGCTGAACTCGCCCAGCGGGCCGGCCAGCCCATGCCGCGCCTCTACATCGCGCCCACATCCACCCCCAATGCGTTCGCCACCGGGCGCAACCCCAACCACGCCGCAGTGTGCTGCACGCAAGGGATCCTCGACATTTTGCAACCGCGCGAACTACGAGCCGTCCTCGGCCACGAACTCATGCACGTGTATAACCGCGACATTCTCACTTCCTCAGCCGCTGCCGCAATCGCTTCGGTGATCACGTCTTTGGCGCAAGGGGCAATGTTCTTCGGTATGCGGCCATCGTCTGACGATAACGGCAGGGGAGGGAACCCCATCCTCATGCTGTTGCTGATATTCCTTGCCCCGCTTGCTTCAGCAGTGCTGCAAATGGGGATCTCCCGTACCCGAGAGTTCGAAGCCGACCACGATGGTGCCCTCCTCGCGGAAGATCCGCTGGCGTTGGCGTCCGCGTTGCGCCGCCTCGAGCAGGGGAATACGTTGCAGCCCCTGGAGCCCACTCCGTCGCGATACAACGTGAGTGCGCTCATGATTGCTAATCCTTTCCGCGGACAGCAGCTGGCGCGGATGTTTTCCACTCATCCTCCGATGGAGGAGCGTATCGCTCGGTTGGAAAAACTCGCCGGTTACTGAGCGGTGCGAGGGTGGGGCGTGGCTTCCTGGTGTTAGCGCGGTTCGCGCGTGCCTGGGGCTGGTGTCCCCGCCTGTTAGCAGTGATCGACGTTACCCGCGCTTTGCCAGGGGTCTGGGCACGCGGTTAGGTCCCGCATGAGAGGACAAAGTCTCATACTCCGGGAGAGCCACCTACTTCGGGCGGGAGACATACTTCGGGAAGGCCACCTGCTATGGGAGAGCCGCCTATTACGGACGCGGCGCATACGTCGGGCACGCCACCTATCACGGGAAGGCCGGCCACGCCCTCGTCAAGTGTCACGACGCAGGAACGCTGCTCACTACCGGTAGTTCGTGAACTGCAGGGGCGCGTCGATATCGGCCTTCTTCAGCAGGGCGATGACTTCTTGCAGGGCGTCGCGCGACTTGCCGGAGACGCGCACCGTATCGCCCTGGATCTGCGCCTTAATCCCCTTTGGCCCCTCGTCGCGGATGAGCTTGGTGATTTTCTTCGCCTGCTCCTGGTTCAGGCCCTCGCGGATAGCGCCGACCAGGCGGTAGATCTTGCCAGACGCCTTCGGTTCGCCATCACCCAAATCGAGAGCCTTCAGCGAAACACCGCGGCGCACTAGCTTCGACTGCAAAACGTCCAGAACCGCAAGGGTGCGCTCTGCCGTATTCGCCTCCATGGTGATCGCTTTACCTCCGAGCTCCACCTTCGCGTCCACGCCACGGAAATCATAACGCTGGTTTACCTCTTTCGCGGCCTGGTTAACCGCGTTCGCGACCTCCTGAGAGTCAACTTCCGAAACCACGTCAAAGGACGAATCAGCCATTTTTGCCTCACTTCTCAGATCTGTAAATTCCGCGACCGCGGCGGAGAACCACCTTCAGCCTACCGCACGCCACTCCGCTGAGCCCTGCATAACGCCACTGTGAGGGTTTGCGCCAGGTTTGGGGGTGTTTTTGGACTAAATGCTCACGGTGGGGGGAAGTGGGGGGAAGACAGAGGGGGTGGTCGCGGGCAGCGTGTCGAAGCGTTCACTCCGAGGTTGAGAGGGAAACCACATCGGAACTACGCGAGCGCCACTCGACCGCAGCCAACGTCCTCGCCGTAATGATGCACCAAACGATGTGTGGCCAGGTGAACGGAGTGAATTGGCGCTCGGGTGTGAATGTTTGATAAGCTTTCACGGCGTCACCTGATCGGCGGAAACGCTGATTAGAGGCCTCGGCGGGTTACCCAAGCGGCCAACGGGGGCTGACTGTAAATCAGCTGCTTCTAGCTTCGGGGGTTCGAATCCCTCACCCGCCACTGCAGGACCAACTAGTGAAAACTAGCTACCTGCTCTGTGTGTGATAACAAACGCACTTGGGGAAGTTGCCAGACGGTGGCTAACTCAAGTAAAGTTATCCGCGTTGCCCCGATAGCTCAGTCGGCAGAGCGTCTCCATGGTAAGGAGAAGGTCAAGGGTTCGATTCCCTTTCGGGGCTCTGTTTGTGGGGTCACCAAGTCGGCAACACAAACGTCGGCGAGGTAGCTCAGCTGGTCAGAGCGCACGACTCATAATCGTGAGGTCGCGGGTTCGAGCCCCGCCCTCGCTACCGGCTCAGCAGCACTCGGAAGAGGGCGTGCAACGCCGAGCAAGATCGTTTCAAGGTAAGGAAAAACCGTGGCTAGCAAGGCATCAGACGTTCGCCCCAAGATCACTCTGGCCTGCTCCGAGTGCAAGGAACGCAACTACATCACCAAGAAGAACCGTCGCAACACGCCGGATCGCCTGGAACTGATGAAGTTCTGCCCGCGTTGCCGTAAGTCAACGTCGCACCGCGAGACTCGCTGACGTTGGTTTCTTGGAGGCCCTCACGAATGTGGGGGCCTTTAGCGTATGTACGGACGAGGACGGTGCGCGGGTAGGTAGGTAGACACCGTTGGGAAGGAGCGGGCATCGGTGGAGAGTTCACCCAAGGACGTGAACGGTTCCCTCCGTAGTGGGGAAGAATGCGCGGGGGATAGGATCGTCGGGCAGGCGCCAGCGGACCGTGCAAACTCCAGGCCCACGCCCGCCGACCCTGTGCCGGCGGCCTCTGGGCCTGCGGATCGCGTAGAGGCGGTTCCTACAAGCGCGGACACCACGCCCAATACGGATCCCGCGGCAACGGCGCGTACCAACACGGACCCTACGCCCAACGCGAAACCCGCAAGCGCGGACCCCTCGCCCAACACGGATCCAGCCTTCGGTTTCCCCACCACCACCTCCCCTGCGCAGACTTTGCCAACGCAGGATTCGCCCTCGGTGAAATGGGCATCACGCGCGACCTTGGTCACGTTCTTCCTCTCCGGATTCACCCTGGCGACGTTCCTTTCCCGCATTCCCACGGTGCGCGACCTCCTTGCGCTTTCGCCAGCGCAAATGGGGCACTTACTACTGGTAGGGGCCCTGGGGTCGGTACTGTGGTTGCCGATCTCCGGGCCGGTGGTGGCTCGCTTCGGGCCGCGCAACACGGTGTGGACCGGCTTCGCTATCTGGTCCGTGGGAGCAGTAATGATTGCGAGCTCCTTAGAAGCGCGCTCGCCACTAGCATTGGCGGCCTCGCTCTTCGTTTTCCAAGCGGGCACAGCGCTTTGGAACTCCACCATGAACGTCGAGGGCGGCTTCGTCGAACTACTCGCCCAACGTCCCATAATGCCTTGGTATCACGCGGCGTTCTCCATCGGCACGGTCGCAGCAGCCGGCTTAGGGGCAGTGGCGATCGCCACCCGCGTGAGTGTCCCTGTCCACCTGCTCTCAGTGGCGGCGTTTAGCGCACTGGCAATCGTGTGGGCAGGTCGCAACTACATTCCCCAGCCTGTGATCGACTGTCTCGCCAACACGGACGAAGGTGCCACCGCGCGAACTCGACGTGCTTGGAAAGAGCGGCGCACCGTCCTCATTGGCGTCATGGTGTTGGGTACCGGCCTGATGGAGGGCGCGGCCAACGACTGGCTGGCGCTTGCGATGGTGGATGGTTTCGGTTTGGCGCCCGCCACGGGCACTTTAGCGTTGGCTCTGTTTTTGACGGTGCTGACTCTGACTCGTTTGATTTCACCCAGCTTGCAAACCCGCGTGGAGCCGGTGCGTTTGCTCCGTTCACTCTTGGTGGTTGCGATCGTGGGGCTGCTGCTGTTGGCGTTGTCTCCCTGGGTTAGTTTGGCGGTGATTGGGGTGGCGGCCTGGGGAGTTGGGTCAGCCCTTGGATTCCCCTCTGCTGCGAGTGCGTTGGCGCGTGATGCGGCGATGGCGCCTGCTCGCATGTCGGTGCTGTCCACCATCGGTTATGGTGCGTTCCTGGCGGGCCCACCTGTTATTGGCTATATCGCCGAGCACGTCGGCTACCGCGGGGCGCTGGGGTTTATCGCACTGCCCGTCCTCGTGTCGGTGCTCTTGGCGGGGAATTTGCGTCCCGAGGACGGTCGGTAGCCTGGAATAATTGTTCACCTGGGATATAAAGAATGCCAGAATGTGAGATGCGCAATGCTTGGCGTAGGTCAAAAGTCCCGCCTATGGTGCTTTCGGTTTCATCTAGTTGGAATCCGAAAGGAATGGAAACTCTGAAAGTGACCGCAACTTTAGCTCTGATCGCACTCACGATGGGGCGAGTTTGAAGCGCTGGTGACAATCATATTCCTGACCCCACCAACCCCAGCATTTCTAGGGGTAGGCAAATGATAGGGGGATCGACGTGTTTTCATATCGTCTGACTGCGCTCACGAATAGTCAGAAGAACGCTGCGCGCGAAAAGATAGTGGCGGACGCGGCCTCGTTCTAAGCGATGAACGGTTAGGTGCTCGTGCGCAGGCCGCAGCCGAATGTGTGCCATTACCGCTCACCTCTGCAGCTGATGCGTGGGAGTTGACTATTAACGCGCCTCGGGGCCGGCTCGTGTACCGATTCGTGCCTAGCCTCTCAGGTCAATTGCAGGCCGTGAGCGCTGCAGATGAAACCAATATCCAAGCGGGGTTCTATCGCGATAATGAAAACATCGCTGAAGTCGGTGTCAGCTTGCTCAAGCAAACCAGCCGCAACGGTAATTCCAGTCAAGCGTCACCACTTTCCGAGGGGCAGTCGCTTTCTGAGTGGCAGGTGGATCTCGCGGCGCAATGGCGCGGCTGCGCACTACTCGACGTCATCGGTTCCCCCGATAGTGTTTCCCTAATCGATATTCCTTACCTGCGCGATGCCAGTGTCGCAGATCTAGCTGGTATTGGGCAGGATGCAGCCAGTCCTTTCCAACGGCTCGCCTTGACTTTAGAGGATGCCTTACTGCACTTAGAAGAGGCTGCGCAGCTACCGAAAGGGCACTGTCTAGAGGTTGAGGTTAACAACACTTCAGATGCTCCCGGCACCGCAGCTGAAACAACTGACTGTGGAACCGCGCGCGCCACCGACCGGGCGGCATCAGCTGACGGTCCGACCGCTTCCAGGGAAGAGCTGCGCGCAAACACAGTCTTCACCTTTGAGCCTTGGCCGGCAGCAAACGGGCAGCGCGTTTTCGCCTTGGATTCGTTAGCGTTCAGCCGGCAAGCATATTGGCATGACCCCGCCATCAGCCCCGACTTGCAGCCGTGGCCCTCGCGGGAGGGGATATGCCCCAACTACCGAATAGACCCCATCGCGCCCACTTCGGGTGCGGGCGAGCGCGACACTCACTACCAGGTGGTCAGCGACTGCCCCGGGACAGGGCCCCGCGTAGTGCCCACCCAAGAGACCAACGCGCGCCACGTCCTCGGGAAAGAAGAAGAAACCACCGTCCATGTGCCCTTGCGACTAAGTGGCGAAGACGATCTCGCTGCAGCTGAAGCACCCTACGCTAAAGGCTTGCTCGCCGCGTTCTCGCACTGTTTGTGCGGGGATGAAAACGGGGATTTGGTAACGCAAGCGACCCGTTTAGGGGTGGGAGATATCGTCCTCGGTGAGCCGGACGCAGAGCAGTTGCAGGCGCTTAGCCAACCGGTGACCCGCGCCTGGCATGTACCAACCGCGGACCGGTTCGTGCGGGTGTTGGAGTCCGACCCGATTTGGAATGACGAGGGCGATACCGCCCTCTGGCTGCGGGCCGCGGTTTTCGCGCCGGGCGTGGGGTACGTGGGCACGCTGCGGTGGAGCACGGCCGAGGACATCGAGTTCGCGGCCGCTAACGACATCGGGGTCGAGTGGCTGCTGCGTGGTGCTGCGGTGGGGACTACCACCGCGCTTGGCGGCACGGGCGCGAACCCAGCCTGGTTAGCGACGCTGGTGGAGTCGGTGCTGGACGAGCTGCGCCCGCAACTACCTCCTGCCGCCACCCGCACCCAGTAACGATAGGGGGAGTCGCCCCTGCCCCGCCACTGTGAGCTTTTAGGCCAACTTCGCGTCCCGATCTGGCCTAATGGCTCACGGTGGTGGTTTGGGGTGTGGTTGGTTTCGTGACTGTGAGCTTTTGGGCCAACTTCGCGTCCCGATCTGGCCTAATGGCTCACGGTGGTGGTTTGGGGTGTGGTTGGTTTCGCCACCGTGAGCTTTTGGGCCAACTTCGCATCCCGATCTGGCCTAATCACTCACGGTGGTGGTTTGGGGTGGGGCTAACCTCGCGACCGTGAGCTTTTAGGCCAACTTCGTGCCCAAAACTGGTTTAATCACTCACGGTGGGAGTGCCGGAGTGAAGCAGCCCGCAGAAACAGCCCCAGCGGAGCCACCGCGGCAGCGAGTGCCTACAATGTCAATAGACAAATGGAAAGGCCACGATGAACCCCGACGAAACGAACTCCTGCACCTACGCCCCCGCACCCATCAACCCCACCCCGGTGCCAACGGTGCCATCCAACCGGCAGCACCACCCGTCCTCGGACGAACTGAAAGACTGGACCACCATGGGGGTCGGCGGACCGGTGCGGACCTTCGTACGCGCCACCACGGAAGACGAAATCGTCGACGCCATCCGCACCGCTGACGAGGACGGTACCCCCGTTTTCGTGCTCGGTGGCGGATCCAATACGGTCGCGGGGGACGCCGGTTTCGACGGGGTAGTGGTACGAGACATGCGCTCCGACTACCACGTGGACCATGACACCGGCTGCGGAGGAGTGGTGGTGCGTGCCACCGGTGGAATGCCGTGGGATGAGTTCGTCGCCCTGTCGGTGGAACAAGAATGGTCCGGCCTCGAATCCCTCTCTGGCATTCCCGGCACAGTGGGAGCCTCCCCGGTGCAGAACATCGGCGCCTACGGCCACGAAATGGGCGAAACGCTCGCGGCCGTGCGGGTCTACGACCGGTTGGAGAAGCGCCGGCGCACCCTCACCGTATCGGAACTGGGCTTGGGGTACCGCACCTCCATCCTCAAGCAATCCACCTTCGACGAGTCTATCGGCGGCGGTCGAACCTGGGGGCCGACCGGGCGCTGGGTGGTGTTGGAGGTAGAGTTCCACACTCGCCGCGCATCCCTATCCGCCCCCGTGCAGTACGCTGAACTGGCGCGCCACCTGGGAGTCGAGGTGGGTGAGCGAGTGGATGCGCGCGCCGTCCGCGATGCGGTGCTGGAGGTGCGTCGCGGCAAATGCATGGTGCTGGATGACGCTGAACGCAACACGTATTCGGCGGGGTCGTTCTTCACCAACCCGATCCTTTCTAACGAGGACGTAGCCAACCTTCCCGATAATGCGCCGCGGTTCAAGCAACCTGACTCGAACGGGGTTAAGACCTCGGCAGCTTGGTTGATACACAACGCTGGGTTCGAACCGGGGTGGAAGGTGCGCGCCGGCGCGCCGGCAAGCCTTTCGACCGCTCACGTTCTGGCTTTAACAAATCGTGGGGGAGCGCGGGCTGCGGACATTATGGAGCTCGCTGAAGCGGTTAAATCAGGTGTGTGGGAAAAGTGGGGGATTGAGCTGGTGCCCGAGCCGGTGCGCGTGGGCATGTGAATGGCGTAGGCCTGCTTGCTTTGCGTGTTGTCGGCGGCGGGGTGGGGAACCGGCTCGGCATCCTCGGTGGGAGTCGTGGGGAACTGGCCTGGCGTCTCGATCGGGTGTTATGCGTAGCCGCAGACGCATCCTCCGGCGGCGGGGATGGGGAATCGGCTCGGCATCCTCGGTGGGAGTCATGGGGAACTGGCCGCACGCCCTCGGCGGCTATGATGCGCAACTGGCCCACGCCCTCGCCAGGTGTACGAGTAGTGGACACAACCGAACCGAGCACGCCACAACCCATAGGATGCTAATACCGGGTAGGTAAAGACAGAGTAAACCTACATGTCGAGCTCGCCCAGCAAAGCGGAAACGCACGCCCATAACACAGGCTAAAACGTCTCACCAGACACGCAAGGAAACCCACAATGAGCCAAAAAATCAAGATTGGCCTCCTGACGCGCATACTCATCGCAATCGTCGCGGGCATCCTCATAGGACTAATCGCGCCCGACTGGTTCACCCGCATATTCGTCACATTCAACGCCGTCTTTGGGCAATTCCTGTCCTTCTCAATCCCCCTAATCATTGTGGGGCTCATCACTCCGGCGATCGCGTCTTTGGGGCGAGGCGCAGGCAAATGGCTCGCCATCACCGCATCCATCGCCTACCTGTCCACCCTCACCGCGGGATTCCTCGCGCTCGCAACCGGGCTGCTGGTTTTCCCCCACATGCTCGCAGCAGGCTCCGTAGGTGAAACCGCCAACCCCGAAGATGCCCTGCTCGGGCCGTTCTTCACCGTGGAAATCCCACCCGTATTCGGCGTAATGACCGCGCTTATCACCGCCTTCGTACTGGGAGTTGGACTGACAATCACTCGCGGGAAGGTGCTGTTCCGCGCGGCGCAAGAATTCCGCGAAATCATCAACCGAGTGATCGGTAAAATCATTATCCCGCTGCTGCCGATCTACATTTTCGGCATCATCTTGAACATGACCGTCGCCGGAGAAGTATTCCGCGTAATCGGAACGTTCCTGTCAATAATCGTGATCGTTTTCGCGCTCACTTTGCTCATGCTTCTGCTGCAGTACACGATTGCTGGCACGTTGAAGAAGCAAAACCCGCTTTCCATGCTCAAAACCATGCTGCCAGCGTATGTAACTGCGCTGGGCACGTCCTCATCCGCCGCGACCATCCCGGTGACGCTGCGTCAAACCATCAAGATGGGCGTGAGCGAACCGGTTGCGTCTTTCGTGGTGCCGCTGTGCGCGACGGTGCACCTCGCGGGGTCGACGTTGAAGATCACGAGTTTCGCGCTGGCGATCATGTACATTTCCGGCATCGAGATCAACGTGGCTTTGATGGCTGGTTTCATCTTCATGCTGGGTATCACGATGGTTGCTGCTCCCGGTGTTCCCGGAGGTGCGATCGTGGCTGCATCAGGTTTGCTGACCTCGATGCTCGGGTTCACCGAGCCGCAAGTCGCGTTAATGATCGCCACTTACATCGCGATTGACAGCTTCGGCACGGCCACTAACGTCACGGGCGATGGAGCTATAGCCGCGATTGTGGACAAGCTGAGCGCTGGGCAGTTCGGGAATCCTCCGGCCGTGATGCTGGATGAGCCGGTGGAGGCTGACTCCATCTAGTTCTTACCGTTAAGAGGGGTGTGCTTCGAAGGGAGCGCACCCCTCTTTTTTCGTACGAGGACGGTGGGTGCGTTCGCGGGTGCGGGCAGGTTCGTCCTCTGTCTCCGGTCCCGCCCCAGGTCCCGCCCCGCCTCCGTCTCTGGGCCCGCCCCAGCTCCCACCCCTGCTCCGCTTCAGGTTTCACCACTGTGAGTGTTTGAGCCAGTTTGGGGTTGGTTTTTGGTTTAAACGCTCACGGTGGTTGAAGGGCGCTGGGGTGGGTGGTTGCTGGGATAGGCGGGTCGGTGTGCAGGGGGGAGCCAGGGCTGACAGCAGGGCCAGCACCAGGACAGCACACCGCGAACTGGGTTCCCACCTCGTCACTGTGAGTGTTTGGGCCAGTTTGGGGCTGGTTTTTGGTTTAAACACTCACGGTGGTTGAAGGGCGCTGGGGTGGGTGGTTGTGTGGTTTCACCACTGTGAGTGTTTGGGCCAGTTTGGGGCTGGTTTTTGGATTAAACACTCACGGTGGATGAGCGCGGGTAGGTTGTCGGCGCGAGGGCGCGCGGGCGGGTTGTCGGGGCAAGGGCAACCACCGCGGGCTGGGCGGGGTGGGTGAGAGGCGGCAGCCCCTCCAGCTCAAGCGTCGCGCAAAGCCGACATGTGCTCAACCAGCGCCCGAGCCACCACCTTAGACTCCAGCAAACTGTTATGTCCCCAAGCATCCAACTCCACCACTTGCGCACCCGGAAGCCAAGACCCCGAAGGCACATGCTGATCCCAACGAGACTGCAAACTCACAATCCGGTTATTAGCCCGCAAATCAGCGAACTGCTCACGAATCGCTGGATCCTCCGGCCGCAAATCCCACACCCCCATAATCGTGGGAGCCAAATGCG
Source organism: Actinomycetaceae bacterium (assembly GCA_030537735.1). GTDB lineage: Bacteria > Actinomycetota > Actinomycetes > Actinomycetales > Actinomycetaceae > Gleimia. The sequence goes on from JAUNVG010000013.1 coordinate 55,526, forward strand.
CCACCGAAGAACCCGCATACGGAGACGCCACCGAAACCATTCCCGCAACCCGCTCGCGCTCCGGCCCCACCATCGACATCTTGCCGACTAAACCGCCTTTAGAGTGGGCGAAGAAATAAACATCCTCTAAATCAAACCGCTCCAAATACGCATCCACGCGGCGTGACAACATCTGTAATGGGCCAGTCATGGAATGCAGCTCATCGAGCAAATGCACATCCCAACCGTCGTCGTAAAGCGCCTGCGCCCACTTCGTCAAATAACGCCAGTTCTCCAACACCCCAGGCAGCCCGACCGCCACCGGAGCCCCCGGCCGACGGAAAGAATCCATCGACACAGACCCAACCACGCCCGCCTTCTGCGCTGCATGGCGCAACTTAATCGCGGCTGAAACCCCGTAATCGTAGCCGATAACCGCCAGCCTCCGCCCCAACGACGGCGCCGCCTTCGCATGCTCAGTCAACGCTTCGAAAACATTTTGAGAACCATCCGCAATCCCCGTCGCCTGCTTCACCGCCGGGTCGTCCGGATCCAAATCCCGCAAAGCCGCCCCCGCAGTACCTTCCCACGGGTCGGCGAGGACGGAATCGTCCTCGTCAATCGCATCTGCACTGGCCTGTACCACGTCGGTATCGAATGATTCGCGGCGAACCCGTGTACCCCGCGGTGGTCGTGGCTGGCGAGCTAGTTTCAAAAGCTCATCTGCCACCAAGTCAGCATGATCAACGATCACTGAATGCGCGCCACCGGGAACCTCCACCACGCGCGCATCAATCCCGGTGCGTTCACGCGCCGCAATACGCAGGTCCTCAACCCAACGGGGAGCAGCAATGAAATCAAACTCTCCCCGCATCAGCACCGTACGCGCACCCGCATCCGCTAACCGCATACGCACCGGGTAAGTGAGCATGGTAGGAACCGTCTTCAAGAACCACACTAAACCGCAACGCAGGTACGCGGTAACAGCGAAAACCGCCACCCCAGAGGGCTCATGCACCGAAGACTGAATGAAACGCCACGCCACCTGGGAAGGACTACGCTCAGCCGCATTAACCGGAGGACCAATCAGCATGATCCGATCCACCCAGCCGGGAGCTCGCGCCGCCAGCTCCGTCACCACCTGCGCCCCCATCGAGTGCCCCAACACCACCGGGTTACGCACCTTCTCGTACCGCATCACCTGGTGCACCACTGCCGCGAACCCAGCAATGGAAAGAGGCTCATCCGGCTGCGGTGCCTGCCCGAAACCAGGCAAATCCATCGCCACCACATCACCGAACTCAACCAGGTCGTGCGCCAAGTTAATGAAGTAATCCGAGTTCACACCAATGCCGTGAACCAGCACGAACGTGGGTTCGCCTTCATCCAGGAAATCCCGGCGAAAACGCCGCACTCGAACCTTAATCCCATCAACCGCAACCAGGGAGTTCGTCACCGTGTAATTAACCACTCATCCACCTCACTCAACCACCGAGACTTATCCGTCTCAGACGCAAACGAAACCTCAATCGAAGCCCGAGCCATAGACGCCAACTCCGCGTCCGAAAACCCCACAGCGCGGGCATACTCATACTGGTCAACCAAACGCGAACGGAACAGTAACGGGTCGTCCGCACTCAACGCCAAACGCGCACCGGCGTCAAACAACCGACGCAACGGCACGTCCTCGAGCTGAGAAAACACTCCCAAGGAAACATTCGAAGCCGGACATACCTCCAACGCGATTCCCGCATCCACCACCATTCGCAGCAGCTCAGGATCCTCCGCCGTGCGCACGCCATGCCCCAAACGAGTCGGCTTCAAATGGGTTAGAACCTCGCGAATATGCGGTGGCCCAAGCAGTTCGCCACCGTGCGGAACCCCGCGCAGCCCCGCGCGGCGAGCGATCCGGAAAGCGGAGGAAAACTCCTGCGTCACGCCCGCGGTCTCATCATTGGACAGGCCAAAACCAATCACCTCACCGGGACCATCACCGGCGTACTGCGCCGCCAACCGCGCCAACGTGCGCGCATCCAACGGGTGACGCATCCGCGAGGCCGCCACAATAATCCCCAAACTCACGCCCGTACGCTGCGAGGAAATACGCGCCTGGTCGATAATGATCTCCAACGCCGGAGTCAACCCACCCACCCAAGGCGCGTAGGACGTGGGGTCCACCTGCAGTTCTAAACGCACCGAACCTTCGCGCGCATCGTCCTCGGCGGCTTCATCCACGATCCGACGCATCACCGCCTCCGAACGCACCAAGGCGCGCGCCGCGTCGTAGGAGCGTTGGAACCGGAACCAGCCGCGCGCGTCGGCCGGCACCGTGAGCGGGTCATCAACCAGCAAGTGAGACGGCAGCCGCACTCCCTGCTGGCGAGCTAGTTCCACCATCGTCGTTGGCCGCATCGCGCCAGTGAAATGCACATGCAAATGCGCTTTAGGTAGGGACGCGAGGTTTCTCATAACAAGAGTCTTCCACGAAACTAGGCAAGAACGGTAGTTCCATGATGAACTTTTAGGGTGGGAAGCATGCAAACACGCGCTCGCCACGTGCTCGACTACCTCTCAGGCGAGGGGGCACCGCACGTGGTGGCGTTGGCATGCTCCACGCCGGTAACGTCATGGCAGGTAGGAGCCACGCACATGCGTCCCGGTGGCGCGGTGTCGGTGACCTACCGTGTGCGTTGTAAGAATGCGGTGGGCGGGGGCGAATCCGACGTTTTGGTGGTGGTGTCCACGGAGAAAATACCACGAGGCAGCGCGCAAGCCATTCGGTTCGTCCTCCCAGCGGCCGCTGTCCCGCACGGGGAACCACAAATCAACCCCACGAATCAGGTGGGTACCGAAACCGCAGGTGGTGGGGAAACGGTGGGTACGTCCTCGGCGGTGCAAACTCAGCAGACGGTTACTGCCTCCTTGTGGACCTATCCGAATGACCCGATTCTTACCTCCTTGGGGTGGGCAAGTGAGGTTGAGTCAGTGAGGGATATTCTGGCGCAGGCTCCTTACCCGGGAGGGAGGGAAGTGGGGGCGCAGGTGCGAAGTCTAACTCCCGTGGTTTACCGGCCTACTCGGCGCGCAGTGTTGCGCGCCGACGGTGACAACGGACCCGTGGCGTGGGTGAAGGTCGCGAGTGCGCAGAGGATTGAACACCTGGCGGCGACGCTGCACATGCTTGGCCCCGCGCCTGTCCCGGTGCCTCGAGTTTTAGGTCGGCCCAGTGCGGATACGATTATCCAAGCTCACGGCTATGGGTATCCGCTGGCACAGCTGATTGCGCGTGATCCGTTCACCGCCGCCCGCATGTTCCCACAGATTAAGTACGTGCTGGATCAACTACCTGCGCAGGTTACGACCTTGCCGAGGAGGAGTTCTTGGACAGACCGGCGCCAGCATTACGCGCAGGCGATGGTGACTTTGCTGCCGAGGTTGAGACCCCAGGTGGAGGAACTGTTGGCTGGGATCGAGCGACTCCTGGTTGTGAATCAGCCGCAGGTACCTGTTCACGGGGATTTCTTTGAAGCTAACCTGCTGACCGACGGGCGGGGGATTACGACCCTGCTGGACTTAGATTCGGTGGGGCCGGGTCTAAGAGCTGATGACTACGCGTGCTTATTGGCACATGTTTCGGTCTTGCCTTTTCTGCGGCCGGATCGCTGGGTGGCAGCGCCTGCGACGGAGCCGTGGCGCTCGCGGTTGGACTTGTTCTTACCGGGGAGGCGTTGCCGTGACTACGCGGATTCGGAGACAGTGTTGGAGGCTTGGCGTCTGCAGGCTGAGCGCGAGTGCTTCGCCCGCGACTTGTATGCTCGGTGTGCTGCTGTGACCTTGTCGTTGGCGTCTTCCACCCCGGTCAAGTTCGGTGAGGAAGAGGCTTTAGCGCGTTTTCGGCGCGCGCAGTGGTGGCTGCAGCTGGCTGCCGACTACGCCTAGCCACCGTGTTGGTGTTGTCTTGATTTGCGGGCTTGTGGGCCGGTTCGTCACCTTAGCGTTGTAGTTAGCTGAGGGTTCGCCGGCGCCGCCGCCGTCGGCCTGTCTTCCGCCGTCTGCCTTTCTCCCGTGGTCT